>NZ_KQ089830.1:193333-1600811 GCF_001037515.1 Citrobacter sp. MGH110 | reverse complement strand
GCACGGTGCGCGGAACTGCCTGATGGCGCTGTGCTAATCAGGCCTACGGCTGCATGTAGTTTGTAGGCCGGATAAGGCGTTAGCCGCATCCGGCATGGTGCGCAGAGCTGTGTTAGCGTTTAGCTACACGAATAGTTTGCGCGAGGCGAGATGGTTTTTCTTCGGTGGTTTTCTGCGGAGCGGTCGCGTAAGCCGTTTCTACACAAACAAACGTTTTGTAGCCATCATCCGGCATGTCGCCCATGCTGACGGACAGCGCCGGGCCAGGGTTCCAGCCCACGACATTCAGATGGTGGTGGTGGACAACATCTATATTGCGATTCAACGCATCATCATGAATCACGCTGCACGCTTCCGGATTCAGATAAACGCGATCGGTGCGGTCCGGGAAGGTCTGGATACCATCAGCCAGCACATCTTCTTTAGCATCATTCACTTTATCGATCAGGCGATCGCCAAGACCACTGACTTTCACTGCCGCAATGTCACCAACGTTGAAATAGGTATGCAGTGCCGAGGTGGTTTCAAACTCACCATGAGCTTCCAGCTCCATTTCACAGGTGGCTCCCACTTTGAAGCGAGCCAGCAGACAGAACTCGTGCGGCCAAAGCTGACGCGTTTCAGCGTTGCTCTGCAGTTCAAACGTCAGCACCACGCCATTGTCGTCTTCGTTGTGCGCTTTCAGCGTCCATGGCAGGTTGCGGGCAAAACCATGCGAAGGCAGGCCCTTCGTAGCAGCCGGACCAAACCACGGCCAGCAAATTGGTACGCCGCCACGCAGCGCTACGCCGGTTTTAAACGGGGTATTATTACTTAACCACAGGACTTCCTCTTCACCATTTGGTTTCCAGGAAAGAAGATGTGCGCCCTGCAGTGCGAAAGAAGCTTTAACCTGTGGGTGATCGACAACAAGAACCTCAAGCTCATCAAGCTGACGGCGGGAGAGGACAGGGGTAATTTGTTCGATTACCGGAAGTGCAAAAATTTTATTAATCATTACGCAATCCTTTCTTCAGGCAAAAAAAAGAGCGACCTGAGTCGCTCTTACAGATTACTGTTTCATCTCAACTTATTTGGAGATGTGAGCAATCAGGTCCAGAACTTTGTTGGAGTAGCCGGTTTCGTTGTCGTACCAGGATACCAGTTTCACGAAGTTGTCGTTCAGTGCGATACCAGCTTTAGCATCGAACACGGAAGTGCAAACTTCACCGTTGAAATCGGTAGATACTACGTCGTCTTCGGTGTAACCCAGAACGCCTTTCATCGGGCCTTCGGAAGCAGCTTTGATTGCTTTCTTAATTTCTTCGTAAGAAGCAGCTTTTTCCAGACGAACGGTCAGGTCAACAACGGATACGTTCGGGGTAGGAACGCGGAACGCCATACCAGTCAGTTTGCCGTTCAGTTCTGGCAGTACTTTACCTACAGCTTTAGCTGCACCGGTAGAGGACGGGATGATGTTCTGGGATGCGCCGCGGCCGCCGCGCCAGTCTTTGTGAGACGGGCCATCAACGGTTTTCTGAGTAGCGGTGGTCGCGTGAACAGTAGTCATCAGACCTTCGATGATGCCGAAGTTGTCGTTGATAACTTTAGCCAGCGGAGCCAGGCAGTTAGTGGTGCAGGAAGCGTTAGAAACGATGTCCTGACCTTCGTATTTGTCAAAGTTAGCGCCTTTAACAAACATCGGAGTGTTATCTTTGGACGGACCAGTCAGAACCACTTTTTTCGCACCAGCAGTGATGTGCTTACGAGCGGTTTCATCTGTCAGGAACAGGCCAGTAGCTTCAGCTACTACGTCAACACCAACTTCGTCCCATTTCAGGTTAGCCGGATCACGTTCAGCGGTAACACGGATTTTTTTACCGTTTACGATCAGATGACCGTCTTTCACTTCAACGGTACCGTTGAAACGGCCGTGAGTGGAGTCATATTTCAGCATGTAAGCCATGTAGTCAGCGTCTAACAGGTCGTTGATTGCAACGATCTCGATGTCAGAGCGTTCTTGAGCAGCACGGAAAACAATGCGACCGATACGGCCAAAACCGTTGATACCTACTTTGATAGTCATATATTCCACCAGCTATTTGTTAGTGAATAAAAGGTTGCCTGTAAAATTACAAAAACCTTACGCAGCGTCAAGCGGAATCGTGTCAATCATTGCGACAAATCAATCTGCTGCCTAAGCTTTGCGCAACTGACTCGCCTCACTCTTCCTTTGGGCTTGAAACCACATGGGGTCGGCGGCCCGAATTTTAAAGGGCAATCAAGATAAAAACGTGATTCTGATCACGAATTGCAGGCTGCCATTTCGCAAGGATCAAGTTTAGAACAAAAGTTCGCACTCCGGTGTTAATGTTTTGTTAGAATCTGTCTCGCGATGTGAGTTTAGATAAAGCGAGATGTGAGCAAATGGCTAATCAACCTTCTCCAGAAGAACTGAAAAAAAATTTAACCGAAATGCAGTTCTATGTGACGCAGAATCACGGGACAGAACCGCCATTTACCGGACGTTTGCTACATAACAAACGTGACGGCATCTACCACTGTTTGATCTGCGACAATCCGCTATTTCGTTCCGAGACAAAATATGACTCAGGCTGCGGCTGGCCCAGCTTTTACGAGCCTGTCAGCGATGAGGCTATCCGTTACATAAAAGATACGTCACACGGCATGCAGCGCATTGAAATCCGCTGCGGAAACTGTGATGCACACCTGGGACACGTCTTCCCGGATGGTCCGAAACCTACCGGTGAACGGTACTGCGTTAACTCAGCGTCTTTGAACTTTACCGATGGTGAAAACGGTGAGCAAACCAAGGGTTGAAGAAACGATTCAGCAAATTATTCTACGGAGAGTGGATTTAACATGAATCTTGATGAGATGATCAACAGCATGACGCCGGAAGTTTATCAGCGCTTATCGACTGCCGTTGAACTCGGAAAATGGCCGGATGGCGTAGCGCTAACGGTAGAACAAAAAGAGAATAGCTTACAGCTGGTGATGTTATGGCAGGCGCGAAACAATATTGACGCGCAGCATATGACGATTGATACCAACGGTGAGATGGTGATGAAGAGCAAGCAGCAGTTGAAGGTGGAGTTTGGTATTACGCCAGAACCGATTGCGACGTTTAAATCCTGATTACCCAGGCCCGGCAAACATCTGTGTCGGGCCTGCAGTTGATGTTATTTCTTGTTCATCATCGCCTTCAGATCGGCGAACGGGTTGTATTTCGCTTCGCCTACGGCCTTTTGCGCATCTTCTCCTGCAACCACCGTTGAACCATACTGGTCCGCTTCCGTATATTTGGAATGCTCGTGATCGTGGCAGTACAGGCACAACATTTCCCAGTTGCTACCATCTTCCGGGTTATTTGAGTGATCGTGATCGATATGGTGTACCGTCAACTCGCGCAAATTTGAATACACGAACTCACGGGAACAGCGTCCGCAGACCCAGGGAAAGAGTTTAAGCGCCTTTTCCCGGTAACCGACTTCCAGACGGGCGTAATTTTTAGGGATAAAAGCCATAAAAGCGCATGCCTCCAGTAGAAAATGAAGAGCTGCGCCAAAAGCTGGCGCAGCAGAATGCGCTAATCATAACCTATTGTGTCAGGCGTTGGGATCAGTGTTTGATGCCTAACGAATCGGCTAACTGCTTCGCCAACTGATTATTGTCATCTGCGCCGTACTCCCAGAACATGGCGCCTGCCAACCCTTTGCTTTTGATGTAGTCGGCTTTGATCGCCACCGAACGCGGGTTTTCATAGGAGAGGGCAAAGAGTTTTTTTCCATCCGCAGACTGTACCGACAGCCACGGCACTTTCGCTTCATCATCCCAATGTTGACTAAAGCGTTTTTGCGGATCGTTGATCAACTTCGCCACGATATCGTTGTACTTCACGTAGGTGTCTTTGCTCAGGTCGACGCCCAGTGATTTGAACAACTCAATTTGAGCTGACTCGAAATAGGGCTGGGTAGCCGGGTTTTTCTGCGCGTCAGGTTTGCTCCAGTCAATACCTGGCTCAACGGCGCGTTTTGGTACACGTCCATAAAAGCCAATGCCCAGATTCATTTGACTCGGTTTCAGACCGGCTGCGAGATAGTTATTGACCACAAAATCGGCGCTGTACTTATCCGCCGCGGCGACCGTTGGCCATTGCGTCGAATCGTACAGGTTCGAGTTGAAATATTGGGTGCCGTAAGCCATGTCATAGGTCATCAGGTTGATGTAGTCGAGCGATGGTGCAATGGCTTTTACATCCACCCAGCTTTTCGGACTTTCCGCATTCGCGCCCACGGCGATGGTCAGCAGTTTTTTATGCCCCAATGCGGCACGCAGCTCTGTTAACAGCGCGGTGAAGTTAGCGCGGTCAGCCGGTTGGCTTTCGACCAGTCCCCAGGCGCCGTTAACTGGATATTCCCAGTCGAGGTCGATGCCATCCAGACCATATTTCGCAATTATCTCCTGTGCAGACTGAATAAACACTGCGCGTGTTTCCTTCGTTGCTGCCGCGCCAGAGAATCCACGCGCTCCCCAGCCGCCGACGGAAAGCAAAACTTTCAGGTTTGGATTTTGTTTACGCAGCTGTGGAATTTTCAGCAAATCATCCTGCACTTTCTGTGAAAGCCAAATCTGATGCAGTTTGCTGGCGTCTTTTAAGGCGTCATTGGTCTCGTCTTTTTCGTTGTTGTAGACAAGGCCAAACGAATAGTTGAGATGGGTTATCTGGCGAACATCCAGTTTATTGATGTCGCCACCGGGACCGGCAGTGACGTCGCCGCCACCATTAAAGTAGCCAACTGACATCAGTGAACTGGCGGAAACAACGCTGGCGCAGAGCAGGGGTAATGCTGCCAACAAAGGCAATAGTTTCATCGGTGTTCCTCTTTGACATTTAAACAAGCAAACACGCCACGGAAATGGCGTGGCAAAAAAAACAGCACCCGCAGGTTAACAGTTTCATAACAGGAAAAATGCGAAGGGGTTCACGCCATGCTGGAGCAGCGGCAAACCAATTTTGGTAGGTTGTATTGGTTAGAGGAGTACTGGTTGAAAGGGAGATGCGTATTAATCCGGCCTATAAATTTGCAAAAATGTGCAGTTTCAATCGACCGGATATAACGTTTTAAAGCATTAGCGCTGGGTTTCCAGCCAGTCGTCCAACGTATACAGCGTTGCGCCCGCAGCTGCCATTTCCATAAAGGCGTTTGCACTGTCCTGGGGATGAATATTAACGCCACGGCAGCCGTCGGTTATAACGCTGACGGTGTAGCCAAGATCGAGCGCATCCAGTACGGTGAATTTGACGCAATAGTCGGTAGCCAGACCCATGATGATGAGCTCGGCAATGCGGTGTTCGAGTAGCCATGCATTCAGCGCGGTTGCCTGACGACGACCGTTATCAAAAAAAGCACTGTAGCTGTCGACCAGCGGGTTCTCACCTTTAGTGAACGTTTGAGTTATCGCACGCTGGTTCAGCAGCGGATGCAGGGCAGCACCTTCGCTGTTTTGTACGCAATGATCGGGCCAGAACGTCTGCGCCAGGCCATCGAGTTGTCCCTGGCTGTAGGGCTCGACCTGATGCTGGCTGGCAAAACTACCGTGATTAGCCGGGTGCCAGTCCAGACTGGCAACGACCGTGTCGCCGCGTATGGCACACCAGTCAATCAGGCGGTTGGCGATATCGATTGTGCTGTCACCTTGTGGGACCGCGAGGGCACCACCGGCACAAAAGTCATTTTGTAAATCGACCAACAGTAAGGCTCGGGCCATGGGCATAGACTCCTTTAATCGTCAGGCGTGAGTTCACCACGCAGATTTTGCGTCATTGCTTCACGAATTGTCTGCGTATCCAGTCCCTGACTCAGCAAATAGTGCAGTTTGGTGAGTGTGGCTTCGACGGTCATATCCGCGCCGCCAATCACGCCAGCATGCGCCAGCGCATTCCCTGTCGCGTAGCCCCCCATGTTCACCTTGCCGGACATACACTGCGTAAGGTTCACCACCACAATGCCACGCGAGCTCGCATCTTCAAGTTCTTTCAGGAACTCTTTATTCTGCGGCGCATTGCCCACGCCGTAGGAGCGCAAAATTAATGCTTTTACCGGCTGGCGCAGGAAGTTGCGTACTACATCAGCGGAGATCCCAGGATAAATAGTGACCACGCCAATCGGTTGTGGAGTGATAGGATGGACAATCAACTCACCTGTGCCGTGAGGTGCGGGCGGTGTTCCCAGCCGACGAATGTGGATCCCGGCTTCCAGCAGTGGTGCAAGGTTGGGTGAGGCAAACGCGTCAAAACCATCAGCATGCGCTTTAGTGGTCCGGTTACCGCGAAACAGTCGGTTGTTGAAAAACAGGGTCACTTCATTGATCGGATAATTTGCTGCAACGTACAACGCATTCAGCAAATTGATTTGTCCGTCAGAACGTAGCTCTGCTAATGGGATTTGTGACCCTGTCACAATGACTGGCTTGCCCAGATTCTCCAGCATAAATGAGAGCGCCGAAGCCGTAAACGCCATGGTGTCAGTGCCGTGCAGAATGACAAAACCATCGTAATCGTCGTAGTGCGCTTTAATGTCTTCAGCAATATGCTGCCAGTCTTCTGGCGTCATGTCTGAGGAATCCATCAGCGGGACGTATTCGTGGATGGTGAAGTCTGGCATCTCTGGGCGGTGGAATTCAGGCATCAGTGCCAGCTGACGCTGGAGATGACCGGAAACAGGAATATAACCCTGTTCTGAGCGCTGCATACCAATGGTACCGCCGGTATAGGCAACGTAAATCGATTTCTTTTGCATGGGCGTCACAGGTTAAGTTGTGCATAAACAGGCGCAGTATAAAGTTCCCCCCGAAAAAATACAGTGCAAATGACGCATACCTGCCATCCGATCAATATGTCATTTATGTTCAGTGCCTTGTCCCGTTTGTTCAGTGTGGTTTTGCTCCCTCGGCCCTACAGTAGCAGCCTTGCTTTTTGGATATAGCGATTGCCGTTATCATGTTTCGTCGTAATGACAATACGCATGGAGCCTGAAGTGAAGAAAGACCTGAGAATTTTTCAGCCAGGCGAGTGGGCGGATGGAGACATCATTACGGCTATCGATGCGAGTCAGACAGAGACACCGCGCAGACCACAGTTGAATGTCGGCATTCTTCTGTGGCCGGAATTTCCTCTGCTGGCGCTGGCGGGATTAACCGATGCGTTACGTCATGCGGCGGATATGGGGGATGATAGCCAGAAAATTCGCTGCTCCTGGCGTCTGATGAGCGCTACACCAGACCGACCTGTTCTAAGCAGTTCAGGAATGGCGATGATGCCGGATAGCGCATTCGTTGCACCGGAACAATTTGATTATGTGGTGGTGATTGGCGGCTTGCTGCGCAGTATGGCGAAAGCCGATCGGGCCGCGCGACGTTACCTGCATCTTGCGCATCAGCTCAACATTCCGCTGGTAGGTATCTGCACGGGCAGCTTTGTTCTGGCGCAAGAAGGTTTCCTCAATGGGCTGATGGCGGCGATTCATCCCTGGCATCTGAATGATTTTAAAACGCAATTTCCTCAGCTGGCTGCCCGTAGCGGGGTCGATTTTGTTGAGGAAAAAGGGATTCTGACATGTCCGGGGGGCATTTCGACGATAGGGCTGGCAACAGAGCTTATTCGCCGCCACTGTGGTCCCGACAGGGCGACAAAAGCCATCTTCCAGATGTCCGTCCCCAACCGCATAGACAGCACGTCAGTGGCGGTCTCCAGAGCGATAGGTTTTACCCACGTGAGCGACAGTCGGTTACGCAAAGCGGTCTTTTTAATTGAGCAAGGACTGGTAAAGCCCATATCGACCCGCTGGCTGGCCGCAGAAGTCAACCTGAGCCCTCGACAACTTACCCGGTTGTTTAACGCCGAGTTCGCCCAGTCGCCAGGAGAGTTTATCCGACGAGCGCGTTTGCGTTATGCCCACTGGCTGCTGATGAATTCTGGAGAGAGTGTCACGGAGATTGCGCTGCGTCTGGGATTTAGCGACTGTGCGCACTTTATTCGTTTGTTTAGTCGGGAGTTTGGCTGTACGCCTGGCGATTTTCGCAGTACGCGACATCAGAATGTGTAAAAAAATGCTGCCCCGGCTTGGGGCAGCATTGGCAGATTAGCGAACGTTGGCGCAGGTCAGGCAAAACGCATAGCGGTTTTGCGGATCGTTAAACGCTGCCAGCTTATCGCTCTCCGCTTTAACCGTACTCGCCGCAGAAGCGAGCGGTGCCGGGAGCATCGCCTGGATAGCTTCAGGCAGCATGGCACGAACGGAACCGGACATGCTGTCCATCACCATATCAACGAATGTCGGTTCGTCCTGATAATACTCAATGTGCCATTGCTTCAGTTTGGCCAGCTCAGCCGCTTTCGCCACGGCGTCATCAAAATCACCCAGACTGTCTACCAGACCGTTGGCTTTCGCATCCTGGCCGGTCCAGACGTGGCCCTGCGCGATTTTGTCAATCTGCTCAGGCGTTGTCTTACGCGCATCGGCGACCAGCGTGATAAAGCGCTTATAGCCGTTCTCGATGCTCAGTTGCATCATTTGCTGCACTTCCGGTGGTAACGCTTTGGTGATGGAGATATCCGCCAGTGGGGATGTCGCCACGCCGTCGGTGTGTACACCAATGGAATCCAGACTGTTTTCCACAGTGTTGATCACGCCAAAGATCCCGATTGAACCGGTCAGCGTGCTGGGGTTCGCCACAATGTAGCTTGCTGGGGTGGAGATCCAGTACCCGCCGGATGCCGCCATGCCCCCCATGGACACGACAACCGGCTTGCCTGCCGCTTTTGCCGCAGCCAGCTCAGCGCGAATGACTTCGGAAGCGCTGACGCTGCCGCCAGGGCTGTTCACGCGCAGGACAATTGCTTTCACTTTCGGATCAAGACGCGCTTCGCGGATCTGCGCGGCAGTCGTGTCACCGCCCACATTCCCAGGGGTTTCTTCACCGTCCATAATTGCGCCATTCGCGAAGACGACGCCAATGCTGTCCCCAGTATCCGCTGGCGTTTTCAGCGAGTAATCGTAATAGCTGACGGCGCGATAATTTTTATCCGCTTTGCTCCAGCCAAATTGTTTGGTCAGCATTTTTTCGACTTCGGCGCTGGAGGCCAGTGCATCCACCAGTTTGTTGTCGAGCGCATATTTCGCGGTATCACCATCGACTTTTGTCAAACCGTCCAGCATGGCCTGTGCGCCCGGGAACACCTGCTGAGCAGGGATCTGGCGGTTGGCAGCGACCGTGTCGAGATAGTTCTGCCACAGCTCGCCGATCCAGCGGCTGTCGGCCTCGCGCGCGGCAGGAGACATATCATCACGAATGAACGGTTCTACGGCAGACTTATAAGTCCCGACACGGAACACGTGCGTGGAAACTTTCAGCTTGTCGAGCAGGGACTTGTAGTACAAACCGTTGGTGGCAAAGCCGTGCAGATCAACGGAACCCTGCGGAGAGAGATAAATTTTATTGGCGAAACTGGCGAGGTAGTACTGCCCCTGGCTGAAGTTATCGCCCACGGCAAAGACCGGTTTGCCGCTGTCGCGGAATTCCCGCAGCGCTTTACCGATATACTGCATGGAAGGCTGGTCGGCCCCGGCAAAATTTTTCAGATCCATCACAATGCCGGTGATGTTGCGATCATCTTTTGCCTGGCGAATAGTATTCACGATATCGAACAGGGAGTTTTCCTGCAGACGATCGGAACTGGCGCCAAACAGCTGACGACCAATAACGCTTAAGCGACTGGTGCTCGAAGGCTTATCGACAATCACCCCCGAGATATCCAGCAGCAGTGCGCCTCGCTCAGCGTGTTCACTGGTATTGCTGCTGCTGACCTGCATCCAGATGCCCACGCCCACCAGCACCAACAAGATGAAGAACAGGTTAAGCACAAATTCACGGACGAAATTCAGTAATCGCCATGTCCATTTAAAAAATCCGGCAATAAATCGCCACAGGGTTCGCATGTATTCTCCCTACCGATTAACAACACGCCATCCCGAAATTCCGGAGAAAGGCGATAAGATGAGGCTATCGTAATGACCCGACAGGCACTTGTCAGCAGGAATCACCGCCTGTGCTGTAACAAAATCCGCTCACGTGTTAATTTTGTGAACAAATCTCATTGTTGGAGTTAAGCAAATGGATGCACTCGAATTACTGATTACCCGTCGTAGCGCCTCTCGTCTGGTCGAGCCGGCCCCGACAGGAGAGCAACTGCAAAACATTCTGCGGGCGGGTATGCGCGCGCCAGACCACAAAACGCTGCAACCGTGGCAATTCTTTGTCATTGAGGGCGAAGGGCGTGAGCGTTTTAGCGCGGTGCTTGAAAAAGGGGCGATTGCCGCAGGCAGTGACGAGAAAGCCCAGGAAAAAGCGCGCAGCGCACCGTTTCGCGCACCGCTGATTATTACCGTGGTAGCGAAATGTGAAGAAAACGACAAGGTTCCTCTGTGGGAACAAGAAATGTCTGCCGGTTGTGCTGTGATGGCTATGCAGATGGCCGCAATTGCCCAGGGCTTTGGCGGTATCTGGCGCAGTGGTGCATTAACCGAAAGTGCGGTCGTGCGCGAAGCATTCGACTGTCGCCCGCAAGATAAAATCGTCGGTTTCCTCTATCTGGGCACACCGCAGCTAAAAGCATCCACGACGATTAACCTTGCCGATCCGAGCGCATTCGTCCGTTATTTCTGATATCAACGGCAAAACTGTCTGGATTCTGAGCAAAGACACCCGAATTCAGACAGTCACTCTTACCACATCAAGGAATGAGCGCTACCATATCCGGATTGCAATGACAGGAGATGTCCATGAGCGAGCAAGCTATTCGTTTAACGCAATACAGCCACGGAGCCGGTTGCGGTTGTAAAATTTCCCCAAAAGTGCTGGAAACCATCCTGCACAGCGAGCAGGCGAAGTTTGTTGATCCGAACTTACTGGTGGGTAATGAAACCCGCGACGACGCGGCCGTATACGATCTGGGAAACGGCACCAGCGTTATCAGCACCACCGATTTCTTTATGCCGATTGTCGATAATCCGTTTGATTTTGGTCGCATCGCCGCGACTAACGCCATCAGCGATATTTTCGCCATGGGCGGCAAACCGATTATGGCAATTGCTATTCTGGGCTGGCCGCTGGATAAACTGGCACCGGAAATCGCCCGCGAAGTCACCGAAGGCGGACGCTTTGCCTGCCGTCAGGCGGGTATTGCGCTGGCGGGCGGCCACTCTATCGATGCCCCAGAGCCTATCTTTGGCCTTGCGGTAACCGGCGTTGTGCCGACTGAACGCGTGAAGAAAAACAGCACCGCTGAAGCAGGGTGTAAGTTGTTCCTGACCAAGCCTCTGGGCATTGGTGTTCTGACAACCGCAGAGAAAAAATCCCTGCTGAAGGAAGAACATAAAGGACTGGCGACAGAAGTGATGTGCCGGATGAACATTGCTGGTGCGGCATTCGCCGATATTGACGGCGTGAAAGCCATGACCGATGTTACCGGTTTTGGTCTGCTGGGGCATCTGAGTGAGATGTGTCAGGGCGCAGGCGTTCAGGCGCAGATCGTCTACCAGGATATTCCTAAGCTGCCTGGCGTTGAAGAATACATCGCGCAGGGCGCGGTGCCGGGTGGTACCCAACGTAACTTTGCCAGCTACGGACACCTGATGGGTGAAATGCCGCAATCGGTACGAGATCTGCTGTGCGATCCGCAAACTTCAGGTGGCCTACTGCTGGCGGTAACGCTGGAAGCTGAAGCCGAAGTGAAAGCGGCAGCGGCGCAGTTCGGTATCGATCTCACCGCCATTGGTGAGTTAGTGGAAGCTCGTGGCGGTCGCGCCATGGTTGAGATTCGTTAACTCGATGCGGTTGTTTATTGCCGAAAAACCAAGTCTGGCACGTGCTATCGCCGATGTGCTGCCGAAGCCGCATCGCAAAGGCGATGGTTTTATTGAATGCGGAAATGGACAAGTGGTGACCTGGTGTATTGGTCACCTGCTTGAACAGGCGCAGCCGGATGCCTACGACAGTCGTTACGCTCGCTGGAGTCTGGTCGATCTGCCGATTGTCCCGGAAAAGTGGCAACTGCAACCGCGCCCCTCGGTGACCAAACAGCTCAACGTCATTAAGCGCTTTTTGCATGAAGCTAGCGAAGTTATTCACGCCGGTGACCCCGATCGTGAAGGGCAACTGCTGGTGGATGAAGTGCTGGATTACCTGCAACTGGCACCTGAAAAGCGCCAGAAGGTGCAGCGTTGCCTGATTAACGACCTCAACCCGCAGGCCGTTGAGCGGGCTATTGAGCGGCTGCGCGCCAACAGTGAGTTTATCCCGCTGTGCGTGTCGGCACTGGCGCGAGCGCGTGCGGACTGGTTGTACGGTATCAATATGACGCGCGCTTACACCATTCTTGGACGTAACGCGGGCTATCAGGGCGTACTTTCGGTCGGGCGCGTACAAACGCCGGTGCTCGGGCTGGTTGTGCGTCGCGATGAAGAGATAGAGAACTTCGTCGCCAAAGACTTCTTCGAAGTGAAAGCGCATATCGTAACGCCCGCCGATGAGCGGTTTACCGCTATCTGGCAGCCGAGCGAAGCGTGTGAGCCGTATCAGGATGAAGAAGGGCGCTTGCTGAATCGCACGCTGGCTGAACACGTGGTGAACCGCATTAACGGTCAACCGGCGATAGTCACCAGCTATAACGATAAACGGGAATCAGAATCCGCGCCGTTGCCGTTCTCGCTGTCGGCGTTGCAGATTGAAGCGGCGAAGCGCTTCGGTTTAAGTGCGCAAAACGTTCTGGATATCTGCCAGAAGCTGTATGAAACCCATAAGTTGATTACCTATCCGCGTTCGGATAGCCGTTATCTGCCGGAAGAACACTTTGCCGGACGTCACGCGGTACTGAACGCGATTAGCGTCCATGCGCCGGATCTGCTCCCGCAGCCGGCGGTCAATCCCGATACGCGAAATCGCTGTTGGGACGACAAAAAAGTGGATGCGCACCACGCCATCATTCCTACCGCGCGCAGTTCGTCCATCAACCTGAATGACAACGAAGCGAAAATTTACAACCTGATTGCCCGTCAGTATCTGATGCAATTTTGCGCAGATGCGGTATTCAGGAAGTGCGTTATTGAGCTGGACATCGCCAAAGGCAAGTTTGTCGCCAAAGCCCGTTTTCTGGCGGAAGCCGGATGGCGCACGCTGCTCGGTAACAAAGAGCGCGACGAAGATAATGACGGGACGCCGCTGCCGGTGGTGGCAAAAGATGACGAACTGCTGTGCGAAAAAGGCGAAGTAGTTGAACGTCAGACCCAGCCCCCGCGGCACTTTACTGATGCAACTCTGCTGTCAGCGATGACCGGGATTGCGCGATTCGTGCAGGATAAAGATCTGAAAAAGATCCTGCGCGCAACGGATGGTTTAGGTACGGAAGCTACACGCGCCGGAATTATCGAGCTGCTGTTTAAGCGCGGGTTCCTGGTGAAAAAAGGACGTTATATCCATTCGACCGACGCGGGAAAAGCGCTGTTCCACTCGCTGCCAGAAATGGCGACGCGCCCGGACATGACCGCGCACTGGGAATCTATCCTGACCCAAATCAGCGAAAAGCAGTGCCGCTATCAGGATTTCATGCAACCGCTGGTGGGGACGCTGTATCAGCTTATCGATCAGGCGCGCAGCACACCGGTACGACGCTTTCGTGGAATTGCCGCGCCGGGCGGTAGTGGTAGCGATAAGAAAAAAAGCGCGCCGCGTAAACGTCCGGCGAAAAAAAGCCCGCCATCTGAAGAGGCGGGCCTGTAAGTTTGTAGGCCTGATAAGCATAGCGCATCAGGCTTAGCCGGATGCGGCACCCGTGCCCAATCCGGCCTGCAGAGACAATATTAAATCACGCCCTGACCCAGCATCGCGTCGGCAACCTTCACGAAGCCCGCGATGTTGGCGCCACGTACGTAGTTGGTCTGCTTGCTTTCGCCGCCGTATTCAACGCAGGCATGGTGAATATCCAGCATGATGTGGTGCAGGCGCGCATCCACTTTCTCCGCTTTCCAGCCCAGACGAGCGGCGTTTTGCGCCATTTCCAGACCGGATGTCGCTACGCCACCGGCGTTGGCGGCTTTACCCGGTGCGAACAGTACGCCCGCTTCGAGGAACAGATCGGTGGCCTCGATAGTGGTCGGCATGTTTGCCCCTTCGGCGACAGCTTTCACGCCGTTGGCGATCAGTACGCGCGCTGCATCGACATCCAGTTCATTCTGAGTGGCGCACGGCAGGGCGATATCGACCGGAACCGACCACGGCTGTTTGCCTTCCAGATAGGTCAGGCCAAACTCACGGGCGTAATCCGCCACGCGACCGTCACGGCTGTCTTTGATCGCGCACAGACGCGCCAGTTTTTCTTTGGTAAATCCGCTTTCGTCAACTACGGTACCACTGGAATCGGAGGCGGTAACTACTCGCGCGCCAAACTCCATGGCTTTCTCTATGGCGAATTGCGCTACGTTGCCGGAGCCAGAAACCGCCACGCGCATGCCTTCAAAGCCCAGACCATGGCGTTTGAGCATTGCTTCGGTGAAGTACACCAGACCGTAGCCGGTGGCTTCCGGGCGGATCAGGCTGCCGCCAAAAGAGAGACCTTTACCGGTAAAGACGCAGGCGCTGTTGTTGGACAGTTTTTTCATCATCCCGGCCATAAAGCCGACTTCACGACCACCCACGCCGATATCGCCCGCCGGGACGTCGGTATCAGGACCTAAATGGCGGAACAGTTCGGTCATCAGTGCCTGGCAGAAACGCATGATTTCGCCTTCACTTTTACCTTTCGGATCGAAATCGCTCCCGCCTTTACCTCCGCCCATTGGCAGCGTGGTGAGGGCGTTCTTAAAGGTCTGCTCGAAACCCAGGAATTTCAGGATCGACAGGTTCACGGAAGGGTGAAAACGCATACCGCCTTTGTACGGGCCAATGGCAGAGCTAAACTGTACGCGCCACGCGCGGTTGACCTGTACCTGATTGCGATCGTCCAGCCAAACTACGCGGAACTGGATCACGCGCTCCGGTTCAACCAGACGTTCCAGCAACGACATCTGACGATAACGCGGGTTTTGCTCGAGAAAGGGCCACAGCGTCGTCATTACCTCACGAACGGCTTGCGCGAACTCGGTCTGATTCGGGTCGCGCTTTTGCACATGGTTAAGAAATGACTCCAGAGAACATGTCTGATCCATAGATATAAGAACCTCTTATGTATTGATATGGTTATATTTTTGATATTTATGTTATGTGTTGTGCAGTTTTTGACTATACCATCAGCAGTGTGACGTGACGCAAGAAAAAATTAACCCCGCTAAGTAAATTAATATTGCGCCGTGGGTCATAACCAAAAGCGATGATGGAAGGGACTAAAGTTTCTGCCGATTTATACCGTTATACTGAGCATAAATGTCAGTTAAAAAGGAAAGACAATGCGCCGTTTAATCATGGCAGGAGCGTTGGTACTGGTGTCCTGCGCGACGCTGGCAAATCAGCTTTATCGCCCGGACGTGCAGGTGAATGTACCGCCGGAAGTGTTCAGTTCCAGCGGTCAGCGGGCGCAGCCCTGTAGCCAGTGCTGTATTTATCAGGATCAAAACTACTCTGAAGGGGCGGTGATTAAAGCCGATGGCGTTCTGTTGCAGTGTCAGCGCGATGATAAAACGATCAGCACGAATCCGCTGGTCTGGCGGCGCGTAAAAGGATAAACGCCTCTAACAACGGGATATCGGCGGGTGCCAGCGGATAATACAGCGCCTCTTCAGGTGAGCACCAGACGATATCCTGATGTTCATGCGCTCTAAGTTCCCCTTGATACGAAGGCACATGCCAGGCGTGTAGGTGAATCAATCGGCCTGAAACCTCGCGTTGATGACTGGCAATGTAGCGCCCCACGACCGCCTCAATGCCCAATTCTTCACGCAATTCACGGATCAGCGCCTCGGGCTGACTTTCGCCCGGCTCAACCTTACCCCCGGCAAACTCCCACATGCCTGACTGATCCGCATGCAGCGGACGCTGAGCCAGTAAAATTTTGCCATCACGTTCAATGATAGCGGCGACCACGTCGAGGGTTTTCATCATATTCATCAAGATCTAACAGCAGAAAATGACATACTATCGTTATCTTTGTTTTATCTAAAGTAATCAGGAGCCACCGTTGAACGAACCTCAGTCGTGGGTAAAGCCGTTAACGCGTATCCCTTCCAGTTTAAAACCGCTCGTTGCCACGCAGAAAAAACATTATGGCGATGTGCTGCATCCCACGCGCTGGTGGGGGCGGATGCCGTTTCTGTTCTGGCTGGTGGCGCTGTTTGTCGGGTTTCTGGAGCGTAAAAAGGCGCGCTTAACGCCGGTGATGCGTGCGCTGTTGATGACCCGCGTTTCTCAGGTCTGCCACTGCGCTTTCTGTGTTGATGCGAATAGTTTACGGCTGGCAGAACGCTGTGGCGCGCTGGATAAAGTCATGCAGGTTGCCAACTGGCAAGATTCGACGCTGTTTAGCGCTGAAGAACGCGTAGCGCTGGCCTATGCCGATGCGGTTACCGCAACGCCTCCACAGGTTGACGATGCGCTGAAAGTGCAGATGAAGCAGCATTTTACCGATGATGCCATTACGGAAATGACCGCGCTGATTGCGTTTCAAAATCTCTCGGCGCGTTTTAATGCCGCTCTCGATATTCCCTCGCAGGGACTGTGCGACAGTTTTAAAGGACGCCCGCATGCTTGACCGCCATCTTCATCCACGATTAAAACCGCTGTTGCATCGGTGCGTCGGTATTATCGATAAACCGGCGATTACCCCGGACGGACTTACGCTGGTCGGATTTGCCATTGGCGTGCTGGCGTTGCCATTTCTGGCGTTAGGCTGGTATCTGGCGGCGCTGGTGGCCATTGTGCTCAATCGGTTGTTTGACGGACTGGATGGGGCGCTGGCACGGCGCAGAGGGCTCTCCGACGCGGGGGGATTTCTCGATATCTCGCTCGATTTTTTGTTTTACGCCCTTGTGCCGTTTGGTTTTATTCTTGCCGCTCCGGCGCAGAATGCGCTGGCAGGCAGTTGGCTGTTGTTCGCGTTTATTGGCACCGGTAGCAGCTTTCTGGCCTTCGCCGCACTGGCAGCGAAACATCAGATTGATAACCCCGGTTACGCACATAAATCGTTTTATTATCTTGGCGGGCTGACCGAAGGAACTGAGACAATTTTGCTGTTTGTGTTGGGGTGTCTGTTCCCGGACTATTTTGCCGTGCTGGCGTGGGTCTTTGGCGCGTTGTGCTGGATGACAACGTTCACCCGGATCTGGAGCGGATATCTGACGCTGAAAACCGTTCAGCGTCAGGCGTAAGGTAATGCGTTGCCGGATGTCGCTTATCCGGCCTACAACAATGATATATCCAGGCTGGGTAAAGCGTTCTCGCCGCATCCGGCAATAATGCCAGTCTTACTTGCTGGCGTCCGGACCCCGTTCACCGCTGGCGACCGGGTTTTTCGGATTGCTGCTCCACTCGTACCAGCCACCATCGTAAACAGAGACGTTTTTCCAGCCCATCGCGCGGGCATACATAAACGTTTCTGAAGCACGCCAGCCGGTACCGCAATAGAAAGAGACCTGTTGATTCGGCAGGATATTCCATTGCTTCCACATGGCGGCGATGTCATCCGCGCTGCGCATGGTGCCATCCGGGTTATGGAAATCTTCCATGTGGGTGGAGTCGCTGCCCGCGTGGCCCCAACGCGCGCCTGCGATCTCACCTTTTGGCTTAATGTAGCTGTAACCGCTGGTGGTACCGACAAATTCCGGCCATGAACGAATGCTCACCAAAGATGCATCCTGGCGATGCAGCAGACCGCGCGCCTGTTCCATATCCAGCATAAGCTGCGGCTGGGCAGGGATTTTCACGCCGAAATCAGGCTCTGGTTTCACCGTTGGCGGAGTGCCGCGTTCGACCGGTAAACCTGAGTCGGACCAGGTTTGCCAACCGCCGTCGAGCAGACGAACGTCTTTCACGCCTGCGTACAGCATAATTTGCGCCACGCGAGCGGCGGCATAGACATCGCGGCCGTATAAAATTACCGTGGTGTCGTGGCGGATACCGTGTTTCGCCAGCATCGCTTTAAGCTGCTCGTCGGAAACTTTATTCCACAGCGGTTCGCTTTCAACTTCATTGGTATCAATGTAGCCCGCGCCGGGGATGTGGCTGAGCAGATACAACTTCGGCGCGCCCCAGGCGGCTTCAATCACTTTCCAGTTACCCGCCGGTTTGGCAGTCACGTCTTTACCCTGCTGAAGATCGTGCAGCCACTGTGGGTAAACCAACTGTTCGAAGTGCGGCAGACGTTGCAGACGGGCAGGGTCTGTCAGCGCATCGCTGAGGGTTGAAATCTGGTTAAAGCCAACTTTTTGCAGACGGGATTTAACGGCCTGCATGTCGTTATCGCTACCATACAGCGCCACCGGAGCGTCCGTCTTAAGTTGATGTGACTTAACCCAGGCGCTGAGTTGTTCATCATTCATCTTGTCGAGCCAGGCGGCAGACAGGTTCAGTGCGGAAGGTTCGTGTCCTGAAGGACCATTGAGCGATTGTGGCCAGCCGTTGTAAAAAGCGCTCTGACGGGTATCGATCGCCGCGCCTTGCTTTTGCTGTAACTGGTTGAGGGTGAGCGTCTGTGCTGTTTCAGCAGCCCAGGAAGAAGCGCAAGCGAGCCCTAAAGCCAGTGCCAGCGCGGTCATTTGAGAAACACGTTTCATCGAATAGCCCGACGTTGAAAAAAAGAAGACGACATTCTGTGCCGCCAGTTACGTAAAAACCTTGCGTTAACGCAGCATATCGCCACATTCACGCCCAGTTTTCCATCTGAAATACGCGGCCTGCAGGCGGCACGTCCTGCGCGTCATGGGTCACCTGTACCACCGGGATCCCCAATTTACGCACCTCGGTGAAGACCCATTGGCGAAAGTTATCGCGTAGCGACGCATCCAGCCTGCTAAAGGGTTCATCAAGTAACAGCGCCTGGGGCTGCGCCAGCAGTGCGCGGAGCAGGGCGACCCGCGAACGCTGCCCACCGGAGAGCGAAGCCGGATCGCGTGAATAAAATCCTGCCAGGTCCGCGCGTGCGAGGGCACTTTCTACCTCATGACGCCTGGCAGGACCTTGCAGTCTGGCGGGTAAGGCTAGCAGTAAATTCTGCCCAACGCTGAAATGGTCAAACAGCAGCGCATCCTGGAACAAAATGCCAATCTGGCGCTGCGCGGTAGGTAACGTATCGATGCGTCGTTCATTAAGCCACAGTTCGCCTGAGGCCTGGAACTGGGGAGACAACGCCCCGATCATCCATGAAAACAGCGAAGATTTCCCGCTGCCGGAAGGTCCCATAATTGTGACGATGTCACTTTTGTTAACCTGAAAATTAACGTCTTTCACCAGCGCTTTCACGCCCTGGTACAACGAAGCGCCTCGTACAGTAAGCATTAGCGGAGTCCTTGTCGAAAGCGGCCGATCCACGCGGTGAGAAAGGCTGCAAGTGCGAAAACGAGCAGTGGTAAAAGCAGCTGCCACAACGCCTGTGTTGCCAGAATCGCACTGCTACCGCCGCTGCTTAATGCCACCGCTTCGGTGGTTAACGTGGGATAGCGTCCGGCACCTAGCCACAGCGTTGGCATATACTGGGCGATACTAACCGAGAAGCCAACCGCGAAGGCAATCAATGCCGGGCATGCCAGCTGTGGGCATTTCACCAGCCAGAATATCCGCCACCGCGTCCAGCCCAGGGTTTGCGCAATCAAAATTAATCGTGGGTCAATGCGCTGCCACGCCGGTTTAAGCACAAATAGCATCCAGGGCATCACCCACAGCAGGTGGCCCCAGATAATGGTAGTCATCAGTCCATCTTGTTCGGCATATAACGCCAGCAGATATTGTCCGGTTACCAGCGGTAGCGCAGGCAAAATGAGCGGTAGCCAGACCCAGCGGTGTCCGGTTTGTGGACCCCATTCCAGCCAGGCAAAAAGTATCAGAAGCGCCAGCACGCTGGAAAGGAGCCCCAGTTGCAGGCTGTTGCTGAGCGCCTCGCTGTTTAGCGAGGAATAGCTGGCGATAAGCGCCAGCACCAGCGCGCATACCACACCGCTGACGGGCAAAATCTGTACCAGCGGGCGTACGATTGTCATAGATGAAAAATGCTGGCGTTCACCGTTTACTGCCGGAATAGTATGTCGCCAGGTACGCCAGAGCAGATAACCCACCAGCGCGATAACAAGGAGTAACAGCACCAGCAACAGACTGGCAAGTGCGCCTTTCGCCTGCTGTTCGACGTCGCCCTGACTGAGCCACTGCCAGCTCAATACGGCAAGCGTTGGCGGATTGCCGGGGCCAAGAACGATTGCCACATCAACAACGGAGAGTGACCAGGCAACAATCGCCAGCATAGCTTTACCTAATGCCGGGCCGATAGCGGGCAGAACCAGCCAGTTCAGGCATTGCAGTCGGCTGTAACCCAGCGAATCCAATACGATAACCTGCTGAGAAAGTTGTTTTTCACTCAGCAGGGCCGAGAGAATCCATAACAAAAAAGCGCTCTCTTTCACCGCCAGCGTTACGCCAAGTCCAATGCCGTAGCGGTCCGGCTGTGGGCTGAGGAGCGGGAGCCATTGCCAAAGTATGCCGCCTTCAGCAAAAACCAACAGCACGCTCGTGGCGAAGGCAACGTGCGGAATTGCCAGCAGCCACGGAAGACGCGTATACAGACGTACCCAGACAGTGCCGGGCCACAAGGCGAGGATCGCCAGCAGCGCGATGGTCAGCGCGCCCCCAGCCGCGAGGCCGACGGAAACCAGCGTTGCCAGTAACGCCTGCGGAAGTTGAGGATCGGCAAAGAGCGCCAGCCAGTGTGTGATACTAAGCGCCGGTGTTATCAGAGACCATGCCGCTGGCGCCAACGGCAGATAAACTGCCGCCATGATGGCCCAGAGTAGCAGAATTAATGCGTACCGTATCGGCGTAGCCATTCTTGTTCCAGAGCGTTTACCCAGGCTGCATGCGGTTCTGGCAACACGGCAGGGAGCCCCTGAGGGATCCGCGCCAGCAGCGCATCACGCTGTTCGTCAGGCAATTTTTGTGGATCAAGCACCGAAGGATCTCCCCAGACAGCCGGGTCAGCTTTGCGCAGTTGCGCTTCAGGAGAAAGCAGGAAGTTTGCCACGACTTTTGCTCCGGCACTGGCGTGGGCATTCGCCGGAATGGCAACAAAGTGCACGTTGCCGAGCATGCCCTGTGAGAAACCAAAACTGTAGCTGCTTTTAGGTAATTCGCCGCTCGCCACTTTTTGCTGCGCGTGGGCAGGGTTAAAGGTCAATGATAAACGCAGGGTACCGCTATTGAGCAGTGAATCCATTCGTGCTGGCGTGGGCGGAAAATCTTTGCCCTCACGCCAAAGTACAGGATGCAAGGTATCAAGATACTGCCACAATGGCGCGGTAACTTCGGCGAATGTCGCTGCATCTGGCGCAACTTTCAATGCCTGTGGTTTGGTGGTGAGCGAAATTAGCAACTGCTCAAGAAAAGCCGTTCCGGTAAAGTCTGGCGGGCGTGGATAGGTCACCGTGCCAGGGTGCGCCTGCGCAAATTCGAGAAGTGCCTGCGGAGATAACGGCGGCTGCGCGGTGAGATCGCGCCGGGCAATAAAGGTGAGTTGGGCTCCGCCCCACGGTGATTCAGCCCCCTCTGTTGGAACGGAGAAATCTTCGGTCACCGGTTTTTGTGTATCAACATAGCGCCAGTTAGGCAGCGATTGTGCCCACTGGGTTTGCAGCAGCCCGGCTTCTTTTAGCGTACGGAAGTTTTCGCCGTTAACCCACAGTAAATCGACAGAGCCGCCGGTTTTTCGCCCGGATGCCGCTTCCGTCTGGATGCGTTTTACGGCATCGGCGGCGTCTGCCAGGCGCACGATTTTCAGGTTAATGTCGTAGTGCGTTTTCATCTCGCCGCTAACCCAGTCGAGATACTGGTTAACTGCATTGTCGCCACCCCAGGCGTTGAACCACACCGTTTGACCACGGGCGTCATTTTTGATTTGTTGCCAGCTGGCGTCCTGGGCAAACGTCGCCAGCGGGCAGAGCAACAAACTCAGACACAATAAGCAGTAACGCATAATATCTCCATGGCTAAAAATAGGGAAAGGTCTCAGTTTTTTTTCCGTTGGCGCTCAAGATAAAGGCTTCTTGCCACCGATATCACCACGCTTAGGGCAAACAGGACAAACAGACCCGTCACAAACCAAAATGTGCCGCCAGTTAACAGGCTTCCCGCCCATGAGTAGACGATAGTGGCGGGTAACTGTCCGATGCCGGTGGCGATGAAAAAATGGCGAAAACGAATTGAGGTCAGGCCAGCCGCGTAGCTTACCGGGTCGAACGGCACAAAAGGTAACAGGCGGCAGACCAGAATAGTGTGCTTACCATAGCGCTCGAAAAAAGCGTCCATATTGTTCAGCACCGTTTTTCCGGTCAGCTTTTCTACCGCATCGCGACCTAAAATGCGGGCAATAAAAAAGCACAGCGCCGCACCTGCCATTGCGCTGCTCCAGGATAGTACGCCGCCCCAAAATGCGCCAAACAGCGAGGCATTGGCAAACGTGATCACAAACGCAGGAAGCGGTGCAACGATGGCCTGTAAGATCATCAGGAAGAACGACACCACTGCCGCCTGGGTTCCATAAGAACGAATAAAGTTCTCAAGAGCATGCTGATCGAGTGTGGTAAATGCTGCCAGGCTGCCGTGGAGAAAATCACTCACGCCAGGTATCCATGCCCATGCCATTAGCGCGAGCAGTAGCAGAGCAATCAAACCCGCCCGGTAATAGCGAGTCAGCCGCGCTTTATTCCGTTTTATCATTTACCCGTACACTCATGGTTGGCTGACGGATCGATATGCTTATATCGGGCCCAGGCTTTGGCTGCCTGAACGAGGGCGAATAACGCCAGCCCTGCCACGCTGAGCTTACCGATGAATACCAGGGTAATGCCTTCGCTGGCGAGTTCATGCGACATCAGCGTATAGATAAAGATGCCGGGTAAGGTGGTAAGTGCCGATATTACGGTAAATGACCAGAACGGAATGGCCGTCAGCCCATAGGCGTAATTTTGAATATTATAGGGGAACAGCGGCACGAGCCGGGTCAGGATTAGAAAGTCTACTCCGCTATGGGCAATGCCTTTTTCGATAGCCTGAAACGTCGCCGTGTGCCCAACGTATTTCAGTAGTAGATCCCGTCCAAGCCAGCGAGCCAGCAAAAACGACAGCGCCGAGGCCACGGTTGCTGCCACTAACGAGATAAGCGTCCCAGCCACGGGGCCAAACAGCACACCGCCGACGATCACCAGGATGCTGCCTGGGATCAGACACAGCGCAGCAACAATAAACAGCAGGATATAAAGCGTATAGCCGAACATACCGCTTTGGCGGATGACGTCTTGTAAATGATGGAAATTGGTTATCAGGTCGGTCAGACCATAATGATGGAAAACTCCCGCCAGAACGCAGAACAGGACCGCGACAATCAGCAGCCGGTATTCTGCTTTATGCGAACTTCTTTTTCATGGGGGTTCTCCTGTAAAACCGAGTGCAATGGAGCATTTTCGTCAGCGAAAAGCGCGCGCGAAGATATAATAAATTCCCGGCCGTAACAATGTATTACCGTCACTTTATTGATTTTGCACAGAATAAACAGACTCTCCAGGCCGGGCCTGGAGAGTAAAAAGACGCAGAAGGTCAGACGCGGAATTTAGCCCATACAGGCGCATGGTCGGACGGTTTTTCCATGCTGCGAATTTCATAGTCGATGCCGGTTTCTTCGCAGCGTTCCGCCAATGGGTTGCTCGCCAGCAGCAGGTCGATACGCAGGCCGCGGTTATCGTCAAAGCCTTTTGAGCGATAGTCGAACCACGAGAACTGGTCATTCTTTTCAGGATTTGCGTGACGGTAAGTATCCACCAGACCCCAGCCCAGCAGGCGTTCCATCCACTCACGTTCCTCCGGCAGGAAGGAACATTTACCGGTGCGCAGCCAGCGTTTACGGTTTTCTTCACCGATGCCGATATCGAGATCGGTTGGGCTGATATTCATATCGCCCATGATCAATACCGGATTGTCGCGCTTCAGTTCTGTCTCCAGATAGTTTTGCAGGTTCTGATAAAATGCGGCTTTGGCCGGGAATTTGGTTTCATGGTCACGGCTTTCGCCCTGCGGGAAATAGCCGTTGATCACCGTGATGCTGCCCAGAGGGGACGGAATTTCTGCCATGATGATACGACGCTGTGCTTCTTCGTCATCGCCCGGGAAGCCACGACGTACCGCAATTGGCGTTTCTTTTGTTAACAGCGCCACGCCGTAATGACCTTTCTGGCCGTGATAAAAGACGTTGTAACCGAGCTTTGCTACCTCTTCGAGAGGGAACATATCGTCGTGGACTTTTGTCTCCTGTAAGCCAATAACATCCGGTTGGTGTTTTTCGACAATGGCTGCCAGTTGATGGGGACGGGCACGCAGGCCGTTGATATTAAAAGAGACAAATTTCATAGTCGCTGCCACTTTGCAAGATGAATAGTGCAAGGATGGTAGCAGAATTTCTGCAGCCTGACTGCTTCTTGTCACCTGATTCCAACAATGATTGCTAATGGTGTTAACGATGGGGCAAAAACTGCACCGTTTTGGCGCGAAGCGCGTCGGAATGGAGCAATAATTTCCGAAAAATTTCGTATACGATCACAATTCCAGAATTATATTTGGCGACTGAATAAAACTGCGTTTTTTCCTCTGTTTAGCCGCCTGATGCGCAAACATATTCACTTTATATGCACATGCAGTGAATATCGCCACGTTGTAACCTGTTGATATTCCGTCATCGACATCCGTTTATGCACTTTTTTCGCTGGCTGGCACGAACCCTGCAATCTACATTTACACCGCAAACACTATATTTATTAACATATAAATAACCTTTTATTTACCATTGAGGTCGCTATGTCTCTGTCAATTACGCGTGAAAATTTTGATGAATGGATGATGCCCGTATACGCTCCGGCCCCTTTTATTCCGGTGCGGGGTGAAGGTTCACGTCTGTGGGATCAGCAGGGTAAAGAGTATATCGATTTCGCGGGAGGCATTGCGGTTAACGCACTGGGTCACGCCCATCCGGCATTGCGCGAGGCATTAAACGACCAGGCGAGCAAATTCTGGCATACGGGAAATGGCTACACCAACGAGCCGGTACTGCGTCTGGCGAAAAAGCTGATTGACGCCACCTTCGCCGAGCGCATTTTCTTCTGTAACTCCGGCGCAGAAGCCAACGAAGCGGCACTAAAGCTGGCGCGTAAATATGCCCACGATCGTTTTGGCAGTCAGAAGAGCGGGATTGTAGCGTTTAAAAATGCTTTCCATGGCCGCACGCTGTTTACCGTCAGCGCCGGAGGACAGCCTGCCTATTCACAGGATTTCGCGCCGCTGCCGCCGGATATCCGTCATGCCGTATACAACGATCTCGATTCTGCCAGCCAACTGATTGATGACACCACTTGTGCGGTTATCGTGGAGCCTGTGCAGGGTGAAGGCGGTGTGGTACCGGCAACAAAAGCCTTTTTGCAGGGGCTACGTGAGTTATGCGATCGCCATAATGCGCTGCTGATTTTTGATGAAGTTCAGACCGGTGTTGGCCGTACCGGGGAGCTGTATGCCTATATGCACTACGCCGTGACGCCGGATCTGCTGACGACAGCAAAAGCGCTGGGCGGTGGTTTCCCCATCGGCGCACTGCTGGCGACAGAGCGTTGCGCCAGTGTGATGACGGTTGGTACACACGGTACAACGTACGGCGGAAACCCGCTGGCGACGGCGGTGGCAGGTAAATTGCTGGAAATTGTGAATACACCGGAAGTGCTCAATGGAGTAAAACAGCGCCACGACTGGTTTGTGGAGCGTATAAACGCCATTAACGAACGTTTTGGACTGTTTAGTGAAATTCGTGGACTCGGACTGCTGATCGGCTGCGTGCTGAACGCGGAATTTGCCGGGAAAGCGAAACTCATCTCGCAAGAAGCGGCTGTTGCCGGGGTGATGGTACTGATCGCTGGCGCTAACGTGGTGCGTTTTGCGCCAGCGCTCAACGTCAGCGAAGAAGAAGTCGCCACCGGACTGGATCGCTTTGCGCTGGCCTGCGAACGCATTAAAGCAGGAGGTTCATCATGATGGTGATTCGTCCCATTGAACGCGCGGATATCACCGCGTTGATGCAGCTTGCCAGTAAGACCGGCGGCGGGTTGACCTCGCTACCGGCGAATGAAGCTACGCTGATGGCGCGTATCGAACGTTCACTCCAAACCTGGCGCGGTGAGTTGCCAAAAAGTGAGCAGGGATATGTGTTTGTGCTTGAAGACAGTACCAGCGGGACCGTGGCCGGGATTTGCGCCATTGAGGTGGCGGTAGGGCTTAACGATCCCTGGTACAACTATCGGGTTGGTACCCTGGTCCACGCCTCGAAAGAGCTGAATGTCTATAACGCGCTGCCGACGCTGTTTCTGAGTAACGATCACACGGGTAGCAGCGAGCTTTGCACGCTGTTTCTCGATCCGGACTGGCGAAAAGAAGGCAACGGCTATTTGCTGTCAAAATCGCGCTTTATGTTTATGGCGGCCTTTCGCGACCGATTTAATGAGAAAGTCGTGGCCGAGATGCGCGGCGTGATTGATGAGCACGGTTACTCGCCGTTCTGGCAAAGCCTCGGTAAACGCTTTTTCTCAATGGAGTTCAGCCGGGCGGATTTTCTCTGCGGAACAGGACAGAAAGCCTTTATTGCTGAACTGATGCCCAAGCATCCTATTTATACCCATTTTCTGTCTGATGAAGCGCAAGGCGTGATTGGTCAGGTACATCCGCAAACGGCCCCAGCGCGGGCGGTGCTGGAGAAAGAGGGATTTCGCTACCGCAACTATGTCGATATTTTCGACGGTGGGCCAACGCTGGAATGCGATATCGACCGGGTTCGGGCTATTCGTAAAAGCAGGCTGGTGGAAGTGGCGGAAGGTCAGCCAGCAACCGGTGATTATCCGGCCTGTCTGGTTGCCAATGAAAACTATCAAAACTTCCGCGTCATGCTGGTTCGCTCAGACCCGGATACCCAACGTCTGGTACTGACGGCGGCGCAACTGGATGCCCTGAAATGCCACGCGGGCGACCATGTACGTTTTGTACGTCTTTGTGCAGAGGAGAAAACAGCATGACACTATGGATAAACGGTGACTGGGTGACGGGGCTGGGCGAGCGTCGGGTGAAAACCAACCCGGTAAGCGGTGATGTGCTGTGGCACGGTAATGATGCAGATGCAATGCAGGTGACGCAAGCGTGCCAGGCCGCACGCGCAGCCTTTGCCGGTTGGGCTAAACAGCCTTTCAGCGCACGCCAGACTATTGTTGAAAAGTTTGCTTTATTACTGGAAAGCAATAAAGCCGAGCTAACTCAGATTATCGCCAAGGAAACCGGAAAACCTCATTGGGAAGCCGCGACTGAACTGACGGCGATGATCAATAAAATCGCCATCTCCGTCAAAGCTTATCATGCCCGTACCGGTGAGCAGCACAGCGAACTACCGGATGGTGCGGCAACGTTGCGCCATCGCCCACACGGCGTGCTGGCGGTTTTTGGTCCGTATAACTTCCCCGGTCATTTACCCAATGGTCATATTGTTCCGGCATTGCTGGCAGGCAATACGTTGATTTTCAAACCCAGCGAGTTGACGCCGTGGACCGGTGAAGCAGTAACAAAACTGTGGGAGCAGGCGGGGTTGCCGCCGGGCGTGCTGAATCTGGTGCAGGGCGGACGTGAAACGGGACAGGCGCTGAGTGCGCTGGAAGACCTCGATGGCCTGCTGTTTACCGGCAGTGCGAATACCGGTTATCAGCTGCATAAGCAGTTATCCGGCCAGCCGGAAAAAATCCTTGCCCTGGAGATGGGGGGCAACAACCCGCTGATTATTGAAAATCCGGAGGATATTGATGCCGCGGTGCATCTGACTATTCAATCCGCATTTGTCACCGCCGGACAGCGCTGTACCTGTGCCCGCCGCCTGCTCGTAAAAAAAGGCGCGCAGGGTGATGCGTTCCTGACGCGTCTGGTGGAGGTTAGTCAGCGTTTAGTGCCCGGCAACTGGGATGCACAACCGCAGCCATTTATGGGTGGACTGATTTCCGAACAGGCCGCGCAGCACGTCTATGATGCCTGGCAGCGTCTGGCGTCGTTGGGCGGCCGTACGCTGTTAGCGCCACGTCTGGTAAATGCCGGAACGTCACTGCTGACCCCTGGAATCATCGAACTGACCGGGGCGGGGAACGTACCTGATGAAGAGGTTTTCGGTCCGCTGCTCGGCGTCTGGCGTTATGACAGCTTTGATGATGCGATTCGTCTGGCGAACAACACCCGCTTTGGATTGTCGTGTGGGTTAGTTTCGCCCGATCGCGGCCAGTTTGAACAGCTACTGTTGGAGGCGCGGGCAGGGATCGTCAACTGGAATAAGCCGTTAACCGGCGCTGCGAGTACCGCACCGTTTGGCGGTGTAGGCGCTTCCGGGAACCATCGCGCCAGCGCGTGGTATGCCGCAGATTATTGCGCCTGGCCGATGGCAAGTCTGGAATCCCCGGCCTTAACGCTGCCAACGGCGCTTAGCCCCGGACTGGATTTTTCTCGCGAGGATAAGCTATGAAAGCCCGTGAGGTAAATTTTGATGGTCTGGTGGGGCTAACTCACCACTATGCTGGATTGTCATTTGGTAATGAGGCCTCAACCAAACATCGATTTCAGGTGTCGAACCCGCGTCTGGCGGCAAAGCAAGGTCTGCTAAAGATGAAAGCGCTGGCGGATGCGGGATTTCCTCAAGCGGTGATCCCGCCCCACGAGCGGCCTTTTATTCCGGTTCTGCGTCAGTTGGGTTTTAGCGGCAGTGACGAACAGGTGCTGGATAAAGTGGCGCGTCAGGCGCCCCACTGGCTCTCCAGTGCCAGCTCCGCATCGCCTATGTGGGTAGCGAATGCGGCAACGGTTTGCCCTTCGGCAGACTCGCTGGACGGGAAAGTGCATCTGACGGTGGCGAATCTGAATAATAAGTTCCACCGTTCACTGGAAGCGCCTACTACCGAGGCATTGTTACGGGCGATTTTCCGTGATGAGAATAGCTTTGCGGTCCACGGTGCGTTACCCCAGGTTGCGCTTTTTGGCGATGAAGGGGCGGCAAACCATAACCGCCTCGGTGGAGATTACGGTGACCCCGGCGTACAGCTATTTGTTTACGGTCGTGAAGAAGGCAATGCATCCCAACCGAAGCGCTATCCGGCAAGGCAATCCCGTGAGGCCAGCGAGGCGGTCGCGCGACTGAATCAGGTCAACCCGCATCAGCGCATTTTTGCTCAGCAAAACCCGGACGTTATCGATCTTGGCGTGTTCCATAACGATGTGATTGCGGTGTCGAATCGCCAGGTGCTGTTTTGTCATCAGCAGGCGTTTGTCAGACAGCAGGCATTGTTAGAGCAGTTGCGCAGTCAGGTGGCAGGTTTTACCCCGCTGGAAGTCCCGACAGCGGAAGTGTCGGTGCAGGATGCCGTGACCACTTATCTGTTTAACAGTCAGTTGCTGAGTCGTAGTGACGGTTCGATGATGCTGGTCCTGCCGCAGGAGTGTCGGGAGCATGCTGGCGTGTGGCGGTATTTGAACCGGCTTCTCGAGGAAGACAATCCGATCGATGACCTGCGGGTATTCGATCTGCGTGAAAGTATGTCCAACGGCGGTGGTCCGGCATGCTTGCGCCTGAGAGTGGTGCTCACTCCGCAGGAACAGCAGGCGGTGAATCCGGCGGTTATCATGAACGACACGCTGTTTAACACGTTGAATAACTGGGTTGACCGTTACTATCGCGATCGTCTTACCGCTGCCGACCTTGCCGACCCACAGCTGTTGCGCGAGGGGCGTGAAGCGCTGGATACGCTGACGCAATTGCTCAAACTCGGCTCAGTGTATCCTTTCCAGCAGGAGGGGATGCACCATGGATAACTTTCTGGCTATTACGCTCGCAGGCGCCACTCCAGAGAAAACGCAAGGAACCACTCATGGTTTTGACTGGCAGTGGATCGGTCACGGAATTCTGGAACTGACGCCGCTTGCACCCGTTGAACATTCTCTGGTGCTGTCTGCGGGGATCCATGGCAATGAAACAGCGCCGGTAGAGATACTCGATTCATTGCTTTCCAGGCTGTTTAGCGGCGAGCTGACACTGACATGGCGGCTGCTGGTGATTCTGGGAAACCCGCAGGCGCTGGCTGCGGGAAAACGGTATTGTCATAGCGACCTGAATCGTATGTTTGGCGGTCGGTGGCAGATTTTTACCGCAAGTGAAGAAACGCACCGAGCCCATGAGCTTGAGCTGTGTCTGGAAGATTTTTATTCACGGGCGAAAGAGCCAACACGCTGGCATCTGGATCTGCACACCGCGATCCGCGGTTCACAGCATCTGCGCTTTGGCGTATTGCCACAACGCAACGTTGCCTGGGACGAGGATTTTCTTGAATGGCTGGGAGATGCGGGACTGGAAGCGCTGGTTTTCCATCAGACGCCTGGCGGCACGTTCACCCATTTTAGTGGTGAATATTTTGGTGCGTTGGCCTGTACGTTGGAACTGGGTAAAGCGCTGCCGTTCGGGCAAAACGATCTCACCCAGTTTGCGCAAACGGCAGACGCACTGGAGAAACTGCTGCGGGGTGAGCGGGTGCCGACGAGAGAAATATCCCCGCTGCGTTATCGCGTGGTGTCGCAAATCACGCGTCGTAGCGACGATTTCATTCTCCACATGGATAACCAGACGCTAAACTTTACCCCCTTTAAAGAAGGCACCTTGCTGGCGCAGGACGGAGATGAACGTTTTATCGTCACCCATGATGTTGAATACGTTCTCTTTCCCAACCCTAACGTGGCCTGTGGTTTACGTGCCGGATTGATGCTCGAAAAGTTGTGATAAATATATTCGCCCTGCAGGTTTATCCTTTAGGGCTTATTTTTGCGTGCTGTTTTTATTTATTACGGATTATTCCTGGTGAATTGCTTTCTTAATAATCAGGGTTCAGGTATAGTTCTCCATAATCCTTTCAAAATCATCCTGTTGTAATTTTTTATTGCAACTCTGCGCAATTTATTCTTTTTTTCTTCATAATTGATGAAAGTTTGTTTTTTACACTTTCACTGTTTTACCGTTGCTCTGATTAATTGACGCTTAAGCCGGTAAAGTTAATCTCGTCAACACGACATCACATTGCATAAGAGTCGCATGAGTGTCGTAAAAATAACTGAAAGAAAGGATAAAAATTATGCGTAAACTGACTGCTCTGGTTGTTGCCTCTACTCTGGCGCTGGGTGCTGCGAACCTGGCTCATGCTGCTGACACTACAACAGCTGCACCAGCGGATGCCAAACCGATGATGCACCACAACGGCAAGTTCGCCCCGCATCACGACATGATGTTCAAAGACCTTAATCTGACCGACGCGCAGAAACAGCAGATTCGCGAAATCATGAAAGGCCAGCGCGATCAGATGAAACGTCCGCCGCTGGAAGAACGCCGTGCAATGCACGATATCATCGCCAGCGATAGCTTCGATAAAGCGAAAGCCGAAGCGCAGATTGCGAAGATGGAAGAACAGCGCAAAGCCAACATGCTGGCGCATATGGAAACCCAGAACAAAATTTACAACATTCTTACCCCGGAACAGAAAAAGCAGTTTAATGCCAATTTTGAGAAGCGTCTGACAGAACGTGCAGCGCAGAAAGGTAAAATGCCAGAAGCTGCCGAGTAATCGATCAGCGTCTACACTAAATCATTCACACTGTGTCGCGCTGATTGCCGCACAGTGTGAAACCAAACTCAAGACCGCCGCTCTTGTCCACAACACGTATAACGATGTGGGCAGGATCGGCGGTTTTTTCATTTCTGCCTATTGCACCGGACGCACGACACGCTATTCTCCTGAAGCCCGCGAAAATTCTACCTGGATCAGCGCGTTATTCTTTTTTGCAAAATGCCGGGTTCATCGCTAAGGCAAATCAACTCTGCTGCCGATAACAATAATCTGCAGGGTGAACATAATAATGATGATTTATGGCTGTCTGTTTACGGCAGGCTGCCATGCTGCTCCTTTCTGGAGGGATGATGGAATACTTTGATATCCGCAAAATGCCTGTTAATCTCTGGCGGAATGGTGCGGGAGAAACGCGTGAGATTTGCTGTTTTCCGCCAGCAACACGAGATTTTCACTGGCGGGCGAGTATCGCCTCCATTGCAGCAAACGGTGAATTTTCACTTTTCCCGGGTGTAGAGCGCGTGATTACGCTGCTGGAGGGAGGGGAAGTCACTCTGGAAGAAGCGAACATCTTTACGCATACCCTGAAACAGCATCAACCTTTTACCTTTGCCGGTGACAAGGTGGTAAAAGCAAAGCTGACGGAAGGGCAGATGTCGATGGATTTTAATATCATGACCCGACGAGATGTTTGCCAGGCAAAAGTCAGAGTGGCCGATCGCACCTTTACGACCTTTGGTTCACGCGGCGGCGTGGTGTTTGTTATCAGTGGTGCATGGCAACTGGGCGATAAACTGCTAACGGCCGACCAGGGTGCGAGCTGGCATGACGGCAAACACACATTACGACTGCTGGAACGCGAGGGAAAATTGCTGTTCAGCGAGATTAACTGGATGCCGGGGCATTCTCCGGATGCAGTTCAATAATGTCATATTGACCAGACAGAACAGGCCGGCAGAGAATTTTGTAGCCATCATGGTCAAAGCCTGCTGGCATACGCGCCAGGGTAGTCGCTTCATCCAGCGTTGAAACGGCTCCCAGCCACAGCCAGTTGTTGATGATATGGTACTGTGTTATTTCGGCACCGGTTTCTTGCAAGGCAATGGCATTGCTCCATGGCCAGCAAATCACTCTCACTCTTTCCAGCGCCGCTAGCAGGCGCGAGTGATGCGCTTCATGACTCTCTTTCCCGCAGCACGCTCCGGCGCAGCGTTTAAGCGCGGAGCGAAAACAGGCACGCCCGCGACTCAGGGGTTCCAGCCCCAACAGGCCGTAGCACAGCTGCTGTTCATCCGCGAGGTTTTGCAACGCTTGTAGCGCTGCGCGACGATGGGCAAACAGGCCAAACAGATTGGGTGCATGGGAGAAATCAATATCTCGTGCGTAGACAACCTGAACAGTTCGGTCGGTAAGCTGCAAGGCGCAAAGCTGACGATTGCGCCGCAGTCGTTTATTAAACAACGGCTGTTGTTCTTTGATCAACCGCGCTTCCAGCAGCAGGGCACCAATTTCTCCCGCCGTACAAATCCAGCTAATGCGTTTGGCCTGACGCAGCATTGCCGCTTCGTCCGCGGTACGCAGGTGTGCCAGCACGCGGCTGCGAATATTGACGCTTTTACCAATGTAGAGAGGCATAGTGTCGCTTTCACTGTGAAACAGATAGACGCCTGGTGCGGTGGGAAGCGCACTCAAAAATGGACGCAGGTGTTCTGGATATTCATAGATTGCCGCTGCCTCAAATGTCAGGCGTGGGGCTGATTGACGCCGTACCACTTCTCACTCCGGATGCTGGTTATTCATCCAGTGTAACAGTTTGAAACCGATTAAAAAAGCGGCATCAGACCAGGGGGAGGGGCCGGACAGCGGTGATCCCAGTGCTATCCGGCGATATGTGATTAAAAAAATTACGCTTTTTTCCAGAAGTCATCAAACACCGTGATCGGTGTGCGACGTTTGTGCTCGGTCTTCAGATACCAGCCTTCAATTTTTTTCGCGATGTCGGCAGCCAGCGTTTTTCCTTCCAGATAATCGTCGATGTTGTCATAGGTGACGCCTAATGCGGCTTCATCCGGCAGAGAAGGGCGATCGTCTTCGAGGTCGGCGGTTGGCGCTTTCTTATATAAATGTTCCGGGCAACCCAGCGCGGCAAGCAGCTGCTTACCCTGACGCTTGTTCAGGCGGAAAATAGGGTTAATGTCAGTACCGCCATCGCCGTATTTGGTGAAAAATCCGGTGATGGCTTCTGCTGCATGATCGGTACCCACGACAACACCGCTGGTCATTCCGGCGATACTGTACTGGGCCTTCATACGTTCACGGGCTTTTTCATTGCCACGGACAAAATCGCTCAGTTCAATACCCGCTTCACGCAGGGCCTGTTCACTGGCCAGTACCGCACCCTTAATATTTACTGTGAGCACGCGGTCCGGTTGGATAAAGGCGATGGCATCCTGACAGTCCTGTTCATCAGCCTGAACGCCATACGGCAGACGTACGGCAATAAACTGCAACGCGTCATTCCCCGTTTCTTCGCGAAGCTCGGAAATAGCCATCTGGCAAAGTTTTCCCGCGAGCGTTGAGTCCTGTCCGCCGCTTATCCCTAATACCAGTGATTTCAGAAAAGGGTAGGTTTGCAGGTAGGATTTCAAGAAATCCACGCTGCGGCGAATTTCCTCTTCTGCATTAATTTGCGGTTTTGCGCCAAGCGCCTGGATTATCTCTTGCTGCAGAGTCATTTAACCCCCTCCGAAAAATGAAATGATCAAAAAAATGATGTGTTAAAGCTAACGCGTTGGGACCCAAACGACAAGGGATGCAGGCCTGATCTAACATCATTTTGTTTTAATAGAATTTTCCGAAACGACCTAAGTATCATCTGATTGCTTGAAAAATGTGTTGTTGTGCTCCAGGCTTATATAACACGCTGAAATACAAGAGGACGGAATATGAACAAGAACCTAACAGGAATTCTAAGCGCAGCGGCTGTTTTGACTATGCTGGCAGGATGTACGGCCTACGATCGCACCAAAGACCAATTTGTTCAGCCCGTGGTGAAAGATGTGAAGAAAGGGATGAGCAGGGCGCAGGTGGCGCAGATTGCCGGTAAACCTTCTTCTGAAGTCAGTATGATTCATGCGCGCGGGACATGCCAGACCTACATCCTGGGTCAACGAGATGGTAAAGCTGAAACCTATTTTGTTGCTTTAGACGACACCGGACATGTGATTAACTCCGGTTACCAGACCTGCGCCGAGTACGACACTGACCCGCAGGCGGCGAAGAAGTAACAACTGCTTATTGCCTGAGCATTCAGAAGAACCGGCCTTCGCGCCGGTTTTTTTGTGCCGAACGATCTTATTTATTGCCGCGAATTATTTGCCTGAAATGTGAGGGGGGTCATAACGACAGGTCAAGGAGAGACAATTTAGTTGGTCAAGGAAATACCATCCGCCGGTGCAATCCCGTATACTCATTTCAGCCACCTAAAAAAGTAATTTAGCTGACGCAAGTTACCCAGAGCATGGATGCAGGTTATGGCTTGCGGAGTGTCTGGTTGACAGATAATCGCACATGAGGATCGTTTTAATGGAAAAGAAACACATTTATCTGTTTTGTTCTGCGGGCATGTCGACTTCATTGTTGGTTTCGAAGATGCGTGCTCAGGCCGAAAAATACGAAGTACCGGTTATTATTGAAGCATTTCCTGAAACGCTGGCCGGAGAAAAAGGTCCTGTCGCCGATGTCGTGTTATTAGGTCCACAAATTGCTTATATGTTGCCCGAAATTCAGCGTTTGTTACCCAACAAGCCTGTGGAAGTGATTGACTCGCTGCTGTATGGCAAAGTCGATGGTTTAGGCGTGCTTAAGGCTGCTGTTGCAGCAATTAAAAAAGCCGCAGCAAATTAATTATTTTATTTTAATTTTTCCCGTCAAAGAGTTATTTCATTAACATTCACCGCAATTATTAATTGCGGTATTTAAGGGTATTTTTCTATGAGTAACGCTATTGCTTCACTTGAAAAGGTACTCCTTCCTTTTGCTGTAAAAATTGGAAAGCAGCCACACGTTAATGCAATCAAGAACGGCTTTATTCGTTTAATGCCGTTAACCCTCGCAGGGGCCATGTTTGTATTAATCAATAATGTTTTCCTGAGCTTTGGGGAGGGGTCGTTTTTTTATTCAATGGGCATTCGACTTGATGCTTCAACTATTGAAACTTTGAATAGCTTGAAAGGCATTGGTGGAAACGTCTATAACGGTACGCTGGGTATCATGTCATTGATGGCACCGTTCTTTATCGGCATGGCGCTGGCAGAAGAACGTAAAGTCGACTCACTGGCTGCCGGGCTGTTATCCGTCGCCGCGTTTATGACCGTAACGCCTTATAGCGTGGGTGAAGCCTATGCCGTTGGCGCGAACTGGCTCGGCGGTGCCAATATTATTTCCGGTATTATTATCGGCCTGGTGGTCGCGGAAATGTTCACTTTTGTGGTCCATCGTAATTGGGTGATTAAATTACCTGATAGCGTACCGACGTCCGTATCGCGCTCTTTCTCTGCGTTGATTCCTGGCTTCCTTATTCTCTCCATTATGGGGATCATCGCCTGGGCGCTGAACACCTGGGGTACCAACTTCCACCAGATCATTATGGATTCCATTTCAACGCCGCTGGCATCGTTGGGCAGCGTGGTGGGCTGGGCCTACGTGATTTTTGTTCCGCTGCTGTGGTTCTTCGGTATTCACGGTTCACTGGCGCTGACTGCGCTGGACAGCGGTATCATGACGCCATGGGCGCTGGAAAACATCTCTATCTACCAACAGTTTGGTTCCGTAGATGCCGCGCTGGAAGCCGGTAAGACGTTCCACGTCTGGGCGAAACCGATGCTCGACTCCTATATTTTCCTTGGGGGTAGCGGAGCAACGTTGGGTCTGATTATCGCTATCTTCCTGGCATCGCGTCGTCCTGACTATCGTCAGGTTGCTAAACTGGCACTGCCGTCAGGTCTGTTCCAGATTAACGAACCTATCCTGTTCGGTCTGCCGATCATCATGAACCCGGTGATGTTTATCCCGTTCATTCTGGTGCAACCGATTCTGGCGGCGATTACGCTGGCAGCTTACTACTCAGGCATTATTCCACCGATTACCAACATTGCACCGTGGACTATGCCAACCGGTTTGGGCGCGTTCTTTAACACCAACGGTAGCGTCGCTGCTCTGCTGGTCGCGCTGTTCAACCTCGGTATCGCAACGCTGGTTTACCTGCCGTTCGTGGTGGTAGCCAACAAAGCGCAGAACGTTATTGACCAAGAAGAAAGCGAAGAAGATATCGCTAACGCATTAAAATTCTAAATTTAATCCGGCATGGCTTTACGGTCATGCCGGACTGAACCAGAGGAAAAAAGTATGTTGGATATCGAGAACATCGTCGACACGCAGTCAGAAGCAGAAGAACTTGAAGAAGTGGTGATGGGCCTCATCATCAACTCCGGTCAGGCGCGTAGCCTGGCGTACGGCGCACTCAAAATGGCCAAGCAAGGTGATTTTGAGTCGGCCAGGGCCATGATGGACCAGTCTCGTCTGGCGCTGAACGAAGCGCACCTCGTGCAAACGAAATTGATTGAAGGCGATCAGGGCGAAGGTAAAATGAAAGTCAGCCTGGTGCTGGTCCACGCACAGGACCACCTGATGACATCAATGCTGGCGCGTGAGCTGGTGACTGAACTGATTGAGCTTCACGAAAAGCTGAAATAGCGAGGAGTGCATAATGCAGCTACAGATTAACGCACCGGAAATCAAAACCGTTTATGAACAGCAGCTGTTTAATGGCAAAAATTTCCATGTGTTCATCTATAACAAAACTGAGAGCATCAGCGGGCTGCATCAGCATGACTACTATGAGTTTACCCTGGTTTTGACCGGGCGCTATTATCAGGAAATCAACGGTAAACGCGTACTGCTCGAGCGTGGAGACTTTGTCTTTATCCCGTTGGGATCGCACCACCAGAGTTTTTATGATTTTGGTGCGACAAGGATCCTTAACGTCGGCATCAGTAAACGTTTTTTTGAACAGCACTATCACCCGCTGCTGCCATTTTGTTTCGTTGCATCGCAGGTCTACCGGGCGAATAACTCGTTTCTTACCTACATTGAAACGGTTATTGCATCACTTAACTTTCGTGAGAGCGGGCTGGATGAATTTGTAGAAGTGGTCACCTTCTATATTATTAATCGGTTACGCCATCATCGCGAAGAGCAGGTGCTGGATGATATTCCGCAGTGGCTTAAAACCACCGTCGAGACCATGCACGACAAACGGCAGTTTAGCGAGAATGCGCTGGAAAATATGGTACACCTGTCCGCGAAATCCCAGGAGTATCTGACCCGCGCTACCCAGCGTTATTACAGCAAAACGCCGATGCAGATTATTAATGAAATCCGCATTAACTTTGCTAAAAAACAGCTGGAAATGACGAACTATTCTGTAACGGATATTGCTTACGAGTCTGGCTACAGTAGTCCAAGCCTGTTTATTAAAACGTTTAAAAAGCTGACGTCGTTTACACCGAATAGCTACCGTAAGAAATTAACTGAATTTAATCAGTAGATATTATTTGCCAATAACCCATTTTTTATAGCTTGCCCAAAATAGCGTCGGGACAGCCACGCTATACCTGACAAACGGGTTGAGCATAATACACGTCAGTGTTTTTACACTGAAGGGAGAAAGTATGAGCCAGAAATTAAAAGTCGTCACTATCGGTGGCGGGAGCAGCTACACCCCTGAATTACTTGAAGGCTTTATTAAGCGCTATCATGAATTACCGGTTTCTGAGTTGTGGCTGGTTGATGTCGACGGTGGAAAAGAGAAGCTGGACATTATTTTTGATCTTTGCCAGCGCATGATCGACAAAGCCGGCGTACCGATGAAGTTGCTTAAAACGCTGGACCGCCGTGAAGCACTGAAAGATGCTGATTTCGTTACCACCCAACTGCGCGTAGGGCAACTGAAAGCCCGTGAAAAGGATGAACGCATTCCGCTGAGCCACGGTTATCTGGGACAGGAAACCAACGGTGCGGGTGGGCTGTTCAAAGGTCTGCGTACCATTCCGGTTATCTTTGACATTATTAAAGATGTGGAAGAACTGTGCCCGAATGCCTGGGTGATTAACTTTACTAACCCGGCAGGGATGGTGACTGAAGCGGTTTATCGCCACACGAATTTTAAGAAATTCATCGGTGTGTGTAATATTCCTGTCGGCATGAAAATGTTTATTAGCGATGTGCTGGCGCTGAAAGAGAGCGATGATTTATCCATCGATCTGTTCGGTCTGAACCACATGGTCTTTATTAAAGACGTGCTGGTGAACGGTACATCGCGCTTTGATGAACTGCTGGACGGCGTGGCTTCTGGACAACTGAAAGCTTCCACCGTGAAGAACATTTTCGACCTGCCGTTCAGCGAAGGGTTGATTCGTTCGCTGAAGCTGCTGCCGTGCTCGTATTTGCTGTACTACTTCAAGCCAAAAGAGATGCTGGCGATCGAAATGGGCGAGTACTATAAGGGCGGCGCACGTGCCCAGGTAGTACAAAAAGTAGAAAAACAATTGTTTGACCTCTACAAAAATCCTGAGTTAAACGTTAAGCCGAAAGAGCTGGAGCAGCGCGGTGGCGCGTATTACTCCGATGCGGCCTGTGAAGTGATCAACGCCATCTACAACGACAAACAGACCGAGCACTACGTCAACATTCCACATCATGGACATGTTGATAACATTCCTGCGGACTGGGCGGTTGAGATGACCTGCACGCTCGGACGTAACGGTGCTACGCCGCACCCACGTATTACCCATTTTGATGAGAAAGTACTTGGCCTTATCTACACCATTAAAGGCTTTGAGGTTGCGGCGAGCAATGCGGCATTGAGCGGCGAGCTGAATGATGTGCTGCTGGCGTTAAACCTGAGTCCGCTGGTGCATTCTGACAGCGATGCCGAGATTCTGGCGCGTGAGCTAATCCTGGCGCATGAAAAATGGTTGCCAAACTTCGCCGGGTGCATTGAGAAACTCAAAAGCGAACAACACTAACTGAGGTCGGCTATGGAACGCGTACTGATAGTGAATGCGGATGATTTTGGCCTGAGTAAAGGACAAAACTACGGCATTGTTGAAGCCTGTCGTAATGGCGTTGTCACCTCGACAACAGCACTGGTTAACGGTGCGGCGATTGACCATGCGGTACAGCTGAGTCGTGACATACCTGCACTTGCCGTCGGGATGCATTTTGTTCTGACGCTGGGTAGGCCGTTGACGGCAATGCCGGGCCTTACCCGTGACGGATTACTGGGGAAATGGATCTGGCAGATGGCAGAGGAGGACACTTTGCCGCTGGATGAAATTTCTCAGGAGCTGGCCGCGCAGTATCAGCGTTTTATTGACCTGTTCGGGCGGGAGCCGACGCATCTGGATAGCCATCACCATGTGCATATGTTCCCGCAAATTTTCTCTATCGTAGCCGGGTTTGCTGCCCAGAAGGGGATTGCATTGCGTATCGATCGTCAGACCGTTTTTCAGGCGTCTGATTTTCCGGAAACGTTACGTACCTCCCAGGGATTCAGCAGCGAGTTTTACGGCGAAGCGATTTCCGAGGCTCTGTTTTTACAGACGCTGGATGCGTCAGCCGACCGGGGAGAGTCTTCGCTGGAAGTGATGTGTCATCCGGCCTTTATCGATGACATTATTCGTCAAAGTGCCTACTGTTACCCCCGCTTAACTGAGCTCGACGTGCTGACGTCTTCGTCACTGAAATATGCAATTGCGGAGCGCGGTTATCGTCTTGGCAGTTTTCTGAACGTGTAATTCCTGAGTTTGCGGCGCAATCGTGCGCCGCATTTTTTTGCTTGTGGCACAAATAGCACCTGCAACCCGTCTGCGATCCCCGATATAGTCATTCCCTTCACGAATACGCTGTTTTTGCACCGCCCAGTGGCAAAATCGGCTAAGATAGCGGTTTTCTGATTTTTAGAATTTGTCTTTAGTGAAGCAACTGATTATGAAACCTCTTCGCCAACAAAATCGTCCGGTTATCAGCTATGTTCCTCGCGTGGAGCCCGCGCCACCAGAGCATGCGGTTAAAATGGATGCGTTTCGTGACGTATGGATACTACGCGGAAAATATGTCGCTTTTGTCTTAATGGGGGAGGCGTTTCAACGTTCGCCTGCATTTACGGTCCCGGAATCAGCACAGCGCTGGGCTAATCAGGTTCGCCAGGAAAATGAACTAAGGGATTAATGGATATAAAAAAACCGCCGGAGCATGATACTCCGGCGGTTTTTTGTTCTTTAGCTGACAGACTTAGCGATGCGCCAGTTCGGCGTTATCGTCGCTGTCCAGAATCGTTTTATCAGTCTGCTTGAGCCATTGGCTGGTCAGCGTACCGGCAGTCATGGAACCGCTTACGTTCAGCGCGGTACGACCCATATCGATCAGCGGCTCAACGGAGATCAGCAGCGCAACCAGCGTGACCGGCAGACCCATGGCGGGCAGGACGATCAGCGCGGCAAATGTTGCACCGCCACCCACACCCGCAACCCCTGCGGAGCTCACGGTCACGATACCAACCAGCGTGGCAATCCACATTGGGTCCAGTGGGTTGATACCGACGGTCGGTGCAACCATTACTGCCAGCATTGCCGGGTACAGGCCCGCACAACCATTCTGACCAATCGTGGCACCAAACGAGGCGGCAAATGAGGCGATGGATTCAGGCACGCCCAGACGACGGGTCTGCGCTTCAACGTTCAGCGGAATTGAGGCTGCGCTGGAACGGCTGGTGAAGGCGAACGTCAGCACTGGCCATACCTTGCGGAAGTATTTTAACGGGCTAACGCCGTTCACACCCAGCAGGATCCCGTGTACCACGAACATAATGCCCAGACCGAGATAAGAGGCCACGACGAAGCTACCCAGCTTGATGATGTCCTGCAGGTTGGAACCCGCAACCACTTTGGTCATCAGCGCCAGAACACCGTACGGCGTCAACTGCATCACCAGACGAACCAGTTTCATCACCCAGCTTTGCAGGGTATCGATAGCGACCAGAACGAGCTCGCCTTTTGGTGCATCATCTTTCAGCAGTTTCAGTGCGGCTACACCCAGGAATGCGGCGAAGATAACCACGCTGATAATCGACGTCGGGTTCGCGCCAGTCAGATCGGCAAACGGGTTTTTCGGAATAAACGACAGCACCAGTTGCGGAACGCTGAGGTCAGCCACTTTGCCAACATAGTTGGTTTCAATCGCGTTCAGACGGGCGGTTTCGGCACCACCTTGCACCAGACCTTCGGCGGTCAGGCCGAACAGGTTGGTCACCAGAACCCCTACCAGCGCGGCAATCAGCGTGGTAAACAGCAGAGTTCCGATGGTCAGGAAGCTGATTTTACCTAACTGAGAGGCGTTATGCAGACGTGCAACGGCGCTGAGAATAGACGCAAATACCAGCGGCATAACAATCATCTGCAGCAGTTGGACATAGCCGTTGCCGACAATGTTGAACCACTGTACTGAATCTTTAAGAACCTGGCTGTCGGAGCCATAAATGGTGTGCAGGGCAAGGCCGAACACGACACCCATGACCAGACCGACCAGTACTTTTTTGGCCAGACTCCACTGTTTGTGACGGGCTTGCGCCAGCACGAACAGCAGCACTACGAACACGATAATGTTCGCGATTAATGGAAAGTTCATCCCCGTTCTCCTGATCTTATTATGCGTATCACCGTTTAAAGGTGATTCTGTTGGCGCAAGATTAGCAGAACTGTGACTTGCCTCTTATATTCAAATGGAATTGTTTATACCTAAAATGACTTTTTGGCTGATTTATTAGTCAATCTGATGCGTTATGAAACGATTGAACTGCATTTGTAGCGTATTAATCATCTGCGAAGACCAGCGTACCGCGCTGTTCTCTTGTACGGTTTGCGGCATCCAGATTGCCCACGCGAACAGTGCCATGCACAGAAACCGCTCCAGTTGATTGCCTTTTTGCGGCACGAGGATGGGCAGACGAAAACGCCAGCGGCAGGGCCAAAGCAGGGGAACGCCTGCTGGGGTCAGCATGTCGGCCAGAATGTGACTAAGATAGCCGAGTACCATACCTTGTAAGGCATCGGCAGGTATTATCCAGGTATCCGGGACTTTCAGGTAGAACGTGGCCAGCAGGGCAAAAACCGCCAGCAGGCTATGTGTAAACCCGCGATGACCAAATGCCCGGGCAATGGGTTTTGATATCCACTTCAGACGCTGCCCCAGCAGAGATTTGGGATGATCGATATCCGGCAGCAGGCACGTTAAAATGGCTGAAGGAACAATATGCCACCAGTCACCCTGCGCAAGAACGGGCGTTAGCTCGGCATTCTTGGCAAATACCGCACAGGCAATAGAAAAAAGAAGGTGGCCTTCCGCCGTCATGATAAAACCCAATAAACTGTCAATTCATACAGTATAGGGGTTTTATACAGTAGGCGGAAGAGGTGACGTTGTAACCCTTTGTCACAAGTGCGCCTTTACCGCGCCAGCCAACCACCGTCCACGGCCAGCGTATAGCCATGAATATAGTCAGAGGCGGGACTTGCGAGGAACACGACCGGACCTTTTAGATCATCCGGCGTGCCCCAGCGCCCTGCGGGAATACGATCGATAATCTCCTTATTGCGCTCGCTGTCTGCGCGCAGTTGCTGGGTGTTGTTGGTCGCCATATAGCCGGGCGCGATAGCATTGACATTAATTCCTTTGGCCGCCCATTCATTGGCGAGCAGGCGAGTGATGCCCAGAACGCCGCTTTTTGATGCGGTATAGGAAGGTACACGGATACCCCCCTGAAAAGAGAGCATCGAGGCAATGTTAATGATTTTTCCACCATTGCCCTGCGCCACAAACTGGCGCGCCACGGCCTGCGACAGAAAGAAAACGGATTTGAGATTCAGATTCATCACGTCATCCCAATCTTTTTCACTGAAGTCCAGCGCATCCTGACGGCGTATAGTTCCTGCATTGTTGACCAGAATATCGACCCGGCCAAACGCCGACACCGTTTGTGTCACGATGCTGGTGAGAGCATCTTGTTGACTGAGGTCGGCCTGAATGGCCATAAAGCGTCGACCGAGGGCGTTAATTTTCTCTGCGGTTTCATGCGGTATTTTACGATTCACGCCGACTACATCGCAGCCCGCTTCAGCCAGCGCCACTGCCATACCCTGCCCGAGGCCGGTGTCACATCCAGTGACGATGGCGACTTTACCCTCGAGACGAAAAGCTTCCTGAATCATGTTTACCTCAACTATTTATGTCATTAACGCTTGCGCTATAGGGCAAGGATAGGAGAGGTTAAACAGAAATACAATTAAAAATGAAATGGCGTTTTAAAATAGAAAGTCTGAAAAGACGGGCAATACGATCATTGCCCGTTACAGGATTAGCCGCGCAGATGAGCGGCTGTGAGTTCGGTGAGCGAGGTTAGTTTGACGTCGGCAAGAACGAAGCGAGGATCGTCCTGATTCTCATGCGCTGGTACGACGATGGAACGCATACGGGCAGCTTTCGAGGCAATCATGCCGTTCACTGAGTCTTCCAGTGCTACGCAGTTTAACGGGGCAATGCCCAGTTTCGCCGCACAATCGAGGTAAACTTGTGGGTGCGGTTTGCTGTAAGGCAGTTTTTCTGCAGAAGCCAGCGCGTCGAAGTCATCGCGCAGATCAAACATGGTCAGCACTTTTTCCAGCATATGTAGCGGCGAGGCGGATGCCAGTCCTACTTTGATTCCCTGAGATTTGCACAGTGCCACAGCTTCACGAACGCCTGGCAGCAGCGGTTTTGTCTCTTCAACCAACGCAATGGCCCGGGTAATGATGCGCTCGGTGACTTCCTGACGTGAGGGGCCGTTCCAGGGTTGCTGCGCAAACCACAAATCAACCACCATGTCGATGCGTAAGCCAAGGGTATCGGGAAGTTCATGGCGGCGGGAGATATCAACGCCTAAACTTGCTATCACATCCAGTTCAGCCTGATCCCAAAGTGGTTCAGAATCGACCAGTAACCCATCCATATCGAAAATTGCAGCAAGAATTTGACGCGGGGTTGACATTACAACCTCTCCTTTACGGTGATAAAAGGGATTAGAGCCAGCCTGGACGGACTCTGAGCGTTCATTATGGCTAATTCAGAAGTATACCGCCTTTAAAGATCAGGCGAAAACGGTAATCAACGGGTAAACTTAGGCCAAAATGACACGTCTTAATCAAGGGGAACTCATGACGTATCAACAAGCTGGACGCATTGCCATCTTGAAAAGGCTGGTGGGATGGGTGGTTTTCATTCCCGCGCTGATTTCAACGCTGGTTTCAGTACTGAAGTTTATGTACGCGCACAGCGAAAAGCAGGAAGGGATTAACGCGGTCATGCTCGATTTTGCCCATGTGATGATCGACATGATGCGGGTGAACACACCTTTTCTTAACGTGTTCTGGTATAACTCGCCAACGCCCGATTTTCAAAGTGGACTGAATCTCGTTTTTTGGCTGATATTCATCCTGATTTTTATCGGCCTGGCGTTGCAGGACTCAGGCGCCAGAATGAGCCGCCAGGCGCGTTTCTTACGCGAAGGCGTTGAGGATCAGCTAATTCTGGAACAGGCAAAGGGCAGTGAAGGATTATCCCGCGAGCAACTTGAGTCGCGAATTGTGGTACCGCACCATACGATCTTCTTACAAATTTTCCCGCTTTATATTCTGCCGGTGATCGTTATCGTGATCGGCTACTTTTTCTTCTCATTGCTGGGCTTTTTGTAAGTGCCACTCTATCGGGCCTGCCACGTTGCGAAACGGCAGGCCTGATAAGCAACACGGTACGTCGTTAGGCCGCCAGTAATCTATCCAGCGCTTTCTGCGCCACAACCAAATGCTGTCCCCCGAACAGAATTGCCCGATTCAGCAGCGTATAGAGCTGGTAGATTGGCTGCCTGTCGAGAAAGTCCAGCGGCAGTGGCGAGACAGACTGGTAACCGTCATAAATTTGCGGCGGCTGATCGGTATGTAACGGCAGCATTGCCAGGTCACACTCTCTGTCCCCCCAGTAGCAGGCAGGGTCAAAGATATACGGACCGTTAGGACCGAGGGCGCAGTTCCCGGACCACAAATCACCGTGCAGGAGAGACGGCTGCGGCTGATGAGAAGAGAGACGTTGCTGAACGTGTTCGACGATGGCGTCAATATTGCCAAACGCTATGCCTTTTTCAGCGGCGAGTTCCAGCTGCCAGCCTATACGCTGCTCGGCGAAAAAGGTTGACCAGCGACGTTGCCAGGTATTTGGCTGCGGCGTGGTAGAGAGCGCGTTATCGAAGTCGAGACCAAACTGAGGCTGGTCGCTCCATTCGTGCAAATGCGCAAGCTGTTGGCCGAGGATAAACGCGTTATGCGCATCAAGCGGACGGGGAGGGAGGAAATCCATCACCAGAAAGCTGTAATCTCTGTCTGCGCCTACTGCCCAGACTTTCGGTACAGATACAGTTTGACTGCGGGAAAGTAGCTCCAGCTGATCGGCTTCTGCCGTAAAGCCGGTTAACAGCTCTCTTTCATCGCATTTGACGAAAAAATCTCGCCCCGCATAGCGTAAATGCCATGCGGCGTGGATCTCTCCGCCGGGCAGTTCATTACGCAGTTCGATTTCGCCTTCACCTAATTGCTCGCTTAAAAGACGACTGATAGCCTGCCACATGATGTCTCTCCCCATGTTGTCTGCCAGATCATAAGGTTAGCGCAAGAATGCGGTTAAAAAACACGAACTGACGCACACCACGGACGCGTCATCGCTGGAAAGGCACTTAATGTTTGTCGTTCTTCTTCACCCCGTACCGCTGTGGAGACGTCTGACTGCACATGATTCACTTCTTTGTAATCACGTGATTTTTTATCATAGTCGCATAACACCCATGCTGACAGTTTTACGCGAGAATCCCCCTTTTTCTTCAAAAGAGGGACGGTGTCGTTACTGAGCGAGATACGAATATATTTTTTGCGTGTCGTCCAAAGAGCACAGGCGAGTACCCTGATTCAGCGTTGCTGCGCTGCCCGCGGCGACACCGTAACGGACAATATCCTCAAAAGGCGCGTTCTCTGCCAGTTTAAGCGTCATGGCCCCGACCATACTGTCGCCTGCACCTACGGTACTTTGACTTTTCACCGGTGGCGGAACCACCTGAACGCAGGTATCGCGATCTACACCCAGCGCCCCTTGCGGCCCAAGCGATACCACAACGCGGTGCGCTTTTCCGCTTTGCACGATTTCCTGCGCGGCCTTGCGCACATCATCGGGTTGAGTGAGTTCGCGGTTTACCAGCGCACTCAGTTCTTTGAGGTTGGGTTTGACCAGTTCGATATTGCCGATGGCTAACGCCGCCGTCAGTGCTTCGCCTGAACTGTCGACAATACAGCGGATCCCCTGTTTTTGTGCGGTGGTAATGAGTCGGGTCAACTTCTCAAGCTGTACGCCGGGCGGCAAACTGCCGCTGATGACCAGCAGCGCACCAGACTCAATTTCCAGCACCTGATCCTGAAGTTGGTAGAACTCGTCATCGGTCAGCGCAGCGCCCGGCATGACAAAACGATACTGTTCGCCGCTGGACTCCACGTGGACATGAAGATTTTGTCGGGTCCAGTCTTTGGCTTCGACGGTAGATACGGGAACATTTTCGTCGGCGAGCAATGCAACAAGATGCTCTCCGGTTGCTCCCCCCGCGGGGAAAATCGCCGTTGCGGTTCCGCCAAGATGGGCAATTGCGCGAGCGACGTTGATACCGCCGCCGCCGGGTTCAAAAACCGGCGAGGTACAACGAAGCTTACCTTCCGGGTAAATTTGCGGGGTGATTGTTGCGCTATCGAGAGAGGGCGCAAGTGTTAACGTATAGATACGTACCATCTTTACCTCCTGTTAGGCTGAACTCAGTCTGGCACTTAACCTCCCGAAAGTGAAGTAATTAACAACATGATTTTTCATATCTTTATTTAAAATTATCGCCATAAAGATATATAAATAAAATAAAGGTTTAGGAACGCTCTTATTCAAAAAATGAAATAAGAATTTATTGCTATGTTATTCGAGTCTTTTTATAATTTGTTACCTTTCAAGGGTCTTTTGTCATTGATCCATATGAAAGTTTCCGAGACCGTAATGGTCTCTTTTTTTGTTGTACGGACTCTTAATAAATGAAGCTTTTGAAGACAGTGCCCGCAGCATTACTGCTGACGGGAGGCCTGCTTGCGTCAATGCATGCTGTAGCCGATGATTCCGTTTTTACTGTCATGGATGACCCTTCCAGCGCGAAAAAACCCTTTGAAGGTAACCTGAACGCGGGATATCTCGCCCAGTCAGGCAACACAAAAAGTTCTTCTTTAACCGCAGATACCACCATGACCTGGTACGGCCAAACGACCGCATGGTCTCTGTGGGGAAATGCCAGCAATACCTCCTCAAATGATGAGCGTTCATCGGAGAAATATGCCGTAGGTGGCCGTAGTCGTTACAACATGACCGACTATGACTATCTCTTTGGACAGGCAAGCTGGTTGACCGACCGCTACAACGGCTACCGCGAGCGTGACGTGCTGACAGCGGGTTATGGTCGTCAGTTCCTCAACGGACCTGTGCACAGCTTCCGTTTCGAATTCGGTCCTGGCGTGCGCTATGACGAGCACACGGATGGCACCACCGAAACACAGCCGTTGGGCTATGCGTCCGGGGCTTATGCATGGCAGATGACGGACAATACCAAGTTTACTCAGGGTGTGTCGGTATTCGGCGCTGACGATACCACGCTCAACTCTGAAACCGCCCTGAACGTTGCCATCAACGAGCACTTTGGGTTAAAGGTGGCTTACAACGTGACCTGGAACTCTGAACCGCCGGCAACAGCGCCGGAGCATACCGATCGTCGCACGACAGTTTCCCTCGGCTATCGGATGTAATGACAAGCCGGGTCAAATAAATGACCTGGCTTTTCTAAGTTAAAGTTAAGTTTATTTAATATTTAATTTGCGTTTTATTTTTTTATCTGGTCATAACGCGCTATTTTCAGACAAATTCGATTAATCGATAAATAAACGAAAGCGGAACAGTGGGTGAGCGTCATTTAGCCCCAGATCATCGCAGCCCAGCGCAGCATCAACATGGCCGCACAAATAACGAGCAGAATCACAACCATCTTCCAGTGTTTCTTCGCAAAGCGATTTGTGGGCATTGTTTTTTTCCTGCTCAGGTTAGATGACTTTGTGCAAGTGTAACAAAGACGGTTGGGTGTCAGTGAATTGATTTACATCATAGAGCGCGCGTTGATTGTTGCTTTGATCGACCCGTAATGCCGTGTACACTGTCAAACGGTGTTATCAAAAAGCGGGTGTAGGTCCAGTGTGGTCTTTAAGGCAACCAGTGACATATTTCGCAGAGTGAAGCGGGAATCAGCCCACACCTTTTTGATAATTTTAAATATTGAATCTTTGTATGTGATCTTACGTGTGGGTCACCACTGCAAATAAGGATATAACATGCCTGTTATTACTCTTCCTGATGGCAGCCAACGCCATTACGACCACGCTGTAAGCCCCATGGATGTTGCGCTGGACATCGGTCCAGGTCTGGCGAAAGCCACTATTGCTGGCCGTGTTGACGGTGAGCTGGTAGATGCTTCCGATCTGATTGAGCATGATGCGAAACTCTCCATCATCACCGCGAAGGATGAAGAAGGTCTGGAGATCATTCGTCACTCCTGTGCGCACCTGTTAGGGCACGCGATCAAACAACTCTGGCCGCACACCAAAATGGCGATCGGACCGGTTGTTGATAACGGTTTTTACTACGATATCGATCTTGACCGTACGTTAACCCAGGAAGACGTCGACGCGCTCGAGAAGCGGATGCACGAGCTCGCTGAGAAAAACTACGATGTCATTAAGAAGAAAGTCAGCTGGTACGAAGCGCGTGAAACCTTCGTGAAGCGTGGTGAGACCTATAAAGTCTCCATTCTTGATGAAAACATTGCCCATGATGACAAGCCTGGCTTGTACCATCATGAAGAATATGTCGATATGTGCCGTGGCCCGCACGTGCCGAACATGCGTTTCTGCCATCACTTCAAACTGATGAAGACCGCAGGGGCATACTGGCGTGGCGACAGCAATAACAAGATGCTGCAGCGTATTTATGGTACTGCATGGGCAGATAAAAAAGCCCTGAATGCCTACCTGCAACGTCTGGAAGAAGCAGCCAAACGCGATCACCGTAAAATCGGTAAACAGCTTGACCTGTATCATATGCAGGAAGAAGCACCTGGTATGGTGTTCTGGCACAACGATGGCTGGACTATCTTCCGTGAACTGGAAGTATTCGTTCGTTCAAAACTGAAAGAATACCAGTATCAGGAAGTGAAAGGCCCGTTCATGATGGACCGTGTGCTGTGGGAAAAAACAGGTCACTGGGACAACTACAAAGATGCAATGTTCACCACCTCTTCTGAGAACCGTGAATACTGCATTAAGCCAATGAACTGCCCAGGCCACGTGCAGATCTTTAATCAGGGTCTGAAATCCTATCGCGATCTGCCGCTGCGTATGGCTGAGTTTGGTAGCTGCCACCGTAATGAACCGTCAGGTGCGCTGCATGGCCTGATGCGTGTTCGTGGCTTCACTCAAGATGATGCACATATCTTCTGTACTGAAGAGCAGATTCGTGATGAAGTTAACGCGTGCATTCGTATGGTCTACGATATGTACAGCACCTTTGGCTTCGAGAAAATCGTCGTCAAACTGTCCACTCGCCCCGAAAAACGTATCGGTAGCGATGAAATGTGGGACCGTGCTGAAGCTGACCTGGCCGTTGCGCTGGAAGAAAACAACATCCCGTTTGAGTTCCAACTGGGTGAGGGCGCGTTCTACGGTCCGAAAATTGAATTTACCCTGTATGACTGCCTCGATCGTGCATGGCAGTGCGGTACTGTACAGCTGGACTTCTCCCTGCCGTCCCGTTTAAGCGCCTCTTACGTTGGCGAAAACAACGAGCGTCAGGTTCCGGTTATGATTCACCGTGCAATTCTTGGGTCGATGGAACGTTTCATCGGTATCCTGACCGAAGAGTTCGCTGGCTTCTTCCCGACCTGGCTCGCGCCGGTTCAGGTTGTGGTCATGAACATCACCGATTCTCAGTCTGAATACGTTAACGAATTAACGCAGAAACTACAAAATGCGGGTATTCGTGTAAAAGCAGACTTGAGAAATGAGAAGATTGGCTTTAAAATCCGCGAGCACACTTTACGTCGTGTCCCTTACATGTTGGTCTGTGGCGACAAAGAGGTAGAAGCAGGCAAAGTTGCCGTGCGCACCCGTCGTGGCAAAGACTTGGGCAGCCTGGACGTAAATGAAGTGATTGAGAAGCTGCAACAAGAGATTCGCAGCCGCAGTCTTCAACAACTGGAGGAATAAGGTATTAAAGGCGGAAAACGAGTTCAAACGGCACGTCCGAATCGTATCAATGGCGAGATTCGCGCCCTGGAAGTTCGCTTAACAGGTCTGGAAGGCGAAGCTTTGGGTATTGTGAGTCTGAGAGAAGCGATCGAAAAAGCTGAAGAAGCTGGAGTAGATTTAGTTGAAATCAGCCCTAACGCCGAACCGCCAGTTTGTCGTATTATGGACTACGGCAAGTTCCTTTATGAAAAGAGTAAGTCTTCTAAGGAACAGAAGAAAAAGCAAAAAGTTATCCAGGTTAAGGAAATTAAATTCCGTCCTGGCACCGACGATGGCGATTACCAGGTAAAACTCCGCAGCCTGGTACGCTTTCTGGAAGATGGCGATAAGGCTAAGATCACGCTGCGTTTTCGCGGTCGTGAGATGGCCCACCAACAGATCGGTATGGAAGTGCTCAACCGCGTCCGTGACGATCTGAGTGAACTGGCAGTAGTCGAATCCTTCCCTACGAAGATCGAAGGCCGCCAGATGATCATGGTGCTCGCTCCTAAGAAGAAACAGTAAGGCCTTCAAGTAGCAATGTCTGTGGAGCCTACGGGTTCCACAGCCGTTGTTCGCCTACGTTTCGTTTATTAACAATGCGAAGTGGAAGTTATTAAAATGCCAAAAATTAAGACCGTACGCGGTGCTGCTAAGCGTTTCAAAAAAACCGGTGGTGGTGGATTTAAGCGTAAGCACGCAAACCTGCGTCATATTCTGACCAAAAAATCTACTAAGCGTAAACGTCACCTGCGTCCAAAAGGCCTCGTGTCTAAAGGCGATCTGGGTCTGGTTATCGCGTGCCTGCCGTACGCATAAGCCGTTAACGTTTAATTCATTTTTTTACTAAGAATATAGATACAGGAGAGCACATATGGCTCGCGTAAAACGTGGTGTAGTTGCCCGTGCACGTCACAAGAAAATTTTGAAACAAGCTAAAGGCTACTACGGTGCGCGTTCTCGCGTATACCGCGTTGCCTTCCAGGCAGTTATCAAAGCTGGTCAGTACGCTTATCGTGACCGTCGTCAGAAAAAGCGTCAGTTCCGTCAACTGTGGATTGCGCGTATCAACGCAGCAGCACGTCAGAACGGTATTTCTTACAGCAAATTCATCAATGGCCTGAAAAAAGCCTCTGTTGAAATCGACCGTAAGATCCTGGCTGACATCGCAGTATTCGACAAAGTAGCGTTCACCGCTCTGGTCGAAAAAGCGAAAGCAGCTCTGGCATAAGCCGGTGAAAAGAGGGAGCCTGGCTCCCTCTCTTTTATTTGTAGTGCAATCAATTAGTTGACAATTTATCCGTAAGCCTTTTCAATAAAGGTTGTCCGGTTTTTACCACACAAGGTAACGCAAGCATGAATGCTGCTATTTTCCGCTTCTTCTTTTACTTTAGCACCTGAACTCAGGAGGCTTGCGCGTGAAAGAAGAAACGGAAAACAGCGCCTAAAAGCCTCCCTGGTGGAGGCTTTTTTTATACGCGTCATCCTTCAAGTTGTCTCTGTATTGGCTGCATTCGCTCTTTGGCCGCGTTGATACAACTTGAATGATTTTGCGTATATACGAGCGACTAGTGAATATCGCAACATAACGAGGAAAACCATGTCACATCTCGCAGAGCTGGTTGCCAGTGCAACGGCCGCCATTAACCAGGCTTCAGATGTTGCCGCGTTAGACAATGTCCGCGTCGAATATTTGGGCAAGAAAGGGCACTTGACCCTTCAGATGACAACCCTGCGCGAACTGCCGCCAGAAGAGCGCCCGGCAGCAGGTGCGGTGATTAACGAAGCCAAAGAGCAGGTACAGCAAGCGCTGAACGCGCGTAAGGCCGAATTAGAAAGCGCTGCGCTGAATGCTCGTCTGGCTGAAGAAACGATCGATATTTCCCTTCCTGGGCGTCGTATCGAAAACGGCGGTCTGCACCCGGTGACGCGTACAATCGACAGGATTGAAAGTTTCTTCGGTGAGCTGGGCTTTACCGTGGCGACTGGTCCGGAAATCGAAGATGACTATCATAACTTCGATGCGCTCAACATTCCTGGCCATCACCCGGCGCGTGCTGACCACGACACTTTCTGGTTTGACGCGACGCGTCTGCTGCGCACACAGACTTCCGGCGTGCAGATCCGCACCATGAAAGAAAAACAGCCGCCGATCCGTATTATCGCCCCAGGCCGTGTATATCGTAACGATTACGATCAGACACACACACCAATGTTCCACCAGATGGAAGGGCTGATTGTTGATACCAACATCAACTTCACCAACCTGAAAGGCACGCTGCACGATTTCCTGCGCAACTTCTTTGAAGAAGACCTGCAGGTTCGTTTTCGTCCTTCCTACTTCCCGTTCACTGAACCATCAGCGGAAGTTGACGTGATGGGCAAAAACGGCAAATGGCTGGAAGTGCTGGGCTGCGGGATGGTTCACCCGAACGTGTTGCGTAACGTTGGAATCGATCCGGAAATCTATTCCGGCTTTGCATTCGGTATGGGTATGGAGCGTCTTACTATGCTGCGTTACGGCGTTGCCGATCTGCGTTCTTTCTTCGAAAACGATCTGCGTTTCCTCAAACAGTTTAAATAAAGGCAGGATAAAACAATGAAATTCAGTGAACTGTGGTTACGCGAATGGGTAAATCCGGCGATTGATAGCGATGCGCTGTCAAACCAAATCACGATGGCGGGTCTTGAAGTTGACGGTGTGGAACCTGTTTCCGGCGCGTTCAATGGCGTTGTGGTAGGTGAAGTGGTTGAATGTGGCCAGCACCCGAACGCTGACAAACTGCGCGTCACCAAAGTGAATGTAGGCGGCGACCGCCTGCTGGATATCGTCTGCGGTGCGCCAAACTGCCGTCAGGGGTTGAAAGTGGCTGTGGCAACCGTTGGTGCCGTTCTGCCGGGCGATTTCAAAATTAAAGCCGCGAAACTGCGCGGTGAACCATCTGAAGGCATGCTGTGCTCGTTCTCCGAGCTGGGTATTTCCGACGATCATAACGGGATTATCGAACTGCCTGCCGATGCGCCAATTGGCACCGATATCCGTGAATACCTGAAGCTTGACGACAACACCATCGAAATCAGCGTCACGCCGAACCGCGCCGACTGCTTAGGCATCATCGGTGTGGCGCGTGATGTTGCTGTACTGAACAAAGCCCCGCTGGTTGAGCCGGAAATCGCGCCAGTAGCCGCGACCATTAGCGACGTCCTGCCGATTCAGGTCGAAGCCGTGGAAGCCTGCCCACGCTATCTGGGCCGCGTGGTGAAAGGCATCAATGTTAAAGCGCCGACCCCGCTGTGGATGAAAGAAAAACTGCGCCGTTGCGGTATTCGTTCTATCGATGCCGTGGTTGACGTGACTAACTATGTGCTGCTCGAACTGGGCCAGCCGATGCACGCATTCGACAAAGACCGCATTGAAGGCGGAATTGTTGTCCGTATGGCAAAAGAGGGTGAGACCCTGGTATTGCTGGACGGCAGCGAAGCGAAGCTGAATGCAGATACGCTGGTGATTGCGGACCACAACAAAGCGCTGGCGATGGGCGGCATCTTTGGTGGCGAACATTCCGGTGTGAACGATGAAACACAAAACGTCCTGCTGGAATGTGCATTCTTCAGCCCGCTGTCTATTACCGGTCGCGCGCGTCGTCACGGTCTGCACACCGATGCATCTCACCGCTATGAACGTGGTGTCGATCCTGCGCTGCAACATAAGGCCATGGAACGTGCAACGCGCCTGCTGATTGATATCTGCGGCGGTGAAGCGGGCCCAGTCATTGATGTGACGAACGAAGCCACGCTGCCAAAACGCGCAACCATTACGCTTCGTCGTAGCAAACTGGATCGTCTGATCGGACACCATATTGCCGATGAGCAGGTGAGCGACATTTTGCGTCGTCTGGGTTGTGACGTGACGGAAGAGCAGGATGAGTGGAAAGCGGTCGCGCCGAGCTGGCGTTTCGATATGGAAATCGAAGAAGACCTGGTCGAAGAAGTCGCCCGCGTATACGGGTATGACAATATCCCGAACACGCCGATTCAGGCGGGTCTTATCATGGGTACGCATCGTGAAGCGGGTTTGTCGCTGAAACGTGTAAAAACCATGCTGAATGACAAAGGCTACCAGGAAGTCATTACCTATAGCTTCGTCGACCCGAAAGTCCAGTCACTGCTGCACCCGGGTGAAGAAGCGTTGCTGCTGCCAAGCCCAATCTCTATTGATATGTCGGCAATGCGTTTGTCCCTGTGGACTGGCTTGCTGTCTACGGTAGTGTATAACCAGAATCGTCAGCAGAACCGCGTACGTATTTTCGAAACGGGTTTACGTTTCGTGCCAGATACGCAGGCCAACCTCGGGATCCGTCAGGATCTGATGCTGGCTGGCGTGATCTGCGGTAACCGTCATGATGAACACTGGAATCTGGCAAAAGAGACCGTTGATTTCTATGATCTGAAAGGCGATCTGGAAGCGGTTCTCGACCTGACAGGCAAACTGGCAGACATTCAGTTCAAAGCTGAAGCGAATCCAGCACTGCATCCGGGTCAGTCTGCGGCGATTTATCTGAAAGGTGAACGTATTGGTTTCATTGGGGTTGTTCATCCTGAACTGGAACGTAAACTGGATCTGAACGGTCGCACTCTGGTGTTTGAACTGGAGTGGAATAAGCTCGCAGACCGCGTGGTGCCTCAGGCGCGTGAAGTTTCTCGCTTCCCAGCGAACCGTCGCGATATCGCAGTCGTTGTGGCAGAAAACGTTCCCGCTGCGGATATTTTATCCGAGTGTAAGAAAGTTGGCGTAAATCAGGTAGTTGGCGTAAACTTATTTGACGTGTACCGCGGTAAGGGTGTTGCGGAGGGCTATAAGAGCCTCGCTATCAGCCTGATCCTTCAGGATACCAGCCGTACACTTGAAGAAGAGGAGATTGCCGCTACCGTCGCCAAATGTGTAGAGGCATTAAAAGAGCGATTCCAGGCATCATTGAGGGATTGAACCTATGGCGCTTACAAAAGCTGAAATGTCAGAATATCTGTTTGATAAGCTTGGGCTTAGCAAGCGGGATGCCAAAGAACTGGTCGAGCTGTTTTTCGAAGAGATCCGTCGTGCTCTGGAAAATGGTGAGCAGGTAAAACTCTCTGGTTTTGGTAACTTCGATCTGCGTGATAAGAATCAACGTCCGGGCCGTAACCCGAAAACGGGCGAAGATATTCCCATTACAGCACGGCGCGTGGTGACCTTCAGACCCGGACAGAAGTTAAAAAGCCGGGTTGAAAACGCAACGCCCAAAGAAGAGTGATTTAACGATACGCAGAGTATGACGCGTATAACTAAAAAGGCCGCTATGCGGCCTTTTTCCTTTTCACTACCGAATCAGCACCGTAGAATCACCTCCATCTCTTTTCAGCAGAATGGAAAACATGCTGACTTTCGCCCATCAACAGCAGCGTCGAAACGTACGCTGGATACTGTCACTGTCAGTACTTATGCTACTGGCAACGATTCTAAGCTTGTGCGCAGGAGAACAATGGATCGCTCCCGGCGACTGGTTCAGCGCCCGCGGCGATCTGTTCGTCTGGCAAATTCGACTTCCCCGTACCCTTGCCGTTTTGCTGGTAGGCGCTGCATTGGCCTTATCTGGCGCAGTAATGCAAGCTCTGTTTGAAAACCCGCTCGCAGAGCCTGGATTACTGGGCGTATCTAACGGCGCGGGAGTCGGGCTTATCGCGGCGGTGTTGCTGGGGCAGGGGCAACTCCCTGGCTGGGCGTTGGGCCTTTGCGCCATTGCCGGAGCGCTGATTATCACGCTTATTCTGCTACGTTTCGCCCGTCGACATCTGTCTACCAGCCGCCTGCTGCTGGCGGGGGTGGCGCTGGGGATTATCTGTAGCGCGCTGATGACATGGGCTATCTACTTCTCTACCTCGTTTGATTTACGTCAGCTGATGTACTGGATGATGGGGGGCTTCGGTGGCGTAGACTGGCATCAGGCCTGGCTCATGGTGGCGTTGATTCCGGTGCTGGTGTGGATCTGCTGTCAGTCGCAGCCGATGAATATGCTGGCGTTAGGAGAAACTTCTGCGCGTCAGCTAGGACTGCCATTATGGTTCTGGCGCAACCTGCTGGTGGTTGCCACAGGCTGGATGGTTGGCGTGAGCGTGGCTCTGGCAGGGGCGATTGGTTTTATTGGGCTTGTGATCCCGCATATTTTGCGACTGTGCGGCCTCACCGATCACCGTGTTTTACTGCCAGGTTGTGCGTTGGCTGGCGCAATCGCATTATTGTTTGCTGATGTTGTCGCGCGTTTGGTGCTGGCCTCGGCTGAGTTACCTATCGGCGTGGTAACGGCCACCATGGGTGCACCGGTATTTATCTGGCTATTGTTAAAAGCCGCGCGCTAGAACGCGTTGGTTCGGTCTATGATTAAAAACTGAAAATCCACCTGTTGTTCTGGAGATGCTATGCAAAACACTATCCTCGATACAGAAGTGACGACCATCGACGGCGAGGTTACCTCACTGCAGCCGTATTCCGGGAATGTGCTGTTAATCGTCAACGTTGCTTCAAAATGTGGACTGACGCCGCAGTACGAGCAACTGGAAAATCTGCAGAAAGCCTGGCACCAACAGGGCTTCAGCGTTCTTGGTTTCCCTTGCAATCAGTTTCTGGGCCAGGAGCCGGGCAGCGAAGAGGAAATAAAAACGTACTGCAGCACCACATGGGGCGTAACTTTCCCGATGTTCAGCAAAATTGACGTCAACGGCGAGGGACGCCATCCGCTGTATCAGAAGCTGATTGATGCCGCGCCAACGGCCGTTGCGCCTGCGGATAGTGGGTTCTACGAGCGAATGGCGAGCAAAGGTCGTGCGCCGCTCTACCCGGACGATATCCTGTGGAATTTCGAGAAGTTTTTAGTGGGTCGCGATGGAAAAGTGCTGCAACGATTCTCACCGGATATGACGCCTGAGGATCCCATCCTGGTGCAAACCATCAAGCAGGCGCTGGCAAACTAATGTCTCGATTGATGCAGCTACAGGACGTCGCGGAATCGACCCGTCTCGGCCCGCTTTCTGGTGAGATAAAAGCAGGAGAGATCTTGCATTTAGTGGGACCAAACGGTGCCGGAAAAAGTACGCTGTTGGCGCGTATGGCGGGTCTGACAAACGGAGAGGGCAGTATCACTTTTGGTGATATGCCGTTGGAGGAATGGCCGGCCGCCAGGCTGGCGCAATATCGCGCCTATCTTGCGCAACAGCAAAATCCGCCGTTTGCCATGCCGGTCTGGCATTTTCTGACGCTGCATCAACCCGACAAAGCACGCACCGATCTGTTACAGGAGATCGCCGATGCGCTCGGCCTGGGAGATAAACTGGGGCGCGGCGTGAACCAACTTTCCGGCGGTGAGTGGCAGCGTGTGCGCCTGGCTGCGGTTATCCTGCAGATTTGCCCACAAGCGAATCCATTAGGTCAGCTTTTACTGCTGGATGAGCCGATGAACAGTCTGGATGTCGCGCAACAAAACGCACTGGACCGCTTGTTGAGTCAGCTGTGTTTGCAGGGCATAGCGATTGTGATGAGTAGCCACGACCTTAATCACACCTTACGCCATGCGCATAAAGCCTGGCTACTCAAACGCGGGAAACTGCTTGCCAGTGGTTCACGAGATGCGGTACTGACGCCGGCCAATCTGTCTGCGGCCTATGGCGTCAACTTCCGACGTTTGGATATTGAAGGGCACAGAATGCTCATATCAACCACTTAAGTGAAATGGGTTCTTGAAAATCATATAATTTCCACGCTAAATTGGCATAAAAATAAAATTCAGAGGATTCGTACTGAATGCGCTTTTGGCTCCTTTTCATCACAGCATTGTTTTTGGCGGGCTGCAGCAGCCATCGTGCGCCTGCGCCAAATGCCCGCTTGTCGGATTCTATTGCCGTTATCGCCGGTCTTAATGATCAGCTACAAACCTGGCATGGCACACCCTATCGTTATGGCGGTATGAGTCGTAGTGGGGTGGATTGTTCTGGATTTGTTTTGATGACGATGCGCGATAAATTCGACCTGCAACTTCCGCGCGATACGCGTACGCAATCAAAGATTGGTACCGAAATTGATAAAGACGATTTGCTGCCCGGCGATCTGGTTTTCTTTAAAACCGGGTCTGGGGAAAGCGGTCTGCATGTTGGTATTTACGATACCAATAATCAATTTATTCATGCTTCAACCAGCCGTGGCGTGATGCGCTCGTCTCTGGATAACGTTTACTGGCGTAAAAACTTTTGGCAGGCGCGACGTATTTAATCCCCCGCAACTCCGAGGCTGCCATCGAGTGCGCAGCCTCAACATCACCATTTGAAAGTTAACTTTTATTTCTGCTTTTGGTTAGACAATACCCCTGAACATTAAGAGCGTATCTTGCTAAAAATATGATTTATTCCGAGATATTAAAAAGTGCAAAGCTGGATATTCGCTTATAATCAGGATAAGCTAAAAAAAAGGATTCGATTTACCGGCTAAAAAGGGAAAAATGAAAGGGCCTCTACTTGCATCAGCAGTAACGTATTTCTCCATCCTTTGCTACAGGATGCCGGATAACACCCATGCAGCGGGGCTGGCACGATGATTGTTTCACTGGATAATCTTTACCATTCTGAGTTCTCTTTTCTTCCTGCGAGAAGCGAAAAAGGCGATCTTGAATTCGTCGATATCATCACCAGTTTCGCCAGTGCGCATGGGGATGTGCGTATACCCACCGAGCTGGTCCTACCTCGGATGTCAGACGACGAACAATGTCGTTTATTTGTAGAAAAACTAGAATTAATCGAAACGTGCCAACATTTTTTTATTCAGCGAAAAGTATCCGCCTGGATTAATTTAACGCCAGCAGTTGCTAATACTTTATTATCAGATACTGAATTTGCTTCACAAGTTGAACGATTTTCATTTCTGGAGCTGACTATTAATGAAAGCTATCCGGAGTTAAACAAAGGTAAAGATAATCCAATATTGGCCGCACTTGCTGCGCGATTTCCATTAGTCCTGACAAACTATGGTTCTGGCGGTATATCAACCCGGGCAATTTTTGACGGCCTGTTCAAACGCGTCGTGCTGGATAAAAACTTTGTTCAACAAAGGATTGCACATATTTCGTTTGAACCGTTTATGCGGGCTATTCTGGCGCAACTATCGCCCAGCTGTGAGTCAATAATCATTAGCGGAATTGATACACAAGAGATGCTGGAGCGCGTCTTGCCTGTGGGATTTAGTGCCATGCAGGGAGGATTGTGGCCTGCGGTGCCTCCTGCGCAGATAATTTCGCTCGCTAAGATATAACCCTTTTATTTGCTGGTGTTTAACAGCCTATTAACAGTCTACACTAGAGGCAGGAGGCCCTATGACCCTGTCTTTTACCACTCGCTGGCGTGATGAACTACCAGCAACCTATACCGCGCTTTCACCCACCCCTCTGAAAAACGCGCGCCTTATCTGGCATAACGATGCGCTGGCGGAGCAATTAGCAATTCCTGCGGCGCTATTTGATATTCCGACTGGTGCAGGCGTTTGGGGCGGCGAATCGTTGCTTCCCGGGATGTCGCCTTTAGCCCAGGTTTATAGTGGGCATCAGTTCGGCGTCTGGGCTGGTCAGCTTGGCGACGGACGAGGGATCCTGCTGGGCGAACAACAGCTCGCGGATGGTTCAACGTTTGACTGGCACCTGAAAGGCGCCGGACTCACACCGTATTCCCGCATGGGTGATGGGCGTGCCGTGCTGCGCTCGACCATTCGTGAAAGCCTGGCCAGTGAAGCGATGTACTACCTGGGAATACCGACCACGCGGGCATTGTCGATTGTCACCAGTGACACGCCGGTTTATCGCGAAACGGTCGAAGCAGGGGCGATGCTCATTCGCGTGGCGCAAAGCCATATGCGGTTTGGCCATTTTGAGCATTTTTACTATCGCCGAGAGCCGGAAAAAGTGCGCGAGTTGGCTGACTTTGCGATTCGCCATTACTGGCCGCAATGGCAGGAAGAAGCCGATAAGTATCAGCTGTGGTTTAACGATGTTGTCACGCGTACTGCGACGTTAATCGCTGACTGGCAGGCGGTAGGATTTGCACATGGTGTTATGAACACGGACAACATGTCGATTCTGGGTCTGACGATGGATTACGGTCCATTCGGTTTTCTTGATGATTACGTGCCTGATTATATCTGCAACCACTCTGACAACCAGGGGCGATACAGTTTCGATAACCAACCGGCTGCCGCGTTGTGGAACCTGCAACGTCTGGCGCAAACCCTGTCGCCGTTTATCCCGGTCGAGGCGCTAAATGATGCGCTGGACAGTTACCAGCTGGCGCTGTTAACTCGCTATGGTCAGCGGATGCGGCAAAAGCTCGGCTTCTTTAGCGAGCAGAAAGACGATAACGAACTGCTTAGCGAACTGTTTAGCCTGATGGCGCGAGAAAGAAGCGACTATACGCGAACGTTTCGCATGCTCAGCGAAACGGAGCAGCACAGTGCGCAATCTCCGTTGCGCGATGAGTTTATCGACCGCGCAACATTTGACGACTGGTTCACGCGGTATCGCTCGCGCCTTCAGCAAGACAATATTGCCGATGCAGTCAGACAAACACAGATGAAGGCGGCAAATCCGGCGATGGTATTACGTAACTGGCTGGCGCAACGGGCGATTAGCCAGGCAGAGCAGGGGGATTATGCCGAACTGCACCGGTTGCACCAGGCGTTGCGTACCCCGTTTGCCGATCGTGATGATGACTATGCCAGCCGTCCACCTGACTGGGGCAAACGGCTGGAAGTGAGTTGTTCAAGCTAAGGGGCCAGAAATACCTGTGGGGAGGCGTTGGCCGGATGCTGGCCAACGTGTACCTGAGCACCGTACCAGCGCTTCAGATCATCGGCCTGTAACACAGTTTCCGGTGTTCCCTGCGACACCAGCCTGCCGTTGTGCAGCAGCACTATTCTGTCTGCCCACAGTGCGGCGAGGTTCAGATCGTGAAGCACAATGCACACATGCAGCTCACCCGAAGCGGTTAGCGTTTTTAGCATGCGCAACAGATGCTGCTGGTGGTAAAGATCCAGCGCGGAGGTCGGTTCATCAAGGAATAACCAACCGCGAGGCGCACCGTCGCACCAGAGTTGCGCCAGCGCACGGGCTAACTGCACTCGCTGTTGCTCGCCGCCGGAAAGCGCGGCGTATTGCCGGCCTGCCAGAGGCGTACATCCGGTCATCTCCATTACCTGTGCAATAAGCCCAGGTTCCGGTCGTTGGGTCCAGGGCGCGCGACCCATTGAGATGACGGCCTCTACCGGCCAGTCAAACCCCAACTGTGTTTGCTGACGCATCACCGCCCGGTGTCGTGACAGCGTCTGGGTAGGCCACTCCTCCAGCGGTTTGCCCGCCAGCACGCAGCGCCCGGTAGCCGGTTTCAGAAAACCGGTCAGCAAGCGTAGCAGAGTGGATTTCCCCGCACCGTTTGGGCCGATGAGCGCCACCAGTTCACCTTTTGTAAGGGCGAGTGATACATTGTCAATTACCGCTCTGCCAGCTACGTGATAGTGAAGCCCTTCAGCGATGAAATGTTCAGCCATGCGGTCCTCGCTGACGAAAAATAAGCCATAAAAACCACGGTGCGCCGAGAAGACTGGTCAACAGACCGACCGGCATCTCCGCAGGCGCAACCGCCGTACGGGCTAGTGTGTCGGCAATCAGCAATAAAAATGCGCCCGCCAGCACGGAACCCGGAATAACGGCCCGATGGTCTGAGCCGAGCCACATACGTATTAAATGTGGGATGACCAACCCGATAAAGCCAATCACGCCGCTTACCGCCACGGCTGAGGCAACCAGTAGTGCGCTACAAAGCAGCAAAATACGCTGGATTGTACGCACATCAACGCCGAGATAATGCGCCTCTTCCTCACCCAGTTGCAGAAGATTCAGCGCCGGAGCAAGTCGCCAGATGATCAGCACTGTCGGGATTGTCAGTGAAGTGACAGCCAACAGTGTGGACCACTGCGCGGCCCCCAGACTTCCCATTCCCCATAGCGACAGCTGGCGCAGTTGCGCATCATTACTGACCCACGACAAAACGCCAACCGCCGCCCCACAGAGCGCGTTAATGGCAATGCCGACCAGCAGCAGGCGTGAGAGTGAACCGTCGCGCTGTTGGCTAAGGATAAAAATCACTACGGTTGCCGCCAGCGCGCCGAAAAAAGCGGCCAGCATTGGAGCATACAACATCAGCAGCGCGGGCAAGGAGACAGGCAGCACCACCCACAGGGCCACAGCGCAGGCGGCGCCGCTGCTTATTCCCAGTAATCCAGGGTCTGCAAGTGGATTGCGAAACAGCCCCTGCATCACGCAGCCCGCGAGCGCCAGAGAGCCGCCAATCACCAGCGCCAGCAGGACGCGGGGCAGACGAATCGTGAGCCAGATTTGACGCAGTGCCTCATCGCCATCACGCCAGAGCAGACTTACCGGCAGGCGCAACGCGCCAAAACCGGTAGCCAGAACCGTCATTACAACCAGCATCAATGCCAACATCCACAATGAACAGGTGATCCGCCGGGACATCAGGGCAATTGCTCCGCTTTAGCACGAAGCTGCAAAATAGCCTGTGGCGTGCGAACGCTGAAGCCCAACAGCGCCATATCGTCAACCTGCAATACCTGTTTATTCCTTCCGGCAGGTGTTTGCGCAAGTCCCGGTAGCGCCCACAGATTTGCCTCGCCACCCATCGCCTTAACACCTTCTTGTGAAATCACTACCAGATCGGGCTGGCTGGCAATGACGCCTTCTTGTGACAGCGGCTGATAGCGATTAACGCCCTGCATCGCGTTGCGTAGACCTGCGGCACGAATCGCCGCATCGGCTCCGGTTTGCTGGCCCGCCGCCATCGCGGTCATCCCGCCATGATTGAGAATAAACAGCACACGTTTATTAAGTTCAGATGACGGGAGCGTCGCCAGTTCCTGACGTAACGTTGCGCGCAGCGTTTCGCCGTCGGCCTCCCGATGAGTAGCCTCGGCGATAACCCGAACTTTTTCATCAATCGCGTTAAGATCGTTGCTTGCTGGGATCGTGACAACCCTGACGTTGCTCTGCTCGAGCTGTTTTAACACCAGAGAAGGCTGCGCCTGCGCGCTGGCAAGGACCAGCGTAGGGCGTGTGGCAAGGATCCCTTCGGCGTTGAGCTGGCGCAAATAACCAACATCAGGTAACGCGGTTGCCGCAGCAGGCCATTGGCTGGTGCTGTCTCTCGCCACAAGGGAGGGTTGTGCTCCCAGTGCGTATACGATCTCGGTGACATCGCCACCGAGGGCAACAACTCGTTCCTCGGGCGCAGCCAGTGCGGCGAAGGGCAGCAGCACGATCAGGGCCAGCAGTTTTTTCATGCAGCCAGTCCTTTCGGCGTTAGCGCGTCAATCTGTGTGCGCCATTGCGTCTGTTCCGGCTCGCCTTCCGTACGTTGACCATACAGTTGTGCGATTTGCGTACCGTCGGCAGCAAACAGTTCCAGACTGGTGACGTGACCATCGGCGGTCGGTTTGCGCGTCACCCACGTTTCAGCCACGCTCTCTTCCAGCAGATGTAGGGTAAAGGTTGGGTTGAAGATGTTTAGCCAGCCTTTCATCGGTACCAGTTTTTCAATCACGCCGGTAAAAATCTGTACACAGCCGCGATTACCCACAAAAACCATAATTTCGTTGCCATCCTGACGCGCGGTGTCGAGTAACTGCGCCAGTGCACTATTAGAAACCTTACAGGCCAGATCGTCGCCCACCAGATTAAACGCCTGTTGGCGGGTGAGTTCATGGCGTTTCAGCAGACCGAAGAACTGGTGGACATCGGTCATCGCTCGCCACTCTTGATCAACGGTCTGCGCATCGACCGTGACGGCGGCAGGCGCGGAATTGTTGGCGGGTTGCAGTGCCAGCGGCGGGTTTTCTGCAAAGATGAAACGGGTCAGCAACGCTGCCCATTCCTCAACGAGGGTATTTTGCGTGGTATAGACCTTCAGCAGCGCATCTCCCTGATGGTCGAAGAACTGAATGCTCTGACGCTCACCATGGGCGGTTGTTTCGCTGATATGAAAGGTGCTGGCCCACTGATTCAGGAACAGACGCAGATCGAGGGCGCGCGGATTGAGAACCAGTCCGGCATGACCGTTGAGGTGCTGATTGGTAAAAGCACCCACCTGCTCATGTACTGCGTATTCATTGCGGCAAATACATTTGGTTTCGCCAACTGCTTCCAGTGCGCTGAGAATTTCACGCACTTCGCCACGTAAGCGCCAGGCATCGTGACCGACGCGTGCAAAGGTCAGTTCGGCTTCGCTAATATTCATCAACCCCGCAATATCACGTGCGTATTTGCCAGGATTTTCTTTCTTCAGTTCCAGCCAGCGTGTGTAATGATTCATTGTCTCTTCCTTCCAGATTGCGGCCCCGGCGAACCGGGGAAAAGTGATTACCACTGATAACTCACGAAAATTTCGCCATTACGACCATCCTGCGGAATGCCTTGCGGCGACCAGTACTCTTTGTCGAAGGCGTTGCCCAGTACCAGCGTGGTGGTCATGCCTTTCAGCGCTTGTTGGCCCTGATAGCTGACGTAGAAATCGTTTACCGCATAGCCGGGCTGTTTAGCGTAGGTGCTGCTGATATGCGTTGAACGGTCAGCAAATGTCCCTATCCAGCCGACAGAGAAACCGCTGTGCGCAACTGGCACATTCAGTTTGCTGGTGACGGTGTCCGGGTTAATGCTGGAAATGTATTCGCCGGTGTCAGTATCTTTTCCGCGTGTGCGGTTATAGGCCATGTCGAGGCTGAACAGATCGGTGGAATATTTCGCCATCACATCCCAGCCCCAGATTTTGGCGTTGGGTACGTTATAGGACATGGTTGTCGCAGCGGCGAAATCGACGCTGGTGGAGATGTAATCTTTCGCTTTGGTGTCGAAATAGCTGGCTTTAAATTCGAGCGCGTCGCTCGCCATCAGCAGATCGTCAAAGCGCAGGCCAAATCCGTATTCCTGTGTTTCGTTGGTTTCCGGGCGCAGGTTAGGGTTTGGTACCCAGTAGTTGGTGTAAAAACGACCAATCGAGAAGTGTTTCGCATCGTTATACATCTCGCCCATAGTCGGGGCACGGAAAGCCTGAGCGTATGAACCGAACAGCATCAGCCAGTCAGTTGGCGCAACCGTTAATCCGGCGCGGGACGACCATTTATCGGCATCGACATCTTCATAACCGTCGCTGCTGCCGCGATAAGAGTCATAACGGGTACCGCCCAGCAGCGTAACCGGCAGGTCGCGCAGGGTGATTTCATCCTGGAGCCAGCCGGAGCTGAAATCGATCTTAGCCTCCGGGAAACCAGTTGTTGCTCCTCCCGGTTGTTGTTCCTGACGATAGTATTCACCGCCGTAGGTCAACAGGTGAGATGCAAAAGAGTCGGTAAACAGGCGGCTGCGGTTGTCGATCTTCCCGCCTTTGGTGGTTTGCTTGCGGAATTCGCCAGTGTTATCTGCGTTCTGAGCATTAATGCGCGCTTCGGACCAGTAGATACGGGCGTCAGCGTTCAGCCAGTCATTGTCCGCCGGAGCGAGCGAGTAGGTCAGTTGCGCATCACGCTGGATCGTTGAACGGTTGGTCATCGGATTGCTGGCATCTGCCGCGCTGGTCTGCGGGTTTTTAGGTTCCCGGGCGTCATTGTTGTAGTAACGCAGCGAACCGGCCAGCGTCTGGGCGCTGTCAATTTTCCAGCTACCTTTCGCCAGCATATTGTTAATTGCTTCGTCATTCGGCGCAGTAGTACCGTCACTCTGGCGTAAATCACCGCGATCGCGGCTGGACCAGGCAAGCAGTCCGTCCAGCGTATCGGTACGGCCATACGTGCTGGCGCCCATGCCGAGACTGTGATCGCCGGTCGCCGCGGTACCGAACACGCGATAACCGCTGTTTTGCCCGACTTCCAGTAGATCTTTGGCATCTGCAGTGTCATAGGCGATCACGCCGCCTAGCGCGCCGCTACCGTACAGTAGTGCGGAAGGGCCACGCACGACTTCGATGCGTTTGATAAGCGCCGGGTCGAGGAAGGTGCTGTTCAGGTGTCCGGTGTCGGTTCCCTGACGAACGCCGTCAACCAGTACCAGAACTCCGCGTCGATCATAGCCGCGCAGATTCACGTCCTGGCCGTTGGTACGGCCCGTACCGTCAAGGGTCAGGCCTGGAACCTTACGTAACAGGTCGGCAGCGGAGCTGGCGGTTTGGTTTTCTGGGGCGGTGGCGTCAATGACGCTAACCATCATTGGCGCTTCAAAGGCGCTACGGGCATTGCCGGTGGCGGTAACGGTCATATCCTCGACCGCCGCCCAGGCGACGGCGGGCAGGTTACTGATAATCGCCAGCGCCAACAGCGATGGGCGCAGGGAAGCGGTGTGCAGGTAAGGCATAGCAACTCTCCATTAGGAAATCGAAAAGCGCTGGCTGCCTGGGTATGACCTGGGTGGCTGGCGAAATGTGTTGTTTATTTAGTCAGAATGAGTTTTCCGGCTTGTGTCTGGCGCAGCAGGTAGTGCTGACCATCATGTTCTATGATCACGCGTCCTTCGTTACCAAGCAGGGTTTTACTGTCAATTCGTCGCTCGTTTGGCGCGACGAAAGGCGGTGTTTTGTCTTTTGCGGGCGTTGCCGTTATGTTATCCATACGTGACATAGTGTTTAAAAATAACAATCAATGTAACAATGATAATCATTATCATCAAACTACAAATTTGCGGCAAGCGTTTTTGTGAAATAATTGTGACGAGAACGTTTTTTGCGCAATAAGCAAGGGAAAAACAAGGGATTAGCGCCGGGCAAGCTGATATTGCCCGGCGAACAGCATTAAAAACGGCTATCAACCGCAGAGGCGAGTTTTTCAACCAACAGTTCAGTATCTTCCCAGTTCAGGCACGGGTCGGTAATGGACTGACCGTAAACCAGCGGCTGGCCGCTAACGATTTTTTGCGTACCTTCACGCAGGAAACTCTCCGCCATAATCCCGGCAATCGCCGTCGAACCATTGCGAATTTGCTGGCATACATCATCACAAACGTCCAACTGACGGCGATGCTGCTTCTGGCAATTACCGTGGCTAAAATCGACCACCAGATGCTCAGGCAGGGAAAATTCGTGCAGGGTATCGCAGGCGGCAGCAATATCTTCAGCATAATAATTCGGCTTTTTACCGCCACGCATGATGATATGCCCGTAAGGGTTACCGCTGGTCTGATAAATGGTCATCTGGCCGGTTTTATCCGGCGAGAGGAACATGTGACTGGCGCGGGAGGCGCGAATCGCATCGACGGCGATGCGCGTGTTGCCATCCGTTCCGTTCTTAAAGCCAACCGGGCAGGAGAGCGCGGAGGCCATTTCACGATGGATCTGACTTTCGGTGGTGCGCGCGCCAATAGCTCCCCAACTGATTAAATCAGCAATAAACTGGCCGGTCACCATGTCGAGGAATTCAGTCGCCGTGGGGACGCCCAGTTCGTTGACCTGCAACAGCAGTTTTCGCGCCAGTTCAATACCGTGGTTCACACGATAACTGCCATTCAAATCCGGGTCGGAAATCAGGCCTTTCCAGCCTACGACGGTGCGTGGTTTTTCAAAATAGGTACGCATCACGATTTCCAGACGCGCCTGGTGCTTAGTGCGCAGCGCCTGTAACCGTGTCGCGTATTCCATCGCGGCATCAAGATCGTGAATCGAGCAGGGACCTACGATCACCAGTAAACGGGGGTCTTCACCATTTAAAATTTTTTCTATCCGACGTCGGGAGTCCGTAACATGACGGGCGACGGAGGACGAAACAGGATGCCGTTGCGCAAGCTCTGCTGGAGTGACCAGGTTGTCAATACGCGCAGTACGGAGTTCATCGGTTCTGTTCATTACTTGTCTCAGAAATTTGTTGCTTCAACGGCAGGACTACCGGGAAGTGATGTACATCACAATATCACACTCATCCTGCCTGGTGGCGAGCATAATAACAAAAAATCGAACCAATGCACTAGCATTCTAGTACATGCGGCGATTCAGTCCCATGATATCGAGGATCTTGGTAGCAATCTCTTCTACCGAGTAATTGGTACTGTTCAGCCAGGGGATCTGGTTTTTCCGATAAAGCGCTTCCACCTCAGCAACTTCCATACGGCACTGACGCAGTGAGGCGTAACGGCTGTTCTCACGGCGTTCTTCGCGGATGGCCGCCAGGCGCTCAGGGTCGATAGTCAGACCGAACAGCTTATGCTGCAACGGCTTCAGGGAGGTGGGCAGCACCAGATTATCCATATCATCGGCAATAAAGGGGTAGTTGGCCGCGCGGATACCAAACTGCATGGCCAGATACAAACTGGTCGGGGTTTTGCCGCAACGGGAAACGCCGAGCAGGATCACCTGCGCCTGATCGAGGTTGCGCAACGAAATACCGTCGTCGTGGGCGAGGGTGTAGTCAATGGCAGCAATGCGCGCGTCGTACTTGTTGAGGTTACCAGGATTCAGACCGTGCGTGCGGTGGGCGATAGGCGTAGGGTCGAGTTTCATCTCGTGCTGCAGTGGGGCAACCAATGCCTGCACGATATCCTGACAAAACCCTTCGCTTTGCAGAATGATCGAGCGAATTTCCGGCAGGACGATGGAGTAAAACACTAAAGGGCGCACGCCAGTTTGTTGGTAGATAGCGTCAATCTGGTCTTTAACCGCGCGCGCACGACTCTCATTTTCCACAAACGGCAGCGTAATGCTGCTGATCGTGACCGGAAATTGCGACATCACCGCGTGACCCAATACCTCGGCGGTGATGGCCGTACCATCAGAAATATAAAATACGTGACGATCAACAGCATTATCCATTTTGCTCATCCTGGGGCAGATATAATTCTCTGAAAGCATAAATTAAAATTCGCCAGAAGCGAATATTGCGGCATCTATTTTATAAAATGAAACGGTATTTTTATATTTAATGAAAAGTGCATTTCATTTTTCGGAACAAATGTTTATACCGGTCATTTTTGTGGTGATCCCGTGTGGCTCGCGGGTTTGCGCAAATGCGGAAACAATCTGAAAAAATAAAAAATAAAGTTGCTTGAACGATTCACCGTTTTTTTCGCCGGAGTAAATATGCCAAGATAATTACGCAAAATTGAGTTTCCTAACCTCGTTCATATATAAGGATTGTTCGATGTCCAACAATGGCTCGTCACCGCTGGTGCTTTGGTATAACCAACTCGGCATGAATGATGTAGACAGAGTTGGAGGCAAAAATGCCTCCCTGGGTGAAATGATTACTAACCTTTCAGGTATGGGTGTTTCCGTACCGAATGGTTTTGCAACGACCGCCGATGCGTTTAACCAGTTTCTGGACCAGAGCGGTGTAAACCAGCGCATTTATGAGCTGCTGGATAAAACGGATATCGACGATGTCACTGAGCTTGCGAAAGCCGGGGCACAGATCCGCCAGTGGATTATCGACACTCCTTTCCAGCCCGAGCTGGAAAATGCCGTCCGCGATGCCTACGCGCAGCTGTCAGCGGACGATGCCAATGCCTCTTTTGCCGTGCGTTCTTCCGCTACCGCAGAAGATATGCCAGATGCGTCATTTGCCGGTCAGCAGGAAACCTTCCTCAACGTCCAGGGATTTGATGCCGTACTGGTTGCCATCAAACACGTATTTGCCTCGCTGTTTAACGACCGCGCGATCTCTTATCGTGTTCACCAGGGCTATGACCACCGTGGCGTCGCACTTTCTGCTGGCGTTCAGCGGATGGTGCGTTCTGACCTCGCGTCCTCAGGCGTAATGTTCTCCATCGATACCGAATCCGGTTTCGACCAGGTTGTCTTTATCACGTCCGCCTGGGGCTTGGGCGAAATGGTCGTGCAGGGCGCCGTTAACCCGGATGAATTCTACGTGCACAAACCGACCCTGGCGGCTAACCGTCCGGCGATCGTCCGTCGCACAATGGGATCGAAAAAAATCCGCATGATTTACGCGCCGACCCAGGAACACGGTAAGCAGGTGACCATTGAAGATGTCCCGCAGGAACAACGCGACATTTTCTCCCTGACTAACGAAGAAGTGCAGGAACTGGCCAAGCAAGCGGTGCAGATCGAGAAGCACTACGGTCGTCCAATGGACATCGAATGGGCGAAAGACGGTCATACCGGCAAGCTGTTCATTGTTCAGGCGCGTCCGGAAACCGTGCGCTCTCGCGGTCAGGTGATGGAGCGTTATACGCTGCATGCTCAGGGTAAAATTATTGCTGAAGGTCGCGCCATCGGCCACCGCATTGGCGCGGGTCCGGTCAAAGTCATTCATGACATCAGCGAAATGAACCGCATCGAACCAGGCGACGTACTGGTTACCGACATGACCGACCCGGACTGGGAACCGATCATGAAGAAAGCGGCAGCAATTGTCACTAACCGTGGCGGTCGTACCTGTCACGCGGCAATCATTGCCCGTGAACTGGGGATCCCGGCCGTGGTGGGCTGTGGCGATGCGACCGAGCGCATGAAAGATGGTGAGAAGGTAACTGTCTCCTGTGCCGAAGGCGATACCGGTTATGTTTACGCTGACATGCTCGACTTTAGCGTGAAGAGTTCCAGCGTGGAGACCATGCCGGATCTGCCGTTGAAGGTGATGATGAACGTCGGTAACCCGGACCGGGCTTTCGACTTCGCCTGTCTGCCAAACGAAGGCGTCGGCCTGGCGCGTCTGGAATTTATCATCAACCGCATGATTGGCGTACACCCGCGTGCGCTGCTGGAGTTCGATGACCAGACGCCTGAGCTGCAAAATGAAATCCGCGCCATGATGAAAGGTTTCGATTCTCCGCGTGAATTCTATGTCGGTCGTCTGACGGAAGGGATCGCGACGCTGGGTGCGGCGTTTTATCCAAAACGCGTCATCGTGCGTATGTCGGACTTTAAGTCCAACGAATATGCCAACCTGGTCGGCGGTGAGCGTTATGAACCGCATGAAGAGAACCCGATGCTGGGCTTCCGTGGGGCGGGCCGTTATGTTGCCGACAGCTTCCGCGACTGCTTCGCGCTGGAATGCGACGCAGTAAAACGTGTCCGTAACGACATGGGCCTGACTAACGTTGAAGTGATGGTACCGTTTGTACGTACCGTTGCCCAGGCGAAAGCGGTGGTGGAAGAGCTGGCACGCCAGGGGCTGAAACGCGGCGAGAACGGACTGAAGATCATCATGATGTGTGAGATCCCGTCTAACGCCTTGCTGGCCGAGCAGTTCCTCGAGTACTTCGACGGCTTCTCCATCGGCTCAAACGACATGACGCAGCTGGCGCTGGGTCTGGATCGTGACTCTGGTGTGGTTTCTGAACTGTTTGATGAGCGTAACGACGCGGTGAAAGCGCTGCTGTCGATGGCGATTCGTGCTGCCAAGAAACAGGGTAAATACGTGGGTATTTGCGGCCAGGGACCTTCTGACCACGAAGACTTCGCGGCCTGGCTGATGGAAGAGGGGATCGACAGTCTGTCGCTGAACCCGGACACCGTCGTACAAACCTGGCTGAGTCTGGCTGAACTGAACAAGTAATATCATGCCTTATCCGGCCTATTCAACGTAGGCCGGATAAGATGCGTGAGCATCGCCATCCGGCGCTTTATCCTGTAATACTCTCCACGCTCAAACGCTGAATAATATCCTGACGAAGCTGGTATTTTTGTACTTTACCTGACGCCGTGCGCGGTAATTTCTCCACGATCACAATGTGCTCAGGGTATTTGTACTTTGCCACCCGCTTGCGGCTAAAAAATGCCACCACTGATTCCAGCGACAACGAATGATGCGGAGGTTTTAGAACCACGTAAGCACACGACCTTTCACCTAACCGTTCGTCCGGCATCGCGACAACACAGGCATCGTGAATGCGAGGATGCTGCAATAAAATATCCTCAACTTCGCGGCTGCTGATGTTTTCTCCACCGCGGACAATGATATCTTTTTTCCGTCCGGTGATTTTGATGTACCCCGCATCGTCCATTCGGCATAAGTCGCCGCTGTAATACCAGCCGTCTTGATCCAGCGCGCGGGCGGTGAGTTCGGGTTCATCGAGGTAGCCCATAAACACATTGGGACCACGCGAAGCTTCTTCACCTTCTACCCCCGCGGGCAACGTATTGCGTGCTTCGTCGACCACTTTAATTTCGACGCCTGCAGCAGCATATCCGTCGGTATTCATCATGCGAGAAAGCGAATCATCGAGATTGACCAGCGCATGCGGTGAACTCTCTGTCGAGCCATAAATGCTTAATAATTTTATGCCGAGCTGCTGGCAGTCACGGGCAATCTTCTGTGGAATGGTTGTGCCCCCACATAAGAAAAAGCGTAGCGATGAGAGATCGCGTGGTCGTTTTTCCATGCTACACAACATGTCGTAGACGAAGGGCGTTGCGCCGAGCACACAGGTACAGCGTTGTTGCTCCAGCAGTTCAAGACAGGCGGTTGGGGTGAAAATATCTAACAATACGCTGCGTGCGCCGATTAAAAACGGTGCAGTAACGCCATGCAGAAAACCGGTAGCGTGTCCCAGTGGTGCGGGCGTCAAAAACACATCCTGCCAGGTGAGATTGAGGCGGGCACAGTAGGCGCGCTCGCTGGCAAGGATGTTGTTGTGGGTCAGCATTACGCCTTTTGGCATTCCCTCGGTACCGGAGGTAAACAACACCGCCGCCAGTTCATCGGCGTGAACATTAGTCGTCTGGGTTAAAGGCGGAGCTAAAAGCAGTTGACTGAGCGCCAGCGAGGTAGTTGCCGGAGCCAGTTTATCCACGGCAACGATCTGTTGCAGATGCGGCAACTGGTTTTGTAAGGGGAGGATCAGATCGACCGGTCGGGTCTGTTTAAACAGCGTCGGTGCGAAAAAAATCTTCGCTTTGCACTTATTTAGCACCCATACCAGCTCGGCTTCACGCCACGCTGGCAGCAGCGGTACGGAAACGGCCCCGGTTTTCAGGCAGGCCAGGTAGATAATCGTAAACTCGCACCAGCCCGGTAACTGGAAGGCAATGCGATCGCCGGGTTGAATACCGCAGGCTAAAAACCAGGTTGCCAGACTGCTGGCCGCGCTGTCGAGTGCGGCATAGGTGTATGAAGCGCCATGGTTATCAACCACGGCGATTTTATCTGGCATGGCTCTGGCAGTTTGGTTCCAGTAATCGCCAAGCGAAGCATCTCCCCATAAACCCTGTTGCCGCCAGACTTCGCGGCGTTCGGCGTTAAACGTTAGTGTGATACTCATGAAGTTATTCCCAGGATGATTTCGGCATACATCTGACCGGATGGCCGGCGTGGCCGATCCGGTGTACTACAGGCAAAATCCATTAGCCGTAGCGAAAATCAACGCCAAATGTTCCGACCGGATATTCCCATTGGTCGAGGATTGTGTCGCCGCACAGTACTCGACACGTTCCGCACTCCAGGCAACCAGCAGAATCAAAATGAATGTTTCCACTCTCGTCCTGCTTATACAGCCCGGCGGGGCAGGCTTTCAGCAGCTTGCGAAATTCATTAAGGTCTGGATGTTCGGCCAGGATGATGTGCGGGTGGCCTTCATCGACATTGAATTTATTGACGCCCAGTTTGACGTCAACGTTAACGGTATTGTCCTGATTCATAGTGCAGTTGCCCCCTTGATACCGTCTTTCAGTAAGTTCATCAGCCCGATTTGTTTTGCGTGGGACATAATCATCTTGCGAACCGGTTGATTTGGACGTCCGTCAACGGTGAACATATCGCTCATGATGTCGGCCACCATACGCGGATACTGAGTGAACAGCCGTGGGTTTTCCATTAACGCCGGGATCTTGCGAAAATGCTGTAAATCACGCATCACACAGCCCTGTTCGAGCGCGCGCTTGTAGCCCATCAGGCTACTGGCAGAGAAATCCTGGCGTTCTTTTGCTGCAATAGCTGTTTGGGCAGCGGCTTCTGCGGAAGCGATGGCCAAATCCATACCTCGCACCGTGAAACCCAGGTTCAAACAGAAACCGGCGGCATCGCCCACGATCATCACACCGTCATCGACCAACTTTGGAACCATTGCCAGACCGCCTTCCGGCACCATATGCGCGGAATATTCCAGTAGTTCTCCACCGGCAATCAATGGCCGAATAGTTGGATGTTGTTTAAAGTCTTCCAGCATTTGTGGAATGCTTTTTGTGGCATGGGCAATATCCCCCAGACCACACACCAGACCCAGAGAGATGGAGTCCTGGTTGGTATACAAAAATCCGCCTCCCATCAACCCATCAGACGGTGAGCCTGCAAACAGCCAGGCCGCGCCTTCATTACCTGAAAGATTGAAGCGATCTGCAATGACCGCTGGAGGTAAGCCGATCAGCTCTTTTACGCCAACGGCATAGTGATGTGCAGAAGAGGGCGGAACCATCCCCAGGGAACGCCCCAGCATAGAGTTGACGCCATCGGCAAGGATGACAATATTGGCTTCCAGGATATCGTCACCGGCCTGAACTCCGGTAACCTTATTACCTTCGCGGATCAGGGCATCGACGCGCACGCCGGGGATGAACTGCACGCCAGCTTGTTCCGCCTTATCCATTAGCCATGGGTCAAGTCTGTTGCGCAAAACGGTATACGAATCCTGCGTTGGTGCGTCAGCTTTTTCACGATGGAAATCGAGAGTGACGGCGCTTTCTTCGGTCAGAAAGGAGATTTTTTCGCGGGTGACTTTACGCTCGAGCGGCGCTTCCTGCGCGAACCCCGGCATGATGCGCTCAAGACTATGTGCATAGAGTCTTCCGCCGGTCATATTTTTACTACCAGCACTGTTACCGCGCTCGATGACCAGTACGTCCAGTCCGGCCTGAGCCATCACGTAGCCTGCAACCGTACCCGCCACGCCAGCACCGACCACAATGGCATCAAATTTTTCATCTGACATGCTTTATGCTCCCTTCCCGCTGCGAGGGCAGCGGGATATGTGCGTTAAATGTGGGGGTTAGCGGCTGAGATGCTCGATAAGAGCCGGAACGACTTTGTAGATGTCGCCGACCAGTCCGTAATCGGCATAATTGAAAATAGGGGCTTTCTTATCTTTGTTGATGGCAACAATGACTTTCGCGCCGTTACCGCCAACCATATGCTGAATTTGTCCTGAAATGCCGAGGGTGAGGTAAAGGTCCGATTTCAGTAACACGCCAGAAACGCCGATGTAGCGTTCGCGTTCCATCCAGTTTTCGCCTTCGGCAATCGGTCGTGAACAACCCACTTCTGCACCCAGTACAGATGCCAACTGGTGCACCATCTCCAGATCGTTTTGCGCAACCAGGCCGCGGCCCACACCCACCACACGTTTGGCTTTGCTGAGATCCACGCTGCTCACGGATTTGGCGCGACGTTCCTGGCACATAATTTCATGGTGTGGTGCGATGTAAGGTGCAGAGACAACAGGGCAGGTATGTGAAGCATTAGCCTCTACCGGTTCAAGTACGCCTGGGGCAAGGGTGATAATTGCCTGAGTTGTTTTGATTTTTTCTTTGCCGAATGCCAGGCCACCGTACATACGGTGTTCTGCGAACAGTGAGCCATCATCAAGCGTTACCGACGTGGCGTCATTTACCATCGCTGCATTGAGCTGAATACTTAACCGCGCACCAAGGGATTTAGCGCGTTTAGTCGCTGGCATCAGCAATAGTCCGGTATGTTCTTGTATCAGGGCGGCGATGGTCTCGGCGAAATTTTCAACACGCTGTAAACCAGACGTTGTTTCAAGCACGACAATCTTATCGGCACCCAGAGGTTTAACCTGATTGGCCTGTTCGTTGCCTTGTACAATAAGGTGTACCTGTTCACCCCACAGGCGTGCGCCGGCCATTAATTCTGCATAGCGTTCTACGTTATCGCTGAACACCCATACGTTAGCTAATTTACTCATGATAATTTCTCTCCGTTGGGCTTAGTTCAGGGCTTTTTTCAGATGCTCAGCCAGCTCGGCGATGGCTTCTGCTGAGTCGTTTTCCAGAATGATGTGCTTACGTTCTGTTTGTGGCGGAACGGTGAGGCTCACCAGTTCTGCTAACGGTGAGGCAGGTGTCCAGCCAATATCGCTGGCTTGCCACGGTGTGACCGGTTTTTTACCTGCGCCCAGAATGGCTTTCATCGAGGGAATACGCGGCGTGTTGATATCCGAGGTTACGCACAGCACGGCGGGGAGCGGCAGTTCAATCACTTCAACTTCGTCTTCCAGCGTACGTTCAACCACAATGCGATCGCCGTTACGTTGGATGTTGCTGACGGCGTTAATCACCGGAAGTTGTAAGAGTTCGCCAACCAGTAAGCCAACCTGCTGGGCGTAGATGTCTCCAGACCCTTCGCCGAACAGCATCAGGTCGAATTCAATGTTTTTGGCCGCGCAGGCCAGCGCCTGAGCCGTGTCTCGCGGTAATGAATGCTCCAGTTGGGGATCCTGCACCATAAACAAACTGTCCGGCCCGCGGGACAGTACGTCTTTACGCACTTTGGAGTTTTGCAGTAGCGAGCCGCCAACCGTTAAGGCGACGATTTCATCACCTTCCGCACTAAGTTGCGTCGCGGCCTCTATTGCATTCAAATCAAACTGACTGATTTTGGCATCGGCCCGGTCAAAGTTAAGCGAACGTTCTGGGGTAACAACAATGTCCTGTTCTTCAGGCACCAACTTAAAGCAGGTTATTAGTTTCATGGCATCTCCAGTGATTCTCGTGTGGATGATGACGGGGAGTGACATCATCAACAGTAGGGAAAATTGACTGAAAATAGTGTGCGGCAGAGGGGGACTGTTTTCGACGGGGCAATCTGTTTTCATTCCCAACAATCTTGCAAAAAAAAGGACTTTAGGAATGCTGAGTTTATGAACGTAAAGACGACGTCGGGTGTTAAAGTGATAAATATGGAAATAAAATCGAGACGTTTTTTTGAGAAATGGATCATATTTTTATCCGTTTCTGCATGCACTTTGTTTCTGGTGTGTAAATTATTATTGCTGACTTAATAACATTTACACTTTCCTGTTATTTTAAAATAAAAACAATTTGTGCGAGCAGCGTGCTGAAGTTGGAGGTGTCATCTTGCAGACGACGCAAATAATTTTGTTTCGCCTGGACAGAATAACGTTGTATAACGTCTTCATCGTTTTTACTTTTCGATATTAATTATCCGCAAAATTACTGCCTTTCGGTGGAGGTTGTCATGTATCAACGCTGTTTTGATAATGCCATGGAGACCCTTTTTGAACAGGGAAAAACCCCGAGATTTTCGCGATTCGTCATCAGTGATGATCCTAACTGGGAGTCGGGTCATCATGTTCATGACAATGAAACAGAGCTTATCTATGTAAAAAAAGGTGTCGCAAGGCTAATTATCGACTCTTCGCTGTATGTCGCACATGCGGGTGACATCGTAGTGATAGAACAAGGGCGGTTACATGCGGTTGCTTCCGATAGCAGCGCACCTGCAACCACTTACACCTGTGCGCTCTACGGCTTTCGTTTCAACGACTGGCAGGAGAACCAACTCTTGCAGATGCACTCGTGTCCGGTTATTAGCGTTAGCCAGGGCAAAGAGGTTATTAAAAGTATCTTTAATGAACTGAGTGTTATGATCCCGCAGAGCAAGAATAACCTGACGTCTTCCGCTTATGACGCCTTCGCTTATGCATTAACCGTTTTATATTACGAAAACTTTAAAAATGCTTATCGTTCTGAGCAGGGATATATTAAAAAAGATATCTTAATTAAAGATGTGTTGGTTTATTTAAATAACAATTTCCGAGAGAAAATTACGCTGGAACAGTTGTCTAAGAAATTTCGTGCCAGCGTGAGCTATATCTGTCACGAGTTTACTAAGGAGTATCGTATTTCGCCGATTAATTATGTGATTCAGCGGCGAATGACAGAGGCAAAATTTGCCCTGACGAATACGGAGTCCTCGTTGGCAGAAATTTCCTGGCGGGTAGGGTATGAAAATGTCGATCACTTTGCCAAACTCTTTCAGCGGCATGTGGGTTGTACCCCCAGCGATTATCGTAAGCAGTTTAAAAATAACCTTGTAGAACAGGAATGTTTGATGCCAGAAATATGATTAACCTGGCTCGTGCCGGATAACGCATTTGCGCTATCCGGCAAGCATTACTGCTTACTTATTCTGATAATCTTTCAGGATTTGGCGACCCGCGACGTAAATCATGATTTCATCTGTACCACCGCCAATGCGTTCACAGCGGACATCACGCCAGAAGCGGGAAACGCGTGCTTCGTCGGTGTAACCCAGCCCACCCATAATCTGAATGGCGTCATCAATCACTTCCATTGCAGTACGTGCACAATACAGTTTTGCCAGCGCTGCACTGGTGCGCAGAGACTGTTCCTGATCGGCCTGCCAGGCGACTTTTAACACCATATTGCGCATGTTATCGATTTTAATCGCCATCAGCGCCAGTTTTTCCTGGATCATCTGATTGTGACCAATTGGCTTACCGAATGCGATGCGCTGGTTGGCGTAACGGGCGGCATCTTCGAAGGCGCATTCAGCAAAACCGGTACTGCGTGCAGCGTTGATCAAACGTTCCATTTCGAAGTTGTACATGACGTTGAGGAAACCCATGCCTTCCTCTCCGACCATATCGCTTTCGTCCACTTCGACGTCATCAAGATAAACTTCGCAGGTGCTGAGCATATGCCAGCCGATTTTGTGCAGCGGATTAACCTTAATGCCGGGTTTTTTCGAATCGACCCACCACAGCGTAAAGGCTTTTTTCGGATCTTTTGGCTCTGGATCGCGGGCCAGTACCAGCATATAGGGATACTCTTTCGCGCCGGTGATAAAGGTTTTCTGCCCGTTGAGATAGACCTTACCGTTTTTGCGAGTGTAGCTGGTGGTCGCGCTGTTGTTGTCGGAGCCAGCTCCCGGTTCGGTTAATGCTAGCGCATACGCTGGATCGCCCGTTTCCATGGTGCTTTCTGCGGTCTTACGCAGCTGTTCAGCGGATCCAAAACGACGCATACTGTGAATGCACTGACCGTTAGTGATCAAAAAAGCGGGTGCGCCGCATTTTGAAACTTCCATCAGTGCCAGCATCTGTGTGACGTAATCCGCCGGGATGCCACCAAACTCTTCCGGAACGCCCAGCATCGAAATACCGTTGTCCGCCAGGGCACGCATAAACTCTTTCGGGTAGGTCGCCGTCTGATCGCAGGTACGGAAATATTCTTCCGGGAAATTGCTGGTAATCAGTTCTCGAATACTGGCAAGCAGCAGTTCTTGTTCTTCAGTTAAAGAAAAGTCCATCAGGGTACTCCTTTTAATTGGCGGCGTCGGGTAATACAAAACCCATCGAGGCATCGATAAATAATCTTTCGTCCATCAGCTTCAGATTTGGCGAAATAATTGGCGTGAAATCCATCTTGTCCAGAATGTCTTCCTGTAAAGAGACTCCCGGTGCAATTTCGATTAAATGAAGACCATCTGCTTTTAACGTAAAGACAGCGCGTTCAGTGATGTAACGCACATCAAGTCCACGTTCGAGAGCAATTTTTCCGCTGAAAGTCACTTCAGGTAATTCGTTGACGAATTTTTTCACCCGACCTTCCTGCACGATATTTAACTTGCCATCGGCAACTTCCGTTTTCAGACTTCCGGCAGTTAACGTGCCGCAGAAAATAATTTTTTTGGAGGTGGCGCTAATATCGATAAAACCGCCGGTACCCATGATTTTGCCATTGAATTTGTGTACGCCGACGTTGCCGTGGCGATCGACTTCGGCAAAACTTAAATAGCACACGTCCAGTCCACCACCGTGATAGAAGTCAAACTGGGAGGTCATATCCAGAATGGCGCGGGTGTTGACGTTGGCGCCGAAAGCAATACCTTGAGAGGTGATGCCGCCAATCGGACCCGTTTCGACTGTCAGAATAAAATCGTCAGCACAGCCTTCTTCGCGCGCGACGAGGCCAATGCCATCGGCAATGCCTACACCAACGTTGCCGACCGCACCTTTGCGCATTTCAAACAGGGCGCGTCTGGCCACCAGTTTACGCTGATTGAGCGGCAGGGCAGTCTGTTGGCTGTCATCGAGAACAAAATCGCCAGAGATAAAGCGGTTAACCGGCGCGCCACCATACAGTTGCGTTTGGTCGGGGTCGATGACCACAATATCGACCAGATAGCCGGGAATACGCACCGATTTCGGATGCAACGTGGCTTTCTTCACCATCTTTTGCACCTGCATCATAACGATGCCACCGTTATTGTGTACGGACTGAGCAATCACCAGCGCATCAAGATACATCACCTCATCTTCAAAGGTGGCGTAGCCTTCACTGTCGCAAGTGGTGGCGCGAATAAAGGCGATGTTTGGCGCAATGGCTTTGTAATACAGGTACTCTTTGTTATCAATTTCCACCAATTTGATCAGATCTTCGGTGGTCACTTCATTCAGCTTACCGCCCTGTTGGCGAGGGTCAACAAATGTACCGATGCCGATATCACTCAGGATCCCCGGCTGGTGAGCCGCCGATGCACGCAGGGTTTGGGTTAATACGCCCTGAGGATAGTTATAGGCGGCAATTTTATTTTGTTCAGCCAGATCGGAGATTCGCGGTGATTGTCCCCAGTGTCCGCATAATGCCCATTTGACTAAACCTTCCTGTGCCAGTGGGCTAATTCCCCGGTCGGCACGGTCACCCAAACCTGTAGGACTAATCAACGCTAAATTTCGCGGTAACTGTGAGTTTTTATATTTTTCAGCCAGTGCATTAATTAATGTTGTTGCTTCGAGAATACCCCCTCCAGCACCTAATACACAAAGCGTTGCTTCATCAGGAATATAATTGACTGCATCTGCAGCGGATAATACGGGTACCCGACCATCTATACGATTTGGCCTTGAAAATTTCATGTGAACTCCAGATTATATGCGTGCGACTACCTGTCGCTATATTCGACAATAATATTGTGAGTTATTTAATAACGCTTAATTACCGGCCAGATATCCGTGGTTAGACGAATATCTGGGCTAGGGCATTACTGATATTTATATGGATATATCTGTAATTAAGCCTGATGCAATATTGTCAATACAGTACGCAGGTCGGTGACCGAAATTTGTCCTGGTGCGGAGGCTTTTTTTACTGCCCCAAAGGTTGCCGCTGAACCGAAAACCTCACCAGACAGACGTGAAATCACCCCTGTTTTAGCCATCGACATGGTGATTATCGGGCGATCGGCATAGCGTTCTTGCATTTCCAGCGTGGCACTAAGCAGCGTCAGAACATCCGTTTTATTTTGCGGCATCAAGGCAATCTTCGGGATATCTGCACCAAGTTCCTGCATTTTACGCAGGCGCTGGACAATCTCTTCCGCGGCTGGTGTCTTATGAAAATCGTGATTGGACATAATCACAAAGACATTTTTCGCATGCGCATGCTCGACGGTCGCTTTGACCAGTTCGTCACCGGTAAACAGTTCCAGATCGATCATATCCACCAGACTGCTGTCTACCGCCGCGCGGTTAAGTGCAATATAGTGCTCGACAGACAGAGCCTGTTCACCGCCTTCTTTGGCGCTACGGAAGGTGAAAAGCAGTGGTTTGTCAGCCATCACATCGCGGATGGTGCGCGCAGCTTCCAACACCGCCTCAATGGAAGAGACATCGGCGAAATGGTCTACGCGCCATTCCAGAATGTCGAAATCCGCTTCGCGATAGGCCAGCGCTTCGCTTTTTACCGTGGCGATGTCTTTACCCATCAGCGAGACAATGATCTTCGGCGCACCCTCGCCAATAACGAGGTTTTTTACGGTTACGGTTTTCATTGATTACCCTTTAACTATTGTACAAATGCTTGCCCGTCAGGCGGCAAAACCCATAACCTGTTTCACATACTCCAGTGGGAAATCTTTCCCGGTCCAGAGCTTGAACTGTTCAGCCCCTTGCCACAACAACATGCCGTAACCATCAATTGTTTTGCAACCAGCACTTTGTGCCTGCTGCAATAATTTGGTCATATGCGGGTTGTAGACGCATTCGGTTACCAGCAGTTCCGGACGCAGCAGGGAAGCGTCGGTCACGAGAGATTCATTTTCCAGCGGCTTCATGCCGACTTTAGTGCCGTTGGTCAAAATATCTGCGCTGGCAAGTGCGTCAGCAAAAGCCTGGCGATCGGCGAGATCGATAACGGTGACCACGCAGTCGGTGTTTTCATTGACGCGTTTGGCAAACTCCTGCGCTTTGGCAAAAAACTCATCCTGGCGGTTAAAGAGTTTAATTTCTTTGATGCCTTCAATCGCTGCCTGTGCACCAATAGCCGTCGACGCACCGCCTGCGCCCAACAGTACCATGGTTTTACCTTTGATATCGAAACCACTTTCCTTAATTGCACGAATATGGCCCGTGCCATCGGTATTGTAACCGCGCAGGTAACCATCATCATTGACGATAGTGTTAATTGCGCCGACCAGCTTGGCTGCAGGCGTTAATTCATCAACATACTCACATGCCAGCTGCTTGTTGGGCATTGAGACCCCGGTACCCCGCATCTTTAAGGCCTTCAGCCCGGCAATGGCATTAGCAAACGTTGAGTTATCAACTTCAAATGCCATGTAAGTGAATGGCAATCCCGCTTTTTCTAATGCCTTATTTTGCATTTCAGGCGACAGACTGTGTCTGATAGGGTAGGCCATCAAACCAATCAGTTCATATTTTGCAGTTACGTCCATTTAATACTCCTTCTAAACAATTTATTGAAAATAACGCTCGCCCAACCGCACATCATTTTTGGGGATATCAAATACGCGGTAGTAACGAATAAAGACGATGATGGCGGTGACAAAAGCCAACAGAGCAAATGCAAGGTCCAGCAAAATAATGTATTGCAGACCAATGTTAGAGAGGTATCCGGTGATTAATGGGATAATAAAGTTGGCTACGCCACCCATCATCATATAAATACTGGTGACTTTGGCCTTGCTCTTGGGAAAGAACTCTGACATCACCGATACACCGAGCTGTAAAATACCGCCAGCGGCAGAGAATCCAATGAGAAATGAACCGGCGTTACATACCAGCGGAGATGGGTATAAATAGATCACGGCTGCGGTGATGGTTGCCAGTCCGGCGTTAAATACGTTTGCCCAAATAGGTCGTACCCATTTTTTCAACAGTGCGGCAAAGATAAATACGCAGACCAACGAACCCATACTGTAGTAAGAGATTGTTTTCAGTGCGTCGGATTCTGCCATGCCAGCAAAGGCCATCGCATATTTCGGCATCCAGACCACGATGACGTAAAAAGTCGAAAAGGCAGCAACACCAAACATGACGGATGCCACACCTTCCAGCCAGACCAATGGTTTACTGTTCATCTGTGGCAGATCTTTCGCGATGCCGGCATCCACCATCTGGCTGGGGAAACGACTTTTTAGCAGCATCAGGGTAATGACTACAAACAACGCACCCGGGATAATGACCGCATAACCGTACCAGATATGGTTGAGCAGCATGGTGCTGACGACGATGGGGTAGATCATCTGCCCAAACGAGACCATAGCTTTCACCAGGATAACGGCTGAGCCAGAGGCTTTAGGGAAGCATTCCATTAACGCCGGGTACCCACCGGTATCCAGTGCCGAGTTTGCCACGCCAACGCAAACGGCCAGAATAAAGGCAATCATCAGATTAGGGCTGGCGGGAATACCGAAGAAGAACAGTATATAAAGAATAGCCCCTAACAGAATGATAGCCCGACGACCAAATTTATCTGAGAGCACGCCAAAGAATAATATGCTCACCAGTCGTCCCAGACCAATGCCTGAAATCAAATAGGCAATTCCTGCATTGTCGGTGGAAAACTTTTCTGCAAGAGAGGTCATATTTTGCGCCAGTGTAATGACGCTAATGCCGTGTAGGAAATAACTTAAATAAATACAGGTTATCGCCAAAAGAAATGGCGTATTAAAGGTCTTGCTTTGAGACATTTTCACAACTCCTTGCGGATTTTAAAATTGTTCTGTGCTCGTCGATATTGTTTAAATTGCGGCGACCTTGTAATTAATATACCGGGCAGCAGCCACAGAGCCTACATAGCATGGCGTTTAAGTTACCAGGTATATTGCATAACACACTGTGAAATTGAACTCTGCCAGCCGGTGTTTTGTTGATGTTTTAAAACATATGCCAATTATTTTGCAGAAGGGGGGAACAATATTGCATCCACGCTATTCTACGGCTTGTATCATTTTTAGCTGATGCTTTGACGCGATGTGGCTGCGATAACCAATAAACAACGCCAACAGGAACCCAACAGCGGCTATACCAGTATCAAACCACATGATGTGAGCAATACTGGTTTCTGAGAGTTTTGCTGTTATCAATGGAATGGTGAAGGTCGCAATGCTGCCCGCGCTGTAGTAAATCCCGGTCGCTTTGCCCTTCGCATGCGGAAAGCGTGCGGCCATGAGCGTTAAACCGATTTGCACAACGCCCCCAGCGGAAGAAAAACCGATGACAAACGCAAAGATAATGACCACGTAGGGTGTCGGATGCAGACAAACCATCAGCAGTGCGACAAATGAGATAAACGTATACAGCATCAGCATCGATGTCGCGCGTTCTGCTTTTCGCGCCAGCGGGGCGGTGATCAGCACGCACAGTAGAGAGCCGCAGGTATAAATGCTTAACAGTTTGATAGATAACGTATAGGACATTCCTGCGACAAACTGTCCGTATTGCGCCAGCCACTGGCTTACCAGGTAAAATGTTGCCATTGCGATGTAGCCGTATAGGGTGTAACTGGCAAGGTCGAGCAGGGAGCAACGATGTTCAGGTTGTGCGGTTTCTCGTTCAGCAGGTTGTGCCAGGATGACGGTATGAGGCCCGGGGTGTGGCGGAAACCGACAGCGAAACAAAAACACGCCGTTGAGTATCATAACGGCAGCCGCCAGCAGGAAGGACCAGCCAAACCAAAGTTCGCTCCACACCAGCAGGCTGATGATCATCGGCAGCAGGAACTGACCGCTGGAGACGAAGGCTTTTATCAAAATATTGGCTGTGCTGGGGGAACGGGGGAATGCCTCCATCAGGCTGGGATAGGTTCCGGCATCGAGAAAACTGTTTGCCATTCCTGCTAAAAAACCAAAAGCATAGGCAAGAAAAATACTGTGAGTATTGATGATGCCAATAAAGAAAATCAGGTAGCAGGTCATACCAAGGATAATAAATGGTCTGCGACCGTAGCGATCGGAAAGCATCCCTGCCACTAATAAAACGCTTAAGCGGCCGATACCGAGTGAGGAAATAACAATCGAGACGCCCGCAGCATTGGTTTGCCACTGTTGTTCCAGCGAAGACATATTGAGGCTCATCAGAATGACCCCCATGCCGTGCACCAGGTAATTTAGGTACAGCCCTATCGCAGTGGAGAAATAGGTGTTTTTCATAATGAGTTACTCAGCGAAGAGGCTAAATAGGTATGGCGTTGCAATCTCTTAACACATACGCTCGAGATCGTGAGCATAGAGTTCAACAGCAGCCGACTGATAGATTTTCCAGTCGAGAAAACCATCGTGGTGATAAACCGCCTGAAAAGCGTTCAGATCGGGGAAAAAACGCATGGTGTTATTACCGATACGATTATTTATTTTGTCGATAATTGCATTAATTCTTAACTTCCTCCTTGCTTTCATTTCTGAACAAATGCGGATGATGTCTTCTGGAATTTCTCTTTCACCCTTTTCCCATTGCTGCCAGGCGGCAACATTGTTATCGCGCGCGATATAACTGGCGCTTTCTTCCACCGTCATAGCAAAAATATGGCGGATCGCCTGTAGTTCTAATGCGTTCATTATTTGGTCACTTCATAAAAGACGGTGGAATAGTAATAACATTGCTGTGGATATTTCGGCTTGAAGAGAGTCACAGTATTTTGTGCAATATTATTTGTTGTACGCCGAAGGAAGAGGGGGTGTGTTGCCCGGAAAGGCTGGAGGATTGGTTGTGTGAAGGAAAAAAAAGCCCACAGTGGGAAATGGGTAACCAGAGATAACGAGGCTTACAGTGAAAATCTAGAGATCATGAGGCTTAGCTATGAACACAAAAATTGCACACTTGCAGCACTCCGTAAAGAAAGGATACTTGTGGCGTCAACGGCACGGCAAAAACACGATAGAGATTGCCTTTCAAACGACAGAGCCTGCGAAGGCAACAGCACGTTGTGCAATGTTAACAATCCGCTTCCTTCAACTGCACCCTAAGCGTGTCTATCAATAACCCACCCAATTCTACCCTTTGTTTTTACACTACTTAGAATCTCTTACAGAATGTCATAGTAAGAACAGGGTTTGTCGGTTCGGATGTGTAGTTTACCCCCATCTACATACATCCTTATGTGGCAAGAGCTAGAACTATCAACTAATACACATCCATGTATTACTTGTGTATTACAAGTTGTTATCCGTTATTAACCATCACTACAGCTCTGTTAATAGCCTGTGCAATGAGCCGTTAGCTAAAGAGCCGTGTGCAATGATTGCAGTGTTTCTACTTTGCATGCTTACTTTTACCCATAATGATTAAGTGAGTGATGTTTATTTCTTTCTTTCAGTGTCCAGTGCAAAAGCACTGTAAGCACTTGCACGATAAGGGTTTTCTGCTAATTTTCCTTAATAATTGTGTAGCTATAGTGACTATTATTAAGTGCTGTTCTATCGCGCAATTAGCAATAATTACACTGAATAATGCAAAGCATCCTTACATATTATTTGTATGTTAAACACCGTAACACATACCGATTCTAACCGTATGTATTTAAACGGTATTTTCGAGTAACAAATAATGGTCAGGGAATAATAATGCATCACCACTTAATGTATTTGTGCTGTTCTTTTTAGTGCCTATATTGACCCCTGCAGCCTGTAAGAGCTTAATGCGACTCCCCAATCATGGGGGGGTTAATACAGAGGTAAATAAAATGTTCAAGGCAATATCTAAGGTTTTATCTGTTGTTATTATTTTGATGGATAATGATTCTACACGCATCGCTCCAGAAAAGCTTTCTGTGTATGCCAGCCTTATTAATCAGTGTGGCGATGATATAGATGAGCAATGCGTAGCTGCTTATGAAATAGCTAAGGATGTAAGCATTTTGCGTTTAAATGATATGTCTCAATCTGATTTTATGGGAAGGGTGTTTTCATCTTTTTCTGAAATTGACAGGCAAGCTTAATAACTAATATTGGGGCTATTTATATGTAGCCCCTTCAATGTACTTAATGTGAGGAAAGTGTAATGACCAATAAAACAGAGTTGATTAACAAGCAGCCAATCTTAAAACTCTTGGCAACTGGAGGGCGTGGGTTTGGTTAGAGAATCAGCCAGCACCAAAGCCAGCTACTACAAGTGCAGCGTTTAGGGATAAAGATGTTTCTGTTCCTGCTGAGCAGCGTGCAGCTGAGGCTGCAAAGCTAAAGCCTTTGCTTGATGAAGGGAAAATTACCATTAATGACATAGTAAAGGCTGTGGAAGATATAGGTGGAAAAGTTGCCTATGCACAGCTACAGAACTGGTTAGGGCTGAAAGCTGCTAAGACAACTAAACAGGCTGCTCCTGTGGCTGTTAAGCAGAGTGAAGAAGTGTTCACCATTAGCAAGGGTGAGCGTTATTTCTATGATGCTCTGTTAAAGATGGTTAGCCCTGCTGATGTTGCAAATGCTAAGAGTCTTGTACTTGCACGATTCAAGCAAGAGCAGATGGAGCAGATAGAGCGAGAAGCAGAGGAGCAGATGAAAGCTCTTAATCTTGATGATTGGTTAGGGGCAATGGAAGGTCAGCAGGTTGACACGCTCAAGCAGGGCGTTCAGGACGTTTTAGATAAGCTGGATAGTGCAGAAGCTAGGGGGTAAGCCTTAGCCCGTTACAGAGCGATAGAGAGCGTTATAGATGGTGTTGCTGGTGGGGGTTCTCAATAGAACCCTGGCTATTGTAGTTGGCTTTGATGAATGGCTAGAGGAATTGAGGCATAGACGCTAATTTCTTTGAGCTTTAATTATTCTATCTATTCAGTTGTGAGTTAATTATGAAGAAAAATATTGTAATGGGGCTAATTGTGTTGGCTCTTTGTGGGTGTGATTCTAAAGAAACTATTAATACAGCCATTTGTACGGGGACTGAACACAAAAGCCCAACTACATCAACACCTGATTCTTTAACGCTTAATATGCGTAATTATCCAGAGTCTGTAGGTGTTGATGGTGAGAGGCTTACTCAATCATCAGTAGAAAGTGATTTTTTCACTAATACTTTTTTCTTTGGTAAATTTAGTGATGATAGGAGTCTTTTTATGTCTGTAGTTATCACTGAAAATAAACATCCACTATTAGAGTTGCCATATGGTTTATGGGTGTTTAGAGATAGCCCTGATGGTATCAAAACAGCCTTTACTATGTTTTGGAATGAGTTAACAAGCGATTTTTCTGCTCTTGTAAACGATGTGGGACACAGTGATTCTGATGTGACTTGTAATAAATTAAATTGATATTGAATTGTTATAGTGAGTGTCTTTTTATTATTGTTTCTTTGCTGGTTAGGGCTTAGTGCTCTATGGGGAAGTTTCTTCCTTATAGGGCATTATTTAGTATTAATAATTCAATGCAGAGTTATCTGTTTACTGCATCACACTGAAATTATTCAGGGAAATGATTAAATGAACTTAAATAAAGTAGTGGCTGCTTTACTTATTACTTCCTCTCTGTCTGCCTGCTGTACCATTATGGATGGCAAGAGTCAGAAGGTGCAAATCAAAACTAATGCACCAGCAATGTACACCATAAAGAACGATGATGGGGAACAGGTAGCGCAAGGCGTAGCCCCTGCGACGGTGACGCTAAAGCGTGGTGATGCTCCATATGTGGTTACTTTGCAGCGTACAGATGCATCACAGCCCACTACAGGCACTATCAACGATAATCTGAATGGTTGGCTATGGGGGAACCTAATAACGCCTCTTGGTTTGATTCTGGACTTTGCACAGGGTAGTGCATGGGATTTGGACAAGGACATAACCATCAATACTATGGCAGATGTTAACAACCCAAATGCTAATGCTCTGAACACTCCGCATGTAGCAACTAATACAGCTAATCCAATTGTAATTAACAATACTGTTAACAATAAGCAGGGATGATATGGCTAATATCTTTAAGAAGTATTTTGTAGGTGATTCTGTGCGGATTAATCCACTGTATGAAATATTAGGACAGGGTGTGCACATTTTACACTTTAGCTTAGGTGGAAATAACACTTTATCTTCTATGGTTTGTGAGTGTGTCTCTAATACAGATTGCAGGTTGAACTATGGGGATGATGTGTTAACTCTTGTAGATTCCACTGACTTTAATGTCATACCTGACAGGCATCTAAGATTTAAAAACACTGCTGGTAAAATGGTTAGGTTGTTCTTTCCTGCAATAAATGGTCAGAATAAGACATGTGTAATAAAAATGAATAAAATTGATTATCCAGCAATGATAGATAAACCTTGCTACGCTGAGGATTAATCGCTGAGAGAATAGGTGGTGTTACTTAGGAGGGGATAGAGAGTTTTCTATTCCCTTTTCTTTTTTCAGCGTTCAGGTGTAGCCTGTATTGTACATTTCAATTTCTAACTCGCTTTATTCTTTTAATATAATAATGGTTATGTAAATAGACCCGTTTTAGTTCCAGGCATTTTTTGAGATCCCGGCCAAATGAATGTGTTGCCGATATTCCTCCGGCGTCATATTGTTCAGTGATTTATGCGGGCGTTCACGGTTATATTCTGACACCCATCTTTCCGTGATTTCCCGCACTTCATTCAGCGTTCTGAACAGATAAAAATCGAGTATTTCTGTACGGTATGTTCGGTTAAAACGCTCAATAAAAGCGTTCTGCGTCGGCTTACCCGGCTGAATAAATTCCAGTTTTACTGCATGTTGCTCTGCCCATTCAGCCAGTGCAAGTGAGATAAATTCCGGACCATTATCCATGCGTAGCATGACCGGATAGCCGCGATCCTGTCGAGTACACGGACCACGCGCAAAGCTGGCAGATTCAGATCGACTTCAATCGACAATGCCTCACGGTTAAAGTCATCAACGTCATTGAACGTGCGAAAACGACGGCCACAGACCAGAGCATCAGGCATAAAATCGACAGACCAGCTCTGGTTCAGCGCTTCCGGTGTGGCCAGTGGCGAGGGATTACGCACCGGCAACCGTTGTTTGCCTTTACGGCGAAAATTCAGCTTCAGCAGACAATAAATACGATGGATCCTTTTGTGATTCCACGGGTATCCCTGCCGCCGCAGAACCTGGAAAAGTTTTGGAAAACCGTACCGTGGGTATCGCTCTGCCACTGCCTGCAACGCGACAATAACGGGTTCGTCACGCGTGGTATCCGGATGGTAATGGTAAACCGTTCTGCTCATGTTCAGACTCCGGCAGGCCTGACGGATACTGAGTCCAAATATCGTTATCAGATGAGTGGCCAGCTCACGCTTAAAGGCTGGTTTTAAAGCTTTTTTCGATAACGTCTTTCAGCGCCCGGTTCTCAAGGCTCAGGTCGGCAAACATCTGTTTGAGACGCCGATTCTCGTCCTCAAGATCCTTGATCTTTTTAATTTCAGAAGCCTCCATGCCGCCGTATCTGGACTTCCAGTTGTAGTAGGTGGCTTCAGAGATATCGGCCTCCCGGCAGACATCTTTAACGGTTCGTCCGGCTTCAACCGATTTAATTACGGCAATGATCTGATGCTCAGTAAAACGGGCTTTACGCATAGCGATCTCCTTTGTTGGCAGAGTGATTATGCAGGAGGATCTCTAAATGTGAATGGCGCGATTATGCGGGATACTTACAATTGCACGACATCCCTGATTTTAAACGAAAAAAAAGCCCAACGTGGGAGTTGGGCAAAGACTACACACAGCAATTCGTTGTTTCACTCAGGGGATTTCCATGCTTATAAATCAATGTGTTGATCTAAAGCCATGTGCTAATAGTAGGCATCGTGATTTTTTACGTCGATCAGATTCATCTCAATAGTTTAAAAACTGTAAAGAATTTGCGACACAAATGATTATTTAAAGAAGGGCGAGGTTGGGTCTAATCCCGAAAGAGGGAGGATTGATTAGTATTGTTAAACAATCAGGCGGCGCTGCCGCCTGATGTTGGATTACTTATTGCGTTCGATTTCAGCAATTTCTTCGAGGATTTCATCCGGATTGGTACCTGGCGCAGGGGCTTCGTTTACCCAGGCGGAGAACAGACGCCAGGAAACGGCCAGCACTACTGGACCGATAAACAGACCAATCATGCCGAAGGCAATCAGTCCGCCGATGACCCCGGAGAGAATCAGGATCAGTGGCAAATCGGCACCCATACGAATCAGCATCGGTCGAATAACGTTATCTAGCGTTCCGACTACGCCGCTCCAGACCAGCAGAACCGTGCCCCAGGTTGAATCACCCGTCCAGTACAGCCAGATAATGGCCGGAATCAGCACCGGCAACGGCCCCAGTTGCACCAGACAAGACAGGATCATCAATACCGCCAGCAGTGTGGCGTAAGGCACGCCGGTTACCGCCAGACCAATTCCCCCGAGCACTGCCTGCACCAGAGCGGTGACCACAACGCCCAATGCGACGGCGCGAATGGCTTGCGCGGCCAGCAGAATGGCAGCATCGCCACGTTTTGAGGCAAGACGGCAAGCGAAGTGACGAATACCTAATGCGACCTGTTCACCGCGCCAGTACAACAGGGCGCTGAACAGCAGCATCAGACCACAGTGCATCATAAAGCGGCCGATATGCGCGGCCTGACCGACAAACCAGGTGGTGGTGGTACCGATATAAGGACGAACCTTGGCCATAATGGCCGAACCGCCCATATCCAGTAAACTGTGCCATGCGCCATACATTTTGGCACCCACCAGTGGAATGCTGTTCAACCAAGCCAGATCCGGTAGCGTCATATCACCTGCGGTTACGGCATGGATCAGCGGCCCGCTGCCATCGACGATACTGTTAACCAGCAGCGCGATAGGGATGATGAACAACAGCACTAACAACAGTGTCATCACCAGTACGGCAAGTGAACGACGTCCCCAGAGCAATTTTTGTAAGCGTAGCAGGATAGGCCAGGTCGCAATGACAATCGTACCTGCCCAGGCAAAACCGAGGATAAAGGGCTGAACAATCCAGAGACAGGCCACAATCAGGATGGCTAAAAACAGCACCGATAGCAGCACTTGTGCAATATCCCTGGGCTGACGGAAATTTACCATAAATACTTTTCACCTTTGTCTTTGCGCCAGAACGTTGACGCGACGTGAACACGTTAATCACACTCTATAATGATGAGCAATTTCAGCGGTTTTGAACAGGCGGATTCTGCCTGTAAATCTGCTGAGCGTATTAGAAAAAAATGTGATACAACAAACAAAGCAACACGCAAACGATTAAATTCACAACACAGACCGCAGGAAAGGGTCACTATAATGATTCCACAAATTTCTCAGGCGCCAGGTGTCGTTCAGCTGGTGCTCAATTTTTTGCAGGCGCTGGAGCAGCAAGGATTCACGGGTGATACGGCAACGAGCTATGCCGATCGTCTGACAATGTCGACGGATAACAGTATTTATCAGCTGCTTCCTGATGCTGTCGTTTTCCCTCGTTCAACCGCAGATGTGGCGCTAATCGCCCGTCTGGCGGCAGAACCGCTATTCTCGTCGTTGATTTTTACCCCGCGCGGCGGCGGCACCGGGACCAACGGTCAGGCGCTGAACCAGGGCATTATTGTTGATATGTCCCGCTATATGAGCCGGATTATTGAAATCAACCCGCAAGAAGGTTGGGTGCGGGTAGAAGCCGGGGTGATAAAAGACCAGCTCAACCAGTTTCTGAAGCCATATGGCTATTTCTTTGCCCCGGAATTATCCACCAGTAACCGGGCAACGCTCGGCGGGATGATCAACACCGATGCGTCCGGGCAAGGATCGTTGGTTTACGGTAAAACTTCCGATCATGTGATGGGCATCCGTGCGGTGCTGATGGGCGGTGATATTCTGGATACCCAGCCCATGCCGGTCGAGCTTGCCGAAATGCTGGGTAAAAGCAATACCACGATTGGCCGTATCTATAAGACCGTTTATGAGCGTTGTCGTGATAACCGACAGCTGATCATGGATAAATTCCCGAAACTTAATCGCTTCCTGACGGGTTACGATCTGCGGCACGTCTTTAACGATGAGATGACCGAATTTGATTTAACCCGCATTCTTACCGGCTCTGAAGGTACGCTGGCGTTTATCACCGAAGCCCGCCTTGATATCACGCCACTGCCCAAAGTCAGACAGTTGGTTAACGTTAAGTACGATTCGTTTGATTCGGCGTTGCGTAACGCGCCGGTGATGGTGGAAGCGCGCGCATTGTCGGTAGAAACCGTCGACTCCAAAGTACTCAATCTGGCGCGTGAAGACATCGTCTGGCACTCGGTAAGCGAACTGATTACCGATGTCGCGGATAAAGAGATGCTGGGCCTGAATATTGTCGAGTTTGCCGGTGACGACGAAACCTTGATTAATTCGCAAGTCAGCGCACTCTGCGAACGCCTGGATGGGTTAATCGCTCGCCAGGAAGCGGGCGTCATTGGCTGGCAGCTATGTACCGAACTGGCGGGCGTCGAACGAATTTACGCCATGCGCAAAAAGGCTGTCGGTCTGCTGGGCAATGCAAAAGGTTCCGCGAAGCCAATTCCGTTCGCCGAGGATACCTGCGTTCCTCCGGAGCATCTGGCTGACTATATTGCCGAGTTTCGCGCGCTGCTCGACAGCCATGGTCTGAGTTACGGCATGTTCGGCCACGTGGATGCTGGCGTGCTGCACGTTAGGCCGGCTTTGGATATGTGCGACCCGCAGCAGGAAGTGCTGATGAAACGCATTTCCGATGATGTCGTCGCGCTGACGGCAAAATATGGCGGTTTGTTGTGGGGTGAACACGGTAAAGGTTTCCGTGCGGAATACAGTCCGGCGTTTTTCGGTGATGAACTGTATCGTGAACTGCGCAAAGTGAAATCGGTGTTTGATCCGCAAAACCGGCTCAACCCCGGCAAAATCTGTCCACCGGAAGACGTTGATGCGCCGATGATGAAAGTGGACGCGGTGAAACGCGGAACGTATGACCGTCAAATCCCGCTGGCCGTACGCCAGGAGTGGCGTGGGGCAATGGAGTGTAATGGCAACGGGTTATGCTTTAACTTCGATGCGAAAAGCCCCATGTGTCCGTCGATGAAAATCAGCCTTAACCGTATCCATTCTCCGAAAGGGCGAGCTACGCTGGTACGTGAGTGGTTGCGTCTGTTGGCCGATCGCGGGATCGATCCTGTGCAACTGGAAAAAGAGCTACCGGAGAAACGCGCCAGTTTACGCACGCTGATTACCCGTACCCGCAACAGCTGGCATGCACGCAAGGGCGAATACGATTTCTCGCACGAAGTAAAAGAGGCGATGTCAGGGTGCCTGGCGTGTAAAGCCTGTTCCACACAGTGTCCGATTAAAATTGATGTGCCGGAGTTCCGCTCACGCTTCCTGCAGCTGTACCACACGCGTTATCTGCGCCCGTTGCGCGATCATATGGTGGCGACCGTTGAGAGCTATGCACCGCTAATGGCGCGGGCGCCTAAAACGTTTAACTTCTTCATCAATCAGCCGCTGGTGCGAAATCTGGCTAAAAAGCACATTGGAATGGTTGATTTACCGCTATTGTCTGCGCCGTCGCTGCAACGCCAACTTGTTGGGCATCGTTCCGCCAATATGACGCTGGAACAGCTCGAATTACTCAGCCTCGAGCAAAAAGCCCGTACGGTGCTGGTGGTGCAGGACCCTTTCACCAGCTATTACGATGCGCAGGTGGTCGCTGATTTTATACGTCTGGTAGAAAAACTGGGTATGCAGCCGGTACTGCTGCCGTTTTCGCCAAATGGCAAGGCGCAGCACATTAAAGGCTTTTTAAACCGTTTTGCCAAAACGGCGAAAAAGACATCCGAGTTTCTTAACCGGGTAGCGAAGCTGAATATTCCGATGGTGGGTGTTGATCCGGCGCTGGTGCTTTGTTATCGCGATGAATACAAGCTGGTGCTGGGAGAACAGCGGGGTGATTTCCATGTGCTGCTGGCCAACGAATGGTTATCAAAAGCTGTGGAAACACAGCAGTCAGTCGCTGTTGGCGGTGAACCGTGGTACTTCTTTGGCCACTGTACCGAAGTGACGGCTTTACCGGGCGCGCCTGCACAATGGGCGGCTATTTTTGCTCGCTTTGGCGCAAAGCTGGAGAACGTCAGCGTGGGGTGCTGTGGTATGGCGGGCACCTACGGTCACGAAGTGAAGAATCACCAAAACTCATTGGGTATCTATGAGTTATCATGGCACCAGGCAATGCAACGATTGCCACGTAACCGTTGTCTGGCTACAGGGTACTCCTGTCGCAGCCAGGTTAAACGCGTTGAAGGTACGGGCGTTCGCCACCCATTACAGGCACTGCTGGAGATTATAGGATGATCTGGAAACGTGAAGTCACACTCGAGGCTCTCAATGCCATGGGTGAAGGAAATATGGTTGGGTTGCTCGATATTCGTTTTGTGCACATTGGCGACGATACGCTGGAAGCTACGATGCCAGTGGACCATCGCACCAAACAACCCTTTGGGTTGTTACACGGCGGCGCATCCGTGGTGCTGGCGGAAAGCATTGGTTCGGTAGCTGGCTACTTGTGTACTCAGGGTGAGCAGAAAGTGGTGGGCCTGGAGATCAACGCCAACCATATCCGTTCTGCACGGGAAGGGCTCGTCAGGGGCGTATGTCGCGCGTTACATACAGGTTCTCGTCACCAGGTGTGGCAAATAGAAATCTTCGATGAGCAGGGTCGATTGTGCTGCACGTCGCGTCTGACGACCGCAATTTTGTGATGCATATTGCTTTTGGTCATTATCTGCACAGGGAATGGTGTTATACTGTGCAGGTTTTGAACACAAGCGAGGATGATATGTCTACCCAATTAGACCCTGCCCAACTGGCAATAGAATTTTTACGTCGTGATAAAACCGATCTTTCACCGGCTCAGTACCTGAAAAGGCTGAAACAGCTTGAGCTGGAGTTTGCAGATCTGTTGGCGCTCTCTTCCACTGAACTGAAAGAAGAGATCTATTTTGCCTGGCGCATGGGCGTTCATTGATTCCGGTATGCTTATCGTAACGAAACCCCGACACGCGTTCGGGGTTATTTTTTGCCTTAAATCTTCATTACCACTTCATCTCGCCGCTATTAACCTTCGCACTTAGTTCCAGCGAGCTTACGTCTGCAAGGCCTGGCCATGCTGCCGTCATGGTTTTAATCACATAGTCCGATCCTTTCTTCGCCCCTAGCGCCTGCTCAAACGACTGCAAATAGTCCTGGGTGAAGCGAATAGCTTTATCACCGGTTGGGCGGTCGCCAATGTAATGACCCGGGACCACCTGAGTGGGCTGTAAGCTCTGCATTTCGCTCAGTACGCTACGCCATGCACTACGTTGTTGTTCAGACTGTGTATCCGCCGTCCAGACGTGAATACCTGAAGCCACGCCTGTGCCGCCAATAATGGCTCGATTCGCCGGGATCCAGATATACGCTGCATAATCGTTGGCGTGACGCAGTTCCAGCGTTTCGCCATCAACCGTGAACTGCGTTTGCGTAGTCGCCTGCGGAACGGTAAGCGATGTTGGCGAGCCGTCCTTCATTTGCGGGCCCCAGAATTGCAGCTTGGCCTCTTTGGTAGCGCGGATATGGTCTACCACCTGCGGCGTTGCCAGGACTTTTACCTGTGGGAAGGCCTTAACGATGGGCTGCAAACCAAAATAGAAATCCGGATCGCCGGAGGTGATCACGATAGCCTTCAGCGTTTTACCGCTGGCGCGAATCATTTGCACCAGTTGTTCACCATCTTTGGTACTGAACTGGGCGTCAAACAAAATCGCCTCTTTTGGGCCAGACACCAGCGTCGAAGAAACCGGGAAAATAGCCTTATCCTGTGGATTATAGACGTCCAGCTGTAGCGGCGCGGCGAAAGCTGAAGACGCAAACAGAGGTAACAGCAGGGCCAGAGTTTTAACTTTCATACCAGGTAACCTTGTGCAGGAAATTGTCTTTTGATAGTTCCCGTATTTTAAGGATATTCGGATCTGTTAGAATTCCCTCATTAGGACATGCTGAGTTTCATAAAACGATCGGATGGGAACAATGGACAGAGTGATGGCGGCAATGGTATTCAACCATATCTGTGATTTGGGTAGCCTGAGCGCAGCCGCGCGTGCGTTGGGGCTTTCCCGTCCGATGGTCAGTCGTTATCTCGACGAGATGGAAAAATGGGCAGGCGCAAGGCTTATCCATCGCTCATCGCGTCGCTTGACGATCACGCCAGCGGGTGAAGAGGCATTAGTGAAAACACGTTCTCTGGCGCAACTTTCGCTGGATATTGGTGCCGCCAGTGCCGCGCAAATTCCCTCCGGCACGCTACGTGTAGCCTGCGCCCATTTTACCGCGATGCATATTCTTGCTCCGGTTCTGCCGACGTTTATGGCGCAATATCCGCAATTACGTATTGAGGTGGAGATCAATAATCAACCGGTAAGCCTTGTGGGGGAACGCATCGATGTGGCGATCCGCATAACGGATAATCCAGAGCCAGGGACTATTGCCCGTCGGTTGGGCGACTGTAAATCGGTTCTTTGCGCGTCTGCAGATTATCTGCATCATCATGGCACGCCTGAGACAATCGACGATCTCACACGGCACAATTGCCTGTACTACAGCGGTTTTGCCGGACAATCCTGGCACTTTTTGGATCCTCAGGGGCAGCCTGTCTCCGTTGCAATCAAAGGGAATTTGAGTGCAGGGATCTCTTCGCTGCTCTGCGAGTCGGCGGTGGCCGGAATGGGGATCGCGTTGGTGCCAGAGCTGGAGGCGCAGGAAGGGCTGGAGCAGGGAAAGCTAATTCGATTACTGCCAGAACTTCAACCTAAGTGCCTGCCGATTTATGGTTTATACCTTTCGCGTGAACATCAACCCGCAGGGCTACGCCTGCTGCTGGACACGCTCAGTGAGGCACAGCGTTAAATATGTGATTGAACGCGTTTATAAAAGAGTCAAACCGCAATTAGTGTTAAAAAAAACTAATCGGTGTATGAGATTCTTCTTATCGCCCCTTCAAGAGCTAAGCCAATATGAGTGCCGGAGATAAGCGCCGGATGGGGCCGGAACCCTTAAGCCTGCCAACAAGCAGACTTAAGGGTTTTTTGTTGTTTGTTTATTATTTGAATTGTTTTTCCCTACCTTCATCCCCACCTATCCCTTAAATAGACATTTTCTATACATCTTTTGTCATTTGACCTGACTGAACGATTGGATTTTCATAATCCATTATTAATCAATGCATTGAACAAAATAATCCATCCCTGTAAACCCTCGCTGCAGGGTCTATGCTTAGTAAAAGTAGTCAAAAAGGGCGATTAACCCGAATGCCCCTGCTGTTGAGGGGTTGAAGTGATAATCATTATCACTAACATGGTGTTATAGCTTAAAAGCTAGTGACTCGAGGTAACTCTATGGAATTGCATTCAGGAACATTTAACCCGGACGATTTTGCCTGGCGTGGGCTGACGTTAACGCCAGCGGCTGCGGCGCATATCCGTGAACTGGTGGCAAAGCAACCTGACATGTTGGGTGTGCGTTTAGGCGTGAAGCAAACAGGGTGCGCGGGATTCGGTTACGTGCTGGATACCGTCCGCCAACCCGAAAAAGACGATCTGCTGTTTGAAACGGAGGGCGCCAGACTTTATGTGCCGTTGCAGGCGATGCCGTTCATTGACGGCACAGAAGTCGATTTCGTTCGCGAAGGATTAAACCAGTTATTTAAATTTCATAACCCGAAAGCCCAGAACGAATGCGGCTGTGGCGAAAGTTTTGGGGTATAGGCGGTACTATGTCTCGTAATACTGAAGCAACTGACGATGTCAACACCTGGGCTGGCGGGCACCTTAATTACAAAGAGGGCTTCTTCACCCAACTGCAAACCGATGAGCTGGCAAAAGGGATCAATGAAGATGTCGTGCGCGCGATTTCGGCAAAACGAAATGAACCCGACTGGATGCTGGAATTTCGCCTGAATGCCTTTAAAGCGTGGCTGACCATGGAAGAACCACACTGGCTTAAAGCGCATTACGACAAACTGAATTATCAGGAGTACAGCTATTACTCCGCACCTTCCTGCGGTAACTGCGATGAAACCTGTGCGTCTGAACCGGGAGCGGTACAGCAAACGGGCGCGAATGCATTTTTAAGCAAAGAGGTTGAGGACGCATTCGAACAGCTTGGCGTGCCGGTACGTGAAGGCAAAGAAGTTGCGGTTGATGCCATTTTCGACTCGGTATCGGTAGCGACCACCTATCGCGACAAACTGGCGGAACAGGGCATTATTTTCTGTTCGTTCGGTGAGGCCATTCACGATCATCCTGAGCTGGTAAAACAGTACCTGGGCACTGTTGTCCCCGGCAATGACAATTTCTTTGCCGCGCTGAATGCGGCGGTGGCATCTGACGGCACGTTTATTTATGTACCGAAAGGCGTACGTTGCCCAATGGAGCTGTCGACCTATTTCCGTATCAATGCGGAAAAAACCGGGCAGTTTGAACGCACCATTCTGGTTGCGGATGAGGGCAGCTACGTCAGCTATATCGAAGGCTGTTCAGCCCCGGTGCGCGACAGTTACCAACTACACGCGGCGGTGGTGGAAGTCATCATCCACAAAGATGCCGAAGTGAAATACTCCACTGTGCAAAACTGGTTTCCCGGCGATGGCAATACGGGCGGTATTTTGAATTTCGTCACCAAACGCGCACTCTGCGAAGGCGAAAACAGCAAAATGTCGTGGACGCAGTCGGAAACCGGCTCGGCCATTACCTGGAAATACCCAAGCTGCATTTTGCGTGGCGACAACTCGATCGGCGAATTCTACTCCGTCGCGCTGACCAGTGGACATCAGCAGGCCGATACCGGCACCAAAATGATCCACATTGGCAAAAACACCAAATCGACCATTATCTCGAAAGGGATCTCCGCCGGACACAGCCAGAACAGTTATCGCGGCTTAGTGAAAATCATGCCGACCGCTACTAACGCCCGCAACTATACCCAATGCGACTCGATGTTGATCGGTGCGGATTGTGGGGCACACACCTTCCCGTATGTGGAGTGTCGTAACAATAGCGCCCAGCTTGAACATGAAGCCACCACGTCGCGTATTGGTGAAGACCAGTTGTTTTACTGCCTGCAGCGCGGCATCAGTGAAGAGGATGCCATTTCGATGATCGTGAATGGTTTCTGTAAAGACGTGTTCTCTGAACTGCCGCTGGAGTTTGCCGTGGAAGCGCAAAAACTTCTCGCCATAAGTCTTGAGCATAGCGTCGGTTAAATTTTAAGGAAAGCACATGTTAAGCATCAAAGATTTACAGGTCAGTGTGGAAGATAAGGCGATCCTGCGTGGGTTGAGCCTTGAGGTTCGCCCCGGAGAAGTTCACGCCATTATGGGACCAAACGGTTCGGGGAAAAGTACGCTTTCTGCAACTCTTGCTGGGCGGGAAGACTACGACGTCACTGGCGGGACGGTAGAGTTCAACGGCAAAGATTTACTGGAACTGTCGCCGGAAGACCGGGCCGGTGAAGGGATCTTCATGGCATTCCAGTATCCGGTGGAAATCCCTGGCGTCAGTAACCAGTTTTTCCTGCAAACGGCGCTGAATGCGGTGCGGAGTTACCGTGGCGAAGAGTCGCTGGATCGATTTGACTTCCAGGATCTGATGGAAGAGAAAATAGCGCTGCTGAAGATGCCGGAAGATTTGCTCACGCGCTCGGTAAACGTCGGTTTCTCCGGTGGTGAGAAAAAACGTAATGACATTCTGCAAATGGCCGTGCTGGAGCCTCAGTTGTGCATTCTTGATGAGTCAGACTCCGGGCTGGATATTGATGCGCTGAAAATCGTTGCGGATGGCGTGAACTCGCTGCGTGACGGGAAACGCTCATTCATTATCGTCACTCACTATCAGCGCATCCTGGACTATATCAAACCCGATTTTGTTCACGTTCTCTACCAGGGGCGAATTGTGAAGTCCGGTGATTTTATGCTGGTCAAACAACTGGAGGAGCAAGGTTATGGCTGGCTTAGCGAACAGCAGTAACGTGCTGCAACAGTGGCACCATCTGTTTGAGACGCAAGGGGAGACACGCTCACACCATGCGCAGCAGCACTTGCAACAGATGCTGCGTCTGGGGCTGCCAACGCGGAAGCATGAGGACTGGAAATACACGCCGCTGGAGGGATTAACCAACAGCCAGTTTGTCAGTCATGTCGCTGAGATAACGTCAGCCCAATGTGCAGCGTTGTCGCCGACAATTGATGCTGTACGACTGGTGTTTGTTGACGGGCAATTCTCTCCGACGCTCAGCGACAGTACAGACGGTAGCGGTTTTGACATTACCATTGACGATGCGCGCCAGGCGCTGCCAGCGGCTATCCAACCGGAAGTGTTTTTGCACCTTACCGAAAGCCTGTCTCGTAGCGTAACGCACATTCAGGTGAAGCGTAACCAGCGCCCCGCGAAACCGCTGCTGCTGCTACACATAACCCAGGGGCTGGCGGGCGATGAGGTGAATACGGCGCACTATCGCCACCATCTGGAGCTAGCGGAAGGCGCAGAAGCCACCGTTATTGAACACTATGCCAGCCTCAGCGAGCGTCGCCATTTCACCGGCGCACGCTTAACGATGAACGTCGCGGCAAACGCCCATTTGCGCCATATCAAACTGGCGTTCGAAAATCCGTTTAGTCACCACTTCGCGCATAATGACATTCAATTGGGCGCGGATGCTACTGCCGTTAGCCACAGTTTCTTGCTTGGTGATGCGGTATTGCGCCATAACACCAGTACGCAGCTTAACGGTGAAAACACCACGCTTCGGCTGAACAGTCTGGCGATGCCGGTGAAAAATGAAGTCTGTGATACACGGACCTGGCTTGAGCACAACAAAGGGTATTGCAACAGTCGCCAGCTGCATAAAACGATTGTCAGCGATAAGGGACGAGCGGTCTTCAATGGTCTGATCAACGTCGCCCAGCACGCCATCAAAACCGACGGTCAGATGACCAACAATAATTTGTTGCTCGGAAAGCTGGCGGAGGTGGATACCAAGCCACAGCTCGAAATTTACGCCGACGATGTGAAATGCAGCCACGGGGCGACGGTAGGACGGATCGACGACGAGCAGATGTTCTATCTGCGTTCGCGAGGGATCGGCCAGCAGGATGCTCAACACATGATTCTCTATGCGTTTGCCGCTGAGCTGACGGAAGCCCTGGGCGATGAAACGCTGAAACAACAGGTACTGGCGCGGATCGCCCAACGCTTGCCGGGAGGCGCAGCATGACATTTCCCATTGAAAAAGTACGGGCTAACTTTCCGGTCCTGACGCGTGAAGTGAACGGTTTACCGTTGGCGTATCTGGACAGCGCTGCCAGCGCGCAAAAACCCAATCAGGTGATTGATGCCGAGGCCGAGTTTTATCGTCACGGCTATGCGGCGGTCCACCGCGGTATTCATACGCTGAGCGCCCAGGCCACGGAAAAAATGGAAAATGTGCGCAAGCTTGCCTCGTTGTTTATTAACGCCCGCTCAGCGGAAGAGCTGGTGTTTGTTCGTGGTACGACGGAAGGCATCAATCTGGTGGCGAACAGCTGGGGCAGCAGCAATGTGCGAGCGGGCGATAACATTATCATCAGCGAAATGGAGCACCACGCCAATATTGTGCCCTGGCAGATGCTGTGTGCCCGCGTAGGGGCAGAGCTGCGCGTTATTCCGCTCAATGCCGATGGTACGTTGCAGCTGGAGACGCTGCCGACGCTGTTTGACGATCGTACGCAACTGCTGGCGATTACCCACGTTTCTAACGTGTTGGGTACCGAGAACCCGTTATCGGAAATGATTGAGCTGGCGCATCAATACGGCGCAAAAGTGTTGGTGGATGGCGCGCAGGCGGTGATGCATCATCAGGTGGATGTCCAGGCACTGGATTGCGATTTTTATGTTTTCTCTGGGCATAAACTTTATGGACCAACCGGTATTGGCGTTCTGTATGCCAGAGAGTCGCTGTTGCAGGAGATGCCACCCTGGGAAGGCGGTGGTTCAATGATTGCGACGGTGAGTTTGAGTCAGGGGACAACGTGGGCTAAAGCCCCCTGGCGTTTTGAAGCCGGAACGCCAAACACCGGAGGTATTATCGGACTCGGCGCGGCTATTGAGTATGTTTCAGCACTGGGGCTTACTGAAATCAGCGAATATGAACAGTTCATGATGCGCTATGCGTTGGAGCAGCTGGCGGATGTGCCGGATTTGACACTCTACGGACCGGATAACCGCCTGGGTGTGATTGCATTTAACCTTGGTAAACATCACGCCTTTGACGTCGGCAGTTTTCTTGATAACTATGGAATAGCCGTGCGGACGGGGCATCACTGCGCAATGCCGCTGATGGCCTACTATAACGTTCCTGCTATGTGTCGGGCGTCGATTGCAATGTACAACACCCATGAAGAAGTGGATCGCCTGGTAACGGGCCTCAAGCGTATTCATCACTTACTGGGCTAACAGGGAGGCGTTATGGCTGCGCTACCGGATAAAGAAAAGTTGTTGCGTAATTTTCTGCGTTGCGCTAATTGGGAAGAGAAATACCTGTACATTATTGAGCTGGGTCAGCGTTTGCCGGAATTAAACGACGACTTACGCTGCCCGGAAAATAGCATCCAGGGATGTCAAAGTCAGGTATGGATTGTTATGAACCAGAATGGCGAAGGGATTATTGAATTACAGGGCGACAGTGATGCGGCAATTGTGAAAGGACTTATTGCCGTGGTATTCATTTTGTATGATCGCATGACGGCCCAGGATATTGTGAATTTTGATGTGCGTCCGTGGTTTGAAAAAATGGCGCTCGCACAGCACCTCACGCCGTCTCGTTCACAAGGGCTGGAGGCGATGATTCGGGCTATTCGCGCCAAAGCCGCAACTCTTAGCTAAACTGATAAAACACGTTAACTTTCAGACCGACTTGAAAGCGTTCGTGTAAGGCAACGCAGTGACTCGTAAGCCGGATTGGGCGCTCGCCGCCGTCCGGCAAGAACGCCAGGGGGGTGAGTGAGTATGAAACGCGCGTCTGTTATTACGTTAATGCTAATCGGCGCTTACAGCGCTATTCAGGCCGCATGGGCGGTCGATTATCCTTTGCCCCAGGCGAACAGCCGCCTTGTTGGGCAAAACCAAACCTACACCGTGCAGGAAGGCGATAAAAACCTACAGGCGATAGCCCGTAAGTTTGATACCGCTGCCATGCTGATCCTTGAAGCCAACAATACTATTGCCCCCGTACCTAAACCCGGAACCCTGATTACTATTCCCTCACAATTACTGCTGCCGGATGCACCACGCGAAGGCATTATTGTGAATCTGGCGGAACTGCGTCTGTATTACTTCCCGCCAGGAGAGAATATTGTTCAGGTATTCCCAATTGGTATCGGTTTGCAGGGGCTGGAAACGCCGGTAATGGAAACCCGGGTTGGGCAGAAAATCCCGAATCCTACCTGGACCCCTACACCAGGCATCCGTAAACGCTCTCTGGAGCGTGGCATCACATTACCGCCTGTTGTACCTGCCGGGCCAAATAACCCGTTAGGACGCTTTGCACTGCGTCTGGCGCATGGAAACGGTGAGTATCTGATCCATGGAACCAGCGCGCCGGACAGCGTGGGCCTGCGTGTGAGTTCTGGTTGTATTCGCATGAACGCGCCGGACATTAAAGCACTGTTTGCTCAGGTCCGCACAGGCACGCCGGTCAGGGTGATTAATGAGCCGATAAAATATTCGATTGAGCCGAACGGCATGAGGTATGTCGAAGTGCATCGACCGCTGTCGCCGGAAGAGGAACAAAACGTCCAGACCATGCCGTATGTGCTACCAGCCGGTTTTAACCAGTTTAAAGACAATAAAGCGGTGGATAACAGTCTGGTGGAAAGGGCGTTGTATCGTCGCGCAGGTTATCCGGTCACCGTCACTGCCGGGCAAGCATCGGTCGCGAGCAATGGGCCAGAAGTGAAGTCTGCGCAAAATGGCGTGCCGGGAGGAGATGCTGAGGTGCGCGCTACGCAATAACAGGGAAGAGGAATTCAGAGCAAAAAAAAATGGCGCACAATGTGCGCCATTTTTATTACACAGATACTATTACTTGCGGTATTTAGTAGCTGCGTTGTCCAGACGCTGGTTAGCGCGAGCTGCGTCATCTTTAGCAGCCTGAACGTCGGAACGCATTGCGTTCACGTCGTTGCTCAGCTGGTCAACTTTAGCGTTCAGAGTCTGAACGTCAGAAGACAGCTGATCGATTTTAGCGTTGCTGGAGCAACCTGCCAGCAGAGTAGAACCCAGGATTACCGCGCCCAGTACCAGTTTAGTACGATTCATTATTAATACCCTCTAGATTGAGTTAATCTCCATGTAGCGTTACAAGTATTACACAAACTTTTTTATGTTGAGAATATTTTTTTGATGGGAATGCACTTATTTTTGATCGTTCGCTCAAAGAAGCATCGAATTGTGCAAAAACGGCTAAAAACCCGAGTGAAAACAGAAAGCTTCCATCGGATTCATCTTAGATAATCACGGATTAGATAGTGAAATCCGATTTGATTTTTTATTAATTGTGGCTATCGATAAAATAAAAAAAGCGCCACCAGGGCGCTTTTTTAAGCAAATTAATTCGCGATGGAATTATTACAGCACGTGAACGGATGCGGTGTTGGTGGTGCCGCTCGGAACCAGTGCACCAGAAACCATAACCACAACGTCACCTTTTTGAGCCAGACCGCTTTCCAGAGCGACTTCTTTACCCAGACGATAGAAATCATCGGTAGAGCTGATTTCTTTAACCACCTGTGCAACAACGCCTTTGCTCAGCACCAGCTGACGCGCGGTAGTTTCGTTGGTGGTCAGCGCCAGGATGGTGGCATCCGGGAAGTATTTACGTACTGCGCGAGCGGATTTACCACCCTGGGTTGCGACGACGATCAGCGGCGCGTCCAGTTTTTCAGCAGTTTCAACCGCGCCACGGCAAACGGCTTCGGTGATGCGCAGTTTGCGGCTGTCGTTGTTGAAGTCCAGACGGCTGGTCATCACACGGTCAGTACGCTCACAGATGGTCGCCATGATGGTAACGGCTTCCAGCGGGTATTTACCTTTTGCAGACTCGCCAGACAGCATTACTGCGTCGGTACCGTCGAGGATGGCGTTCGCTACGTCACCGGCTTCAGCGCGGGTCGGACGCGGGTTTTTGATCATGGAGTCCAGCATCTGGGTCGCAGTGATAACGACTTTACGTGCACGGATACATTTTTCGATGATCATCTTCTGCGCGAAGATAACTTCTTCAACCGGGATCTCAACGCCCATATCGCCACGCGCAACCATGATGCCGTCAGACGCTTCGAGGATTTCGTCGAAGTTGTTCAGGCCTTCCTGGTTTTCGATTTTGGAGATGATCTGGATGTTTTCGCCGCCGTGCGCTTTCAGGTGCTCACGGATTTCAACGACATCAGAACGTTTACGGATAAAGGACGCTGCAACGAAGTCAACGCCTTGCTCGCAACCGAAGATCAGGTCTTGTTTGTCTTTTTCAGCCAGTGCTGGCAGCGCGATGGAAACGCCCGGCAGGTTAACGCCTTTGTTTTCGCCCAGGTCGCCGTTGTTCAGCACTTTACAGATAACTTTGTTACCTTCGATGGCGGTAACTTCCATGCCGATCAGACCATCGTCAACCAGAACGGTGTTGCCGACAGACAGATCTTTAGTGAAGCCTTCGTAAGTTACAGCAACGATTTCGTTGTTACCTACGACAGATTTGTCGGTGGTGAAGGTGAAGGTCTGGCCCGCTTTCAGGGAAACGTCGTTACCGCCTTCCAGTTTGATGGTACGGATTTCCGGACCTTTGGTGTCGAGCAGGATTGCGGCTTTCTTGCCGGTTTTGCTCATAACGTTGCGCAAATTCTTGATGCGCTGACCGTGTTCTGCGTAGTCGCCGTGGGAGAAGTTCAGACGCATGACGTTCATGCCCGCGTCCAGCATTTTGGTTAACATCTCTTCGGATTCGGTTTTCGGACCGATGGTGCAAACAATTTTCGTCTTTTTCATGACAGTCTTAGTCTTTAAGTTGAGAAGGATATGGAAATCTGGCTCCCATCGCGCACGGATGGGAAGCTAAACCTGAGTTACGAAAGTTGTGATGCCTCGCTCTAAGGATAGGTGACATCGAAAAAGCGTGCAGAGGAATGTGTGCTTGTGTTTCAGCCCAACGGGATGGTGAGTTCTGTAGTCGTTGAGTTTTACAGGTCAATGTGCTGAAACCATTCAAGAGACAATTGGCGCGCATTATACGCTGAAAATTATCAAAAAGGAAAATGGAAACAGCGTTTCAAAACACTTCTGTGCAGTTTTACAAAAATTATTCATTAATTTGTTCATCGGTATGGATAAAGAGGTTATCCGGCGTTGCGATTTGTTGCGCAACAAACAGCATTTAACATCTCGATGACTACGTTTTATATCGTTGACGTCGATGCAGTACTATATTTCTAAAAGTTATATCAAATGCGTTTTAATTCATTTTAAAAGCCAATTCCACTGATTACACTCGTTTGGACATCCATACTGCTAAACAGCTAAAAGCGCTAGCAGAAGAACAATAAGCAGCAGCGGATACCCAAACGACATGATTGTCCTGAAAAATATTTCGAAAGTGTTTACGCCAGGCAGGCTTGCCATCACCGCTGTCGATAACGTCAACCTGACGGTTGAACAGGGGCAGATTTACGGCATTATTGGTTACAGCGGGGCAGGTAAAAGCACCTTAATTCGTTTGCTCAATGGTCTCGAAAAACCAACCTCCGGCAGCGTGACGATTAACGGCCACGATATCTCGGCCGCCAGTGGGGAATCGTTACGCCAGGCGCGACTGAAAATCAGCATGGTGTTTCAACACTTCAATTTGCTGTGGTCGCGGACTGTTAGCGAAAACATCGCGTTCTCTATGCAAATCGCCGGTGCGTCCAAAGCGTCCATCAAAACGCGGGTTGCTGAACTGATTACGCTGGTTGGGCTGAGCGGTCGTGAAAATGCGTATCCTTCCCAGCTCAGCGGTGGGCAAAAACAGCGTGTAGGAATTGCTCGCGCGCTGGCGAACAATCCAGATGTCCTGCTGTGTGACGAAGCCACCTCGGCGCTGGATCCGCAAACTACCGATCAGATCCTCGATTTACTCCTCGATATAAACCGTCGCTTCAAATTGACCATTGTGCTGATCACTCATGAAATGCACGTGGTACGCAAAATCTGCGATCGCGTCGCGGTAATGGAAAACGGCAAGGTCGTTGAGGAAGGTGATGTGCTCAGCGTCTTTACCCATCCTCAGCAGCCTATTACCCGACAGTTTGTTCGTCAGGTTAGCCAGTACACCGAAGAAGACGAGTTTAATCCGCAGCTGGCAAGCGAGTTGGGTGGGGTGGTTATCAAATTAACCTTTACCGGGCAACGTACCCATCGACCTGTGGTTGGGGAATTGACCCTGCGCTATGGCCTGCCGTTCAACATCTTGCACGGCAAAATGACGCAAACCGCACACGGCGTGTTTGGTCAACTCTGGGTGCACGTGGTGGCCTCTGAGGAACAATTGAACAATATTTTGGCCGACCTGCGCCAGAGCGACATTGAAGGCGAGGTGATTCAACATGGCTGAAGAACTGTTTCCCCATCTGAAGTGGGAGCAATTGTTAGCGGCAACCCAGGAAACGCTGTATATGACAGCTCTTTCGGGGGCGGCGACCTTTATTCTGGGCATCGCGCTTGGTCTGGCATTGTTCCTGACCGCGCGCGGCGGATTGTTCCCTAATCGCGCGGTATATAGCGCTATTTCGCTGGTGGTGAATATCTTTCGTTCGATCCCATTCATCATTTTGATCGTGCTGCTGATCCCGTTTACCAAAGCGATGGTAGGCACCATTCTCGGCGCCAATGCCGCGTTGCCTGCGCTGATCGTGGGGGCAGCGCCGTTTTATGCGCGTCTGGTCGAAATCGCTCTGCGTGAAGTGGATAAAGGCGTTATTGAAGCGACGCGTTCAATGGGCGCACGACTGAGCACACTTATTTTTCGAGTTTTACTGCCGGAATCATCTCCTGCTCTGGTGTCCGGGATCACCGTGACGCTAATTGCGCTGGTGAGCTACAGCGCGATGGCAGGGGTAATTGGTGCCGGTGGTTTAGGGAATTTGGCCTATCTGGAAGGATTCCAGCGCAACCACAGCGACGTCACGCTGGTGGCGACGGTGACGATTTTGCTCATTGTCTTCATCATCCAGCTTTGCGGCGATGTGATCACCTCTCTGTTAGATAAACGCTAATAAAATACGGAAACCATAATCATGAAAAAATCACTGACGTTACTCGCCGCAGCAACCTTAAGCGCCCTGAGCTTTGCCTCCTGGGCTGATACTCTGACCGTTGGCGCGTCTAACGTGCCGCATGCGGAGATCCTTGAACAGGCCAAACCGATTTTGGCGAAGCAGGGGATCGATCTGGAGATTAAACCGTTCCAGGATTACATTCTGCCGAACACTGCGCTGGCTGGCCGTGAGATTGACGCCAACTACTTCCAGCATATTCCGTACCTGAACAGCGTGATTAAAGACCATGCAGGCGATAAAACGTATGACTTCGTCAGCGCCGGAGCGATTCACATTGAGCCGATTGGTATCTATTCGAAAAAAGTGAAATCACTTAAAGATCTGCCGGAAGGCGGCAAAGTCATCATGCGTGACGCGGTATCTGAGGAAGGCCGTATTCTGTCGATTTTCGAAAAAGAGGGGGTGATCAAGCTGAAGCCGGGCGTGGATAAAGTAACTGCGCGCATTAGCGATATCGTCGAAAACCCGAAAAAGCTGAAGTTCCTGCCAAACGTGGAAGCCGCGCTGTTACCGCAGATGTATAACAACGACGAAGGCGATGCGGTGGTGATTAACGCCAACTACGCCATCGACGCCGGGCTGGATCCAGTGAAAGATCCTATTGCTGTTGAAAGTGGTGAAAACAACCCGTATGCCAACATCATTACCGTGCATCGTGGCGACGAGAAGAAAAAGGATATCGTAGCGCTGGTTGATGTCCTGCATTCAAAAGAGATCCAGGACTGGATCCGTACTAAATATAAAGGTGCGGTGATCCCGGTAAACAACTAATCTGCTTTTTGCCGGGTGGCGGCAGTGCTTTATCCGGCCTACGACGTCCTGTAGGCCGGGTAAAACGCGTTCGCTATGCCATACGGCACCAGAGCTACACTCGCTCAATTCTCGCTGGCAACCCCTGACGCACCGACGCACCCGACACCCAGTCAAGCCAGGTATTGGTTACCTGTCGGGTTGGGTCCGCAAAACCCAACTCGTTGAGATTAATCCCCGACTTAATCTGCTCATCAAACGCCATCGGCTCACCGTCGAGGGTATGCCGTGCCGCGCCCATTTCTTTATGCCCGTAACCATGCTCGATGGCGATAACACCCGGCATGACGCCATGCAGCAGGCTTATCTGCGCTTGCGCCTGACCACCGGGGGTGGTGATACGCACGATATCGCCGTGTGCTAAACCATACCGCTGACCATCCTGTGGATTGAGCGCCACCAGATTAACCGGCTTCAGATGATGAAGGCGTGGGATAACCGCCGTGGCGCTGGACATGGTATTGGATTTAAAGGAAATCAGTTTCAACGGCCACTCTTGTTCCGGGAACAACTCCTCGACCGCACGTCCATCTGACAGACGTGAAGGATACCAGGCCGGGCAGCCGCTGAAGCGCTCGCCGGTAATCGCATGGCGGTGCGCGGCGACGTTCGCATTCCAGATTTGGAGCGGTTTTTCCCAGGCATTGCCGACGCGGTTATCAACTCGCCCGCTGTTGTCCGGCGCAAAGCGCCCGCCGCGGGAGTAGATAAACGCCACTCGGCTGATTTCATCGGTTTTCAACGTTTGGGTCATCACAGGCATGATCCGCTGGACCCCGGTCAGCGCTATGTCTTCCGGCTGTGCTTCAGCAACCGGAGCTTTGCCCATAAACGCAATATTGGCCGCGAGACGCAGGTAGTAATCTTCCGCACGGTTTAACGGATAGTGATTACCTTGCGGATCGGTAATTGCATTGTCGCCGAATCCAGGTAGCCCGATGCGCTTTGCCACTGCGATACAGAAAGACTCCATCGAGGCCGGTTGACCGTCAGCCGTGAGGCTGGTCGCCGATCTGACAACTGGCCAACGCGCGGTGGTGGCTTTGCTGGCCACGCCCGCCCACGGAGCGCTGAATCCCCAGCTTTCGAAGTTGTGGGTATCCGGCACGATGTAATCTGCCAGCGCCGTGGTTTCGTTCATAAAGGCGTCAATGGCAATAAACAGCGGCAGACGAGCAGGATCCTTGAGCTTTTCTTCCGCCACGCCGCGTAACCCCGCAATGCCGTAAAACGGGTTGGTCATGTTGGAGATCCAGGCTTTCAGCGGATAAGGGTAACCTTCAAGCGCCGAGACGAGGAGTTCGGTAAGCTGACCGGCGACAAACGGATACCACGGCGCTTTAGCCGGGAAGGGCGATTGCCCGGCAGCCACCTTATTGCGGTACTCTTCCGAAGACTCATAAGCGGTTTTACTGCGCGCGATGCTTAACCCTTTCGGTTTTACCTTCCCGGCGAAGCTGTCCATGTTGTAGCGCGGACCGTCGGTGGCGCCATTAAATTTGCCGCCGCCGACGAACACGCCGCCTTCAAGACTAAGGTTGCCAATCAGCGCATTGAGCATCATCACCGACCAGGCGTTATAAAATCCATTACCTGCCATCATACCGCCGTGCGTGATCACTGCCGCTTTACGCCCGTGGCGGGTGAATGCGTCGGCCAGAGCGGCAATGTCTGCTTCTGACACCCCACACTGCTGGCTGTACTGCGTTAGCGACAGTTTCTCTGCGGACTCACGCAGACACTGGAAGCTGCTTTTTACCGTTACTGTCTGCCCGTCGGCCAGCGTCACTTCACGGGTAACAAACAGCTGAGCGCGCGGGCAACTGCTGGCGGCGACAATCTCACCGGCCTCGTTGACGACCACCGGCTCCTGGGCTGCGTTTGCACTCAGATGGGCGAGGGTCAGGTGCTGTCCGGCAAGCGTTGGAATTTCATCGGTAATCACCAGATGCGTAGCGTTAGTCCAGCTTTTTTCTCCAGCCTGCTGCATGGCCTGCACGCCGGGAATGGCGAGATAATCAGCGTTATAGCGTTGTTTATCGATAATCCAGCTTATCATCCCCATAGCCAGCGCGGAGTCGCTTCCCGGTCGTACGGGCTGCCAGTGACCGCGATCGTCAGCCAGCACCGTGGTTAATGGCAGGGCTGGCGCCACCACAACATAGCGGAAGTCGTCACGTAAACGGGCGCTGGCCAATTGGCGGGCCTGGCGCTTAAACGGGTTGCCGGATTGCGCCGGAGAGGTGCCCATAAACAGCGCGAATTCGACGTTATCCCAGTCGGGTTTCACGTGGGTATTTTTATCCAGATCGCCCATTAACGCGCCGGAACCGGCCCGATAGGCCAGGCCGCAGTAAGCGCCATGAGCACCGAAGTTTTTACTGCCGAAACTGTTCAGTGCGAAGCGACGTAAAAAGGTATCACGTCCTTCATCGCTGGTATTGGTGACCAGCAGTTGATTGGATTTTGGGCCAAAGCCGGGATGTTTCGCATCAAGCGGTGTAGTGGGATCGTGGATGGCTCTCAGACCATCAACGTGGCCTTCACCAAACAAATCGCCACCTTCCACCACCTCTTTGATCAGCTGTTCGAAGCTGATGCGCTGCCATTTTCCTTCACCGCGTTTACCGACACGCTTCATAGGCTCCAGAATACGTAGCGGGCTGTACAGACCTTCGAGTAAGGTTGCGCCACGGGCGCAGGCGGTGGAACGTGCGTCAAGACCTGACTCCCCGGCCAATTGTTCCATTGCCGTAGCAAAGGGGACGGAGGCGTCTATATGGTGCTCGTGCGACAACGGATGATAAGGGTTGCCCGCAATGCGCAGCACTTTGCCTTGCTCAGTGTCAACGCGAACCCGTACACCACACTGCGTCCAGCAACCAAAGCACTGCGTCATCGAGATCACCTGCTGCGGGTTTTGCTGCCAGTGAGGCCGGGCGTTGGCTTCTGGGATGAGCGCGTTGGCAAAAATGCGGTCACGGGTAATTTTGCCCGAGGTTCCGTCCAACAAACCGTCTATAGCGCGCTTTGCCACATCCCGATAACTCAGGCCAAAAGTCACCATGCCACCTACGGCAAGGCCCACTTTAAGCCACTGACGACGGGTTAAATTAGCCATGTTGCATTCTCCTTGCGATCGCGTTCAGGGCTTCACGAACAATAATAATCAGTGCTATCCACAGGCCGAAGGTACCCACAATAGCCAGCCAGCCATCGGTGCCGCCGGGCAGGGTATAGGGATTAAACTGCGCGTTAAATTTCGGTACGGTCTGCACCTGGATGAGTAACGTCCAGCGCATTAGCCAGCACAGCGCCATAGCGCTAAAAGCGAGTAATATGCGCAGCGGTAGCGACAAGGGGTAACGTACAACCAACCCGCAAAGACCAAGCGAAACAAGCCATAGCGCAACCCAACCGATAGCGTAGTGTTGTGCTGAAGAGGCAACATCCAGCCACTGACGGATAGCCGAACCGGAACGCGTATTTCCACTCGCCCAGATCGCCACCACGATAGCCAGCGCGATCAACGTGACCATTTGCCCCCACGCTAGCTTACGCGGTAGTGCGTCCCTGCTATTTGTCGTGGCAATAAGCAGGGCAAGAAATGTTTGCAGCGCGCTGAGGAACATCGCAACCGGAAAGGCGTAACTGAACCAAATGGGACGCGCCTGTACCACCGACACTTCACGGCCGGTGTAAACCAGCAATCCGATGGCGGACAGCGCGCTACCAAGTGCTAACCATTTTGTGACGCTGTAACTTTTTAGCGTTAGCCGTTTCACATGCTGCGCCAGAAACCACAGACCTAAAAAACCGGTAAACAGCGGTAAAAACAGCGCGCCCCACGGCATCCAGGACCATGGCGTCGGATACGCATAGAAATGCCAGACGCGGGCGGTTTGGTGTAGATCAGCGGTCAGCGCCAGTGGCGCGGTAATCGCGCAGGTTAGCGCGATTAACAGCGTCAGATTCTCCAGGTCTACCGTTTCTTTTTTGCGCCAGTGAAGAACGCAGGCGAATAGCGCAGCGCAGGCGGCAATGCCGATGAAAAAGAAGTATTGTACGGCCCAGGGTAACCAGCTTACGTCCTGGGGATGGGCCAGAACCTCGTCGATAATCAGTGAATGGTTCATTTAAACCTCCTGCCATAGAGCGGGTTGAGCTCGTCCCATCAATGGGGTGACAAACGCCTCATCCAGTCCCAGATAGAACACGTGAGGAGACGTACCGCTTTCCGGCTTCAGGACTTTGATGGCGTCATGGTGTTCATGCAGCATTTGTGAAATGCGGCTGTGCGGATCTTTAATATCGCCAATGATGCGCGCGCCGCCGACGCAGGATTCCACACAGGCCGGGAGCAGCCCCGCTTCTAGGCGATGAACGCAAAAGGTACATTTATCGGCGGTTTGCGTTTCATGGTTGATGAATCGCGCATCATAAGGGCAGGCCTGCACGCAATAGGCGCAGCCCACGCAGCGTGTGTTGTCGACCACCACAATGCCGTCTTCTCGTTGGAAAGTGGCTTGTACCGGGCAAACGGGCACGCAAGGGGGATTATCACAATGGTTGCACAGTCGCGGCAGCAGGACGTTGGTAACGCTTTGCTGGCCTTCAATCTGTACTTGATACTGGTTGACGAGGGTACGAAATTCGCCCTGTGGCGTCTGGTTTTCAATGGCGCAACTGACGGTACAGGCCTGGCAGCCGATACAGCGTCGCAGGTCAACCAGCATGGCGTAGCGATGCTGTTGTGAGCCTTCGTGGGGTTCAGGCGAAAAGGGAAATTGCGCCTGAGCCAGCGGAACCAGTGATGCGCCAGCGGTCAGGACGCCCAGTTGCTGGAGAAACTGCCGTTTACTGCTGTCCATATATTCTCCCGTCACGATGCAACAACGAAACATTGGTCACGCCGTTGATTTGCGTGTGATGAATAAAGAATCTCAATGATTTACAGTGTAAAAATCGTGACGGGGTATACTCTATTGTGGTTAACCACATACCCGGCTTGTTGTTGATCTAAAACAACATAATTGACAGGGATAATTGAGTGGGACGCAACGTAGTAAGATGTCTGACGGTGCTGGCGTCGCTGTGGATGCTAAGCGGCGCGGTCAGGGCGCAGACATGGAACATTGGCGTTTTGGCGATGCGCGGGGAGGTTTCTACACGTAATCACTGGCAGCCGCTGGAAACCTTGTTGAATCAGCAAATCCCCGGTGAGCAGTTTCATATTCAACCGCTGGACCTGCGGCAGATGCAGGAGGCGGTGAATCGTGGAACGGTACACTTTGTGGTCACCAATCCGGCGCAGTTTGTCCAGCTTAACAGCCGCTCGGCGCTACGCTGGCTGGCGTCGTTACGCTCCACCCGTGGTGGGAAAGCCACCAGTAACGTGATTGGCAGCGCCATTCTCGTCAGGCGCGACAGCGGGATAACCTCCGCACACGATCTGATCGGCAAAACGGTTGGCGCCATTGATGCTCAGGCGTTTGGTGGCTATTTGCTGGGATATAAAGCGCTCAGTGATGCCGGTCTGCGCCCTGAACGTGATTTACGTCTGACGTTTACCGGATTTCCCGCCGATGCCTTACTCTATTTATTACGTGAAAAAGCCGTGCAGGCGGTGATCGTGCCGGTGTGCCTGCTGGAAAAAATGGATGAAGAAGGCCTCATCCGTAAAACCGATTTTATGACCGTGTTGAATCATCCGACTTCAATTCCCTGTTTAACCAGTACGCCGCTCTATCCGGACTGGTCATTTGCCGCACTACCTGCAGTGAGTGACGAGCTGGCCGATCGCGTGACGCGGGTACTGTTCAATGCACCGCAAAACGCGACGTTTCGCTGGGGCGCGCCCGCCTCGACCCGTGAAGTAGAAGCGTTGCTGCGCGACGTCCGACAGCATCCGCAGCAGCGTCAGCTGTGGCTGGATGTCAAAAGCTGGTTTATTCAACACCGACTGGCGATGGGGGGCGTGGTCATCGTATTGCTGTTGCTTACGCTCAATTACATCTGGGTGATGCTGTTGGTTCGCCGACGTGGCAGGCAGCTGGAGCGGAACAACGTGTTGTTGCACAAACAGGAACAGGCGCTGGAGACTGCCCGCCAAATGAGCGTGCTGGGGGAGATGACCTCCGGTTTTGCCCATGAACTCAATCAGCCGTTGTCTGCTATCCGTCATTATGCCCAAGGCTGTCTGATTCGCCTGCGTGGTCAGGATGAGCAGCATCCGTTGCTGCCCGCGCTTGAGCACATAGACGCCCAGGCACAACGAGGAGCCGATACGCTGCGCAATCTCCGGCAGTGGGTCAGCCAGGCACAGGGCAATCCGGTACTCTCCGATGACTGGCAAGCCATCAACGTTCACGATGCTATCCATCACGTCTGGCAATTACTGCGCATGCCCCAGCAATTCCCGGCGGTAACGCTGCACACGCAGGTTAGCAAGGCGTTAACGTTGATGCTGCCAAGCGTTCTTCTTGAGCAGGTGCTGGCTAATCTGGTACTCAATGCCGCCCAGGCAGGCGCTACGACGGTATGGTTTAGCGCCCTGCACAAGGATGGTGGCGTGCGTATTCAGGTGCAGGATAATGCCGGAGGCATTGACGAGGCTCAGTTGTATCAGGCGTTTCAGCCGTTTATGACCACCCGTAAAGAAGGTATGGGACTAGGACTGGCAATTTGTCAGCGACTGGTGCGCTACGCAAACGGAGATATTGAGATCAAAAATCAGCAGGCCCCGGACGGTAAAGCGGGGGCGAGAGTGACATTGTATTTTAAGCCAAATCAGGAAGGAGGCCGTAGTGGCGATAATTCATCTGCTGGATGACGACATTGCTGTTACCCAGGCCTGTGCGTTTTTATTGGAAAGTCTGGGATATGAAGTGTCTTGCTGGGAGCAAGGCGAGAAATTCCTCGCCGAGGCAAATTTGCACCAGGTGGGCGTACTACTGCTGGATATGCGTATGCCGGTACTGGATGGGCACGCTGTGCATGAAATCATGCGTCAGAAAGCAAGTACGCTGGCGGTGGTCTTTCTCACCGGGCACGGCGACGTGCCGATGGCGGTTGAGCAAATGAAACGTGGCGCGGTCGATTTTTTGCAAAAACCCGTGTCAGCCGTGCCGCTTCAGGCAGCATTAGAACATGCCTTGCAGGTCTCAGCAGCGGCGTTCTCGCGACAAGAGATCATCTCATGCTACCAACAACTTACGCCAAAAGAACGGGAACTGGCGCATCTGGTAGCAAAAGGGTTAATGAATCGGGAAATTGCTGATGCCATGAATATTGCCGTGCGTACGGTTGAAGTGCACCGGGCGCGGGTGATGGAAAAAATGCAGGCAGGAAGTCTTGCTGAGCTCGTTAATCGACTTCAGAGAATTCAGTAGAATGATGACATTTATTTGATTTTCATTGAATTTTGTCTAAATCCTCAGAGTGATATATGCTGTTGGTTTGAGTTAATGACGAGCGGGCAAAAATGGGAAATCAGACGAAAGACGACGAGTTGTACCGTGAAATGTGCAGAGTAGTCGGTAAAGTAGTGCTGGAAATGCGCGATCTGGGACAAGAACCTAAGCATATCGTCATTGCGGGAGTACTGAGAACCACCCTTGCTAACCAGCGCGTGAAGCGCTGTGAGTTAGAAAAACAGGCTATTGAGACTGTAATTAAAGCATTGGCCGGTTAATTCATAAAAAGAGGACCGCAGAAATTTTTTGCCGTCCTCTTATTCTCGATACGTTAATCTATCAATCTATATAATTTATCTCCGTTAATAATTGGTTGTAGAGAACTATAAATCGATATGTATTTATTTATATATCGGTTGTCGTACAGCATTATATTTGGGAGAGGGTTCACAAATATTTGTAATTTAAATGGGCTGCTATTTCACTCTATTTCTTAATGATAATAAATCTCACTCCGCATTAATTATATCCCTTCCGTTTTTTAATTGATGACGATCAAGACTATGCATGCTGAATAACCACATTATTTCTGCGCCTAACCCTAAAGGATTAGATTCATTCAGTTTAACCACCGTTATTTACGCGATCAGGTTAGGGCAAAAATTTACGTGTTGTTGGCAACATTAACCGCCCGATATGGCTTGAGCTGCGCTGGTTTAAATTAGCCTGGAGGTGTTGCTACCACAGCATTTGCGAAGAGGATGCGAAATAAATGAACCAGGTTGATCGTCCATTTTTAGATTGTGGTTTAACGCGACTAGAATTCCTGCGGATATCAGGGAAAGGACTGGCGGGATTAACGATTGCCCCCGCGCTGTTATCCCTATTTGGTTGTAAGCAGGAAGATATCGATAGTGGGACCGTGGGGCTTATCAATACGCCGAAAGGGGTTCTGGTGACCCAGCGAGCGCGCTGTACGGGCTGTCACCGCTGTGAAATATCCTGTACCAATTATAACGATGGTGCCGTAGGGACCTTCTTTTCCCGGATAAAAATCCATCGCAATTTCTTCTTTGGCGATGATGGCGTCGGGTCCGGTGGTGGGCTGTATGGCGATTTAAACTATACCGCTGATACCTGCCGGCAATGCAAAGATCCGCAGTGCATGAAGGTCTGCCCAATTGGTGCAATTACCTGGAAACAGGAAGACGGTTGTATTGCGGTGGACCAGAAACGCTGTATTGGCTGTAGCGCGTGTACCACAGCCTGCCCGTGGATGATGGCGACCGTAAATACCGAAACGAAAAAGTCCTCAAAATGTGTGTTATGCGGGGAATGCGCCAATGCTTGTCCGACTGGAGCATTAAAAATTATCGAGTGGAAAGATATTACTGTTTGATAGATAACAGGCATACCTGATTCGCGCCATTAATTGCCAAAAATACTGCAGTTTTGGATAAAAAACTGCCTGAAGAATGGCGGGTATATCTATTAAACCTTCTTGCAAAGGAAAACATGATGGCTAATGGTTGGACAGGTAATATTTTACGGGTCAATCTCACCACGGGTAATATCACCCTTGAAGATTCCAGTAAATTTAAAAAATTTGTCGGTGGGATGGGCTTTGGTTATAAAATTATGTACGACGAAGTCCCGCCAGGCACCATGCCTTTTGATGAAGGGAATAAGCTAGTTTTTGCCACCGGACCATTAACGGGGTCTGGCGCTCCCTGTAGCTCCCGCGTCAATATCACCTCCTTATCGACGTTTACCAAAGGTAACTTAGTCGTAGATGCCCATATGGGCGGTTTCTTTGCTGCACAAATGAAATTCGCCGGTTACGACGCCATTATTATTGAAGGCAAGTCCGTATCACCGGTCTGGATCAACATCAAAGACGATAAAGTCAGCATCGAAAAAGCCGATTTCTTGTGGGGCAAGGGGACTCGCGCCACAACCGAAGAGATTTGTCGGATTACCAGCCCGGAAACCTGCGTTGCCGCTATTGGGCAGGCGGGTGAGAATCTGGTGCCACTGTCCTGCATGATCAACAGCCGCAACCACAGCGGCGGTGCCGGTACGGGTGCGGTGATGGGTTCGAAAAACCTGAAGGCCATTGCGGTAGAAGGGACTAAAGGCGTCAACATTGCCGATCGTAAAGAGATGAAGCGTCTCAATGACTACATGATGACCGAGCTTATCGGCGCCAACAACAACCACGTTGTGCCAAGCACCCCGCAGGCCTGGGCAGAATACTCTTCGCCAAACTCGCGCTGGACAGCCCGTAAGGGACTTTTCTGGGGCGCGGCAGAAGGGGGGCCAATCGAAACCGGTGAAATCCCGCCGGGAAACCAAAATACGGTGGGTTTCCGTACCTATAAATCGGTGTTCGATCTGGGTCCAGCCGCAGAAAAATACACGGTCAAAATGAGCGGCTGCCATTCATGCCCTATTCGTTGTATGTCGCAGCTCAATGTCCCGCGGGTGAAGGATTTTGGCGTGCCGAGTACCGGCGGCAACACCTGCGTGGCGAACTTTGTTCACACCACCATTTTCCCCAATGGCCCGAAAGATTTTGACGATAAAGACGATGGGCGAGTCGTAGGGAACCTGATCGGACTGAACCTGTTTGACGATTACGGTATCTGGTGTAACTACGGCCAACTGCACCGTGACTTTACCTACTGTTATTCGAAAGGCGTCTTTAAACGCGTGCTGCCAGCCGAAGAGTACGCGGAGATCCGTTGGGATCAACTGGAGGCGGGCGATCCTAACTTTATCAAAGATTTTTACTATCGACTGGCGCATCGCGTGGGGGAACTCAGTCATCTTGCGGACGGTTCGTATGCCATTGCTGAACGCTGGGATTTGGGCGAAAAGTACTGGGGTTATGCCAAAAATAAACTGTGGTCGCCGTTTGGTTTTCCGGTCCATCATGCAAACGAAGCCTCGGCGCAGGTGGGGGCGATCACCAACTGTATGTTTAACCGTGACTGTATGGCGCACACCCATATCAACTTCATCGGTTCCGGTTTGCCGCTGAAATTACAGCGCGAAGTGGCGGGCGAGTTATTTGGGTCGCAGGACGCCTACGACGAGACCAAAAACTATACCCCAATCAATGCCGCCAAGATCAAATATGCCAAATGGACGCTGCTGAAAGTCTGCCTGCATAACGCGGTTACGCTGTGTAACTGGGTTTGGCCGATGACGGTTTCACCACTCAAGAGCCGCAACTATCGCGGAGATTTGGATCTGGAAGCGAAATTCTTCCAGGCTGTCACCGGTGATGAAACCACGCAGGCGAGTCTGGACCTGGCCGCTGAACGCATCTTTACCCTGCATCGTGCCTATACGGTCAAACTGATGCAAACCAAAGATATGCGTAATGAACACGATCTCATCTGCTCCTGGGTGTTTGATAAAGACCCGAAAATTCCGGTCTTCACCGAAGGCACCGACAAGATGGACAGAGAGGATATGCGTCAGTCACTGACGATGTTCTATCAGGAAATGGGCTGGGATCCCGAGTTGGGTTGCCCAACGCGCGAAACCCTGAACCGACTAGGGCTTGAAGACGTGGCAGCCGATTTGGCTGCGCAGGATCTGTTGCCAGCGTAAGGAACGCGAGATGACTAACGTGAGCAACGTTCAGGCACCCGTTGGGGCGCTTCCTGACGAGGTTGATAGCCAAAAGAGACACTGGCTACAGGCGTTTCACCCGCCGGTCGAGCAGGTGACTGCGCCGCAGGTTCAGGAAGCCGCCAGCCCGGAGTCGATTGTGGCAGATTTTATCCGCCAGCATTCGGCATCGGGGCACCTGGTAGCGCGCAGCGTGTTTCTGCAGCCACCTTATTCGGTCCCTGAAGACGATCTCTCCGCGCTGCTGGATGTGCTGTGCCAGGACGCGAATAACGCGGATATCACCCGTGTGCAGGGTGCGGAAGATGTCTATTTCTACTCAACGCAAACCATGACGGCAAACTACGCCGACATGTGCGTGCAGGTGGTGGAAAACGACATCTGCCGTGCGATTGCCGAGGCGGTACGCTTCGACGGCCGTACGTATCCTCGCCCCTATAAGGTCGCCATGTTGACGCAGCCGCCGTACAGCTTCGAGTCCCAACAAATTACAGCGGCGCTAACGGCCATGGAAACGCACCCTGATTACGCAGATATACGTACTGTGGAATCGTCAAATGCGGAGCCTTATTTGTTCAGCGAACGTTTTATGAGTTATGGCAAAGCGTACGGCCTGTGTGAATGGCTTGAGCTTGAGCAGTATCAGAACCCCTGAATTCTTCAGGTTGATGTCATGGAATGTGTGGACGACCACTGTCACAGCATTAGAGGATAACCCGATGTCCTTCACCCGACGAAAATTTGTCATTGGCATGGGGACGGTGATTTTTTTTACCGGCCCAGGTCAAAATCTGTTAGCGAGTACCAGGAGCCCTAAAGCCGTTCGTTACGTCATGATTCACGACGAATCACTGTGTAACGGATGCAATATTTGCGTTCGTGCATGCCGGAAAACCAACCATGTACCTGACCAGGGCAGCCGTTTGTCGATCGCTCATATTCCTGTAACCGATAACGACAACGAAACGCTGTATCACTACTTCCGTCAGTCCTGCCAGCATTGTGATGATGCACCTTGTATTGAGGTGTGTCCGACCGGTGCCTCCTGGCGAGATGAGAACGGTATTGTGCGAGTAGATACGTCTTGCTGTATTGGTTGCAGTTACTGTATTGGCGCGTGTCCTTATCAGGTGCGCTATCTCAACCCGCAAACCAAAGTGGCGGATAAATGCGACTTCTGCGCTGAATCTCGGTTGGCGAAAGGTTTCCCTCCGATCTGTGTTAACGCTTGCCCGGAACATGCGTTGATTTTCGGTCGTGAAGATAGCCCGGAAATTCAGACCTGGTTGCGAGAAAACAAGTATTACGAATATCAACTTGCAGGCGCCGGGAAACCCCATCTGTATCGTCGGTTCGGTCAACATTTGATTAAAAAGGAAAATGTATGAACGCGTCGCAGAATGCCGAACAGTTTCACGCCCAACTTGCACAGTATGTTCCCCTGTTTTCACCGGACTACTGGCCTGTGTGGTTAGTCGTTGCCGGGTTAATGCTGGTGGGAATGTGGCTGGTGCTGGCGCTTCACGCCATGCTGCGCTTTCGGGCTGCGCATAAAGCGTCGGCAGGGCATGGTGAGAAGGTCTATTTATATTCGAAGGCTGTCCGCCTGTGGCACTGGTCGAATGCGCTGTTATTTCTGTTGCTTTTGGTTAGTGGCCTGGTCAATCACTTCTCTGCCGTTAGCGCACCGGTAATGAAAAGCCTGCTCACCGTTCATGAGGTTTGTGGCTTTTTGCTACTTGCCTGCTGGATTGGTTTTGTGCTGATCAACCTGATTGGCGGCAACGGACATCACTATATTATTCAACGTCAGGGCTGGATCGCTCGTGCGCAAAGACAAACTCGTTTTTACCTGTTTGGCATTATGCAGGGCGAGTCACACCCATTTCCGGCCTCACCTCGCTCTAAATTTAATCCGTTACAGCAGGCGGCCTATGTTGGCGTGATGTATGGTTTGTTGCCACTGCTACTGATCACTGGATTGTTATCGCTTTACCCGGTAGCTGTCGGCGATCTGTTCCCCGGAGTGCGTTACTGGCTGCTTCAGGCGCACTTTGCGCTGGCAATAGTCAGTCTGTTTTTCATTTTTGGGCATCTTTATCTCTGCACTACGGGTCGCACGCCGGGCGAAACCTTTAAGTGTATGGTGGATGGCTACCACCGGCATTAAGCGATGATGATTACGCGAAGTGACTTACGGGCCTGGCGTGTTGGGCCCGTCATGTATCGCTGGTTTCTACGCGCGTTTCCCGCAGGAGGAAGCTATGCCGATGTTCATCGCGCGCTCCAGCGGGAAGGGTATACCGATTGGGCAAATAGCCTGGTGGAATACGGCTGGTCAAAATGGCGGGAAGAGGCGAGTTTTGCTCAGCAGGATATTGACGCGATGGGGAATATTTCCCGTGAGCAAGTCGCGGGGGAAACCAGTCGTCCGTTGGCGAGTGCGGAAGATTATGCCCGATTTAGCAGTGCGGGTGATAACGTAAAAATTGCCAGCGCCGGGTATGCTGCGCAGATCGCCTGTGCCGGTTACAGCGCACGGATTGGCAGTGTAGGCTATAACACGCATATCGGCAGTTCAGGCGATCGCGGGCGAATAGCGATTGCGGGAAACTCGGCGCGTATCAGCAGTGTGGGCGACGGAACACGTATTGCCAGTACCGGCATGCGCGTACGTATCAGTTCGCTCGGCGATCGAAATCGGATTGCCAGTAGCGGTGATTTAACCCAACTGGCCTGTTTTGGCGCAGAGTCGAAAATCGCTAACTGCGCGGACAATATCCACATTATTGCCAGCGGAGAGAACGCCGTTGTTGCCAGTACCGGTGCTGTCGACTCGATAATTCTTGGTCCCGGCGGATGTGCGGCGCTGGCTTATCACGATGGCGAAAGAATGCGTTTTGCGCTTGCCGTTGAAGGGGAAAATAACATTCGGGCGGGCGTGAAATATCGGCTCAACGAAGACCATCAGTTAGTGGAATGTTGAGCCGAGAGGTCATTTTAGTGCGAATCGGCGCTGGGTGATTTTTTCAAGGCTAAAGCACAGCAGGTAATAAACCAGCCCGGTAAAGATAAAAATGGCGGCGGGGTAAATTTGCACCCGGCTGTTAACCTGACCGGCAACCGTCGTGAGTTCCGGCACGTTAACGATAAACGCCAGTGACGTGTCCTTCAGTAGCCCAATAAAAATCCCTGTCAGCGACGGCAGTACGTTACGCAGCACCTGCGGCAGCAAGATAAGCCACAGGACCTGTTCCGGGCGAAAACCCTGAACAACTGCCGCTTCATACTGCCCGCCAGGCAGTGCGCTAATTCCAGCATACACCGAGTGCATCACCGAGGCGGCGGTGAACCATGCCAGCGCCAGCGTCACGGTAACGGCACCGGGCAGATCGCTTCCGGTCAGCATGGGTAGCAAATACCACATCCAGAAAATCACAAAGATGAGCGGAATGCCGCGAATAAATTCCGCCCAGAAAAACAATCCGTTGCGAACCGCGCCCGGAAATCGCCAGGCGCAACAGGCAAGAACGATCCCGCCAGGCAGCGCCAGCAATGCCGCACCGATAGCCATCAGCAAAGTGAGCAGGACGCCACCGGGTTGCCCCTCAGCTACACGTCCCCACAGGAGATAGTCAAGATTGTCGGTAATGACCGAAACATTAGCGATCATGCAGTATGCTCCTGACGTTGAAGATGCGCATTCTTATCTTTGACGATTTACCCGACGCAGACTGCGGGCCAAGACGCGTAAGCAGCATTCCCAGAACGATGCCGGTAAACAGATAGAGTGCGGTGCCAACGGCAAAGGCTTCCAGCGCGTGCGCGTTGTAGCTCTCAATTTGCCGTACCTGGTAGGTGAGCTCAGCAAATCCAATACCGCTGGCAAGCGAGGAAAGCTTCATCAGGTTGAGATATTGCCCAACAATCGGTTGCCAGGCGTTTGCCAGCCCCTGAGGCAGCAGAATGTGACGAAATATCGCCCAGGATGAAAACCCCTGCGCCACGGCAGCCTCGCGTTGTCCGGCAGAAACAGCCTGTAAACCCGAAGCGATCTCTTCAACCAAAAATGCTGAGGTAAATACCCCCAACCCCCATGCTGAACAGATAAATTCCGGCGTTAACCACCAGACATCACCCGGCAAAATTGACCATGGATGATCGGCATTGATAAAGCTAATGACGTTACGGGGTAGCCAGTTCCAGGCGGCAAAATACCAGAACATCAGTTGCACCAGTAAAGGCGTGTTGCGAAACACCGAGACCCAAACCCCGACCATCGTTTTAGCGAGACGATTGCCCGTCAGGCGCAGGCCGAGCAGTGAGATGGCAATGAGCGTGGCGAGCACGATACCTGCCAGCGTCACCCAGAGCGTGGTGAGAAAACCGGAAATTATCCATTGCAGGGGTTGCCCGCTCAGCACTCCCTGCCAGTCCATTGCATGCATTATGACGATGACTCCTGGTGTAACGGGTCGAGCACTTTTTTCAGGAAACGCTGGGTTCTCGGGTGCTGTGGTCGGACGAAAAAATCCTCCGGCGCGGCCACTTCCAGAATATCGCCACCATCGATGAAAACCACCCGATCGGCAATTTCGCGGGCAAAATGCATTTCGTGGGTCACGACGATCATAGTGATACCGCTGTGGGCCAAATTTTTCATTACCTGTAATACCTCGCCGATCATTTCCGGATCCAGCGCGGAAGTGGGCTCATCAAACAGAATAATTTGTGGCGACGAGGCCAGTGCGCGGGCGATGGCCACGCGCTGCTGCTGCCCACCGGACAACTGCGCGGCATAGGCGTTGGCTTTTTCCGCCAGTCCCACTTTTTCCAGCAACTCAAGTGCCCGACGATCCGCTTCCGTCTTGTTCCAGCCGTGAACGTATTCCAGCGCCAGTGCGATGTTCTGCTGCGCAGTCAGGTGCGAATAGAGATTGAATTGCTGAAATACGAAACCGATACGGCTACGTAGCTGGCGTAACGCCGCCCCGCGCAACTGGCTAATCGGTTTACCATCAATGAAGATTTCGCCACCGCTGAGCGACTCAAGCTGGTTGATAAGACGTATAAGAGTGGATTTTCCTGAGCCGGAAGGCCCCAGAATAGTCACCACTTCACCGGGTTCAACCGCCAGGCTAACGCCGTTAAGGACGGTGTGAGCGTCATACTGTTTAATCACATTGCGTAGTTCGACGCTCGACTGGCGCAAATGGGTAAAATCCGCAGCCGAAGCTGCGGATCGATGAAAAAGGGTTGAGAGCATATTACTTGGCTTCTATTTTAAAGGCGCGGGCTTGCGGATTTTTGGTTTCAGGACCAAACCAGACATCATAAATTTTGGCTGCCTGCCCGGTAGATTCCAGCTTCAAAAGTTCATCGTTGACGGCTTTTAACAACGCTGGCTCACCTTTTTTCACCCCCACGCCGATCTCTTCTTTGCTCAGCAGGTCCGGCAGAATTTTGAAATCAGCTTTATCCGGCGCAGCGCCTAATAACCCGGCCAGAATCGTACTGTCCTGGGTAATGGCCTGAACATTGCCGTTGCGTAGCGCGGTTAACGCCAGCGGGATATCGTCGTAGGCCAACACGCGCGACTGCGGGAAGCGCTGATGCAGTGCCTGTTCACCAGTAGTGCCTTTTACCGCGCCGATGCGTGCTTTGCTGTATTCATCGAGCTTATCCGGAGATTTTGCTGGCACAAGGAACTGCTGGCCGGTAACAAAATAAGGAACGGAGAAATCTATTACCTGCGCCCGTTCAGGTGTAATCGTGATATCTGCGACGATTAAATCAGCTTTACCAGATTGTAATAACGGAATGCGGTTTGCCGGATTGGTCGCTACAAGTTCCAGTTTTACACCAAGGGATTTGGCCAGCGCTTCGGCAAAATCAACGTCGTAGCCGACAATCTTATGGGTTTTGGCATCGACGGAGCCAAACGGAGGATTCGCGTCAAATGTCGCGACTTTTACGACGCCTGCGGCTTTGATATCGGCCAGTTGGTCAGCCTGAACCTGCGAGACGGTAAGTCCTGAGGCCAGCAGCACGCCCAATGCCAGCAGTGTTTTTTTAGCGCGGTAAGTTTTCGTTGCCATCATTGTATGAAATCCCTGTAGTTTTTTGGTTTGTGCTTTTTACGCTCCCATAACTTACGGTTGGGACAAAATAAGAAAAAATTCTTATCTATATACAAAATGTTATTAGTGAAGGATGTGTTAATAGCGGGTGAAAATAATGCAGGAGTGAAAGGTAAAATCGTGCATAAGCCTGGTAATAATTCGCATTTTGTTTTTGTGTGAGAGCACGCTTGAATAAGATTGAGCTGTGCTAATGTCCAGAAATGCTACTGGAATACCCTCCGGACCTGTACCATATATCACAACAGGTCTGGAGTGGGGATAAGCATGCTGCGTGATAATTTTAACGATCTCTATTATCTCATTATCGTTGCCCGCGAGCGTAGTTTTACCCGGGCAGCGGCAAAACTTGGGGTTTCGCAATCCGCGCTAAGCCATGCGATTCGTGGGCTTGAAGAGCGGCTGGATGTACGGCTTCTGACCCGCACCACGCGCAGTGTTGCGCCGACCGAAGCCGGAGAACGGCTTATCAACAGTATCAGCCCGCGTTTTGATGACATTGAAACAGAGCTGCTGGCATTAACCGATGTCCGTCAGCGCGTGGCCGGTAACATCCGCCTGACGCTGGGCGAACATGCATTGCAATCTACCGTCTGGCCCGCGCTGGAGCCGTTTTTGCAGGCTTACCCTGATGTTAATGTGGAAATGACCATCGACAATAGTCTGACGGATATTGTGACTGGCCGTTATGACGCGGGTATTCGGCTCGGTGAGCAGGTGGCAAAAGACATGGTAGCCGTCAGAATTGGCCCGGACTGGCGCATGGTAGTGGTGGGGTCACCGGCGTATTTTGCTCGTCATGGCAAACCGCAAACCCCTCACGACCTGCAAAATCACAGCTGTATTAACATGCGCATGCCGACGTTGGGCGGATTATACGCCTGGGAGTTTGCTAAAGACGGGCAAGATTTGCGCGTACGGGTGGAAGGGCAGCTTATTTTTAACAATCTATCCCCGCGAATTAGCGCAGCGATGGCGGGAATGGGGCTGGCTTTTGTGCCGGAAGACACCGTCGAGCAGGCTGTTGCAGAGGGGGCATTGGAAAAAGTGTTGGAGGACTGGTGCGAACCTTTTCCTGGCTATTATTTGTACTATCCCAGCCGAAAACAGCATACCGTCGCCTTTGCCCAACTGATTGAGGCCTTACGGTATACGGGCTGAAGTGGGTGGGGTTAACAGGCAACAAAAAACCGGCATTGCGCCGGTTTGGAAATCAGATTTTGCAGGCGTCGCCGCAGTCATTATCAGCAATAATTTCCTGCGCTTTCTTGTCTGCATCTTCCAGACGTTCAGCGTTACGCTCTTGCGCTTCTTCCAGTCCATCAAAGACCAGATTATCGAGATCAATTTCCATCATTCACCTGCTCAGGTTCAGCGTTTAACATCACGTTATTATATTGCAAAAATGTTGCTTAACAGCAGCGATTCTTGCTACTTAGCATCGAACGCAATCCGCTGTGCGTAATTATCCGCCAAAATAGCCTATGGTTCGCAATTGCTAAAGAATCGTTGGTTGTAAATACCGCAAAATTCTCGCTCTCTCTACCGTTTTATCTCCACTTTTTCATTAACGTGATGCGCGATCATTTTTAACAAATCTGCGACAAAATCACTATACATATAACTTAATATCTTTTATACATTAATTGTTCAACCCTGCGACTATTCCACAAAAGAGAAAGCAATATGGAACAGACACCTGATAAGAAAAATGATAATTTTCAAAAAGATGGCAAAGAACAGTTCAATCGCTCGATCGGTCTTATTTCAAACTTTGCGTTGGGTTTTACCTACCTGTCGCCGCTTACCGCCGTCTATTCGCTGTTTGCACTGGCCGTAACGCTGGCGGGGCCGCCCGCAGTATGGTGGATTTTAATCGTCGCATGTGGGCAACTTTTGGTGGCATTGGTGTTTGGTGAGGTCGCTTCCCAGTATCCGATAACCGGCGGGCTTTACCCCTGGGCCAGAAGGTTGTGGGGCAAGAAGTATGCGTGGATCGCCGCCTGGATCTATCTGTGGGCGCTGGTGGTCACCATTACGTCGATCGCGGAATATACATCAACGTTCGTTGAATCACTCTTCCACTATGGCCAGACGCCGGCCACGATGTTGGTGACTTCTGTTCTGCTGCTGCTGTTGATGATGGCCGTTAATATGTCCGGGACTAAAAATCTGGCCCGGGTGGCAAAAATTGGCTTCTGGTGTGAAATTGTCAGCGTGATCGCGCTGGGGATTTATCTGCTGATTTTCCACCGTTCACAGCCGTTCTCTGTGATTTTTGACTCGATGGGCGTGCTGGCTCATGACGGCAGCTACTCCACCGCATTTATGTCTGCTGCACTGATGGGGCTGTTTATGTTCTTTGGCTTTGAGGCCTGCGGTAACGTTGCGGAAGAGGTGCAGAATCCGAGTAAAAAGATCCCGGTGGCGATGATTTTAAGCATCGTATTCGGCGCGATTTCCGCCATTATTTCTGTTATGGGTTATTTGCTGGCTTCACCGAATCTGGTCAGTATCGTGAATGGCAAAACGTCCGATCCGATCCCGGCAATCCTTAATGAAGCTCTGGGCGAAACTGGCGCGACTGTCTTTATCGTGGTTGCAATTATCGCCATGTTGTCGTGCATTTTGTCTCTGCAGGCTGCGTTAAGCCGTCTTATCTTTTCTTTCTCCCGCGACAGAATGCTGCCTGGAAGTGAATGGATGGCCAAAATCTCTAAAAATGGTGTTCCGGATAATGCCATGGTCGTCAGTTGCCTGCTGCCAGTGATCATCTGCGTTTGGGTTTATTTCCAGCCAGATAACCTGTCGCGTATCACCGCGTTTGCTGTTATCGGGATTTATATCTCGTTCCAGATGGTTGTGCTGGCCGCGCTGCGTCAGCGTCTGAAAGGCTGGAAACCGGCGGGGGAGTGGACCATTGGCGGTTGGGGCGTAATCGTGAATGTGTTGGCGTTAGCTTACGGATTGTGCGGGATCTGGTTACTGGCGCAACCGGCAGACAGCAGCGACTTCATCGACCGTTGGACGGTCCTGTTCGGCCTGGCGATTGTTGTTGGCTCGGGGCTTATTTATATGTTCCTGACCCGTCCGTTTGGTCGTTCAGCGGCGCCGGAAAACGACGCCATTGCGTACGCCAATAAGCTCAATATGGGGCAGGATAACTAAAAACTAAGGGCCTTCGGGCCCTTAGTTTTGATAGTGATAAAGGATAAAGTAGTCGCTTTGATACACCACGGTACTGTTTGCAGGTGACAGCAATTCACCCACGCGAAAACGTGGCCAACTGGAGAAAATGATCCTGTTTTCCAGATTAGTCAGAATCACATAGTCAGGATGGGCACAGGAAAGCAGTTCGGCTTCTATCTGACTGACCAGCAGATCGACCGCGGCAACACCGAGAAACTGATCGTTGTAGTAGACCGGGACGGCTGACGTTAAGGTATAGGAGATATTGCAAATATAGTCGACGTAGGGACCGTGGATATAGGCTTTGCCTGCCGGAGGAGAATGCTTAAACCACTCAAAGGTTCTGAAATCCAGTCGTTGTTGAGTGGCCTGATCCAAATCCAGATGCGCCTGGCTTAAACCATTATCTTTCTTATACCACCACTCCAGCAACCAGTACTCTTTTGTGGTTGCGGTGCTCTCAATATGGCTGGCGAATCCCGCCCCTGAGCAGTAATGGTTGTTATTGAGCGTGCGCTTGATGTGCTGTTGAACGGTGGATCTGACTGAGGGGTCGAGAACGATCTCGGCTGAGGCCTTTTGTACCCCTGAAATCGCCTCATGGATGCTCCTCGCCAGCGCAACGGTAGAATCTACGGTAGAAACAGTAATATCATCAATTTTACGAATTAATGCGCTTAGGGATGTCGAAGAGCTCATTGTCTGTCCTGCCTTCACTGATTGTCAGTTCGAGTTATATTTCAGCTTTTTTTCAATAAGGTAGTAGGTAAACGTGTCGATGATCTGCGTGGCAAACTGTACTGACTCTGCCTCGTTGTGAGCAGCCAGCGCATCGGCCAGCGCCGAATAAAGCGCGATAATTTCTGCATGAATACTGTCTGTGCGATAAAGTATCGCCACCAGCGATGCCCATTCAGCCTGAACCTGCAGCTCCTGATTGGCCAGTCGCGCTGAATGCGAACTGGCGGCAATCGCCAGCAGACAACGCATATCGGCCTGAGTCATCAGCTCAGGTGAGTTTGCCTTTCTGAGCACCTCGACAAACTCGCGAAATTTGGCGATATCCGCACCGGTCATCCGTCGGGAAGCCAGCCGCGCGCTATGGCTAATAATGGCGCAATGCATTTCACCCAGATCAGACAGATAATCCGTACTGATCGCCTTGAACGGATGCAGGGCGCTATTTTTGCCATCAATATTTTCGCAAACGAAACTCCCACCATTACGACCACGAACCGTATGGATAAGATTATTAGCCCGAAGCGTGTTTAGCGCTTCTCTGATAGTGATATGTGAGACACCCATCATCTTTGCCAAATCAGTTTCGTTGGGGAGCTGTTCTTTTGGCTCCAGCAACCCCGTGATAATGGCATTTGAAAGGCGTTGGACTATCTGGTCTGAACGACTGACCTGCCCGATAGGCGCAAATATGACCGCGTGAGTAATCATAATCTTTTCTGTACTCAATTCCCTGAAACAACGACCATTTTTAACACATGCCCGTCGGGCAAGGAAGGTAAGAATGGCCGAGTTATTTTACATGCCTGGGCGCAACGTCACTGCACAAGCGGATGTGTGTCCCGATAACCTTATGATGAGCTGGGCGTAACGCGTCAGCTGGCAATAAAAAGCCTCATCCCGCAAATGTGAAAATTAAGTTAAAAATGCGAGGCTTATCATAGTGTCAATGTTGCGCATTTGAAAAAATTTTACAATATATATATTACATAAGATTCTTTATGTATTAATTGGCAGGAGACAAACATGAAAACCCTGAAGCATTTTATTAATGGGCACTATGTAGCAGGCAGTAGCGAAGATAGCTTTGAACTGGTGAGTCCGGTTGACGGCGAAACGTACGCAATATCTCCCAACGCTAACGAGGCGGAGGTAGAGCAGGCTTACTCAGCAGCGGAGGCGGCGTTTAGCATCTGGAGAAAATCGACGCCGGCACAGCGGCAAAAGGCGTTATTGCGGCTGGCCGATGAGATTGAACGTAACGTTGAGCGACTGGTAACCGCGCAGAGTCAGGAAACCGGTCAGCTTCGCCATTTTATTGAGAAAGAGGAGATCGCGGCATCTTGCGATGCCATCCGCTTTTTTGCCGGAGCGGCGCGCTGTCTTGAAGGAAAGGCGGCCGGAGAATATTCCGCAGGATTTACTTCAACCATTCGTCGTGAACCGCTGGGTATTGTTGGGCAAGTGACGCCGTGGAACTACCCGTTCATGATGGCGGTGTGGAAGATTGCACCAGCGCTGGCGGCAGGCAACACGGTGGTGTTAAAACCAAGCGACACCACGCCAGTTAGTACGCTGCTGTTGGCTGAACTGGCCGCACCATTGTTCCCGAGAGGGGCGTTTAACGTTGTGTTGGGCAAAGCCAGCACTGGTTCGCTGGTGGTTTCAAACCCGAAAGCCTCACTGGTCTCGATTACCGGTTCGGTCCGTGCGGGTTTGCAGGTTGCGGCTTCGGCGGCGGCAAATCTGACCCGAGCACACCTGGAATTGGGCGGGAAAGCGCCCGCAATCGTGTTCGCCGATGCGGATATGGACAAGGCGATTGCGACGATTACCACAGCTGGCTTTTTCAATGCCGGGCAGGATTGCACAGCGGCAACGCGGATCCTGGTAGACCAATCTATCTACGCTGAGTTTCTGGAAAAACTGATCCAGAAAACAAAAAGTATCAAATATGGGCCGCCAGAAGATCAAAATGCACTGTACGGCGCATTGAATAGCCGGAATCAGCTGGAGCAGGTGAAAGGCTTTATTGAGCGTTTACCGGCACATGCAAAAATTGAAACCGGTGGGCGCGCAGGATCTGGTCCAGGCTTCTATTTTGAGCCGACGATCGTCTCCGGTTTGCATCAAAATGATGAAGCTATTCAGCATGAAGTATTTGGCCCGGTAATGACTGTTCAGTCGTTTTCTACTGACGAAGAGGTACTACACAAAGCGAATGATGTGGAGTATGGTCTTGCCGCCAGCGTCTGGACCAGTAACCATGGTCGCGCCCAACGCTTCAGCATTGACCTCGATTTTGGCACGGTGTGGATTAACAATCACATTCCTCTGTGTGCCGAGATGCCGCACGGCGGGTTCAAAAAATCGGGGTACGGCAAAGATCTCTCATCTTATTCACTCGAGGAATACACTCGGGTGAAACATATCATGTGCGACATTTCTGAATAGAGAGGATTACGATGAAAACATTAAAAATTGCGGTGCTTTCATTAGTGATGTTCTCGGGCTATAGCCTGGCAGAAAGTACATCGCTGAATACCGTAAAAGAGTATATGGCGGCGTGGAATGCGCATGATGCTTCGCGAGCCGCTCAATTTCTTGCTGATGATGCGGTCTATTATGATGCCGCCGCAGGAGAACCGATAAACGGCAGGGAAAAAGCAGAAAAAGAGGTTATCGGCGCTTTTATTAAGGCGGTTCCAGATCTTAGCTGGAAAATGGTTGGAAAACCCGTCTACGACGAAGATACCGTGGCCTTTCGTTGGGAATTTTCAGGCAAAAATAGTGGTGAATGGGCAGGGAGTCCGCCGACAAATAATCCGATCAAATTTGAAGGCGTCAGCTATATTCATGTTAAAGCAGGAAAAATCACCTGGCAGGGTGATTATTATGATTCTAAAAAACTGGATGAAGAGTTAAAGCCAGTGAAGTAGTCGGTTGTACCCCTTTATAAATAAGAAGGGGTATCTCTCTTATTTGTGTCGTATTAAAGGCAGTGTGTAGCAATAAGGAAAAAAGTTAATGGCAATTACCAGACGTGATTTTCTCAACGGCGTCGCGGTGACTATTGCGGCGGGACTTACCCCGCTGGAGTGGGTCAGGGCGGCAGGAAAGGGAAACGCATTTATAGATGGAAATTATTATCCTCCTGCGCTGACGGGGCTGCGGGGTAATCATCCTGGATCGTTTGAAATGGCGCATGCGCTAGGTCGCGAGCATAAACATTTTGATTTAAACGCTCTGCCCGTTGAGGAAGAGTACGATCTGGTGATTGTGGGTGGTGGTATTAGCGGGTTAGCTGCCGGTTGTTTTTGGCGTCAAGTTGCCGGGCAAAATAGCCGGATCCTGATCCTCGATAACCATGACGACTTTGGTGGACACGCCAAACGTAATGAATTTACCAGCTCGGGTAAGAAATTACTCGGTTATGGTGGCAGCGAAGCATTCCAGTCACCTGCGCATAATTTCAGCCCTGAAGTACAAAAGTTGATGGAAACCGTGGGTGTCAGCGTCACGCGGTTGAAAGAGAGTTTTGACGTAAACTTCTACCCCGACTGGCAGCTCAGTCGCGGCGTTTTCTTCGATAAGAAGAATTTTGGCGAAACAAAAATCGTCAGCGGCGATCCGGGTCGCGCGGTATCTGATGATATTCCGCCGGACAGGCTCAATGGGCGTAAAATTGAAGACTTTATCAATGATTTTCCGCTAAGTGAGAACGACAGAAAAGCGCTGATCGACCTGCACGTCCGGCCCGGTGATTACCTGCCGGGGATGACGGTCGATGAGAAAATGGAATGGCTGGATACCCACAGCTACAGTGAATTTTTGGCAACAAAAGTTGGTTTGAGCAAAATGGCGCTGCTCTATTTCCAGCAGCGTTCCAACGACTTCTTTGCTATTGGTATTGAAGGTATTTCCTGTAGCGATGCCCGTGCGTGCGCCTTACCCGGCATGGAAGGGATGGGGTTACCGCCGCTGGACGGTGAGTCACTGGCCGACCTCGAAGAGCCATATGTTTACCACTTCCCGGACGGTAACGCCGGGTTAGCCCGTCTGTTAGTCAGATATATGCTGCCGGATGCGCTACCGGGCAACACGATGGAAGACTCTGTCCTCGCCAGATTACATTACGAAAAGCTGGATCTGCCGGAAAACACCACGCGCCTGCGCCTGAACAGCACGGTGATTAATGCGGCCAACGTGCAGGATGGCGTGGCGGTGACCTATCTGCGTGACGGTAAAATGCACCGTGTGCGCGGTAAGAACACCATCATGGCAGGTTATAACATGATGATCCCGTATCTGGTGCCAGAGATGCCGGAACAGCAGCAGGCGGATCTTAAACTGAACGTGAAGGCACCGCTGGTGTACACCAACGTGGTGGTCAAAAACTGGCAGGCGTTCAAACAGCTTGGCGTACATGAGTTTTATTCTCCGGCGGCACCTTATAGCAGGGTCAAGCTCGACTACCCGGTCAGTATTGGTGGGTATCAACATCCGGCCTCCCCGGACGATCCGATGGTCATTCATATGGTCTATGTGCCGACCTATCCGGGCAGTAACCTGTCGGCCAGAGAGCAGTTCCGTCTAGGACGAGCCTATTTGCTGGGGACCACCTTTGCGGCGCATGAGGAGATGATTCGCTCCCAGTTGCAGGAGATGTTTGGCTCAACCGGATTTGATAATCAACGCGATATTGCCGCCATTACGGTTAACCGCTGGGCGCATGGCTATGCGTACTACGCCAACTCGCTGTTCGATGATATGGATAAGATGCCAGAAATTATCGAACGGGCGCGTAAGCCAGTCGGTCGCATTGCCATCGCTAACTCCGATTCTGACTGGAGTGCTTATGCCCACACGGCAATCGATCAGGCATGGCGTGCGGTTAATGAACTCAAGGATATGGGGTGATCTATGCGTAACGTAACCATTCTCGCCGCCTGTTTATTTACCGCTTCGGTTTCCGCTGCTGAATCTAACGGTGAATACATCGCGCGAATTTCAGACTGCGTCGCCTGTCACACAGCAGAAGGTGGTGCGGCGATGGCGGGGGGCAAAAAGTTTCCTACTCCGGTGGGGGATATTTATTCGACCAACATTACCCCGGACAAAACGCAGGGTATTGGAAATTATTCTTACGAGGATTTTGAAAAGGCCGTACGGCAGGGGATCGCCAAAGATGGTCATCCACTCTATCCGGCTATGCCTTATCCCTCCTATGCGAAACTTTCTGACGAGGATGTTAAGGCGCTGTATAGCTATTTTATGCATGACGTCACGCCGTCAGCACAGCCCAATAAAGAGAATGCCATTCCGTGGCTACTTTCCGCCCGCTGGCCGCTGCATATCTGGAACTGGCTGTTTACCGACGCGCCAGTGACGGCTGTAGAGGGCGCGAAAACGGATGATAATGCTGCTCTGGTAAAACGAGGTGCTTATCTGGTGGAAGGCCCCGGACACTGCGGTTCATGCCATACCCCGAGAGGCATGGCGATGAACGAAAAAGCGTATACTAATGCTGATGCCGAATACCTGAGCGGCGCGATGATTGACGGCTGGTATGCACCGTCGCTGCGCGGCACCGGTATGTCTGAGCAGGAGTTAAAATCGCTGTTGCTGACCGGTAAAAGCAAGCATGCCGCGGTTTCAGGTTCGATGGCTGAAGTCGTCACGCAGAGTACACAGTATCTGACCGACGAAGATGCCACGGCGATCGCCCAATATCTGTTGAGCCTGAAAAGTGCGAAGCCTGAAACGGTACGTGCTGCGGCGACTACAGCATCCTGGTCGAATTCACCTGAGGCGGGCAAAGTGACCTATAACCGCTACTGTTCAACTTGTCACGGTCTGGAAGGGAAAGGTACGGATGATAACGCGCCTTCTTTAGTTAACAATCCACTGGTGATGGTTGATGACCCGACACCGCTGTTCAGAGTGATTGCCCACGGCGCAGAAACACCGACAACGCGTGGCAGCGTCTCCTTTAAGATGCCTGCCTACGGTGGCTTGTTAAGCAACAACGAAATGCGCGACGTGATCAACTATGTGCGTAAAAGTTGGGGTGAAGGGAATGGCGAAGTAAGCCAGGAAGACCTGGCTGGCGTTAAAAAAGCGTCACATTAAACAGTATGCCGGAGAAGGTGCTTGCACCGTCATCCGGCAGTGCTTACACGGTGTTTACCCTGATAATATCCGCGAGTCGGGTAAACGCCGACGTCATTTCATTTTCTTCTATACTGGCAAATCCCAGCAACAGGCCGCTGCGTTTCTCTTCATTCACGTAGTAGCGTGACAGTGGGCGCACCAACAACCCTTGCGCATTCGCCTGTTGGGCAATGACCGCATCATCGCTCCCGGAGGGTAACTGTAAGATCATATGCAGCCCGGCGTTGCTGCTGAAAGAACCAAGAAAATGTTCACCAAGTTGGCGGCTGATAAGCTCTACCAGCATCTGGCGACGACGACTGTATAGCTGACGCATTTTCCGAATGTGTGCCGCGTAATAACCCTCGCGAATAAACTCCGCCAGTGCGGCCTGAATCAACAGATGCCCACCACGATAGAGGTCGTTATGAACCTTTTTCAGCGGAGCGGCTAACGATTTAGGTAGCACGACATACCCGAGTCGCAGTGCGGGATAGAGTGTCTTACTGAATGTCCCGATGTAAATGACCGGTGTCTCTTCTTCCAGCCCCTGCAAAGAGGGAATCGGCTGGCCGGAAAAGCGGAACTCACTGTCGTAATCATCTTCCACTATCCAACTTCGCGTTTCACGTGCGCGAAAGAGAAGTTGCCGGCGGCGGCTCAGACTCATTACCGAACCGAGTGGGTATTGATGTGACGGTGTCACAAAAATAAGTTTTGGCGGTGTTTCACCTGCATCCGGCGGGACCATGCCTTGTTCATCAACCGGGATAGCCGAAAAATTAACGGCATTGATGCGCAGAATATTTTTGATTCCCCAGTAGCCCGGTTCCTCAATCCAGGCGTGATCGCCCGGGTTGCATAAAGTCCGGGTCACCAGATCCAGGGCCTGGTGAATACCTTCAGTAATCAGAATTTGCTCCGGTGAGCACCGTACGCCGCGAGCGGTGCGCAGATAGTCTGCCAGTGCTTCTTTTAGCTCATTCACGCCGCCTGTGGCATCGTAAGTGAGATACTCCGGGCGCAGTCGTCTTGCCAGCCTGTCCTGAATTTTCTTGAGCACCCGGTGCGGGAAATGCTCTACATCAGGTACGCCTGGAATAAATGCCCCCCACTGACGGGGACTGGCGCTGGCATGACCCAGCAGCTCAAGGCAGCGGTCGGATAAGCGGGTGTGATCTTCCAGAGCGGCAGCAACAGGCTCTTTGTCAGGACGCAGGTCGAGATTGTCCAGCACGCTGTCGGTCACAAATGTGCCGCTGCTGGTGCGCGCGGAAATATACCCTTCAGCTTGCAACTGTTCGTACACCCGCAGGACGGTATTGCGCGATAGCGTCAGCTCTCCTGCCAGGTCACGCGACGGAGGCATTCGGGTAGCCGGTTTCAGGCTACCTTCGAGGATGCAACTACAAATGGCGGCATACAGGCGGCGATGTAGTTTTTCGTCAGTCTGCTGATTAAATGCATGCTTGATCACATCTCCGGCAAGTGAACGCATTTGGATCCTTAAAATAAAACGATTTGGCTCTCGATTAAAGTACCAGACGGCGTCTAAATTTAAAGGGTAATTCAACCGAAATGTATTAATGGACAAGGTGTAGAGAATGAACAATAAAAACCTGCAACAACGTCGTCTGGATGCCACCCCGCGTGGCGTGGGTGTGATGTGTGATTTTTATGCCCAGTCGGCAGAAAACAGCACGATTACCGATATCGAAGGCAATCAGTACATCGATTTTGCCGCCGGGATCGCCGTGCTGAACACCGGACACCGCCATCCTCGCCTGGTGCAGGCAGTCGAAGCGCAACTTCAGGCTTTTACCCATACGGCTTATCAGATTGTCCCGTACGAAAGCTATGTGTCTTTAGCTGAGAAAATCAACGCCGTTGCGCCAATCGACGGCAAGCGTAAAACCACATTCTTCACTACCGGGGCTGAAGCGGTAGAAAACGCGGTGAAAATTGCGCGCGCGCATACCGGCCGTCCTGGCGTTATCGCATTTGGCGGTGGTTTTCATGGGCGTACTTACATGACGATGGCGTTAACCGGCAAGGTGGCACCCTATAAAAAAGGTTTCGGTCCGTTCCCAGGCTCTGTTTACCATGCGCCGTATCCTTCTGAATTGCAGGGCATTTCCACGGCGGATTCCCTAAAAGCGATTGAGCGTCTGTTTAAAGCCGATATCGATCCAACCCAGGTTGCGGCGATTATCTTCGAACCCGTCCAGGGCGAAGGGGGCTTCGTGGTGGCGCCGCCAGAATTTGTGGCTGCCATCCGCCGTATTTGCGACGAGCATGGCATCGTGATGATCGCTGATGAAGTACAAAGCGGGTTTGCCCGTACGGGTCAGCTGTTTGCGATGGATCATTACGCCGATAAAGCGGACCTGATGACCATGGCGAAAAGCCTTGCGGGCGGCATGCCGCTGTCAGGCGTCGTGGGCAAAGCCGAAATTATGGATGCGCCTGCGCCGGGTGGTCTGGGGGGAACCTACGCCGGAAACCCGCTGTCGATTGCAGCGGCCCATGCGGTGCTGGATATCATTCGTGATGAGCAGCTATGCCAGCGTGCGGCGGCTCTCGGCGAACAGCTGCGCGCCGCTCTGACAGACGCGCAAGCAGGGTGTCCTGAACTGGCCGAAGTGCGAGGTTTAGGCTCTATGATTGCTGCTGAATTCTGTGATGCAGCGACAGGAGAACCCAACGCTGCTGCCGCACAACGCGTGCAGAAGAAAGCCCTTGAGCAAGGATTACTGCTGCTGACCTGCGGTCAGTATGGCAACGTTATTCGTTTCCTTTACCCGCTGACAATTCCGCAGGATCAGTTCGCTAAAGCGCTCGATATTATCAAAGCAGCAACCAAGTAATTCGTTAGTTGTCATTTACCCAAAGCCGACGGTCGTCATCACCGTCGGCTTTTTTGTTGCCGTGGATTTACCAACCACATGTCGTTATATATTTACATATATATCGATTGGATCTATTCTATTCATCATACAAATATAATAACTGTACTCTTCAAGAGAAGGCGCTTGCGTTAGCGGCCTCCAGTCTTTCTATCTAACGAATTGAATTAACGAATGTTAAATAACAAATTTACCCCAGTGGCCTCTGGGTTGTTAACCTTTGCCTGTTTTTCCACCGCCGTCACGGCTCATGCTGAAGATACCGTCATCGTTTCGGCGCCAGCCACGTCACAATCCTCGTTATCGGAACATGAACCTCCGGCGAGCGAAAAAAAAGTCACGTTAGGTAGCCTCGGCGAGCGAGAGTTGATAGACGTTCCCTGGTCGGTGCAGACGTTGTCGAAAAAAGTGCTGGATCAGCAACAAATCAAAGATGTGAAAGACGCCTATCGCTACCTACCGTCCGTTCAGGGTGACGGCGTCCGCCCACAAACCCGCGGCATGCAGGGGAGCGTGGTACAAAACCATATGATTGATGGCCTGAACGCCGTCTCCACGACGGAATATTCGACCGAACAGTTCCAGAACATTGAGGTGTTGAGCGGCATCGCTGGATCGCTGTATGGCCCTGCTAATCCAGCAGGGATGTTTAATTTGGTGTCTAAACGACCTGTCGATACACCGTTGCATCGCGTCACAGTAGGGCAAGGTACAGGGTCGGGAACGTTGGCATCGATGGATTTCAGCGGCCCAATCGATGCGGGAGACCAGGTGAAATATCGCCTCAACTTGCTGAACGATGAGGGCCATAGCTACACCACCGATAGCCATGTCCGTCGACAGTACGCTGGCTTGGGGCTGGACTTTCAACTGACAGATCAAACGGTGCTGGAGAGTAATTTCAGCTATTACCATTATTACGAAAAAGGCATGCCTGGTAGCTTTGCCCTGGCGAAAGGCGTTCACTTTCCCGCGGCATTTGATCCTACGGACAGTAAATATGGTCAATCTTATGCGGGTCATGATGACGAAACGACTACCGTCGATATGCATATTAAGCATGATTTTGACGGCAACTGGATGCTGGATCTGGGGGCGCTGCACCAGGTTGCAGACCGCGAGTCGACGGCCGTGACCAACACCCTGACGGATAACCGGGGCGATTACACCACTACAACCTCTAATTCGGCGGCCAGTCGGTTTACCATCAACAGTTATTTAGCGAACCTGACCGGTAGCATTGATACCGGCTGGCTGACGCAGGATATTGCTACCGGAATGCGTGGATTTGTGTGGAAAAACTATAATCCAAGAAACGGCGGCACTTTCACTCTGGGGCATTCTTCCCTCGATCAACATCCCGACTATCCACGACCACCGTATCCAGATTTTACCGATCGCTATCATTCAGCGACCACCACTCAACATGCATTTTTGCTCAGCGATACGCTGCATTTTTCCCCGCAGTGGAGTTTGCTGCTTTCCGGCAGCGAGAACCTGTTTACCGTCAGTAACTACAACAAAGCTGGACATGAAAGCAGCCATCAGCAGGACAATGGCATGAGCGGTTCTACCAGCCTGATGTATAAACCGGTGGAGAACGTCACGCTGTATACCACCTGGGCGGACAGTTTGCAGCAGGGCGATACCGCGCCCGCCGGGGCGCGCAATGCCGGGCAGGTGTTAGATCCCTACCGTAGCCATCAACTGGAGGTGGGCGCAAAATATGCGCCAGTAAAAGATCTGCTGCTTACCGCTGCGCTTTTTGAAGCCAAACGCCCCTTTGCCTATACCAACGACAATGGCGATTTTGCTCAGGATGGTACGCAGAAAAACCGTGGGCTGGAACTGATGGCTGATGGGCATATCACCCGTAATTTGCGCGTGTTAGGCGGCGGAGCCTGGCTTGATCCAACGCTTCATAATACCGCGGCCAGCAATGCGGATGGTAAGCAAGTTGTTGGTTTGCCGCGCTTCGCCTCGAATATCCTCGCAATCTACACCATCGAACGGGTTCCGGGACTGGATATCGACACGAACGTGCATTACGTCGGACGTCGGGCTACCGATAATGCCAACGACAGCTGGGTCGGGAGTTACACCACGGTGGACATCGGTACGCGTTATGCCACCAGACTGTGGAACACACCAACCACTTTCCGGTTTGATATCACCAATCTCACCGACCGTCACTATTGGACCAATATTGTTCCGGGCGCATTGACTGGTTACACGGGCGCAGGGGCTGCCAGCGCTCAACTTGGCGCACCGCGCCAGGCTCAGTTTTCTGTTCAGGTTGATTTTTAGGGGTTGCTTATGAAAACGTGCCACACATGGCTGCTTTGTGTGTGGCTGGCGTTTCCTGCCCTGGCAACACGCCAGGTTGTGGATGATGCTGGTCACACAGTTACCGTTCCCGCGCATGTTGAACGTATCGCGGATGGCTGGTTTGCCCATCATTCGGTGCTGATGACGCTGGGTGCTGGTCGTAACATTGTTGCGACGGTCAACCATGAGGAAAACCAGCCATGGATGTTCAAAATCAATCCTTCTCTGAGACAAGCCTTACATATACGAGGAACATCATTTAATAGTGAGGATTTGTTGGCCCGGCACGTCGACGTGGTGTTTGTGGCAAAAGGAAAAGGGGATGCTCAAAGCTACAGTCAGGCGGGTATTCCGGCCCTTGAAATGGCATTTACTGACTATGCTTCGATGGAAAAATCGGTCACTACGACCGCAGAGGTTCTGGGTACCGAGCAGGCTCGCGTCCGTGCAACGGCTTACAATCAGTATCTCAACCGTGTACTCGCGGATGTGCAGGCTAAAACTGCGGAGCTGGCGGAAAATCAGCGCCCTCGGGTACTTCATATTCAATCGCTAAATCCGCTTAAAGTCGACGGCAGGAACACGTTGATCGATACCTGGATTACGCTGGCGGGTGGACGGAATGCGGCAGGTGAAGTTGACGGCAACATGAAAGAGGTGTCGCCCGAGAGGGTGCTCTACTGGCAACCGCAGGTCATTATTCTCGGTGCGGGGTGTGGTGATATCGCCAGTTCGCCATACGCAGCGTTGTTCAAAGAACTTAACGCAGTGAAACAGGGTAACGTCTGGCGCAATCCGGCGGGTGTGTTCCCCTGGGATCGCTACGGCACTGAAAGCGCGTTGCAGCTACAGTGGGCTGCATCGAAACTGCATCCGGCATTGTTTAGCGGCCTGGATATGGTCAGCGTAACGCGAGATTTTTATCGCCAGTTCTTCGATTATTCGCTCACTCAGGAGCAGGCGATGCGAGTTTTAAACGCGTTACCCCCACAGGAGTAGCGCTCACGTATAAAGACAGGCGTGATAAGGATTGCACGCCATTTTTACCCCTCTGAAATGTGGGGTTTGGTGCGCTCATGATGAAAATGGTTTGCCAGGCCTCTCGTTATATAATTTAATGCATATCGTTTTTACTCCTCTATTCAGATGGTATCCCATGTTAACTTTCCGCTCTTTTGTGCTGGTTTGCGCCAGCATGTTGTTTGCGTTTTCTGCTCAGGCCGACCGAACGATCACCGATCAGCTTGGTCGACAGGTCACGATTCCTGACCACGTGGACAAAGTGGTCGTGCTGCAACACCAGACGTTGAATATTCTGGTCCAGCTCAATGCCCAGCAGGACATTGTTGGTGTGATGTCGAGCTGGAAAAAGCAGCTCGGGCCTGAATTTGCGCGCTTTATGCCGACGATTACTACATTGCCGACGCCAGGCGATCTCACCAGCGTGAACATCGAAAGCTTGTTGGCGATTCATCCGCAGGTGGTTTTTGTCGCCAACTATGCGCCCGCGGAGATGATCCAGCAGATTCAGAACGCCGGTATTCCGGTCGTGGCTATCTCATTACGCAAGGATGCCACCGGGCAACAGAATAAAATGAACCCGACCATGGCCGATGAAGAGCAGGTCTACAACGAAGGGTTGAAGCAGGGTATTCGCCTGATTGCGGACGTGGTTGGGCGCAAACCGCAGGCCGAAACGTTAATCGACTACGTTTTTACCGCGCGGGCAAAATTCAATGCGCCGGTTGCAAAAATCCCGGATGCGCAAAAAGTCCGTATTTATATGGCTAACCCCGACCTGATGACTTACGGCTCCGGGAAGTACACGGGACTGATGATGCAGCACGCGGGGGGATTAAATGTGGCGGCTGCCAGTGTGAAAGGTGCCCGTCAGGTTGCGCTGGAGCAGGTATTAGCGTGGAACCCGCAGGTGATTTTTGTCCAGGATCGCTATCCGCAGGTGGTAACTGAGATCCAAAACGATCCGAACTGGCAGGGGATTGATGCGGTGAAAAATCATCGCGTCTGGTTGATGCCTGAATATGCCAAAGCCTGGGGCTATCCGATGCCGGAAGCGTTGGCGATCGGTGAACTTTGGATGGCCAAAAAACTGTATCCGGATGCCTATAAAAACGTGGACGTTGATGCGCAGGCCCAGGACTACTATCAACGTTTTTATCGTGTGAACTGGCAGTCTGATGCAGCTAAGTAACCGTATTTTGCCCCAGCAACCGCTCTTAATCGTTGTGGTCCTGTTGCTGGGCGTCAGTTCGCTATGCCTCGGACAGTATCCGCTGTCGTTAAGCGAGGTGTTTTACCACCTGACGCACTATAGCGACGCTGAGGGAATAGGCAGCCAGGTTATCTGGACGGTCAGGCTACCGCGTATTCTGATGGCACTGCTGGCGGGGGGCGCGCTTGGGTTATGCGGCGCGACGCTGCAAGGGGTATTTCATAACCCTCTGGTCGACCCGCATATTATCGGCGTGACGTCGGGGGCGGCCTTTGGTGGAACACTGGCCATCCTGCTCGGACTTTCGCCCTGGCTGATGATGGGATCAACGTTTTTCTTTGGTCTGACAGCGTTGATCCTGGTGTATGCCATTGCTGCGTTACAGGGGCTGGAGAATACGCTGGTATTGATCCTGTCGGGTATCATTTTGAGCGGTTTTTTTGCCGCGCTGGTGAGCCTGATCCAGTATCAGGCTGATACCGAAGAGACGTTACCTAATATTGTGTTCTGGCTACTGGGCAGCTTCGCGACGGCCAACTGGCATAAAGTGCTGCTGTTGGCGGTCCCGGTCGGTATCGCCGCGACGGTTTTGTACCAGCTACGCTGGCGGATAAACCTGTTATCGCTCAATGACAAAGATGCCAGAGCACTGGGTGTGGCGGTGGTTCCTCTGCGACGCAGCGTTTTGGTGTGCTGCGCATTTTTGGTCGCTGCTCAGGTGGCGGTCAGCGGCAGTATTGCCTGGGTTGGATTAGTGATTCCGCATCTGGCGCGTTTGCTGGTGGGGGTTGATCATCGTCGTTTACTACCGTGCGCCTTCTGGTTGGGGGGCGGATTTATGATTGTGGTGGACGATATTGCTCGCACCCTGATGCACGCGGAGATACCGTTGGGGATTATTACCGCATTGTTCGGCGCGCCGTTGTTTGCTTTCTTACTCATTCGTACCAGTCGTCGGGAGAAATCATGATACCTGCCGCACTGCGTGTACATCAGCTTACTTATGGGTATCGCGCGCCACTATTTGAGCCGCTAACGTTCTGTTGCCAGAAAGGTGAGATCTGGGCCGTGCTGGGACGCAACGGCCTGGGTAAAAGTACACTGCTCGATACGCTAACCGGCACGCTGCCTGCTTTAGGCGGGAATATTGAAAATAACGGTGGGATAGGGATTGTGGCACAGCATAGCCATCTGCCGTTTCCGTACACGGTCAGCGACGTGGTGCTGATGGGGCGAGCACAGCACGTGAAGTTGTTTGCGCAACCCAGTCCGCAGGATCAAAAAAGAGCAATGCAGGCGCTAGAGCAGTTGAATATCGCGCATCTCGCCTCCAGCTCATTTGGCTCTCTTTCCGGCGGGCAGCAACAGTTGGTGATGATTGCCCGGGCTTTGGTGACGGAGTGTCAAACGCTGTTACTGGATGAACCGTGTTCCGCGCTGGATCTCGCCAATCAGCAGGTGGTGCTGCAGCTCATCAGCGATCTGGCCCATCAACAGGGATGCAGTATTCTCTTTTCGACTCACGATCCGCTTCATGCGTTACAGGTTGCTTCCCATACTTTGCTGCTACTCCCTGAAGGAAAATGGCGGGCAGGGCCCACGAACAGTATTGTGACGGAGGAGAATTTATTCCTGGCCTATGGCTTAACGCTGAGAAAACTCAACGTGGAGAACTACCAGACGCCGTTTATCGCACCGTTGTTTTCTATTCGTCGTTAAGCGGTATGAATCCTGCGGCGCTAAGAAATTCCTGCCCGCCGCGGGAGAGTATGAAATCAACCAGCGCCATGACTTCATTGGATGCATCAAGCACCGCCAGTTGGTATTCGCAGCGAATATTGTGCTCATCGGGAATAGCCACGTAATGTACGTCGGGCATCGCGCGCAGCGCGTGTGCGTAATGCGCGTAACCGATAAACAGATCGGCCAGTCCCTGGCGCAAGATCCAGGCGCTCGCCAGTTCCCCTTGTGGGATTTTTACCGTATCACGACCACCCACCAGCGGGATTGCGCGCGTCCGAAGCTGCTGCCCGAGCCCTGGTTCCAGTACATCCATATTGTCGAAAAATGCCCAGGTATAGTCTCCGGAAGGGTCGCAGCCGGGCGTTGATGTACCAGGTCGCAGCGTTGGGTCGCGGAGTAAATCCAGCCAGACACCGGTTCGGTTGCTGACAAGGCTCAGTTTGTTCCAGCAAAAAGTGTGCGTAGAGACGGCTATATTACGTGCTAACAGGTTTTGCGGATGTTCCCGGTTGGCCGAGGCAAAGAGCGCACACGGTTCTCCCGCTTCAATACGCTCACGCAATAAACCGGCCGGACCATATTCAACATTAACGTCTATTCCACTCATGCGCGTGAACTGGCTTATCAGTGGCGTAAATGCAGGGCGCAAACTGCCTGCGGCTAACAGGAATATGGAAGAGGGCATGGTATCCGATCTCTGGCGAATGACATTATGCGAAGAAGGTGAATGATACGCGTTGAGCATGGAATTTAGAATGATTTAGCGCAGTGCTATTGAATCATCAAAGGAAATGATAAAACTGACGGATACAAACTGAAGATAAAAAAATAGTTTTGAAGTGAAATAGCACCAAATCAAAGGGATATGATTTGGTGCGTCCGAGTGGACTCGAACCACCGACCCCCACCATGTCAAGGTGGTGCTCTAACCAACTGAGCTACGGACGCAAAATGGTGCGTTCAATTGGACTCGAACCAACGACCCCCACCATGTCAAGGTGGTGCTCTAACCAACTGAGCTATGAACGCAACGTTGTAGGTGACAACGGGGACGAATATTAGCGGCACAGACCGAATGAGGCAAGAGGGAAATAGCATTTTTCTTCCTGATCTCACGCGATTGCAGAGTAATTAAGCAAGTTGATTATATTTTGTTGATTTTGCAGCGTGTTTTTTATTCAGACAGCGAACTGGGGCATACCAGGGACGGTTTGAATTACAGAGGCGCTCAGACTTTAAGCAATGTAAGGATGGTGGTTTCTATTTTCTCTGGGGTAGTGAAGGGGGCAAATCGCTTAAGCGGCTTGCCGTCACGCCCGATCAGGAACTTAGTAAAATTCCACTTGATCCGCCCACCCAGCACGCCGGGTAATTCGTCTTTCAGGTAACGAAATACCGGGTGCGTAGCGGCACCGTTGACTTCCACTTTCTCAAACATCGGGAAGCTCACACCGTAGTTGATGTGACAGGTTTGCGCGATTTCGTCGGCTCCACCGGGCTCCTGGTTACCGAACTGGTTGCAGGGAAAACCAAGCACCACCAGACCCTGCGCGGCGTACTTCTTGTAGAGCGCTTCGAGGCCTGCATATTGTGGAGTGAAACCACAATGGCTGGCGGTATTAACCACCAGAACCAGTTTGCCAGCGTAGTCAGTCATACAGATGGGCTGGCCATGCAAACTGGTGGCAGTCAGTTGATGAAAGGGGGCCATGCCAGAATCCTCAAATAAGATAGCATTACTCATGTTGCCCGCGAGTGACAGGCTTCGCTGCGTATCTATTTATTATGATCGCAACTGCAGGATTAATAAACTTGCCATTGGTGCAGGGCAAAAATAGAAATTCTCTGCGGTTCGGTTATGGACATTCCATAATTTATTTTAACCAACCTGACGAGCGTTCCATTCGTCGCGCGTGATTTCCCAAAGTTCAGAATCCAGCAAACCGCTGACATACTCTTTCTTTTCCGTCTTGATAAGCCGCATGCCGCTACTGTCTGAAATACGTTTGGAACGGATATTAAGAGAGGCTTTCGGCGCACGCAATACCGTCTTATTTAACGTATTAAACCAGTAATCCGTAGCGACATTACTGGCCTCACGCATAAAACCTTGCCCCTGATATTCCGGAGCTAACCAAAATCCACGGTTATTATCCTCAACGTCATAAAGGCAAATTAAACCTATGAGAGCGTCAGGGGCCTCACGGAGTCTGATAGTCCAGATCCACGCAATCCCTTTTTCCATATCAGGCAGGGCAACGTTATTGACGTAATTCTCCGCACCGTTATCAGGATAGGGCCAGGGTACTGAGGAGACCATATAGCGAACTATCTCCCAGCGGGGATAAAGCACCTGAATCTGCGAGGCATCTTCGGCTTCTAATGGTTTTAACAGCAAGTGTTCCGTATGGAGTATTGGTATTTTCATATGCACTTTCCTACTCGGGCAAGATAAGAGGATCAATGTGGGGAGGATTTTGAAAAAATATTAATAACCAGAACCCCAGCACAAATAAGAAGCATACCTGCGATCGCCGGAAAATCTAGCTTTTGCCCACTTACCAACCAGCCCAAAAGACTGATTAATACGATTCCAGCACCTGACCAAATTGCGTATGCAATACCCGTTGGAATGGTCGACAGAGTTTGGGAGAGAAGATAAAAGGCTGTGCAGTAGCACACAATAGTTGCTACAGATGGCCATAGGCGTGTGAATCCGTCAGAGAACTTCATCAGGGTTGTACCTATGACTTCAGCTACGATGGCCCCGGCAAGGAAAATGTATGAATTCAAAATCTGACCCCATATGACAATTTAAAGCAAATATCGTATCACAAAGGGGTGGGTGAGTTTGAACACAGGAGTTATCCGCCCAAGACCTCGAAGCTGCCGTACTGAACTCATAGCGATTAGATTTCCGTTGGTGAGTTCTCCTGCCAAGAGCAAAAGAAAACTCAGGCTGATAATGCGATGGACATATCCATACAACGCAGATCTGTTTGGGCAAGTCTTGATGGGGATGTCGTTTCCTTGATAAACATAAAACCATGCTTTTCGTAGAAAGTTTGTGCGTTTGGTGTTGAGGTCAAGGTTAACTGTTTCAGCCCTCTTTTAATCGCCTCATTACATTTATAGATTTATCATGAAACGGTTTCGTTTCAACATCGTTGTTTAACAAAAGAGGGAAGTCCATTACTGGCACGGAGTGGACAAGTTACCAACATGAGCAGTGAGCAGATAATCGACTCTTGATGAGTCGATTATTCAATGCAAACGGGGCATAGTAATTCATTCAGTACAGGATTATGCAGCTCAATCCATCGACACAAAATAATTGTGAGGTTACAAATATGACGCCTACATTGCAAGGATCTCTTGTCACGCTCCGTCCTCTGCTTGAGACAGATGCTCAGCTATTGATTGATGCGGCAGCGGATGGGGAACTCTGGTCCCTGCCATTTACGGTGGTTCCGTCTGCTGACACCGCAGATTCGTACATTCAGAAAGCCCTCAAGGGGCAGATCGAAGGCACAGTCATGCCGTTTGCTGTAACGCTTTCGTCAGATCAACGTGTCATTGGGTCAACACGTTTCTGGAAGATTGATAGAGAAAACCGAAAGCTCGAAATTGGTCACACCTGGTATTCACAAAGCTGGCAAAAAACAGCTGCAAATACCGAGAGTAAACTGTTATTGCTGCGGTACGCCTTTGAGCAACTGAAGTGTGTTCGCGTTCAGTTTACGACTGATGTATTGAATGAGCGCTCGCAGGCTGCCATTCTCCGTATTGGTGCGATCCAGGAAAGCATCATCAGAAATGAACGAATTATGCCTGATGGTCGAAAACGTACTTCCATACGGTACAGCATAATTGATGATGAGTGGCCGCAGGTTCGGACCAACCTTGAGCACCGCCTTTCCAGTTACAGGAAAGAGAAATAACTCGAGGTTTTGCGGACAGAAGGTCTGCTGTGAGCGAGGAGCGGACGTCCATTCTTGACTTATTTCTACATAGTTTCCTTGGGTAATGTCAAGGGGGCTTTGCATTGATCGTTTCCGTAAAGAACTATAATGCTAACCCCACACAAGTGTGTTTAAGCCAGTTTTATTCTGCCACCCAAAGTGACATGATCAAATGCTGCAATCGATGCAACTGGTGACCAGTCTAGGGACAATTTTGCATAGTTTGACAATAATCCTTGTCTCTATTATATAAATTAAGAAGGTGTTTTTTTAATCAAGAGGACAAAACATGGCTCATCCAACTCCCAGAAAAGGTTCCATCATTAAAATTCGTGGTGTACTTGATATTGCTAACCGAAATCCTCAATGGGCTTTAGATTTAGAAAAGAACCCAGTGAAAACCATACGTGACTCTGGGTTAGATCTATCAAAAAATGAAATTGAGGCAATTGTTGATATAATCAAAAACACATCAAATTCGTTCTATGCTACACCTGAGCAAGGTGCTGATGATAAATTTCCTGAGTTACGTTCAATATGGCAAAGCATAAAAAGGAATTAGTAATATGCCCCAATATAAAAGCTCGCCATTTAATAATGATTTTAATTACGCTAGATTAATTGGTTTTGATTTTATAAAGGATATCAACGGTACTTTTTGGTTGGTTGAGGTGAATGATACTCCATCATATCTTTTGGGCTCAAAAAAACTCATGGATGGGCATAACTCACAAAAACTAGCATATCCCTATGAATATGCGGTAGATAAAATTTCGTCAGTGCTTGCTGGTACAAAAAATGATGGTGTGGCTGTTATTCTACGCCCACAAAATAATCATGTTGATGAAGAAGAATTTCATTGTGATTCTGATTATATAATGAAAAAAGTTAAATTATTAGGAAGGGAATGTATCGTTGCTTCTCCTAGTGATTTGGATCCATTTGATGGACTTATGTTGCGCGATGGAAGAAAAATAGCATCAGTTTATAGACGAACTCACATTCGTGCTGATTGTGCCCCAAGCCTTAGCACTATAAACCCAGCGGTATCTGGTTATATATGCAAAGATAAATTGGCAACTCATAAATTATTTTCCGATGCGGTTTTTATAAAGCCAATAAATACATCCTTAACACCAAATTTTGATGAATTGCATTTAAAAACAGAGTACTTAATTAGAAAGCCTAGATTTGGTTCTGCGAGCAATAATGTTTTTAGGTTTGCAAGGGACCAGATAGATAGGAATTCTACGGATGATGGGAATGTTTGGCAACCATGGATAGAACCTGATATTGTCTATATGAATGGCAAGGGTTATTATTATGATATTAGAGTTATTTCCTTCGATGGTGAAATCGTAGGTGCGTATGCACGATGTGCAGTAGCGCCGGTTGGTGGGATTGCGAAAAACACGGCTTTGGAGTGGTTGACAACAACAGGAAGAAAATTACCTTTATGTTTAAATTATCAGCCCGACTCCAATTTCATCATTGGTTTAACTGAAGATGAATTATCACTAATAAAAAATAGCATAATAAATTTTTCGGATTTATTGGAAGATAAAATAACCAGTTATTCAATCGAGTCAATAAATAATTTTTTTTGTATATCGCCTGAAGAACGCGCGCATCCAATTTTATATATTTCCGAATCCGAACACCTGAATCAAGTTACACTTTCAAATGAAACCATTAAAGCTGTAGAGGCACTAAATCCTAACCCATTAATTTATAATGTTAATTCAATAGCAGGTGATTGGGACGAATTAGCCTCAATATCCGGATGGGATTTAATGCCACAATTGTTTGTTGGGAGTGAGTATTTTGTCGGCAGTAGGGTCATAAAAGAAGCTGTACAATCTGGTGAAGTTCACCGTGCATTGATGAATAAACACAAGCCATTTTTTATCACAGAGGATATCGGAAAGTTTATATTATTGCCTGATAAAGAACATGGAGGTGATGTATGGGCTATCAGTTCTACTCCAGCAGGAGAAGTGCAAGTATCTGCTGCTGCTGATGGTACAATTCGGATCGTAAATAACCATCAAGTTACTCTTTATAAAATCAGTACAAGTTGGATTAACTCTATATCTATAAGTCCTAATGGGCAGCATGTTGCAGTTGGAACTAGCAAAGCGGAGGTTTTTTACTTCTCTCTCAGACAAGGGGGCATCAACAATATAAAAAAACTTATGGGTCATCCAAGATGGGTTAATGGTGTAATAGCCTTTGATAACCAACGGGTTATATCGGCCTCATCTGATGGGACTATTTCATTATGGACTAATGGTGAGTTTGAATTCTCCAAGTTTCGAAGTTGTTTCGGTGGTCACATTTTAGGTATGCATAGATGTAGTTCTGTTGATTTTGTTTTAATATGGTCTTCTGATGGTTTAATATCATTAATAGATAGTAAAAATTTACACACCTTACGTGAATGGCGACCAAATACAAAATATTATGTTACTTGCGCATGTGAAGCTCTAATTCAGAATGAATTGGGTTTTTATGCCATTGACATAAAGGGTAATCTATACTCATCAACTGTCTCACATGCAGTGCTTAATATTAATGAAAGGGTATGGGGAATGACTTCAAATAATTTCTCGCAAGAGATTTTATTAGTTACTATAAATGGTTCCATTATTAGATGGAGAGGAGGTGATGAAATATCTATAGTGAAAAACTTTGACAAGGACTCACCAACAGCCTGTTACCATATTACTCATCGTAATAAATTATTAGTTGGGTTTTCTAGTGGGAAAATTGAGTTATGCTAGAGAGAGAGTTTCTTAAGAGACAAAATGCACTTAGAAATAAACTTATTGATTTTGATTCCGAGAGGATTCTTATTTCAAAAATTGAAGGTTCAATCCAAGCAAACGATGAATATACTAAAATCAATTGTAATGGTTATGGAAGGCTAAGAGTATTCAGTAAGCTTGGGCTTCATTTTAATAACATTGAATCCAAAAAAGTTTCAGAATTAAAATGTTTGTTAAATGATGAAATATGTAGAACTCAAGTATTTCAATTAGCTGGTTGCGATTTCGGATGCTGGTATTGTTTTGTCGACTCATCTTTGCTCAGAGCCGATCCCAATAAATCTATCTGGATGTCAGCGAAAGATATTCTCGATTTAGCATTATTAGAACCTATTAAACCTTCAGTTATTGACTTATCTGGAGGGCAACCTGAACTTGTACCTGAGTGGTGTTATTGGGTTATGAGAGAAATCGAAAATAGAGGGCTTTTAGGTGAATTAACTGTGTGGACTGATGATAATCTAAGTTGTGATTTTTTTTGGTCTAAACTAAATGCTGAGCAACGCGCTTACATTTCTAAATTCCCAGGGCATTACAGAACAGTATGTATTAAAGGGTTTGATGAGAAAAGTTTTTCATTTAATTCTGGAGCCCCACATATATGTTTTGAAAAGCAATTATTGATTCTTGAAAAGCTCATTCGTGAAAATATAAGTCTAGAGATATATATCACTATGTTAGATGTACCTAGACCTATTGTTGAGGCGACTGACGCCATTGACAATCTAATTGATAGGCTCATTAGAATCTCCCCTAATCTTCCCTTTCGCGTAATCCCACTCAGAATCAGCTCGTTTGGCAATTTATTTACAAGAGCCACCCCAAATCGGCTTCAATCACTTGGTTTACAAATAGAAAGATTTAGTCTGTGGATGGAAAGGTTGGAAAAGAAAATGTAATTCTTTCTTATTAAAGTTGACGGGTAACGTATTTAACACATAAATCCAGACACTGTTCGCAATTCCTTAAACAGCCTCCATAATGATGGTTTGTTGACGTGGTTTATTCTAATCACTCACCACTGTAAACCCATCTACTTCTTTTATGGTGAGTTTCAGAATTGATGTGAACAACGTCTGCTCTTGGCACTGAGCAGTCGTATGAGGAGGTACTGTTTTTCACGTGAAATTTGAATAGTTGAAGGCCATAAGTACGGATGATGAGAGGCTTGAATAACCTGTGTGGTTTTGGAGTGGTTTTACCCCACTTGAGGCGTGATTTTGGGGGCATCTTTAGGAGCAGGGACATAAAAAGGGACACATTAATAGCTGCTATAACCCGCTATTAACTGTCCCAGTAATTGTTTATCGTAATGATTTATATGTTTTTTTTTTGAGTTTTGAAATGATTGTATTTTGTTAATTTTGCAGAATGCTATTTACTCAGGCTGTGCGTCGGGCGAGTCACACCTGATTGTTAAACTGCGTGATGTTTTTACATTTCTACGTGCTGGAGTCACTTAAATAATTACACAGCAACTTCCATAAGTAATGAGCAGCCGGTGTAAAACGATGATCGGAGCTACGCAATACATGCCACTGACACTCTCTGGCAATATGATGATCAATCGGTATTGCCGTCAATTCCCCAGGATAAGAATTTGCATTAGCGGTTTGTTCTGTCATAAAAGCAATCCCCAGTCCCGCACGGCACAGGGCTATTGCGCTGGTAAACAAATTACAGCAGTAGGATGGCCTGAACATAATCGCTTCATCGCGAAACATCGCAGTGAGATATCGCTGAAGCCCAAAATTGTCATGCATAGCAATCAGGCGATGCCGGGAAAGTTCCTGAAGCGTTACTTTCTTTAAACCAGAAATAACATGATCCTTCCTGACAATGGCACAAATGGCTCCCCGGTTATAGCTATATCGTTTAAGTGCCGGTTGCCCAACGGGACCAAATCCCACGGCCATATCCACTTCACCTCTTGCAATGAGTTCCATCGACGTTTCCATGTTGCCAGAAGTGATATCTACAAACACATTCGGGTAGATTTGGGCAAAATCGCTCACGACGTGGGTAATGATTTCCTGGACCATCCCTTGTCCAACGCGCAGCGTAACTGTCCCTCCACGCATATAGCGCATATCGCTGAGTTGCCGCTCAAGTTCATTGCGTTTTTGTTGAGTAATGGCGTAGTCATCAGCCAGTAATCTTCCCGCCTCGGTGAGGACAACGTTACGTCCTCTTTTCTCCAATAATGGCAGCTGTATTGTTCTTTCCAGAAGAGAGATTTGGCGACTGACAACCGAAGGGTTAAAGCCAAGGATGTCGGCGGCTCTGCGGATCCCACCGTACAATCCGACCATATATAAATAACGGATCGCTTTTTCTGGATAGGTGCTCAATGTCATGTTTTTGCCATTATTGTTGACCTGAAAGCAACAATAATAGCATAGGAGCCTGATTCTTTTTCAACCGGGATTCATCACATACTAATGCTAAATACCTATGCGGAGAGTGTGGCAATGAAGAGCGTTGTTAATTACTTACAGAAACATACTGACCTTATCATGGAAGATATCAGCGATTTGGTACTGGCTGAGTCTCCTTCAACTGATAAAGCTGCTGTTGACCACTGTGGTGACGTTTTAAAAGCTATTTTCGAAAAGCGTCTGGGTATACAGGCTGAAACTGAAAAACAGACACATTACGGTAACCAGTTAAAATTTGTTCTGGGAAAAGAGGGCCCGCAAACCACAATTTTGGGGCATTTTGATACGGTCTGGGATAAAGGGGTACTCTCACTTCGCGAAGAAGAGGGGAAATGGTATGGCCCGGGGATCCTCGATATGAAAGCCGGGATGATTCAGTCTATCTGGGCGGTTCGTGCGTTAAAAGAGAGCGGGCAGCTAGGCGGTAAGCGCATTGTTTTCCTGTGCAATAGTGATGAAGAACTCGGAAGTCCAAGTTCGAAGGAATGGATTATCCGTAATGCTACAGGATCTGAGCAAGTATTGGTTGTTGAACCGGCGACAACTCATGGTGATTTAAAAATTGCCCGTAAAGGCACTGGCCGCTACCGCATTGCTATCACAGGTCTTGCTGCGCATGCAGGCAATAATCCTGGTGAGGGGGTTAGTGCTATTGAGGAAATGGCTTTTCAGATCCTCAAATTGCGAGAGTTGAATGATCCTGAGCGCGGTACCACCGTTAACGTTGGTATTGTACGGGGTGGCAGTCGGGTTAATGTCGTCGCGGATTATGCCGAATTAGAAATTGATACCAGAGTGGAAAATCAGTCAGAAGCTGCACGGATCCATGATGCTATCACCCGTTTGACACCTCATTTGCAGGGTAGCCAACTCAGGATTGAAGGAGGGCAAACTCGCCCACCGATGGAACGTTCTTCAGCTTCCGAACAGCTATTTGAAAAAGCGCAAAAGATTGCGGAAATACTGGGCATTACGATTACCGCGAAATCGGCTGGAGGTGGTAGTGATGGCAACTTCACCGCGGCGTTAGGTATTCCTACATTAGATGGCCTTGGTGCGACAGGAGCCGGTATCCATGCGCTCCATGAGCATATATTACCCGAAAATATCGTTACCAGAACCGCACTGGTTGCTGGAATGATGCTTAACGATATTAATTCTGATGATGGAGCATAATTTTAGCTAAATACATCATACACACTCAACGACATTATTGTTTGTTATCCTCATGTAACCACTGTGGCTATATGGATTATTAATATCTTGACGAATAAATAACAGGACATATCCATGAGTGCTTTTATTATTGCGATAGTTATTACTGTTGTTGCGGCTTGGTTAATTATTAAGAATTACCAGCCGCAAACTATTTTGCTGTTAGCGGGGCTTTCCTTGTTAACAATTACAGCCATTTTCTACCCTGAAAAAAGTATCTTATATGGAAATGCAAAATCCACAGGGTCTGTCTGGATTGATATATTTGCTTTTGTAAAAGGTTCATTATCAACGCAGGTAGCAGGGATCGGTTTGATTATTATGGCGGCCGGTGGTTTCGCCAGCTATATGGATCATATTAAAGCTTCAAAGGCCATGGTTGATGTCTGCATTCGGCCGCTGGAGGCTTTAAAAGCACCTTACCTGATCCTTGCCATCGGCTACATTTTTGCGCAATTGCTCCATGTTGCCATCTCCAGTGCTGCGGGCCTTGCAATGTTATTATTGGTGACATTTTTCCCGGTCTTGGTTCGGCTTGGGGTAAGTAAGGCTGCTGCTGCGGCCATGATTGGCATGTGTGCCTTTATGGATCTTGGGCCGGCCGTTGGCACCGCGAACTTAGCTGCTGAATATGCTGGCATGGAAACAGCACTGTATTTTGCTCATTATCAGATGCCGGTAGCTGCGGCGGTGATGGTTGTCGTTTCTATATTAATCTATTTTACGGCGAAATATTTTGACAAAAAAGATGGACATGTTGTTGCGTCACAACGTGCTGTGCCTCCCGAGATTGCTGAAAAAGATGACGCGTCAGCACCTAAGTTCTACGGGTTATTGCCCATTTTTCCTGTCGTTCTGGTATTGGTGTTCAGTCCGTTGGTTGTTGATACCATTAAAGTCGATGTCGTGACTGCAATGGTTATCGGAACTATTGTCGCCTTTATTTTTGAGCTATGTGTAAAACGAAACTTTAAAGAGTGCTGCAAGGGAGTACAAGTCTTCTTTAAAGGTATGGGGAGTATGTTTACCAGTATCGTTTCATTACTGGTATGCGCCGAAATTTTCGCACAGGGATTACAAAAAATTGGTGCAGTGGATTATTTACTCGATGCGACACATAACGCTGGCTTTGGTTTCACCAGCATGACGATTGTAATGGCATGTTTGGTCGGGGTAACGGCTGTACTGACAGGATCGGGGGTTGCAGCCTTCTTTTCATTTGCCGGTATGGCGCAGTCTATTGCAACAAAGTTTGGTATGAACGCCGTACATATGCTTCTGCCGATGCAACTGATGGCTGGGATGGGGCGCGCAATGTCGCCTGTAGCCGGTATTATTATTGCCGTCAGTAAATCGGGTGAGTGTTCCCCATTTATGATCGTGCGCAGAACGGTCATTCCGGCACTTGGTGGAATCATAACTATGCTAATCGCTAATACGCTAATTTCCAGTATGTAATAGTAACTGAATACGGAAGATTTTTATCTGGATGAACACTATGTTAAATGAAAATGTAGATAATTTACTCTATATTCCTTACTCAGGTTCTGTCCTACTCGAATCTCCTCTTCTTAATAAAGGAAGTGCTTTTAGCAAAGAGGAACGAGTGATATTCAATCTGGAAGGATTGCTACCCAATGCAGTTGAAACAATTGAGGAGCAATCCCATCGAGCATATCGCCAGTTTAGCGATTTTAAGTCTGCTATCGCACAGCATATCTACCTTAGGAACATTCAGGACACTAACGAAACGCTATTCTATTATCTGGTAAATAAACATTTAGCAGAAATGCTCCCTATTATTTATACACCTGTTGTTGGCCATGCATGTGAACATTTTTCTGATATTTACCGTAGGGCCAGAGGGTTATTTATCGCATGGCCGGATCGCCATAAAATTGATGATATATTGCATAATGCCACGAAACAGCATATTCGTGTCATCGTCGTCACCGATGGTGAACGGATCCTGGGACTTGGGGATCAAGGTATTGGCGGTATGGGGATTCCAATCGGAAAACTGTCTTTGTATACCGTCTGCGGTGGTATAAATCCGGCAAATACATTACCCATTCTGCTGGATGTTGGAACCAATAATTCTCAACTGCTAAATGATCCTCTTTATATGGGATGGCGTCACCCAAGAATTACCGGGGAGGAATATTTTGAGTTTGTGGATATGTTCATAAACGCGGTTAAACGTCGATGGCCTGAGGTCCTACTGCAATTCGAGGATTTTGCTCAGCAAACGGCACTTCCTCTTCTGGAGCGATACAGAGATGAGATGTGCTGTTTTAATGACGACATCCAGGGAACTGCTGCCGTCGCGCTAGGATGTTTAATGGCGGCAAGCTCAGTCTCTGGTCGTTCATTATGCGAGCAAACAGTTGTATTTCTGGGGGCCGGATCGGCTGGTTGCGGTATTGCGGAGCATATTATTCAGCAGATGATCGCTGAAGGCTTGTCTGAAGTGGAAGCTCGCGCCAGAATTTTTATGGTGGATCGGTTCGGATTGTTGACTGATGACCAGGCAAACCTTCCACCTTTTCAGCGACAACTGTCACAGCCTCGAACGATCGTCGAAAGCTGGGGTGTGGAAAGCGAAAAAATGACGCTGATGGATGTTGTTTGTCACGCACATCCTACGGTGTTGATAGGTGTTACCGGCCAACCAGGCTTGTTTAGCGAAGCTATTATTAGGGAAATGTACAAGTACTGTAAGCTCCCAATAATCATGCCGTTATCCAACCCAACTTCGCGGGTCGAGGCGAGGCCGGAAGATATTATTGAATGGACAGAGGGAAACGCCATTGTTGCAACGGGAAGTCCATTTAATCCCGTAATATACAAAGGAAAGGAGTATCCCATTGCACAATGTAATAATGTTTACATCTTCCCTGGTATTGGTCTAGGGTGTCTGGCAAGCCGCGCCACACGAATTACAGAAAATATGTTAATAACGGCAAGCCGAACGTTAGCCTCTTTTTCGCCAATGAAAAGCAATAAAGATTCTCCATTATTACCGGATATAAATAATATTCAGGAGGTAACAAAGGCCATTGCCTTTAGTGTTGGTATTGCAGCGCAACGCGATGGCGTAGCCATTCGTATACCGGAGGAATCATTACGAGGCAAAATTGACGAGATTTTTTGGCATCCGCAGTATCGTCAATACAGACGGACCTCATACTGACGCTAATCAACCCCCTCTCTGGAGGGGGATTGACGCCACTCATCGATAGGGAGGTTGGATTTTGACACAATGCATCTTATTCTCAACGCAAGACACCCTTGCTGACCGATGGCGAAGCTCATGGGATATTAACCCGTTACTCAGGGAAGGCGGCAATGACAGATTATTGGTGGAAAGACCTGGTTGATCGTAATAACCAGTGGCAAGGGTTGGAACTGATCTTCAAAGAAAATCAAAAAACTGAGCCAGCGATGGAAATGCTCAGTGGCCATTTTGGGCGTATGGCATTGCAGCTCGCCGGAGAGCCGTTATTCTGGGCCTCAATGCTTGAAGATCATTCCGGCGTTTGGCTGGTTTTTAATGCAGATCATCCACGGAGCCAGGAGATGTTACCTGCGGTAACTTCTGAAGATATTGAACGGATAAAAGCCAAAGGCGAGCAGATGTGGATCGGCGAATGGTGCCGGTATTTTGTTCGTCAGTTAATGAATGCGCCAATACCATTACTCTCACCGCAGCGTTGGTTGATAAGACCGATGTTACCGATTCAATGTTCATCGCGCTATTCCAGTCCCCAACCCATTGCGTTAGAAAACTGGCGTTTCTCAGCGCCAGAAAGCACTGAAAATATTAACTGCCAGTGGACGCTGTACGGTGAAGATTTCCCAGATCTGACGCAGCCGGAAAACGTCAGATTGGTTGACTGGTGGTGGGGCGGTTATTTGCTGCGGGGGCGTTATGCCATTCAACCCAATACGGGGAGATTAAAATGGTGGCGTAAAAAATGCCGAGAGGGGACGTTGCCGCCGATACTGGTCTGGTATATCGCCGGATTAGGATCTTATGTGATCCTTGATGGGCATTATCGATTACAGGCGGCGATCGAAGAGCAGATCCCCCCTTTATTTCTGGTGTTGAGCGAGCTTAATGAAACGGAATATCCTGCCGATGCTGCCCATCAGGCGCGTATCGTTCAGTCGCTGGAAAAGCAGCTGGCTAACAACCCCAATTACAGTTTCAATGCGGTAAATCAGACGCTGATTAGTCTCTATGACAGACGATATCTTTACGCGTCAACGCATAGCCGCGCTACTCTCGGTGAGGGAACCCAATGGGCTACGGAGGTGGAACGTTATCTGCAAAAACATCATCTTGATGCGTATCGGGACAAGATTTTTCAGCGGGTTAAAGGAGATTGATTTTTACCCTAAATTTTTTCGATAAAACGCGAGCCAGCTTCTGATAACTCCCGGCGGTGGCATTCAGACGGGAGTCATCGTTACTTATCGCTCCTGTTGCAACTCGATATCAGAACACCGGCAAACCCAGTCCTTGCTTCACTTCTCTTAATGTCTGCTGCGTAATCTCGTGCGCCTGCTCGCTTCCTTTTTTGAGCATCGCCATCAGCATGCCTTTATCCTGAATGTAGGTTGCACGCCGCTCGCGCATTGGCGCGATGAGTTCTTGCAAGCACACTTCCAGCTCGTTTTTGCATGTCCGGTCACCCCGTCCACCCCGTTGGTAATGCGCTTTCATTTCCGCCACTTTTGCTTTATCCGGATGAAAAGCATCGAGGTAAGTGAATACCATATTGCCGTCTATTTGCCCTGGGTCGGACACTTTCAGATGATTAGGGTCGGTGTACATTGCGCTGACCGCGCGGTGAATGGTTTCTTCGCTGGCTGACAGGAGCAATGTGTTACCAAGCGATTTTGACATTTTGGCATTTCCGTCGATCCCTGGAAGGCGGCTGGTTTCACTCAGCAGCGCTTTGCAGTGCGATAAGACGGGGGCCGGTAACAGGCTATTCATCTTATGTACTATCTCATTAGTCTGTTCAATCATTGGCAACTGATCGTCGCCGACGGGAACGACTTCGGCTTTGAAGGCCGTAATATCTGCCGCCTGACTGATGGGATAAACCAGAAAACCAACCGGTAACGAGCGGGCGAACCCTTTCTGCGCAATTTCATTTTTGACCGTAGGATTACGCTCCACGCGAGCCACGGTGACGATGTTCATATAAAGCGCGGTTAACTCTGCGAGAGCAGGCAGTGCAGATTGCAGACAGATGGTGGTAAGTGACGGGTCTATTCCTGCGGCAAGATAGTCGGCAAGTACTTCGGGAATATTGTTGCGGATCTTTTGCGGTGTGCTGCCGTTATCGGTTAACCCTTGTAGGTCAGCCACCAATATAAACTGCTGATAATCGTGTTGCAGCGTGGCGCGCTGGCGCAATGACCCCACATAATGGCCAAGATGCAGCGGGCCGGTGGGACGATCGCCAGTGAGGATGATGGTTTTATTGTTCATGTAAGACTCCTTAGTCATAAAACCGAAAGGGGTCTCTAAATGCAAATAACCGCCTTTCGGCGGTTATTTAAAATGAGGAAAACACATTCTGACCGCCTTTAAGAAGGCAGCCACCACAGGTTGTGATTAAAACCGTTGATATCGTGTTTTGTGTTCATCCAATTAACATACCACCTGGCCTAGAGGTAAAGCAATGCCCGAAGTGATGGCTCATATCAGCTCGCTTCCAGCATGCCAAAGCTCACAATGCGCGAACGACCTAACTCTTTCGCGCGGTACAGTGCGACATCTGCGGCGCGTAACAGGTTGTCGCTCTGGGCATGCTGCGGGTAACTGGCGACACCTATAGAGACATCCACGTGTCCAATATCGGAAACGCCAAAGCGCAGCGACAGTTCGCGTACGCCGTTGTAGATTTCCGTAGCAAAGCGGTTAGCGGCCTGTTCATCCGTATTGGCCAGCAGTACCAGAAACTCTTCACCGCCGTAGCGGAAGGCCATGCCGCTGTCGTGGACAACGCGCTGAATAGTCGCAGCGATACTTTTAATCACGCTATCGCCAGCCTCATGGCCAAAGCGGTCATTAATACTTTTAAAATGATCGATATCGATCATCAGGCAACTGATTGGTTCTTTGTTACGCACTGCCTGGCTCACCTGGGTACGCAGTGTATCTTCAAGATGATGACGGTTGCGCAGTCCGGTTAGCGGGTCATAGAGCGCTTTCTCCAGCAGGGCGTCACGCAGACGCTGGTTGGCTAATGCGAGGCCGAGTGCTTCTGCCATCAGCTCCAGATATGCACGGGAGGGGGCGGAATCATCGCTAAGGTTCTGGAATGAGAGCAGACCGATGGCTTCGCCCTGGGCAATCAGCGGAACACACAGGGTGTGGTGCTGGCATGACTCTGGCAGATGGTAGCAGGCGATATCGGGTTCACCTTGTACCGGAGGATGACTCTGGCCGCGGCGCACAGCCCAGCATTCGTCCGGGTGGAACGCATCCGCTTTACCCTGCGGAGAAAGCCATTGTGCAACGCAGCGCATTTGCCAGGGTTCCTGATCCAGTATGTAAAGCCGCCCGGCAATACCTGGAGCAATATTCGGTGCAAACAGCTCTGCCACATTGATGACATCGGCAAAACTCTCGCAGCCTTGCAGACGCTGCGTCATACGCGCCAGCAGATCACGGATTGCCCAGTCGGCATCTCGTTCTTTCTCAAGTCTCTGACGCGCCAGACCGTTCTCGCGAAATATCCGGATCGCCTGCGCCATATCACCTATTTCATCTATCTGGTTAAAGCTGGGCGTCTCAACGGCATAATCCTGCGATGCGAGACGGTTTACGACATCGCTCAAACGCACGACGGGGCGCAGGACGCGACGCTTTAAAATGAAACCGAGAACGAATAAAAACAGCAGCGCTGTCAGACCGACCATCACTTCAGAGGCTGTCCGCAGCATGCGGGATGACTGGGTTGCATCTTCAATTGTATTGCGTACGCGGTTATCGAGCAGTTGGCGGAAATGCTCTATCCGGTCCTGGGCGCGTTCCAGTTCCTGTTCATAGCTTTTCCCATAGAGCAGGGCAATAGCCTGCGACTCTTCTGCGCGCGCGACGCTGGCAAGCGCCGCAGCTTGCTCGTCCTGCAGGGCATCAACAATCTGTAGCCCTTCGTGCAATAGCGCCAGCTCTTCATCCGTTGCCCCAAGGTCTTTGAGCTTTGACAGCCGATGCTCAACAGCTTTCAGCGTCGCTTCTTTCTGACGGTAGGCGTTAAGCACCTCAGGATCTTTTGCAATAACATAGTCGCGCGCCAGGTCGGACAGCGACCAGGCATCGAGTTCGACTTCTTCGGTAAGTTGATCGAACTGATAACGCTGTTCTACCACCTGGCGTTCTGTGTTATCGGCGCTGGATGCCATCAGCATGACAACGCCTGAAGCGATGGTCAGGCATACCGTCGCGCTATAGGCCCAGTTGGTGATTGTGGCAATTCGCACTGATTAGTTCCTTCTGCGACGATTAATGAATACGCATGATTGCAATTATAGGAAACGCATGATTTTGAGTGAAAATAAAAAAGGCGGTCCAGAAACCGCCTTCTGTTATCGTCCTGCAATCATAAATCTGGAGGATTTTTTCCTTCTTCCATAAAGGCTTCGTCGATTCCTTCCACGTTACCTTCATGGTCACGCCCGGAAAACAGGTTCCAGCAGGTTATGAATAGTGCAGCAATCAGGGGGCCAATCACAAAGCCGTTAATGCCGTAGATCTCCATGCCGCCGAGAGTGGTAATCAAAATCAGATAGTCCGGCATTTTGGTGTCTTTACCTACCAGCAGCGGGCGCAGGATATTGTCCACCAGCCCAACGATAATCACGAAGAAGCCAACGATAAACAGCCCTTGCCATAGCTGGTGGGTGGCGAACAGGAATATTGCTGCAGGGACCCAGACGATCGCTGAGCCCACGGCAGGCACGAGGGAGAGAAACGCCATCAACGCCCCCCACAGAACGCTGCCGTCGATATCCACAATTGCAAACGCGATGCCGCCAAGAATACCCTGAACCAAAGCGACGACCGCCGTGCCCTTGACGGTTGCCCGCGTCACGCCGACGAATTTGGCAAACAGGTGCTGTTTGGCAAAATCAGAAAGGGGTAATGAGTCCAGAATCTGGCGCACCAGATACGGTCCATCCTTCAGTAAGAAGAACAGCAGATACAGCATGATGCCAAAACTGATAGCAAAGCCGAATGTCCCTTTCCCAATCAGAAATGCACTGCCAGCAAGGTACTGCCCGCCTTGCAGCACGACATCGGACAGTTTTTTCTGGATCTGCGCGACATCATCCAGATTGTGTTCTGCCAGAAATCCTCTGGCCCAATCAGGAAGGTACGAAAGAATAGAAGTGACGACTTCCGGGAACTGCGTGTCATTCTGTTGCAGTTTGGTGTACACCACGTTCAGTTCAATGGCCAGCGATGACAGGATTACCATCAGCGGGATAAAGACAATCAGACAGATAATGACGATGGTAATCAACGATGCCAGCCCGTTGCGTTCGCCAAGCGCGCTACGCAGTCTGTTTTTTACCGGGTTAAAGATAGTCGTTAATATCGCGGCCCACAAAATGGCGGAAAAGTAGGGGGACAATACATCGAAGAACGCCCAGGTCACGAGGGCAAGTATGAAAATGAAGAAGCCTTTAGTCAGTCCGTTAAATCGCATTAGTGAACCCTGTAATGAGAAGCAGTCCCGACTATAGAACCGTTCAGGGGATTTACCAACTTTAGCTGCAGATATTTAGAATAAAGATGTTGCACTAAGGCTACATTCTTATTGTCCTTGCTTCACTGGCGGGAGAGCTATCCTCGCCTCAGTTCAAACTTAATCTTAGACATATACGAATTCCTTCTTTTCAACGATACTCTTATGCTATGAGTTCAAATAAGCAGCGTTATTACAGCTCTTCAGGCAGATTCAAAATCAACATCGAATAATTTTTCGATATCCAAACTGCACCTTAATCAGTCCGGCGCATGGCAGACAGCCTCAATATTATGGCCATCAGGTGCAATGACAAATGCGGCATAGTAGTTTTCGCTATAGGAACGTAAGCCAGGTGCTCCGTTATCCTGGGCTCCCGTGCGCAAAGCTGCATTGTAAAATTCATCAACTTGCTGCCGGGTTTTTGCGACAAACGCCAGATGCAGAGGAGCCGGCTTGTCATTCGTGTGGAACAGACAAAGTGAAACATTCTCGGAGCCCATTTCAACACCGTAGCTTGGTGTGCCTTCATCGATGAGTTCTACGCCAAGCGGCTGAAGCGCGTTGAGAAAGAAAATTTTACTTTTTTCGTAATCACTTACACCGATTTTCACATGATCGAAAATTCTTTATTCCTCATGAAGATATGAACAAATAAAGAGTATATAAAGAGATTGAAGTCGAATTCACGTAAGAACCTGTCAATGTGATGAACATCAATTTAGAGATCTATATATCTACAGTACCTGCCTTTGCTGTTTTAATTGGATTCTTTGATTGCCTGGTTTGTATCCCGCCTAAATATTCATTAGGAATGGCACGATTATGGGGGATACTTACACTTGCATCTATCAGTTCAACTCACAGCAGATAACTTACGCTATGATTTAATAGTGAAACCGTCATTTTTTCCCGAAAAGGGTCGTCAATTAACGAGAGGGTCGCTATGAACACTCAGCCTGTCATCGGGATTAGTGGATGTTTAACTGGTTCAGCCGTGCGATTCGACGGTGGGCATAAACGGATGGGGTTTGTGATGGACGACCTGGCTCAGTGGGTGACTTTCAAACCTGTCTGCCCAGAGATGTCCATCGGTTTGCCTGTACCACGTCCCGCGTTGCGTCTGGTTCAAACCGCCCAAGGGAATGTCCGCATCTGTTTTAGCCATGCGCCTGGTGAGGATGTAACCGATAAAATGTCCGATTTCACCAACTCATATCTTCAGGGACTTGGTGGCCTCTCGGGTTTTATCGTCTGTGCTAAATCACCGAGTTGCGGTATGGAAAGAGTGAGACTGTATGACGAGAAGGGAAATCGTGGGCGAAAAGAAGGGACTGGTCTGTTTACTGGCGCGTTAATGGAAACCTACCCGTGGTTGCCAGTCGAAGAAGATGGCCGCTTGCACGATCCAGTGCTGAGGGAGAACTTTGTCGAACGCGTGTTCGCATTGCATGAGCTTAACAGGCTGCGGGCCAATGGTCTTACTCGCCATGGCTTACTCAACTTTCACAGTCGCTATAAGCTCCAGCTTCTGGCTCATCACCAGGCCGGTTACCGGGAAATCGGCCCATTCGTTGCCTCGCTTCACCAGTGGGATGATTTGGACGCTTTTTTCGTTGTCTATCGTGAAAAGCTCATGACGATCCTCAAAAAGCCCGCCTCACGAAAAAATCACACCAACGTACTGATGCATATCCAGGGCTACTTCCGCGAACGGTTGAACTCCCGCCAGCGCGGAGAGTTACGTGACGTTATCCTCAACTATAGCGGTGGGCTGCTGCCAATATTGGCGCCTCTGACGCTACTCAAGCACTATCTGGCTGAATACCCAGACAGCTATCTGCTTACCCAGAACTATTTTGATCCTTATCCGAATGATTTAGCGCTACGGTTGATGATCAAATAGTCTGAGAGCGATTCAACCGTTTCTGATTTTCTCATCGATACAAGGCTGAGGTTTACCAAACAGATATCCTTGGGCGAAATCGCAGCCCAGCGCCTGAAGGCTTTTTAGTTGTTCCTGCGTTTCAACACCTTCAGCAACAGCCTTCATATTGAGGGATTTCGCCATGCCGGTGATCAGTTTGATGATATTAAGCGCATCTTCCTGTGTGGATATTGAATGGACAAACGACTTGTCTATTTTAATTTTATCGAAGGCAAGCCTGCTCAGGCGCGAAAGGGAAGAATATCCGGTGCCAAAATCATCGATGGAGATTTTTACACCCATGGCTCTGAGTTTATTAAGTGTATTCATCGGCGTCGTACTCTCAGTGAAGAGAGAGGATTCTGTTACTTCCAGTTCAAGACGATCGGCTGGGAGTCCAGTTTCTTTCAGAATAGACAGTACGATACCGACAAAGGCTTTGCTGCTTAGCTGGACAGGAGAGACATTCACTGAAATTTTAGCCGGAACCGCCCAACAAGCCGCTTCCCGGCAGGCAATTTCAAGCACAGCTTTCCCCATCTCATTAATCATTCCGGTTTTTTCAGCAACAGGAATAAAGTTATCCGGCGACAGGAGGCCCTTTAGAGGATGGAGCCAACGAATTAGGGCTTCATAGCTATAAATTTCCTGGCTGAAGGAGTCAACAATGGGCTGATAATAAACCACGAATTCTTTGTTCACTATTGCCAATGCCATATCATGCTCAAGCGTTCTGCTTTCTTGTAGCTTTTCTAACATTCGTTGTCGGAAGACTTTTATCTTACCAGAGCCTTCACCTTTGGCTTCATAAAGGGCCAGATCGGCAAATTTATAAAGATAGTCGGAACGACGTTCAGTGTCTGAGATAACAATGCCAACACAGGTGGTTATGTTGATAATCGTGTTATAAATAGTGTAGGGCTGGCTGATAAATTCACATATTTTCTGGGCGCGCGAAACGGCGTGGCTTTCTGTCAGGCCACTTGAGAGAAACGCAAATTCATCTCCACCCAGGCGATACAGCGTATCCGAAGTAAGACTCATCGAAACCAGTCGGTCAGATATCTGGCGTAGCAACATATCACCGGCATCATGACCATACGTATCATTTACTTCTTTGAATCGATCTAAATCAAACAACATCACAGTCACAGAATCGTGATTTTTTTCTGCTCTCTCAATTGTTTTATTTAAATCGCTCCAGAATAGCTGACGGTTATTCATCTCGGTAAGAGAGTCATGGTAGACGTCATATTCCAGTTTAGCATTCTGAATTTGCAGTTTTTCTTTAGATTTCTGCAGTTCTTCGGCAAGACTCTTGACCTGCAGGTGCGCCCGCAGAATATTTCTGTTTTGATAGAAAATGAGCACGCCCAGAATCGCACTCAGTATTATCAGCAGCACAGAGGTTGCAGAATAAATATAGTACAGCGTCTGAATTTTTTGGTTGGCGTTATTGATCGAGTTAACATCTTTGTTTAACGCACCAGATGAAAGACGACCCAGTGGCGCATCCAGAGTATGCATTTTTTTCAGATAAGCCTGGAGTGCTGAACGGTTCATTTTTTCTAGATTAACATCCAGAAAACTAAGGGTATTTTCAAGTTTTACCGCCAGTTCACGGTGGGCTATATTGCTTTCGATGTAGCGCCCCAGGTCACCTTCTTTTATCAAATCACTCTGGCTAAGCATAATGTCGAGGCGCATGCGTACATCATCGAGATTCATCGTATCATCGATAGTGTAAAGACCAAGCAACGATTCAAATCGGTAATATTGTGATACCAGCTGAGCAGCAGACCAGGAATCGGTGTAGTGAGTCAGTTTCTGTAACTCTTGTTGCCGTTCATGCACGAGGAAAGAGATATACCCGGTAGATATAAAAAGAAAAAAGATGATGCCAGCCAGTATTCTGTTCATGATGTTCCTCTGAACGCTTACTCAATATCCATACTACTGACCTGCCATGCAGACCTTGAATAATAAATCTGATTATTCAATTCTGGCATGCTGTCATAGGGGTACACAATGAATAACGGGCCTTTGTCACGGATGCGCATATATTTTCCGTTGATTTTTAACGCAAGGATAGCATTGTATTTTTTGAAATCACTAAGAGGGATAACAGTGGTGTAGTCATTGAGTGCAGTGACCTTAACAACAGAGCCGTTCGCCCCGACATAATCCATGAGCTTTTGTAGCGGAATACCCGTAAAGGTAGTGCGCCCATTATACCAGGGGGAGGTGGTCTGGAAACTGACCATGCCCAGCTTCTCAAGGCTGGCGGTATCAAAAACGGCTTTCCCGTCTGCATTTGTATTTTCAATATTACCCGACAGCGTTAAAAGCACTTTACCGGTGGGCCTGGAAAGTTCACCTGCCCATAGCTGGGTGGAGAGTACAAAGCTTACCAACATGACCATTAATCGCATTCTTACCTCACCAATCAGCCGGATGTTAAAGAATTATAATTTAGATATCACGCTATTTATATATATTGCATGGGTATTATTGGTGTAATAACTTCAATAGCTTTTTAACTCTTTTAAATCAGTGAGTTAGTTGTTACCTGTTCTGCTGTGGTGCATTAAAATGCTAGTGTGTTATTTGAGTAAAGCTAAATTTCACTATGTATGTACAAAAATAAATCATCTATTTACTCAGTGCCAATAAATGCGCACGAAAATAAAGGTTAATTTTTTTCACTGCAGCTGGATTTGGTTGTTTACTGGTGGGTAACTATATCGGGCACGAAGCCGCCTTTAGTGGAGCGGGAGCGCTTCGTGTCGGTAATCAAGGACAGAAATTCTCTACGTGGCAAGTGTGGTCTATCTGAATCCGTTTATTCACCCGCCTGAGCTGACTGGCGGGCATACAGATAGGCGGTGGCCCTCGATACGCCCAGATGCTGTGCAACCGTATCCATAGATTTGCGTACGTTCAGCAAACCGTCCTGGCGTAATTGTTGAATCAGCAGCTTACGGTCTTGAGGTTTAAGGGCTCGGGCCGTCGTCGCGCGTTTAGCGGCAAAGTCATCAATACGCTGGCGGATGACTTCATTACTGCCGGGATCGATATGTTCCTTAATGGGGGAATTTTCAGTTTCAGTAAAACGCGCAAGAGCACTCTGCATACCACGGAACAGCGTCATATCGACATTCAGGCAAAGTGCCGCTACGTATTTGCCGTCTTCGTCCTTGATGCCAATCGATGTACTTTTCACCGGGCGGCCATCGGCAAACTGATTACTGTAGTTCGCAATGATGCTGGGAAAGTCAGGTGATGCGATTCTCGCCAGGCCAAGCTCGGTTGCTGGCTGGCCGGGTTGACGTCCGGAAAGATTATTATGGATGGACAAAATGGCATGATCAGGATTTTTGAGGTCATGAACCACCACTTCGCAAAACGGAGAGAAGGTCTCACTCAATCCCCTGGCGATAGTATCAATTTGGCTGAGAAGCGAGTTATTGTCGGTTTTTGGCATGCCAGTCTCCTGCGGTGATGTCTGTTGCCATGATTGCGAGCAGTTTACAGTGACCTGGGAACGTTTTTCCAGACGGGAGTGTACAGACAGTAAAAGTAGGGTATCTGCATGGCAGATACCCTGTTTATCATCCGGCCAGAAATTCACTGTAGCGACAGATATCCACGTTTCCGCCGCTGATGATAATGCCGATTTTCTTGCCGCGAAGCTCAGCTTTACGCGCTCTGGCGGCAGCAAAACCCAGACACCCGGTTGGCTCTACGACGATTTTCATGCGTTCAGCGATAAATTTCATTGAGGCAACTAACTCAGCGTCTGAAACAGTCAGAATATCGTTCACATTTTGCTGGATAATCTGAAATGTATAGTTCCCGAGATGTTGAGTCTGAGCACCGTCAGCAATGGTTTTGGGCGTATCGATATGAACTATTTTTCCACTTCGGAACGACTGTTGACCATCGTTACCCGCCTCAGGTTCGACACCATAGATGATGCAGTCAGGAGACAGATGTCTGGCCGCCAGGGCGGATCCTGAGAGCAGGCCGCCACCGCCCAGACACACGAAAAGAGCGTCTAACTGACCCACTTCTTCAATTAGCTCTTTTGTGGCGGTGCCCTGGCCTGCTATCACGTGCGGATGGTCGTAAGGGGGGATTAGCGTTAACCCCTGTTTCTCTGCCAGGTCCCGACCAATTTTTTCACGATCCTCAGTATAGCGATCGTAAGTTACCACTTTTCCGCCATAGCCTTTCGTCGCCGCAACTTTGGCCGCCGGGGCATCATGCGGCATGATAATTGTTGCTGGAATGCCTAACAACTTTGCCGACAAGGCAATGGCCTGTGCATGGTTGCCGGAAGAAAATGTCACGACGCCCGCAGCGCGTTGTTGTGGCGTGAACTGGCGTAGCGCATTCATAGCGCCGCGAAATTTGAAGGCGCCCATTCTCTGGAAGTTTTCGCACTTAAAGAAGACTTCCGCGCCAAATTCTTCGTTAACCGTTCGGGAGGTCATCACCGGCGTTTTGTTAGCATAATCTGCGATGCGCTCTGCCGCAGCGGCAACATCGTTATAATCAGGCAGTGTCATTTCAGTCATTGTTGTTCACCTGTATGTTGTTAAACGTCACGCTTGCGGGGCCAACGCAATAGCTTCAACTTCCAGCGCAAAACCATAATGAAGTTCCGCAACACCTGCTACTGCACGGGATGGACGGAAATCGCCGATCCACTCTCCATAGATTTTGTTAAACGTCGGCCACTGGTTCATATCCGTCACATAGACGCGAACAGACACCAGATGCTGACGTGATGCCCCAGCACCAGCCAGACAAGCATCAATATTCTTGAGTACCAGCCGGGTTTGATCTTCAAAAGAGGCATCCGCTTTTTTCTCGCCGTCGAAAGTGACCGGCAATTGCCCGGAAATGAAGACGAATCCGCCAGCCGTTGTACTGTGCGAGTAATGACCTGCTGGCGGGAAGCTTCCAGCAGATGAGTTCAGTGTAATGTCCGCGGTCATATGAGAATCTCCAGTCGCCGTTTGTGATTCATTTTGTATAAAATAATACTGTTTGTATTATTTTATACTCCTTCATAGTGCGTTCGGCCAGCGATAGTTTTCGCTAACGCTGATTTTGTGAACTACTGCAAACGTGGCCCAGGCTAAATCACTGTCCTGGAGCGGTGACGGGGATATCGCTGTTGAAAGGGGAAAGCAGGGGGAAATGAAGAAACGCCCCGGGAGGGGGCGTCTAAGCCAAAAGTTTAGCTGATATGACCGTGGTTAATTTTACTTAGCGGTTCATTGATATCGAAGATTTTGAACGTTACTTCCTCCACACCCAGGTGCTTCAGGCGTGCGGTATGCTTTTTGATATAGGCCTGAGCGGTGTCTGCGTCCTGGAACAGGTAGATGCCTCCCGCTTCGTGATTTGCTTCGTTCTCGGTCCAGATTTTCCAGATGAACCCCGGCTCCTGGTTGATTGATTCGGCCAGTTCAACGAGCTGATTCGACATCTCAGCCCCAAACGGACCATGAAAATCAAAGTGTATCTGCACGAGTTTGTTCGACATAAATCCTCCATGGATTGGTTATTTTGGGTAAGGCTGCTAGCGCAACAGCACTTTACCGGTCAGATAAGTTATCGCCTGCCCACTGATATATACACGCGTTCCTGCTAACTGACAGCGTAAATCCCCGCCGCGTTCAGAGACCTGGCGTGCCAGCATCTGTGTTTTATTCAGTTTTCCAGCCCAGTAAGGGATCAGCATGCTATGTGCCGAGCCTGTGACCGGGTCTTCCGCGACGGCTTCGCCCGGGCAGAAGAAACGGCTGACAAAATCGTATTCCCCGTCACCCGGCGCGGTGATGCATACCATTTTCCCCAGCGGAATCATGGCGTGGATGTTTGGGCGCACAGCCTCAACCTGCTGTTGATTTTCCAGCACCACCATGTAATCGCGTGCCACACGCACCTCTTTGTATTCGGTGATGCCTAATGTTTCCAGCAGTAAAGCGGGCGGCACGGCAGATTCGCTTTGCCAGGCTGGAAAATCAAGCGTCAGCCATTCACCGCAGCGCGTGACCGTCAGCGGTCCCACAAAGCGGGTAGCAAATTGGATTTTGGTATCCGGGTAATCCAGATGTTCAAAGATGACATGCGCGGCGGCAAGCGTGGCATGCCCACACAGATTAATTTCACCTTGAGTGGTAAACCAACGCAGCTCAAAGCCATTCTCATTGGCGACAAAAAAAGCAGTTTCTGACTGGTTATGCTGCTGTGCCATCTTTAATAATGTTTCATCAGGCAACCAGTCCGTGAGCGGACAGACTGCTGCGGCATTACCGCCAAATGTCGTGGTGGTAAAGGCATCCACCATGTAAAAATCGATTTGTTGCACAGAGTAACCCTCTCATCGCACTCAGGATAAATCACACTCTATCATGCCAGCCATTGGGTCAATGCTCAGATTCGCCACTGTGGTGAAAATTCGTTATCATCCGTTCCCACACCTCATTCTGGCCGCCTGATGTCTACGATCTTCGATACCTTTATTGCCCCGCCTTGCCATGACGAGATAGAGACCCTCTATCAGGACGAGCATCTGGTGCTCATCAATAAACCCAGCGGGTTGCTTAGCCTGTCGGGCAAAAATCCGCAGAATCTCGATTCGGTACATCACCGGCTGGTACAGATTTACCCTGGCTGCATGCTGGTACATCGGCTTGATTTCGGCACCTCTGGGCTGATGGTGGTCGCTCGTAACAAGGCTATCAACGCCGCGCTTTGCCAGCAGTTCAGCCAGCGGACGATCACTAAGGTGTACAGTGCGCTGTTATGCGGGCATCTGGAAAACGACGAAGGGGTTATCGACGCCGCAATTGCCAAAGACCCGGCGCTGTTTCCATTGATGTCGATTTGTGCTCTCAACGGCAAACCCGCGCGCTCGCGCTATCAGGTTGTCGAGCGTTTTTATCATCGTCAGGAAGAGGGGACGTTGCTCCCCTTGACGCGGGTACAACTGACCCCTGAAACCGGGCGCACCCATCAACTACGGATCCATTGTCAGCAGTTGGGACATCCTATTTTGGGGTGCGATCTGTACGGTGGACGTCTGCTGCCGGGGACTGAACAAACGCCACGGCTGATGCTGCATGCCAGTGAACTGCATTTCAGGCATCCCATTAGTGAAGCGTGGATGAACGCCAAAAACGCCAGCCCGTTTTGAGGCGAAAAAAAGCCGCCTGGTGGCGGCTTTTATGAGGTTATCGCGCAGCGCGTTGTAAAATAACCGCTGACGGTTGGCGTTGTAGAAACCGCATCCGCAGCATCATCAGTATCGCCGCAGAGGTCAGGCCGATAATAAAGCCCATCCAGAATCCCGCCGGTCCCATCCGGTCAACTACCAGATCGGTAAGCGCCAGAATATAACCGCTCGGCAGGCCCAGCACCCAGTATGCCGTAAAGGTAATAAAGAAAATGGAACGCGTATCTTTATAACCACGCAGGATCCCGCTGCCAATAACCTGGATAGAGTCCGAAATTTGATACACAGCGGCCAGTAACATGAGCTGAGCCGCCAGGGCGACAACTTCCGGGTTATTGTTATAGAGCAGGGCAATATGCTCGCGGAATGTCACGGTGAAAATCGCTGTTACGACCGCCATGCACACACCAACACCCAGACCCGTTCTGGCTGCGGTTTGCGCATCCAGCGTGGAACCCTGGCCCAGACGATAACCGACACGAATGGTGACGGCGGCAGCCAGAGACATTGGCAGGACGAACATTAACGAGCTGAAGTTCAGTGCGATTTGGTGTCCGGCTACGTCGACAATCCCCAATGGAGAAACCAGCAGCGCGACCACCGCAAACAACGTCACTTCGAAAAATAACGCCAGCGCGATAGGTAAACCCAGCTGTACCAGACGCTTCATTACTGCGGTGTCAGGTTTCTGGAAACCACGCTCATTACGGATATCGCGCATTGAACGCGCACGTTTGATGTAAGAGAGCATGGCGATAAACATCACCCAGTAAACCGCTGCTGTTGCCACACCACAACCCACGCCACCCAGTTCCGGCATGCCTAAATGCCCATAGATGAAAACATAGTTAACCGGAATGTTCACCAGCAGGCCGAGAAATCCCATCACCATCGCCGGTTTAGTCTTGGCTAATCCTTCGCACTGGTTACGGGCTACCTGGAAGAACAGATAACCCGGCGCGCCCCACAGCAGGGCACGCAGGTAGCCAACGGCTTTATCCGCCAGTGCCGGGTCGATGTTATGCATGGAGCGAATAATGTACCCCGCATTCCATAGCACAACCATAATCAGCACGGAGACGCTGCCCGCCAGCCAGAATCCCTGACGTATTTGATGGGCGATACGGTCACGGCGTCCGGAACCATTGAGTTGCGCAATTACCGGCGTTAACGCCAGCAGTAGTCCGTGACCAAACAGAATGGCCGGTAGCCAGATGGACGTACCAATGGCGACTGCCGCCATATCCGTCGCGCTGTATCCGCCCGCCATGACGGTATCAACGAATCCCATTGCGGTTTGAGCGATTTGCGCAAGAATCACCGGAATTGCCAGAGCTAATAACTGACGCGCTTCACTTACATACTTTTGCACGTGTACACCACTATATTGTTGTTATTTGAGAGACTAAAAAAGCCGCCTTATATGGCAGCAAGGAGAAAAAGCAGGGGAAATTTCAGTCTATTGTAGCGAGGAATACGTAATTCTCCAGTGAAAAAACAGGCGCTGGTGGCGCATTGCTGGCAACCTGAATTTCCACCTGCTATTGTGCTGTGCAGAGATGTCTTAATTGAGTTCAGGAGTAGGAAGTATGTTTACGGGTATTGTGCAGGGCACCGCAAAATTGGTGTCCATTGATGAAAAACCAAATTTTCGTACGCATGTTGTGGAGTTGCCTGAATATATGCTGGATGCGCTGGAGACCGGTGCATCGGTTGCCCACAATGGGTGCTGCCTGACGGTCACCGAAATTAACGGTAACCAGATAAGCTTCGACCTGATGAAAGAAACGCTGCGTATCACCAACCTGGGCGATCTGAAGGTTGGAGATTTGGTTAACGTTGAACGTGCGGCAAAATTCAGTGATGAGATTGGCGGACATTTAATGTCGGGCCATATTATGACCACTGCCGAAGTGTCGAAAATTCTGACCTCGGAGAATAACCGTCAGGTGTGGTTTAAAGTCCAGGATCCGTCGCTGATGAAATATATCCTGTACAAAGGATTTATTGGTATTGACGGTATCAGTCTGACGGTCGGTGAAGTGACGCCGACGCGTTTCTGTGTACATTTGATCCCGGAAACGCTGGAGCGTACGACGCTTGGCAAGAAAAAGCTGGGCGCACGGGTTAATATCGAAATCGATCCCCAAACGCAGGCGGTGGTTGATACCGTTGAGCGTGTCCTGGCGGCGCGTGAAAGCGCCATCAGCAACATAACGGGCGAAGCGGGAGCCTAAGCCTGAGAGTAAAGCCCCCGTTGCTACGGGGGCGAAAACGATTAGCGGGGAACGCGCAGACCGTGTTCAACACCGCGGGAAAAGACCACCTGCCATAGCTGAATATCTCGAGCACGAAACGCCCCGGCGCAGGCGTTCAGATAATAGCTGAACATCCGCTTGAAACGTTCGGTGTAGTTATCGGCGATTTCAGGCCAGGAGCTCATGAAACGCTCGTGCCATGCCATCAGCGTCGTGTCGTAATCCGCGCCAAAATTATGCCAGTCCTCCATCACAAAATGTGGTTCGCTGGCGTTGGCAATCTGGCGAACTGACGGCAAACACCCGTTTGGGAAGATATACTTATTGATCCACGGATCAACGTTATTGTCGGTCTTTTTGGAGCCGATGCTATGCAGTAAAAAGAGACCATCCGGTTTTAAATTACGATCGACCACCTCAAAATAGGTGGCGTAGTTCTTCGGTCCAACATGTTCAAACATGCCGACGGAGACAATGCGGTCGAATTTGTCGTTCAGGTCGCGATAATCCTGCAGCAAAATGGTGACATCCAGCCCAGCGCAACGTTCCTGTGCCATTTTCTGCTGTTCTGCTGAAATGGTCACACCCACCACGCTCACGCCATATTGCGATGCCATAAACTGGGATAAACCACCCCAGCCACAGCCAATATCAAGCACCCGCATTCCTGGCTTCAGTTGCAATTTTTCAGCAATCATTTTGAGCTTCGCCTGCTGGGCAGATTCCAGAGTGTTGGCATCTTTCCAGTAGGCGCAGGAATACTGCATATAGGGGTCAAGCATGCGGGTAAAGAGATCGTTGCCCAAATCGTAATGTTCTTTGCCGACCATCCACGCACGTTTTTTGGTCTGTAAATTGAACAGGCGAGCCGTTGCGATACGTAGCGTATCTTTAAAGTGGCGGGGGAGTTGGTTTTCAAGACCGGCGCGCAAGACTTTACTAAAAAACATGTCCAGCCGGTCGCATTCCCACCAGCCATCCATATAACTTTCACCCAACCCTAACGATCCTTCCTGCAATACGCGTTTGAAAAAATCGGGGTTCTTTACTCGAATATCAGCCGGTGCAGGGCCATTAATGGCAATGCCTGCACGGCTCAATAATTCATTGGTAATGCGGTACCAGTCATCATCCGGTACGCTGACGTCTTCTATACATGATGAACTCATAGCTTCTCCATCACTGGTCGGTGATCAGAACCTTAAAACAGCGTAGACGCTTTTTTGGGCTTTGTGAGAAATCTCACGGAATTAATCCGCGAATCTATAATCCGACGTAGAACAGAGGAAGGGAGAAACCCTTACCGAAAAGGCCATCCGTGGTAATACGGGAACGTTCTTGTCCCCGTTAACGCATTAAAATTATCGTTTTTTTAACAACTGAAAATCAGTATATGCCTGAATTTTTGACGATTCAATCGATAATTGTTAGCGGGCTAACTAAATGCCCGCAACCATTATTAGTGCGACTCTCCGTGGGCAACTTGCGCACGATCGTCTGTTTGCGGGGCGTCAGTTTTCTGCGATTGCATTTTGTAACCCACAGCAGCCAGCAATACTGTTGTCAGCATAACGCTGGTGGTGGTGAGCAGCGGGGTGGCAATCAACCAGGAAACGACAAGGCTTGCCAGGAAGCATAAACCCAGTTGCAGCGTATTCTGCAATGCGGCTGCGCGTCCCGTGGCCTGTGGGAAAGGGCGTAATGCCTGCGCGACAACGATAGGGTAGATCGCGCCGTTCGCAATCGCCATAACGCAGAATGGGATCAGGATTTCAGCCAATGCAACATGATGAATAAAGCCGGTCGCCCAGGTGCCTACAACGCTGAAGGCATACAGAATGAGTAACCAGGGCAGCAGCTGACGACCCTGCCATTTTTGCAGCGCTGCACGACAGCCGTAACCACCAATTAAGAAGGCGATAGTTTGCGGAACATAGCTCAGACCAATTACCGCTGGGCTATAACCCATTTCGCTGAGGATGAACGGGGAACCCGTCAGCCATGCGAAAAAGCTCGCGGAACAGGCGGCATAAATCAGCACGTTTCCACGGTAAGTTTTCGAGCGCAGCAAGGTGGCGAAAGTCAGTTTATCCTGGCTGTCATCGCGCGCTTTAGCCGTTGGCTTTAGACGCAGAGCCGGAAGCATCAGAATCAGAGTAATGGCAAACAGAGTTGCAAAAATGGCCTGCCAGGAAAAATGTACCAGGATCCAACTGCCTAAAAGCGGGGCGAGTGCAGGAGATAACCCGACCAGCGGCATAATAGTGGCAAAGATGCGGTTTACTTTTTGTGAAGGATAATAATCGGTAACCAGCGCTTGCCAGATAACCGATGCCGCACAGACGCCAACGGCCTGAACAAATCGCAGTACCAGCAGACCAGTGGCGTTTTCAACCCATAGCATGCCCAGACTGCCCAGTGCGAAGATAGATAAACCCAGCAGCAAAATAGGCTTGCGACCATAGTGGTCAGAAAGCGGCCCCCACAGCAGTTGCGCGACGGCAAACCCCGCTAAGAACAAGCTCAGGCTGGCGCTGACGGCAGATGCAGGTGTTTGCAGATCGGACTGAATAGCAGCAAAGGCGGGTAGATACATATCCGTTGCCAGAAAACCGAGCACGCTAAGACCTGCCAGCCAGACTAAAAACCCTTTCCCAGGTTGCATCATCATTTCTCTTTTTTAGCAGTAGAACAATGCCGCTGAGTGTAGTGAGTGTAATTCTCGCTGTGAAACGCTAATATTTGCTTACTGATTTCAAATTTTTTGCAGGCAGAATATGTGGTCGGAATATTCACTTGAAGTGGTTGATGCGGTTGCGCGTAACGGCAGTTTTAGTTCGGCCGCGCAGGAGCTGCACCGTGTACCTTCGGCGGTAAGCTACACCGTGCGCCAGCTGGAAGAGTGGCTGGCGGTGCCACTTTTTGAGCGACGCCATCGGGATGTGGAATTAACGCCTGCCGGGGCATGGTTTTTAAAAGAAGGCCGCTCTGTTATCAAAAAAATGCAGATCACGCGCCAGCAATGTCAGCAAATTGCCAACGGCTGGCGCGGACAGCTGGCGATCGCCGTCGATAACATTGTCCGCCCGGATCGTACCCGACAGATGATCGTGGATTTCTACCGTCACTTTGATGATGTGGAGTTGTTAGTTTTTCAGGAAGTGTTTAACGGCGTGTGGGACGCACTGTCTGATGGGCGTGTGGAGCTGGCCATCGGGGCCACACAGGCCATTCCGGTCGGGGGGCGCTATACCTTCCGCGATATGGGAATGCTGAGCTGGAGCTGCGTGGTAGCCAGCCATCATCCACTAGCGTCAATGCCTGGACCGTTAAGTGATGACACGTTGCGCAACTGGCCGTCACTGGTGCGCGAAGATACCTCCCGAACATTGCCGAAGCGTATTACCTGGCTGCTGGACAACCAAAAGCGCATCGTCGTGCCGGACTGGGAATCTTCTGCGACCTGTTTGTCCGCGGGATTGTGCGTGGGCATGGTACCGACGCATTTTGCCAAGCCGTGGATCGATAGTGGTAAATGGGTTGCGTTGCAACTGGAGAACCCCTTTCCTGATGCCGCATGTTGTCTGACATGGCAGCAGAACGATACGTCACCGGCATTGAGTTGGCTGCTGGACTATTTAGGGGATAGTGAAACGTTGAACAAGGAATGGCTGCGGGAGCCAGATGAGACTCCCGCACAACAGGCTTAACGGCGGTAATCGCGGAACGGACCGTCGGCAACGGAGCGACGCTCAACCAGGCGCGGATGCACCTCGATAGACTGTGACTCTTCACGTTTATTCACGATACGGTCTAACAGCATGTTGAAGGCCGTTTCACCCAGTGAATCCTTCGGCTGGTGAATGGTCGTCAAGGCCGGCGTGAAGAAGCGGGCGTTGCGCACGTTGTCGTAGCCGATGAGTGAGACATCCTGCGGTACGCGCAGCCCCATTTCGTCAGCGGCGCACAGCGCACCCATTGCCATAATATCGCCACCGCAGAAGACAGCGGTCGGACGATGTGACTGCGACAGAATTTGCTGCATGGCACGATAGCCGGATTCAGGCTCAAAATCGCCCTGGACAATCCAGTTTTCAGGCACTTTAATCAGCGCTTCTTCCATCGCTTTCATAAAGCCAGCCAGACGCCCAGCCCCGGTGTTACGTTCCATTGGGCCAGGGATCACGCCAATCTCACGATGACCGCGTTCTACCAGATACCGACCCGCCATGTAACCGCCTTCGAAGGCGTTATCAATGACCGTATCAGTAAAGTCGGCTTTTGCTTCGCCCCAGTCCATGACGACCATCGGGATATGGCGATACTCTTCGAGCATCGAAAGCAGCGACTCCGGATACTCAGAACACATCACCAGCAGACCATCAACGCGCTTTTGCGCCATCATCGACAGATAAGCCTGCTGTTTTTCGAGACTGTTCCATGCGTTACCCAGGATCAGGGTATAGCCTTTCTGGAAACAGTTTTTCTCAACGGCTTCGATAATTTCGGCGAAATAGGCCGCTTCGCTGCTGGTCGCCAGCAAGCCGATAGACTTGGTGTGATTTACCTTCAGGCTGCGGGCAACTGCGCTCGGAGAATAGTGCAGTTCTTTGATTGCTGCCCAGACAGCATTACGTGTTTCTTCCGCGACAAAGCGCGTCTTGTTAATTACGTGTGATACGGTTGTAGTGGAAACGTTTGCTCGCTTCGCTACATCTTTAATTGTTGCCATTACATCTCACTCCAGACCATATCCTAAGCTCCTGAGAATACTCCAGGTAAACGTTTGCCTTTACACACCCTTATCGCAACGTAAGGGTTGCGGCACGCCGGGAAAACGACACGGAACGTCAGGAAGGGGTCAATGGCCGGTACGCTAATCAAGTAAGCGTGGAATTTTGTCTGATCTTAACGAAAAGGGGAAGAGTTAAAAGCAGTTATCAATATAAATCGTGAGAGATTTTTGCTTTCAAGTGTGTAAAAATGCGCAATATCACTTTTTGTGTGGGAATAAAAAGGAGAAAACTTGATGAGCACCGATCTGAAATTTTCGTTAGTGACTACCATTATTGTTCTGGGATTGATCGTCGCGGGTGGTCTGACCGCAGCGCTGCATTGATTTCCCCGAGGGAGTTAGCTCTCCCTCATCCCTTCGACTCGTTTTTCCCCTCTATTGTTTGCGAATAAGCAAAAGTCTTTTGCAGTTTTGTTAACTTTATTAATTTTGCGATCAATGTCATGCTTTTGACTCTTATTTATGTCGTGCCGCGGCTCGACGATACGGAGTCGAAATATGAAAATCAATTACCCTTTACTGGCGCTGGCAATCGGGGCGTTTGGTATTGGCACCACCGAGTTTTCGCCAATGGGGTTGTTGCCCGTCATTGCCAAAGGTGTGGACGTCTCGATTCCGGCGGCTGGCATGCTGATCAGCGCTTATGCGGTAGGTGTGATGGTAGGTGCACCGCTGATGACATTGCTGCTGTCTCATCGTGCGCGACGTAATGCTTTGATATTCCTGATGGCGATTTTCACGCTGGGTAATGTGCTTTCGGCTATCTCACCGGATTACACCACGCTGATGCTATCGCGTATTTTGACCAGTCTTAACCATGGGGCCTTTTTTGGTCTCGGTTCTGTGGTTGCAGCCAGTGTGGTACCCAAACATAAGCAGGCCAGCGCTGTGGCAACGATGTTTATGGGGTTAACCATCGCCAATATTGGCGGCGTTCCGGCGGCGACCTGGCTTGGTGAAACCATCGGCTGGCGCATGTCGTTTATGGCCACTGCGGGGCTGGGTGTCATTGCGATGGTCAGCCTGTTCTTCTCATTACCCAAGGGTGGAGCAGGAGAGCGCCCGGATGTCCGTAGCGAACTGTCGGTACTTATGCGCCCACAGGTGCTGTCGGCGTTACTGACTACCGTACTGGGTGCTGGGGCGATGTTCACGCTTTATACCTACATCTCGCCGGTTCTGCATACTATCACTCATGCTACACCGGCATTTGTTACCGGGATGCTGGTGTTGATAGGCGTTGGCTTCTCGATCGGTAACTATTTTGGCGGCAAACTGGCTGACCGTTCAGTCAACGGTACGCTGAAAGGCTTTTTACTGCTGCTGATGGTTATTATGCTGGCCATTCCTTTCCTTGCGCGTAATGAGCTGGGAGCGGCGGTCAGTATGGTGGTCTGGGGCGCGGCGACGTTTGCGGTCGTTCCACCGTTGCAGATGCGTGTGATGCGCGTTGCCAGCGAAGCACCTGGATTATCATCGTCAGTCAATATTGGCGCGTTTAACCTGGGGAATGCGTTAGGTGCGGCAGCCGGTGGGGCGGTGATATCTGGCGGCCTGGGCTACAGTTTTGTACCGGTGATGGGGGCGATTGTGGCGGGTCTTGCGCTGCTGCTGGTGTTCATTTCCGCAAGAAGACAGCCTGAAGAGGCTTTCACTACCGCGAATTAATGCAAAAACGCAGAAGGAAGTCCTTCTGCGTTATCTTTTTTATGCTGCGAAGTTCTTCGCAACAAATTCCCAGTTCACCAGTGCCCAGAAATGTTCCAGGTAGCCAGGACGGGCATTGCGATAATCGATGTAGTAGGCGTGTTCCCATACGTCAACGGTCATCAGCGGCGTCGCGTCGGTAGTCAGCGGAGTACCTGCGTTGGAGGTGGAGACGATAGCCAGTTTGCCATCCGTTCCTTTTACCAGCCAAGTCCAGCCAGAACCGAAGTTTTTGATAGCGGCATCGGTGAACTGCGCTTTGAAATCTGCAAAGCTGCCAAAGGAGGCGGCAATTGCATCAGCCAGTTTACCGGTCGGTTCACCACCTGCGTTTGGTGCCAGGCAGTTCCAGTAGAACGTGTGGTTCCATACTTGTGCTGCGTTATTGAATACACCGCCTTCAGAGCTACGAACGATCTCTTCCAGTGATTTGCCTTCAAACGCCGTGCCTTTAATCAGATTGTTCAGATTGGTCACGTAGGTTTGATGGTGTTTGCCATAGTGATATTCCAGCGTTTCGGCAGAAATGTGCGGTGCCAGAGCATCTTTGGCATACGGTAATGCAGGTAATTCAAACGACATTGCTTCTCTCCTTATTATTTATATTGAGTACACACAATAGCCTCATTGTGAGTAAGGATAGGGTAGCAAATTGAAAGGTTATGCAAAAGAAGAACTTACCCTACAGCATGTTCTGTAGGGTAAGTTTTTAGCGAATTGTTTTTGGCGTCATTACCCGACGAGCGCCCACATAGTGGCGCTGCCAGTAATCTTCGCTCAGAGAGGTGATTTGAATTTCCTGCCCGCTGCGCGGTGACTGAATAAACTTACCGTTGCCGACGTAGACGCCGACGTGATCGGCTGTTCCGCGACCCTGGGTACGAAAGAATACCAGATCACCATTTTTCAGCTCGCCACGTTCAATTGGTGCGGCATCACGCAGATGGTACATTTCATTCGCGGTACGCGGAATGCGGAACTTCACCAGATCTTTATAGGCGTAATAAACCAGACCGCTGCAGTCAAACCCGGTTCTTGGCGAGGAGCCGCCCCAACGATAAGGTTTGCCGATTTGGTTCATCAAGGTGGACATAGCGGTTTTAGTCGCTTTCTGCACTTTCACTTTATGTGCATCAGCAAGCGTAGTCGGTGCAGTGGTTTTCACCTTCACGCAGCGTGGTTTATGACCTTTGCGCGGTGTGCATTTTTCCGTCCAGGTAACGGCTGCGGTTTGTGCTGCGGCAGTTTTACCACGGCGATTTGCAGTTTTAGTCGACTTTGCCGGAGTGGCTGTGCGTTTTTTAGAAGAGGAAGCGGTTTTGGTGCTGGTTTTGCTGGTGGTCTTTGTCGCCGTTTTCTTGCTGGTCTTTGTTGTTTTTTGGCTGGTTGTTGCGCTTTTCTTTTTATCTACCGTCTTGAGTGGGTCAGTACTGGTAGGTGTCGTCCTGGCCTGCTTGGAAGCATGAGCCATAGGCGTAAAGGGCAGTGTAGTAAAAAGTAAAGCACAGAGCGTGATCGAGATTCGGTTTATCCGCGCCACTGAGCAGTCCTCTGGTAAGGCAGGTCTATCGTGCCTGCGTGTGATTTTCAAAACTTGACGATTCTAATCTATAGAAAGAGGGAAAGTTAATAGCTTTTTTAGTTTAAAACTGCGTTTCGTAACCGACCGCAAAAAAAAACAGCAAATAGAGATAGAATTGGTGAACAGATAATCAAATCCACATGTTTGAAGGGGATAAGTGAGATTGTGAATGCAACTTTTAGCGTCAGGGGATAAAATAATAACGCGTAATGAAAATGTTATTTTCCGTTGCCTGTCTGACCCGTTACAATGTCAGACTACTGCCGTAAAAGAAGTTTAAGGAAGCAAGATAATGAGCACCACTATCGAAAAAATCCAGCGCCAGATCGCTGAAAACCCGATTCTCCTGTACATGAAAGGTTCCCCTAAACTGCCAAGCTGCGGTTTCTCCGCACAGGCTGTGCAGGCGCTGTCAGCCTGTGGTGAACGCTTTGCTTATGTTGATATTCTGCAGAACCCGGATATTCGCGCCGAACTGCCGAAATACGCAAACTGGCCAACTTTCCCACAGCTGTGGGTTGATGGTGAGCTGGTTGGCGGTTGTGACATTCTGATCGAAATGTACCAGCGCGGTGAGTTGCAGCAGCTGATTAAAGAAACAGCAGCGAAATACAAAACCGAAGAGCCGGACGCTGAGTAATACCAGCAGAAGTAAAAAAGCGACCTGAAATGGTCGCTTTTTTTATGTCGCCGTTACGCTTCTTCAGGCACGGGAAGAGGCCAACCGCCGAGACGTTTCCAGCGGTTAACGATTTCGCAAAACAGCACGGCCGTACGTTCGGTGTCATACAGCGCCGAGTGCGCCTGATTCCCGTCAAACTCCATTCCCGCCGCCAGGCACGCTTTTGACAACACAGTCTGCCCCAGAGACAGACCGCTTAATGCCGCCGTATCAAAGGTTACAAATGGGTGGAACGGATTACGTTTGAGCGAGGCGCGTTCTGCTGCAGCCATCATGAAACTGTGGTCGAACGTAGCGTTATGCGCCACCATGATCGCCCGATTGCAGCCGCTGTCTTTAATGCCTTTACGCACCATTTTGAAGATGGCATGCAGAGCATCATATTCGCTGACCGCACCGCGTAGCGGATTGTTAGGGTCAATACCGTTAAAGGCGAGCGCTTCCGGTTGCAAATTGGCACCTTCAAACGGCTCTACGTGGAAATGTAACGTCGTGTCCGGCATCAACCAGCCTTGTTCATCCATTTTCAGTGTGATGGCGGCAATCTCAAGCAGCGCATCGGTTTTGGCATTGAACCCTGCGGTTTCGACATCAATGACGACAGGATAAAAACCACGAAAACGGTCACACAGACCGGAAAGTTGAGCGTTATCGGACATCTGGGTCTCTTAATACGGGAAAATTGCAGCGCGTATTATGGCAAAATGATGAGTATAAAACTATGGGCACAGACGATCTGCGCCCGAGGGGGAGATTAATCGCCCAGGCCGCGCCCGGCGTCTTTCTCTTCGATCAGCTCAATTTTGTAGCCGTCCGGATCTTCAACGAACGCAATCACTGTGGTGCCGCCTTTTACTGGACCTGCTTCACGCGTTACGTTACCGCCATTCTGGCGAATACGTTCACAGGCTTCAGCCGCGTTGTCTACGCTCAGGGCGATATGGCCATAGGCAGTACCCAGATCATACTTGTCGACACCCCAGTTATAGGTCAGTTCGATTACTGCTTCACTGGTTTCAGGACCGTAGCCGACAAAAGCCAGAGAGTACTTGTATTCAGGGTTTTCGCTGGTACGCAGCAGCTTCATGCCCAGCACGTTGGTATAAAACTCGATGGAACGCTGCAGGTCACCCACGCGCAGCATGGTATGGAGTAAACGCATCTTTTTCCCCTTCGAAAATGGCTAATACATTCAAAATGTTGTTTTAGTATAGCGGCGTTGTTACGCCGCTATCAATGGCAGAACGGAGATTGTGACGTTAGAGGGTAGGATAGTCGGTGTAACCTTCCGCGCCGCCGCCGTAGAAACTCTCGGCACGTTGCGGATTCAGTTCTGCTTTTCGTTGCAGACGCGCCACCAGATCCGGGTTAGCAATATAGGCGCGACCAAAAGCAACGGCGTCGATCAGACCTTTCTCGATCAGCGCTTCTGCTTTTTCTGGGGTGTAAGCTCCAGCACCAATGATAGGGCCGTGGAAGCGCGCGCGAACTTTTTCGCGGAACGCATCGGAATACGGCTCGCCACCGGCCCAGTCCGGCTCAGACATGTGCAGGTAAGCGATTCCGCGCTTGCCCAATTGTTCAATCAGATACAGCGCATCGGCTTCTTCGTTTGGACCATTGTCTACGTTCTGGAAAGTGCCAATCGGGGAGACGCGAATACCAATGCGATCGGCACCCCATTCTTTAATTCCGGCATCAACCACTTCCAGTACCAGACGCGCACGATTTTCGACGCTGCCACCGTATTGATCAGTACGCTGGTTAGACGTTGGCGACAGGAACTGGTGCAGCAGGTAGCCGTGGGCAGAGTGCAGTTCAACCATATCGAAACCCGCTTCGCGCGCATTGGCTATCGCCTGACGGAAGTCATTAACGATGCCCGGAATCTCTTCGGTTTCCAGCGCACGCGGCATTGAGGTATCGGCACGCGTTGCCAGGCCGTTTTCATCGCGCAGCGAGGTGCGGGTTCCAGCGCTAATCGCGGAAGGTGCAACTGGAGCTTGACCGTTTGGCTGCAGACTGGCGTGAGAGATGCGTCCAGTGTGCCACAACTGGACAGCAATATGACCTTGCTCAGCGTGTACGGCAGCAGTGATTTTCTTCCATGCGGCAATTTGCGCTTCGCTGTGTAGGCCGGGTGCTCCGGCATAGCCTTTCGCCTGTGCGGAAATCTGCGTCGCTTCGCTGATGATAAGACCCGCGCTGGCGCGTTGACGGTAATACTCGGCCATCAGCGGAGTAGGGATGTCGCCAGGCTCAATACTGCGCAGACGCGTCAGTGGCGCCATAAATACGCGGTTTGCTGCCGTAATGGCACCCACTTTCAGTGGGGAAAACAGTTTTTCAGATGACATGTAGCACTCCTGAATAGACCGGTCGTCTAGTAATGAAGAAAATAAAAACGCCTGTTAAACGGCAGGCGTTGTGATGATGTTTTTAACGTGCGCCAGCGCATTTTCCAGCGGAGTGGCGCTACGAGAAATCTTGGCCTGCAGGTTGGCGCCAAGCCACAGCGCATACAGTACCTGCGCCTGCTGTAACGGCTCGCCAACAAAAGACAGACAATGGCTGGCCTGACCTTTCTCCAGCGCCTGCGCTAACAGCACAATAATGTGCCGCGCGCCTTTATCCATCGCAGTGCGCATATCTTCTGACAGATCGCACACTTCGGCAGATAGTTTTACAGTTAAACAGCCGCTAATAATGCCGTGCTGGCTAAACTGGTTCAGGGTTTCCTGATAGTAGGCCAGAATGCGGTCGCGGTAGTTTCCCGCTCCCGTATCAAAGTGCGTAGCCAGTCGCCGATGATAGGCCGCATAGTGGCGTTCCAGCATCGCGACACCGAACGCTTCTTTAGAGCGAAAGTAATGATAAAACGAACCTTTGGGTACTTCAGCGGTTTTCAGTAGTTCGCTTAAACCCATGCCGGTGAAGCCGCGCTGCATACACAGCAGTTCGCCAGTCGCCAGCAGATGTTCGCGTGTATCGTGTTCAGTGATTTTGTTCATGGGAAGGAGTGTAATAGACCAGTCGGTCTAATGCAATAGCGCTTGCGAGAAATTCAGTTAACGTCTTCAATAGGTATATCAATCTTATTAAAGGAGGGGATGTGGCCGAACAGCTGGAGTTTTTCCCCGTCCAGAGCCCATGCCGTGGAATATGTCAGTCTGACGAACGCGGCTTTTGCCGTGGCTGTTTTCGCAGTCGGGATGAGCGTTTTAACTGGCAAAAGATGAGCGATACCCAAAAGCAGGAAGTGCTGCGGCTTTGTCGTCAGCGCCTGATGCGTAAATTACGTGCAAACAAAGCCAACCCTTCGGAAGAACCGCAACAACCTTCACTCTTTTAAAAGCGTAATTGCGTATACTCGAGGCACATTCACTTAAAAGGAAGCTGCTATGGTTCAGCGTATTACTATTGCGCCGCAAGGCCCGGAATTTTCTCGCTTTGTGATGGGGTACTGGCGCCTGATGGACTGGAATATGTCCGCGCGCCAGCTAGTCAGCTTTATTGAAGAGCATCTGGATCTTGGCGTGACCACCGTCGATCACGCCGATATTTACGGTGGATACCAGTGTGAAGCGGCGTTTGGTGAGGCAATGAAACTGGCTCCGCATTTGCGTGAAAAAATGCAGATTGTGACCAAATGCGGGATCGCGACGACGGCACGCGCGGAAAATGCGCTGGGCCACTACATCACCGACAGTGCACATATTATTGCCAGTGCAGAAGAGTCGCTGAAGCTGCTGGCGACCGATCATATTGATCTGCTGCTGATCCACCGTCCCGATCCACTAATGGATGCTGACGACGTCGCCGACGCTTTTAAAAAATTGCACCATAGTGGCAAAGTGCGTCACTTTGGCGTCTCCAACTTCACCCCGGCACAGTTCTCATTGCTGCAATCGCGTCTGCCGTTTACTCTGGCGACCAACCAGGTAGAAATTTCACCAGTACATCAGCCGCTCCTGTTGGATGGTACTTTAGATCAACTGCAACAGCTGCGCATTCGCCCGATGGCCTGGTCCTGTCTCGGCGGTGGTCGCCTGTTTAATGATGATGCTTTCCAGCCTTTACGTAATGAGCTTGCCGTGATCGCAGAAGAGTTGAATGCGCAGTCTATTGAACAGGTGGTATACGCCTGGATTTTACGTCTGCCGTCTCAGCCGCTGCCGATTATTGGCTCAGGAAAAATAGAGCGTGTACGTGCTGCCATTGAGTCTGAGTCGCTGAACATGTCTCGCCAGCAATGGTTCCGCATTCGTAAAGCGGCGCTGGGTTACGACGTACCCTAATCGCGTTTTTGGCGCATCTCCGTTCAAATTTGTGTCACTGGTTTACACTTAACAATCAGACACCTTTTGGACGGAGGTCTTATGAAGCGTTTGAGTTTGGCCATTATCACTCTCCTTGTCTGTGCAGGTGCGCAGGCTGCCAGTGAAGAAAAAGTGACGATGAATCTGGTCACATCGCAAGGCGTCGGCCAGGCGATTGGTACGGTCACTATTGCTGAAACCGCAAAGGGGCTGAAGTTTACGCCCGATCTGAAAGCGTTGCCGCCAGGTGAACATGGCTTCCATGTGCATATGAACGGCAGTTGCCAACCCGCGATTAAAGAAGGGAAAGCCTCAGCCGCAGAATCGGCTGGTGGCCATTACGATCCGCATCAAACCGGTAAACATGAAGGCCCGGAAGGCGCAGGTCATATGGGCGACCTGCCGCTATTGGTGGTGAATAACGACGGTAACGCCACAACGCCGGTCGTTGCACCGCGGCTGAAAACGATCGATGAAGTCAAAGGCAAAGCGCTGATGATCCATGTGGGCGGCGATAATATGTCCGATCAACCGAAACCGCTTGGCGGTGGCGGAGCGCGCTATGCCTGTGGTGTTATCAAATAATCAACGACTGAGAGTGCCCGGCGGCGGCGCCTGTTCGAGTTGTGAAAGCGAGCAGTGTAGCCGCCAGACCAGTGCCGACAGTTCCTGCGCAGCGGGTTGATGATGGTGGGCAAGCGTATCGCAGATGCGCTGTAGCTCATTCAGCGTGGCATTCAGTGGTCGTTGCTGGACGCCACGTTCGCTCATTACATCGCGCAGCAGCGAGATACACACGTCCCTGACGCGAGCCAGCGGATCGGAACGCGCCTCCCAGGTGCGCAGTTGCCACACCACGTGCGAGCAGTTCAGTAAAACGACCCCCCAACGTAATAACCAGCGTCGCGCCAGCGCATCCTGACTGTTGCTGAGCTGGCTGACGTGATGATAGGTCAGCGATTCAAATTCGTTTTCACTCAGTGATGGATGTCGGCTGAGCTGATCGACAAAATCCCGGCGCAGGGCGCGAATATGGCGGCGACTTTTCCGTGCATCCGATCCGGGGCGCAGAATGGCGAAGGCCAGCCATGACAGCGCCACACCGGTGATTTTCGCCATATTGTCATTCAGGAAATCAGCAAAATCATATACCGGCGGATTGGTCACCGCGATAAACGAACCCATAAATACAATCAGCTGCCCCCAAAGACCTGCCAGGGCAGGCATTTGTAGCTTCAACAGTTGCATGGTGGCGAGTAGCGGGAAGAGAAAGAGAATAAACTGCCAGAGGTCGGAAATTTGCACCATCAGGCCAAACTTAACCACAAAGCTAAATAGCGACAGTAGAACCAGCGTACGCATCAGCAAAGAAAGCGACTTGAACGGTGTGGCAACGGCGGAATACAGCACACTGCTGATCGCAGCGAGCGTGAGTGCGCCAGAGCCTGATTCCCATTGTGCACCAATGCTCCATGCGCCGATAAGCATCAAAGTGCAGAACGTACGCAACCCGCTCCAGATAGCTTCCGCATTATCGGTATGACGGGCAAGTCCCGGCGTGCGGGCGATATTAATACGCTCGGCGGTAACACCATTTTCCAGTAAATGCAGATAATGGCTGCTGCGCAGGTAGAGCCGACAAAAATAACGCAGTCGTTGCCAGAAGGCGACGTGTCGATAGTCGCGGGCATCGACGGGCCGCAGTGGGGCAATAATACGTGCGACGGTGTAGCTATTCGCATTGGATTTTATTAGTTCGCTGAGCAACTGCTCGATGATTTCCCGGGTGTTGGACGGGGGATTAGGCCAGTTCAGCAGCATCCTGCGCAGACTGGAAATCACGCTGGTCATCCGTAACTGCTGGTGCAACAGCGAATTGAGCAAAGCATTCTGGCGACGAAAGCGGTAATGACTCCAGAAAGCCTGAATACGCAGCAGGTTCATGGTCAGAATCTGCCCGATAACACCTTCATGGGCTGTGCGAATGGCATCCGTGGTTTCTGGTTGCCAGAGTAGGCTGGCATGTTCCAGTAAACGTGAATGCATGTTTTTCAATGCAGTCAGTAACGTGGTGCCATCGGAGGTGCTGGGCAGGATCATCATCATCACGCCGCCACACAGGATACCGACGATGACTTCACACACGCGTGCCTGCGCGATATCCCATAACTGCGTAATTTCCACGGTATTGACCATGGGAAACGCAATGATCGCCGCCGTATAACCCGCCAGTTGAAAGGCGTAGGCAACGTTATTGGTGAAGTGCGCGCATGCCCAGGTACAAAATCCGATCCACACTGACATGCTCAGCAAAAACAGCCACGGCTCATTGAGAGTATGACCGGCAATAATCAGTGCGGCGGTGGCTCCCAGTAGGCTACCCGCCACGCGACCCAGACTTTTGCTGATAACCCCGCCAACGGTGGGAAAACTAACCACCGCCGCAGAGGTCATCGCCCAGTAGGGCTCATCCAGATTCAGATAATAAGCAAAAGTTAACGCCAGGCACATCGCAATGGTGTTACGCAGCGCATAACGCCACTGTGCCGCCGTGGCTTTAAACCACGGCAAATTGCCTGGTGTCAGGCGGGGCAGTTTCATTTACGCTGGCCGATGGATACGCTGCAGGTTGTACCTGACACCAGCGTGACCTCCCGCGGCAGGGCGTCGAATTCGATGCGTACCGGGACACGCTGCGCCAGACGCACCCACGGCACGTTGGGTTTGATGTCGGGAATCAGGCCGGAATCACTTTCCACACTTTGATCGTAGATGGCACGGCCAATACTGGAAACGTGACCCTGTAACTTTACATTGCCGCTGTAGAGTGTAATCGTCGCAGGTGCGCCTTCTCGAATATGGCGCAATTTGGTTTCTTCAAAATACCCCATCACATAAAAAGAGTGACTGTCGACAAGGGCAAACAGGGGCTTACCGGTTGAAGCGTAGTCTCCGCTACGGGTTGAAAGATTGGTGACCCAACCCGCTACGGGGGCTTTGACCACCGTTTGCGTCAGCTGCCACTGGGCCTGGCGCAAACTGGCCTCAGCCGCTTCAACGCTTGCCTGCATGGCTTTCACGTTGAGATTTGCGGTATCCAGATCCTCGGCTGAGATGTAATTTTGCGATAAATGACGGCGGCGGTTGGCTTCGTTATTGGCTTTCGCCAGGTCAGACTGCGCTTTTGCCAGTTGTGCTTGCGCATTCAGTTCAGCAATGTGAAATGGCGTCTTGTCGATAATAAAAAGGACATCGCCTTTATTCACAAACTGGTTATCTTTTATATAGAGTTCGCTAATGCTGCCTGACACCTGCGGCGTGATGCTGACCTGCTCAGCACGTACTTTGCCATCACGTGTCCAGGGCGATTGCATATAGTAATTCCACATCCACCATCCGGCGAAAACTGCGATTGCAGCGACTATAATAGTTGAGAAGTATTTAATGGTTTTAAGCGACATAATCACCACGCTATCAGCATAACAAAGGCCAGACATACGCAAAGCGTAAAGAGTGACAGATCCATTAGCAGGGGATGCCAGATTTCGCCGGAGTAAATCCAGTCGCGCAGCAGGCGATGAACAACCAGCCAGAGAATAAATCCTGCTACAATCGCCTTGAAAACAGGAGGGAAGTAGACAGATGCGCCGATCATTAAATCTTGTAGGGGCAATCCTGTTGCATTAAACATAAACTTCACGGGCAAAATCCTTGACGGAAGAGAGCATTGCTATAGGTTTAGCAAAAAAGAGACAATGAGTCTCCGTAACGCATAATGTCTGAAAAAATGTCAGCCGGTAAGCAAATTTGGCAATACATTTGTTTTGGGAATACAAATGCTGCACACTATTCTAAAATCAGCACAATAACTTAGCAAGCTAATTATAAGGAGATGAAATTGGAATCGCCATTAGGTTCTGATCTGGCACGGTTGGTGCGCATTTGGCGTGCTCTGATTGACCATCGCCTGAAACCTCTGGAGTTGACGCAGACGCATTGGGTTACGCTGCACAACATTCATCAGTTGCCGCCGGATCAATCGCAGATTCAGCTGGCTAAAGCGATTGGCATCGAGCAGCCTTCGCTGGTACGTACGCTAGACCAGTTGGAAGAAAAGGGACTCATTTCACGACAGACTTGCGCCAGCGATCGTCGAGCTAAGAGAATTAAACTGACAGAGAAGGCTGAGCCGCTGATCGCTGATATGGAAGCGGTGATCAACAAAACACGTGGAGAAATTCTGGAAGGGATTTCAGCTGAGGAAATTGATCTGCTGATTAAGCTGGTTGCCAAACTCGAACACAATATTATTGAACTGCAGTCACAAGGTTGAAACGATAAGTTACGTGTGGCCAGAGCCTGACCACACGTGAATTCGATTAGCGTGGAGACACGGTAACCTGGCTGCCGTTGTTGGCCATAACAACGCGCTGGCCGGCTGAAAACTTGGTCGCACCCTGTTTCTGAACCACCATGATGGTATTACCATCATCCTTACGGATTTCCAGTTCTACACCCTGGGTTTTATTCATCGCACCTTGTACGCCTTGACCCGCTACGCCACCGGCAACTGCACCTGCAGCCGTCGCTAATGAACGACCAGTACCGCCGCCGACGGTGTTACCAAGGAACCCGCCGAGTACCGCACCACCAATAGCACCAATCACGTTTGCGTCATCGCCACCCTGGATTTGCACCGGACGAACATGAACAATCGTACCGTAGGTAACGTTCTGAACTTGTTTCGCTTCGGATGCGGTATATACGTCGCCTGAAAGGCTGTCATTGTTAACGCAACCCGCTAAAGATACGCCCATTAATGAAACAATCAGCACACGTTTAATCATTTACAAATCTCCTTTGTCACCACGAAACGCTAATAAAGCACCCTTCATGGCTAAATTATATGGCATTTGTGAGCCTAAGGTCACATGTTCTACTGGAACAATATGAAAATCTTAACCGAAATCGGATCAACCGAGTATAAACGAATCATTCATGTAATTGATGTAATTAAACGATCATTGTAATGATTAGCCACCAAAAATCATTAAGGAAGCATGGCATTAGTCGACACTTTATGGTTGAGTGTCAAGGCTAATTTGCTTAAAAGGATGACCTATGAAATCGGGCCGTTTTATCGGTGTAATGTCTGGAACCAGCCTTGATGGCGTCGATGTTGTGCTGGCGACAATAGATGAAACGATGGTTGCGCAGCAGGCGAGTCTGACCTGGCCCATCCCCATTCATGTTAAACAAGCGATTCTGGATATCTGCCAGGGGCAGCAGCTTACACTTTCTCAGTTTGGTCAGTTAGATGCACAGCTCGGTTATCTATTTGCTGAGGCGGTGAATGCGCTGTTGGCGCAAGAAAAATTGAAACCGCAGGATATCATTGCGATTGGTTGCCACGGGCAAACCGTGTGGCATGAACCGAACGGTGCTGCGCCACACACGCTGCAAATTGGTGATAACAACCAGATTGTCGCGCGTACCGGGATAACCGTAGTCGGCGATTTTCGTCGACGTGATATCGCCCTCGGCGGGCAGGGTGCACCGCTCGTTCCTGCGTTTCATCAGGCACTGCTGGCACATCCAACGGAACGGCGAATGGTGTTAAACATCGGCGGGATTGCCAATCTGTCTCTGCTTATTCCGCAACAACCCGTTCGCGGATACGACACCGGGCCGGGCAATATGCTGATGGATGCATGGATCTGGCGGCAATGTGGCCAGCCCTACGACAAAGATGCGCAGTGGGCCATTTCAGGAACGGTGATCCTGCCGTTGCTGCAGAATATGCTTAACGACCCTTATTTTTCCGCGCCTGCGCCGAAAAGCACCGGTCGTGAGTATTTTAATTACGGCTGGATAGAGCGTCATCTGGCGCAGTTTCCGGGAATTAGCCCACGAGATGTGCAGGCGACGCTTGCCGAACTGACGGCAGTAACCATTTCAGAGCAGGTCTTGTTAAGCGGCGGCTGTGATCGACTCATGGTATGTGGTGGTGGCAGTCGTAATCCACTGCTGATGATGCGTCTGGCGGCATTATTACCGGGTACAGAGGTTACCTCTACTGATGAAGCCGGGATCAGCGGTGATGATATGGAAGCGTTAGCCTTTGCCTGGCTTGCGTGGCGAACGCTGGCCGGATTACCGGGAAATTTACCTTCTGTGACGGGGGCGTCAGAGCCGAGTGTTTTAGGGGCAATTTATCCTGCCAATCCACGAACTCAGAGTTAACTGAAATTATTCAGCGCGGTGTGCCGGTAAACTAAGGATATTAGGGAGGGTGCCATTACCCTCCAGGACTAGGAAAGTCTTCAGGATATGGCTATGAAAAAACTGTTGTTAGTGTGTCTGCCCGTACTGCTTAGCGGTTGTAGTGTGTACAACCAATTTGTCGAGCGTATGCAAACGGATACGCTTGAATACCGCTGCGACGAAAAACCGCTGACCGTGAAGCTGAACAATACCCGCCAGACGGCAAGCTTTGTTTATGATAATCAGCTATTGAACCTCAAACAGGGCGTGTCGGCATCAGGTGCTCGTTATACCGATGGTATCTACGTATTTTGGTCTAAAGGCGACGAGGCAACGGTCTATAAACGAGACAGAATTGTGCTAAATAACTGTCAGTTACAGAACCCGAAGCGTTGAGATTTTCACCTGGGCGGCGCACAATAGCGTCACCCACTGACAATCCGTAGCCCAACATCATGTCTGATAACGACGAATTGCAGCAAATCGCGCATCTGCGCCGTGAATACACGAAAGGCGGTCTTCGCCGCCGCGATCTTCCCGCCGAACCCCTTGCGCTGTTTGAGCGCTGGCTGGGGCAAGCCTGTGATGCCAAACTGGCCGATCCCACCGCAATGGTCGTTGCGACCGTCGATGAAAATGGTCAGCCGTATCAGCGCATCGTGTTACTCAAACATTATGATGACAAAGGGCTGGTGTTCTATACCAACCTTGGTAGCCGTAAGGCGCATCAGATCGAGAAAAATCCACGCATCAGCCTTTTATTTCCCTGGCATACGCTGGAACGGCAGGTGATGGTGATCGGCAAGGCAGAGCGTCTTTCCACACTCGAAGTGGTTAAATACTTCCACAGTCGCCCGCGCGACAGTCAGATTGGCGCCTGGGTCTCAAAACAATCCAGTCGAATCTCCGCGCGCGGTATTCTCGAAAGCAAATTCCTCGAACTGAAGCAGAAGTTTCAGCAAGGGGAAGTTCCTCTGCCCAGTTTCTGGGGCGGCTTTCGCGTGAGTATTGAACAAATGGAGTTCTGGCAGGGCGGTGAAAACCGTCTGCACGATCGTTTTTTATACCAACGCGAAGATAACGCGTGGAAAATTGATCGTCTGGCCCCCTAAAGATGCAAATTTCTTGTTTTAAGCGCTGGTGCTGATCAATCCGGCGCTTTATTCTATGTTTCTTTCGCATCAGGCGAAAAGTCGTGTACCGGCAAAGGTGCAGTCGTTTTATACATGGAGATTTTGATGGCAAGCAGTAACTTGATTAAACAATTGCAAGAGCGGGGGCTGGTGGCCCAGGTGACGGACGAGGAAGCGTTAGCAGAGCGACTGGCGCAAGGCCCGATCGCGCTCTATTGCGGCTTCGATCCTACCGCTGACAGCTTGCATTTGGGGCATCTGGTTCCATTGTTATGCCTGAAACGCTTCCAGCAGGCAGGCCATAAGCCTGTTGCACTGGTAGGTGGCGCAACCGGTCTGATTGGTGACCCGAGCTTTAAAGCCGCCGAGCGTAAACTGAATACCGAAGACACCGTGCAGGAGTGGGTGGATAAAATCCGCAAACAGGTTGCACCGTTCCTCGATTTCGACTGTGGCGACAACTCGGCGATTGCTGCGAACAACTACGACTGGTTTGGCGGTATGAACGTACTGACTTTCCTGCGTGATATCGGCAAACACTTCTCCGTTAACCAGATGATCAACAAAGAAGCGGTTAAGCAGCGTCTGAACCGTGACGATCAGGGGATCTCCTTTACCGAGTTTTCTTACAACCTGCTGCAGGGTTATGACTTTGCCTGCCTGAACAAACTGCACGGCGTGGCACTGCAGATTGGTGGTTCTGACCAGTGGGGTAACATTACTTCGGGTATCGATTTAACCCGTCGTTTGCACCAGAATCAGGTGTTTGGTCTGACCGTTCCGCTGATCACTAAAGCTGATGGCACCAAATTCGGTAAGACGGAAGGCGGCGCAGTGTGGCTGGATCCGAAGAAAACCAGTCCGTACAAATTCTACCAGTTCTGGATCAACACCGCCGATGCGGACGTTTATCGCTTCCTGAAATTCTTCACTTTCATGGACATTGAAGAAATCAATGCGCTGGAAGAAGAAGATAAAAACAGCGGTAAAGCGCCGCGTGCCCAGTATGTTCTGGCCGAACAGGTTACGCGTCTGGTTCACGGTGAAGAAGGTCTGGTCGCGGCAAAACGCATTACCGAAAGCTTGTTCAACGGCAATCTCAGCGATTTGAGTGAAGCAGATTTCGAACAGCTGGCGCAGGATGGTGTGCCGATGATCGAGATGGACAAAGGTGCCGATTTGATGCAGGCGCTGGTGGACTCCGAGCTGCAACCTTCTCGCGGTCAGGCACGTAAGACTATTGCGTCAAACGCGGTAACCATCAACGGTGAGAAGCAGTCCGATCCGGAATATTTCTTCCAGGATAGTGATATCCTGTTCGGGCGCTATACCTTACTGCGTCGTGGCAAGAAGAACTATTGTCTGATTTGCTGGAAGTAAGATTGAGTTAGCAGGGGCGTGGGAAACTACGCCCCTTTATTTTTTCAGGGTTGTGGTAAGTAAAATGAAGAATATCCTCGCCATCCAGTCCCACGTTGTTTTTGGTCATGCGGGCAACAGTGCAGCAGAATTTCCGATGCGTCGTCTTGGCGCAAATGTCTGGCCGCTGAATACCGTTCAGTTTTCAAACCACACGCAGTATGGCAAATGGACCGGTTGCGTTATGCCGCCGAGCCACCTGACTGAAATTGTTCAGGGCATTGCTGATATTGATAAACTCCAGACCTGTGACGCAGTACTGAGCGGCTATCTTGGTTCAGCAGAACAGGGCGAGCATATTCTGGGTATTGTTCGCAAGGTAAAAGCGGCAAACCCGCAGGCAAAATACTTTTGCGATCCGGTGATGGGACACCCTGAAAAGGGGTGTATTGTCGCACCCGGAGTGGCGGAATTTCATGTACGCCATGCGCTCCCGGCTAGTGACATTATTGCCCCGAATCTGGTTGAACTCGAAATTCTGTGCGAGCATGCGGTGAACAATGTCGACGAGGCCGTTGCAGCAGCGCGTGAACTGATCGCTCAGGGACCTGAAATTGTACTGGTGAAGCATCTGGCACGCGCAGGTATCAGCACCGACCGTTTCGAAATGCTGCTGGTCACCGCTGAACAGGCGTGGCATATCAGTCGTCCGTTAGTCGATTTTGGCGCACGTCAACCGGTTGGTGTGGGTGATGTGACGAGTGGCTTGTTGCTGGTGAAACTGCTGCAGGGCGCATCTTTACAACAGGCGCTTGAGCATGTGACTGCGGCGGTGTACGAAGTGATGATCACTACCAAAGAGATGCACGAGTATGAGCTGCAGGTCGTGGCCGCGCAGGACCGTATCGCCAAGCCTGAACACTACTTTAGCGCAACGCAGCTGTAATCGATGCCCGATGGCGCTCACGCTTATCGGGCATATTTTTAGCTGTAGGCCGGGTATGTGCAAGTGCCACCCGGCAACAACAATTAATTTAACCCTTCTGCTTTCAGCGCAGCGGCAACCGCCGGGCGTTCAGCCATTCGCGCCATATAGGCATCAATATTACTTAATCCTGCCATATTCATCTTAACCGCATAGGCCCAACGCAGTACGGTAAACAGATAGGCATCGGCGATGCTGAAGCGCGGGCCGCAGATCCATTGGTTATCTTTCAGCGAGTCGTTCACATACTGCATTTTTTTCTCCAGCAGCGCACGAACGGTTGGCTTAAAGTCTTCCGGCGTATCGGGACGGAACAGTGGCGTAAAGCCTTTATGCAGTTCAGTCGCAATGTAGTTAAGCCATTCGATGGTTTTGTAACGGGAGAGGCTGCTGGTAGGGGCAAGGAGCTGGCGGTCTGGCACGCTGTCCGCCAGGTATTGCATGATGGCGACACCTTCGGTAAGTAGCGTACCGTCATCCAGCAGCAGTGCAGGAACTTGCCCTTTTGGGTTTACCGCGAAAAAATCATCGCCATTTTCCAGACGTTTCTTCATCAGATCAACACCATCCAGCGTGAAATCTTTACCGCTCTCACGAAGTGTGATGTGGGAAGCGAGAGAACAAGCGCCCGGTTTGTAGAACAGTTTCATCGGTAACTCCTTTTGGCTGAGGTATATCGTATGGTAGTGCTACCTCAGGCAAAAAAAAAGCCGCTAACAACAGTTAGCGGCCTGAAAATGAGTTTCCCTGAGAATTACGCTGTCGCGGCCTTAGAGGCTTTCTCATTGACGTCATCGTCCTGAGTCATACGGTTCAGTTTCGGAGCCGTCAGCAGCATCAGAACAGCGATAACAGCCGTTGCGACACCAATCTGCAGGAACACACGACCGTAGACTTCAAGGGACATCAGCGGGTCAGTCACGTTCTCTGGTACAGCCATCATGTTAGCGACGTAGCCACCGATGATGTTTGCACCGGCAGTGGTCAGGAACCAGCTACCCATGATGAAGCCCATCAGGCGTTGCGGAACCAACTGTGCCACCATTGCCAGACCCAGACCGGAGATCATCAGCTCACCGATACTTTGCAGACCGTAGCAGATAATCAGCCAGTTAACGGAAACGATGCCTGCATCGGTAGCGAATTTCGCGCCCAGCGGCAGGATCAGGAATGCACCGGAACACAGCACCATACCAATCGCAAACTTGGTCGGCATCGGCAGGGTATCGCCCATCTTGTTATAGATAGCAGCGAGGATTGGGCTACCAATGATGATCCAGAACGGGTTCAGTGCCTGGTACTGTTCAGGTTCGAAAGCAATGCCAAGAATAGAGTGCTCAACGTTACGAATCGCAAAGAAGTTCAGTGAGGTCGGCATCTGGCTGTACAGCACGAAGAAGATAATCGCTTCCAGCATCAGGATGAAGGCGACGATCATTTTACGACGCGCAGCACCGTGCATGGTGAAGGCTTCTTTACCGAAGATGAACACGATACCCAGCGCAATGACACCCAGAACCATACGTGCGATCTGCTGGTTGTGCAGCAACCAAGTTGCAATCGCGATCAGTACCACAACGCCAGCAATGGTCAGCAGCAGGTTACGGAAGTTGATCGGTTCAAAGTCAGGTTTAGAACCATACTGTTTAACCCAGCGCTGACAGAATGCGAAGTTAACAACGGTAATCAGCATACCCACGACGCTCAGAGCGAACGCGGTGCTCCAGCCGTAGCGCGCAGCCAACCACGGTGTTGCCAGCATAGAGAAGAATGAACCGATGTTGACGGACATGTAGTACATGGTAAATGCACCATCAAGACGCGGGTCATCTTTGGCATAGCAGGTAGAGAGCAGGGAGGATGGGTTTGCTTTAAACAGGCCGTTACCGACCGCGATGGCCGCCATGCCCATATAAACGATACCCGCATCGTGACCGGACCATGCTACCAACGCATAACCGATGGCCAGCACAACGGCACCCAGCATAATGACACGTTTTGTTCCCAGAACTTTGTCACCTAACCAGCCGCCAATGGCAACCAGACCGTACACCAGGGCGCTAAAGGACGAGAAAAGGGTGATGGAATCCGCTTCTGACATACCCAGCTGTTTAACCAGGTAGACGGCCATAATCCCTTGCAGGCCGTAATAACCAAAACGTTCCCACAGCTCAATAGAGAAAATGAGATAGAACGCTTTTGGTTGTTTGAAGGCGTTTAAACTTACGCTTTCTGTTGGTTTATTGTTTGCAGTAGACACTTTTACCTCTTTTTTTACATCCCATATCAACGGGGGTGTTCAGGTACGTGATGAGTCAAGTTCATCCGTCCGATTGTTATAGTGGGAGGGGAAACGGCAAGTAATGTTCACTATCTTGACCATTCAGACAAGTGGTTTGTAATAATCTGTTACATATATCATGACTGGTGAAATCGTCGGGGCTGTGAAATGTTATCTAGCGTTAAATTTCTTCATTTCTAAAATGGCAGATTTTTACACTGTTTAATCACCGCCATAACCGCAATGTGGCGATATGTTCTGCTATTTAAGGTTGAATCCAGTGATATAGGCCATTATCTGAAAAATAGGCAGTGTAATGTTTTGTTTAGAAACTGTGCAGTTGGGTCATCTAATTGTCACCTTAACTAAAAAATAAAAATTTATTAACATTGTGTTAGCTGGATGATCTGGATCACGTATAGATAGAAATTTCTTTTGCTAAAAAAACGATTAACCTGCTCAGGTGTTAATTAACAAGAATATTGCATTAGATATGAGCAATTGAATGGCATCATTGTCGGGAAAATAAACGCAGGGGAGTGCATAACTAATCGTTATGTATGTAAGGGGCGAGGAGGATGCCCCGGCAGCATTAGATATCGACTTTCTCTTTGAATTCGCAGAGATCTTCAATAATACAGGAACCACAGCGCGGCTTTCTGGCGATGCAGGTGTAGCGACCATGAAGAATTAACCAGTGATGGCAATCGACTTTAAATTCACTGGGTACGACTTTCAGCAGCTTCTCTTCAACCTGCTCGACGTTTTTACCCGGGGCGAATTGCGTGCGATTACAGACGCGAAAAATGTGGGTATCTACAGCGATAGTGGGCCAGCCAAAGGCGGTATTTAACACCACATTAGCCGTCTTTCGCCCAACGCCGGGGAGAGCTTCTAACGCCGCACGGTCTTCTGGCACTTCACCATTATGTTGTTCCAGCAGAATGCGGCAGGTTTTAATTACGTTTTCCGCTTTGCTGTTAAACAAACCGATTGTCTTGATGTAGGACTTAACACCTTCAACACCGAGCTCCAGCATCGCAGCCGGCGTATTGGCGACGGGGTATAGCTTAGCTGTCGCTTTATTGACGCTGACATCGGTCGCTTGTGCGGAGAGCAAGACCGAAATCAACAGTTCAAACGGCGATGTAAAATTGAGCTCGGTTGTCGGATGCGGGTTGTTATCCCGCAGACGCGTCAGTATTTCCAGACGTTTTGCTTTGTTCATTACGCATTCCCTGTTTCACCCGCGGGACTGTCCACGACAGCCGCCTCGGCACGACGTTTCTTCATTTTCTCATCAATCAGATACTTCACTGCCAGCATCAGACCCAGGCCAATAAACGCGCCCGGTGGCAGCATGGCCAGCAGAAACGGCGTATCAGTATGGAAGATCTCAACGCGCAAGACTTTGGCCCAGCTACCCAACAAACCGTCTGCACCATCAAACAGTGTACCGTTACCAATTATTTCACGCAGCGAGCCCAGAACAAACATGGCACCTGTTGCGCCCATGCCGATGGAGAAACCATCAAGTGCGGATAACGCAGGGCCCTTTTTGGCGGCGAAGGCTTCTGCACGGCCAACAACAATGCAGTTGGTTACAATCAGCGGGATGAAGATGCCCAGAGACTGATACAGGCCGAAGGCGTAGGCATTGATCAACATCTGTACCGCACTCACCACGGAGGCGATAATCATGACATAAATCGGAATACGAATTTCTGGCGGTGTCCAGCGGCGAAGGGCTGAAATCGTCAGGTTGGTCAGCGTCAGGACGAGCGTAGTCGCAAGTCCAAGACCCAGCGCGTTAGTTGCGGTAGAAGTGACGGCCAACAGCGGACACATCCCAAGTAGTTGCACAAGCGCGGAGTTATTTTTCCATAACCCCTGGACAATCACGTCTTTAATTTCGCTCATGGTTATTCTCCACAGGCGCTAAGTTGAGGGAGTTGCGCAGGCAGCGTCTGCGCATACAGGCCGGCACGTTTAACCGCGTTAACCACCGCACGTGGTGTAATGGTTGCGCCAGTAAACTGGTCAAAGTCGCCGCCATCTTTTTTCACTGCCCAGTGAGAGGTGTTATCCGCAGAAATTGTTTTACCGCTAAAATGGGTGATCCAGTCGGACAGTCGCAGTTCGATTTTATCGCCCAGCCCAGGTGTTTCATGGTGTTCGGTAACCCGCGTACCCAACACGGTACCCGTGAAATCGACACCCACCAGCAGTTGAATCGCCCCGGAATAACCATCTGGCGCCGTAGCTTCAAGAATCGCAGCAACAGGACGATCGTCCTGGCGGGCAATATATACACGGTGCGTACCTTTGCCTAACGCTGGCGCATTGACCAGATAACAACTTTCAGACAAGTTATTATTGTAGCGATCGCCAGGCAGAACCTGATCGAACAGCGTTTTTTGCTGTATCGCGGCCTGTTCATCAATGGTTGACTTGGTTAATTGATTGATTGCTGCGGTTAACCCCGTTGAGCCCGCAGCAAACAGCGCCAGTGTAATACCGTGTTTACGAATCGTTTTCAGCATATCTAGTCCTTAGCGATGTCCGTACACGCGAGGGCGGGTGTAATAATCAATCAGGGGAACCGTGATATTGGCCAGCAACACGGCAAAAGCCACGCCATCAGGATAACCACCAAAACTGCGTATCAACCACACTAACAGGCCCGCAAGCGCGCCAAAAATCAGACGACCACGGTTGGTTGTTGATGCTGTAACGGGATCGGTAAGAATAAAGAACGCACCTAACATCGTCGCGCCGGAAAGCAAATGCAACTGAGGCGATGCCAGTGAGTCTGGCGAAAAAATCCAACCTAAAGTGGCGCAAACGGCGAGCGACAGCAGGAAGCTAACCGGGATATGCCAGCGAATCGCTTTTTGCCATAACAGCACGATGCCACCAACCAGCCAGGCAAGGTTCACCCACTGCCAGCCAGCGCCTGCCAGCATGCCGCTGTAGATCGGGTATTGCATCACCTGCTCAACGGTACGTCCGGCATGCAGGGATGTCTTAAAGGTATCAAGAGGTGTTGCCTGACTGATACCATCGATACCCATACGCAGCGAATTCATATCCCCTCCGCTGGCGGTATGCCCGTTAAAGATAACGTTCAGGGCGTCAAAGAAACCAGGCACCGTGGCTGCAATTTCATGCGGCGGCAGCCAACTGGTCATCTGTACCGGAAATGAGATGAGCAGCACGACATAACCAATCATGGCAGGGTTAAACGGGTTCTGCCCGAGCCCGCCATACAGTTGTTTCGCAATGATAACCGCAAATACCGTGCCTAATACCACCATCCACCATGGCGCGAGGGGCGGAATACTGACGGCCAAAAGCAACCCAGTGAGTAGCGCAGAGTTGTCTTTTAAAATTGCCACAATGGGTTGTTTACGCAGTTTAAGCACACCCGCTTCGGCAGCAATAGCGCTGATGGCAGCGAGAACGATCTGGAACAACGTGCCCCAGCCGAAGAACCACAGCTGAGCGGCGATCCCCGGCAATGCAGCAAGTAACACCAGCATCATGATACGCGATGTCTGGCGCTGGTTATGGGTATAAGGGGAGCTTGCTATTCTGAATACCATTTATTCCTCGTTTACAACCTGCTGCTGTGCGGCTTTCTTTGCCTGAGCGCGTGCGATGGCGGCCGCGACGGCGGCTTTACGTGGATCAACCGGCTCGGCTGTTTCTGTTACCGCTTCTTGTTCAAGCTTGCGGGCTTTGGCGCGGGCGATTGCCGCTTCCACGGCAGCTTTACGCGGATCAACCGGTTCGGTTGTTTCTGTTACCGCCTGCTGCTCGAGCTTGCGAGCTTTGGCGCGGGCGATTGCCGCTTCCACGGCAGCTTTACGCGGATCAACCGGTTCGACTGTTTCTGTTACCGCTGCTTGTTCAAGTTTGCGGGCTTTGGCGCGAGCGATTGCTGCTTCGACGGCGGCTTTACGTGGGTCAACCGGCTCGGCCGTTTCTGTTACCGCTTCTTGCTCAAGCTTGCGGGCTTTGGCGCGGGCAATTGCCGCTTCCACGGCAGCTTTACGCGGGTCTGTACCCGTGCTGCTGCCTTCACTTTGCGGCGGATTTTCCTTACGGGAAGCACGAGCTTGCGCCTTACGCGCCTCGCGTGCGGCAATCACGGCGCTATTGTCAGGTTTTTCACCTGCCTGAATGACCACCGGTTGCAGTGCCTGAGCCTGCTTTTCTTTTACGCGAGCCAGCGCGGCGGCAATGGCATCATGATCTTTGGCCGCCGGCTGAGCAGCGGCGCTCTTATGGCGTTCAAGACGTGCCGCTTTTTCACGTTCAAGGCGCGCCTGTCGGGCTTCAAACCGAGCTTTTGCTTCTGCGGCGCGCTTTTCTTCCTGACTAATGGCGTAAATCTCGGCTTTTTCCTGACGGAAATACTGTACCAGTGGAATATTGCTTGGGCATACCCAGGCGCAGGCACCGCATTCAATACAGTCGGCGATATTGTGGGCCGTCGCTTTGTCGTGCTGTTGCCCTTTACTGAACCAGTAAAGCTGTTGTGGCAGGAGATCGGCCGGACAGGCATCGGCGCATGCGCTACAGCGAATGCAGCCTTTCTCTTCTGGCGTTTCACCCATTTCACTGGCAGAGGGGGCCAGAAGACAGTTGGTTATCTTCACCACCGGGACATCCAGCCACGGCAGCGTAAAGCCCATCAGCGGCCCGCCCATAATCACCATCTGGTCGGCGGAAGGGCAGAAGCCCGCGTCGTTGAGCAGATGACGAACCGGCGTACCTAAACGCGCCCAGACGTTGCCCGGACGACTGACTGCTTCACCGGTTAGCGTCACGACTCGTTCGGTGATCGGCTCTCCGTCGATTACTGCACGTTTAATTGCATAGGCGGTTCCGACGTTTTGCATCAATACGCCGATATCAGAGGAGCGTCCGCCGTGGGGAACCTGCTTGCCGGTCAGGATTTGTGTTAACTGCTTGGCCCCGCCGGATGGGTACTTGGTGGGGATCACGCGTAGGCTAATGTCGTGTGAATCAGCCAGCACCGCGCGCAGCATAGATATTGCCTGCGGTTTGTTATCTTCGATACCCAGGAGGATCTCGCGTGGCTGAAGAATGTGCGCCAGGATGCGGATACCTTCGACGACCTGAGCGGCACAGTCCTGCATCAGGCGGTCATCTGCCGTAATGTACGGCTCGCATTCGGCGGCGTTAATGATCAGCGTTTCAATTTTATCTCCGCCGCCCTGCAGTTTAACGCCGGTGGGAAAACCTGCGCCACCCAGCCCGGCGACGCCGTACTGATGAATACGCGCAATCAGCTCTTCCCGGCTGTGGGAGCGATAATCGGTCCAGCCGTCTCGCTCAATCCAGCGATCTTCGCCATCGGCGTCTATGATGACGCTCAACTCAGCCAGTGCCGAAGGATGCGCGGTGGAGTGCGGGGCAATCGCAACAACGGTGCCTGATGTTGGCGCATGGACTGGAAGCATTCTGCCACGTCCGCGGGTTAAGGGCTGACCACGCAGCACGGTGTCACCCACGTTTACGCACAGTTCACCCTCCGCACCAATATGTTGTTTCAGCGGAATAACGAAACGCGGCGCCAGCGGAACCTGTCGCAACGGCGTTCCGTTTGACTGGGTTTTCATTTCTGGTGGATGAATGCCGCCATCAAAGTCCCAGATTTTATTTTTTCTGAATGCAGAGAATAACTTAAACATGTTGTTCCACGGGAATGATGCGCACAGGGATGGTGTTTAAATCCCATTTCCAGCTATCGGGTGTCTCGGCTACCGGGCGTAATTCAATACATTGCGTCGGGCATGGGTCAACGCACAGGTTGCACCCGGTGCAGAGATCGCTCATTACCGTGTGCATGGCGCGGGTCGCGCCCACGATGGCATCGACCGGGCAGGCCTGAATACACTTAGTGCACCCAATACAGTTATTTTCATCAATGACCGCCAGCATTCGCACCGGCGTAACGTCTTGTTCATCGCCATCAATAGGCTGCGGATCGACATTCAGTAGGGCGGCAATTTTTAACATCACCGCTTCGCCGCCGGGGGCGCAACGGTTAATTTTTTCACCCTGAGACCCGATCGCCTCAGCGTAAGGATGACAGCCCGGATAGCCGCACTGGCCACACTGGCTTTGCGGGAGAATTTCATCAATTTTCTCCACGACCGGATCATCTTCAACGGCAAAACGTCGTGAGGCGTACCCCAAAATAGCGCCGAACGCCAGACCCAGTAGACTCACTGCGGCAACGGCAATCCAGATAGCATTCATTACAACTTCACCAAACCACTAAAGCCCATAAAGGCCAATGACATTAAACCAGCGGTAATCAGCGCAATCGCATTGCCGCGAAACGGCGCTGGGACGTCCGCCACGGCGAGGCGTTCGCGGATCGCGGCGAACAGTACCATCACCAGCGAGAAGCCGACGGCGGCGGAAAAACCGTATAGCGCCGACTGTAAAAAGTTATGGCCGAGGTTGATGTTCAGTAGCGCCACACCTAACACTGCGCAGTTAGTGGTGATCAGCGGTAGAAAGATCCCCAGCAGGCGGTACAGCGCAGGGCTGGTTTTGCGCACAACCATTTCGGTAAACTGCACGACGACGGCGATAACCAGAATAAAAGCCAGCGTGCGCAGATAGATGAGATTGAGCGGAATTAGGATCCAGGTATCAATCAGCCAAGCGCAGATGGATGCCAGTGTCATGACAAACGTCGTGGCAAGGCCCATACCCATTGCGGTTTCCAGTTTTTTGGAAACGCCCATAAACGGGCAAAGGCCCAGAAACTTCACCAGTACAAAGTTATTGACCAGTACAGTTCCGACAAACAGCAGCAGGTAATCAGTCATTTTTCGGCCTGAAATAAAAAGCCGCCTATTATCTGACAATCTTCAACAGGCGACAACAGGTTAACTGTAGGGTTATTACGGGTTCACAAACGTCGATTTAACGCGCTGCGATCGTTTGAAGTAGGGCACCAACAGTGCTGCAGCCAGTAATGGGAACAGCAGTTGGCGCACGGCAAAAGCGTCTGGGACGGGTGAAAACGCAAACGCTTTAATCGCCAGCAACACGGAGATCAGCAGCCACAGAATGTAATGCTTAGGTACACAGGCTCTGCGTTTGAAAAACGCAATCGTCAGCCACAGTGTGTAATACCACATGGCGATCGCGGTAATAAAGGAAACACCCCATAACAGCAAATTGGCCGTACTTTGCTCACCCAGCGTTTTGAAGGTTTGCGGTGTAGCCAGCGCAGTGACATAAAGTAATAACGCCAGCGAAGCGCTCAACAAAGCGACTAACAGCCAGGCCAGTGGCCCAAGTAGCCAGCCTCCGATACGTTGTGCCGGTGTCGTAGTCATCTCTTCTCCAGGTTTACGCGCGCAATCAATCATGCCATTCATTTTGGGGCAATTATTATAAAGCTTTTAACGTTGAGCGCTACTTTCTTCTTTATTGCACGTAATGCCAGACTGATTTAGGTACCTGACCAACATCAAACAGACGACCTCCGGAGATAAGCTCCGCACGGCGATGGTCTGCGGCACGGTACATATTGATAATGTCGTTATCATCGGTGAGCGTGTAGTTAAGATGGTCGAACAGTTTTTCCAGACTTTCGAGCGAACTGATTTTGCGGAATTTTAATAAGTAATCCTGAACGGTCATAAATGCAGATCCATATTAATAAAATAATACCAACGGAGTAGAAAATATAATAATAAACAACGAGCACAGGTCAAAGCGCATTTACGTGCAAATGTAAGAAGAGTGTTCATACCTGTGAAAAATCAGGCGCTATGCGCGTCTTGAGCAAGGGTAACGCGCTTAGCGATCGCTGGCAATATGCAGCGGAGCGGGACGCGGCATAATTCGCTTTTTTTGACAGAAAGCGATCTTTTACCGGCAGACCCTGCAACTACCAATGTTAATTGCCGGGCAATAAAAGGCTGCGGATGCTTATTTCTTCTGCACTGCCGCAACGGGCTCTGGTGGCTGGTAATTGTCAATATGATTGGCAACACCCAGCAGGATCACGGAGACGGCGAGAACAATCCAACCTGTTAATTCAATAAGACGATTCATTACTGATGACATTTGCTTTGATTTATCCATAAACACAGGCTGCAAATGTTACTAATCTCTCATTAATACAGCAAGATGATTGGGAACGATTTCTACCTCTTTTTCGCTGCAAGTTAAGCATAAGTGGCATATGTTTGACTTAAGTTAAAAAACAACCTTTGTAGCGCAAAGGTTATTAAACTATTGAGACGTTGCAAGGTATGGTGTGAAATAGGTCAGTCCTGAATTGAGAGGCAATAACATGAGTGACAACATCCGCGTTGGGCTAATTGGCTACGGTTATGCCAGCAAAACCTTCCATGCCCCACTGATTGTGGGCACGCCGGGTCTGGAACTGGCTGCAGTGTCCAGTAGTGATGAAGCAAAAGTGAAAGCAGTCTGGCCGACGGTGGCGGTTGTTGCTGAGCCTAAACATCTTTTTAACGATCCAAATATCGACCTGATTGTGATCCCCACGCCAAACGACACGCACTTTCCGTTAGCGAAAGCAGCGTTGGAAGCGGGCAAACATGTGGTTGTTGATAAGCCCTTTACCGTGACACTGTCACAAGCGCGTGAGTTGGATGCGCTGGCACGTAGCCTGGGGCGTGTGTTGTCTGTATTCCATAACCGTCGCTGGGACAGTGATTTTCTGACGCTGAAAGCTCTGCTGGCGGATGGTGTTTTAGGTGAGGTAGCGTATTTCGAATCCCATTTCGATCGTTTCCGCCCACAGGTTCGTGACCGTTGGCGTGAACAGGGCGGTCCGGGAAGCGGTATCTGGTACGATTTAGCACCGCATCTTTTGGATCAGGCGATTAATCTGTTTGGTTTGCCCGTCAGCCTGACGGTAGACCTGGCCCAGCTGCGTCCGGGCGCGCAGGCGACGGATTACTTCCATGCCATCCTGACGTATCCGCAGCGTCGTGTGATCCTGCATAGCACCATGCTTGCTGCCGCAGAATCGGCCCGTTATATTGTGCATGGATCGCGTGGCAGCTATGTGAAGTATGGTCTTGACCCGCAGGAAGAGCGCCTGAAAAATGGCGAGCGCCTGCCTCAGGAAGACTGGGGTTATGATATGCGCGATGGCGTATTGACGCGAGTCGAAGGCGAAGAGCAGGTTGAAGAAACCTGGCTGACCGTACCGGGCAACTATCCGGCGTACTATGCTGGCATTCGGGATGCGCTAAACGGCAACGGTGAAAACCCGGTACCGGCGAGACAGGCTATCCAAATTATGGAGCTGATTGAGCTGGGTATAGAATCTGCGAAACATCGTTCGACGCTGTGCCTTGCCTGATTAGGTAAATGGCGCAAGGCGATACCTTCCTGGCATTGTATCCGGCCTACAATGAAAACCAACGTAGGCCGGATAAGCGTTAGCGCTATGCGGCACTTTACCTGTTACGCTGCGGCGACTTTCTCGCGCAAGGCTCGTTTTTCCTCGTTACTCAGGAATGCCATTTCCAGACCGTTGATTTGGGCCTGACGGATTTGTTCGCGCGTTAGGCCTGCAGCTGGTGCGGCAATGGTGTACTCGTGAATAATATCCACACCCTGAACAGCCGGGTCGTCCGTATTCAAACTGGCGATAACGCCATGTTCAAGGAACGTTTTCAGCGGATGGTTCGCTAGTGAGGCAACGGTGCTGGTCTGAATGTTTGATGTCAGGCAGGATTCGATGCCGATACGGTGCTCGGCGAGGTAATCCATCAACGCACGATCTTCAACGGCTTTAACGCCGTGACCAATACGCTCAGCGCCTAGCTCTTTAATGGCCTGCCAGATGCTTTCTGGTCCCGCGGCTTCGCCCGCATGTACGGTGATATGCCAGCCGGCGTCGCGTGCCTGGTTGAAGTGAGACAGGAACAGGCTGCCCGGGAACCCCAGTTCGTCACCGGCCAGATCCAGTGCCGTAATATGGTCTCGGTGGGCTAACAGCGCATCCAGTTCCTGCAGACAGGCGGCTTCGCCGAAAGTACGGCTCATAATGCCAATTAAGCGAGCTTCGACGCCAAAGGTCTTGCAGCCCTCGCGTACGCCTGCGATGACGGCTTCAACTACACCTGCAACCGGGAGCTGATGCGCCATCGCCATGTAGCCTGGGGAAAAACGCAGTTCAACATAGTGCAGGCCGTTACGTGCTGCGTCCTCAATATTTTCAAATGCCACGCGACGACACGCATCCAGCGAGGCCAGTACCTTCACGCCCCAGTCGAGCTTGGATAAAAAACTCACTAAATCTGGCTCAGTTGATGTGACTTGCACATGAGGGATCAGCGTTTCCAACGTTTGTGCCGGAAGCGTTAAGTTGAACTGACGGCCCAGATCCAGGATCGTTTGTGCACGGATGTTACCATCAAGGTGGCGATGGACGTCGGTCAGGGGGAGGGAAGTATCAATCATGGTCGCACTCGTGTATTTAGGTAAAGTGCAGGCCATTATACAACAGAAAAATGTTCCTCTAAAAACTTTAAAAAAAGCAGTGCAGAGTTCGGGGTTATGGGGAAGCAAGCATCGCCAAATTGTTGACCATGCTGTTAGCGTACCAACAGAGTGGTGTTCCGACTCCCTGATCCTTGAGACCGTATCACGATGCTTTTGCCTTGCGGTGGTAAGACGGGCGTAAAGTAAGCAATAACGCATTTCCTGCAGCATGTGTGTAATAAAATGATTTTATTTTAAGATTATTTACCTCGTTTTTATTTAATTACTGTCTGTCAGTGTTATTTCACTCGGATATTTATTGAATAACATTGCTAATAGCGAAAAATGGACACTTTCCAGTTTATGAATGTGCTGCGAGGTATGTTATAAAAACACAATAACGACTGAGGGTATTAATAAAGTGAAAAGTGTAAAGCTAATTGTCAGTACAATGTTCTGTGGAAGTTTGCTGCTGGCAACTGTGCCTGCGCATGCGGCGTATAAAGCGGATGAAACGCATGTAATCCAGTTTAAGAAAGGCACCAGTGGCGCAGATATCAAGGGGACAATTACGGGTGATAAAACAAAAGATTATACGTTTGTCGCCAAAAAAGGGCAGACCATGCAAGCAGTTCTGAAAAGCGCCTGGCCTCATCCTTTCATGAGTATTATTGCACCGGGCGAACAATTCATTTTTGATGGCATGATGAGTGGTGACACTTATAAAAATACGCTGCCTGCCAGCGGTAAGTATACCATCAGAATATATCAAAAAGGCGCGGCGAAGGATGAGGGGAAAACCAACGCATTCCAGCTGCACATGAAAATTACCAACTGATCATGAGGAAAAGATCGCCCTGGTGGTGATCTTTTCCTTTGCTATTAAACTTCTTCGCCAGAATAGGCCACAACGCAATTACGGCCTCGGTTTTTTGCCATATACAGGGCGCGGTCTGCGCAATCAGCAAGTTGTTCGGGGGCTGAACGGTTATCAACCGAGGTTACGATACCCAGGCTGATGGTGATGATGCGTGGAAAATCACCTTTAGTCGTGGCCTGAGTTTGTTGTTCTACGTGTTTTCTGATTCGCTCTGCGATGTTAAATGCTGCATCTGCGTTAGTTTCAGGTAGCAGAATAGCAAACTCTTCTCCGCCAATGCGTGCCACGATGTCGTTACGCCGACTCAGTCGCTGCATAATTTCTGACAGTTTGATTATCACTCTGTCACCCTGCAAATGTCCCCAGGTGTCATTGACCGACTTAAAGAAATCAATGTCGCAAAAGACAATGCTCAGGGGTTTATGGGGCGCTGTCATTTTAATCTCATTGCTGAGTGCGTTATAAAAATAGCCACGGTTGAAAAGTCGGGTCATCGGGTCGCGGACTGAATTTTCATAGGATAATTCATAGGCCTGACGTGAGGCTTTGTAGCGCTTGAAAATATCAGACATGAGCACGATCATCACGGCCATTGCGCTAAGGCACTCCAGGCCTCTGGCGAGATACCATCCAGCGGAGTCTATATGCGTGTACTTCAGCATAATGATGACACTTAACAGATTGCTCAGGGCAACCAGTGACATACTTACCCAAAACTGTGTTTTTAGCCGGGTTAATTTTGCCCCTAATAAAACGATACAGGTCCACAAGATAATGAGGACATAAATAAAGCTACCACGCCAGGGTCTAAGCCATTCAAACGTTTCTGTGTCAACCAACTGAAACGATATTGGCGTAATACGGATGGAGTAGAGGATAGCCATTACCAGATGCAACATGCACCATAAATAAGTGGCGTAAGCAACTGTTTTACCATGCTTTTCTTTTTTATTTTTAAACGTATATAAATAGTATGTTGCAAAAAACAACCCCGTAATTAACATGTTCCTCATAAAGTATAAAACAGCAATGTCATTGTAGATGACACCAGGAAGACCGTTTTTATAAAAATAAATATAGAGCGCAAGAAATAAGAAAACCCCTGAGAAATAAAACGCGCAGGCCAGGGGTAAAAGATATTTTTTGCGCCGATAACTCATGTAATTCATCGTCATAAAGCACCCAGTCTGAATGTGCAATACACCAGCAAAGGTTGCAATAACCGGGTAAAAAGAGAGGCTATAACGCTGATTACTAAAAGGGATATACCAAAGAAAAATGGATGTTGTTAGGGATAGGAGTAAAAAAAAAGTTAAATTCTTTTTGTGAATGTTTATTTGTGTTGTATTCATGATTTTTATGTATATAAAACAGCGCTATATTTTGGCTATCTTCTCAGCTTTGTATTTTGTCTTTTTGATTTTTATTGCTGTTGATTTTGACTGGCAGGAAAAGTCAGGGAGGAATTAGTATTAAAAAAAACGATAAAAAACAGATTTGTTTTTTTTATATAAGGAGTTGCGCAATGAGTTCTTCATTGCGCAAGACTATTTAACTTATTGTGCGGATGGCGTTAATCAACCCCTGAACGCCTTTTTCAAGCTTGGAACGTGGACATCCGGCATTGAGGCGCACAAAACCGCGTCCTTCTTCTCCGTATGTGTATCCGGGCATGATGGCGACTTTCTGCTGATGGATGAGTGCATCCTGCAGTGCGTGGTCATCAAGGTTGAGTGGACGCAAGTCAATCCATGCCAGATAGGTGGATTGCGGAACCTGCCAGTTCAGTTCGGGGAATGCGTTATTCAGCTCGTGCGCGATGTAATCCAGGTTACTGGCAAGATAATCCCGCAGCGCATCAAGCCAGCTAGCGCCCTGTTGGTAGGCTGCGATATGTGCGCTAAGCGCGAGCACTGCAGGTGAGGAAAGACCATCCCGACCCTTTAACGCACTGAGGTAATCGTTGCGACTCTGCTCATCCTCAATAATCCCGTAAGCCCCGGTTAATGCCGGAATATTGAAGCTCTTTGAACCGGAGGTGAACAGCGCCCAACTGTCGCGCGCGACGTTACTCCACGGGATGTGTGGCTGGTCTGCCCATACCATATCCATATGGATCTCATCAGAGATGACTTTTACACCGTGGCGCTGACACAGCTCCGCCATGGTTTCCAGTTCATCGCGCGTCCACACCTTACCGGTTGGGTTGTGCGGGCTGCAAAGCAGGAGAATTTTGCTTTCAGGCCGGGACAGGGCTTTCTCTAGTGCAACCATGTCGCAAAACCAGCCGTCAGCGCGTTTTTCAAGTCCGACAGCGCATACCTGGCGCTGATTACCTTCAATCGCTTTGTAAAACGCGTCGTAAGCCGGCGTATGAATAACCACCGCATCACCCGCAGAAGACCACTGGCGGATCAGCTCCGATACCATATAGATGACCGAGGGGCCATAAACCAGCGACTGAGGATCGATTTGGGTATTATGACGCGATAGAAACCAGTGGCTAATCGCCGCCAGAAATTCATCATTTTTCCAGCGACTGTAACCCAACACGCCATGTGACAGGCGCTGAGTCAGCGCCTCCAGAATGCAGGGGGCGGTGGCAAAATCCATATCGGAGATGGTGAACGGCAGAAGGTCGGCTGAACCAAAACGGTCGGCAACGTAATCCCACTGAGTACACCAGGTACCATGCCTGTCCACAACCTTTGAAAAATCAAACATATTATTGTCCTTAAGCCTGTACGGTGTTCATCAGAACTGCGATCTCGTCTTTCACTGACTGGACCTGCGGACCAATAACAACCTGAAGATTATGCTGATTGAGTTGCACTACGCCAATGGCGCGATTGTCCTTCAGTGCCTGTACGTTCACAAGCGACATATCCTTCACTGACAAGCGCAGACGGGTAATGCAGTTATCAAGGCTGACAATGTTTTCCGCACCGCCCAGCGCCGCCAGAATGGCAGGGACGTTGTAACCGGATTTACCCGGTGCTCCCGCCATGACTTTATCGATATTGCTGGCAATTTCGACGTCCCGACCCGGGGTCTTGAGATTGAAGCGTGTGATGGCGAAACGGAAGATCACGTAGTACACCGCGAACCAGATCGCAGCCACGACAGGGACCAAATACCACTTGGTAGAGAGTCCGTGCAGAATGCCGAATACCACAAAGTCAATCAGGTTACCGTCCGTGTTACCGATGGTGACGCCTAACACCGCCATCACGGTGAAACCAAGACCGGTCAGCAGGGCGTGGATTACATACAAAACAGGGGCAACGAACAGGAATAAGAACTCGAGTGGTTCGGTTGTACCGCCGATCACGCAGGCAATGAGACCAGAAATTAACAACCCTTTAATTTTATGACGATTTTCAGGGCGAGCACAGTGGTACATAGCGAGCGCTGCCCCCGGCAAACCACCGAGGAACGCCGGCATTTTGCCCTGCGACAGGAAGCGGGTTGCGCTTTCAGAGAAACCTTGTGTTGTCGGGCAGCTCAGTTGAGCCTGGAAAATAGTCAGTGCGCCGCTCACGCTGTGACCGCAGACTTCCTGCGTGCCGCCAGCTTCAGTGAAGCGAATGAGCGCCACCAGAATATGATGCAGACCAAACGGCAGCAGCAGACGTTCACCGGTACCAAACAGCATTGGACCAAATTCGCCCGCGCTGTTGATGATGTGGCCGAGCCCGTTAATGCCCATGGCGAAAACCGGCCAAACCAGGGGAATGACCAGGCCGACCAGTCCCATCACCACCGAAGAGATAATTGGTACAAAGCGGGTACCGCCGAAGAAGGCCAGTGCATCCGGCAGGCGAATGTTGTGGAAACGTTCATGCAGCATCCAGACGATGATCCCGGCAATAACAGCGCCGAGGATCCCGGTGTCGATCGACTGGATCCCCAGGATATTCTGTACGTTGTTAGCCTTCAGGATCGTGGCATCCGTGGTAGGCAAGATACCTTTCGCGGTTAACCAGAAGTTGACGGCAAGGTTCATCACCGCATAACCAACAAAACCGGCAAATGCCGCTACGCCTTTGTTCTCGCGGGCCAGGCCGAGAGGTATGGCAATACAGAACATCACCGGTAAGAAGCTAAACGCAAATGAGCCTACTTTGCTCATCCAGGTAAAAATAGCCTGCAGTACCGGATTACCCAATGCCGGAATCAGCGTTAAGACATCATGACTACTTAACGAGCTGCCGATCCCTAACATGATCCCGCAGAATGAGAGCAGAGCCACGGGCAGCATAAAGGTTTTGCCCAACTGCTGGAAAAATTCCCATAACGTAATTTTTGGTGTGGTTCTCGTCGTCATCAAACGACTCCTCGTAAAAGCTAGCTGACTAATGATGGCGAGAAGATAAAACGTTTTACCTAATTTTAGTGCGGTATAAATCACATTATCGAACGATAATAGGGCGTATAAATATAAGTGATTGATAAAACGTTTTATCCGTCACGTTATCAGGGAGTTTTCCGTTTTTATGGCTATAGCCAAAAAAATAACCATCCATGATGTTGCGCTGGCCGCGGGCGTTTCGGTTAGTACCGTCTCATTGGTGCTCAGTGGAAAAGGCCGTATTTCATCCGCGACCGGCGAACGGGTGAATGCCGCTATTGAGCAACTGGGGTTTGTGCGTAATCGCCAGGCATCAGCACTTCGTGGCGGCCAGAGCGGGGTAATTGGTTTGATCGTGCGCGACCTTTCCACCCCGTTTTACGCCGAGTTGACAGCGGGTCTGACGGAAGCATTAGAAGCGCAGGGGCGCATGGTTTTTTTATTACATGGTGGCAGAGATGGCGAACAGCTGGCGCAGCGTTTCGCTATGCTGCTTAATCAAGGGGTTGATGGTGTGGTGATCGCCGGGGCAGCCGGCAGTAGCGACGACCTTCAACAACTGGCCGCCGATAAGGGGATTCCGGTAGTGTTTGCGTCTCGGGCCAGCTACCTGGATGACGTTGACACCGTCAGGCCTGACAACATGCAGGCAGCGCAATTGCTGGTTGAACATCTGATACGCCATGGGCATCAGCGCATCGCGTGGTTGGGGGGGCAGAGTTCTTCATTGACCCGCGCAGAGCGTGTCGGCGGCTATTGTACGACGTTGCTAAAGTATGGTTTACCGTTTCATAGCGACTGGGTGCTGGAGTGCTCATCCAGCCAAAAGCAGGCCGCAGAGGAGGTGACCGCGCTGTTACGTCGTAACCCAACGATCAGCGCAGTGGTGTGCTACAACGAAACCATAGCCGTTGGCGCCTGGTTTGGCCTGATGAGAGCAGGGCGTCAGAGTGGTGAAATTGGCGTGGATCGCTACTTCGAACAGCAGATCTCGTTAGCTGGATTTGCCGATGTAGCGGAAAATGCACTGGACGATATCCCCATTATTTGGGCCTGTACGCCCGCGCGTGAAATGGGATATACCCTTGCTGAGCGCATGCTACAGCGCATTGGGCACGATGATGGTCATTCGCGTAACTTAACGCTTTCCGCCCGTCTGGTGGTGGCAAAATAAAAAAGGCCCGATAAACACACGGTTATCGGGCCTGTTGTCACGCGTATTTACTGTTGCGGAATAGCCGGGGCATCCGGTTCGCCGAGAGAAGGCATACCGAACATGCCAACAAACTCATCCAGCGGCATTTTTTGTCCGTTTAACGTAACCTGGCCGTTTGCGTATTGCAGGCTGGAGCCGATGACGTTGTCCTGCATCGTTGTAATCCGGAACATCTGACCCATTGCCGCCAGGCCATTCACCTGTTGCTTCGCCAGATCGGCCGCTTGTTCCTGTTGATAGCCTTCAATTTTGGCAATCTGCGTCATGAACTCAGTCGCCATATCAACCGGAATCGTCAGCTTAGCATCCAGTGATTTGACCGAACGATCCACTTCCTGAGCCAGCGTTTGTGGTTCCTCAGTATTTGCTGTCGGATCTTTTAGCAGCAGTGACAGATTAAATGCAGTTTCACCTTTTGCATTTTTCCAGCTCAGCGGGGCAATGGTGATAACCGGCTCGCCTTTCATCAGAATCGGCAGCGCATTGAAGAAGGCTTCAGTGACTTTTTGCTGATAAAGCTCAGGATTTTGTACCACATCAATCTGCGCCATCAGCGCCTTGGTTTGGGCGCTATACTGCTGACTGAACTGGTGTAATGCTTCACCGTCAATCTGGCCAACTTTCAGCGTCAATTTACCGCTACCCATATCCTGACCCTGCAATTTCAGGCTGTTCAGCGTGTAATCCAGCTGGCTGTTGACAGTTTTACCCTCGTTGATCAGATCGGATTTGCCATCAATACCCATGCCTTCCAGTACCGCCAACTCTTTACCTTCGACGGAAATCGACAGTTTATCGAGTGACAATTTTTGGTCGCCGATACGCTCACCAAAGCTGGCAATACTGCTGGAACCCTCAGTTTTCAGGTTATTGAAAGTCATTTGTACTTTCTGGTCATACTCGTTGACCGCATTGACCACACCGCTTTGCGCATTGCCTGTCAGCGAGACAGCATTACCTTCTTTGTCTGCTGTAAACTGGAATTCCCCGCCGCTGAAGGCTACTTTTTCGTCGCCTTTCTCATAGTTCAGTGGTTTGAGGGAGAGATCGGAACGGGTATCGCCGCTGTAGCTGATACGGGAGTTAATGACAAATGGCGACTCACCTTTGGCAATATCAAACAGCGGTTTGGTAACGTCGTTATTGACCAGCGTCGTTTTCACGGAGGCCATAGCCGGGACCAGATTCAATGACTTCAGTTGCGCCAGCGGGAAAGGACCGTGATCGACGGTTTCATTCAGGACGATACTTTGCCCCGGTTTTAGCCAGGAATCTGCCTCCCCGGCGATTGGTTTCACCACCAATTGCAGTTGGCTATTGAACACCCCGCGCTGGTAGTTTTGATAACTCAGTTCAATGCCCGCCTCAGGGGAGAAACGTTTTAACTGATCGTTTGCCTGTGTCACCATCTCGGCGAGATGCGTTTCAAGTTTCTTACCTGTGTACCAGGCGCCGCCCGTCCAGACGATACCCAGCGCAACCACCACACCCGCAGCTACCAGCGATTTTTTCATTTCGATATCCATAAAATAAAACCAGGCGTTTGAAGACGCCTGGAGGAGTGACATGTCTTTAACTCACTACAGCTTAGCAAGAGTTGTCAAAAATATCAGTATCTTGCTATAGCTTGTTATAAACCCGGGCTAAACGACCTGCGCCACTGATGTTAACCGGCGATTCATTCGCGCCAATAAAGGCCGATTCACCCGGTCGCAGAACCAGACGTTGCTCGCCTTTGCTCAGCACGGCTTCACCCTCAATGCAGAACATAATGGCCGCACTTTGCTGGCTGATATCTGCGCCATTGGTAGTAAGGTCATGCAGGGAGAACGCAAAATCGTCAACAGGGATCGGGAAGTCCAGTTCGCCATCAGATTCAACCGGCGTGGTCAGTAACTGGTTTGCTGGCTTGGCGACAAACTTCACGTTGGCGACCAGTTCCGGGATATCAATATATTTTGGCGTCAGTCCGGCACGCAGCACGTTGTCCGAGTTAGCCATCACCTCAAGCGCCACACCTTGCAGGTAAGCGTGCGGGGTTTCGGCAAATAAGAACATAGCCTCGCCTGGATTGAGTTTCACCACATTGAGCAGCAGTGGGGAGAAAAGCCCACTGTCGTTCGGGTAGACGTCAGCGATCAGACGGATGGTTTGCCAGGGTTCACCCTGCTGGCTGTTCAGCGCTGATTTCAGGATCGCCAACGCATGGGATTTCTCCTCATCCTGCATATTCAGCAAGCTGGCGAAAAGATAGCTCAGACGTTCCGCACTCGGTTCTTCCAGGAAATGTGCAATAGCTGGATGTGCGGCGGAAACGGGTTGTAACAATGCAACAATGTCAGAGAACTCGCGGAATGCGTTCATCGCCAGGAAAGGCGTCAAAGCAAATACCAGTTCTGGTTTGTGGTTAGGATCTTTGTAGTTGCGCTCGGCGGCATCCATCGGGATCCCCGCGGCGTTTTCTTTGGCAAATCCAATTTCAGAATTGTGCTTGTTAGGATGAACCTGAACCGAAAGTGGTTGAGCAGCGCAGAGTACTTTAAACAGGAAGGGCAGTTCACCAAAACGTTGCGCTACGGCTTCGCCTAGCAGTGCGGATTTATCGTGCTCGATAACGTCGCGCAGAGCAACCGTCTGACCGTCAGCGCCCAGAACCTGCGAACTGCTTTTCGGATGCGCGCCCATCCACAACTCAGCCATCGGTTGCTGAGTGGGGTTGGCAATGCCATAGAGTTCCGTTAACGCCGTTTTACTTCCCCAGGCGTAGTTCTGCACTGAGTTGATGAGTTTTTGCATTATCAAGCCCTGTTTCAATGTTGAATTTTCTACGGCTATTAAACCAAGAAACCCTGAGGGAAGTAACCTGCACATGTAAAAAGTCGTACTTGTCTCAGTTTTTGTTAAAAAAATGTGTAGGATATGGTGACTCGCTTTTAATACCCTGAGTAATTCCGGTTGCAGAAAGCTCTTCCTTCTACAACCGGATCTGCGGCAGGGAAGCAGGGCAATGGAACATCTGCCCAGAGAATAACCAGACCGAGCAGTAAGTGAGAGCACAATGTCAAACAAACCCTTTCATTATCAGCATCCTTTCCCCCTCAAAAAGGATGATACCGAATACTATCTGCTGACCAGCGACTATGTCTCTGTTGCCGAATTTGAAGGGCAGGAGATTGTTAAAGTTGCACCGCAAGCCTTAACCCTGCTGGCTCGTCAGGCCTTTCATGATGCGTCGTTTATGCTGCGTCCCGCACATCAACAGCAGGTAGCTGATATTCTGCGCGACCCGGAGGCCAGCGAAAACGACAAATATGTGGCCCTGCAATTCCTGCGTAACTCTGACATCGCGGCAAAAGGCATTTTGCCGACCTGTCAGGACACCGGAACTGCGATTATCGTGGGTAAAAAAGGTCAGCGTGTCTGGACCGGTGGGGGTGATGAGGAGGCGCTGGCACGAGGCGTCTATAACACCTACATCGAAGACAACCTGCGCTATTCACAAAACGCAGCGCTGGATATGTATAAAGAGGTGAACACCGGTACCAACCTGCCAGCACAAATCGATTTGTATACCGTCGACGGAGATGAATACAAATTCCTGTGTATTGCCAAAGGTGGTGGTTCGGCGAATAAAACCTATCTGTACCAGGAAACCAAAGCGCTGCTAACACCGGGCAAATTAAAAGATTACCTGGTTGAGAAAATGCGTACGTTGGGCACTGCGGCTTGTCCGCCGTATCACATCGCGTTCGTAATCGGTGGAACATCGGCAGAAGCCACACTGAAAACGGTCAAACTGGCTTCTGCAAAATACTACGACGAACTGCCGACAGAAGGTAACGAACATGGTCAGGCATTCCGCGATGTAGAGCTGGAAAAAGAGCTGCTGATTGAGGCGCAGAATTTGGGGCTTGGCGCGCAGTTTGGTGGGAAGTACTTCGCGCATGATATTCGCGTGATCCGCCTGCCGCGTCACGGCGCGTCGTGTCCGGTTGGTATGGGTGTTTCTTGCTCAGCCGATCGAAATATCAAAGCCAAGATCAACCGCGAAGGTATCTGGATCGAAAAACTGGAGCATAATCCTGGGAAATTTATACCGGAAGAACTGCGCCAGGCGGGAGAGGGGGAAGCGGTGCGCGTTGACCTCAATCGTCCGATGAAAGAGATTCTGGCTCAGCTTTCCCAGTATCCGGTTTCCACGCGTCTGTCGCTCAACGGTACAATTATCGTTGGCCGTGATATTGCGCATGCGAAACTGAAAGAACGTCTGGATAACGGCGAAAGTTTGCCGCAGTATGTTAAAGATCACCCGATCTATTACGCAGGTCCGGCAAAAACGCCGGAAGGCTATGCCTCTGGTTCGCTGGGGCCAACCACTGCCGGACGTATGGACTCGTATGTTGACCAGCTTCAGGCCGCTGGTGGGAGCATGATTATGCTGGCGAAAGGCAATCGCAGCCAGCAGGTGACCGATGCTTGCCATAAACATGGCGGCTTCTATTTGGGCAGTATTGGCGGCCCCGCCGCGGTGCTGGCTCAGGGCAGTATCAAGAGCCTGGAGTGCGTGGAATACCCGGAACTCGGGATGGAAGCCATCTGGAAAATTGAAGTAGAAGATTTCCCGGCATTTATCCTGGTAGATGACAAAGGCAACGATTTCTTCAAGCAAATTCAGACGTCGCAGTGCGCACGCTGCGTTAAGTAACGTCAGCCGCCCTTCGGGGCGGTTTTTTTTACCGCACGAACCACCAAACGACAGCTTTATCCTCGTTAATACTCATAAGACCAATGCAAATGGGCAATGTCGAAACATAACCTAATCAACTGTTAATGTAAGGAGCAGGTAATGGTAACGGTACGCCGCGAGAATGATTCAATGGGGGCGATTGATGTTCCTGCCGATAAGCTTTGGGGCGCGCAAACCCAACGTTCGCTGGAGCATTTTCGTATCTCTACGGAGAAAATGCCGGTCTCGCTGATCCATGCGCTGGCGCTGACGAAACGCGCCGCGGCAAAGGTTAACCAGGATCTGGGGCTGCTGGCGGAGGATAAAGCCAGGGCTATTATGCAGGCTGCAGATGAGGTGTTGGCAGATAAACACCGCGATGAGTTTCCGCTGGCCATCTGGCAAACCGGCTCAGGCACGCAAAGCAATATGAACATGAACGAGGTGCTGGCAAACCGGGCCAGCGAATTGCTGGGCGGCGTGCGGGGGATGGAGCGAAAAGTACACCCCAACGATGATGTCAATAAAAGCCAAAGCTCGAACGATGTCTTCCCGACCGCAATGCACGTTGCCGCACTGCTGGCGCTGCGTAAATCTTTGATCCCACAATTAAATGTGTTGACCAAAACGCTCAGTGATAAGTCCCACGCTTTCGCCGATATCGTTAAAATTGGTCGTACACATCTGCAAGATGCAACTCCACTTACGCTTGGTCAGGAGATTTCCGGCTGGGTAGCAATGCTTGAACATAACCTCAGACACATTGAAAACAGTTTACCGCATGTGGCAGAACTGGCGTTGGGGGGAACCGCGGTAGGTACCGGACTGAACACTCATCCCGAATACGCCCGCCGGGTCGCGGATGAACTGCGGGTCATTACCTGCGCGCCGTTCGTTACCGCTCCGAATAAATTTGAAGCGCTGGCCACCTGCGATGCCCTGGTTCATGCCCACGGAGCGCTAAAAGGGCTGGCAGCGGCGCTGATGAAAATCGCCAACGATGTACGCTGGCTGGCATCTGGCCCGCGCTGTGGTATTGGCGAAATTTCAATTCCGGAAAATGAACCGGGCAGCTCAATCATGCCGGGTAAAGTCAATCCTACCCAGTGTGAAGCGCTGACCATGTTGTGCTGCCAGGTGATGGGTAACGATGTCGCCATCAATATGGGCGGGGCGTCAGGTAACTTTGAGCTCAACGTCTATCGACCGATGGTCATCCACAACTTCCTGCAGTCGGTACGCCTGCTGGCGGACGGTATGGAAAGCTTCAATGAACATTGCGCGACGGGAATCGAGCCCAACCGTGAACGAATAGATCAACTGCTCAATGAGTCGCTGATGCTGGTGACCGCGCTCAACACCCATATCGGTTACGATAAAGCGGCTGAAATTGCCAAAAAAGCGCATAAAGAAGGGCTGACGCTAAAAGCCTCCGCTCTGGCTCTGGGATATCTAACCGAAGCGGAGTTCGACAGCTGGGTACGTCCGGAGCTGATGGTTGGCAGCATGCGGCCAGGCAGTTAATCCGCAACGTACAGGTGCAGCCGGGGAATAATCAATCTCAACGGCTGCGCCTGAGGTTTAAAGCGATGCTGAACGTTATCGGCATCGTAATTCAGTAACTCGCCAATATCCGGTACGGTCATACCGTTGTCGTTATTAAGCAAAGCAATCAGTGGCGTCGGGCAGGCATATTGCACCTGTTTTTGCTCTCCTTTGTACCAGACGCGGGCAATAGGCTGCACTTTTACCGGCCTTTTAATTTTCAGGCGGGCCTGCTGCGGTAAGTCGGCGATATCCTGATATTCGCGTTCAAGCTTCGCCTGCCATTCTTCACGTGTCCAGGGATGTACGCTGCGCGGTGAGGTCAGGCTTTTTTCCAGTTGCTGCAGTACTTCATCGCGTTTCAGGTTTTTAATAATGTGCTTGTTAGCCCAGCCGAATCGCAGGGTGGCAGGATCTCTGACAACGGTGAGTGTGCGATAGGCATTCAGTGTAATCAGCCCCGGCAGGTGGCGATGCACCCATTCGAAACGTGCTGCCGGTGCCAGCCCTGACTCTACTGTAACAATGCGCTCGAAGGTGGTTTTCAGCTGGTTTATACGCTGGATTTGTTCTTCCAGAGCACATTGCCCCGCATTATCAACCTGGTAGCACAATACACCCGGTAGGCGGACGGCCGCTTTGCTGCTGCGGTTTTCGGACTGCTGCTGAATAAACAGGTGACGGTAATGGCGCAGTGCCAGAGCTTCAGCCTCTTTGCCTAAATGCTGCTTAACATCAATGCTCTGCAGAGGGGCATGCTCTGCCTCTTTGACCACTTCCGGTAACGAGAATACGCGGGCAATCAGCAGCGTCTGCTGCAACAGGTTTTCGTTCAGAAGCGCCAGTTCTTGTTCCATCTGGCGAAAGGTGCCGTTCAGGCGGTCAACGAGATCGTAACGGGCCATAGATTTACCGTTTTAGTTACAACATACTTTTTTATAGCACAACATTCACCGCCTGGCCACCGAGCAGAATAGGTCAGGCAGCCGAAATTTCAGGAATGTTATGCCAGACGTGCCAACGGAAAGTAAACCGGGCGCCGCCAAGTTCACTTTCATCACAGACGACCGTCCCTCCCATAGCCAACGCTATTGAGTGGACGATGGCTAACCCAAGCCCACAACCCCCGGTCGCCCGGTCACGGCTGGGGTCAAGGCGTACAAACGGTTCAAAAACCTGTTCGCGAGCGTCTGGTGCAATACCGGGGCCGTCGTCTTCCACTACCAGCGTGGCTTGATTGCCGTTCAGCAGCAGACTGGCTTGCACCGTTGACTGGCAATAGCGCAGGGCATTATTCAGCAAATTATCCAGGACCCGCTCCATCAGGCGCATATCCAACGCGCCGTAGTCGCCAGTTTCGAGATGACGTAATTGCACCGCACGGTCAGGATTTACGCTTTGCACATCCTCCAGATGGGTTGTCAACCAAGCAGGCAGGTCCGGTACGCTGAGTTTCAGTTCATTTTGCGGGCGATCCAGGCGGGCGTAGGTCAGTAACTCTTCTATCAACGCTTCCAGTTGGCCGATATCACGATTCAGCGCCTGAGATTCCTGCTCGGTGAGGTTATCACTCATTTCAAGCCGGTAACGTAAACGTACCAACGGGGTACGAAGCTCATGGGCAATACCATCGATGAGCTGTTTTTTACTGGCGATCAGCGCATTGATATTGTCGGCCATTTGGTTAAACGCTACGCCCAGGCGCTCAAAGCTGGAACCGCTGTCAAAATGAAGGCGTTCACTCAGATGTCCTTCACCAAAACGTTGTGCGGCGGATTCGAGTCTGAGCATTTCCTGCCAGTGCGGGCGCATCCAGATCAGTACCGGGAAGGCCAGTGAGATAGCAATAAACGCCATCAGCGCGATGTCCAGCAAGCGCATTTGATGGAGAAAATAGAGGTAGGGAACCGGACCGACGGCCAGCACATAATGGCTGCGAGGAATGCGTTGAATGAAGGTGTATTGATCGTCAAGTGCCACAATATCGCCTTCGCGCAAACGCTGCATGGTTGGGGCATCCAGTGTGTACTTATTCAGCGGTTCAACGCGCAGGTCAAATGAGAGGTTTAAATCCATCTCCTTTAGCGTCTTACCCCAGTCGCGTGGCGGGATTTCGCGTAGTTCACTGCGCATCAGGTACAACGAGCTTTTCATCAAATCGTCGAGCGACTGTCTGCCTGCGCGTTCTGCGGTGAATTTGTATACCAGACCGACCAACAGGGTCATCACCAAAAAGCAGACAAACAGCAGGAGGTAAAACTGCACAAACAGTTTCTTCATAAAAAATCACCGAACGCTCAATAAGTTAGCGAGTGCACGTGTCCCACAGGGGAAAAGTGAGCACAGCGGTATCCGCCGATGCGTGGGTTCAGAAAGGTTCTCCGATCACCATCCGGCGTGCTTGTCCACGCAGAGTACACTGTATATCTCTTTTCTGCATTCTTATGGCTCCTACGGGCGCGGAATGACCTTTCGCTGGATCACGCATTGCTTTCTACGCTGTAAGTTAATCAAAATCGGGATGGGGTTGTTCTGGCGTATGTCACGACCGCACCTAAAAGGTTACTTCGTTTCTCAACGTAGATGGTGTTGTTATATTCGTAGTTACCTTCGGGATAGCAAATTCTTATGTTAGTCCCGAGATCCGGATCGTCAACATCAGCCCCCGAACAGCTTTTAGAACTTCCTGTAGCATAGACGTATGTTGCGGTATAGGACGAGGGGACACCTGGAATGAACCAGGTTATCGCCATAACCATGATCAATGAAAACAGCACCATGGCAATGCTGATGCCACCAAATAATTTCAGATAGGTTTGGAAGGGACTTTTTTTCATTATCCCATTACCTACCAGAAATAAGGTAATTAACAATGACACTGCCAGAGAAATAAGCATGAGGTATTTGGATGTGAGCGGGTAGAGAAATGTCGCTCTGTAAATCGTTACCTTCCACCAGTAAAAGAGAAATATTGCGCCGAGAGATGAGACGGTAACAAAAAACAAATATGGATATGAGTATTTTCTCATCCTTGTGACTCCAGAACAATTTCTCCATTTGGGTTTAATAAATTACCATTTGTTTTGAATAATGAAAACGGCTCTCTTGTTTGAATTGTTAGGTACGCCGCAGACCAGAGAATTTGCGCTATCTTTGGGGATATAGGCATAATAATAAAAGGGATATTCTCACCCGTGGCAGGGATGACTGACCTTGCGTATAATGCGTGCCGATACTTCCTGAAAAGTGCTGTGACTGAAAATATGAATCTCAATCGCTGTTGTTATTCGCTACTCATTTTCGCAGCGGTCGGCTGCATTTTCACCGCTTATCCTCTTGTTATATGGTTTCTACTCGCCAACGTTCTGACGCTGCTGTTATACGGCGTGGACAAAATGGCGGCACGCAAGGACTGGCGCAGAGTGCCGGAATCCACATTGCTGGTGTTTGGCGTTGTGGGCGGATGGGGCGGCGCGATAGCGGGTCAACAAATCTTTCGCCATAAAACACAAAAGCAGCCTTTCAAAACCTACTTCATTATCAGTGTGATAGTGAGTGTTTCTGTGATGGGCGTGATTTATAAGTTCTATCCATTTTTACCTTCCTGAGCATGGTTGGTGAATAAACTGCGGTTTATTTGAGGCAGGAAATATATTTTTCACCTGAACGGCGCACAATTTCATCGGCATTTTGCGTAATATCTTTTCCTTCAAATGCGCCGTAAAGTTGCTTAAATTTCACTGTTCTCAGGCGTTGGATGATGTCGCTGACGGTGGCGGCTGGCAACGGTAGCATATTGGGGTAGCTCCACATAAAAGAGACTGCATGGGCACCTGCTGTAACTTGAATGATGTCGCCAGAAAGCACCACGCCTTCGTCACGTGCCCAGTGCAGGACGCAGCCGCCAGCAAAGTGCCCGCCGAGACGTATCATCGTGACGTCACGGGTTAACTCAATGGTGTCGCCATCCCAGAATCTAATCCACGGGCTGTCACGCATTACCCACCTTCTGTCGCTGGCATGAAGGTAAATCGGCGCGTTAAATTCCGCAGCCCAGTCCTGCATGGTGGTGTAGTAATGAGGATGCGAAATCGCGATAGCCTTAAGGCCGCCAAGGGACGTTATTAGCGTTTTTGTGGCATCGTCGAGCGTGGCAATGCAGTCCCACAGAATATTTCCTTCTGGGGTACGCACAAGAAACGCGCGCTGATCAATTGCAAAATCAGGAACGGTGCGGATGCTGAGGAGAGTACTGTCGTGTTGCTTCCACTTATTTGTATGCGATGCACACAGGGTGTCAAAATCGATCCATTTCTGCCCGCTTGTGGGGACATATTGACGTTCATCCAGGCAGATATCGCAATGTTCCGGATGGGCGCCAGTTACCTCATAGGATGTTCCACAGGTTTTGCATAACGTGATCATCGTGTCCTCCTCATATACCGAACACAGTCAGCATGGCACACAGATACACAAGGATGTGCCTGTTAGTGCTCTACCCGATAAGTCAGTGATGATGGAAGTGGGGGTTGTGGCTCAACCAAAAGAAAACAGGAATAATGCCGACACGGATCCTTTTGATTACCATCTTCCAGAGAAAAATGAGGATATTGTTTGGAAAATCGTCTGTTCAACACCTGGCTCAACCGTTGGGGGCTCACTCCAGATGGTGAACCGTTTGAAACGCATACATCGCAGCTTTTGCCTGTGGTGGTGGTCAAGGACGGGCAGAAAGCCATACTAAAGATCACCGATGATGACAGTGAACGGATCGGCTGTGAACTCATGGTCTGGTGGAACGGAAATGGCGCAGCGAAAGTACTTGCTCATGCAGCAGGGGCGATTCTGCTGGAACGTGCGACAGAGACATGGTCTTTAGCGGACATGTCCTGGACTGGCAACGATGCGCAGGCCTGTCGCATTATTTGCCATGCTGCCAGTAGACTCCATCTCTCCCGAAATGCGTCTACGCCTGCGTTAACACCTCTGCACCATTGGTTTCGCGATCTGGCTCCTGCCGCGAAAAAGCATGGCGGTATCCTGACGCGTTGTGCTGCGGTGGCAAACGTACTGCTATCTTCACCCCATGATGCAGTCGTATTACATGGCGATCTACACCACGGCAATATTCTTGATTTCGGAACGAGAGGATGGCTGGCTATCGATCCCAAAGGGCTGGTGGGCGAGCGTGGCTTTGATTACGCCAATATCTTTACTAATCCCGATCTTGCCGAACCTACCAGACCTGTCGCCATTGAGCCGGAAAGATTCACGCAACGAGTCAACATTGTGTCTGAAATCGCCAGAATTGAACGGCAGCGTTTACTGATGTGGATTGTTGCCTGGTGTGGGTTGTCGTCCGTCTGGTTTCTGCAAGAGGGTGACAGCGCAACGGTACCTCTGCGTATTGCGGAGCTAGCGATGGCAGAACTTGCTTCAGGTGGTAATCAATTTTGATCTACGACACTGGGTTAGTAATTCTTAAGAGTTATCATTAGCCTGGTAAACGTTGTATTAATCAATTAATGAACGGCGGTGTGGTGTGTTGTTGAGCGAAAATTTGACAGGCCGGAAACAATGAACGCATTGTTTTCATTATTAAAAAAACGCCCGAATATTCTTTTGTTGATGGTCTTACTCATCGGGGCAAACATCGTAGCGTGGCTGTGGGCTTTCACCGCGTTTAGCAACAATACTTCCTTACTGGCACTGAGTCTGATTGCGTGGTGCTATGGTTTGCGCCATGCCGTTGATGCCGATCATATCGCCGCGATAGACAGCGCGACGCGTAAACTCATGCAGCAGAAAAAACGTGCCCTGACAACGGGGGCCTGGTTTTCTCTGGGACACTCTACCATTGTGGTGCTGGCCAGCATTGGCATTGCGTTAACTACCAGCGTGTTTAAGCAACATATGGCATGGTTTCAGAATGTCGGTGGTCTGATAGGAACTACGGTTTCTGCCGTATTTTTGCTGATTCTGGCTACCATCAATCTCATTATTTTCTGCCAGGTCTGGAAGGCATTCCGCCATCTTAAACGCACCGGTACTTACGATGGCACCACGGAAGACATTACAGTTTCAGGCCCTCTGAACTGGCTTTTCCGCTCAGCGTTTCGGCTGGTAGGTAAAGACTGGCATATGTATTTTGTCGGCTTTCTGTTTGGTCTGGGTTTTGATACCGCCACTGAAATTTCTCTGCTGGGAATTTCTGCTTCAAGCGCGTCCAGCGGCATGTCGATTTGGTCAATTCTCGTGTTCCCGGCGCTGTTTACCTGCGGTATGGCGTTAATTGATTGTCTCGACAGTATTCTGATGGTTGAGGCCTATGGATGGGCGTTCAATAAGCCGCAACGTAAGCTCTATTACAATATGACCATTACCGGGACTTCCGTGATTGTTGCGCTATTTATTGGCGGGCTGGAGGCGCTGGGACTTCTCTCTGACGCGTTTTCGCTTCAGGGTGGTTTGTGGGATACCGTCAGCAATTTGAGTGACCATATGGGGAATGTCGGTTTTGCGATTATTGGCGTCTTTATCGGCTGCTGGATTATCTCCGCCGTAAACTACCGTTGGAAAAAATACGACGGACTGACGTCTAGTTAGTTGGCTATCAATAATAGGGTTAAATAATATTAAGTGACAGTGTAACGCCAGATAATTAATAGGGCCGATCAAAGTGACCGGCCCGGTTGGATTACTTCTGCGGCTCGTCGTCCCAGGCGTGCGGTGCGAACAGATAACCTTTGTTGCGTACCGTTTTGATTCGATAGGGTTCAGTCGCGTTATCGAGCAGTTTTTTGCGTAAGCGGGAAATCGCGACATCGACGCTGCGATCCATGCCGTCATAACTTACGCCACGCAGGTTTTTTAGCAACGCATCACGGTCCATAATCTGCCCGGCATGGGTTGCCAACTCCCACAGTAATTCAAAATCAGCGGTGGAAAGAGAGATTTGCTCGCCGCCGAGCAGCACGGAGCGGTTGGTGGGATCGATAGTGAGTGTGCCAAAGCGCAGCGTTGTGTGCGGTGTGATGGTTGCCGCTTGAATGCCTTTAGACTGTGCGGAGTGTTCATTCTGGCGCAGGTGCAGGCGCAGGCGAGCCAGCAGCACAGCTGGTGGCGTTGTCTTCAGGATATAGTCACAGGCGCCCATTTCCAGCGCCAGGATATGGTTCATGTCGCTGTCCAGCGAGGTGAGCAGAACAATCGGGCCTTGCCAGCGTCCGCGTAAATCGCGGCAGATAGTCATCCCGTCTTTGCCCGGCAGCATGATATCTAATAACACCAGATCGGGTTGAACGTGCAGGATTTTCTCCTCGGCCAAATCACCACGAGGTTCAAGGATAACCTCAATATCATGCCGGGCCAGATAGGCTGCAATCAGTGAGCCAACTTCGGGATCATCTTCAACAAATACGATGGTGTTCATATCATTCATTTTGAATATAAAACGCCAACATACACCGCCCCGGTTTTTCCTTCCATTAATCTTTTCTAAACAAGAACGCTTCCGTTATGCTAGAGGCTGATGTTATTGATGTGTTAAGGCAGAGTGATGGGACTCGTTATAAAAGCGGCGCTCGGTGCGCTGGTGGTGGTGTTGATAGGTTTGCAGGCGAAAACAAAGAATTACTATATTGCTGGATTAATTCCACTGTTCCCGACGTTTGCGTTGATTGCCCACTACATCGTGGCCAGTGAGCGTGGGATCGAGGCGTTACGTACAACCATTGTATTCAGTATGTGGTCGATTATTCCCTATTTTGTCTACCTTGTTTCACTGTGGTATTTCACTGGGTTTATGCGCTTACCCATCGCGCTCGGCGGTGCAGTAGTGTGCTGGAGCCTGAGCGCGTGGTTGCTGATCTTTTGTTGGATCAAACTGCACTAACGCAGATGACGCCCGCCATCAAGGGCAAAACTACGCCCGGTGACAAAACAACTAGTTAGTAGGTAGTCAATTAAATCACTGACCTCTTTTTCACCAGGCGCGGTTTTCATCAGTGATTTGTTTAGTGCCTGCTGGCGATACTCTGCATCGTCGCCCTCGTTAAACAGGATAAGTGAGGGGGCAATCGCGTTCACTTTCACTTCCGGTGCCAGTTTGCGCGCGAACGAGCGGGTCATATTATCCAGCGCCGCTTTGCTGGCAGCATAAGCAATGTGTTTGTCGCTGCCACGCTCCACAACATAATCCGTAAAATGAATGATGTCGCTGGCTGCGTGCCCATGACCGCGTAGCAATCCTTCCAGCGCGTGGTTGAGCAGGTAGGGCGTATTGACGTGGATCTGCATCATACGTGACAGTACTTCGCTAAGCGGTGTGCCGGGTTTTTCGGCGACCCAGGCGCTGGCATTATGCACAATGGCGCGCAAGCCATCCGTCTGCGCTTTGACCTCATCAGCAAAGGCCAGTACGCCTTCATCCGTGGAAAAGTCAGCCGGGATACAAATCGCGCCCGCTTCTCGCAGGCCGTCAATGGCAGGATAGTGAGTTCGGTAGCTGACGATAACTGGCTGTTTTTGGTTCAGAAAGTGCCATGCGACGGCGAGGCCGATACGACGACCACCTCCGGTGATAAGAATTGGCAAAGGAGGTTTTTTACCCATTGTTATACTCAGGCTCCGTTAAAAACAGCATCTTACAAGAGAAAGGGTGTAAGTGGTGTAGTGATCAGTACAAACTCATGTGTACACAGTAGCACACAGGAATAAAGTTGTTGGGGTTTGTTACAGCATCCTGATTTAGCGGCGAGCACATTTTAGTCGGGCTATAGTCGAAGGAGTAATAGAGAGAGGGGGATTAACGTAATAGAATGATTAGTCATTAAAAAAGGGAACCAGAAAACAGGCTCCCCATTGTAGCTACGTTTTCCTAAGCTCTCTCAGTTTATCCATTATTTTATTGAATTCTTCTGTGAACTTTCTGTGATCTCTTTCTTCAGCTTCTTGCATAATACGAGCGGCTTCAAGCCTTCTTGCTTCAATCAATCTTTGTTCTCGTTCTTTAATCTGAATCTTCAATCTCTGTTCAAATTCTGATATGTCGATAGAAGCAACAATCACCGGATTCTCTAAGAGTTGGTAGAGTGGGGAAAATAAATCTGAATACTGATCTACGGCGTCTTCTGGCGGTGGTGAACGATAGAAGGTTAAACCTTTTCTCCATCGTGATAGTTGTGCGTAGTTCAGCTTAGGTTTCTTGCCTGTGCCTTCATACGCCTCTTTCACAGCATCTAACACAGCGGCAGGTTTTACGTCCTTGCTTATCTTTAACGCTTCTTTCATTCGGCGTTCTTGTGGCTGTGTGCTGTCTCCGAGTAAGATCAGATTTACGTTCTTCATTGTCTACCCTTAAATGATTAAGGGAGCATGATAATACACACAGCCTCTTGTGTTCAATCTGATGGCTTCCAATTAGGAAAGATAGTTATCATCATCTCTATTGCTTTCTGTTTTGCCCGTGTTGCTGCCTTCTCTGCAAAAGCTTTTAGTTCAGCTTGTGATTCTTCTTCGATACGTTCGACGATACCCGCAAAAATGGCTTTCTGATTGTCCTCAGAAGCGATAGAAGCAATAACCTGATTTTGTTGTTGTGACGCTCTCAGTTCCGCTGTGAGACGGGCAACTTCTTCCTTTAGCTTTTCTTCTGTGCTCTTACTGGGGGACTGCTGAAATCGTGCGGGAATTTCTCCGAGATCATCGGCGAAAAACTTGTTTAACCATCGTTCCTGTAAACGGCAACCCGCAGATGCATTTAACCATTTGAGGAAAAAGCGGAGATTTACATGACCTTCTTTTACAGCAAGGCGTAGCTTTTCTAATTCAATACTACGCTGAACAGAGACACCTGCTTCATTGTTTAGCTTCTTGAATGGTTCAAGATCAATAAGTTTTAGAAAATCTGCTGCTGTTAAAACTGACATAATTATTTCCTCTAAAAAGGCTGGATTGCTCCAGCCTCATTTAGTTTAGATATTCCAATACAAGATGACACTATCACCGAGTTTATCGTTATACACGGTAGTCGCTGGTGTGGCTGGGGTAATCGTTGATGCTGGAACAACGTGAACCACGACAGGAGGATTCACAGGCGTCGCAGGAGTCAGAGGAGTTACGGGTACAACGTGTACGACAACTGGAGTTGGTTGTGGTTGTGGCGGAGTGATATCGGTGATTGTTTTCACTTCACCCGTTTTCAGATTTTCTGCCTTCTCTGCATAGTGACTAGGGCCATATGCCCCAACAGTTGCTATGCCAAGTGAATTGACTGAAGTTTCGATTGCATAACCATCTTCTTTAGCTACGCCCTTAGAGAAACCATACCCAACAGTCTCATTTCCAACATAACCACGAAGGTGAGTGATTGTGAGATCACCTTCTTTCACCATAACATTATGAGTACGCATGGTTGGTGCAATCACTGTTGATGCTACACGAGTCAGGTCAGCGTTTTTGAGCGCGTGGGTAGTTTTCACTGCGTTGGATACATCGTTGTATGCAGTGACTGTACCAATAGCTTCATCACCTTCTTTAGTGCCGTGAATCGACAGGCCGCCAACGCCTTCAACATAGCTATGGTCGGAGAAATGCGTTACATCACCGTTCGTCACGTCAACGGTGTGGGAACGCATTTCAGGCGACACAACAGTTGATGCTGTTTTGGTCACACCATCACGAGTAACTGTTGAGGTACGAACCACACCTGTTTTTTGACTGATTGTGGTTGTCGCAGAATATTGTTCATTAACACCGTTGTAGGCAATGTTTTTAGTAACGACACCATCTTTCACACTGATGGAACGTGTCGTGTTATCTGCAATGGGGTGATCGCTCATATTGATGGAGCCTTTAGAGAATCCTGTGAAGCCACCACCTGCATTCATGCGCTCCGCAAAGTGACCACCAAACGAATGACTACTAAAAGCATGACCAATGTTACCACCATGGCCATGGCCACCAAAATTGTGACCGCCCATACCTCCATGGCCACCGTGACCATGAGCAAAAGCAGACATTGGAAGAACTATTAATACTGCAACCACTGATTTCTTAAACATTTTAATACTCCATTTAGGATTAATAGGGGGTGTCATCATTAATTCTTTATTTCTCATTTTGTTTGTCCCTCAATGACTAAATACTGCCGATTACATAATTAATCGATGCAGTAGCAGCTATTAATAAACCTTTTTTATTTCCGACATAATTGACGAGGGGAGTGTAGCTGGTGGGACCAGCGCACGGGTTGCATTATCATCAAACACAAATACCAACACAACCGCATGATAAACTCAACACAAGATAAAGCACAAATAGTTAATTGTGTGATGATTAATTGTTCTTTTATTTATCCATATATTATGATGTATGTGTGTTCGTTAATTGTTTCTTTTTTTATCTTTTATCAATATGAAAAGTGAACAAAGAATTGAGAAGGTTATGATGTGTTTCTGTATGTTATGTTGTGATTCATAAGAAGATAAAGCAGGTGATCGTGACTGACTGTTACGCCGTAAAGCAGTTTGCAATTGTGAAGTGTAGAAAGAATAACTCGAACTCAATAGGGGGGGCACGCCTTGTGATGAGTCATCATCTGGAGAGCCGTGATAAACGGTTCACACGCAGCAACAAATAGTGTGGGGGGCAAGCATGAAGGGAGAGCGAGAGCGATTATTTTCGATTAATCAGCGTTAACCATGATATCCCGATAATCCTTTATCAGGATATTCATAGTCTGATATTTTCCGAAGCCAGCGATGGGTATAACGTTAGCCTATCAGCATCCAGGTAGCTGGCACAGCAGCAACAAGCAACAGGCCGATCAGCGCCATCTCCTGGCGTTTTAATACGTTTTCATGCGTATGCGTTTTACGGGCATAAAGGAAAACCAACAGCCCTGGCGCATATAACACCACAGACAGCAACAGATGCATCGGACCTGACGCATACAATAACCAGATGCCATAAATACTCGCGCCGATACCGACAGCCTTATGAATCGGACGGGTGGCAATTTTTAACAGAAATGCGCCGACCAGCAAATAGGGCACCAGAATCATCTCTGAAGCGATAGTCAGTAACGTATTGTAGTCGGAGCCTGTGAGCCAGATTAGCACAAGGCAGATTTGTACACAGATGTTGGTTAGCCACAGCGATGCCGATGGCGCACCCTGTGCATTCTGTCGTGCAAAAATACGCGGAAACGCTTTGTGCGTGGAGGCGAGGAACGGCACTTCCGCCGCCATAATCGTCCAGCTTAAATAGGCACCGCACACGGAAACAATCAGACCCGCGGCAATAATAATTTCGCCCCATGGCCCCATCATTTTAACCATCAGACCGGCCATTGATGGATTGCGGATCTCTGCCAGTTCTGGTCGCGCGACAACGCCGAGGGATAGCAGGGTGACTAACAGGTAAACGCCCAGTGCGGCGAGTACAGCTAACAGCGTGGCGCGACCAACATCGCGTTTATTTCTGGCGCGGGCAGATACCACCACCGCGCCTTCCACACCAATGAAAACCCACAGGGTGATGAGCATGGTGTTTTTGACCTGCTCCCAGACAGGCACGCCCAACGCGACGCCGGTAAAATCGAGAGTAAAGGTGTCGAGCTTAAACAGCATGAATGCCAGCACGATAAAGAGGCCTAGCGGCAATAGTTTTGCCAGAGTAGCGACCAGGTTAATGCTGGCCGCGGTTTGTACTCCCCGCAACACCAGAAAATGGACTATCCATAACAGTACCGATGCGCCGACAATCGACTGCCAGGTATTACCGTCGCCGAACAGACGTAATTCCGGTGTGTCGGTAAAGAAACTGAGCGCAGAGAAGACGATGACCAGATACGAAACGTTAGCGATAACAGCGCACAGCCAGTATCCCCACGCAGAGCAGAAGCCAATCAACTCGCCGAAACCTTCACGTGCATAGGTGAAGATACCGCCGTCCAGTTCAGGACGGATACGCGTCAGGATCAGCATGGCAAAGGCGAGCAAAAGAATACCCGCACCGGTAATCGCCCAACCAATTAGTAATGCAGCCGGGCTGGCTACTGCCGCCATATTTTGTGGCAGGCTGAAAACGCCAGCGCCGAGCATTGAGCTTAAAACCAGCGCGGTCAGTGTGCTCAGACCCAATTTCTTTTCCATTTGTATCCAGTTACAAAAACGAGAGTGAGAGAATAATTATTTTGGCAAACCGCATAAAAATGGTGAAAGCCACTAAGGCGCGGGATTTTACGGAGAGAAGAGAACGCATGCAATGGGGATAGAGAGATTTGTGACTAATAGTGTGAAAAGTTGTCTTAATACTGCTGTTTTTGTTTTATCTGGAAACAGAACTGCGCGAAATTATCAGGTCTACAAGGACTGTAGACCTGATAAGGCATTGGGTATTACTTATACAGATCGGCGCTGATCGTCACGTTGTTACCACGTTCTGACCACTGGCGGGTAATGTGATAGTACTTCGCGCCTTTCTTCGCTGCGCGTTTTGCTACCTGATAAGAGACTTCCGTCATGTTGCCGTAGTTACCGGTGAACTTGATGCTGTCGAACGGTACCATCATGGCGGCGGTCGCTTTGTTCAGCTCTTCAACTTTGGTTCCATCCGGCAGCGTGACAGTGTAACGTCCGCCTTTAGTGGATTGCGTTTCGAAGAAGCGGCCAACTTCAGCACTCGGAGAAGCGGTAGTTGCTACGCCCGGGATCTCAACTTTCTTCGCGGCTTCGCCACCTGCTGCTAATGCGGCACGACCAGCATCTGAATCTGCTGGGATCGCATCAGGGCTTTGTACAATGCGTTTTTTCGCATCAGCTTTATAGATGAATGCAGTAATACGCTGGTTGCCGCCCTGGTTAGCATCGACCTGACGCACGATATAGAAGGAGTAAGCACCTTTCTCTTTCGCTGCTTTGGTGATGGCATCGTTTACTTCAGGCTGGCTACGGTAGAAACCTTGCACTGTAACGGTGTCGTAAGGTTCTATCAGAACGGCCTGATCTTTTGGCAATTCCATAACGCCGTTAATGACACGGTTTTTTGACGCTTCCGCTTTTTCAGCGTCGGCTTTATAGACGTCGGCAACAACGCGCCAGTTACCGCCGCTGCCAAAATCTGAGGTATCAACAACATAAAAGGAGGCTGCACCGTCTTTATCTGCACGGCGTGAAACGGCAGCAACCGCATCACCGATAGCATTAAAACGACCGGTGACCACAATGCGGTCATAGGGTTTCAGGGCAGCCGCTTGCTCCGGCGTCAATTCTGTCGCTGCATTTACAGAAAAAGCAGTCGCAGAAATTAGTGCGGACGCCAGGAGAGTGTTCTTAAGCTTCATAAAAATAATCCTTCGCCTTGCGCAAACCAGGTACTGGTATTGTTATTGACTAGAAACGTCGCTGATTATTGCATTTAAATTGTGTCAGTGTCTGCGTCATTTTTCACTCATCATGTCACGTTAGGTAACAACAGCGATAACATTTTGTGATATGCCGAAAATTTCGGCGTTTGGTGACCAAAACTGATAAAGCAGTTGAATTTCATAAGTTAATTTAATGTTAATTAATTGTTTTTGGCAGGTAGGTAATCATGTTTTGCCGCTTCGCTTGAGCGAATTATCAGCCTTTGTGGGCTATTTTTAGGGCATTTTATCTGTCTGAGGTTCGATTCATCTCTATTTCGCGAATTTCATAATAAATACTGTTTTTTGGCGCTAGATCACAGGCGTCATTTTCAGTAGGTTATACAGAGTTTGTTACTGTTTTATTTTATTGAGGTAACACTGACCTCTTTCGAGAGTGCGCGCATGCCTCGTGCGAACATTGATAAACCATCATCATAATTACAGATGGAAGGGAACATTATGCGAATTGGCATACCAAGAGAACGGTTAACCAATGAAACCCGCGTTGCAGCCACGCCGAAGACGGTTGAGCAGCTGCTTAAACTGGGTTTCAGCGTCGCGGTTGAAAGCGGTGCAGGTCAACTGGCGAGTTTTGACGATAAGGCGTTTGTACAAGCAGGCGCAGAAATTGTTGATGGAAATGCAGTCTGGCAGTCAGAGATCATCCTGAAGGTCAATGCGCCGGAGGAGGCGGAAATTCCGTTACTCAATCCGGGCACGACGCTGGTGAGTTTTCTTTGGCCCGCGCAAAACCCTGAGCTGCTGCAAAAACTTGCAGAGCGCAACGTGACGGTCATGGCGATGGACTCCGTGCCGCGTATTTCGCGCGCACAGTCGCTGGATGCCTTAAGCTCGATGGCGAACATCGCCGGGTATCGCGCTATTGTTGAAGCTGCACATGAATTCGGTCGCTTCTTCACCGGCCAGATCACCGCCGCAGGCAAGGTTCCACCTGCCAAGGTCATGGTGATTGGTGCGGGTGTGGCAGGTCTTGCGGCGATCGGTGCGGCAAACAGCCTGGGTGCTATTGTGCGTGCTTTTGATACCCGTCCGGAAGTGAAGGAACAAGTGCAGAGTATGGGCGCAGAGTTCCTTGAACTGGACTTTAAAGAAGAAGCGGGCAGCGGCGATGGCTATGCCAAAGTGATGTCCGAAGCGTTCATCAAAGCTGAAATGGAACTCTTCGCTGCGCAGGCGAAAGACGTCGACATTATCGTTACCACAGCGCTGATTCCGGGCAAACCTGCCCCGAAACTGATCACCCGTGAAATGGTCGATTCGATGAAAGCGGGCAGCGTAATTGTCGATCTTGCCGCGCAAAACGGCGGTAACTGCGAATATACCGTGCCTAATCAGGTGACCACCACCGAGAACGGGGTGAAGGTTATCGGCTATACCGATCTGCCAGGCCGTTTGCCAACGCAATCTTCCCAGCTGTACGGCACGAACCTCGTCAACCTACTCAAACTGTTGTGCAAAGAGAAAGACGGCAATATCACTGTCGATTTTGACGACGTGGTTGTACGTGGTGTCACGGTGGTTCGCGAGGGTGAAATCACCTGGCCTGCGCCGCCGATCCAGGTTTCTGCTCAGCCGCAGGCTGCGCCAAAAGCCGCACCAGCGCCGAAAGAAGAGAAAAAGCCTGTCTCTCCGTGGCGCAAATATGCGCTGATGGCGCTGGTAGTGATTTTGTTTGGCTGGCTCGCCGACGTCGCGCCGAAAGAGTTCCTTGGTCACTTTACGGTGTTCGCGCTTTCCTGCGTGGTGGGTTACTACGTGGTCTGGAATGTGTCACATGCGTTGCATACTCCGCTGATGTCTGTGACTAACGCCATCTCGGGGATTATCGTGGTTGGGGCGTTATTGCAAATTGGCCAGGGTGGCTGGGTGAGTTTCCTGAGCTTTATCGCGGTGCTTATTGCCAGCATTAATATTTTCGGTGGCTTCACCGTGACTCAGCGCATGCTGAAAATGTTCCGGAAAAACTAAGGGGTAACATATGTCTGGAGGATTAGTTACAGCTGCATACATTGTTGCCGCGATCCTGTTTATTTTTAGTCTGGCGGGGCTTTCGAAACACGAAACCTCTCAGCAGGGTAACAACTACGGCATCGCCGGGATGGCGATTGCGCTGATTGCTACGATTTTTGGCCCGGATACCGGCAACGTTGCGTGGATCCTGGTAGCGATGATCATCGGCGGCGCGATTGGTATTCGTCTGGCGAAGAAAGTCGAAATGACCGAGATGCCGGAGCTGGTGGCGATTCTGCACAGCTTCGTTGGTCTGGCTGCGGTACTGGTGGGTTTCAACAGCTACCTGTATCACGATACGGGCCTGGAGCCGATTCTGGTGAACATTCACCTGACGGAAGTGTTCCTGGGTATCTTCATCGGTGCGGTGACCTTTACCGGTTCTGTGGTGGCCTTTGGCAAACTGCGCGGCAAGATCTCCTCTAAACCGCTGATGCTGCCGAATCGTCACAAAATGAACCTGGCGGCGCTGGTTGTTTCTTTCCTGCTGCTGGTGGTGTTTGTTCGTACCGAAAGTGTGGGCCTGCAGGTTCTGGCGCTGCTGGTGATGACCATTATTGCACTGGCTTTTGGCTGGCATCTGGTGGCGTCCATTGGCGGTGCGGATATGCCGGTTGTTGTTTCAATGCTTAACTCCTATTCAGGATGGGCGGCGGCGGCGGCGGGCTTCATGCTGAGCAACGATCTGCTGATCGTTACCGGTGCGCTGGTCGGTTCTTCTGGTGCGATCCTGTCTTACATTATGTGTAAGGCGATGAACCGTTCATTTTTCAGCGTTATTGCGGGTGGCTTTGGTTCTGACGGTTCTTCTACCGGGTCTGATGAAGAAGTAGGTGAACATCGTGAGATTACTGCGGAAGACACAGCAGAAATGCTGAAGAACTCGCACTCCGTGATCATCACCCCGGGCTACGGCATGGCAGTGGCTCAGGCACAGTATCCGGTCGCGGAAATCACTGAGAAACTTCGCGCGCGCGGCATCAAAGTGCGTTTTGGTATTCACCCGGTAGCAGGGCGCTTGCCTGGTCATATGAACGTGCTGCTGGCGGAAGCCAAAGTCCCTTATGACATCGTGCTGGAAATGGATGAGATCAACGATGATTTCGCTGATACCGATACCGTGCTGGTCATTGGTGCCAACGACACGGTAAACCCGGCGGCGCAGGATGACCCGCGCAGCCCGATCGCCGGCATGCCGGTGCTGGAAGTGTGGAAAGCGCAGAACGTAATTGTGTTCAAACGTTCAATGAACACCGGCTATGCAGGTGTGCAGAACCCGCTGTTCTTTAAAGATAACACCCATATGCTGTTTGGCGATGCCAAAGCCAGCGTGGATGCGATCCTGAAAGCGCTGTAATTGCCAGTAAAAGTAAGACGGCCTCTGCGGAGGCCGTTTTTTTATACATCCAGTTTACGCTGGGTGATCCATTCCACACGAGCCGGATCGCGATGCGAGAAGAACGCGCTGGTTCCGCTGTCCATCGCGGCAATTTGCGTCATCTCTTCCGCCGTTAGGGCAAAGTCCAGCACCTGAATATTCTCGGCCATCCGCGTTTTACGCACGGTTTTCGCCAGCGAAATTATCCCACGTTGATAAATCCAACGCAGCACGACTTGACCAACGCTTTTGCCATATTTTTCACCAATAGCCGCTAAGACCGGGTTCTGAAACAGGTCATTGCGTCCTTCAGCGAACGGCGCCCAGGCTTGCGGTTGAATATTCCGGCTCTGCATCCAGGCTACGGCATGCGGTTGCTGATGAAAAGGATTCACCTCAATCTGGTTAACGGCTGGAATAATGCGATTGAAAGCGATTAAATCCGCCAGACGATCCGGATGAAAGTTACTCACGCCAATCGCGCGGATTTTCCCTTCTTCATATAATTCTTCCATCGCGCGCCAGGCACCGTGCACATCGCCATAGGGCTGATGAATCAAATAAAGGTCAATATAACCCAGTTGAAGCCGTTGCAGAGAACGTGCGAATTGCGCCTTTGCGCCTGCATAGTTGGTATCCTGTAACCACAGTTTGGTAGTCACAAAAAGCGCCTCGCGGGGGACTCCGCTTTGCTTAAGTGCATTGCCGACCTGAGTTTCATTCTGGTAGGAGGCTGCGGTATCAATCAGGCGATATCCTGTATCAATGGCATCCCGTACGGCTTGCTCACATTCGCTGGCATCGGTCATTTGATAAACGCCAAATCCGAGCAGGGGCATCTCAACACCGTTATTCAGAACTGTTGTATTCATTGGGTTCTCCTGAGCATCATCGTTGCATTGGCTGCAGATTAGCAAATATGTGTTGATACGATTAGTCTGTGAAATTCGCATGGACCTATGAGTAGAATTCATTTCTGAAAGGTAATTATTGGAAGTAAGTCACAAAATATGACGCCTATGATTTCATCATTCATGATTTCAGTTCATAAACTCATGCGGTTTTAACCGTCTAATCACGGCAATACGTTGTCTATATACTGCGACCTGACTTTTAGAACATGACAGGGCACTATGCGTACACGTGAACATGCCTCACCGGTAACTACCGCAAGCCAGACCGGTCTTACTTTTATTCTGATCCTCAGTGGCCTGATGGCCTTTACATCGCTTTCTACCGATATTTATCTTCCAGCAATGCCGACGATGGCCGAGGATTTACATGGCAATGTTGAGCTGACGATTACTGGTTTCTTAATTGGTTTTACTATCGCACAGTTGATTTGGGGGCCGATTAGCGATCATATGGGGAGGCGCAAGCCGCTGTTTATCGGCATGGTGCTATTTATCATTGGTTCCGCAGGGTGTGCGCTGTCTACAAGTATCACGCAAATTGTTTTCTGGCGGGTATTTCAGGCGCTTGGAGCCTGTACCGGACCTATGCTGGCGCGAGCGATGATCCGCGATCTCTTTGCACGTACTCGTGCGGCGCAAATGCTCTCGACCCTGGTGTTGGTGATGGCGATTGCGCCAATCGCCGGACCGTTGATTGGCGGACAAATTATTCGCCTGAGCACCTGGCACTCAATTTTTTGGCTGCTGGTGGTGATTGGTGCGCTGATGTTTATCTCCCTAAACTGGCTGCCCGAAACATTGCCGGAAGATAAACGGGTGAAAGCCTCTTTGGCTGGCGCATTTCGTAATTACCGCTCGTTGTTAACGAATGGGCGTTTTATGCGCTATACCCTGAGCCTGACGTTTTATTACGTCGGTGCGTACGCGTTTATTACCGGGTCACCGTTTGTTTATATTAGCTATTACCATGTTGATCCACAGCATTACGGCTGGTTGTTTGCGCTAAACATTATCGGTGTTATGGCGATGAGCGTGGTTAACCGTCGTCTGGTTCAACGACACGCTCTGGAACAACTGCTGAAATATGCGACGATGCTGGCGGCGCTGGCCGCAGTGGCGCTTGCACTGCTGGTTAAGCTGGAGTCAGGCGGAATTGTTGCCATTATCGTTTCCATTTTTCTGCTGTTCTCGATGAATGGCATTATTGCCGCGACGTCGACTGCTGCTGCGTTGGACGCGGTACCGAACATTGCGGGTTCAGCTTCGGCGCTGATTGGCGCGTTGCAATATGGCAGCGGTATTATCTCATCGTTGCTGCTGGCCGCCTTCAGTGATGGCACGCCCTGGACCATGGCGTGGATAATAGCGCTATTTACGCTGTTAAGCGCCGTTTTGGCTTTCCGCGTGAAACGATAAAGGAAATGCCCCGTAATGGCGGGGCGAAAACTCATTCTTTGTTCAGATCGCTAAGCAGCACGGCAATGCTTTGACCGCCGTTGGTTTGCTCAAGCGCGATTTTCACGATGATGGTCAGCGGCACAGAAAGCAGCATCCCCACGGGACCGAGCAACCAGCCCCAGAAGATTAACGACAGAAATACCACCAGCGTAGACAGCCCCAGCCCGCGGCCCATGATCCGCGGCTCGAGGATATTCCCGAATACCAGGTTGATGACCAGATAGCCTGCCAGAACCACCAGCGCATCGTAAAGACCACTGAATGCCAGCACCTGAGCAATAGGGGGAATGGCCGCCAATACAGAACCGATATTAGGGATGTAGTTCAGGGCGAAGGCCAGTAATCCCCAGACAAAGGCAAAGCGCACATCCAATGCAGCAAGCATGCCCCAGGCGACCAACCCGGTCACAATGCTGATTGCCGTTTTAAGCACCAGATAGTGGGAGACGCTGTCGATGGCGCGTTGAATCGCCGCCATACCTTCAATGGGGCGACTCATCATTTGTTTGAGTTTGTTGGGCAGTTGCGGTACTTCCAGCAGCATAAAAACTACCGTCAGTAGCAGTAAAAATATCGATGACATAGCATTTGAAAGCTGCGCCAGCAAATTGGTCACCAGCGTCATTGCCGCGTTCGGATCGATATATTTGACGAGCTCGTCCACGGAAACGCCGATCCCTGCGCGTTGTAACCATGGTTCAAGATTTTTCAGTGGGATAACCAGTGAAGAGCGATATTGCGGTAGCGTTCGCGCAAGTTCATTTAAGGATGTACCTAAATACGCCAACAGCAGCACCATTAACATTACAATAATAACGATAAGCAATGACACCGCAATTACGCGCGGTATGCGAAGCTTGACCATCCGCTGCACCACGGGATTGAGCACAACGGCTATAAATAACGCCAGAATAAAGGGGACGATGATATCTGCGGCAAAGCGAATACCGCTCAGGATGATAACCAGCATGCCCAGCATAATGACTATTTTTAGACCGTTAAGCGTGATGATCGGTTTCGCCATGTGTATTCCCGCATTTTTCATTTTTGAATCTGCATAATAATGTGATTTGCGTCGAGCCGTTATAACAAAAATCAAACGGGACAGGTAAAGAAGTGAAAAGACTTTGAGTTCGTCTTGAAGCTATGATACAAATCATCTGTGTTTAACTACCGAGGACAATTATCATCCGCGATGATGAGAAGCAACACTGCGGATAATTGTAATATTATGGACAATATGTTCAGGATGTTTTTGCGTTTACCTACACTTCTTCGTACCTCCTCCACTTTCTTGCTTGCGGGTGAGCAACACTGGCGCAACGCGCTTTAGTCCCTTCTTCTGCCTGAGCTGGCGCTGTGCGCTGAGCTAACTAATTTTATTTTTTGGTTTACTGCATGCAGTAGGCCTAAAGGACTATATTCTCAAGCAGGAGAAGCATCATGTTTTACTGGATATTATTAGGTCTGGCCATCGCGGCTGAAATTACTGGTACGCTGTCAATGAAATGGGCAAGCGTTGGCCATGGTAATTCAGGCTTTATTTTAATGCTGGTAATGATCGCCTTATCATATATTTTTCTTAGTTTCGCTGTTAAAAAAATTGCCCTTGGTGTGGCCTATGCCTTGTGGGAAGGTATCGGTATTTTATTTATTACGCTGTTTAGTGTGTTGTTATTTGACGAAACCTTGTCCACGATGAAAGTGGCTGGACTGGTCTCGCTGGTATTAGGCATTGTGCTGATTAAGTCTGGTACTCGAAAACCTGCCAAAACGAGCAAAGAGGTGACCCATGCAGCAGTTTGAGTGGGTTCATGGTGCCTGGCTTGGCATGGCCATCGTGCTGGAAATAGTCGCTAACGTCTTTTTGAAATTTTCTGATGGATTTCGCCGCAAGGTTTATGGCGTGCTGTCGCTGGCTGCCGTGTTAGCGGCCTTTAGCGCGCTGTCGCAGGCGGTAAAAGGTATTGACCTTTCTGTTGCCTACGCTTTGTGGGGCGGGTTTGGGATTGCCGCGACGTTAGCGGCTGGTTGGGTGTTGTTTGGTCAGCGCCTGAATAATAAAGGCTGGATCGGTGTGGCGCTGCTGCTGGCCGGAATGGTGATGATTAAACTTGCCTGATATCCGTGCTGCCCATTAATGCGGGCAGCATATGTTACTCCTGCGCCAACTCTTCCAGCTTATCGCGAAAACCGGTCACGGATATGGCGCGATTATCGGCTCGCCAGCGATCTTTCGCCGCCGGAGCGGAGCTTTGTACGCCAATCAACTGCCAGCCTGAATCTGTCTTCAGCATCAACGGTGAACCGCTGTCGCCCGGGAGCGTGTCGCACTGGTGCGACAAGACGGTATTCTGCGCCCAGCCGGTCACCACGCAATCCTGATGGGTGTACAAATCGTCCAGATGATCTTCCGGATAGCCCGACTGTGTGACTTTGCGATCGGCGGTTTTCAACGCCGCGGTTAACGCCGCTTTATCACCTTCAAATAATGGTAGGGGCGTGATTCCGGAAGGCGGGTAACGCAGCACCACCAGACCAAAATCCCACGGGGCTGCGGATGGCGGCACAATCCAGCCATCGCCATCTGCTTTCAAACGCTTACCGAGTGAGGGATCAACCCGTCCTTCGATTCCATGGATTTCATAGCGCCAGACACCCTTTTTCGACACAAAGCGTAACGCGACGGCTTTATCCGGTTTGCCTTTCGGTGGAGCGAGCAAGCAGTGTCCGGCAGTCAGGGCCAGATGCGGTGAAATGAGCGTGGCGGTACACAGATTACCACTGGCGGTTTCCAGTTGTCCGATAGCGTCCCACGGTGATTGCGTTGGGTCCGTTACTTTCGTGCGATCGTCATGACCAAAAAACAGCGTTTTTATGCTTTCTGCTTCAGCGGTGGTCGTTGCTGGCTGATCCGCATGCGCAACAACAGGAAAAAAACAAATTGAGCCCAGTAATACAGCAATGGTTTTATGCATATCACACTCTGGTGGGGAATTATGATTATAAACAGCAAACCCTCAGTTAATACTATAGACGGGACGGCGAGAAAGTGGGAGTAAAATCAGATAACTACACTCAGGAAAGATAAAAATGCATGGCAATAAGGGCGCAAATTATCAGAGTAATAAGAATGAACTCAAAGCGGTAATGTGACACCATTTTACCCTCCGAAAGGCGGCGCTACATCAGGTTGATCTAGCGCCGTATGCTATGGCGTGGGGGACGCCATAGTGACTACAAATGCGTTATGCTGCAGGTTGAGCTGCTGGTTTAGCGGTGTCGTGTTTTACGGCTTTTTTGGTGTGTTTTTTAGCGGCCTGAGCTTTCTGCTCTGGTGCTTTTTGTTCTGCTGCTGGCTTGGTTGCTGCTTTTTTGGTGTGTTTTTTAGCAGCCTGAGCTTTCTGCTCTGGCGCTTTTTGTTCTACAGCCGGTTTAGTGGTGGATTTTTTAGCGTGTTTCTTGGCAGCCTGCGCTTTCTGCGGCGCTGCTTTGTGCTGTTTTTTATGATGCGTGGTTTTTGCCGGCGCTGCTTTGGTGGTTGCAGCAGCAGTCGGAGCGGTAGTAGCATTTGTTTCAGCAGCAAAAGCAGCAGAAGACAGACCCATAGCAGCGGCAACAACCAGAGCTAATACTTTTTTCATTCTCATACCCTCGATTTGGTTTTTCATTCAACCCCACTGCGGGGCCGTTGAAATAACTATATCGCTGTAAACACAGGGCTTCCGTGAGTCATTGGTTTCGGCGTGTAACGATATGTACAATGACTCACGGTATGAGATTACAAATAGCGGGCTTCCAGATGAGAACGGAAATAACGGCTGCTGAGCGGCTCTCCGGTCGCCTGGGTAATAAGCTGTTCAGTAGTAAAGCGGCTGCCATGCTGCCAGATATTCTGACGTAACCAGTCAAACAGGGCACCAAACTCACCTTGGGCAATAGACTGATTCAAATCAGGCAATGCGCGGTTAGCGGCACTGAACAACTGCGCTGCATACATGGCACCTAAGGTATAGGAAGGGAAGTAGCCAAAGCCGCCGTCAGTCCAGTGAATATCCTGCATACAACCGTTACGATAGTTTCCGATCGTTGACAGCCCCAGCCAGGCCTGCATTTTCTCGTTCCACAATGCCGGGATATCATCCACTTCAATATCGCCATTAATAAGCGCACGTTCGATTTCATAACGCAGGATCACGTGAGCGGGATAGCTTACCTCGTCGGCATCAACACGGATAAACCCGGGTTTGACCTGCTGGTTCCAGGCGATGAAATTGCTTTCTTCAAACGCTGCCTGATCGCCAAAGTGGCGCGTTACAGCCGGAATCAACCGCATCAGAAAGGCTTTACTGCGTCCCAGTTGCATCTCAAAGAACAGACTCTGGGACTCATGAATGGCGGTTGAGCGTGCCAGAGCAATAGGTTGCCCAGACCAGCTGCGTGGCAGGTTTTGCTCATAGCGCGCATGACCGGTTTCATGGATCACGCCAAACAGCGCGCTGAGTAATTCGTTTTCATCATAGCGGGTGGTAATGCGAACATCTTCTGGTACGCCGCCACAGAAAGGATGTGCACTGATATCCAGCCGACCAGCGGTAAAGTCGAAACCTAGCTGTGCCATTGTTTCAAGACCCAGCTCTCGCTGTACAGCTGTTGGGAAGGGACCTACCGGGGCGATGAGCGATTGCTGAGACTGCTTTGCCACCACCTTGTTTAGCAGATCGGGCAGCCAGCTTTTAACGTCTGCGAAAAGGACATCCAACTGAGCGCTGGTCATTCCTGGTTCAAAGATGTCCAGTAGCGCGTCATACGGCGAACAACCTTTAGCTTCTGCGCGCAGTCGGGCTTCTTCTCGGCTGTACTTCACAACTTCTTTCAGGTTATCGGAAAATCCTTCCCAGTCATTAGCTGGTCGCTGGCTACGCCAGGCATGCTCACAGCGGCTTCCCGCAAGTGATTTTGCTTCTACCAACGATTCGGGCAACAAGGATGCCTGGTGATGCAATCGCGACATTTCGCGCAGGTTCGCCTGTTCTACATCGTTGAGATCTTCCTGTTGCGCTGCGGCGATCCACATTGCCACTTTCGGATCGGTTAACAGTTGGTGCTCAAGCACGCTCAGCTCGGCCAGCGCTTCGCCTCGGGCTTTACTGCCTCCTGGCGGCATCATGGTAAACATGTCCCAACTGGCGATTGCCGAGAGGTGGGAGAAGCGAGAGAGCCGCTGGAACGTGCGGGTGAGCTGATGGTAATTATCATTGTTACTCATTTTTTGTTCTCGTTCTGTTTAGGTGTGGTTAAGAAGTTTACCGTGATTCACTCACTTTTCATAAACACACCTTTGTACCCGGTTTTCCGTAACAGTTTTTTATAGCGAAAAGCCAGCAGAACCACAAAACTGATGGCGTAGATAATAGGGAGCGGTGATAACACTTTTACCGACCACAGATAATGCAGCGGTAGCAAAATGGCGGCCAGGTAGACGTAGTTGTGCAATGTTTGCCAGCGTTTGCCCATTTTACGCTGAGCGGCTTGTGTCGAGGTCAACGTCAACAGGAATAAGATAATCCAACCGGCCATACCCAGCATTAGCCATGGGCGTGAAACCAGTTCACGACCCAACAATTCCAGGTTTTGTATACCCAGTTCCAGCAGAGCATAGCTGGTTATATGCAGTGTGGCCCATGCAAAGCACCATAAACCTAACAACCGCCGGGTACGAAACAACAAAGGCTGCTTTGCATAGCGCGCAAGCGGCGATACCAGCAGGGTAGCCAGCAAAAACTTCAGCGCGGTAATGCCCGTAAAGTGCTGGATATCTTTTCCCGGGTCGGCACCCAACCCGCCATGCTGCGCGGCCCAGAAGAGCCATAGCAGGGGTATAAAACCGGCGAGATGCAGCAGCACTTTCAGACCGGTTATCTGTTTTGCAGTCAACCTCACTTAAAAATACTCCCGAAGATCCATGCCCTGATATAACGATGCCACCTCATCGGCATAACCATTAAAAGGTAACGTGGGCTGTCGCTGTACATCGAGAATGCCACCCGAACCGATAAAACGCTCAGTAGCCTGAGACCAGCGAGGGTGATCCACCTGCGGATTTACGTTGGCGTAAAATCCGTATTCATTCGGTGCTGACAAATTCCAGGTCGTCGGTGGCTGTTCACGCGTCAGCTTGATACTGACTATCGATTTAATGCCCTTGAAGCCGTATTTCCAGGGTACGGTCAGGCGTATCGGCGCCCCGTTTTGCGGCGGCAATGCTTTGCCATATACGCCTACGGTGAGAAGTGTGAGCGGGTGCATAGCCTCATCCAAACGAAGACCTTCGACATAGGGATATTTCAACCCACCGCCAATAAAGCGGTCTTTCTGGCCCGGCATTTCATCAGGGGCGTAGCGTGTTTCAAAAGCGACGTATTTGGCGTGACTAGTTGGCTCAACCAGCGCCAGTAATTTATGCAACGGAAAACCCACCCACGGCACAACCATTGACCAGGCCTCAACGCAACGCATCCGATAAATACGCTCTTCTAATGGAAAGCGTGTGGTCAGCGCATCATGATCTAAGGTTAAAGGTTTGTTGACCTCACCGCTGATGGTTAACGTCCAGGGATCGGTTTTCAGGCTACCGGCATTGGCCGCAGGATCGGCTTTATCCAGACCAAATTCGTAGAAATTGTTGTAGCCCGTCACCTTGTCTTCTGGCGTCAGTGATAGGCTGTTTTGCCAGCGTTCGGGCTTTGTGAACTCAAGCGCTTTGCCTGCGGGTGCGGGTGGACGATCGTTGCCTTTAAACCAATCCAGCAAATTAGCCTGTGTAGGGGAGGACAGCGTGGCCGCAGCAGCACCTATCCCAAGTGCTTTGAGGATCTGTCGTCGTTGCATAAAAAATACTGACTCGGCTGTAACATCTGCTTCCCGAAGTGGACGTTTTTTTAGCATGACTTTTCCTTCTTATTTTCATGTTAAGGAAAACAAGCGACGTTTCCCTGTTGATGTCTGACGTGTCTATAACGACATACTGCTCGCATGCGTATCCCTGGATCCTCACGAAAAGTTAAAAATTTTGTGATAACTTCCGCCCCTTGCCTGAGGTAAGCTTTCAGCACGACGAGAGGGGGATGACACTGATGGCAGGCGCGAAAAAGATATTTTTGGTGGAAGATGACAGCGATATTGCCTCACTTTTGCAGCTTAGCCTGAAGGATGAGGGTTACGAGATTGTTCATGAGGCAGACGGAGCTCGTGCGCTTGAACAACTGGAGAAACACGTCTGGGATGCCGTTATCCTCGATCTGATGCTGCCGGGTGTCGACGGGCTGGAGATTTGTCGTCGCATTCGCCAAATGAGTTTTTATTTGCCCGTCATTATCATCAGCGCCCGCACCAGTGAAACGCACCGTGTATTGGGGCTGGAAATGGGTGCCGATGATTATCTGGCCAAACCTTTCTCGGTGCTGGAGTTGATGGCCCGGGTAAAGGCATTGTTTCGTCGTCAGGAAGCGATGAGTCAGAACCTACGTATGGAGGCGGGGATTATCACCGTTCATGGCGTAGAGATTGACCCATTAGCCCGGGAAGTCCGGCTGCATGGTAAATCCCTCGATTTAACGCCGCGCGAATTCGATCTGCTCTATTTTTTCGCCCGTCATCCAGGCGAGGTCTTTTCCCGTCAGGCGCTGTTAGATCAGGTGTGGGGCTACCAGCATGAAGGGTATGAGCATACGGTGAACAGTCATATTAATCGCCTGCGGACCAAAATTGAAAAGGATGCTGCCGAGCCGGAAATTATTCTCACGGTTTGGGGACGAGGCTATAAGCTTGCTGCGGTTAACGCGGAGCATCAGCCATGATTTATCGCCTGTCGCTGAGCCAGCGTCTGACCCTCGTCTTTACCGCCATTATGCTGATTTGTGCGGTTACCGTCAGTGTTGTCCAGATCCGCAGCAGTAAACAGTATGGCGACGCCATGGTGCAAAGGCTCTCGCTGGAGCTGGCGAGCAAGATTGTCAAAAGTGAGTCGCTTATTGATACCAGCGGGCAGATTAATCGCCAGACCTTAAAAGGATTGTTTAATCACCTGATGACGCTCAACCCCAGCGTGGAGCTGTATCTGGTTTCACCATCAGGTGAAATACTTGCTGATGCCGCACCGCCGGGGCATATCCAGCGGCAGAAAATTAGCGTACAGCCGATACAGGATTTCCTTAAATCAGATGCGTTGCCCGTCTATGGCAACGATCCGCGTAGCAGCCAGCAAAAGGTATTCAGCGCCGCGCCAGTTTTATATAACGGTGAGCTACATGGCTATTTGTACATTATTCTGCAGGGCGAAGATCTGAATATGCTGGCGAATACCGCCTGGCAAAAAACGCTCTGGAATACCGTGGCCTGGACGTTAATACTGGTTTTATTCGCCGGTGGAATTGCAGGTTTTCTGGTGTGGCGATGGGTGACGAATCCAGTAAAAAGGCTAACCGGACAGGTGGTAAAACTGGAGAAGGACAGCATTACCGTCATCAAACAATTGGCACAAAAAAATCCCGAACCGGTCCCGGAGAATGAAATAGCGCTGCTGAACAATGCGTTTATTGAGTTAGCGCAGAAAATTGCCCAGCAGTGGGATTTATTAGCAGACAGCGATCGTCAGCGCAGAGAGTTTATTGCCAATATTTCGCACGACCTACGCACGCCGTTGACTTCGCTGTTGGGGTATCTGGAAATGCTGTCGCTGAAAGCCGATACGATGACGCCGGAGGAAAATCGGCATTATCTTAGCATCGCGCTGCGCCAGGGGCATAAAGTTCGTCATCTGTCACAACAGCTGTTTGAGCTGGCAAGGCTGGAGCATGGCGGTATAAAACCGCAGCGTGAACGTTTTGCTATTGGTGAATTGATCCAGGACGTGGCACAGAAATTTGATCTCCCTGTTGCCACGCGTCATTTGCAGTTGCACCTTGATGTAACGGGGCCGTTACCGCTGGTGAATGCCGATTTATCGATGATAGAAAGAGTCGTGACGAATTTGCTGGATAACGCTATCCGTCATACGCCTGACGGAGGCGAAGTGCGGCTAAAAGTCTGGCGTGATGAAGACCGTTTGTTAGCCGAAGTGCAGGACAGCGGGCCAGGGGTAGAAGACGCTGTGCGAGAAGTATTGTTTCAGCGCCCGACCGCGTTAATTCCCCGTGAGCAGCGGGCCGAGCGCGGCGGCCTGGGCTTACTGATCGTGCGTAGAATGCTCGAACTGCATGGAGGAGATATACATCTGGTTAACTCAACGGCAGGGGCCTGCTTCCGTTTTTCGTTGCCGCTGGCGGATTCTCCCCTGAGTAGTTGACGGTGATGTTTCAGAGTAAATAGGGTTTTGGCATTGTCCCCATGGGCATTGCGTAAAAGTTGGTAGGTTGTCAGTGATAATGAGAATTTTTATCATATATCGATAATTCATCAGCTTATCTTCGATGAGCGCAAGGAGATTGTATGTCACAGGATGCCGACAACCTGTATATCGCCAGGACCAAAGCAGTTGCTGGCTGCTTTTCAATGTTTTTACTGATGTTTGGCCTTACGTTTACCCCGTTGTTTTTCCCCGCGAGTCAGGACCTGCTTGCCAAAGGGTTACTTTTTCCGCTGCTGTTTGCGCTGGAATTTGTTGTGCTGGTTCCGCTGTATTATTTCTTCTTTAGAAAAAGAGAGGGACTGGGCAAAGGCATTTTCAACGCCAGGTGGTTTGCCATTTTGTTCGCGGCGCTGCTGTTTATTCAGCTTATCCTGCCATTGATTTTGGGGCTCAGACAAACCGAAGCGTGGGTGACCAGCCAAATATCCTTAAGTAGTTATGCGTTGTGGTTATCTACGTTGACCCTGATATTTATCGCGCCAGTTTATGAAGAAATTGTTTTCAGAGGCTGTTTATTCAACGCGTTCCAGTACTGGTTCAATAATAAAACCTGGCTGTCGTCAGTTGTGGTATCGGTCATTTTTGCCATCATGCATACGCAGTATGTGGATCTACGCACGTTGCTGATGTTGTTTCTTGTGTCGCAGGTGTTGATCCTGGCCAGACTGAAAAGCAACGGTCTGTTGATGCCAATTTTGCTGCATATAGTGATGAACGGGACAGTTGTTGCTCTGCAGATGGCGGCTCAGACGTTACAGCCAGGGTGATGAAGGTGATGCCCGGAACCCGGGCATCGCGGATTATACGTGCAGACGATGGTGCAAACGCGCACCGACCAGCAACGCCAACACCAGCATCAGGGCGATAAATCCGCCCACGCCGTTCCAGCCATAGCTGTGCCAGAACACACCGCCCAGCGTACCGGCAATACTGGATCCCAGATAATAGCTGAACAGATACAGGGAAGAAGCCTGGCCTTTAGCGCGTTTTGCTCGTGGTCCAATCCAACTGCTTGCTACGGAGTGCGCGGCAAAGAACCCGGCTGAAAAGAGCAGCATCCCGGCGAAGATCAGCCATAGCGATGTGAACAGGGTCATCAAAAGTCCAACCAGCATCACGCCTGTTGAAAAGAGCATTACCGGGCCACGGCCATAACGAGTGGTCATAGAACCCGCCTTTGGCGAACTCCATGTCCCGGTCAGATACGCCACAGATAACAAACCTACAACCGCCTGGCTGAGCTCCCACGGGGAGAGCATCAGGCGGTAGCCGATATAATTAAACAGCGTGACAAACGATCCCATCAGTAAAAAACCTTCCGCAAACAGCAGCGGCAAACCTTTGTCGCGCCAGTGCAAACGGAAGTTGATAAACAACGTTTTCGGGCGCAGCGATGTGGGTCTGAAATGACGGGATTCCGGTAAGATTTTCCAGAACATCAGCGCAGAGGCAAGGGCAAAACAGCCGATCGCCGCCAGCGCGATACGCCAGTTAAAAAAGTCGGTAAACACGCCGCTGATCAAGCGACCACTCATTCCGCCAATTGAGTTACCGCTGATATACAGGCCCATTGAGAAGGCGACGAAACTGGGATGAATTTCTTCACTCAGATAGGTCATCCCTACCGCTGCGACGCCGCTCAGTGAAAGTCCTATCAGAGCACGCATGATTAAAATACCGTGCCAGCTGGTCATCATCGTTGAAAGCAGCGTACAACAAGAGGCGAGCAGCAGCGCGGTAACCATCACCGGCTTGCGGCCAATAGCATCTGAAAGTGGGCCGGTAAACAGTAACCCTATCGCCAGCATCGCCGTCGAGATGGAAAGCGAGATACTGCTGCTTGCGGGAGAAACCCCAAACTCGTGCGAGAGCACTGGCAGTATGGGTTGAACGCAATAGAGGAGGGCAAAAGTCGCCAGTCCGGCAGAAAACAGCGCCAGCGTGACGCGCATAAATGGGGATGTTCCGCGTTTGATAAAACCATCCGGCGGGGTAACTATCTGTTCATCAACATCGCTTGTTGGCGCGGTATCGACAGTTGTTGTACGGCTCACTTGAAATCCTTGCTCATTCAATTACGTCTACAGGACCAGCCTTAAGAGTATGAAAATCACAATATTCTGTCTAATATATTAATAATCTCAAATAATACTTTTAAAATATGAATATCGAACTGCGTCATTTACGTTACTTTGTGGCCGTTGCCGAAGAGTTGCATTTTGGTCGGGCTGCGGCGCGGTTAAACATTTCGCAACCGCCGCTAAGCCAGCAGATCCAGATCCTTGAGCAGCAGGTTGGTGCCCGGTTACTTGCCCGAACTAACCGTAGCGTGGCGCTGACCTCTGCCGGAAAGCAGTTTCTGGCGGACAGTCGGCAGATCCTCGGGCTGGTTAATGAAGCCGCCGCCAGGGCTGAGCGTTTGCATCTGGGAGAAGCAGGGGAATTGCGTATCGGCTTTACGTCGTCCGCGCCGTTTATCAAAGCGGTTTCAGATACGTTATCGCTGTTTCGCCAAAGCTACCCGGCAGTGCATATGCAAACCCGTGAAATGAACACGCGTGAGCAAATTGCCCCGCTCAATGAAGGAACGCTGGATTTGGGACTTCTGCGTAATACGCAGCTTCCGGAAACGCTGGAGCGTGAAATCATTCTGCATGAACCACTGATGGCGATGATCCCACGCGCGCATCCGTTGGCGCAAAAACCCGTGGTCACGTTGGCCGAGCTGGCGAATGAGCCATTTGTCTTTTTTGACCCCCATGTGGGGACAGGGTTGTATGACGATATTCTGGGCCTGATGCGTCGCTATGGACTGAAGCCGACGATTGCGCAGGAGGTTGGCGAGGCGATGACTATCATTGGGCTGGTGGCCGCAGGATTAGGGGTTTCTATACTTCCTGCTTCTTTTAAACGGGTGCAACTGTATGAAATGTGTTGGATCCCGATAGCGGAAGAAGATGCTGTCTCGGAAATGTGGTTAGTGTGGCCAAAGCATCATGAGCAAAGTCACGCCGCGCAACGTTTTCGCGAGCAGCTTCTGGCGGCCGTTCAGAGCGGTTAATTTAGTTTAAAAATGGGCGAAAATGTGCAGTAAATCACAAGGCTAAGTAAAAAGTTGACGGAAGCCATTGAAGTGCTTCACCATAGCCCGCAGATTATTTCGGAGCGCGAAAATAAAGGGAGTAAGTGGTGGTTGCTGATAGTCAGCCTGGGCATATCGATCAAATTAAGCAGACCAATGCGGGTGCGGTTTATCGCCTGATTGATCAGCTGGGTCCGGTATCGCGTATTGATCTCTCCCGCCTGGCACAATTGGCGCCTGCCAGCATTACCAAAATTGTCCGCGAAATGCTCGAAGCGCATCTGGTGCAAGAGCTGGAGATTAAGGAAGCGGGTAGCCGTGGTCGTCCGGCCGTTGGGCTGGTTGTCGAAACGGAGGCCTGGCACTACTTATCCATTCGTATCAGTCGTGGCGAGATTTTTCTGGCGCTACGCGATCTGAGCAGCAAGCTGGTGGTTGAAGATTGCCTGGACATGCCACTGGTCAGTGAAACGCCGTTGCTGGATCGCGTGATAACCCAGGTCGATCAGTTTTTCATCCGCCACCAGCAAAAGCTGGAGCGCTTAACCTCCATCGCCATCACCTTACCCGGCATTATTGATACTGAAAACGGTATCGTTCATCGCATGCCATTTTACGAAGATGTCAAAGAGATGCCGTTGGGCGAAGCGCTTGAGAACCATACCGGCGTGCCGGTGTATATTCAGCACGATATCAGCGCCTGGACGATGGCCGAGGCGCTTTTTGGCGCATCGCGCGGTGCGCGCGACGTCATTCAGGTGGTGATCGATCATAACGTGGGTGCAGGGGTGATCACTGACGGCCATTTGCTGCATGCAGGCAGCAGTAGCCTGGTGGAGATTGGCCATACGCAGGTCGATCCCTACGGTAAACGCTGCTACTGCGGCAACCATGGTTGTCTGGAAACAATCGCCAGCGTCGATAGCGTGCTCGAATTGGCGCAGGTGCGCCTGAAGCAGTCAATGAGTTCTTCTCTACATGGACAACCGTTAACGGTAGACGCGCTGTGTCTGGCGGCCATGCAGGGTGATTTATTGGCGAAAGATATCATTAGCGGCGTTGGGACCCACGTCGGTCGAATTCTTGCCATCATGGTGAATTTGTTCAACCCGCAAAAGATATTGATTGGCTCTCCGCTCAGTAAAGCGGCAGATATATTGTTCCCAACCATCGCTGACAGCATTCGTCAGCAGGCGCTTCCGGCTTACAGTCAGCATATAGTCGTTGAAAGTACCCAGTTTACCAATCAGGGGACGATGGCGGGGGCGGCACTCGTGAAGGACGCGATGTATAACGGTTCTTTGTTGATTCGTCTATTACAGGGTTAACATTTTTTAACTGTTGTACGAAAAATTGCGCTATCTCAAGCTGATCCTGGTCGTCATACCTTAGACTTTCTCCACTGTTTTATTTTCCTGACTTATATTTTCAAAGCATAACGGTGGAGTTAGTGATGCTGAAGCGTTTCTTTATTACAGGTACAGACACTTCTGTTGGGAAGACCGTGGTTTCCCGCGCATTACTACAAGCGTTAGCGTCAGGGGGTAAAAGCGTTGCGGGTTACAAACCTGTAGCCAAAGGCAGCAAAGAGACGCCCGAAGGTCTGCGCAACAAAGATGCACTGGTACTGCAAAGTGTGTCATCTATCGAGCTGCCCTATGAGGCGATTAACCCAATTGCGTTGAGCGAAGATGAAAGTAGCGTGGCGCATAGTGGTCCGGTCAATTACACCCTGTTATCCAACGGTCTCGCAAGCCTCAGCGAAAAAGTCGATCACGTTGTCGTGGAAGGCACCGGAGGCTGGCGGAGCTTGATGAACGATCTGCGTCCGTTATCGGAGTGGGTGGTGCAGGAACAACTGCCGGTGCTGATGGTAGTGGGTATCCAGGAAGGCTGTATTAATCACGCGATCCTCACCGCGCAGGCGATAGCCAGCGACGGGCTGCCGCTGATTGGCTGGGTTGCGAATCGCATTAACCCGGGGCTGGCACATTATGCGGAAATCATTGATGTGCTGGGTAAAAAATTACCTGCACCGCTGATCGGTGAACTGCCTTATCTGCCTCGTGCAGAGCAGCGTGAACTGTCTCAGTACATCCGCCTGTCAATGCTCGGCAGCGTGCTGTCGGTAGATAGAGTCGTGGCGTAACGTACGCGACAGCACCGACGCCAGGACACAGGCGATCAGTAATCCGGGGAGCAGGCGATACTCCCCGGTCATTTCACAAACCATCAGCGTCGACATTATTGGTGCATGCGTGGTAGCCGCCAGCAGCGTGGCCATCCCCGTTAATCCCAGTAAAATAGCAATCTCATCCGAGCCTGGAAGCCATAATCCCCATACCTGACCCAGCAACATGCCCACCGACAAGCCGACAAACAGCGTTGGCGTAAACACGCCACCCGGGGCACCGGATCCACTGCTGGCAAGCACCGCCAGTAATTTGCAGATAAAAATCCCGCTAACCACGGCCAGCAGCGGTGGTGAAAGTAAATATGACTGCACCACGCTGTAGCCATTACCCCAGACCGTAGGCGTGAGCAATGAAAGCAGGCCAACGATCAACCCGCCAAGCGCCAGTTGCCACGGTGGCGAGAGTTTTAAGCGCAAAAATACATTATGGCTGGCGGTCATCAACCACATGAAGAGCGGTCCGCAGATGCCAGCAGCCAGACCGGTGCTGACAATCATAACGTATTCCAGAGCATGTAATTCCCGCGACAGGTGCACGGTATACAGCAGTGCATTGCTGTCGCTAAGCAGATTGGTGGTGAGTAATGCGACTACGGCGGACACCACTACCGGCCCCAGTGAGGCGAGGATCAGCGTGCCAAACAATACTTCGGCAATAAATAAACTGCCCGCCAGCGGGGCATGATAGGCTCCAGCCATACCTGCAGCGGCGCCGCAGGCAATCCATAACTTCCATTCTGTACGCGGGGTAAAGCGTTGAGCAAAGCAGGAGGCCGCCAGCGCCGCCAGTAAAATCATGGCACCTTCACGTCCGATGGCGCTCCCGCTGGCGACGACCAGTAAAGAGGCCAGCGATTTCACCAGGCTTGCACTGACGTCAAATTGTCCGTCGGTTTGCAGGGCTTCCATATAATCAGTGGGAGCCTGCGGACGTAAACGGTTAAATTTTTGCCAACCCCACAGTAGTAATCCAGCCGCCAGGCCGCCGAGTGCAGGTGTCAGCATACGCCTTAAAGGCGAAAGGTTTGTCGCTGCGTTGACCAGACTTCCCGTGTTGTTGCTCAGAAACAACCATTCGAGAAGCAGCATGGCATGACGAAATCCTGCGACGGCCAGCGCAGCAAGGACGCCAATCAACGCGGCGAACAGCAGGCGGCGGAACATGGCACGCAGGTCAGGGTAAGCATGTAAATGATGCATGAGTGGCCAGACTGGAAAATTCAGACGCTCTATTTTGCGGCTATTAGGCAACAGAAGCAAAAGCTCAGCGTGCGCAACAGGATGCACCACAGGCAGGACAATTCCTGCCTGTGACGAAATTAACGGAACAAAGGCTTATCGGCTACCGGGATCAGTAACTGTGATTGCCACTGTGCCAGCGTCAGGCGCGCCAGCTCACCAAGCGCCTGGTAGAACGGGTGATCGGCTTTTTCGATAAACACATTAAGAAAGCGTGATGACCATGGGTACAGATGCCAGGCCAGCAGTTGCTCGCACTCGGTGTGGCGTTCGTTCTCGGCAAGCCAGGCCGTCAGCAACAGCAGGGAACCAAAATGATCTTCTGGCTCATTTTGCTGCATGGCAAACTGGATGCCGTTGTCCCGCATCCACTGACGTAATGCCAGCGTGGAGTCGCCAAACAACACGTTTTCACGATCCAGCCAGACGGATCCCCATGGCGGAGAAGGGAGCGCATAAGGTCCAACAAACAGACGTTGCCAGGCCTGCGGGAGAGACTCATCGGCCTCAGCCTGAAACTGAGCGACTAACGGCGAAAGCGTTGTCTTTTCAAGCGGCCACTGCGCCTGCCAGCCATCGGTTCTTAACGCACTGACCAGTGCCGAAGCTTCCGCACTGTCTGGGGCATAGTAAAATAGCGCGCCGAGCACGCGCGCTGCGGTAGAAAAGTTGTCACGTTGTGAAAAATGGGTCATGCAAACAATCCTGAACAGTGCGGGTTGCCCCGCACCCGAAAGTTAACCTGCGACAGCCATTCCGACTGTCATATGTAAACCGTAAAACAAACCGCGGCCAATGATTTCACCGACAAGCACCAGAATTAACCCGAGCGCCAACCCGCCAACTGACGGTCCTTTGCGACGGATCAACGGACATATCCAGCAACCCAGACCCGCGGCCAGCAGCAGCACACGCCAGACCTGTAAACTGCCGTAGTCGGGAACCAGCGCGCTGGCGGATTGTACCGAACTGTGGATCTCGCCGAGTGACAGTCCCTGCAGCACAATAACGGCCACCGTAACCAGCAGAGCCAATACGCTGATACCGGCGAATCTGGCGGCGTTAAAAGAAACACCTGCAGCACGCAGCAGCAGAGCGGCAAATAGCGGTCCACTGAGCAGCATCGTCATGAAAAACGCCAGTGTAGTATAGCCGTTATACCAGGTTGGGACGGTGTCTATCTGGTAGACGTTGGTCATCGCAAAGACAAATACCAGGCCCAGCAACATGCTCAACAGCATCCAGATTTTACCTAACGCTGCGGGCATTTTACCGAGAAACGCCACCAGCCACCACAGGCCACCGACGGCGAAAAACAGCGAACCGCTGGCGATTTCGTTACTTAGCGCCGATGCGCCAATTCTGTTCAGCGAGTTAAACGCGCGCAGCGGCGAACCTAAATGCATGATCGAGGCGAGAAAGGCGATGCCCATTACCAGCCAGAGAAAAAACATACTGCGAACGATACGTTGTTTTGCCAACTCGTCTTTAGCGGTCAGCCAGCCGTAACCACTGACGATCAGCGCCCCGGCTACGCACTGGCCCAGCACCGTGAACAGTACCAGCGGCCATTCATGCCATCCATTTCCCATTTTACACCTCCTTTGGATTAGCCAGAAAACCCGTGGTATCCCCGGTCGGGCGGCAATTGGCGTTTGGTTTGATCACAATATTTGGTTTGGTGAAGTGCGCACCCGGCAGCGGGGCGACGGCAGCCAGTTCACCATGTTTTTTGCGCAGTTCGTCGATGGGGCCAAAATCCAGCGCACGCAGCGGACAGGACTCGACGCAGATGGGCTTTTTGCCGTCTGCAACACGATCATGGCAGCCATCACACTTGGTCATATGTCCTTTTGCAGCATTGTACTGTGGCGCACCGTACGGGCAGGCCATATGACAATAGCGACAGCCAATGCACACGTCTTCATCGACCACCACAAAACCATCCTCACGCTTATGCATCGCACCACTTGGACAAACCTTGGTGCAGGCCGGATCCTCGCAGTGGTTACAGGAGATGGAGAGATAGTAGGCAAAAACGTTCTGGTGCCAGACACCGTTGTCTTCCTGCCAGTCACCACCTGCGTATTCGTAAATCCGCCGGAAACTGACGTCAGGGGTGAGGTCTTTGTAGTCTTTGCAGGCCAGCTCGCAGGTTTTGCACCCGGTGCAACGACTGGAATCAATAAAAAATCCATACTGAGTTGTCATGGGTTAGTCCTTAAACCTTCTCGATCTCGACCAGATTAGTGTGCTGTGGGTTGCCTTTTGCCAGCGGTGAAGGGCGCTGTGTTGTCAGCGTATTGACGCAGGCGCCATGGTCAATTTTGTCGCCGGCCATATCCGCATCGTGCCATGCACCCTGGCCCATTGCGCTGACGCCAGGCAGGATCCGTGGCGTCACTTTGGCCGGAATACGTACTTCCCCGCGGTCGTTAAAGACCCGCACCATATCGCCATTTGCAATACCACGTTTTTGGGCATCGACGGGATTGATCCACACTTCCTGACGACAGGACGCCTGCAGAACATCGATATTGCCGTAGCTGGAGTGCGTACGGGATTTGTAATGGAAGCCAAACAACTGCAGCGGAAATGCGCTGCGTTTGGGATCGTCCCACCCTTCAAACGTGGAGGCGTAGACGGGAAGTGGGCTAATTACTTCATCCTTCTGCAACTCCCATGTGTTGGCAATTTTCGCCAGCCGGCTGGAGTAAATTTCAATCTTTCCAGACGGTGTTTTGAGCGGATTGGCCTTCGGATCGTCGCGGAATTTTTTATAAGCGACAAAATGCCCGTTAGGATCTTTGCGTTTATAGATCCCCATTTTTTTCAGCTCGTCATAAGAAGGGAGCGCGGGGTCCTTGGCCAGCATTTTTGCATACAGATACTGGAGCCACTGTTCCTGAGTACGGCCTTCGGTAAACCGTTGATAGATATCATTGCCAAGGCGTTTGGCGACTTCGCTCATTATCCAGTAGATCGGTTTGCGTTCGAACTTCGGTGACGTCGCGGGTTGAATAAAAATGAGGTATCCCATGTTGCCCGCATAGTCGTTAGGAATGATGTCTTCCTGTTCGACGGTCATTAGGTCCGGCAGCAGGATATCGGCGTATTTCGCCGAGGATGTCATGAAATTTTCGATGACCACTATCATTTCGCATTTCGTATCATCCTGAAGGATCTCATGCGTTTTATTGATATCTGAGTGCTGATTAGTAATGGTGTTGCCCGCGTAGTTCCAGATAGACTCCACTGTCAGACGGATGGATGGACTTGAAGTAGTTGACTCAACGCTACTTAAGGTCCTGATATGACTGACATTAACCATGATAATACTGTATATGCATCCAGTTCTTTCTCTGGGTCTCCCTATCTGTATCAGCAAGTCTACACCTCAAGTCCTGACACAAGGCTGACACAAATCAAGGACCTTGCAGTCCCGCACTTGCTCGCAAGGCTCGCTACGCCACAGATAGTCCGTAGAGCTAACGGTCGATATACTATCCGCTTCAGACTCAAGGGACAGACCACACCGTTTCTTTCAGTATCGACCCGCAGCACAGACAGGAGAGTAGCCACAATGCGTCAGAGAGAGCTTGCAGCCACCGCTAAGGCCTTCATGTTGGATAGGCCTGAAGTCTCACTACAGGAGCTTACAGAGCATCTCCGGTCTATGGCTGAGCAGTTCCTGACAGACGCTAGTGACGATTACTGGAATGGAATTGAGGTCGCTACTCTGGTCGACGAGAAGTCCAACCTGAAGGAGCTAGCCGCTACGCAAGCATTGAGTCTGGACCAGCAGAAGGGCATAAGGTTAGCGCTTGAAGTCCTGACCGCAGCACAGCAGAGGGTAGACACTGGTGATACCTCTGGTCTGATTAAGCTGATTGATGATAATAACCTTACTGATGACTCAACTATAGGCGACTCTACGTCAATTCTGAGGATCGAGCAGGGGGTCAGCCCACAAGTATTCACGAGAGAGCGCCAACCATCTGTAGTTTTTTCAAGCCTAGTGTCCTCGCTGCTGGCTGAGAAGGTCCAGACCCTGAAGACATCCAGCTACAAGGACCTGTCGTCCTCACTCAATACTGTCTCCCGGTTCCTGCCTGAAGACATGGACCTGATGTCCCGCTCTGGGTGGCTGGCTGTCAGGGACTCTATGCTGGCTGCTGAGGTGAGACCGTCGACGATTAACAAGCTGCTGACCAAGGCGAAGATGTGTCTTGATTATGGTCTTATGAATGGGCATCTGGAGGGCCGTAACCCTATCGAACGGATGAAGCTGACCAAGGATGTTGACTCCAAGCGCAGAGCGTTCACTGACGAGGAGTTGGAGAGACTTCTGGTCCGTGTTGAGTCTGAGTATCAGTTCACACGACATACGGCTCACACGACCTCAGAGGCCCGTAGATGGGCGTCTCTGGTGTCTGTGGTCACTGGCGCTCGGTCTGCTGAGGTCTGCCACCTGACTAAACGTGACATCGTAACCTTGGACAATGGACTGGTCTGTATCGACATCAATGAAGATGGGGACGGCAAGTCAGTGAAGAACAAGCATTCAGTCCGACTTGTGCCGTTGACCGATGGTGTGCATGGATTCGACTTAGCGTCCTTCCTCTCATGGGTAGACACGCAGCCTGACGAGGGTCCTCTCTTCGGGATGACTCCGAGCGCCTACTCAAACTGGTTTAACTCAAGGGTCCTGACTGAAGCTCTGGGAGACGCTACGGATGTCTCTCTCCACAGTCTGAGGCACTGGCTAGCGACCAGAATGAAAGAGCGTGGAGTCAATCTGGTGGATGCTCAAGGCATCTTAGGTCACAGCTCGCAGTCCATCACATACGATTTGTATGGTCGGGGACACGCAGTGAAGAGACTGGCTGATGCGCTTAAAGTGGCGCTTCTTTAAGTAGGAAGACACAAGGTGGAGACCATGATTGTTCCTGATGGTTGAACCTTGTGTTACTGAAGTCAGGACTGAAGTTATGGAGGGTGATAATAATCATAATCCCTCCTGACTATAGGCCCACTGGTCCGCCTTCGGCTGTCCCACTTTAAGTCTGTCTATGTGTCTTTATTTAAACTGGTTCCCTAACTCAGGTCCTCCAAATTTTCATTGCCTTTCAGCGACTTAAATATCCCCTCACCTTAGGGTGTTTAGGGTTCAGACCCTTAACTATCACCTTAGGAGAGACGGCCCGTCCTCCACCCCAATCAAAACCTTAAGAGGAGGACCATACATGGCCATTACAATTCAGTGCTACACCGAGTCTGACAATGCGGCCTTCTTCGGTGACGATTCCGACCACCAGCAACAGCTACCAGCACCGACATATGACGAACCCAAGGCCCGCACAGGTAAGCCTCCTGTGGTCATCGACAATCGGGCTGTCCGTGCGTGGCTGATTGAGACTGGATGTCTCTCTTATTCTCAGCTTGTTGAGGCGTACCCATGGGCTGACGATGTGTTCACAGGACTCTCGCGGGCTACCAGTGGCGCTGTTGGTGCTGGACTCCCGGTATCTAAGGCGTACCTGTTCTCTGCCTTATATAGCACCAACGACATCTTCTCCCGCAACACTGCCAAGTCATACACCGCCATCACGGGTCGTTCACCGTCTCCTCGCTACCTGCGCCACGTTAATAGCGTGCTTCAGGCTACGGCTGTGAGTCTGGCTAAGGTTCTGAAGGACCGAGAGGATTACACGTGGCTGGACTACAACGATCAGTGCCTGTCCTGAGAGCCGCGCCAGCTCTGGGCTGGAATACACCCTCACTATAGGGACACCCCCCTAAACTATCACTATAGGGAGACCAACCTTGCCTCTGAGTCTGATGCGTCAGAACATGCGAGCATCTGGTCAACCGACATTAAGTATCTCTCCTAAGTAGTCAAGGTCTGTGACCGCCTCTGTCAGACCTCCTGTATGACCTCCAGCTCGTTAGCGTTCTTCAGTCATCTCATTGGCTTAAGTTTATCACCGCTCACCATCTGGAGTCCTTACAGCTCGTCTTGACATGCGGTCGCACCTTTATATGGCTGGAAGAGACCTCCTCTGTCAGACGCTATCTAACCAACCCAGAAAACGGGTTTGTTAAAAAGAGTAACATGGGTCTCCACCTTCATGAGGACCACTCCGGTAAAATTGCGGAGTGAACGGGTGGCTCTATCACAGGTCGCGAAAATGGAAACCTGCTTAACGTCCCCAAAACTGAGCAGTGCTCAAAGCTGAGGAATAGGCAGAAAATCCGCCTTATCCGAACGGAAAACTTTTCCGACCGAACCAATCACCGCAATGGTCATCGCAGACCACATCACAATTACCTCAAGTCATTCTGTTTGCGTCCTGTTGCCTGCTGGTCTCCCTTTACGTGGGGGCTTGAGTAGGTCAGTAGGGTGCGACTTCAGGGTGCAAACAAAAGGAGTACACGTAAATGTCTCAACAAGAAATCAGCATCATTAACCTCGACCAGCTTGTGTCCATGACCTCAGTTGAAATTGCGGAGCTGACAGGAAAAGAACATAAACACGTTTTACGAGATATTCGTAATATGGTCGAAGAGCTTAACGGGTCCAAAACTGAGCAGCGAGATTCTGGCAGCTCAACTTTGAGCAGCGAGCTTAACGGGTCCAAATTTGGGCGCGTTGGCGAGGAAGTATACAAGGACGCGAAAGGTGAGAGCCGAACAATGTATCGTCTCGACCGTAAGCATACTTTTATTCTGGTCGCTGGCTATTCCGTTCACCTCCGCGCCAAGTGTTACGACCATATTCAGACGTTAGAGCGTCGAGTCCTTCAACTGGAAGAGCAGAAGACCCGAGCCGCCGCTCAGTCCGCTAACCGTCGAGGCGTGACTTGGGGTGACTACTGCAAAACCTATGGTCTACCCGCTCAGAAGCTAATGACCGCACTTCTTCAGCATCGTGGTCTCTTTCGTAAGAACCCAATCAGCAACGAGTGGTCTGTAAATCCGAAGTATTCCGACTGCTTTCGTATCATTAAGCCGTCAGACCAGAAGTTCTCAGCAGGTGGTTATAACTTCCGGTTCAATGCTAAGGGGCTGGAGGTCTTCGGTAAGCCTGCGACAGTCGATAGGCTGAGAGGCATCCTTATTGCCTTCACTGGCACCGACCAGCAGAAGCAAGAGCACCTCCTGAAGCAGGCCCAATCCGGCAAGCTGGAGGGACTCTAAGATGATTGACCCTCGCACACCTATCGGCAAAGCGACCCTCCGTTACCGTGGTCTTCCTACACGTCATCTGCTGTCTCTGCTGAGACTTGGTGTCGAAGACCCCGAGCGCCCTTACTACAGTCGAGACGAGCTGATATCCATGCTGGTGGACCGTGATTTGAATAATCAGTTACGCCGAGCCTTTGCGAAACTGGAGTCTTGACCGCTCCGGAAATCTCCGGACCGTAAACCTTAATTTAAACCTTTTGAGATGACCGATGCGGGGAGACCCGTAGGCGCTACTGCGTCTGCGATACCGATAGTCTCAACTCTCAAGAGGAGAATTACCTATGATGTTCAACAACAACAACTGGAAGCTGTCAGTCACCGACATCAACCTTTATGAAAACACTGTGAGTCTGGACGGTCAGCCCTATCCGCTGTCATTCGCTATTAAGACCCTGATTCCGGGCTATCTGTCAGGACTGCCGTCCACCAGCCGCGAGGCAATGGAAATGCTGGAAGCGCTGGCTGAAGCTGGCGTGACCATCGGCAACTTCTTCAGTAATGAACTGATGACAGCCTACCAGCGTCGCCAGCTTAACAAACGAGCTGAGGCCGAGCGTATCGCCAAAGAGCAGAGACTTCAGGCAGACCGTATGCGTGAAGAGAACATGACAGACGCAGAGTGGCAGAAAGAGCTACAGCGCCGCGAACAGGTCAAAGCTGAGCGTCGTGCTTATGGAGAGAACCTCCGCAACGCTACCCATTCTGCTGGTCGTTCCCGTGCTGCTGTCATCGCTGATATTGATTCCGGTAGCAACTGGATGGACTCCATCTAAGAACACACACACACCTTCTGTCCCTGACCTGTGGCTGGGGACATCAAGATTTCATTAAGGAGAGAGATTATGAACATGATTAAAGACGCGTATCAGTTTGGTATTGAGCCAGTACGCATCACCGACACTGACAACATTCAGATTAATGAAGGTCTGCCGACTAACGCTGACCCGCAGGTCTATGCCTTTGAGCTGGCTAAGCTGGTTAAGACCATGCTGAATGGTGTTCTTAAGTCCGCTCAGGAGAACATCCCGTTCCCTGTAGAAGTCCTGCCTACCCGCAATAGCCTGCCTACCCCAATCATTGCTCACACTCTGGCTGACCGCTCTGTGGTCGTTCCTGTCCGTGGTGGTAAGCGACCTGAAGTCGTGACCGTTCCGTCTGGTCAGGAGATTGTCGTCGAGCCTATCGAACAAGCTATCCTCATCTCGGAGCAGACTAAACTGTGGGACGCGAAGGCATCCACCGGTTTCACTCAGGGCACACTCCAGCAGGACGCTATGAACATCTGTGAGAATGTGGTCCGTACCATCAACGCTCGCATGGTTGACGTTCTGGAGTCCTCCAAGCTGCTGAAGACCGTAGAGCTGCCAGTCCTGACTGGTAGCCTGACCGCTAAGGCAGACACTATCATGGACGCTCTGTACGAGAGCACCGAGTCATCCTTTGGCGCTGAAGTGTCTGATTACGGCATCATCGCCCATGAGTCCCAACTGAAAGCACTGTCACGTCTGGCTGCTAAACAGGGCTTCTCTGGTGAAGACGCTATCGTTGATATGCTGGGTACCGACATCGCGTATTACAACGGTGAAGACAAAGGCGTGTTCATGCTGGCTAAGCGCTTCACGGCCCTGAGCTTCGGCTGCTTCCGTCACGACGGTGAAAATATTACGGTCGTCCTATCTCGTGATGGTGACACCCAGTCTCACTCTCTGGAAATCCTCGGTAAGGTCTTCGTTGTCGCTGAAGCTGCTACGACAGTTAAGCTGGACACTGGCGCTGCAACCGCAGTCCTGCCTGTAGTCAAACGCCTGAAGTTCACCAAGACCGAAGCGTAACAGCAATGGGTAAGAGCATTAGTAAAGGCCTCCGGTCCATCGCTAAGGGCTTCTCCGCTGGTGGTGGTACATCCGTATCACCTCCGGTCCCTGCGCCTGCTGTGGAGCTTCCTGTAGAGCCTGATGCGGCACCAGTGGTGGAGACACAGAACGACACCCCGGTTAAGACTCCTAGCATGGGTAAGGCTGGACTGAATGTTGGCAGGACTTCAGGTGGTGGATTATCAATGTGATTAATTAACTATGGTCTGGGCCTTCGGTCTGGACTTTATTTTGTACTAGTTATCTAGTGCAGTGGTGCAATAGACACAGGAGGACGCATGGACCTGCATAAAGTCTATCTTGTCGTCTTCCTGCTGAAGCTGGTGCTGGTGGTCGTGCTTACAGTTCGGGTTCGGCTGTGAGCTGGCGAGCAGCTAACGATGAGTTTTGGACCAAAAGTTAGAGACCTCATTCAATACAATTAAGACACCAATGTTCCCCGGTGCCACCCTGAGTCCTGACAAAGAGGCCACCGGGGGTCCTGACCAGCCGTCTAGACATCCCGTCTAATGACACAAGTCTGGCACAAAGAATGACACAAGGTCTTGACTCAATGCAGGACCTCAGGCCTACTAAGGTCTCTCGTGACTCTAACGAGTAACCGCTTCAAGTCCTTGTAGTTCCAGATAAATTTAATCGGTACATCGAGCTTATCTTTCCCGCGCACGCCATCGCGGGTTGCGGTCATTTCCGGACCCCGGGCGATGGCGTCGGTCCAGCTAAAGCAGGATATTTGGGTTTTGATGGGATTATCCGGCAGCGGCATGCGTTCAATCGTGATGGTGTAGGTTGATTCTCGTGCACCGCTATTGCCGCCGTTGATGCCAACGTTGCCGGTCAGGATTGGCAGCATTGCGATCGCGCGCGAAGTCAGTTCGCCGTTAGCCTGACGTTGTGGACCCCAACCCTGACAAATATACGCCGGTTTTGTACTACCGATTTCTCGTGCCAGTTTAATGATGCGCTCGGCCGGGATCCCTGTGACATGCGAGGCCCATTGGGGCGTTTTAGCGACACCGTCATCGCCATTGCCAAGTATATAGGCCTTGTAATGTCCGTTAGCGGGGGCGTCAGCGGGTAGGGTTTTCTCGTCATAACCGACGCAATATGTGTCAAGGAATGCCTGGTCGACGAGATCTTCGTTAATCAGGACCCAGGCGATTCCCGCCACCAGTGCGGCATCGGTTCCCGGACGGATAGGGATCCACTCATCTTCACGACCCGCAGCGGTATCGGTATAACGCGGGTCGATGACGATCATGCGGGCGTTAGAACGCTCCCGGGCCTGCTCAAGGAAGTATGTTATGCCACCGCCGCTCATGCGCGTTTCGGCAGGGTTATTGCCGAACATCACCACCAGCTTCGTGTTTTCAATGTCGGAGGTACTGTTGCCGTCATTTGAGCCGTAGGTGTAAGGCATTGCCGCCGCGATTTGTGCGGTACTGTATGTGCCGTAATGGCTCAGGAATCCGCCATAGCAGTTCATCAATCGAGCGACCAGCGAGGCATAAGGGGAGGAGCGAGTAATATTGCCGCCGACAATGCCAGAGGTGTAGTTGATGTACACGGCCTCATTACCGTATTTCTGTACGGTATTTTTTAAACTGGTGCTGATGGTATCCAGCGCTTCCTGCCAGGTTATGCGTTCGAATTTACCCTCACCGCGTTTGCCCACGCGCTTCATAGGATAATTGAGGCGATCCGGATGATTGATCCGTCGACGGATTGAGCGTCCACGTAAACAGGCACGCACCTGGTGCTGACCATAAATATCGTCTCCGGTCGTATCAGACTCTACCCATACGACCTCGTCATCTTTGACGTGGAGTTGCAGGGCACAACGACTGCCGCAGTTCACGGAACAAGCGCCCCAAACCACTTTCTCTTCAGCCGGTTGTATCGCCTGTTGTACCGCAGCAGCTGCGGTGCGCATCCCAAAAGGTAACGATAACCCGCCAGCGGCAAGCGCCAACGAACCTATAGCCGAGGATTTCACTAACATCCTGCGGCTAATGCCTCCATATTGCTCAGTATCAGACATAACTCACTCCATTATAGTTATCGCTATATATTAGTCTCTACAGCGAAATTAATAGCATGCTAATAATAGAGTGAGTTTACCCATTTATGAGTATGGCATCTTAATGCATATCAAACTGGAGTAACCCTCCGCGTACGGAGGGTATGATTTATTGCGGTTCGGCGACGTGCCCGTCCTGTGCAGGCGAGCTGTTGGCAGGGGCGTTTCCACTGTTAGTCCGGGTGTAGAGAATTTTGTGCGTATCGTTTGCACAATGTCCTACCACCAGTGAATCAGGTTGATCGGCCTGATCGTTGGGGACAATGTTCAGCGTAAAACTGGACTCTGCGACGCCATTATTGATGATGCGCTGCTCGATATCGCTTTTCACGCGTTCACATGACGCAGGTGCGGCCAGAACCTGTGGGGATGCAACTGCCAGTAAGATCGCGGCAATTCCTGTTACGTATTTCATCATCAGCTCCTTTATGATCGACATAGACTAAGATTAGCATTTCTGGTGTAAATAACTGTATTTGCTAATATGATTGAGAATTATCTTCTTATCCCGGTGAAAAATGTGAAGAAACAGACCCTGTTAGGTTTCCTGTGTGTCGTGCTGGTCGGGTGTGATAACGCCAAAGGGCTGGTTTCCTTTACGCCGGAAATGGCCAGTTTTTCCAATGAGTTTGATTTCGATCCGCTGCGCGGGCCGGTGAAAGATTTCAGTCAAACGCTGCTCAACGACAAAGGTGAGGTCACCAAGCGCGTCGCTGGTACCCTGTCACAGGAAGGGTGTTTCGATACACTTGAACTGCACGATATCGAAAACAATACCGGTATGGCGCTGGTCCTGGATGCTAACTACTATCGGGATGCCGAAACGCTGGAAAAACGGATCCGTTTACAGGGCAAATGCCAACTGGCGGAACTGCCTGCTGCAGGTGTGGTGTGGGATACCGACGATAACGGTTTTGTCGTTTCCGCCACGGGGAAAGAGATGAAGGTGCAGTATCGATATGATGCCGAAGGCTACCCGCTGGGCAAAACAACCGTCAGTAAGGACAGCACTTTGCAGGTTGATGCTAAACCGTCGGTTGACCCATTGAAGAAGTTAGATTACACCGCGGTGAGCATGCTCAACAATCATCCGTTAGGCAATGTCAAACAAACGTGCAAATACGATGAATACGCAAATCCGATCAACTGCCGGCTTGTTATCGTTGATGAGAGCGTGAAGCCGGCAGTTGAACATCATTACTCGATTGAAAACACGATCGACTACTACTAGTCGTGTTTACTGAGCGGTAGGCGGCAGCAGATTAGGGCCTGCCGTTTTGTGCTCTGCCAGATACTGCTGCTGGAAGATACACATACGAATCGTGTTGCGGTATTGACCGTTGATAAAGAACTCATGGATCAGCTCGCCTTCCACCATAAAACCGAGTTTACGGTAGATGTGGATAGCCTTTTCGTTCTCTTTATCGACGATCAGATACAGCTTATAGAGGTTGAGCACGGTAAAGCCATAGTCCATTGCCAGCTTTGCTGCCCGTGAGGCCAGACCCTTCCCCTGATATTCCGGCGAAATAATAATCTGGAACTCGGCCCGGCGGTGTACATGGTTAATTTCAACCAATTCCACCAGTCCGGCTTTTTCACCGTCGCACTCCACCACGAAGCGGCGTTCGCTTTGGTCGTGGATGTGTTTGTCATACAGGTCTGACAGCTCAACGAACGCTTCGTAAGGCTCTTCGAACCAGTAGCGCATTACGCTGGCATTATTATCAAGCTGATGGACGAATCGTAAATCTTCACGCTCCAGCGGGCGCAACTTAACACTGAGGGCGCTAGTCATATCGTATCCTTTCAATATCCTTCAAAGTGCAATGATTATGGGGCAACGGTGCGGCCAGTACGGCGGTCGAGGCAGCGCAGGGTGTTAGGTTCCCAGTACGCATTAATATTAGCGCTCTGCTCGCACTTATCACGGCTATCAAAGGCCGTATCGGCTTTGTCCCACTCTTTCTCTGCACGTTTATTGACTTTTTGGCGAAGCTGACGCGTATCGTTCCATTGTTCCTTTTCCATTGCGGCTTGTTGACGACTTTGCGCACTGTCTCCGGATTCAATGACCAGTTTACTGGTTTCAGCAAATGCGGAAGAGGTGTACACAGCCGCAGCCAGCGTCAGCATAGCCGTCAGGCACAGGCGTTTGGTCAGTGTAATTTTCATGGTGAATTCCTTTTATGGGAAAGGGTAAAAACGATAAAACAGGGTTAAATTCTACACTATTCCAGTTTGCGGGCATACCCACCCGGTGGATATGGATACGCTAACGAGATTCTGTCGTATCATGGTTAAACCGAAGGTAACTGAATAACATCAATGCTTAAGACCACATTTCTTTTTTTCATCACCGCGTTATGCGAAATCATTGGCTGCTTTTTACCCTGGCTTTGGCTTAAGCGAGGAGCTACAGCCTGGTTGCTGATACCCGCCGGGGTGTCACTGGCTTTATTCGTCTGGTTGCTGACACTGCATCCGGCAGCCAGCGGGCGTGTATACGCAGCCTATGGCGGTGTTTACGTGGTGACCGCGCTGCTATGGCTACGTATTGTCGATGGTGTAAAACTCAGTTTATATGACTGGTCTGGCGCGCTGGTGGCGTTGTGCGGCATGCTGATCATTGTGGCTGGATGGGGGCGCGCATAGCGCCTTTTTTGTGATCAAACAGCGCTTTTTTGATCTTCATACTTGTATGGTAGTAGCTCAGTTGAGTAAATTTCCTGCATCACAAGAACAGATGTAGGGAATAAGAAATGAAGATTGTTGGGGCTGAAGTGTTTGTCACCTGTCCTGGGCGTAATTTTGTAACGTTGAAAATTACGACAGAAGATGGGATCACCGGGCTGGGAGATGCCACGTTAAATGGACGCGAGCTGTCCGTGGCGTCCTATCTGAAAGATCACGTGTGTCCGCAGCTTATTGGTCGCGATGCGCATCGTATTGAGGACATCTGGCAGTTTTTCTACAAAGGCGCTTACTGGCGTCGTGGTCCGGTCACCATGTCGGCGATTTCTGCGGTGGATATGGCTCTCTGGGATATCAAAGCGAAAGCGGCGAATATGCCGTTGTACCAGTTGCTCGGCGGTGCTTCTCGTGAAGGGGTTATGGTCTACTGCCACACCACAGGCCATACCGTTGATGACGTACTCGAAGATTATGCGCGTCATAAAGAAATGGGCTTTAAAGCGATTCGCGTACAGTGCGGCGTACCGGGTATGAAAACCACTTACGGTATGTCTAAGGGCAAAGGACTGGCCTATGAACCCGCCACCAAAGGGCAATGGCCGGAAGAACAGTTGTGGTCAACGGAGAAATACCTGGATTTCACGCCAAAACTGTTTGCCGCCGTGCGTGACAAGTTTGGTTTCAACGAACATCTTTTACACGATATGCACCACCGTCTGACGCCAATTGAAGCGGCCCGTTTCGGCAAAAGCATTGAACAGTACCGTTTGTTCTGGATGGAAGACCCAACGCCAGCTGAAAACCAGGAGTGCTTCCGCCTGATCCGCCAGCATACCGTCACGCCGATTGCGGTAGGGGAAGTGTTCAACAGCATCTGGGACTGTAAACAGCTTATTGAAGAACAACTGATCGACTATATCCGCACCACCATCACCCATGCGGGTGGTATCACCGGTATGCGCCGGATTGCTGATTTCGCGTCGCTGTATCAGGTTCGTACCGGTTCACATGGACCTTCCGATCTGTCGCCTGTGTGCATGGCCGCCGCGCTGCATTTTGATCTGTGGGTGCCGAACTTCGGCGTACAGGAATATATGGGCTATTCCGAGCAAATGCTGGAAGTGTTCCCACATAACTGGACCTTTGATAACGGCTATATGCACCCAGGAGACAAACCTGGTCTTGGGATCGAGTTTGACGAAAAACTGGCGGCGAAATATCCGTATGACCCTGCATATCTGCCCGTTGCTCGCCTGGAAGATGGCACGCTGTGGAACTGGTAAGGAGTGATTTGCTATGAAAAGTATCGTGATTGAAAAACCGAATACGCTGGTTATCGCCGAACGACCGGTGCCAGAACCCTTAGCAGGTGAGGTGAGGGTAAAAGTGAAACTGGCGGGGATTTGTGGTTCCGACAGTCATATTTATCGCGGTCATAATCCATTTGCACAATACCCGCGCGTGATTGGCCATGAGTTTTATGGCGTGATCGAGGCGGTAGGTGACGGTGTTGACCATTCGAGAATAGGTGAACGGGTGTCCGTTGATCCGGTCATCAGCTGCGGACATTGTTATCCCTGTTCAATTGGTAAACCTAACGTTTGTACATCGCTGGTGGTGCTGGGCGTGCATCGCGATGGTGGTTTCAGTGAGTACGCTGTTGTGCCAGCGAAAAATGCCTGGACGATCCCCGATACAGTGCCTGATGAGCATGCCGTTATGGTGGAACCTTTCACCATCGCCGCAAACGTGACCGGGCAAATTAAACCAACAGAAAACGATATTGCGCTTATTTATGGCGCAGGGCCTATGGGACTGACCACTGTACAGGCGCTTAAGCGTGTCTATAAGGTCAAAACCGTAGTGATTGCTGACAGAATCGATGAGCGCCTGGCCATGGCGAAGCAGTGCGGTGCAGACTGGGCAATCAATAATAGTCAGCACTCGTTGCAAGAATTCCTTGCGGAAAACGGACTAAAACCGACCATTATCGTGGATGCAGCTTGCCATCCATCCATTTTACAGGAGGCAATCACGCTGGCATCGCCGGCCGCGCGAATTGTTCTGATGGGCTTCTCCAGCGATCCTTGTCAGATTATTCAACAAGGCATTACCGGGAAAGAACTGTCCATTTATTCCTCAAGATTAAATGCGAACAAATTCCCGATTGTGATTGATTGGTTGGTCAACGGACTTATCGATCCTAATCAACTTATTACTCACACTTTTGACTATCACCACGTTACAGACGCAATTGAATTGTTTGAGAAAGATCAGCAGCACTGCTGCAAAGTCTTACTTACATTCAGTGAATAATATAAATAACTGCGAGTAAGTGGTACGCATCTTACCTCTTAGAGATAGCCAATATGAATCAAGAAAAACACGAAAGATCCACGAAAGATCTGGTTAGAGCTGCCGTATCCGGATGGTTGGGTACTGCGCTCGAATTTATGGATTTTCAGTTATATTCTTTGGGTGCCGCACTGGTATTCCATGAAATATTTTTCCCGGAACAGTCTGCCGCCATGGCGCTTATTTTAGCGATGGGTACATACGGTGCAGGATATATTGCTCGTATCGTTGGAGCATTTATATTTGGCAAAATGGGAGACAGCATCGGCCGTAAAAAAGTACTGTTTATTACCATTACGATGATGGGAATTTGTACGACCTTAATTGGCGTGCTGCCAACATATGCACAAATTGGTATCTTTGCGCCTGTGCTGCTGGTGACGCTGCGTATCGTGCAAGGGCTTGGTGCGGGGGCTGAAATTTCGGGCGCAGGCACGATGCTTGCCGAGTACGCGCCAAAAGGTAAACGTGGCATTATTTCCTCACTTGTTGCCATGGGGACCAACTGTGGAACCCTTAGCGCAACGGCCATCTGGGCGGTGATGTTCTTTGCGCTCGACCGTGAGGAGTTATTAGCCTGGGGTTGGCGCATTCCGTTCCTGGCGAGTGTCGTGGTGATGATTTTTGCCATCTGGTTGCGTATGAATCTCAAAGAAAGCCCGGTATTTGAGAAAGTGAATGATGAAGAAAACGCTCCGGCATTAAATAATTCGCCAGAAAATACGCTGGGGGCGATGTTTACCAGTAAATCTTTCTGGCTGGCAACCGGCCTACGTTTTGGACAGGCGGGTAATTCAGGATTAATCCAAACCTTCCTTGCCGGTTATTTAGTGCAGACGCTGTTATTTGATAAATCTATACCCACTGATGCCTTAATGATCAGTTCGGTGTTGGGCTTTATTACAATACCGTTGCTTGGCTGGTTGTCTGATAAGTTTGGTCGTCGTTTGCCTTATATTATCCTGAATATCTCGGCAATTATTTTGGCTTACCCGATGCTGTCAATTGTAGTGGATAAAACGTATAGCCCGGGTGTCATCATGACGGCACTGATTGTTATTCATAATTTTGCTGTATTGGGGTTATTTGCTCTCGAAAATATTACCATGGCGGAAATGTTCGGTGCGCGTAACCGGTTTACGCGAATGGCGATTTCAAAAGAAGCGGGCGGGTTGGTTGCTGTTGGTTTTGGTCCGGTTCTGGCGGGTATTTTCTGCAACATGACTAATTCCTGGTGGCCAATTCTGGTGATGGTCATCGCTTACTCACTGATTGGTCTGATTTCCGCGTTGCTGATGCCAGAAGTGAAAGATCGCGACCTGAGCGTACTTGAGGATGCTGCCGAGGTGAATAAAGCCGAGAAGGTTCGTTGCTCGGTGACTCAGACAAGCTGATACCAGACAGTAGCATGGGCGGATGTACTCGTACGCTGCCCATGCTATTACACAGCTTTACATGATGTCATACCAATCCAAAAAAGCTTAATGCAAATCAAAACATACAACCATACAGGCGTTACTCTGGAACAGTCCTGATTTCATTTATAAGTAGGCCATACCATGCAAAACAAGCTCTTAGCGGCTAAGGCTGCACTTCCTGACTACGATCGTACAAAACTGGTTACGCGTATTGTTCATCTGGGATTTGGCGCGTTTCACCGCGCACATCAGGGTGTTTACGCTGACATTCTGGCCGCCGATCACGGCAGTGACTGGGGCTACTGCGAAGTGAACCTGATTGGCGGCGAGCAGCAGATTTTCGATCTGAAACAGCAAGATAATCTGTATACCGTTGCAGAGATGTCTGCTGATGCCTGGACTGCGAGAGTCGTGGGCGTGGTGAAAAATGCATTGCATGCGCAGGTTGATGGTCTGGAAAGCGTACTGGCAGCGATGTGTGAACCGCAGGTCGCGATCGTTTCCCTGACCATTACCGAGAAAGGATACTGCCATTCTCCGGCGACCGGCCAACTGATGTTAGACAACCCGATGATTGCAGCCGATCTGCAAAACCCTAAACAACCAAAAACTGCGCCGGGCGTGGTGGTTGAAGCCCTGGCGCGTCGCAAAGCTGCGGGTTTAGCCGCCTTTACCGTGATGTCCTGCGATAACATGCCAGAAAACGGTCATGTGATGCGCAATGTTGTCACTGCATATGCCCGAGCGGTGGATATGGAACTGGCCGCGTGGATTGAACAACATGTTACATTCCCATCAACAATGGTTGACCGCATTGTCCCGGCGGTTACGCAGGAGACACTAGACAAAATTGAACATATCACAGGTGTACGCGACCCGGCAGGCGTGGCATGCGAACCGTTCCGCCAGTGGGTAATTGAAGATAACTTTGTTGCCGGCCGTCCTGAATGGGAAAAGGCCGGGGCGGAACTGGTGGCTGATGTCATTCCGTTTGAAGAGATGAAACTGCGTATGCTCAACGGCAGCCACTCTTTCCTTGCGTATCTTGGGTATCTGGCGGGATATCAACATATTAACGATTGCATGGGCGATGAAAACTATCGTCTTGCTGCACGTGCGCTGATGTTGCAGGAACAAGCACCTACGCTGAAAGTAAAAGGTGTTGACCTACAGCGTTACGCCGATCTGTTAATTGAACGCTACAGCAATCCGGCGCTGCGTCATCGTACCTGGCAGATCGCCATGGACGGTAGCCAAAAACTGCCGCAGCGTATGCTTGATTCCATTCGTTGGCACATTGTGCACGGTAGTGACTTTGCGCTGCTGGCACTGGGTGTCGCTGGTTGGATGCGTTACGTTGGTGGTGTGGATGAACAGGGCCAGGCGATTGAAATTAGCGATCCACTGTTGCCGGTCATCCAGAATGCGGTGCGTAGCAGCAACGAGGGCGAAGAGCGCGTTCAGGCGCTGCTGGCAATCGATGCTATTTTTGGCCGTGAACTGCCACAGGTTGAACTGTTCAACCGTCAGGTCACACAAGCGTATCTTACTTTACTGGCTGAAGGGGCGAAGGCGACGGTTGCGAAGTATGCAGCAAAACTGAAGTAACGAAGATTATGCTTTATGCCGCCATCTGGCTTGCAACGGCCAGATGGCGCTGTGTTTTCTGGCATTCACACCAATTAGTTCATGCCTAAACGAATCAGCTCGAGGGGGGCGTATTTGCCTTCACATCCTTCGATTTCCACTGTTTTCCCGCGGCGAATCTGCTCAGCGGTCAGGCCATCGGTATCTATTGCTGTAATGCGGCCTGTGAGTCCGGTGTCGCTGATCATGACGCGGCTGCCAGTGGTGATTGCGTTACGGTTACGATCGTATGTTTTCATGGTGTTTTCTCCTTTCCAACTTACCGTCAAAGCCCGTGGGCTTTTAGTCCCACGTAACGGGCGCAATATAAATACGCTTCTCGTTAATGATTTTTTTTGTTTTCGATCAAAATCACAGCTTTTTTTATGCAGTTATGCGGGCGCGGGGAAAACGCAGGAGAAACTCACCCCGGAGTGAGGTGAGCGTAGTATTAATCTTCGCTGAACCAGTCGCTATTTTCCTGGCGAATAAGCTGAACGGACTCACCAATTTCCTGAAGATGGAGCATCATTGCGCGCTCGACCGCATCGCCATCATGCTTCTCAAGGGCGGCAAAGATATCGTGATGCTGGCGTAGCAGCATTTCAGGCGGGGAAATATGATCCAGGCTCATATAACGAACGCGGTCAATTGTAGCCTTTATATTCTCAACGGTATCCCAGGCGAGTTGGCACTCGGCGATTAAAGCCAGTTTCTGATGAAACTCATCATCAAGCTGGAAGAAATCATTAATCTGTTTTCGGTCAATTGCGATGCGCTGCTGATGCAAATTCTGTTCAAGCTGATAGCACTGTTGATCGTTGATCAGCGATGCGGCGCGGCGTACCACGGCACATTCAATTGCCTGGCGAACAAAACAGCCGTTTTGCACTTGCGACAGCGAAATTTTATTCACGTAGCTGCCACGCTGCGGGCGGATCTGAATCAGACCGTTCTCGGCCAGTTTGATGAATGCTTCTCGTACCGGCTGGCGTGACACATTAAAGCGTACAGAAACCTCTTTCTCCGACAGCGGTGTACCGGGTGCAATCAGACAATGCACGATATCACGGCGAAGAATACGGTAAATCTGTTGATTTACTGGTTGTGTAGGGTTGAGCTGCGTTTCTACGGTCATTCATTCTTACTTTTTAGAGAGTTAACCCGGATATTTTATCACTTCTTTCAGGCTATCTATACCCGGCACAAGGCCGGGCAGAGAAATTAGCTCCGGTGGATACTCAGCCCGGCAAAAGACTGTGTGACAGGCATCATTTCAAGGGTGTTGATATTGACATGAGCCGGTAAAGAAGCCACCCACCATACCGCTTCTGTAACATCTTGCGGAGTCAACGCCGTGGTATTTTCGTAGGCTTTTTCAGCTTTGGCGTCATCACCTTTAAAACGGACATTAGAGAACTCCGTACCGCCAACCAGACCCGGCTCGATGTCGGTAACGCGAATTGCAGTGCCGTGTAAATCAGTACGTAAATTCAGGCTAAACTGGCGAACAAACGCTTTAGTCGCACCGTAGACGTTACCGCCAGCGTATGGCCAACTGCCCGCGGTAGAACCGATATTGATAATATGACCGCGGTTGCGTTCAACCATGCCAGGCAGAACGGCACGGGTCATATAAACCAGCCCCTTGTTGTTGGTGTCGATCATATTTTCCCAGTCTTCAATGCTGGCCTTGTGAGCAGGCTCAAGGCCCAGCGCCAGACCCGCGTTGTTGACCAGAACATCAATATTGCGCCATTCAGCAGGCAGGGCATCCATCATCTCTTCAATCGATGCACGATTACGTACGTCCAGTTGCGCGGTATAGAGGCGGTCACCCAATTCCTCTTTCAGTTCCTGCAGGCGCTCCTGGCGGCGTCCGGTGGCAATAACTTTATGCCCATTCTCAATAAAACGACGCGTAATGCACTCACCAAAACCTGCGGTTGCTCCGGTTACTAAAACGATCATCTCACTGTTCCTCAACGCTTTTTATGTCGTACTACCATAGCACGTCATTTCCGTTCAGAGCTATTCCTGCGTAACGCGATTGCGGTTGATTCCTGGGAAGTCTACTCTGGTAAACAAATCGTTTTCAGGAGTGAAATATGTCGTTAACGAATCCTTTTTTACGTCACAGCACGTTGCCGTACCAGGCACCGCAGTTTGATCAGATAGAGGTGCAGCACTATCGCCCAGCGTTCGATGAAGGCGTGCGGCAAAAACGTGCAGAGATCGAGGCGATTGTGCAAAACCCGCAGGCCCCAGATTTTGCCAATACGTTGCTGGCGCTTGAACAAAGCGGCGCTTTGCTGACACGCGTAACCAGCGTTTTCTTCGCGATGACGGCGGCGCACACAAACGATGAACTACAGCGCCTTGACGAAGAGTTTTCCGCAGAACTGGCGAGCCTTGCCAATGATATTTATCTCAATGGCGCGCTTTTTTCGCGCGTTGAAGCGGTCTGGCAACAGCGAGGTTCGCTGGGGCTGGATAGCGAATCATTACGCTTGCTGGAAGTCATCCACCAGCGTTTTGTATTAGCCGGCGCGCGTTTAAATGAGGTCGATAAAGCGAACCTTAAAGCGCTCAATACAGAGTCCGCCACGTTGACCAGCCAGTTTAATCAACGTCTGCTGGCGGCGAACAAGTCCGGTGCTCTGGTGGTGGATGATGCACGTTACCTGGACGGACTCAGCGCAGAGGAAATTGCTGTTGCCGCCGAAGCTGCAAAGGAGAAAGGGCTTGCAGCGCGTTGGGTTATCCCGCTATTGAACACGACTCAGCAACCGGCGCTTGTGGCGTTACGCGATCGCCAGACCCGTGAGAATCTGTTCAACCGCGCATGGACGAGAGCAGAAAACAATGACGCTAACGATACTCGGGCGATTATTCAGCGACTGGTCGAGATCCGGATGCAGCAGGCGAAACTACTCGGTTTTGCCAATTACGCCGCCTGGAAAATTGCCGATCAGATGGCAAAAACACCGGAAGCGGCACTCAATTTCATGCGGGCGATTGTTCCCGCTGCGCGAGCCAGGGCATTGGATGAACAGGCCGAAATCCAGAATGTTATCAATCACGAACAGGGGCAATTTAACGTCGAGGCCTGGGACTGGACATTTTATGCCGAGCAGGTTCGTCGTGAAAAATATGCACTTGATGAGGCGCAGCTCAAACCTTACTTTGCCCTTGATACGGTGCTGAACGAGGGCGTTTTCTGGACAGCTAATCAACTCTTTGGCATAAAATTTATAGAACGGTTCGACATTCCTGTTTATCACCCGGATGTTAGGGTATGGGAAATATTCGATCACGATGGCGTAGGGCTGGCGTTATTTTACGGCGATTTCTTTGCCCGGGAATCGAAAAGCGGTGGTGCCTGGATGGGCAATTTTGTTGAGCAATCGCAACTCAATGAAACCCGGCCGGTTATTTACAACGTGTGTAATTATCAAAAACCGGCAAAAGGTCAGCCTGCATTGTTATTGTGGGATGATGTTATTACGTTATTTCATGAGTTTGGGCACACGTTGCATGGCCTGTTCGCCACTCAGCGTTATGCCACGCTTTCAGGGACCAACACTCCGCGTGACTTTGTTGAGTTTCCTTCGCAGATCAACGAACACTGGGCGAGTCATCCGCAGGTCTTTGCTCGTTTTGCTCGTCATGTTGATACCGGGGAGCAAATGCCGCAGGCGTTGCGGAATAAGATGCAGCGGGCCAGCCTGTTTAACAAAGGTTACGACATGACCGAACTGCTCAGTGCCGCATTGTTGGATATGCGTTGGCACAGTCTGGAAAAGAGCGCGTTATCTCTTTCTGTCGAACAATTTGAACAGCAGGCGCTGGCGGCTGAAGGTTTGGATCTCAAGGCTGTGCCGCCTCGTTATCGCAGCAGCTATTTTGCCCATATCTTCGGCGGCGGTTATGCCGCAGGTTATTACGCCTATTTGTGGACGCAAATGCTGGCCGATGACGGCTATCAGTGGTTTGTAGAGCAGGGCGGATTAACTCGTGAAAACGGGCAAAAGTTCCGCGAAGCGATTTTGTCCCGCGGTAACGGTACTGATTTAACTGAACTTTATCGCCAATGGAGCGGGCGTGATCCAAAAATGGAGCCAATGCTGGAACATCGTGGTTTGAGCGTCTAAGAGATTATTAGCCAGAATATTGAGCCGGGCGTGATGCCCGGTTTTTTATTATTTTTAAAGATGGCAATTTTTAGGGTTTTATATGAAAGTTGACAATAATGGTTATCAACAAATGATGATGAAATATATTCAGGAATGCTAGTTTAATAATGATGATGCCTTTGGATGTTTGATAAGATTAGCGTTCATGTACGGGCAGGTTTCTCAGGTAATTGTTAATGAAAATAGGGGTTCTAATAGCTGTGCTTGTTATGTCCGGATGTGCAGATAGTACAATTGTGCAATCCAGCGTCACTCCGTTTACGCCACATGTTTCACGCTCAAATGCTGAAATCATCGCACGGTATAAGGAAGCGCGTGAATCCGGGTTTTCCCATGGTTCTGCGTATCAATATGCCAGAGGCGACAAAACCTACACATCCGATCAATTAGAGGTGATTGGGCTTAATGAAATGCTGAATGAACCGTTATTGGTTTGACCACTTTATTGACAACGCTATGCCACGATAGATGGTATAGCGTAATATCCTGTTAATTACGATTTATTAATTACTATTAAAAAATTTACATAAATTTTCTTTTTTATCGTTAAGATAATTCCATCAGAAACGCTCGAACAGGGAGGGAGAACGTGATGATGAGAAATACGAAGGAAATAGATGCAATTTTGATTGAGTTGAACAAGTCCATTGATGCCCACTACAAATGGTTAGTGACAATGTTCCGCTGCGTGGTGTCTTCAGATGTTACGCAGCCAGATATTATGGGTGAAAACTCGCATTTTGCTTGTCGATTTGGACAGTGGCTTAATAATCAATCACGGTACAATGAGGATGATTGTAGTTACGTAAGCAAGATAAGCGCCACCCACGAAAAGATGCATTTATCAGGCAAGAAATTGCTAATGGCTATCGTGGAGAATCGTAGCCATTCATGGCATTTCGACAGCTTCCAGGATGCGCTGCTGGCATTTACCTCATCTGTAATGGACTACAAAATATATTTATTGAGTATCCGCAGTAATATCGACGCATTAACAGGTTTACCTGGCAGAAGAATGCTCGATGAGTCTTTTGATCGGCAGTTGCTCGATGCCGAACCGCTTAATCTTTATATATTGTTGTTAGATATCGATCGTTTTAAATACGTTAACGATACCTACGGCCATTTGGTTGGTGACGTGGTATTGCGGGCTCTGGCATCAAATTTATTGTCATGGACGCGATATGATGAGGCGGCGTACCGCTACGGTGGAGAAGAGTTCATTATCATCATCAGAACAAAAACGGACGAGCAGGCATGCCAGGCGGGTTTGCGACTTTGTCGTCTGATTGGTCAGAAAAAAATTCCCTACACTGAGGGAGAGATCGGTATCACGGTGACGGCAGGCATAACCCGGGTTCAACAGGGTGAAACGCTGGATACCGCGCTTGGTCGGGCCGACAGGGCGATGTATCAGGGGAAACAGACCGGCAGGAATCGCTGCATGTTTATAGATGAAAATGAGCAAATTGCGTTGGTGGACACCAATGACGGAACCTCGTATCCCCTCAGTGCGTGAGTTTTCGAAAAACGCTTTGAGGTAGTTGCGTTTCGTTTAACTTTCATTGGGGTTGTCGGTGATAGGTTAGCTGACTATCCGTTATCTTCGCAGGGAATTGCCAGATAGCGTATAAAAGCAAAACACAAATCTATCCATGCAAGCATTTACCGCTGGTTTATCCGGCGGTTTTTTTTATCTGTAAATCAAGAAAAAGGCACAGCGAGTGCGATTCAGGTAAAAAAATGGCCCCTTGTGCAGTTACGCTACAAGGGGCCGGGTCGGTGCAGGACTATCTCCGTTCATCAATCATCCCATCTGTGGCTAAAATACGCGGCCAGGAAACCGGAAAATAAAATAATTCCCAGAACAGCCATAAAAATATTCATATTACCCAGCATAGTAAATGCTCCTTTATCTGTGAGTTTCCTCTCTTACCTTAAGTTCACCTCGCTTATGACTATAGTAGCAATTCAATCTTAAACAAAGGCTGAACTGTGTGATTATTTCGACTGAAAAGTAAATTTTTTACATGATCACGTCGAATAAAATAAATAATAGTGACGAGACACATTTATCTGCGCACAAACAACCCTGTTTTTAAACCCTGAGACGCTGTTATGACGGTGTGCTGCTGATACAGATTGTTGCACGTTTATAATGCAGAGTTGTCTCATGGTGGTTCAATTTTTCGTTTGATTAATCCTTTGGGCGGGGAAATGTAATACTGATTTATGTGTGCGAGATGCTAATTTATTGATTTTATATGAGATTTTAATATCTGGCATCGTTTTTGCCTTATCACTTCTGAACACCCTTAATTTGCACCGTTTTGTCTGCCCGGCTGCACCGGAGCTTTCAGCAAGTCTAATTTCAGGAGTGAAACTATGCAGCGTCGTACATTTTTAAAAGCTTTTGCACTTTCTGCCTCTGTTGTCGCAATGGGCGTGAGTTTTAGCGTTCAGGCAGCCGACACCATTAAGGTTGGCATCATGCATTCGTTATCCGGCACGATGGCCATATCCGAAACGCCGCTAAAAGATGTGGCGTTGATGACCATCGATGAAATAAATGCTCAGGGCGGTGTGTTGGGTAAAAAGCTGGAACCGGTGGTGGTTGACCCGGCCTCGAACTGGCCGTTATTTGCTGAAAAAGCAAGACAACTGCTGAGTCAGGACAAGGTGGCGGCAGTTTTCGGCTGCTGGACATCGGTTTCGCGTAAATCGGTTCTACCGGTATTTGAAGAGTTGAACGGTCTGCTGTTTTACCCGGTGCAATATGAAGGTGAGGAGATGTCGCCTAACGTCTTCTATACCGGCGCAGCCCCCAATCAGCAGGCGATCCCTGCGGTTGAGTATCTGATGAGTGAGGACGGCGGTAGCGCGAAACGCTTCTTCCTGCTGGGCACAGATTATGTTTATCCGCGCACGACCAACAAAATTTTACGCGCCTTTTTGCACTCAAAAGGGGTCGCCGATAAAGACATCGAAGAGGTGTACACCCCATTCGGACACAGCGATTACCAGACCATTGTCGCCAGCATTAAAAAATTCGCCGCAGGGGGAAAAACGGCGGTGGTATCAACCATCAATGGGGATTCTAACGTACCGTTCTATAAAGAGTTAGCGAATCAGGGGCTGAAAGCCACCGATGTACCGGTGGTGGCTTTTTCCGTGGGTGAGGAGGAGCTACGCGGTATTGATACCAAACCGCTGGTGGGCAACCTTGCCGCCTGGAACTACTTTGAGTCCGTCGATAATGTGGCCAACAAGAAGTTTGTCGCGGATTACCGGGCGTATGCCAAAGCGCACAAATTACCGAATGCTGATTCGGTGGTGACGAACGACCCAATGGAAGCCACATATGTTGGCCTGCATATGTGGGCGCAGGCGGTAGAAAAAGCCGGAACTACCGATGTGGATAAAGTTCGTGCAGCTATGGCGGGGCAATCCTTCGCTGCGCCATCAGGTTTTACCCTGACCATGGATGCGACCAACCATCACCTGCATAAACCCGTCATGATTGGCGAGATTGAAGGCAACGGCCAGTTTAACGTGGTGTGGCAAACCGATGAGCCGGTCCGCGCCCAGCCGTGGAGTCCGTACATCGCCGGTAATGATAAAAAATCTGCACAGCCTGTGAAAACCGCCAGCAACTGATCTAACGCCCTCCTGCGGGAGGGTAATGCTTTGGAGAACGCTCATGAAAGCTATGCGCTTTATTCGTGGTGTGTTGTTGCTGATGTGGTTTTTGCCGTGGATAGCCCAGGCCGCAGATGCTGATATCTTTACCGCCTCCAACCGTGCTCAGCAGGCCGCCTTACTTGAACAATGGGCGGTGAATCCCGACGTTCAGCGCATCCCGCTGCTCAGCGCGCTGCGAGATGAGAACCTGCTGACCGATAACACGAAAAATGCCTTCATCATGAACGGCTCGCACGTACAGCCGTTAGGAACAGCGACAGCCCCAAACAGCGAGCTAAAAAAAATTCGCCTGACTAACCGCCTGCGTAATCTGGTAGCCGGAGCGTTGGCTGTCCATCAACTTTTAAGTGACAGTGTCACGGTAAGGGAGGAGGCAGCCCGTACATTACAGCGTGAGGCGCAGCCGGGCATGCTGCCGTTTTTACAACAACGACTGGCTCAGGAGTCAGATGGTGATGTGAAATCCGCACTCGCTATTGTACTGGCAAATCTGCAATTGGGTAGCACCTCGCCGGAAGTCAGGCTTCAGGCAATCGAACTATTAGGGGCGTCAAATGATCCTGAAACTCAGGCGCGCCTGCAGCCATTCACCAGGGCTGAACATGAACCCGATGCCCGAGTGCGTGCTGCCGCTGACGAAAGTCTGAATTCCATCTCGCATCGCATGAAGGTTGGGGATCTTCTTGGGCAGGCTTTCATGGGACTGTCACTGGGTTCTATTTTGCTGCTTGCGGCATTGGGTCTGGCGATAACCTATGGATTACTCGGCGTCATCAATATGGCGCATGGCGAGATGTTGATGCTCGGGGCGTACTGTACCTGGATGGTGCAACAGCTGATGGGGCAGTTTTTCCCGCACGGGTTAGCCTGGTATCCGGTTATTGCACTTCCGGTCGCCTTTTTGCTGACTGCGGCAGTAGGAATGCTGCTCGAGCGTGGGGTGATACGCCATTTATATGGCCGTCCGCTTGAAACGCTACTGGCGACCTGGGGTATCAGCCTGATGCTCATCCAGTTGGTGCGTATGACTTTTGGCGCGCAAAACCTGGAAGTCGCCAATCCGGCATGGCTTTCCGGCGGCATTCAGGTTTATGCCAATCTGATATTGCCGTGGAACCGAATAGTGGTGCTTGGCTTTGCCATGCTGGTGCTGTTCTTCACCTGGCTGCTGTTGAATAAAACACGCCTCGGGCTGCGCGTGCGTGCCGTGACGCAAAATCGCAATATGGCGGCCTGCTGCGGCGTACCTACCGGACGAGTCGATATGCTGGCCTTTGGCCTTGGTTCAGGAATTGCCGGACTGGGAGGTGTGGCGCTCTCGCAACTAGGTAACGTAGGGCCGGAGCTGGGGCAAAGCTACATTATCGATTCGTTTTTGGTGGTGGTACTGGGCGGCGTTGGACAGCTTGCCGGGAGCGTGACTGCGGCATTTGGGCTGGGGATCTTCAATAAAATTCTGGAGCCTCAGGTGGGAGCGGTTCTCGGCAAAATCATGATCCTGGTGTTGATCATTCTGTTTATTCAGAAACGACCTCAGGGACTGTTCGCGCTGAAAGGGAGGGTTATTGACTGATGACGATGCCAATGACAATAACGCTGGAGCGTAAAGCGCCGCGTACAACACGCGTGCTGGGTCTGGGCTTACTGCTGGCGTTGATTATTCTGCCGTTTCTTGCGCTGTTACCTGCGGAGCATCCGCTGGCCATATCGGTGTGGACGTTGACGCTGGCCGGGAAAATTCTCTGCTATGCCATTGTGGCCGTTGCGCTGGATCTGGTGTGGGGTTATGCCGGAATGCTCTCGCTGGGACACGGTATTTTCTTCGCGCTGGGGGGCTATGCGATGGGAATGTACCTGATGCGCCAGGCTTCCGGCGAAGGATTACCGGCCTTTATGTCGTTCCTGTCGTGGAGCGAGCTGCCCTGGTTTTGGTGGGGGACGCAACATTTTCTCTGGGCGATGCTGCTGGTTGTTCTGGTGCCGGGCCTGCTGGCCCTGGTATTTGGTTGGTTTGCCTTCCGTTCAAAAATCAAAGGTGTCTATTTCTCCATCATGACCCAGGCCCTGACTTTCGCCGGAATGCTGCTGTTTTTCCGCAATGAAACCGGCTTTGGTGGAAATAACGGTTTTACCGGTTTTACCACCATTCTGGGGTTTCCGGTGACCGCGACGTCCACCAGGATCGCGCTGTTTCTGGCGACGGTAATGCTACTGGTGCTGGCAATATGGCTGGGACTTGCGCTGGCCCGCAGTAAGTTTGGTCGTATTCTGACCGCCGTGCGCGATGCCGAGAACCGTCTGATGTTCTGTGGTTACGATCCGAAAGGTTTCAAGTTACTGGTGTGGACGCTTTCCGCTGTACTGTGCGGCCTGGCCGGGGCGCTTTATGTCCCGCAGGTAGGGATTATCAACCCCAGCGAAATGTCGCCGACCAACTCGATTGAAGCGGCGATTTGGGTTGCTCTCGGCGGACGTGGAACCCTGATCGGCCCGGTATTTGGCGCTGTACTGGTGAACGGTGCTAAAAGCCTGTTTACCGTCATTATGCCGGAATACTGGCAGTTGTTTCTTGGCCTGATCTTTATTGGCGTTACGCTTTTTTTACCCCGTGGTGTGATTGGCCTGTTTCGCAAAGGAGACAAATAATGCAGCCGGATGAAGGACTTTTTACTCGCCAGATGCCTGGCGATCGGTTTCGCGAACAAACGGACCCAGTGCTCCAACTGGAAAAAATTAACGTTAATTTCGACGGATTCCAGGCGTTAACGGATCTCTCGCTCAATATTGGCGTCGGGGAGCTGCGCTGTATTATTGGCCCTAACGGCGCCGGGAAGACGACGTTAATGGATGTCATAACCGGTAAAACCAGACCGCAAAGTGGTCGTGCGATATACGATCAGTCGACCGATTTAACAACGCTGGATCCCATTGCCATCGCGCGTCAGGGGATTGGACGGAAATTTCAAAAGCCCACGGTATTTGAAGCATTAACGGTGGAAGAGAACCTGGAGCTGGCGCTGAAAAATGATAAATCTGTCTGGGGGTCACTACGGGCACGACTCTCAGGCGAACAACGGGATCGTATTGATGAAGTACTGGCGCTGTTGCGGCTGGGTAATGAGCGGGCCCGCCGCGCCGGCCTGCTTTCGCATGGGCAAAAACAGTTTCTCGAAATTGGCATGCTGCTGGTACAGGAGCCGCATTTACTGCTACTGGATGAGCCCGCAGCGGGGATGACGGATGCGGAAACGGAATACACGGCGGAGCTGTTTCGCCAGCTTGCCGGTAAGCACTCTCTGATGGTTGTTGAGCACGATATGGGATTTGTCGAAACCATTGCCGATCGCGTCACAGTATTACATCAGGGACGTGTCCTCGCTCAGGGGAGTCTTCGCGATGTGCAGGCCAACGAGCAGGTTATTGAAGTTTATCTCGGGCGTTAAGGAGTTTACATGCTGCAGGTGAAAGAACTGAATCAATATTATGGTGGCAGCCATATTCTTCGCGGGGTGAGCTTTGAAGCGCGTATCGGTGAGGTGACATGCCTGCTGGGGCGTAACGGCGTGGGGAAAACAACACTACTAAAGTGTCTGATGGGGCTTATTCCGGCCCGTAGCGGAAGCGTACTCTGGCAGGATAAAAATGTCACTCACTGGAAGCCACACCAGCGGGTCAGAGCCGGTGTGGCGTATGTCCCACAGGGGCGTGATATTTTTCCGCGTTTGACGGTCGAAGAGAATCTGCTGCTCGGTCTTTCCCGTTTTTCAGCACCGGAGGCCCGACATGTGCCTGATGATATTTACGCGCTCTTTCCGGTTTTACAGGAGATGAAGCATCGGCGTGGCGGAGATTTGTCCGGCGGGCAACAGCAGCAACTGGCCATTGGACGAGCGCTGGCAAGTCGCCCACAGTTGTTGATTCTTGATGAGCCAACGGAAGGGATCCAGCCGTCGGTGATTAAAGAGATTGGTCAGGTGATTTCTCAACTGGCGCACCGGGGGGATATGGCTATTTTGCTGGTGGAGCAATTCTACGATTTTGCGCAGCAGCTGGCCGACAAATACCTGCTCATGTCGCGGGGCAGTATTATTCAAAGCGGCGATGGTAAAAATATGGAGGCCGAGGGCGTTCGGGGACTGGTTGCAATCTGAGGTATGCGACAGAGCGGCTTCGGCTCTGTCGCTATACTCATCAGCAGACCACCGTCTGCCCCCAGGGCTTGGCGCGCATGCCTTTTATCATGAGCGCCCAGGCAAGAACGATCGCCACTATCAGCGCGACAAACAGCGACCATGGCGGCAATGTGGTTAAAATGACGCCGCTGACTAATGGGTTAACCGCTGCGCCAAGCCAGCCCAACGACTGGGCGGAAAAATAGCTGGCTTTCATGCCTGCTGGCGCGATGTTGTCGATAAGCATGTATTCACCCGGCGCGTAAATGACTTCGCCGATAGTGAAAAACGCAGCAGAAATTCCCCATAACAACAGACTGTTGCCGGAGAAAGCGAAACCGACCAGGCCAACGACAAAGAAGACTGTACCCACTGTCATCAACGGGCGGATATTCGTGGCGGTGAGCCTGCGGCCAAGCGCGTATTGCAGTGATACTACGATGGCGGCGTTAACGGGCAGGACGACTGCTACCACTTTCTCGGCAAAATCGCCATCCGCTACCACCATAACGTATTGCGAAATACAGGACGCAAAAGCACCGCCAACAAACGATGCCAGAAAGGCCGATAACGTAAACCAAAATAATGCCCGGTCGCGCAGGAGTACCGAAGGGGACCACACCGCGGCGTTTAAACCTTCTGATGGTGCTGTCGAACGTTTTACCCAGGTCTGGATAAACACCAGTGGCAATGCTGAACAGGCGGCAGCCAGCCAGAATGGCAGGTTAATGCTTTGCATCACCAGTAGAGTGCCCAGCGGTGGACCAACGGTCCAGCCAATATTCAGCACGGTATAGTTAAGCGAGAAAATTTTAGTCTTGTTGGTGGCTGACAGATTATCGGCAAACCAGGCCTTCAGCACCGTGGCGAAGACGGAGTAGGCACAGTTGATCAGGGCAAAGAGTAAAACCACTACCACCACGTTATGCACCAGCGGGATTGCAATAAAGCCAGAGGCAAAGCCACAAATTGCCAGCAGCATATAGCGTTTTTTATCGAACTTGTCGGCCAGAATACCAAAGCCAAGGCTGAACACCACGCCAATGGTCAGCGCGACCGTCATCGCATAGCCGATCAGGTCAACGCTCAGATGATACTGCCGACTGAGGTAAATCGTCATAAATGGCAGAGTGGCGCCACGGCCAATTGTTAATAATAATGATGACGCGAGTAACGCGAGAGTGGACCTTCTCAAGGAGATATTCATTTGCCTGCCCGACAATGCTGTTGTTATTTTTTTTTTAGATATAAGAAACAAATAGCATGCCAAAACTGTGATGTACACTCAATAAGTTGTCCGAAAATGCCTTGCGTGGCCTACCTGAAATAATGATCTGTTACGGCACAACGATTTCCGTTACTTTAACTTGTTTACAAAAATTTAATATTTGCAGGGGCGGTGGTATGTCGCGTAAAGACGGGTTGTTAGCGTTACTGGTTGTCGTGGTTTGGGGACTGAACTTTGTCGTTATTAAAGTGGGTCTGCACAATATGCCACCGCTAATGTTGGCGGGATTACGTTTTTTACTGGTGGCGTTTCCGGCAATACTCTTTGTTGCCAGGCCGAAAATCCCACTTTCGTTATTGCTCGGCTATGGCCTGACCATCAGTTTTGGGCAGTTCGCATTTCTCTTTAGCGCTATCAAATTCGGCATGCCTGCAGGGTTAGCTTCTCTGGTATTGCAGGCTCAGGCGTTTTTTACCATTGTTCTGGGCGCATTTGCTTTCGGTGAGCGTCTGCAGGGTAAACAATTGGTTGGGATTGCGCTGGCGGTATTTGGCGTGCTGGTGCTGATTGAGGCCAGTCTGAATGGTCAGCATGTTGGCATGCTCGGTTTTATGCTGACGCTGGCGGCGGCGCTAAGCTGGGCCTGCGGTAATATCTTTAACAAAAAAATCATGCAGCATACATCGCGTCCGGCCGTTATGTCGTTGGTGGTATGGAGCGCGTTAATTCCCATTGTTCCGTTCTTCCTGGCATCATTGCTTCTGGATGGTCCAACGCAAATGACCCACAGTCTGGTGGAGATAGATATGACCACCATTCTTTCACTGGTTTATCTGGCGTTTGTGGCGACCATTGTGGGTTACGGTATCTGGGGTTCGTTACTCGGACGCTATGAAACCTGGCGTGTCGCGCCGTTGTCGCTGCTGGTGCCGGTCGTTGGACTGGCGAGTGCGGTCGTGCTGCTGGATGAAACGCTGACCGGATTGCAAATGCTCGGTGCGCTACTGATCATGGCAGGGTTGTATATCAATGTGTTTGGCTTTCGGTTGCATAAGGTTGCATCGGTGAGGGGCTAAAAAAGCCCCGCAGTGGCGGGGCAATATAATTACAGGTTGCGCATATTGTAATAAGGCACACCTAATTCGTCGGACTTGTCGCTGCCTGCACCCATATGATTAAAATCGAACGGGGACTGATCGTGCGCAGGGGGCATAATCATCGCGTCGCGACTGTTCTGGGTGGCAGGTTGCGCGGTCTGTTCCGCCATGCTCTGGCCCGAAACAACAAACAGCAGGGCCAGCATTGCATAAGACAGAAGTTTCATGATTTCCTCGGTTACGTCGTTAACTGGCGATTAGCAATTACATTGATTGAGTGGAAGCAAATAGCGTGATTCGCCGTGCATATTCGTCATACGGTACTTATGCGGCGGAACATCAAAATAGTTTTTGAATGTCCGGGTCAGCGTCTGCTGAGACTCAAAACCGTAACGCTCTGCCAGATAAAGAATGGGCTCGTTACTCTCTTTTAATTTTTGCGCTATTTCAGTCATTTTACGGCTGCGAATGTATTGACCCAGTGAATGGCCGGTTTCTTTTTTAAACATCCGTTGCAGGTGCCATTTGGAGTAACCTGAACGCTCAGACACTTTTTCCAGCGAGAGCGGCGATTCAAGGTTATTTTCGATCCAGTCCAAAATGCTATGAATAGTGATTGTGTCAGTATTGCGTCTGGACATCGTCATACCTCTTTCTGTTTACGGCAGGATTCTCTTAAGCAAGTGCTCAAGTGTGGCTACTTCATCCGCCGTTAAGTTTTTTGTTAGTTCCTGGTGCAGGTCTTGCCCTACTAATTGATGACACTGCTCGCAAATTGCTGCGCCATGCTCAGTGAGTTTCACCAGCACGCCACGCTTGTCATGTGGATTCGGAAGCCTTTCGATCCAGCCTTTACAGGCCAGTCTGTCCAGCATTCGCGTCAGGGCGCCAAGGTCGACAGACAGCACTTTTTTCAATTCGACAGGGGTGATGCACACCGCGCAACGGATGGAGCAGAGCACCTTGAACTGCGATGCCGTGATATCCAGCGGTGACAGATAGTCGTTTAGCAAACGATCTTTTTTCTGATTAACCATATAGATCAAACGACCCAGTGGGATGATTTCGTTAAACAGATCACTGGTGTTTTTCACAATGGTTGCCCTGGCAAGTAGTTAGTCACGGCTGATATTATTGCTTAGGCAAATATAAGTCAAATGAATGAGTCAGCAAATGCCACGTTTTGTTAAATCATCAGGCTCAACATCCGATGAGTGAAATTTTAACGATCTGATAATTATGGTTTATACGCGTGGATGAAAAATGAATCCTTACATCGCGAAAATGGCTTATCTCGCGGATTTCACCGTATACTTGCCGTTGACGATTAACGCACAGGAAAGATGACATTATGATGGACTTGTTTAAAGCGATAGGACTTGGGCTGGTAGTCCTGTTACCGTTGGCAAACCCGTTAACCACCGTAGCGTTGTTCCTTGGCCTTGCCGGCAATATGAACAGCGCAGAGCGTAACCGTCAGTCACTCATGGCGTCCGTTTACGTGTTTGCCATCATGATGGTGGCGTACTATGCCGGGCAACTTGTGATGAATACCTTCGGGATTTCGATTCCCGGACTACGTATTGCGGGTGGGTTAATCGTTGCGTTTATCGGCTTCCGGATGCTGTTTCCGCAGCAGAAGGCGCATGATTCTCCGGAAGCGAGAAGCAAGTCAGAAGAGCTGGAAGACGAGCCGACTGCCAATATCGCCTTTGTACCGTTGGCTATGCCAAGCACTGCCGGTCCGGGGACGATTGCGATGATCATCAGTTCCGCGTCAACCGTGCGTCATGGTTCCGAATTTCCGGACTGGGTGATCATGGTCGCACCGCCGATTATTTTTGCGGTTGTTGGGATTATCCTGTGGGGCTGTTTGCGCAGTTCCGGGGGGATCATGCGCCTCGTCGGCAAAGGTGGTATCGAAGCGATTTCTCGTTTGATGGGCTTCTTACTGGTGTGTATGGGCGTGCAGTTTATTATTAACGGCGTGCTGGAAATTATTAAAACCTACGCTTAGAACACTGTGCCCGGTAATCGTTAATGTCTACCGGGCACATTTTTCACGAATGCTGAGGCTGTTCTTCCAACGATACCGGCCATTTACGAAAGATAATCACCGACCATATCAACGCGGCAACGGCAGGCACTGCGCCGACGTAACCAATCGTAGACATCGACCAGTGTAAACTCACCTGGTTGCCTACCAGCGCACCAGCGCCAATACCGATATTAAAGATACCTGAGAATAGTGCCATTGCGACGTCAGTCGCATCCGGAGCAAGCGCCAGCACTTTCACCTGCATTCCCAGACCTATCAGCATGATTGCGACGCCCCAGAAAATACTCAGGACAGCAAGGTGCATTTCGCTGTCAGCAGCGGGAAGTAACAGCACCAGACATACCGTCAACAGGGCAATGGCACTGCTAATCAGCACTGACGCATGCAGATTCCCCAGCTTACCGAAAATGACGCTACCGACAATTCCCGCGCCACCCAGAACCAGCAACAGCACGGTAGCAAAGTTTGCGCTCAGACCCGCGACGGTCTGCACAAACGGCTCGATATAGCTGTAGGCCGTGTAATGTGCGGTGACCACAATCACCGTCAGTAGATACAGACTCATCAATGCCGGACGATGGAATAACACCGGCAGGCTTTTTAAAGAGCCGGAGTGCTCACTGGGTAGTTTGGGCAGGAGCTTAATCAGGCAAAGCAGGGTAACTAACGCCCCCATACCGATGGCGAAGAAGGTCGTGCGCCAGCCAAAATACTGACCGACGATACGCCCGATTGGCAGCCCCAACACCATCGCCAGTGCGGTGCCAGTGGCAATCAGGCTGAGAGCCTGTGCACGTTTACCGGCAGGGGCCAGGCGGATCGCCAGCGATGCGGTAATCGACCAGAAAATAGCGTGCGCAAAAGCAATACCAATACGGCTAATTACCAGCACGGTAAAATTCCATGCCAGGAAAGAGAGCACATGGCTGGCGATAAACACAACAAACAGACAGATCAGCAGTTTTCGGCGCTCCACCTGACTGGTAAGTAACATAAAAGGGAGCGACATCAGGGCGACAACCCAGGCGTAGATCGTCAGCATGATCCCGACCTGAGCGGTCTGCATATTGAAGCTTTGTGCGATGTCGGACAGCAAGCCGACAGGGACAAACTCGGTGGTATTGAAAATAAAACCGGCAATGGCAAGCGTAACTACCCGTAGCCACGCGACCTTGCGGGAAACAGTGTCTGTTGTCATATCAAATAAGAGGATTAGCTGCGAAAAGGTAAGGCCACGATCTTAAAACGTTTGCTGGCGAAAATACAATCATTTTGTGATGTGGATCTCATTTCATTGGCAGGGCGCCACAATATGCTGCCGAACATTCCTCGTATTTTTAAGTATTTCAATAATAATGAAATTCCGGGCGTATGACTTCACCCGGATTTACAGGTATTCATGTTTTTTGAGGATCGCCAGTTACTCCGGGTCGTGTGATAACTGAGGGTTCAACACCTCAATAAACGCTTCCAGTTGACGTGTCATTGCACCTCTGCGCCAGACCAGCCATGTATTCAGCCAGCGCCAGTTCTCGCTTAGCGGCCAGGCGTTGACCTGATGATGCCCTGGCATGCTCTCCAGCATCGATCGCGGGATCAGTGCGATACCCGCACCGGCAATGACGCAGGCCAGCATGCCGTGATATGACTCCATTTCATGAATGGTGCCGGGCATGGCGCGATCGGCATGAAACCAGCTTTCAAAATGGCGGCGATAGGAACAGTTGGCGCGAAAGGCGTAAATACTGCAACCGTTGACGTCGCTGGCCCGCTGAATGGGGGGATGGCCGTGCGGCGTCACGATCATCATCTCTTCACGGTAGACCGGCATTCCTTCAAGTCCCGGATGGGTAATTGGGCCATCGACAAAGGCCGCGTTCAATGTTCCGTCGAGTACGCCGTCCAGCATTGTGCCTGAAGGACCTGTCGCCAGCGCGAACTGAATTTTGGGGTAACGCTGATTATATTCAGCCAGCGTAGCGGGGATGCGAACTGCTGCTGTACTTTCAAGCGAGCCGAGAGAGAAGAGTCCTTGTGGCTCATCCCCGGCGACGACCATCCTGGCTTCCTCAACCAGTGCCAGGATCCGCTGGCTGTAGCGCAAAAAGTTGTGCCCGGATGGGGAAAGCCGCAGGCGCTGGTTTTCACGAATAAACAGATCAACGCCCAGGTCGGCTTCAAGCTGACGTATACGGGTGGTGAGATTGGATGGCACGCGATGCACCTTCGCGGCGGCCTGCGTAATACTGCCAGTCTCCGCGACGGCATTGAACATTTCCAGCTGCGTCAGATCCATAATCTTCTCTATTCGTGAATGGTATGGTTAATATTATTCATTTTTCAGAAAGAGTAAATATGCTCATGATATAACCATACCCTGCGATAAAGAGAGGCACTTATGACTATCACAGCAGCAACACATGCGATTTCCATTGACCCTGCCAGCGGTGAAAGGCTGACGGCGACGCCGTGGGCCAGCGCGGAAGAGATTGATCATGCGCTGAACCTTGCCGCGAATGGCTATAGCGAATGGAAACATACTTCCGTTGAGCACCGTGCGCAAACGCTGCGCCAGATCGGGCAAGCTCTGCGCCATCGTGCGGAAGAGATGGCGCAGTGTATCTCACGTGAAATGGGTAAACCCATTAAGCAGGCGCGTGCTGAAGTCGCCAAGTCAGCTGCATTGTGTGACTGGTACGCCGAGCATGGACCGGCGATGCTCAATCCGGAACCTACGCTGGTGGAGAATAATCAGGCGGTGATTGAATATCGCCCGGTAGGAACCATTCTGGCGATCATGCCGTGGAACTTCCCGCTCTGGCAGGTAATGCGAGGTGCCGTCCCGATACTGTTGGCCGGAAATGGCTACTTGTTAAAGCATGCGCCTAACGTAACCGGCTGTGCTGCAATTATTGCGCAGGTTTTCGCTGATGCGGGTGTACCCGCGGGGGTTTACGGTTGGGTTAATGCCGATAACGCTGGGGTCAGTCAGATGATCAAGGACCCGCGTATTACGGCGGTAACGGTGACAGGCAGTGTACGTGCCGGTGCGGCGATTGGCGCCCAGGCGGGTGCCGCGCTGAAAAAATGTGTGCTTGAACTGGGCGGCTCCGATCCGTTTATTGTCCTCAATGATGCTGACCTCGATCTGGCCGTTAAGGCGGCGGTCGCTGGGCGTTATCAGAACACCGGGCAGGTTTGTGCGGCAGCCAAGCGCTTTATTATCGAAGAAGGGATTGCGGCAGAGTTTACTTCACGCTTTGTGGCCGCTGCGAGCGCGCTCAAAATGGGTGATCCGCTGAACGAAGAAAACGATCTGGGGCCGATGGCGCGATTTGATCTGCGTGATGAGCTGCACCAGCAGGTAGAAGCCACCCTTTCCGAAGGGGCACGGTTACTTCTCGGCGGGGAAAAAATTGCGGGTCAGGGCAATTACTATGCCGTGACGGTACTGGGCGATGTCACTCCAGAGATGACGGCGTTCCGCCAGGAGCTGTTTGGTCCGGTTGCGGCAATTACCGTGGCGAAGAATGCTGAACATGCCTTAGCGCTGGCGAATGACAGTGATTTCGGCTTATCCGCCACGGTGTTTACTGCGGATGAAGCGCTGGCGCAGAAGATGGCGTCACGCCTGGAGTGTGGTGGCGTATTTATCAATGGTTACAGCGCCAGCGATGCTCGCGTTGCGTTTGGTGGTGTGAAGAAAAGTGGCTTTGGCCGCGAACTTTCTCACTTTGGCCTGCATGAGTTTTGTAACGTGCAGACCGTCTGGAAAAACCGCCTTTGATGGTGTGGGTGCCTCCGCTGGGGGCACCTGTCTTATTTCTGCAATTTTTCTGTCATTTACTCTCCGTACACTCGCGGCTAACGCTTTGATACAGAAGAGTAATATGAACATAACGCAAATTTTCCATCGTCTAATACCCCGTCAGTTCGGTCTGTTAACCGGCATTTTTTGCATTATTGCGCTGTTCTCTGTTTTGCAGGTCGTGTCCTCCTTGATGCTCTCGGCCTCAGTCAGTGACGCACAGCATAATGAAGGGCGTAATCAACTCGCGCTTTTGCAGCAGGCAAAGGTCGATGAAGCGCGGGTGGCATTATTATCTGCCAGCGATTTACTTAACCGTGCGGGGATTTATTTTATGCAGGATGCCGCCACCGGTTCGGACGGGAGTTGGCGTCCGTTAATGGAAGAGGCGTATCGGGCGCTGGCGCAGTCAAAAAGTGCATGGGATGCCTGGCGGGATATGAAGCCGCAGTCGGATCCGGATCTAACTGAGAGCTATCAGCGTTTTTATAGCGGTATTCAGGAGCAGGCGGATGGGCTGACGCAGTCAGGTTCCATTGATGCGTTTTTTGCCGTACCCGTGCAGGCCTTTCAGACAGACTTTAACGGTAATTACGCGCGCTTTCAGCAGGACAGTGGGCGACATGCGGAAGCTGGGCGTCAGCAGCTGTTGACCAGTCTTAAGCGTTTACAGAATCTATTTTTGTTTATTCCTCTGGTGCTGGTGGTTATCGCCTTTCTGGTCTGGCGTAGTATGTTCCGTTGGGTGATTATGCCGCTGCGACGGCTGATCGATCATATCGATATTTTAGCGGCGGGTGATCTTTCTCGGCCAGCCCCGCAGGTGAGTCAGTTTAATCGGGAAGTGACGCAATTAAGTTCGCGTATTGCTGCAATGCAGCAGGGGCTCTGCGCGCTGGTGCGGCAGGTGAATGATGCCACCACCGCAATGGTAGGAAATATCAACGAACTTGCGCAGAACAATAAACAACTATACCAGCAGTCGGCAAAACAAAGTGAAGAGTTGAGCACTGTGACATCGCATATTTCGGTTCTGGAAACGCATGTTGAGGATAACAGTGGCTTTGCTGAACTGGCGAATCAACGCGCAGTGCAGGCGCGTGATATTGCGGCAGGTGGAGACCGAATGATGGCGACGGTAAATGCGTCAATGCAGGCGATTGTGACTCGCTCGTCTGAAATGCGAGGGATTACAACGCTTATCGACAACATTGCATTTCAGACAAATATCCTGGCTCTTAACGCGGCAATCGAGGCTGCACATGCCGGAGAGCAAGGGCGCGGGTTTGCCGTAGTTGCGAAAGAAGTTGGGCTGCTGGCGCGGAAAAGCGGTCAGTCTACGCAAAACATTCAGACACTGATTAAACACTCGTTACAGGGCATTGAAGAGGGCTTTCACGCGGTTAACGGACTGGATAAGAATTTGCAGCAGGTTATCGCACTGGTGGAAAACCTCGGCGCGTTACTGCACGACATTTCGACTGCAACGTTAAATCAGGGGAACAGTATTCATCAGTTAACCTGTCAGCTCCATGTCCTGAACGGCGAAGCCCAACAAACCAGTGATCTGGTGAATGCTGCATCTGATTCTTCCTTACAGCTTCACCATGAATCTAACCAGCTTATGCAGGCCGTGGCCAGATTCCGCCTTCCGGCCTGACGCTGCGTATTCAGCTCTGTTATACTCGCAGGCCTTTCATACCTGCGAGCAAGGAGCATGTTGTGGCCAGGGCCATGGACAATTCAATTTTAGAGACCATTGTGCAGCAGGTTCGTCCGCTGATTGGTCAGGGTAAAGTCGCTGATTACATTCCGGCATTAGCCTCGGTCGACGGTTCAAAACTGGGTATTGCTATCTGTACCGTTGATGGACAGCACTATCAGGCGGGAGATGCGCAAGAACGTTTTTCTATTCAGTCGATTTCAAAGGTGCTCAGTCTGGTCGTGGCGATGCGTCACTATCAGGAAGAGGAGATCTGGCAGCGCGTCGGCAAAGATCCTTCCGGTCATCCTTTTAACTCCCTGGTGCAGCTGGAAATGGAGCAGGGTATCCCTCGCAATCCCTTTATTAATGCCGGGGCGCTGGTGGTTTGCGATATGCTGCAAGGGCGTCTAAGCGCACCGCGTCAACGGATGCTGGAAGTGGTGCGGGCATTAAGCGGCGTTTCGGATATCGCCTATGATGCGACGGTCGCGCGATCGGAGTTTGAGCACTCGGCGCGTAACGCCGCTATTGCCTGGCTGATGAAATCCTTCGGCAATTTTCACCATGACGTGCCTACCGTTTTGCAGAACTATTTTCACTACTGCGCGCTGAAAATGAGCTGTGTGGAACTGGCGCGGACTTTTGTCTTTTTGGCAAATCAAGGGCATGCCTTTCATCTTGCGGAGCCTGTGGTCACACCGATGCAGGCCCGGCAGATCAATGCGCTGATGGCGACCAGCGGCATGTATCAGAACGCAGGGGAATTTGCCTGGCGGGTCGGGCTTCCGGCGAAATCAGGCGTGGGTGGCGGCATCGTGGCGATCGTGCCACACGAGATGGCGATTGCTGTCTGGAGTCCGGAACTGGATCCGGCGGGAAATTCACTGGCCGGTATCGCCGTGCTGGAGCAATTAACACAACAGCTGGGGCGCTCGGTTTACTGATGAAAACGCTCGATCCTCTTTTTGCCCGGCTGGCGAAATCAACGTTTCGCTCGCGGTTTCGTCTTGGTCAGAAAGAAAGGCAGTATTGTCTTGATAAAGGGGCGCCAGTTATCGAACAACATGCTGCGGATTTTATAGCTAAACGACTGGCACCTGCGTTTCCCGCCAATGATGGAAAACAGACTCCTATGCGTGGTCACCCGGTATTTATTGCTCAACATGCTACGGCGACGTGCTGTCGAGGGTGTCTGGCGAAATGGCATGATATACCTCAGGGTGTAGCGCTAAACGATGAACAGCAACGTTACGTTGTCACGGTTATTTACTACTGGTTAGTGCTCCAAATGAACAAGCCATAGATAACATTATCCTATGATATGCCCCCTTGAGTTGTGTAATTGTTAAAAGCAGTATGAAGGGGTCAATCTAAGGAGAAACCATGGCTTCCGGCAAACCCTGCTTTGTGCTGAGCGCGGCACAGATTCTGTCGAGAATCGACGAGCTCAGCGATGTTCTTGAACAGTGCGTCAATGACGGCGCCTCCATCAGTTTTATGCTGCCCTTTAATCGCGAAAAATCAGAGCCTTTCTGGATGAAGGTCGCGCAAAGTGTTTCTCGCGGAGAACGGATCGTTCTTGGTACGCAGAATGCGCTGGGGGTGCTTGTCGGTACCGTCCAACTCATTATCGATCAACCCGAAAATCAACCTCATCGTGCTGATGTCGCCAAACTGCTGGTTCACCCTTCAGCGCGACGCGGTGGCCTGGCCCGTGAATTGATGAACGAACTGGAAAGTTGCGCGCGTCAACAAGGTAAAACGCTGCTGGTGCTTGATACGGCGACGGGCAGTGGTGCGGAGTTGTTCTACCACAATTGTGGGTGGAAAAAGGTAGGGGTGATACCTGACTATGCCCAAATGCCCAACGGGACGCTGACCGGAACCACACTTTTCTATAAAACGCTCTAATTTGTCGCCGGGGATTGATCAAAACAGGGTTTCAATGTATTAAAGTTTGCTAACCTATTGGACCAATTCAATCAGGTTGTATGACTAATCATAAAGGGAACCCATTGTGCAAACACTAAATCGTCGCGATTTCCCCGGTGCTCAGTATCCTGAACGCATTATTCAGTTTGGTGAAGGAAACTTCCTGCGCGCCTTTGTAGACTGGCAGGTAGATCTGCTGAACGAGCATACCGATCTGAACGCTGGTGTGGTCATTGTTCGTCCTATCGAAAGTTCCTTCCCGCCATCGCTGAGTACGCAGGATGGCCTCTATACCACTATCATTCGTGGTTTGAATGAGAAGGGCGAGGCCGTCAGTGATGCCCGTCTAATTCGTTCAGTTAACCGTGAAATCAGCGTCTATAGCGAATACGATGAGTTCCTGAAGCTGGCGCATAATCCTGATATGCGTTTTGTGTTCTCTAACACCACGGAAGCAGGTATCAGTTACCACGCAGGCGATAAGTTTGACGACGCGCCAGCGGTTAGTTATCCGGCTAAACTGACGCGTCTGCTGTTCGAACGCTTCAGCTATTTTAACGGCGCATTGGATAAAGGCTGGATTATCATCCCTTGCGAACTGATTGATTATAACGGCGATGCGCTGCGTGAACTGGTTCTGCGCTACGCTCAGGAATGGGCGCTGCCGGAAGCGTTTATTCAGTGGCTGGATCAGGCCAATGCATTTTGCTCCACGCTGGTGGACCGTATTGTTACCGGCTATCCGCGTGATGAGGTTGCTAAGCTCGAAGCAGAACTGGGCTATCATGATGCTTTCCTCGATACCGCAGAACACTTCTATCTGTTTGTCATTCAGGGGCCGAAGTCATTAGCCGCAGAACTACGTCTGGATAAGTATCCGCTGAATGTCCTGATCGTGGATGACATCAAACCGTACAAAGAGCGCAAAGTGGCGATTCTCAACGGTGCTCACACCGCGCTGGTCCCTGTTGCCTGGCTGGCAGGGTTGGACACCGTGGGCGAGGCGATGAATGACGCTGAGATTTGTGCTTTCGTGGAGAAAGCGATCTATGAAGAGATCATTCCGGTACTGGATTTACCACGTGATGAGTTAGCTTCTTTTGCCAGCGCGGTAACCGGTCGATTCTGCAATCCGTACATCAAACATCAGCTGCTGTCGATTGCCCTGAATGGCATGACCAAATTCCGCACCCGTATATTGCCGCAACTGCTGGCAGGGCAACAGGCCAGCGGTAAGCTGCCGGCGCGTTTGACGTTTGCGCTTGCCGCGTTAATTGCTTTTTATCGTGGAGAGCGCAACGGAGAGTCTTATCCGGTTCAGGATGATGCGCATTGGATAGAACGTTTTCAACAGCTGTGGTCCCAGCATCGCGATCGCCAGATAAGTACCGAAGCGTTGGTCAAATCTGTACTGGGTGTCAAAGAACACTGGGAACAAGATCTGACGCAGGTTTCTGGACTGGTGGAACAGGTCTCTGCCGATCTCGATACCATTCTGGCAAAAGGTATGCGTGAAGCCGTTAAGCCACTGTGCTAAGACGACTACCGACAACCCGGCTCAGGCCGGGTTTTTTGTGGATATGCATTAGTTACAACATACTGTGTGGTTTATATCATAAACCCGGTCTGTAACTTAGGTGCGGCTTCATTTTAAGCAGGGCCAAAGTTGTTGGGATAATGTTGCGATTAACTTGCAACATTGATCGCTATCGCGTCTAATGTGACTGATTTCACATTTTCCCGAAGATAACCATGATCGTTCGTCCCCAACAACACTGGCTGCGCCTGATATTCGTCTGGCATGGTTCCGTATTATCTAAAATATTTTCACGACTGCTGCTGAACTTCCTGCTCTCCATCGCCGTTATCATCATGTTGCCCTGGTATACGATGTTGGGTATCAAATTTACCCTGGCACCGTTCAGTATTCTGGGCGTGGCGATTGCTATCTTTTTAGGTTTTCGCAATAACGCCTGCTATTCACGTTATGTCGAAGCCCGACACCTGTGGGGACAGTTGATGATTGCTTCCCGATCGCTACTTCGCGAGGTGAAAACCACCTTACCGGATGACGCTGAACTGGGGCAGTTTGTTCGTCTGCAAATCGCATTTGCCCACTGTTTACGCATGACATTACGTCGAAACCCACAGGCAGAGCCGTTGGCGAAATATCTCAGCGAGAAAGATCTGCAGACGGTATTTGCCGCACAATCGCCAGCAAACCGCATTTTGTTGCTGATGGGGGAGTGGTTGGCCATACGCAGACGTGATGGACAGCTGTCCGATATATTATTTCATAGTTTAAACAACAGATTAAATGATATGTCGGCAGTACTGGCAGGTTGTGAGCGAATCGCGAATACACCAGTTCCGTTTGCTTATACTTTGATCCTTCATCGCACTGTTTATCTGTTTTGTATCATGCTGCCATTCGCGTTGGTGGTGGATCTTCACTACATGACGCCGTTTATTTCAGTGCTTATTTCCTATACTTTTATCTCACTCGATGCGCTTGCGGAAGAGCTTGAAGATCCGTTTGGTACTGAGAACAATGATCTGCCGCTGGATGCGATTTGCAATGCAATCGAAATCGATTTACTGCAAATGAACGATGAAACCAATGTGCCAGCAAAACATATGCCGGATAAACATTACCAACTAACTTAGTTTCGTTCTGTTTCCCACCATGCTGGCCGCATATCAGAAAACGAATGAAACTCCGGCGCCAGATCTTCATCATTAGGATCGTCAAAAGCGCCGGCTAAAAGCGCAATGACCGGAGCGTCATCGATGGCGCCCACGGAACTACCGCACTGAGGGCAAAAAGCCCGGCTGGTAGTTTCAGATGAGCGCCAGGTTGTCGGTTTTCCGGCTTTTCCCGTCCATTCTACATTTTCTGCATCAAACTCAATCCAGACGACGGTCGGGGCACCCGTATGTTTCCGGCATATATCACATGAGCAGGTATGGGAATTATTAGGACTGCTGGCAGTGAAGCGGATCGAGCCACACAGACATCCACCAATGTAGACTTTAGACATAACAACCCCCGTCAGAAACATGTGGCAAGACACTAGCAGATGCCTGACATAGCCACTAGATCCTTATGATAAAAAGGCGAGGGCGCGCATACTCGGTAGCCCTGTCCTGTGATCTGTCTGATGATAAACGCTTAACTATTGCGTCTGGCAACAATAAACAACCGCGGAAATGCCAGCAAAATATTGCCGTTTTCCTGCAACGGATATTGATCCTGAAGCAGTTCATGGTAGCGAGCCAGGTAATGACGCTGCTCGCTTTCGCTCAAATCCTGTAACCAGGGGCGTAGTCCCGTTGAGCTTACCCAGTCGATAATCGCCTGATGCGAATCCATAATGTGATAATACGTTGTACGCCAGATATCCACATCACAACCCGCTTCGGTCAAAATATCATAGTAGGCGTGAACGCCAGGAAGCGGAGCACGCCCCCGGTCGGGGTAATCTTGTTCATAAGCCACTTCGCGCATCAGTACATGCGTGGGCTCCAGCCAGTTATCCGGCATTTGCACGGCCAGAACGCCGTTGTGACTCAGTTGTGAGACCAAATGTGGGAATAATTCATAGTGATCGGGCACCCACTGTAACGACGCATTTGCATAAAGCAGATCCACGGGATGCTCGGGCTGAAACTGGCTAATATCCGCTTCGATAAAATGGCAGTCAGGTAATGCGTTGCGCGCTTCATTCAGCATAGCAGGTGAAGAATCGACACCTGTTGTCTTTGCCGTGGGCCAGCGCTGATGCAGCAATGCCGTACTGTTTCCCGGACCACAACCAAGATCAACAACTGAGCGGACATTTTCTAACGCCACACGGCTGAGTAATTCTGCTGCGGGTCTTGAACGTTCAGTTGCATATTGCAGATAAAGCGAAGGGTTCCAGTCGGCCATGTATAAATCTCCAGTATGAGAGGATAAGTCGGAAAAGGACGGTATAAGACCTTGCCGATGAGCCACTTATTTTAGAAGATTATATGAAAATGAATGATAAGGGCAGGAATATGCTGGAAACATCAAGGTTGATATTACGACAGTGGGAGGCTAAAGACCGAGCCCCTTTTGCTGCACTCAATGCCAATTCTGACGTGATGCGTTATTTCCCCGCGCCGCTACAGAAAGCTGAAAGCGATAACCTGGCCGATAGATTTAGTGAAGGTATTGCAGAACGCGGCTGGGGATTTTGGGCCGTAGAGCTAAAAGAAACACACCAGTTTGTGGGCTGTGTGGGGTTGCATCCACAACCTGATAAGTTTCATTTTTCACCCTGTACCGAAATTGGCTGGCGCCTTGCTAAAGCATACTGGCACCAGGGTCTGGCGTTAGAAGCCGCGCAAGCGAGTCTTGCATTTGCTTTTGACGTACTGGCGCTAAATGAAGTCGTTTCGTTTACTTCTGTGCTGAATAAACCGTCAGAGAATCTGATGATACGACTTGGTATGAATAAAATAGAAGAGTTTACGCATCCCGCGTTGCCGCCAGATCATCGATTGGCACAACATGTTCTGTATCGTCTTTGCCGATAATTAATCAGTCTATTTTGCTCCTTTTCTCATATCAGAGAAAATAACTAAGCCAATTCCAGCCAAAATTATGACGCTTGCGAGAAGGATTCTGACGGTGAGCGTTTCGCCCAAAAATAGGATCCCACCGAGAGTGGCCAGACAAGGTACGCTGAGTTGAATAGTACTGGCCGTTGTGGACCTGAGTAAGGGGAGCAATGAATACCAGAGCAGATATGCACCTCCCGATGTAATTGCACCAGAAAGCACGCCCAGAACTAATCCATATATATCGATATGAAGATGAGAATGGAAGAATAGGGGAATAATCAATGCGACCGGGATTGCCAGGATGAAATTCCCCCCGGTTGAGGCAGCAGCATCCGTGATTTTTTTCCCTGTGATACTGTAGAAAGCCCAGGCTAACCCAGCAATAACCATCATTATTGCAGCATACAAGGAAGGGCGTTCTGCACCAGGAAGCAGCAATATGGCTATTCCAGCCAATGCCCCGAGTATTCCTGTTATTTTTAAAATTACGAGCTTTTCTCCCTGAGCTATCCCCCATACTGTCATGACGAGCTGAACGGTACCAAAGAGCAGCAGGGCACCAGCACCGGTGCTGAGAGAAACATAGGCAATGGAGAATGAAAAAACATAGATGCAAAGGAGCAGGGCATTTAACCACTTGAACTCAAATTTTCTGCTGTCAGATGTTATCGCAATAAAAAAGAAAAGGGCAATTGCGCCACTTATCAACCGGAGGCTGCTGAATGAAATAGCATCAGCATGCATCCCCTTTAATGCGAGTCGGCAAAGTACGGAGTTGCCGGCAAATGCGACCATTGCGATGATGATTCTGATGAGCAAGATAACGTCCTTTAGTCGATACGATAATTAGCGCAAGATGCAGGTGTTGTCTTTAAAAACAGGTGTGTTGATTAACATAATTGCCAACATCAACGACTCTATTCGTGTTGGGATCGACATTAAGAACGACAAAACGCATTTGCGGGCAGAACAGCTCAGCACTTTTCTTGCTGCATTCAGTTTGTAGCCATCGATGCTCACCCTGTTCGGTTACAACCGTGTTCACGTTTCCGTATTCGCTGCACACAAAACCTTTTTCAGTTGCTCTTTGCCTTGCTCCCTCCAGGCTCAGACCAATAACATTCAGCTCATCGACCTCTTTGGCATGTGTGCTGTCGGAAACACGGGTTAATGTGCAGCTCGACAGCGTAGAGGTAGAAAGTAGTAACAATATGATACGTAAGAAGATGTTATCGTCTTTCAGGAACATGGACTGATGCCTTAAACTGATCGTTATGGTGATGATTTCACGACGCACTGCGCCGGGTCAAATACGGTCTTCCAGTCCTGTTTCATATCAACCACGGTCCAGCCATGCGATTTCGCCTGCGTTAATCCATCAACAAGTTTTCCGCTTGCGGGTGGGTGACTATCATAGGCGTATTCACGTGCGGCATCGGTATGATGGACCAGCAGTCCGAAGGTTTTCGCGTCCGGATTGGCGGCCGTGTACTGCAGCATGGCGAGATCGCCATCGCTATTGCCAAATGCGCCCACGGGGCGCTGCCCCATAAACAGGTGGATCGCCACGGGCTTGTTCGCCGCGTCATCATTGAAGGCTCCCGACATCGTCTTGGTGATTGTTGTCCCATCTCCGGATAACGCGAACTCGCCGAGCGCGAACGATCCGATCACCTGTTCTGGCGGAATACCATACATTTTTTGCGAGAGCACGCGCATGAAATCTATCCCGCCGCCGGAAACAATCCAGGTTTTAAAGCCATTCTCTCGTAGATAATCCAGCAACTGACGCATAGGTTGATATCCCATCTGGTCATACTGGCAGCCAAAACGTGGGTCTTTATGCGTTGAAACCCAGTTGGCAACCCGCTGAGTAAAGTCCTCCGTTGTCATGCCACTGTGCGTGAGCGATAGCAGGTGCATAAGCCCTTTTTCTCCTGAACCGACGACGCTTTTGAGGTCGTCTTTCAATACGGCCTGCACCAGCGGATCGTTCGACCAATTGGGATTTTCTGGGGCAAGACGTTTAATCTCGTCCAGCGCGAACTGGATCTGAAACGTCATCGGCGCTTCCGGCCACAGTGTCCCGTCATTATCAAATACGACGTAGCGTTTATCAGTGGGAATAAACGTTGGACGATCGGGGTTGGTGGCATTTTGTACCCATTCTTCAATAGCGTGTTTGGCTGCCGTGTCATTCCATGCGGAGAGGGGCTCAGCCGCGGCGGTGCTGCAAAGGCCGCATAAAGCCAGTGTAATTAACGTACGCTTCATTGTGAGTTCCTGTTATCTGGGGTTTGTCCCGGTAACGAAATCGGCTGCCAGAATCGGCACCAGCGGTGAGATAAATAACGCGCGCTACGCAGCAATGTGCGGCGGAAAATAAACATAAGAACTAGTAAAGCGAGGCCGCCCGTCAGCAGCAGCACGGTCGACCAGGTGAAGGTGTCGCGGCTGCCTTTTAACACAGATTCTGCCCCAGCGGTGCGTGAAGCGGCAACGGTATATTTACTGCCGGGCAGTTCAGCGATTTGCCATTGCTGATGGGTTGTATCCCACCAACGTAATTTAATCGGCGGTAGTGTGATTTCTCCTGCAACAACCGGTAAATAGCGGAGTGTTTCCACGCGTTCAGCGCCTGTAATGTCACCGCGCCCCGACGTCAGCATACGGTTTTCAGGTGTCAACCGTTGGGTGTGCGTGCCGTTTATAGCATACAGCAGCTGTGGGATCTGAGCGGGCATGACATCGGTAGCGCTGGCGGTGACGACGCGTTCGATTACGTCACCGGCGCGCAGCGTTTTATCTTCACCACTGCGGTAAATATTGACCTTCTGGCTGAGCGACAAGCTGGACGCGGGCAGAAAACGGTCCGGTTGTTGGACGCCTGTCGGCCAGCTAACCGCCGTTTCCAGTGCAGGCAGATTGACCGTTACGGGGGCTTGCCCGGATGCGGTTAATGTCATTTCGAAAGCCGGTAAATCCAGCTTACCCTGATCCCATGCAGTGATTTGGCGTTCCATGCGCACGCCGCTCCAGCTTGTACCGCCATCGTGACGGGTCAGCAACTGATTCGGTGACGTGCTGGTTAGAATATCGCCATTTTCTACTGGGAAATCGGGCCACTGCGGCGGCGGGTTAAACCAGGAATCTGTCCAGAACGTTACCGCTACCCGCACCGGCTGGCCAGGGACAACGTGTTCTGGGGCGATCAATTCGCGGGAGACCGTCATTGCCGCCTGGCAGGGAAGTACCGCCAGCAGTAATAACCAGATAAGCTTCATTGGTCTTCTCCTGGCTGGGTTCGGTAGAGGCTTTCTAACAGCCCGGAAGGTGAAACCGCCAGATTTTCATACCACTGATTCACCTGTGGATTCCCTCCGGCAATGGGCTGAATATCCTTTTGTTCTACCCCCTGGTGGGGCTTCAGGTCGTGCTTAATTTCATCGGGTTTATAATCTTCTTCTTCTCCCTGAGCCGATTTATTTTCGCGCTCCTTTTGTCGCAGTTGCATGATGATTGCGGCGATTTTTGCGCGGTTACCCTGCGCCAGCTTCCAGTCCGGGCGCAGGCTTAACGCCCGATCGTAGCTGTTCAACGCCTGTTGCCACTGCTTTTGCTGGGCGTAGCTATTGCCTGTCCAGAGCAGTGCTTCCGGGGTTTGTTCCGCCTGTCGGAACGCGGCGGTAGCGGCGGGATAATTTCCCGCCCGATACCATGCGATACCTTGCCGGAGTGGATCGTTAAAATGCTGGGCCGCGCGGGCGTAATCCCCTTTGGAGAACGCACGCTGCCCCTGCACATCGGGGCTTATCCAGGCATCCAGCCAGGCGGCGTGGCCGGAAGGCTGCCAGAGCAGCAGCGGCGCGACCAACACCCAGCAAAAGAGCTGGCGTCGCCAGATTAACAGCAGGGCAAGTATTGGGATCGTTAGCATCCAGCCATCGTTCCGCCAGTGTAAATCGCTGCGGGCATTGTTCTGCGCGGTGACGCTTTGCTGGATGTGGCTCTGTACCACGGGCAGGTCGTCATCATCGGCGGTCACCAGCGTGACCGGAATTCCGTCGTCGCGCACCTGCTCGAAGCGCGAAACGTTCAACCGTGTATCCGTACCACTGGCGGCATATTTCTCGGGCAGCGCGCCCCCTTGCGCGGTTCCGGGCACCCAGATTTGTAGCGGCGTCTTTTGTTCGCCAAGCCATCTGGCGTCTTCTGCGCTTAAGGTATCGGCCACCAGGATAATGCTGCGCGGCGCGGCGGGCATATTACGCATTGCCAGCGAGACCGCATGTTGTAATCCAGAACCTTCGCCAGACGGTAATAGTGCAGGCGTTTGCGCATGCAGGAACAGCGAGTAAAAGGCCGTATCGACGGTAAGTGGAGTGGTAAGCCAGGCCCCGGCGTTATAGACCACCAGGCCAAAGCGTGTTCCCGGCATGCGTTCCATCAGCGACATAATTTTGGTCTGCATCCGCTGATGTCTGCTGGGAGGCAGGTCGCTGGCAAGCATCGCGGTATCCTGCTGCAAAATCACCATCACGTTGCTTTCTGGCGTCAGGGCGGCAGGAAGCTGACGCTGCCAGCTTGGGCCTGCGAGCGCGATAACACCAAGCATCACCAGCCACGGCAGCGCCCGACTAAGTTTACGTTGTCGCCCGACGATCAGCGCGTTTGCCAGCGACTTATCCATAATGCGTGACCAGGCGCTACGCCCGGCAGAGGGTAACCACCACAGCGCGATGGCAGGAATCAACAGCAGCAAACACCAGGGGTATAAAAAGTGAAAATCACTCATGCCATTCTCTCCCTGAGCGCGCGATAAATATTAAAAGCCAGCAATAAAACCAGTGCGGCAGCGAGAGGCCAGGCAAACAACGGTATTCGCCATGACCAGCCAATACTCTTCACCTGCACCGGCGTGATGGCGTCAATTTCTTGCCAGACCGCATCCAGCGACGCACCGCTGTTTTCGGCCGTCCATGCGCGCCCGCCGGTGGTATGGGCGATATCCTGCAAAAGACCTAAATCCACTTTGTCATCGCCGCCGCTGTTCACGTCGCCAAACGCGATGGTGTGGACCTGTACGTGGTGGCTGGCCGCCAGCTGTGCGGCAAGGCGAGGTGTCAACTGCGAAGCGGTGTCGTTACCGTCGGTCAGAAGAATGGCCAATTTGCTGGCGTCATTATCGCCGCTGGAATCTAACAGCTTCACCGTCACGCCCAGCGCGTCGCCAATCGCCGTCTGTTGCCCCGCCATGCCTGGCGCAAGCTGATTGATACGGGTTTCCAGCGCCTGTTTATCCTCACTGACGGGCGCAAATGGCCAGGCGCTGTTAGCAAAGATCACCAGACCGATACGATCTGATTTGCGGGCGGCCACGAATTTTTTAACCGATTCCTGCACCGCCTGTAGGCGCGTGATGCCCCCTGCAACATCGTTTTTCTCCATGGAGCCGGAAACATCCAGAATCAGCATGATGTTGCGCATTGGTTTTTCAATATGCTGTGGCGGAGTCAGTAATTCCGGGCGGGCAAGCGCGCAGACCAGCAGCGCCCAGACCAGCCAGAACAGCCCGGTCGATAACTTTCCGCTGTGGGCAGGCTGGCTATTGAGCTGGAGTTCATTGATCAGCCCGGGCAAAAAAGGGACCCGAACATACTCTTTAAGTGAGCGCTCTTTGGCCATCACAAAGCGGCCTACCAACGGTAGGATAAGTAGCAGCCAGGCCCATGGCCAGGCGAACGCCAGCCGTGAGAAGTATTCAGACATGGGGTAGTCCTTCAAGCCAGGTGCGAAGCTGCACACGCAGCCGCGCGGTATCGGCATCACTCAACTGGTTGTCTGGTTGACAGTATCGTTCGCAAAGACGTTGGCGCAGCGCATTATCCAGTGGGACAGACGGGAGCCATTGGGCAGGGGCCAGCGCACCGCTGACCTGTTCACGCGGCTGATGCACCAGCAAAATACGTTTCATCAGCAGCAGCCAGCTGTCCACCGTTTGCGGTTGAGTGAGGGCCGTCAGGGCCTGACGACGCCACAGATTGCGGCGCCATCTGGCGACGCGAAAGATGAGAAAAACCAGTATCACGAGAAGCACGACGCCGCCCAGAGCGAACCATCCCGGCGGCAGGGGAAACCATGACGGTGAATCGGGGAGAACCGGTTCCGCCAGTTCGGGTACCGTAAATCCTTTCTCCAGCATCTAAACCCCTTTTTGTAGCTGTCTGAGCAGATCCCCGGCGACAACAATCTGCTTCACCTGGACGCCAAGCCGCGTGAGGCGCGACGCCTGCGCCGAAAGCCGCGCTGCAATACTCTGTTTGATGCCGTCCTGTAGTGCAGGCGAGAGTGAAAATGCCGCCTCTTGCCCTTCATAACGGGCCGCCAGTCGCCCGTGAGCAGGCAGGCGCAAATGCAGATCGTCGAGCATCACGAACGCGCTTACTTCTCCCCGACGGCGCAGGGCCGCCAGCAGTGCATCGCATTCACTATCCATATCGTGAAAGTCGCTGATTAACGCGACCCAGCAGCCGGTTGGAATCAACGGCAGGCTGTGGCGCAGGATGGCTGCCAGCGTGAGCGGATGGGGGGCTTCATGCGGATAGTTGTCCGCCACGGCGTGGTTGTACTGCACTAAATCGTCGAGAAATGCAGGGAGTGAAGCGTTTGGCGCACGGCATTTGCGCAGGGAAAAGTCCTGGTCACCAAAGACGATACCGCCTAAACGATCGCCGTCGTGCCAGCTGCGCCAGGCCAGCAGCCCGGCGGTTTTAGCCGCAGCGACGGATTTAGTCTGCACGCGCGTCGAAAAAAACATATCCCGCCGCTGGTCGACCAACAAGAACACGGGACGTTCTTTCTCTTCGTTATACAGGCGAATCCACGGCGTGCGCATGCGCGCGGTGGCCTGCCAGTCAATCAGCCGGACGTCGTCGCCGGGCTGATAGCGGCGTAGGCTGTCAAAGTTCAGCCCGCGACCTTGCTGTCGTGATGTGCGCTCTCCGCCAAGTGCACCTGGTGGGATCTGCCCTGGCGGATTGGCAATGGCTCGCGCATCGCCAGCGAGCTTCAGCAGCGTATCGCGGTCAACGCGAACGGCACTGTTCATCACGCTACCACGGCATCAAGGAGCATCCGTACGGCATCATCCGGCGTGCAGTTGTCGGCGCTGGCCTGGTAGCTGAGCATCAGGCGGTGGCGCAACACGGCCGGGGCTATCTTTTTAATGTCTTCTGGCAGCACCGCATCCCGACCTTCCAGCCAGGCCTGCGCGCGACCGCAACGCTCAAGGGCCAGGGTGCCACGGGGACTAATGCCAAAGGTCAGGTACCCGGCCAGCGTATCGCTCACTGACTGCGGATGGCGGCTTAAGTCCACCAGATTGACGATATAGTTTTCGACAGTAGAGGAAACATGAACGGCGGAAATAGCCTGCCAACATTCGGCAATTTCTTGTTGGCTCAGTATCAGCGCATCGGGTTGTTCAGGTGCGGCCGGTGTGACGTTCGTCAATTGTTGGTACTTTTGCTGCTGTTCTCTGCGCACCAGTTGCATCACTTTCTGTTCGTTTTCTTTAGACGGGTAATGCACCAGCACCTTCATCAAAAAACGGTCCAGTTGGGCTTCCGGCAGCGGCCAGGTTCCTTCCTGATCCACCGGGTTTTGCGTGGCAAGGACCATAAAAACACCGGGCAGAGGCCAACTGTTGCCCGCCACCGTTACGTGACGTTCTTCCATGGCTTCCAGCAGAGCGGACTGCACGCGCGCCGAGGCGCGGTTAATTTCATCGGCGAGAATGATATTGCCGAACACCGGGCCAGGGCGGAAGCGGAACTGATCCTCTTCGCGGGAAGCGTTTTGCTGATAGATTTCGCTGCCGGTGATGTCTGAAGGCAGAAGATCCGGCGTGAACTGAATACGGCGGTAATCCCCCTCAACGTGGCGCGCAAGCTCACGCACAGCGCGAGTTTTCGCCAGACCCGGTAGGCCTTCCAGCAGAACGTGTCCATCACAAAGCAGGGCGATGATCAGCATGCGCACCAGCTCTTCCTGACCGAGAACCTGCTCATTCATGCGTTGTTCAAGCTGTAATAATTTTTCTCGATTTATCATCGGCGTAGCCCTGCAAAATCACGTTTAAGTAAGGTTGTGATGCCCACCAGAATCGGCTCGGCATAGTTAAAAAAGGCTTTAATGCCCGGGCAAAGGTAGTTCAACCCCAGCTCGCCGTCCGGTGCGCGGACAATGCGGTTTTTCGGGCATTCGCCCCAGCACAGCTTCAGATAAGGGCAGGTTTTGCAGTAGTTGGGTAGCGTGTCGCGTTTGCCCATGCCGAAGGCTTTTTGCCGTTCGGAAAAAGCCAGGTGTGAAAGTTGGGCATGTTCAATATTGCCGATCTGGTACTCGGGATAGACGTAGTGATCGCAGGAAAAAATATCGCCGTTTTTCTCGATCGCCAGCCCTTTACCGCAGAATTCTGAATGGGTACAGATTTGAGCAGGCATTCCCATAGTCTGCGCGACCGCCGTTTCGAACAGATTGACCTGTACGCGGCCCAGATCGTTATTAACCCACTCTTCAAACACGGCGATCAGAAATGTGCCCCAGTCCTCCGGGTCAACTGACCAGTCGGTGACGATCGAATCAAGATCGCCAGGGCGCGCGCGGCGGCTACCGGTTAACGGGATGCTTTCGTCCTGCCAGAACTGTGGTGCGGTTTGCTTGAAATCAACCGGTTCGACGCACGGGTTAAACTGTACGTAGGTTGCGCCCAGTTCACGGGTGACGAAGCGGTATACTTCCAACGGAAAGCGGGCATTGGTGCGGTTTACCGTGACCAGGGCGTTAAATGGGACGCCGTGACGCTTGAGGGCCTCAACGCCTGCCATCACTTTGTCGAATGTCGGTTTGCCGCTACGGGTGACACGGTAGCGGTCATGCAGTTCTCGTGGGCCATCAATTGACAGCCCCACCAGAAATTGATGTTCTTTAAGAAATTCAGCCCATTTGTCGTTCAACAACACGCCATTAGTTTGTAAATCGTTCTCGACGCGCTGGCCGGGCTTCTGGTACTGCTTCTGAAATTTGACTACTTTCTGGAAGAATTCCAACCCCATCAATGTGGGTTCGCCACCTTGCCAGGAAAAGACCACCTGGTCGCCGTCCTGGCCATCAATGTATTGACGAATGAAATTCTCTAGCACCTCATCGCTCATGCCAGTATGTCTGTCCTGATGCAGCAGCTCTTCTTTGTGCAGGTAAAAACAGTAGGAACAGTCAAGGTTACAGGTCGAGCCGGTGGGCTTGGCCATCACATGAAAGCGGCGCTTGTATTCTGGCCCTTTGCCGTCATATTTTTCCGCCGACGGAAGCGCTTTAACCGGTAGTGTGGTGCTGTACTTCATATAGCAGACCCCTAACAAGAAAACGTCACTACTCTTCAAAAAACGGGCAGGCTGTCTGAACAGCCTGCCCGGAGGCTTAGGTTATTTATTGATATTAGAGCCTTGTTCCAGCATCGCCGAAGCGTCGGAAATGGTGAACGAACCCGGTTTCTGACGCGGTGGGAACTCTTTGAAGGTTTCCAGCATCTGTTTCGCGTATTTCTGCGCGCCGCCCATCAGGAACAGACGGTCGTAGAACCAGGAGTTGTAGCCCTTACCGTCGCTGCCTTTCTCCAGCGGATCGACTTCAAGGTCAAAGATCAGTGGCGTACGCAGCTTGGTGAACGGGTATTTCCACAGATCAAGACCGGTATGCTCCTGAATCATAAAGTGAACTTTCCAACGTTCGTAGCGCATAGCCAGCAGATCGCCGTCATCGCTCCAGTAGAAGAACTCTTTACGTTGATTCGGGCCCTTGCCCTGGAGGTAGTCGAGCTGGTTGTAGCCATCCAGGTGCACCTTGTAGGTAATGGACGGCGTTTTGTAGCCTTTTAACAGCTCGTTTTTAATGTTCGGATCGCCTGCAGCCGCAACCAGGGTAGGGAACCAGTCGTTACTGCCGAAAATGCCGTCAACGATGGTGCCAGGCTTAACGTGGCCCGGCCAACGAATCATCGCAGGTACGCGGAAACCACCTTCCCAACCGGTGTTCTTCTCGCCGCGGAAAGGCGTTTCGCCTGCATCCGGCCAGGTTGCTGTCATCGGGCCGTTATCGGTGGTATAGACGAGGATCGTATTGTCTTCGATGCCGAGATCTTTAATCTTCTGCAGCACTTCACCAATCATCTTGTCATGTTCCACCATGCCGTCAGCGTAGGTTCCAAGGCCCGTAGCACCAATACTCCCGTCTTTCAGGTGCGTTTTGTTATGCATACGGGTGGTATTGAACCAGGTGAAGAATGGCTTACCGGCTTTAACCTGACGTTCCATGAAGTCGTTGTTGGCCGCGAGCGTTTCTTCGTCCACGGTTTTCATACGCTGGACGGTAAGCGGACCGGTATCTTCAATCTTGCCATCGGCGGTGCTCTTAATGACGCCACGTGGGCCAAACTCTTTGCGGAAGGCCGGATCTTTCGGGTAGTCCGGGTTCTCCGGTTCTTCTTCGGCGTTCAGGTGGTAAAGGTTACCCATGAACTCATCGAATCCGTGCGCGGTTGGCAGGAATTCATCGCGATCACCGAGGTGGTTTTTACCAAACTGGCCAGTAGCGTAGCCCAGTTGCTTCAGGATGTTCGCAATGGTCGGATCTTCTTTTTGCAGACCCTGCGGCGCACCCGGCATCCCCACCTTACTCATCCCGGTACGGAACGGCATTTGTCCGGTAATGAATGAAGAACGGCCAGCGGTCGAGCTTTGCTCAGCGTAGTAGGAGGTGAACTTGGCACCTTCGGCAGCGATGCTGTCGATATTTGGGGTTTTATATCCCATGGTGCCCTGATTGTAGGTACTCAGGTTCCAGTAGCCGATGTCATCACCAAATATAACGACAATATTTGGTTTAGATGAGTCTTGCTTTGGCGTATTTTCCGGTGCGGTAGATGTCGCCGGTGCAGCATGAACAGTGGACACAGCGCCAGCTGCTAACGTTAGCACACTGGCAATCATCGTCCTTCTAAAAGGGACACTTTTATGCATGGTGGGGAACTCCGTTCATTAGGAAAGCCTTTTGAGTATAGACACGAAAAAAATCCTCCAAATTTTTTCTAATGGAGGTTAATTACTTTCACAAGATAACTATTCGAGAATTCCTGCAAAAATATGAATAATGCAGGGCATATCTTTCGCATCGTGATTAATTTAATGCAGCTTAATTAAGGCGGAGGGGTTATTCCATCTGGAAGTTATTTAATAATAAATTATGGAAGAAGTTATCATTATTGGATTTCAACATAATGCTGAATCGATGCAACACACACTGACAGTTAATTTTACGCACCAGGACGCTATGCAAGCCACGCGGATACATAGCTGCCAAATGCTCTATTCAGGTCAAAGAGGTGCTATTTCTTTACGAGTGGATACGCTGACTGACCCCGTAGGGAAACGTTATTTACCTTTTTATCAGAGGAGATAATCGAACGCTTATATTTAGTGATGAGGAAAAGAACCTTTGAAAGGCAATGTCATCTTTCACATGAAATGAAGATCTCTTTATCACTAACATTGCGTAAGTGAAAGGCTGGTCTATGCTAAAAAAAGCAATCAAATTTGCGTTGGCTTTTTGAATAATAACGATAATTCTCGTGTTTTCGGTGGCGAATATGAACAGGATTGTGATCGCTTTTTTAATGTGCTTTCTTTCCTCTTTGGTTGTTAACACATATGCGGCGGAACCTCGTCAGGAGCCCACCGAAAAGGAACGCGCGCGAACGGTTTATATTTTTCATCAACCGATTGTCATGCTCCAGGCGAAATTCGGCCTTACCACGCCAGAAGAACGGGTGCTGCGCATCCGCAATACGCTACGAAATTTCACTGAAGCCGATGTTCGCGAACCGCTACAGGTTGTGTCGGTCACGCGTTATAACCAGCCGGGAAGGCTTATCGTGATGAACGGTAAACCGGTGATGTTGCTGACACAAGGCGATCTCGACGAAGGAGACGATCTTACGCTCGACCAGGCTGCGCAGCGCGTACTGGCGCGCATGGAGGCGCAGCGGTCTGCATTGAGCGATCAGTATAACAGCGGCTGGCTGGCGCTGTCGGCGGTGAAAACGGTGGCTGGTCTGGTGGGACTGGTGCTGTTTTGGTTCGGTGCATACCGTTCCTGGCGTTGGGTCAGACGCGTTTATCGTCGTCGCATTTTTGAGAACAAAAGCTGGATCCCCCAGAGTTGGCGGCGTTTTATCGGCGCTATCGAGACACGCCTGTATGCACTGTTGATGATCCTGCTGGGTATCGTTGCACTTTACGTTTGGCTGAGTTGGGTCTTTAGCCTGTTTCCCTGGACGCGCGTCTGGGGAGAGTCCCTTGGTGACTGGTCTGTACGCGTAGTGCGTGATATTGCATTGTCGATTGTCTCAGCGTTACCTGGCTTGATGATCGTCCTGATCATTTTTCTCATCACGGCGTTCATCCTGAAGTTGCTTAAGGTGGTTCTCAACCAGGTGGAGGCAGGGCGTTTGCAGTTGCCTGGAATTCATCCAGAAACCGTGGGCGCAACCCGTAAGTTAATCTCTGTAGTGGTGTGGCTCTTTGCGCTATCTGCAGCCTATCCCTTTTTGCCCGGTGCCAATTCACTGGCGTTTAAAGGTATCAGCGTTTTCTTTGGCCTGATGCTCACGCTGGGGTCGGCCGGGGTGATGAACCACGCAATGAGCGGACTGGTTTTGATCTATTCGCGCGCGCTGCGCAAAGGCGACATGATTCGGGTAGCGGATAACGAGGGATTGGTAAGCGAAATTGGTATGCTCGCGACCAAAATTATCACTCGTGAAAATTACGTGGTCACAGTGCCAAATGCGGTAGTGGTTAGTGGAAAAATTACTAACCTTAGCGCGCAGAGCACCAACGGCGGCGTCAACCTGACGGTCGGCGTTACCATTGGCTACGACACGCCCTGGCGCCAGGTCCACGCAATGCTGGAGTTGGCAGCCAAGCGGGCCAAAGGAATCGATCTTTCACAGCCGCCGTTGGTGCGTCAGCTGAGTCTGATGGACTGGTATATTTCCTATGAATTGCAGGTGCGCCTGCTGCCGGATGTATCACTGGCAGATGCCCGTAATGAACTGCATAGCAATATTCAGGACGTCTTCAACGAATTTAACGTGCAGATTATGTCTCCGAATTTTGTGCTACAGCCAGAAAACAGCGTGATGGTGGCCAAAGAGAATTGGTATACCGCACCCGCAACACCGCCAGAAGGCGGGAAATAATGCGTTGGCTTTTTCTGCTAATTCCTCTGCTGTGCTGGCGCGCTATGGCGACAGGGCTTATCGATCCTGAAGACGGCATGGTGGACATGAGCCGTTATTTACAAGAAAACCCGTACGGTTTTCTACCGATTCCGCTGGTTATTACCGAACCGGCCGTTGGTTATGGCGGCGGCCTGTTCGGTCTGTTTCTGCATGGCAAGGGACGACAGGTTGATGGGCAGTTTATTCCCCCGGCCATGAGCGCGTTTGGCGGTGGCGGAACGCAAAACGGTACCTGGTTTGTAGGTGGAGGGCATCGCCACACCTGGCAGGATGACCACATTCGCTATCTGGTTGCAGGAGGCTATGCCGATGTCAATCTGGATATATATTCTGGTGACGTATTGGGCTTTGGCAATAACCGGGCCGTGGAAACCGAAACTCGCGGTTATGGCGGTATGCAAAAGCTTCTCTTTCGCGCAGGGGATTCCTCCGTTTTTCTGGGAGCATCACAGTTCTGGGCAAAGATGAATATCTCCGCCCGCAATAATCCGCTCGTCAACCAGGTATGGCGGCAGCTATTGGGTGAAAGCAGCATCACCTCTGCATTGGGGCTGGTAGCGGAATACGACACAACCGATAACTTCTTTTGGCCCGGACGCGGGCTTTCTCTTAGCGGCGAGTATCAATTCTACGGTCACTATCTTGGGGGCGACTATCGCTACGACCTGCTGACGCTCGAAGGCAAGTTTTTCCTGCCACTGAACGCCGACTGGACGCTTTCACTTGCAGGGGACTATCAAACGCTGTCGCAGCAGGATAAACATCTGCCACCGATGGCGCGCCCTTATATCGAACTTCGTGGTATCTCTCGCTATCGCTATCAGGGGGATGACGTGAGTACCGTTCAGACGCAGTTAGCCTGGCAAATGTCGTCGCGTTGGATTGTTTTGGGTTTTGTCGGTGCTGGAAGTGCGGCAGACAGTACATCAGAGCTTTACCGTAGCGCAGAAGTGGCCTGGGGCAGCGGTATTCGATATTTGATTGCGCGCGAATACGGACTGCGTACCGGTGTAGATGTCGCTTTTAGCGATAACGAACAAGCAGTTTATTTTAATGTTGGCTCTGGCCTGTAGGGATGAGCGGAATGAATGAGGACAAATAATGAAATGGTTCCACGCGGTTGTTCCGTTGCTGTGGGTTTCCGGCGTGGCCAGCGCAGCTGAAACTGATGCCAGCACGTTTCCGATTTGGGGCGAGGAGGCCAGGGCGCGGGGATATGCCATTCCGCTACCGTTTGGCATCAACCTGAGCTATATGAACATGCGGCAAAATATTGATGTCAATAGCATCAGTTTTTCCGGACTGGCGCTTGGCAATCACCCGATTCCTGTCGATATGTTCAATATTGATGCCGGCCATACGCGTGAACAGAGCAAAACTGAAAACCTACGTCTGGACATGTGGGTCTTCCCGTTTTTGAACATTTACGGGCTGGTAGGGCACACACGCGGATCGTCGGTCTCGAATGTTTCAGTAGATGCAGACCCTTCGCGCTACACCGGTGTTGACCGCATTATCGCATCATCTGTGCATCAGCTTTATCAGAGCGGTGAGCTACAGGATATTGATTTTGTTCTCGATTTTAAAGGCACAACCTGGGGAACCGGTATTACTTTGGCAGGAGGATACGAAAACTGGTTTGCCCTGGTGGATACCAACTATACCCGTACTGATTTTGACATTCTGGATGGCAAAATTTCAGCCCTTACCGTGTCTCCCCGTGTTGGATATCGCTTTAAATTTCAGGGGCCGGTGGGCGAATCGCATCTGAGCGTCTGGGTGGGGAGTATGTACCAGAACGTGCAGCAGGAGTTCAGGGGTAGCCTCTCCGATCTGCATATGCCCGCTGAGCTTCAGCCACTGATCCAGGCCGTAAACCAGGATGGCAACGGGCGATTTGATGTTAAACAGAATCTGACCTCTCCGTGGAACATGCTGCTGGGGACTCAGTTTGAAATGACGCCACAATTTAACGTCCTGACGGAGTTTGGATTTAACGAACGCAATAGCTTCTTTATTGCCGGTGAATATCGCTTCTGATGAACGGTTATCGCGTCATGTTGACATCGCTATTGGCTCTGACGACCTGGTCTGCGGAGGCGTTAACATTGGATCAACCCTCAATTGACGCTTTCCTCGGGAAGCTGGGTGCGGATAACCAGTACGATCCGGCAAAAGGGGTGAACTGGAGCGTGTTGCCGGGGCCATTTTACACTCCAGAGCTGAAGCTGGGTCTTGGCATGGCGGTGGCGGGGATCTACCGGGTGGATGCGGCAGATAAAACAACTCAGAACTCCTCTGTTTCCTTGACGGGTTATGTCAGTGCCAGCGGGGCGTTGGGAATGGGGATCAGCAGTTATACCTTTTTTACCGACGACCGTTGGCGATTGTTTGTGGACGGCTCAGTGAACAAAGTGCCAACGGGTTTTTGGGGCATTGGCTACGACGCAGCCCAGGGTAATGAACAGGATTACACCAACAACTCCGTGAGTTTGCATCCTGTATTGATGCGAGAAATCGCTGAACGCGTTTATCTCGGCGCGGGTTGGGATTTTTCTTCTATGCAGGCGGACGTTGACGATCCGCATCAGGGGGACGTGTTCAGCCTAAATAATGCGCAGACATCGCCGTTATCGTCTGGACCCAGTGTAAGTCTGAGTTACGACACACGTGACGTTGTCACGCGCCCGCAGCATGGACACTATTTTAAGCTGGAGTACACCTGGTTTGATCCGTCTTTTGGTTCAGATACTCATTTTACGGCAGCACAGGTTCAATACGATCGTTACCTTTTACTTGATGACAGGACTGTGCTGGCGTTCGATTTATGGGGACGTTTCACTCGTGGAGACGTGCCGTGGGATCGTTTATCAATGGCCGGAGATGACCGCCGTCTGCGGGGGTATTACCAGGGGCGTTATCGGGATAAGGATGTGGTAAGTGGGCAGGTGGAATATCGAAAAAAACTCAACTGGCGACATGGTTACGTGTTGTGGTTGGGCGCAGGAGCTTTAGGCAGAAACATTGACGATATGGGACATCATCCGATCTTACCTAATGCGGGTGTCGGTTATCGCTTTGAAGTGAAGCCCGCCATGAATATCCGCCTGGATTTAGGTTTTGGGAGAGAGAGTGCAGGATTCTATTTTCAAATTGCGGAGGCATTCTGAATGGCTAAAGGATTTCTGTTTTTACTGCTGATAGCCGGATTTGCCTGCGCGGAAGTTCCTGGCCTCACTCTTAAACAAGCGCATAAGGCATATCCCGTTGTCGGCCATTTAGCACCGCCGGAGTCACTACGCCCATGCTGCGCGTTTGGCTATGATCTTCATGTCAGGGCGATAGGTGTGCCGATCCCTGTCTACCAGATTGGCAATGTATTAACGTTAGATTCACTGGGGCGTCATCACTATAACGATAGTGCGTTGGGGGCCGTGAAAAATATCGTTGGACTGAGTGAGGAAAAAAACGGACTGCTTTATACCCACCGTGGGGGTTTTATCGACATAGCGCACGTTCGCGATACGGCGGATAACACCTTTTACCTCTTTTCTCGTATTTATCCAAAACTTGGTCAACAGTGGCGTTTTTTTTACAGCGAAGAATTGGGCGTCAGACGGATACAGCTACACGGTTTCACACCTCCTGCAGCAATGGCGCAGCGTTACACATTGGCCGCCTGGTTGGCGGGGAATCTGGCCTTTGAACTGGCTCAATGGCACGAAATTGCACAGTGGTATGGATTCGAGTCTGTTCCCGGTTTTTCTGAGCAGATTTCTGCATTTTCCCCGGAAGATCTCTATTCAAATCTACTGGGTGCTCGTATCGCCATCAACGTGATTTTACAGGGCAGGGTGGAATCCATTGCGGCCTACAACGCGGCGGTGGATCGCGAACTGCAGCGGGTTTTACTGCAACTTGGCGTCGCAACCCGGACTGAAACTGAGCGTAAGTTTCGCGAATTGGACGGTGACTGGTGGAACAGTAAACGTAGGGTTCCAGATAAATTTCTGGTGTTAAAGCGTAACTATAATCTTGAGCATAACCGGTTACCAACCCCAGTTTCGTACGAGAACGCCACGCCACTGCAACTGACTTTTCCTGCCGTGATCGAAGGATATCGGCTTGCGCGCCTGGGCGAGTTACAAATTTACCCGGGCACTTCCATGCAATCGCTTCCGCGACCGAAAACTTATTACGCACCAGATAGTTTTCAGTCCCTGGCTGACACAGCGAGTGAAGCAGACAAAATTCAGCTCGAACGTATGCACAAGTCGCGCTTTTAATCCGGTGCTTTTGCCTGACAATTTAAATGCTGCGAGCTACGCTTTTACAGACGCTAACTACTTCAATAATGAAGAAATTCTGCAGGTGGCATATGAAAAAATTGACCTTGATTTATCTTAGTCTTTTTTGTTCGCCGTTAGCACAAGCTAGCGCACTCTATTTTTATGAAATAGGCACCGAAGATACGGCTTTGGCAGGGGCGGGGCAGGCAGCGCGTGCGCAGGATGCCTCCACCATCGTGACTAACCCCGCAGGAATGACGCGACTTCCGGATCATATGTTCACCGGTGGATTACAGGCAATGGATGGTGATGTGTCCTACACCCTTGAAGACGAGACGGGGCGTAAAAGCCCCGGTGACATCATGCGCTTCTTTCCAAATGCCAGCGCATTCTATGCCCAGAAGGTGAATGACGATCTTTATGCTGGTATTGGGCTATACGGGAATTACGGTCTGGGGATCGATTTTGGCAATTGGTCCGGCGACCGGCTGATTAAGAAAAGCACCATGGTTGCGATGACGCTCAGTCCATCGCTGGCTTATAAGCTTAGTGACAGGGTTTCCGTTGGGGGCTCTGTTAACGTCAATTACGGTTTTCTGTCACTCACTCGAAATGTTGATGGCAACGATGAAAAAGAAAAGGATCATGACTGGGCGATGAGCTATCGTCTGGGATTATTGATGGAACTGACCGATCAAACCCGGGCCGGTATCTCCTGGACCAGCAAAACTGAGTACGATTTTGATATTGACGGCAAAGCGCGTTTCCCGAACTTACCGAACGTGGAATACGATTTGCCTATTTCTGCGCAGGTACATGCTCCACAGCAGATTATGTTAAGTCTGGTTCATGACATTAATAAACAGTGGTCAGTGATGGGCGATCTTGGCTGGCAGGACTGGAGTCAGTTCGGCGCGCCGCAAATAACGGTGGTCGGGCAAGAAGTTGATAAGTCCAGTCGTCTTAAGGATTCGTGGCATACAGCTTTAGGTGTGCAATTTCGACCTACGGAACAATGGCGTTTGAATGCGGGCGTAGCTTTTGATAGTACAGTCTATAATTCGCAAAGCGATGTGGCGCTGACGTTGCCGACCGGTGATGAATGGCGATTTGCTACCGGAGCGCAATATCAAATTACACCACAAAGCAATATCGGTGCTGCTGTGTCGTATCTGCATATGCAGTCGTCCCACGTACAGTCATCATCAATTTATCAGGGGAGTTACGATAATCCGTATCTGTGGTTTGCCAGTGTGAACTACAGTTATCAGTTTTAATGTTCAGTGAAGTGAGAGTCGCGGTGGAATTGTAGAAGACATAAAACAGCTATTTGCATAACCAGCTGTAGTCGAGAGCCATCATCCAGAACTGTTAGCGCTGTTGAGGCAACTGTGCTTGAAAGGGTTTTGAGGCGTCATTATTGAGCAGCACAAGGATGACCATAAAACATCAGATTCAGCCTTTATCTACGTTAGTGCGCATAATGTATATTATGTTAAATAACCTCCATGGGTCTATTACTTCATGGTTCACTCGTGCGGCCACAGAAATCAGCATGTTGTGAATTTTGAATTACTGATCCATTTGGGCTCTTCAATCATCAAAGACTTGTCGCTTTCAATGTTATCTATGCGGCCATTATAGGTACGAATCAGTTTCGCAATACTCTGCCTGATTTTGTCTCCATCATACACAGCTATCTCTTCAATGTTGGTACCGATGAAATTCTCCGCTGACTGGACAGAGATATGATCAAGCATATTCACGTTCTCGGCCATTTGTTTTGCCGCCTGAACTTTTCCTTCAAGGGTAAGTATAACTGGTCGGTATCCTTCACTGCGATTTTTAATACAGCGATTAATCAGCTTCTCCATGGGAGCCGTGGTGACATGGAACGCCGTATTCCCGATCTGGAAATCCCCTTCTCTATCAGTCTGGAGATCTGCGGTGTTCGCCCGATCACAACCAATTTCCTCATCCGGAAAACGGAGTTGTAACTTCGCACCAACCAGATGCTGAAGTACAACGCCGGTTGGTTTGTCGGAACGCTCGGCTGCAGCCTTCACAATCTCGGCCACAATAGATGAAACGGGTTTGGACGGGTCGATGTCTACACTGATTCTCTGCTTATCGAAGTAATCCAGACGTACGCAGGATGTGAAGTAAGCCTCCAGCGCAGAGGCAAGACGTGTTGTATCTTGCCGTGTACTGCCATATCCTGGCGTTAATGCGTTGAGCATATCCCTGAATGAAGCAGCAAGATGCACAGTACCGCGTGAAGTTCGTCCGCCTTCACTAGTAAAGAAGCGCGTTTCACCATGCTGCTCAAGGATCCTTTCAATGGTGGAGCCACTCAGGCCTCTGACCTGGCTTTTTCCTTCGCTATACAAACGATCATCATCGATGGGTAATCCATCGCGGACCATATGTGAGACAATAAGCCCCGCATTCATCACGTTTGTGTTGATTTTTCCCGTTCTGGCTCTTTGCATTTCGTACCAGGTTTTTGCAGCCTCCAGATAAACGGCAACAGCGTCCTTACTATTCATTCACAGTCCTTCCTTTCGCGTCTTCAGCAGCAACCAAATTCGGTAGAATCATGTGCTTCGCAACCCATGCGACAACGGGCACGGCTACAGCATCACCAAACCCATAGTGCACCTGCGAGTCACGCAAATTCTCCAGCGAATACCACCCAGCCCCCATCAGACGGGCGTATTCCAGGCCTGTCATCCACCGGATACTAAGCTTTCCTTTGCCCATAATGACAACGGCTTGCTTTGAGGATCCTCCCCGGGCTGTTCGCAAACAACCTGAAATATCTTCTGCACGCATCTCCCAGACAGGAATACCGTTTCGTGTTCGACGGTAAGCGGTACGGGCACTGATTTCATCTGACGCGATAAACGCATCCAGACGTTCACGCTGCACTGAAGCCATGGAGTCCACGAACAGTTGTACCCGATCGCTGCTCCACCAACGAGAGTCATTTTCAGAAACCGCTTCAATCTCCTGCGTTAGTCCCGAGGAGAGCAAGTCCGGTGCTTTGGGAAGCGGCATCATGAATGTTCTGATCTCTGGGTCTTTATGTAACCAGCCCAGCCAGTCCGGTCTCAAACAGGTGTCGTGCTCCCCGCCTTCCACGGGCGTCAACGCCCCCACAAGGAACAGGCGCGGACGAGATTGCGGGATAAAGCGACGGGCATCCAGGGTGATCACATCCACGCTGTAACCCAGTGCATTAAATTCTTTTGCGGCTGCACGCAAATCTTCACGATCGTGCGAAGAGGCCAGCCCCACAACATTTTCAAGCACGAGTACTCGGGGTTTACGCTCTTTCATCTCAGCAATCAGCCGGGTAAAGCCAAAAAATGCCGAAGATTCACGGCCACCACGCAGACCAGCCCGTTTTCCGGCAAGGCTAAGATCAGTGCAGGGTGAAGAGGACCATGCAACATCTGCGGAAGGTAAGTCATCGCCGCTTAAAGAATGCACATCAGCCAGAACCAATTCGGCGCTTCCCCACTGACCTTCGTACATCGCCTTTTTATTGGCATCATAGTCGTTCGCCCACAGCGTTTTGATCCCTGCCAGTTCTAACCCTGCTCTGGCAAGACCAATCCCGGCAAAGAATTCGAGTGCTGTCCAGTCATGGCTGGGGCGAAGCGGTATTATGTTCACGGTAATCCTCCTGAATCTAAGACAGTATAATCGCATAAACCACACGCAGAGTCACACGAAGAGAAGGTATCAGGGAGTCTTTACGAAACAAGAATGTCGCGGTTGGTATGTGTGCCGCCGGTATCTTTTTCATGGGGCAGTTTACTCTGTTTACCTACATCCGACCGTTTCTGGAGAATGTCACGAAAGTTAATTCTGATGAAGTAACGCTAATATTGTTACTGATTGGGGTAGCTGGACTTGCCGGAACGATAGTGATTGGGTTTGGGTGCGTAGTGTTTCAGCAAAGGACATGGGTGATTTCCTTCTGTCATTTTGTGTCCTGTAACATATATCTTCAAAGAGCTTATTTAAAGTTCTTTGAGGATATGTTAGCGCTGAATTGCCTACCTTCCCCCGGATTTCTCCAACCAGTGGTTGGAGAAATCCGGCTGCGCATTCAGAGTGAGGACGCAGCATGCTAATTCAATGCATCAAGCGTCTGGATAAGCTTACATCGGCATCCTCTCTTGAGGCGTCTTCGTCATAGCCATTCGCCATGTCAAACAGCAGGTTTGTGGCGACAAAGGGATGGGTAACTAGTAGAGCCTGGCCCCATTTACGATATTGCTCTGCCAGCGTTTTTTCTTGAAGGCCACCTTCATCCATTGAACGACCAATAATGCCACGTGAATTATATTTGGCCATGGACATGCCATGTATCATTTTTGCGGACTGGATGTTTTCTAGGACTTCCCTGACGACTTCGCAAGGCCATATGCCATCATTGCCAATTTGGGCTGAAGCTAGTATGTGGCCAATGTATCTGTCAGCTGTCTCAATCCGGCCTAATTCAGTACATGATTGTCGGACGCTGTTAATCCATTGTTCTAGATTGGTAGTCTGTAGCTGCCCATACTCATCATGACCGGGAAGATAATGGATCGCCTCCAGTAAGTTGTGCCCTCTTTCCGCCATACTTTGTATTTGGTCTGCGGGTAGCTGATAAATCTCAGGGTCGGTTTGACCATCCTTTCGTTTGTATGTCCAGACAATAGCTTGAACAAAAAGCTCAGGATGCGCTTCGATATAACGTTCCAGACTGGGTATGCCTGCCTTATCTTCAGTATCACCATAAGGTGCAAGAATGCCAAGATAAGCAAACTCAAGGGTTGCCTTCTGCTCAAGCGTAAATTGCGAGCTGGTATTGATACAATTAAAAGCCTGTTCGATATGATAGTCGTCCAGTAAATACTGCCCGGTTTTATCCTTGCCTCCTCCTGTCGCAATTTCCTGAAGTAAGTCATAGAGTAGCTCAACATCGATTTTTTCTGGATGGTATTTAATGCAAGCAAATGCTGCTCGGGGTCGTTTTGCCTGGATCAGGCGGTGAACAGCTTCTTCACTTTCTTCTTTATGATGCAGCAATAACGGCACAATTTCTGCCCAATAGTTTTCTTGGTTTGCGGGCTTCATGGTTTCAACAATAACCCAGATAGATTTAGTAAATGGTGATAACAATAATAGCTGCAATAATGTCTCTTCCGAATGATTAGCTGCATCGCGGAGTACTTGTTCGCGCTGTTCTTCATCGCTTATGGCATAAATCACGCCAGCAATTATCTTGTGATAGGCATGGGCTTTTTCAGGAGTATTGTCTTTCAGCGCTAGCTCCAGTGATTGTGCCACTAATCCCGATAACAGATCGATAGGGATTATCGAATCAGCAGCAATACGACCTATTTCCCAAGCGGTATTGCCCATGCAAGCCATTGACAAAAGTCCTTCATTGCCCTGTCGTGTATAAATTCCAGCCAATGCTTCCACCCGGCGTTCGGTAATGCGGGCTGTGCGTTGTTCGAAGTCTAGGGTTTCAATGTTTTCGATTTCGTCTGCCGATTCATCAACCCAATTTTCGCGGAACAACCAGGCGTGCCGGTTCAATAAATTCTCCGGTTCCAAGGCAATATAAACCTTTTTTGCCACATCAAGTAATGCAACTGAATCCGGGGGCTTTTGTGCTCGCAATGCGGCTCGTCTTGACAATACCTTTTGACGGATTTTTTCCCGTAATACTGCTTTGTCAGCATCACCGGCATCACAAATAGCCCAATGCTCCATAATTTGCCAGATTCGTCTTTGGTCTGCTTCTTCAAAACCACTGAGGTGTTGGATCAAATCACACAGCATGGCAAGTGTGTGGCCTTGCCATGTCAATAGAATTTCCACGGTCTCACGAATAAAGGCATTGATAGGTACTCTGGTCTTGAATGGTTCACCGAAACCAAACGCATCATTGCGCCATTTCGGTTTATGGTTGTAAAAACCGGCCCGATTAAAATAATCTAACTGAGTGATGCAAATCTTCCAGGCAATATCCGGAAACCGTATTGCCATTCGCTTTAACATTGCAACACGCATTTCGTGTGAGGCCGCTGTCTGCGGCATCCAGGCGCGGAATATCGACAGTAAAGAATTAATGGGCTTGTTGGCCCAGTTATCATTGATTTCAACTCTGGCAAGGCGGGCAAGAATGATGACTACCCGTGAGAATGTTTCTGGTGCCCATGCCAATCCCTCCAGTGCCCATAGTAATCCAGTGCGCTTTGGGCTGCTAAAAGGTCCTGGCCCTGCAGGTTTTAGCAGACCAAGTGTAGCAGGAGCGTTGCTGTCGAGGTCCATTTCTATGATGCTGAGAAAGGTTTGCGGTGATGCTTCAGCATAGACTGGTAGATTTCGGTCGTTTGCCTCAAGTTTGCGTATGCTCAATGGTTTGGGGAGCAATTGACTAACAAGGTTTGATACAGCAGCAGCCATGTTCAAACCGAAGCGACTTTTAAAAAGTGTATCACCGTGTACAGCCAGCAAAACTAATGTTTCAGAGATCCCCTCTCGAAATGCGCCTGAAAATTGGCGTTTTTTTCCATAAACTGATGCCATCCAGCGTTGTTCTTCTTCTAAATCGAGTGCAGGATCATCTTCATCCAATACTTCCTGAACGACCTCAAGATAACAGCGAATATCCTGTTCTGTGATTACTGCGCTTATGGCATAGAGTAAGTCTATTTTAGAGACGACGCCGCGCATTTTACCGATGGACCAGACTGGAGCATCATTTAACTGAAGATAATGTTGGAAGGATTTTTCAAGCGTTTCATATGGCCGGTCGCCCGCTAACTTTTCTATTGCAGACTTGTCCGCATTACAGTTGCTGTCCCATGACCCCGCAAACATAAAAGGTACAAGACCAACAGATAACGACAGATTTGTCGCCCATTCTGGTTGCTGGATTGCAGGCACATCAGCCAGTCTGCGGCGCAGTACGGTCAATGAGCGGCCTGATTCATGCTCAAGACGGGTAAGTCGGTCTCTGGTTAATCCTATGTTAGCGAATGCCAGGTTGAAGGTTTCGTGGCTGACTGGTTCAAGAATGACATGGGGTGTTTTATTTAACTGATTACGCGGATAAATAACAAATGAGTGGATTTTTTTTGCAAAAGGTGCCAGTTCCTTTTCAACATCACGTGTATGGATAACAGGAATAATAGTATTTATACTTTCAGCCAGACTAGGCAGAAGACCTGATTCGTCGAAAACGATAGTTTTCTCCCTGAGTTTCCCCAACACTTCATTATTTTCATTAAGTAACAGTTGCGAGATATAGGCTAGTGCCTCATCAGTTGAGTCTGCTGCGATGAATGTCGGGCCATCAGGTAAACTGGTCAGTCGGGCAAGTATAGTGCGATTGGTTGCCGCAAGTGCAGAATTGAATAATCCAGCTGGTAAAGGCGGCTCAGCGATATTTGCCCAATCATTCCAGCATTGGTCCAGAGAGCGAACACCTGTTGCAGGCATGTGGGTTTCATTCGCAAACCATGTTTGTCCGGCTAATGATTGTGCTAGCCATTGTTCAAGGTCGCTAGAATCGTACGCTCTGACCTCTTTCCAGACTTGTTTTTTTTGCTGTGCAGCTATCCATCGGACTTTGCCTGCCCAACGTCTTGGGGTGACAAATATAAATGTTATTTCGGCGCGTTCTTCTGCTGAGTGCGCCTCAATACTTTTGGCAAAATCGCTGTCTGCTTTCTGTTTTATTCCCACATTTGTGCCAAACTCCCAGCCTGACCGTCCTTCTGGTATCCAGGGGGTTGGACTAGCGGTCTCAATATAGCCATCCCAACCCGGGCGCTGTGCGTCATCATTCCCGGGAAAATCGATTTTTGTGATGTTGTTATTAGTTGAAAGCACAAGCGTTCGCAGCAGTACTGACAAGCGCGTGCGTGCTGAAATGCTCTGACTGGCCCAGTGTTCAATAGAATTAGCATTAATTGCTAAAAAAGGTGGAATTTTGTTTTTTTCATTGTTTGCATTGGAGATCAACGTTTTTTTATTCATTTTATTCGCCTAGAAACCGCTGTAGATGATTAAAAATGTATTATGCATTAGGGATACATTGTCACGTTTATTACAATTTTCAAAGATGAGCGTTTTAGTTCTTGGATTCTGGATACTCATGATGTGGTTGATACGAAATTTTTCCTTATATCAGTTACGTGTAAAACCGTTGCGAAGCTGGCCGAATAACGTTAGTTCATGAACTAGATTATTAGGAAATGGTTGCTGAGATTAAAAATTAGCAACAAAAACAAAATGATAAACGTAACTTGATTTATGAACTGTGCTTTGGGTCAACATAAGTTAAATGCAATTTGATACGTACTCAGTTAAGTCCCCATGTGGCCCACGTTTGGCCATTGACCTCCTCTGCTCATTACAATCATGAAAGCCTGAGAAACAGAGTTCGTTCCTGCAGTTGAGATGCTTTGAATCCGTGGTGAAGATAAAAACGTTTAGCTTCGTCTGTGAGCGCATGCACCATAACGGCACGCACGCCAATATTTTCTGCCACTTTGTAACACCGCAGTACCGCATCGTGAAGCAGATCGGCCCCTAACCCTTTTCCACGAACAGAAAGATCTACGGCCAATCTGGCAAGGATAATTACGGGGATTGGATCTGGCATGTTACGCCGAAGATTGCCTGTTACTTCTGTGTGGTTGACGCTACCAGTGGCCAGTGAATAAAAGCCAGCGACTTGTCGCGTGTCTGTTTTGCAGACAACAAACGTCCTGGCTGCGCCGAGAGCCTGATTTTTTTAGCCCTTTTTGCTTTAACCAATCATCGAGAACAATTTCTCCGCTGCCAAATTCCGCCAATTGATGAATGTGAGTTAGCGGCTCAGGTGCGGTTACAAATCCCACTGTGGTTTCCTTGCCAGTAGCTTCCTGATAGCGGGATCTTCGGCAACCGGAGCATCAAGCATCTCGATAAACTCAGCGTATTGTTCATCATTAAAATTAAACACTCGGCGATCGAGAATGACGTTCTCTGCCGCCTGGCAGGCCATTTCCAGAATAAAGTCTGTACGCGATTTATGTAGAATCCCTGCGGCCGCATCAATAAGCGGGCGTTGGGATTCTTTAGCTCTAAGGTTGAGCTGGACATCTGATTTCATTATTAAGCCTCTTGTATAGCAATTGCTTTACATGCATACCATATGGCTTATGTATAGCAACTGCTATACAGTCTCGTACAACTCAATACTCTGATAAGCAACAATAAAAAACCCGCCAGTGCTGGCGGGTTATGGCATGGTTTGGCTCTAAAGTTAAGGCGTTACCATGTTAAACCAGAAATCAAAGCTATCTAAATACCCGAGGAACTCATCAAGCTTGGCATGATTGCCGGAAATTTGTACATCACCCTTCTCTTCTGCCTGTTTCAGCGATTCTTCCTTGAGAATAATTTTGTTCAACGTTGCACGGTTAAGCGTAATGGAGGCATCAGCGTTGCTGGCCTGTGCATCAGCGCTATGGTTAAGAACACCGTTTTCCAGTTCCAGTTTGTATTTACCGCCGTCAGCACCTAAATCGACGTTGAAGACTGCCTGCGCATTTGCCGCTTTTTCTCCGTTAATATGTACCGCGAGATAATCAAAGAACATCTCAGGTGACATGGCTTTAACGGTATCCGGGCTGGCGGTATTTGGCGTCGCGCCTTTCACCACACCGTTGCGTAATTCTTGTGCACCAGTCAGATAAAAATTACGCCATGGACCGGACTCAGCCTGGTAACCCATTTGCTCAAGGGCATCTGCTTCCAGATTACGGGCTTCTTTATTGCTCGGATCAGCAAAGACGATATTGTTAGTGACTTGCGCCACCCAACGGTAATTGCCCTGGGCGTAATCAGTTTTCGCTTTTTGCATGATTGCATCGGCGCCGCCCATATAATCGACATATTTCTTCGCGGCATCAACGGGCGGTAATTCATTCAGTGTTGCCGGATTACCGTTGAACCAGCCGAGGTAAAAGACATACGTTGCTTTTACATCATGGCTGACAGAACCATAGTATCCACGGCTGGCCCATGATTTTTCCAGGCCAGACGGCAGTTTGAAGTTAGCGGCGATTTCGTCACGGGTCAGCCCCTGGTTAGCCATGCGCAGCGTCTGATCGTTGATGTAACGGTACATATCACGCTGACTTTTCATTAACTTCACCACATTTTCATTACCCCAGGTCGGCCAGTGATGCTGAGCAATAATAATGTTTGCCTTTCCACCCCAGCGGCCAATAACGTCATTGATATATTTTGACCATGCCAGCGGATCGCGGATCTTCGCGCCACGTAATGAATAGGTGTTATGCAGCGTATGGGTGACATCCTCTGCAGCTTCGATCATTCCCTTCTCTTCTACATACCACAGCATTTCAGAAGGAGCTTCCGATCCCGGCGCCATCATGAAATCATAGGTAAGGCCGTCGATAACTTCTTTCTGTCCGGTGTGGGTAATATAGTTAGTGGGTTCAATCAGCGTCACCGTACCCGCGGAGGTTGTCGTTCCCAGACCCGCACCGACCTGACCTTTTGCATCCGGTTTCAACAGATTGCCATACATGTAACTGGCTCGGCGACTCATGGCGTTACCTGCCATAATATTTTCAGATACAGCTTCCTTCATAAAACCAGCCGGTGCATATACCTTCACTTTACCGGATTTTACATCAGCTTCATCAATCACGCCGCGAACGCCACCGTAGTGATCAACATGGCTGTGTGTATAAATGACGGCAACAACGGGTCTTTTACCGCGATTCTTATAATAAAGGTCCATTCCCACTTTCGCAGTTTCTGCCGATACCAGCGGATCAATGACCGTAATACCCTCTTTCCCTTCCATAATTGTCATATTCGAGAGATCAAGATTACGGATTTGATACACGCCATCAGTGACCTGGAACAAACCGCCAATATTGATCAACTGCGACTGACGCCACAGGCTTGGATTAACCGTGTCGGGGGCTTTTTCGCCCTCTTTGATAAAGGCATATTGCTGAGGGTCCCAAACAACATTTCCCTGCTTACCTTTAATCAATTCACTGGGAAGTGGAGCAATAAAACCTTTATGTGCGTTCATAAAATCTGTTTTATCAGTGAATGGCAATTGACCATATAAGGCGTCATTCGCACTTTTGGTCTGAGCAGTCGCATCTTTTGCCCCTTCCTGTGCCAATACAGGTAGTGATATTAATGATGTTGAACACACACCAGCTAAAGCCAGATAACTCACTAGTTTATTAAGTTTCATAAATCCTCGCTAATAATATATTATCAAGAAGAAAGAAACCCTGCTGCTCTGATTGTTGAGAAGCTTCCGTAATACTGTATTTATCAGGTTTCTATGATCTAATGCTCGTAGGCTAACATGGTCTTATGAAACAATGTAATGCAATGACATTTATTTTTAAATTTCCTTTTGTTTTTATTTAAACAAAATCGCTGTAGACACCTGACTGTATAAAAAGATAATGGCTGGCATCCATTGCCTTTAGAACACTATATATGCGCACTCTCTATCTACTTCTCATCACTGGGATACTTTCTGGCTGTAATACTTCTCCCCCAGAGAAAGTTGTTAAAATCAATAAAATGGTGATCCCTGTTGTTCAGGCACAACCCGAGTCAAAATCAAGTAGTGACTCGGCATCCCTGTCCTTATATCAGGATAATAAACAGCAAATTGAAAACGTCGTGAGTTCGTTAAAAAATGAATATCTTCATGAGGTTAAGCCAAGAGAGATGTTTGACGTTCATAGCCAGGCGTACCAGGTTTATGCTTCTTTAACCAAGCTCGAACAAATGCAGCAAATGAACAATTTTTATTATAAGGAGCATAATCAAACAGGACTGTTAAGCATTAACCAGTCCGTGAACTCTCTTATTGAATAACAAAAAATCCTCCTCAGAGAATGATGAGGAGGATTTTTTACGATTGATATCATGCTACTACAATAGAATATTAAAGTTAGATAATCGATTTGTAACTTGTTTGTGGGTTTATTTAAAATCGCTCAGGCAATTTATTGATGGAAGTAAGATACCCTCCGCGTTCAAAATCAATATACCCTCCTTTTTTTAACGCAGATACAACATTTAAAACACTGCTGCGCGATAAGTGGGTCCGATCCTGAATATAATCCAAAATAGAGACTCGCGTGCGCGTCTCTTCCGGCAACAAAATCATCTCTTCGAGGTGGTTACGTATCACTGAATAAGTACGCTGCTGTACGACTAAATCATCACGATAAAAGAGATAGCCCGTATGATATGAAAGCACTGCCGCCGCATCTTCCCACAAGCCTTGTTGATGAAAGAGTTCTCGTGCTTTATCGGCATCGACGCGTAATAAGGTTGATTCTGCTTCAGCGCGCAATAAATGGCCGTGTACCGGTTGGATCATTTCGGCAATACCGAACAGATGGGGTTCATAGACGGTCACGATTAACAGACCATCAGAAGAACGTAAAATGGACAGCTCCCCTTGCAAAAAAAGGTAGAGTTGAGGCTTATTCTTGTATTTCCACATGATACGCCGCCGCGGCACAACTTTCATCTTTTCTGCAATCGGTTCAAGTGCTTGCATTAAACGTTGTATGCTTTGTTCTGGGCGTACCGGAGGTGAAATTTGCATAATCAAACCTGTATTATTTAGATTGAAAACAATATGCTTTTACCTATATTCCATGAAGGTAGTACAGATTCATATTAAAACCATAAATTGCTCAATAATAAAAGTACAAATTTATTTTTATTTAAACGAGCGTGTGTGATAAGACCACCAGCAGATGGTCACCAGACACCGCCGGATAGATAATCCGCTATGGTGACTATTAACAATGCGTGAGATATTTAATCGGGAATAACGGCGCTAGAATTGATAGCTGTAGTTGACACTGGCAAACCATAACCACGGGTTCTTATACTGGCCTGCAAAGATATCAGATTTGACGTTGGACGACTGCATGTGCAAATACTCAACGGCAACGCCAATATTGCTGGCTGGCGTAATCTGGTACTGTGCACCGGTGGCAAGTCGCCATTCATCGCCGGTTGGCATCGAAAGCGCTACATCACTTTGCGATTTGTACGGTGAACTGTCATATGCAATACCGGCATTAATGCGCCACTGCTCATCGGGATGATATTGCACGCCCAGCGCTGTATGCCATGTATCTTTCAGACGATTATCACGATCGCTTTGCTGACCATTCATTGTAATCTGCGGGCTGCCAAACTGGCTCCAGTCCTGCCAGCCTAGATCGCCCATTACTGACCACTGCCTGTTGATATCGTGAACCAGACTAAGCATCACCTGCTGCGGAGCACGGACTTGTGTGGAGATCGGCAGATCATATCCAATATTAGGTATATTGGGAAAACGCGCTGTCCCGTCAATATTGAAATGATAATCAGTCTTGCTGGTCCAGGTTACACCCGCCCGAGTATTGTCAGTTAAGTCCATTAATAACCCAAGGTGGTAATTCATCGCCCAGTCATGATCGCTTTGTTTCTCATCGTGGCCATCGACATCTCTGCTTAGCGACAGAAAACCATAGTTTAGCCCTGCAGCTGCGCCAACCGACACCTTATCACTTAGTTTCCATGCAACGGCGGGACTCAGCGTCATCGCAACCATGGTACTTTGTTTAATTAACCGATCCCCAGCCCAGTTGCCGAAGTCGATACCTAACCCATAGTTGCCGTACAAACCCAAACCGGCAGAAACGGTATCACTCAGCCGTTGCGTATAAAACATGCTGGCATTGGGGAAAAGCGTCATTACATTACCGGGGCTTTGTCTGCCATCTGTCGTATTATTCAGCGTATAGGGAATATCTCCGCCCATCGCCTGTAATCCTCCGGTGACCATATGGTCAGGTAAACGAGTCATCCCCGCAGGGTTCGTTAACAGCGTAGAGGCATCCTGAGCACGAGCGGCCTGCCCTGCACCAGCCAGTGCGGTATCTTCCGTTCCGATTTCATAGAAATAGAGCGCACTGGCGTGACCGACCGACGAAAAGATCATCCCGGAGAGAAAAATTATATTTTTTTTCATTGTATTACCTGTTTGGAGGGGGCGTTCTTTACTAAACGTAGGGTCAGCTATCACACGGTATTGATTTATGCTAATAGCATAATCAGGCATCAGGAATGATGTCGTGTTAAATTTTATCCAATATTAAATTTTATAATTCAACACAACGACATCTTAAATGCCGACTTAATGAGAACTCTTCTTAATAAGTGATTTGACATAAATTCTAATGTAAAGAAATGAAAATTTAATCTTTTCATAAAAAAGTATGAGTGAAGTCGCCAACGGAAAAACCATAGTTATGATCATCACATAACTGTAATATGCGTTTTAAAAAGTAAAACCTTTACAGCCTTGAGGAGACCTTGTCTTCTCAAAACATTGTGTCTCAAATATGTCTGTGATTTCAATGGGACACGATGATCATTAACCTCTAAAACCTAATATATAAGTGAGGCGAATATCTTATTGTGCTAACTAATCCTCAGGAGAATAACGCTAATCTGGTCATGGATACATCATTTTTAAAATATGGACTTTTAATCATGCAATAACAATCAGGTATCTTATACGACTCATTCTTCTGTCAATTTTTGTAAGTGGAAGAAAAGAGTGATGATAGCTAATACAGGTAAAGATAGGGGTAATGACTTATGGCCTCACAATATGACTTTACTGTCACCCTGCACGATCTTGCTTTTATTCTTAAGCAGATCAAAATATCCGAAGCGGCAACTAACCCAGATGGTAGCGTTAATGCTGAATTGCTTAGAGAATTAGTTTCCAGCCCGCTATTACCTTATGGACTTCGCACGGTAGATGGTTCATGGAATAATCTTCTACCGGGTCAGGAGTTATATGGCTCTGCCGACCAGACAATGCCGAGATTAACCGCGTTAAACTGGCAAGATGCGGACCAAATGACCAGTTATATCCAAATTGGTGGCACCGTTATTGATGCCGACCCACGTATTATTAGTAACTTAATTTCCGATCAAACGGCATCTAACCCAGCCGCACTGGAGGTATTTAACGCATTAAAAGATGCTCCCGGCGGGGGGACTATTACAGGAGACGGAGAAACGTTATCCATTCCTAACCAGTCTCCCGATATCGGTCTCTCCCCTGCTTTTAACGGTTGGATGACCTTCTTTGGCCAGTTTTTTGACCACGGTCTGGATTTGATTCCCAAAGGAGGCAACGGTATCGTTTTCATTCCGCTACAGCCGGATGACCCTTTATATGTGGAAGGGTCGTCAACAAACTTTATGCTATTAACCCGGGCAACGGTGGATGAAAATCGAGAGACAGTAAACCTGACGACCCCCTTCATCGACCAAAACCAAACCTACACCTCCCATCCTTCACATCAAATTTTCATCCGCGAATACGTCATTATTGATGGGAAACCTGAGCCTACCGGGAATTTATTAGGCGGTGCGAACGGTGGACTGGCGACCTGGGCCGACGTTAAAAACCAGGCTGAAACCCTGCTTGGCATTAAACTCACCGATCAGGATGTGTTTAATGTTCCCCTGCTGGCTACGGATCGCTATGGTAATTTGATTTTAAGTGAAAATGGAAAGGTACAGATTGTTACCACCGGGGGACTGGTTGAAGCCAACGGCGGTCTGTTGCCTGAGGGAACATTCCGAACCGGCCATGCGTTTCTTGATGATATTGCGCATACTGCCGCGCCAAAAGCGGGTCTGCTGGCAGATGATGACACTGCGATTGGGGGCGAAGGAGCGCAACCGGCAGGAACCTATGATAACGAACTGCTCGATCGTCACTTTATTACCGGTGACGGGCGTGGGAACGAAAATATAGGTTTAACCGCGGTGCACGCCGTTTTTCACAGCGAGCATAACCGTCTGGTTGAGCAATATAAAACAACACTGCTGGAAACCGGTGATATCGACCTCATTAATCAGTGGTTGATGCCCAATCATCAAATCACGGAATTACCTGCCGATACCAGTACGCTGGTATGGAACGGTGAGTACCTATTCCAGGCAGGTCGTTTCTCCACGGAAATGCAATATCAGCACCTCGTATTCGAGGAGTTTGCCCGTACCGTACAACCCGCCGTCGATCCGTTTGTTTTCTCCAACACGGCGGATATAAACCCGATGATCTTTGCCGAGTTTGCGCATGTGGTTTACCGTTTCGGGCATTCAATGCTGACAGAAACCGTGGCGCGCACCGACATTGATATGCAAAGCGGTGATATTGACCTGATTTCAGCATTCCTGAATCCGGTAGCATTTAATCAAATCAACGGGGCCACCGTCACGGACGATCAGGCTATTGGCGCAATTGTGCGTGGTATGACGCGTCAGGTGGGTAACGAAATTGATGAATTTATTACCGATGCTCTGCGTAATAATCTCATCGGCCTGCCCCTCGATTTAGGCGCGCTTAATATAGCCCGTGGCCGTGACACCGCAATGCCGACGCTGAACCAGGCCCGCGAGCAGTTTTTTGCATTAAGCGGTGATAGTCAACTGAAGCCTTATACCAGTTGGGCTGACTTCACTACCTACCTGAAAAATCCCGCTTCAATCATTAACTTTATGGCCGCCTATGGTCAGCATGAGCTGATCCTCAATGCCACCAGCCTTGAAGGTAAGCGTGCAGCGGTAAACTTCCTGTTGTTTGGTGATGCTAACAATGCCCCGCCTGCGGATGCGATGGATTTCTTTAACAGTACCGGAGCGTGGGCAACCAAAGAGTCCGGCCTGAATATGGTCGATTTCTGGATTGGCGGGCTGGCAGAGCGCAAAAATGAATTTGGCGGCATGCTCGGCTCAACCTTCAACTTCGTCTTTGAAACACAAATGGAAATGCTTCAGGACGGCGATCGTTTCTACTATCTGAGCCGCGTTCAGGGATTAAACTTACTCAATGAACTGGAGGCCAACTCGTTTTCCGCACTAGTAATGCGTAACAGCGATCTTGGTGATGAGGGATCCTCCCACCTGCCCGCAAATCTGTTCCAGACACCGGACCATATTTTTGAAGTGAACCGCGTGCTGCAAACGGAAATCGACCCGAAATGGGGAAATCCACTGAAGGATCTGCTCTCGCCGTTGTTGGTGCGTCGCGACCCAGGTGTGGATGTTGACGGCGATAGTTTTGCCGATGGCGGGTATCTGAAATATACCGGCGATGGGCATGTGGTGCTTGGAGGGACGGCAGGCAATGATACGTTAATCGGCGGTAAAGGGATCGACAGTCTGTGGGGTGATGGCGGAGATGACATTATTACCGATACCGGTACGCCCGTTGGTGATGCGGACTTCCTGCACGGTGATGCCGGACATGACGTTATCTTCTCCGGTAACGGAAACGATCTGGTCTTTGGTGGCAGCGGTAGCGACTTCGTGGTGGTCGGCGAAGATGCGCAGGAGGTCTTCTCGGGTCAGGATAACGACTTTGCGCTTGGCGGCTCGGGGGGTGATTTCCTGATGGGCAACGAAGGCGATGACTGGCTGGAAGGCGGTGACGGGTTTGACACTCTGGCGGGTGACAACTCTGAGTTGTTCTTCAACAGTACCATTATCGGTCACGATGTCCTCAACGGTCAGGGTAACGACACCGACTACGATGGCGAAGCCGGTGACGACATCATGGTTCAGGGCGCGGGGATCCAGCGCAATAATGGCATGGCCGGTTTCGACTGGGCAATCCATAAAGGCGACCCAAATGGTGCTAACTCTGACCTTGGGATCCCTATTTTCGTCAACCAGCAGGAGTTTATTCTACGCGACCGTTTTGATCTTGTTGAAGGGCTGTCGGGCTGGAAATACGACGATATCCTGACCGGGACAGAACAGCCGATAGGTACTGCGCCTGTTCAGGGCGTTCCCCTCTCTAACAACCTGACCCAGGAAGGTGCGGATCGGATCACCGGTTTACAGGCTATTCTCGGCGTAGAGCGTTCTACAAATCCGGACGCGGTGCTCCTGAATCCTGATGATGGTAGCGATATTTTACTCGGCGGTGGCGGTAGCGACCGCATTATGGGTAAAGCCGGTAACGATATCATTGATGGTGATGCATGGCTCAACGTGCGTATTGCCGTTACGGGTATGGCAGGACTCACCAGCGCCGAAGGTATGGCTGAACTGAAATCGTACATGCTGGCCGGCACGCTGAAACCGAATCAACTGTCGATTGTGCGAGAAATCCTGCATGAAGGTAACGGCACGGAAACTGACGTCGCGGTGTACCGTGATGTCAGCAGCAACTATGTCTTTACCCGTATGGCAGACGGTAGCCTGCGCGTCGAACACGCCACGCCGGATGCCGCGCTGAACCTGAATGATGGCATCGATCGTCTGTTGAACATCGAAAAACTGGAGTTTGGCGATGGGAAGCAGCTGTGGGTGACGGGGCAACAAGCGACGGGCGATCTTACCATCAGTAACCCTAACCCTTCGGTGGGCGACCTGCTGCACGTCAACGTGGCGAACTTGCTGGATGGTAACGGGCTGGCGGCGGATGTGGCTATCACCATGACCTGGCAGGCATTCGTCAACGGCCAATGGCGAGATCAGGCAACCGGCGTTGAGTTCAGAGTGCCTGGTGCTATTCAGGGCGCACCGCTGCGTGTGGTAGCCAGCTTTAACGACCGCATGGGTGACGCTGAAACCCTGGTGTCGGCACAAACTCAGGCGATCCTACCGCGAAATCAGGCCACGACCGGTGTGCCGGTAATTAACGACCTCACCCCAACTGAAAGCCTGACGCTGACCGCGGTGGTTTCAGGCATTGCTGACGCCGATGGTCTGAGCGGCGGTAATTTCACTTATCAATGGAGAATGAGTTCGCCAACCGGATTCGTCAACATTAACGGTGCGACTTCCGCCACCTATACGCCGGGTCAGGCTATGGTTGGCAGAACATTGCAGGTGGTCGTTACCGTCGTCGACGATGAAGGCAACCCCCCTGTTGTCCTGACGTCGACCACCACCCAGCCCGTGGGCGATCTGATTGTGGGTACCAACGGGGCTAACACCCTCGTCGGTACTGCCTGGAGCGATATCCTACGCGGTGAAGGCGGTAATGACACCTTACTCGGCGGGGCAGGTGACGATCTGCTCATTGGCGGTGCGGGAAACGACAACCTCTCTGGTCAGGCGGGGCAAGATATTCTGCAAGGTGATGCCGGTAATGACACGCTTGATGGCGGGCTTGGTGCCGACAGTATGACCGGCGGCACGGGCGATGATACCTACATCGTTGATGATTTCGGTGATGTAGTTATTGAAGGTGTGAATGGTGGCACGGACGTTGTCCGAACCAACCTCAGCAGCTACGACCTCACCGATAACGTGGAAGAGCTGGTATTTACCGGCAGTGGTAGTTTTATCGGTACCGGTAATGCCATTGCGAACACCATTACGGGAGGGACCGGTAACGACTATCTGTTCGGCATGGGCGGTAACGACCAGTTGTTTGGTGGTATCGGGAATGACTTCCTCGATGGCGGAGATGGCGCTGATAACCTGCAAGGCGGAGTTGGTAACGACGTCATGATTGGCGGTGCGGGCGCGGATACCCTTTCCGGCGGTAGCGGGGACGATATTCTTAATGGTCAGGAAGGTAACGACATTCTGGACGGTGGTGCCGGGAGCGATATCTTCGCCTTTGGCGCCAACTTTGGGCAGGACCGAATTACCGGTTTTGACAGTAACCCCAACGGCGGGCAGGACTTCCTTGATCTCGTCTTGTTAGGTATCAACGCGGGTAATTTTGCCAGCAGCGTGTCTATCACCGGAAACAATGGCAACACCATTGTGACTATCGGTACAGATACCATCACATTGGTGGGCGTCAATTCGACCACCGTGAATATTGGTGACTTTTATCTGGAAATGCCCACTACCCTTGCCAGTAACAACGGCAATAGTTCATTGATCGTATAAGGAGAAGACTATGTCGCGCCAGCATACGCCAACAGAACTGAATGATGCATTAAAGGGAACGAAGCCCACTTTTCTGATGCTGTTGTTTTTTAGTTGTGTGATTAATATGCTTATGCTGGCGCCGGCAATTTATATGCTACAGGTTTACGACCGTGTGCTGGTCAGTAAAAATACCACCACGCTGTTAATGTTGACCTTATTAATTGTCGGCTTGTACATCGTTATTGCCATGATTGAATCTGCCCGCGCGCAGGTTATGGTCAGACTTGGCAACCGGCTTGATATAAAGCTAAGCCAGTTGGTCTTTAACGCAGCCTTTAAAAGAAAGATGGTTACCGGCGATAACAACCCGGCGCAATCTTTAGCCGAACTGGATCAGGTTCGTCAGTTTCTTTCCGGGAATAGTCTGTTCGCCTTACTGGATATTCCCTGGACGCCGATATATCTGTTCATCGCCTTTTTGGTCCATCCCCTGCTGGGATACCTTTCTCTCGGCGGAATAACGTTATTATTCATTCTGACGCTGGTATCTGAAATCTCTACCAAGCGCCCGATTCAGCAAGCGCACGCCTTAACCATTAACAATGCCAGCAAACTGAATAAACAGCTGCAAAACGCCGATGCCATTGAGGCGATGGGTATGCTCTCGCCCCTGAAGTCCAACTGGCAGGAGCAACATAACAAAGTGCTGGCGCTACAAACGCAGATTGCCGACAAAACGGCCGGGTTAAGCAGCCTCAGCCGCTTTGTGCGGGTGTTGCTGCAATCTATTGCGCTGGGTGCCGGGGCTTTACTGGTGATCGGAGGCCATATTACTCCGGGCTTGATGATCGCCGCCTCGATCATTCTTGGCCGCGTCCTCAACCCGGTAGAACAAGTTATTGGCAGCTGGAAGCAGTTCGTGCAGTTTCGTAGCGCGTGGCATCAGCTCTCAACCTTGCTGAAGGAGTATCCGGCACCGAAAGAGGTACTGACCCTGCCGCGTCCGAACGGCAACATCAGCGTCGAAAGCGTCTTCGCCGCAGCCCCCGGCCAGCCTTCCCCGCTACTGCGTAATATCTCATTCCAGCTGGAGCAAGGTGAAGTCCTGGGGATTATCGGCCCCTCAGCCTCAGGGAAAACCTCGCTGGCAAAGGTTCTGGTTGGCGTATGGAAACCGCTATCAGGGAAAGTCAGATTAGACGGCGCAGATATTTGTCAGTGGGATAAAGCGCTGCTGGGCCCATCTATTGGCTATCTGCCGCAGGATGTGGAACTGTTTGACGGTACCATCGCGCAAAACATTGCCCGCTTCGCGCAGAATGACAGTGAGCTTATCGTCGCCGCCGCATTACTGGCAGGCGTTCATGAGATGATCCTGCGCTTGCCGCAAGGTTATGACACGCTGTTGGGCGCAGGCGGATACCAGCTCTCCGGCGGGCAGCGGCAGCGCATCGGACTGGCACGCGCCGTGTATAACAATCCTGCGTTCATCGTGCTTGATGAACCGAATGCTAATCTTGACGACGCGGGCGAATTTGCACTCGTTAAAGCCATCAATACCCTGCGTACACAGGGACAAACTACCGTCATTATCTCACACCGCCCGACGCTGCTCGGCGTGGTCAATAAGGTTTTGCTGCTTAACGATGGCGCCATACAGGAGTTTGGTACCCGCGATCAGGTTTTTGCCCATTTGCGTCAGGCCAACGTACTGAAACCGGTGGCTACGCCTTCTCCATCCACTACTGAACAGCAACGTGAGGCCTGATGATGAAAAAGAATCCCCACAATACGGCATCTGCTGGCGTAGATACCAATATCTGGTCGCCGATTATCCGGGGCGCGATCGTCATTGTGCTTGGTGTCGGTAGTTTTATCCTCTGGGCAGTGCAAGCTCCGTTAGATGCGGGCGTGGTCGCTGATGGTACGGTAACCGTATCGAGTAACCGCAAAACCATTCAGCATCTGAGCGGCGGTCGGGTAACGGATATCTTTATCAAAGAAGGCGACTTCGTGAAGAAAAATCAGGTTCTCGTCCGGTTGGATAAAATGCAGCTCGAAATGCGTTTTAGCGCGTTAAATGCCCAGTATATTTCTGCAAAAAGTATCGAAGATCGTCTGTTGGCAGAACGCGATGGCCTGGAAGCGATCCGCTTTAATACGACGCTGACGCAGCAATTCTCAGGCAATAAACGGCTGACAGAAGTCAGAAATCTGCAGGCCAAGCTTTTCGATACGCGTCGCAAAACGATTCAGGACGAACTGTCGATGATTGAGGAGACGCTCGATGGTCTGGTTGGGCAAACGGATAATCTCAATAAAATAAAAGGCTATCGCGACCACCAGTTTTCTCTGATTAACCGGGAGTTGGGGGCTATTCGCGCGCTGAGCGAAAAGAATTATTACCCCAAAGCGCAATTACTGGTGCTGGAGCGCGAGGCGGCTGAAATATCTGGCAGCGTTTCAGAAGATATTCTTAATATTGCTAAACTGAAATCGCAGCAAAACGAATTAAAAATTAAAGCCTACCAGGTGCGTCATCAATATTTACGTGAAGTTGAGTCTGAACTGACGGAAAACCAAAAAGAAGTGGCAATGCTGGAGGATGAACTGGTGTCCACCCGTCACGAGCTGGATAACACCGAGATCCGCTCACCGATTAACGGTATCGTGCTGGATGTTAAAGTCAGTACCGTGGGCGGCGTCATTCAACCCGGCGAACATCTTATGGATATTGTCGCCGCCGGACAACCCATGCAAATTGATGCCAAAATACCCGTGCATGCCATTGATAAACTGGTCCCCGGCTTAACCGTTGATGTGCTTTTCCCTGCCCTTAACCATGCCCTGTTGCCGTCGGTTCCGGCCCGGGTTCTGACTATCTCGGCGGACCGCTTAATTGATGAAACCACTCAGCAGCCTTACTACCTTGCGGAAGTACAGGTTTCAGCAGAGGGCGCGCGTTTGCTGGGCGATTACAAAATTAAAGCGGGAATGCCTGCCAGCGTGACGATCAAGACCGGTGAACGAACCCTGATGAGTTACCTGTTTAAACCGTTGATTGCCCGTCTGGAACTGGCTTTTAAAGAGTATTGAGCCATCCATTGCCGGTATGGCGTACGGCTTGTCGCGCCATACCGCTTTCTGCCGTTGCTGGCAGCTTTGCTTTCTTGTAACCTTCTTCCCGTCACACTACTGACAAAATCTGGAACCACTGAACTGGACTTCATATGAATGCTCATATTTCTAAAGACCCTTTACATGGCGTAACGCTTGAAATGCAGGTCAATGCCCTGGTTGAACGTTATGGTTGGGCTGAACTGGCGCAACACATTAATATCAACTGCTTTAAAAATGAACCGAGCGTTAAATCCAGTCTGAAGTTTCTGCGCCGTACGCCGTGGGCGCGGGCAGAAGTTGAAGCGCTGTACCTTGATTCGCTGCATGACCTGGCCTCAAACAACACCCCCGAACCGGCCTTCGATCCCTGGGCTAACAGCCGCAATAAAAAGAAATAAGAGCAAAATCAGATGGCAGCATCCGGTTTCTTTTCAGGAAATTATCAGAAAAAACTGGCGAATATTCTCGCCCGTTCTCGTGCCAGACTACCGCTGACCAACATGAAATGGTTTGCTGTACTTGTGGGCAGTATGTTGTTACTTGGCAGCTGTTCTTCACAACCGCCCGGCCCCAAAACCACTCCGCTACCTCCGGTGAGCAAACCACAGCAGAGCAAGGAGCCAGTGCGCGGGATCTGGCTGGCCACGGTTTCTCGTCTTGACTGGCCGCCTATCTCATCCGTGAACATCAGTTCGCCTGCCGTACGCATCAGCCTGCAGCAAAAAGCGCTGACGGATAAGCTGGACAACCTGAAACGGCTTGGTATTAACACCGTTTTTTTCCAGGTTAAGCCCGATGGGACCGCATTGTGGAAGTCAAAGATCCTACCGTGGTCAGATACCCTGACCGGTACGATTGGCCAGGATCCGGGTTACGATCCGCTGCAGTTTATGCTCGATGAAGCGCATAAACGCGGAATGAAAGTTCATGCCTGGCTTAACCCCTACCGCGTGTCCGTAAACACCAAACCTTCGACGGTCACTGAGTTAAACAGCACTCTGTCACAGACACCGTCCAGCGTATACGTCCTGCATCGGGACTGGATCCGCACTGCGGGCGAGCGTTTTGTGTTAGACCCCGGTATTCCCGACGTGCGCGACTGGATCACCAGCATCGTGGCGGAAGTGGTTGAGAATTACCCGGTTGACGGCGTGCAGTTTGATGATTACTTCTATACCGAATCTCCCGGCTCTGCGCTCAACGACAGCCAGACCTTCAGAAGATACGGCCAGGGATTCGCCTCCAAGGCTGACTGGCGTCGCGATAACACGCAACGGCTGATTGCCCAGGTTTCGCGGACCATCAAGAAACTCAAGCCTGAGGTTGAATTCGGCGTCAGTCCTGCGGGCGTGTGGCGCAACCGTTCGCACGATCCAGCGGGCTCCGACACGCGCGGCGCGGCAGCGTATGATGAGTCGTATGCAGACACCCGCCGTTGGGTGCAACTAGGTTTGCTGGATTACATTGCACCGCAACTCTACTGGCCTTTTGCCCGCGACGCAGCGCGTTACGATGTACTGGCAAAATGGTGGGCAGATGTCGTGAAATCAACCAACACCCGCCTCTACATTGGTGTAGCGCTGTATAAAGTTGGTGAACCATCGAGAAAAGAGCCAGACTGGACGGTAAAAGGCGGTGTGCCGGAACTGAAAAAGCAGCTCGATTTAAACGAATCCGAACCGTACATCAACGGCACGATCCTGTTTCGCGAAGATTATCTTAATCAACCGCAAACGCAGGAAGCCGTGACCTATATTCGTAATCGTTGGGGACGTTAATAGTTGTCCTGAGTGGGAAGTCTGAGCCAGACGCTCACGTAGCGGGTAAATTTCCCCACAAAAACGCCGGCGAACATGCCGCCTGTAATGATAGCCAGAGCGCTCATTGCGGGTTGACGTAAAACGTCGGGAGCAGTGGCGTTAAGTACGCCAAGAACGTACTTAACGCCAAATGCCAGCAGCATAAATGGCAATGCGGAATAATCTGCCGGACGATGAATACTCCGCGGTGCGCTACTGCGGCTCAAACGGTCTGGGTTAATTAATATGTAGCCAATTATCGCGCCGCTGATAATACCTATCGTCCACTGGATATAGGTAATGAGGGTCGGGTCGCGATAAGTGATTAAATCGTAGATATCCCAGAACAGAAAAATAGCCGGGATCAGCGCCAGCTTTTCCAGCGTGACGGTGGCGGGTGTTCTGGCTTTAATCCCTCTGTAAAGTAGAAAGGCAAACAGCAGATACACCCAAACTGGCGTGTGTTCCAGCATACCCAAGACAAATTCAGCCATAACATTGCCCCGCTCAGATTTAATTCTTCGCTAAGTGTAGCGGCTGTATCTGCGTTACCGGGACATTAACCGACGGACATTATCATCAATTTGTTTCTGAATCGTCTTCAGCGTGGATTGCGTTATCTGATCGGGGTATTTGTCCCTGGCGATAGCGCTCAATGCCGTGGCAAAGTGACAGACTTTTTCGATTATGCCGTTCACATGGTCAGCAGATAACTCAGCTTCCTGAACGCCAAGCGACTGAAGGTGCTTTCTTTCGATATCCAGCGCCTCTCCCTGCACGTCCATTTGGTGATACCCGCCAGGCCCTTCGCACCAGGTGACATCGTAAGCCGGAGCCAGAGTCCAGTCTCCATCAGCTGACATTAAATAGGCAAAATTCTTCGGATGATCGTCGCGGTTGTTAAATGCCACGTTGAAAACCACGCGTTCGAACGCTTTTGCCTTTTCTCTGACATCATTGGTACAAATCTGCGTGGCGCGCAGAAAATCCCGGTAGTCTAAAGCGCCGGGTATCTGGTAATTTGCCCCGGTAAGTGCCGCCAGGCTCTGCATAGGAATTCGTGTCGACTGGTCACGGTCGAAACGGCGAGTGGCAAATGCCGCCTGTCCGCCGGGCAGATTGAAATACGCCGTATCAGGCGTGGTTATCCCACATTGGCGCAAGCATTCAGCATAAACCGCTTCGATGGCACATACCTCAGCATGCTCATGCCTGGCGGGAAATTTTATCAGCCAGCTTTCGCTCCCGGGTAGCGGCGCCGTGGTGAATTTAGACGTGACAGTGTCACGATAAAGTAACGCCTTAGGCCTTGCTCCCTGTGGCGAACCGCCCATCTGGAGTAGTTTTTGCAAGAATTCCCCGCCTTCGCCGCTCAGGACTTCCTGAACCTCAGCGGCCAGTTGTGCGAGAGGAACATCCTCTTTTGACAGCGTCTCGGCATCTGACTGAACGGGCTGGAATGTCATGGCGCCCATCGCGTTGTTGCCGACCCAGGTTAAGCGCTCCAATGGACCAATGCGTGCTGCGTTGAGCCCGCGGCGTTTAAATAGTCGGTCCATCAACAGCATACCCCAGCCGTCAGGTAGCGAATCATAGACTGGCCCAGGTAATCCCAGCTGATGAGCCGGGAAATCCCTGCGTAAACGGGGACCGTTCAGCGGTAACATCAGTCGGGACAGTTCCAGCCCCTTACGTAAGGCCTCTTCACTGTATTCAAAGGCGATCAACGGACGTCCGGTCAGGGCTGTGGAAGACACCAGTTTGCCCCACAGCCATTTCTCACCCCAGCCTTCATAGAAGACATCAACTTGCTCAGGCATCAGAATTTTTCCTTTTGATCCGCTGACGTGCCGCGCTCTTTTCGTAACGCAAAATATCATCCAGACTATCAATCCTGGGTTTGAATAACCCCTCCAGTGCATCGCCATAGCCTAACACCATCGCGACTTTGACCAGATTCTCAAATCCTACATTTTTCCCCGCTTCCAGATTCGACACGGTATTCACACCGACCCCTGAACGCGCGGCAACATCAGCCTGCGTCATTTGCCGGGCGAGTCGTTCTTTACGCAATCTGTCGCAAAGTAGTTTGACGATATCGGCTGCAGTATTTAGCGTTAAATCCATAATATCGGCTCTTATTGGGATAAAAACGACTTTACACCCAATATTATAGAGTTAAGTGGGGAATGATTCAAAACCTTATAAGACACAATAAAAAGGAGTTAAACCGGAAAATCTTGCTTAAGGGACATTATACTGGAGTTATCCGGGCACAAGGTCTGCACCCGGAAATGATGCCGTTATCAGGCAACGGAAGGCTCAGGTAGTCTGAATGACGAAACCAGCATTGCCAGTTGTTCCGCCTCCTCTTTCAGCGCCTGCGTCCGTGCTGCGGCATCATCAATTAATGAGGCGTTTTGCTGAACGGTGCTGTCCATCTCGGTAACGGCCAGCGTAACTTCGGAAACGCCCTTACGTTGTTCTTCACCCGCAACGCGTATTTCCCCCATCAACTGGCGCACCTGACGCACATTGTTGACCAGTTCTCCCAGACGCTCACCGGCATTGTGAATTTGCTGACTTCCGCTACCAACATGAGAAACGGATTCATCAATCAACGTTTTAATTTCCTGGGCGGCGGTGGCACTGCGCTGAGCCAGCGTGCGCACTTCGGAGGCCACGACGGCAAACCCTCTGCCAGCATCGCCCGCTCTGGCGGCTTCAACCGCGGCATTCAGGGCGAGAATATTGGTCTGGAACGCAATGCTGTCGATGACCGCGACAATTTCCACCATTCTGCCGGATGAGGCGCTGACGTTATCCATTGTTGAGATCACGCCCTGCATCACATCGCCGCAGCGGTTGGCCGTTTGCGCGGTGCTATCGGATAGCTCATCCGCCAGTTGTGTATTACTGGCGTTTTGATGAACGGTCGCATTTAACTGCTCCATGGCCGCCGAACTCTCTTCCAGCGCAGCGGCCTGCTGCGTTACGCGAGATGAAAGCTCCATATTACTGTCAGCCAGGCTAACGGCGTTATTCGCTACCACTGTGCTACTGCTTCTGACGGTGATCAGGATGGCCGAGATTTTATCGACGAACAGGTTAAACGCCTCGGCGATAGCCGAAATCTCGTCTTTGCCACGAACATCCAGACGACGGGTAAGATCGCCTTCTCCCTGCGCGATGTCATCAAGTGCCTGACGGGTATCATCAAGACGTGAAATCAGTCGACGAACCACCAGCCATGATCCCACCAGCAACAGCGTCATGATAGGGATCAATACTTCCAGAACGTCCTGCATCATCACTTTGGCAAGACCGACAATACGAGATTCCGGTGTTGCAAGTCCTACGACCCAGCCGGTATCTGGCATCGGGAACAGCATTACTTGTGACGCGGTATTCAGGACGTTGTCGTTTGTCAGCGTGATAGTCTTCACCCCATCTGTCGGGCGCAAAGATTTCAGACCGTTTTGCACCGGGATTAGCCACTGCGCGCTTTGCGCCAAATCGTTAATGGTTTTATATTTTGCCAGGTCGGCCTGCGGGAAATAGAGAATTTGTCCCTGCTTGTCTACCACAAACGCGTAACCACCGGTGCTGTTTCCCTGCTGCTGCATGAAGGTAGCGACGTTATCCAGACGGATATCAGTGGTAGCGACACCGGCAAACTTGCCCGCCTGTTGATAAGGCACGCTGCATGTCACCATGTTGACGCCTGAACTGGCATCCTGGTAAACGTCAGACCATAAACAGCTGTTTTGTGAATGGCCTTTGGCCAGTTGATACCAGCTTTCATTGTGGTATCCACTCGATCCTTCGACGTTATAATCATTGGAATACACCAGCTTTCCTTCAGCATTACGCGCCCAGAAAAAGCTTCTTTTCTCCACACCTGGGGTGAAGGCGTCTGGTTCTGGCCAGATGCCGCCGCCGGTTATAATCGAGTCTTTACCTTCACCAATAAGATGCGGAACAACGCTTTGGTACAGTGATTCATCGTTAGGCAACACTTCAGCCAATCGCGACAGGCTGACGGTCTCACCTTCAATTCGGGACAATACGGTACTCAACTGACGGGTTAAACCTTGCCCTGTTTCTTCGATCAGAGCTGTGTTGATTTCAACGACGCGCGGCTGACCGCGCCAGAGCATAATCACCACGATAACAAGGGTCGTTACTGCAAGCAGCAGAATGCCGCCGATGGTTAAACGCGTTGAAATACGAGTAGGATACCAGGCCATACAAACTCCTTCTGCAAAAGGCTAACTTTTATCCAGTATCGGCACAGGCGTTTATATCTTTATAAAGTTTTCTTAAGTATCACAAAACAAATTAGTGACAGCGTCACAAATAACAAAACCCAGCACTTTGGCTGGGTTTTAATAACGGTTTAATCTTATTTAGATAATTCTTTTTTGATTTCGTCTTTTATTTTACTTAATTCACTCTGCGGATGTTTCTTACAAAGTTCAACGGTCAGAGGAACTGCAGTCGTAACGGTTTCGTTATAGTCGACGTAGTCACCACCTTTGAAGTCTTCGTCTTCATTGAGCACCCAGAAGGCCACCGGAGCCATAGTTTGTGGGTTCAAATCAATAAACTCCTGGCAGTTCATACCTTTCGGAGTCACTTCAGTTTTAGCGTTATCTGTTGCTGCATTGACGCTGACACTGGTTAACAGCGCTGCGACCAGAATACCTGCTGTAGAAAGGGAGAATTTATTCATTGTAGTACTCCATTTATAATATAAATAATATCTACACTTGCGCTTAACACCGTTAATGTAGCTCGCGAAAAATAATACCCCTACCGTCATAAGAATAAAGATTGCTGTTATTGATATGGCTGAAATTTATATTTCCCATTACTGATTCTTATGTCTGAGGGATAAATGTTGCCCACAATGTGATCGTTCCGACGAAATCAGCAGATTCATACCCCTCTTCCTCTACCGTTGCACCAAAACTGAACTACGCTGCACAAATGTTGATCATTGGTTAATGAATATCGGTTGGCTTTTAACAAAAACAGCCGGCGTGCAGCTGTTACGCACATGGCACGCGTCCTGCATTGTTAATTCGCTAACAGAAATACGGTATCTGACAGGCAACTAACAGCGAGAAGGTAATGACAGCCAAACCAGAGTTATTTACCCGCATAGAGCAAACCTTTAGCCAGCTGACGCCCAGCGAAAAGCGCGTGGCCGGGTGGCTGTTAGCCCATGCTGTGCAGATCCCATTTGAAACCGCAGATGGCATCGCCAAAGCAACCGGAACCAGCGGCATTACCGTCGGACGTTATCTGCGTAAACTGGGTTTTCGTAACCTGGAGGATGCAAAAGCCAGTCTGCGTGAACTGCCCGTTGTTCCGTATCAGCCCTGGGGAATGAATGAACGACTGGACTCCTGGCACCAGCAACAAAGCCTGCCGGATCGGGCACAGCAGTCGCTGTTGCTGGAGATCGACGCTATTACCCACGTCTACCAGCTCGCACAAGGCGAAACGTTTTTACGCATTGCACAGCAGCTGGCGCATGCGGAAGCCGTATACATCCTCGGGATCCAGTCCACCCGCGGGATCGCCAACGCCTTTTTTAGTCACCTGGAATACCTGCGACCTAAAGTCAGCTACTCCGAAGGCCTGTCCGGCAGTTGGGTTGAGTCGCTGAACTCGGGATTCAGCCAGCCTTACGTGGTTATTACCGATATGCGCGCCTACTCCGCTATTTCGCGACAATATTGCCGTGTCGCCACAGAGCGCTGTATTCCGCTGGCGCTCATTACCGATGTGTGGTGCCCATGGGCCAGGGATTATTCCATTGATTTACTTCAGGTAAAAACTGACACCGGGCATTTCTGGGACTCACTGGCACCGGTGAGCTGTCTGTTCAACTTATTACTTTCTGCGGTGGTGGCGCAACTGGGTGACGCCCTCGCAGGACGCCTGCAAACCAATCGCCAGTTACAACAACAATTTGGTCAATTCGAACAATAAACAGGAAACGTGCTATGTCAGAACTCCCAGAACTGGTCGATCTGTCGGTGATATTTCCGTCGCTGCATATCGATCTTAAATACGCTACTGCCGATAACATTACCGGCGCACCTATCTACCGGGAAGCGCGTTGTCTGTTGCACACTGAGGCGGTAACCGCGCTGGCTAAAAGCATCAGCATTGCGCAACTGGCCGGCCTGCAGCTTGTGGTGTACGACGCGTATCGCCCCCAGCAGGCGCAGGCGATACTGTGGAATGCCTGTCCCGACCCGCAGTATGTTGTCGATGTCGCAATTGGTTCCAATCACAGTCGCGGAACGGCCATTGACGTTACGTTGATGGACGATCGCGGCCATCTCCTTGATATGGGGGCCGGTTTTGATGAAATGCACGACCGTTCCCATGCCTGGCACCCGTCTGTACCTCCGGCAGCGCAGCGTAACCGCCTGCTGCTCAATGCCATTATGTTTGGCGGTGGTTTTGTCGGTATTAACAGTGAATGGTGGCATTTTGAATTACCTGATGCCGCCCGTTACCCGCTGCTTGACGATCAAATAGATTGTTACACTGTCACGTCCATAACAACACAACATCCCCTTTAATTCTGGAGCCTGGTTATGAAGACTACACCTGCGTTAAACGCGTTTTTCCGCCCCGCTCTGATAGCCGTTGCGTTAGCATTTGCCCTGCCCGCCGCACAGGCTGCCGTTCCCAAAGATATGTTGGTGATTGGTAAAGCCGCCGATCCGCAGACGCTCGACCCCGCCGTGACCATCGATAACAATGACTGGACGGTTACCTATCCCTCTTACCAGCGGTTGGTTCAATACAAAACCGACGGAGGTAAAGGATCCACGGAAGTTGAAGGTGATTTAGCCAGCGGCTGGAAAGCCTCTGACGATCAGAAAGAGTGGACGTTTACCCTGAAAAACGATGCCAAATTCGCCGACGGAACGCCGGTAACGGCAGATGCGGTAAAGCAATCCTTTGAACGTTTGCTCAAAATTGGTCAGGGGCCTGCGGAGGCTTTCCCAAAAGATCTGAAGGTCGACGTCATTGATAACAACACGGTGAAATTTACTCTCAGCCAGCCGTTTGCCCCGTTTCTGTATACGCTGGCAAATGACGGTGCCTCAATCATTAACCCGGCCATCTTAAAAGAGCATGCCGCAGACGATGCCCGCGGATTCCTGGCGCAGAACACGGCGGGCTCTGGTCCCTTCATGCTGAAGAGCTGGCAAAAGGGACAACAACTGGTGCTGGTGCCGAACCCGCATTATGCCGGGGCGAAACCGACATTTAAGCGTGTCTCAGTCAAAATCATTGGTGAAAGCGCCTCCCGTCGCCTGCAACTGTCACGTGGTGATATCGACATTGCCGATGCGCTTCCTGTTGACCAGCTTGCCGCTTTAAAACAGGAAGGCAAAGTGAACGTGGCGGATTATCCCTCATTGCGCGTGACCTATCTGTATCTCAACAACAGTAAAGCGCCGCTCAATCAGGTGGATTTACGCCGCGCCATCTCGTGGGCCACCGATTATAAAGGCATGGTCAACGGGATCCTGAGCGGCAACGGGAAGCAAATGCGTGGCCCGATCCCTGAAGGCATGTGGGGTTTTGACGACAAGGCCATGCAGTACAGCTTTGATGAAGCCAAAGCCAAAGCAGCGTGGGACAAAGTTGCCACCAAACCTGAAAGCCTGAACTTCCTGTACTCCGATAATGACCCTAACTGGGAACCTATCGCGCTCGCCACCCAGGCAAGCCTTGGCAAACTGGGCATTAAGGTGAAACTGGAAAAACTGGCAAACGCCACCATGCGTGACCGCGTGGGCAAAGGTGATTACGACATTGCCATTGGCAACTGGAGTCCGGATTTTGCCGACCCGTACATGTTTATGAACTACTGGTTTGAGTCAGATAAGAAAGGCTTGCCGGGTAACCGTTCGTTCTATGAAAACGGTGAGGTCGATAAACTGCTGCGCAGCGCGCTGGCCACGACCGATCAGGTGGCCAGAACCAATGACTACCAGCAGGCACAAACCATCGTGATTGATGAAGCGGCCTACGTCTATTTATTCCAGAAAAACTATCAGTTGGCGATGAACAAAGACGTCAAAGGATTTGTATTCAACCCCATGCTGGAACAGGTCTTCAATATCTCCACCATGAGTAAATAAGCCACGTTTATGCGGAGCCGCTCTGGCTCCGCAAGGGGAAGCTAATGACGTTCTGGAGTATTTTACGCCAGCGATGCTGGGGACTTATTCTGGTGGTTATCGGTGTTTGCGTAATCACCTTTATTATTTCACACCTGATACCTGGCGACCCCGCGCGGCTGCTGGCGGGCGATCGCGCCAGTGATGAAATTGTCGAAAATATTCGCCAACAGTTGGGGCTGAATCAACCGCTGTATGTCCAGTTTTTTCGCTATGTCAGCGATATTTTTCACGGCGATTTAGGCACTTCCATTCGCACAGGACGTCCGGTACTGGATGAGCTGCGCATTTTCTTCCCCGCGACCCTTGAATTGGCTTTCTGCTCTTTGTTGCTGGCGCTGGTGATAGGTATCCCGCTGGGTATTTTATCTGCGGTCTGGCGTAACCGCTGGCTTGATCACCTTGTTCGGCTAATGGCAATTACCGGTATCTCCACGCCTGCATTCTGGCTGGGGCTGGGGGTTATCGTGCTGTTTTACGGTCATCTGCAAATTTTACCCGGCGGTGGGCGTTTAGACGACTGGCTGGATCCACCTGCTCACGTCACCGGTTTCTACCTGATTGATGCTCTGCTGGAAGGCAACGGCGAAGTCTTTTTCAATGCGCTTCAGCACCTGATTTTGCCATCGCTGACATTGGCTTTTGTACATCTTGGGATCGTTGCTCGTCAGATTCGTTCCGCCATGCTGGAGCAACTGAGTGAAGATTACATACGTACCGCCCGCGCCAGCGGGCTCCCGGGCTGGTACATCGTGCTGTGCTATGCATTGCCTAACGCACTTATCCCATCAATCACCGTCCTCGGCCTGGCGCTGGGCGATCTGCTCTACGGTGCGGTATTGACCGAAACGGTCTTTGCCTGGCCTGGCATGGGCGCCTGGGTGGTGACCTCAATTCAGGCTCTCGACTTCCCGGCGGTAATGGGCTTTGCAGTGGTGGTCTCGTTCGCCTATGTGCTGGTCAACCTGGTGGTGGATTTACTCTATCTGTGGGTAGACCCTCGAATTGGACGTGGAGGTGCTGAATGATGCTCACACAAGAAACACCGACCACCCCTCAGACAGCACGTCGCCGCACGGACTGGGCCAAACTGTTCTGGATGATGAAAAGTAGCCCGCTGACGCTGGTTGGCGGGGTCATCATCGTATTGATACTGCTGCTGATGGTGCTGTCGCCGTGGATAACACCCCACGATCCGAATGCCATTAATTTGAGTGCGCGCCTGCTGCCCCCGTCAGCCGCTCACTGGTTTGGAACCGATGAAGTCGGTCGCGATCTGTTCAGCCGCGTTCTGGTAGGAAGTCAGCAATCTGTCGTTGCGGGTCTGGTGGTAGTGGGTATCGCCGGGGGATTGGGCTCACTGCTGGGTTGCTTGTCGGGTGTCATGGGCGGGCGTGCCGACGCGATAATTATGCGGATGATGGACATTATGCTGTCCATTCCTTCGCTGGTGTTGACGATGGCGTTAGCCGCCGCGCTGGGCCCCAGCCTGTTTAACGCCATGCTGGCGATTGCAATCGTCCGTATCCCTTTCTATGTACGCCTCGCCCGTGGTCAGACGTTAGTGGTACGCCAGTTTACTTTTGTACAGGCTGCCCGGACCTACGGCGCTTCACGCTGGCATCTGATTAGCTGGCACATTTTACGCAATTCTCTGCCGCCGCTCATTGTGCAGTCATCACTGGATATCGGCAGCGCGATCCTGATGGCCGCCACGCTCGGGTTTATCGGTCTGGGCGCCCAGCAGCCCAGCGCTGAATGGGGTGCGATGGTCGCAATTGGCCGCAATTACGTGCTTGATCAGTGGTGGTATTGTGCTTTTCCCGGCGCCGCCATTCTGATTACCGCCGTGGGCTTTAATCTCTTTGGCGATGGTATTCGCGATCTGCTGGATCCGAAAGCCGGAGGAAAACAGTCATGACACAACCCGTACTGGAAATCGAAGATTTGCATCTGAGTTTCCCCGGCTATAAAGCTGACGTGCATGCGCTGAACCACGTATCACTGCACATCAACCGCGGAGAAATCGTTGGTGTGGTGGGTGAATCCGGTTCCGGTAAGTCCGTGACCGCCATGCTCGCCATGCGTCTGCTACCGGAGGGAAGCTATCGTATTCACCAGGGACGCGTTTCGCTGCTGGGTGAAGATGTGCTCAACGCCAGTGAGAAACAAATGCGCCAATGGCGCGGCGCACGCGTCGCGATGATCTTTCAGGAGCCCATGACGGCACTGAATCCGACCCGCCGTATCGGCCAGCAAATGGTGGAGGTGATCCGCCATCATCAGGCGTTAAGCCGCACGGATGCCCGCCAGAAAGCCGTCGCTCTACTCGAAGAGATGCAAATCCCGGACGCGCCGGAGGTCATGAAACGTTTTCCGTTTGAGCTTTCCGGCGGTATGCGACAACGCGTGATGATTGCGCTGGCCTTTTCGTGCGAGCCGGAGCTTATCATTGCCGATGAACCGACCACTGCACTGGACGTCACGGTGCAACTGCAGGTGCTGCGTTTGCTGAAGTTAAAAGCGCGCGCCAGCGGAACAGCCGTATTATTTATCAGCCATGATATGGCGGTGGTTTCACAGTTATGCGACCGGTTGTACGTCATGTATGCCGGGAGCGTGATTGAGAGTGGCCCGACGCAAACCGTTATTCAACGCCCGACGCACCCCTATTCCATCGGCTTGCTGAAATGTGCACCGGAACACGGCGAACCGCGCGCATTGCTGCCCGCCATTCCCGGCACCGTGCCGAACCTAACCTGCTTACCTGCTGGATGCGCGTTTCGCGACCGCTGCTTTGCCGCTGGTCCTCGTTGTGAAGAAACGCCGGCGTTAAGTAGTCAGGGAGGTGCAGATCAACAATCTGCCTGCTGGTATCCGCAACTGGAGACAACACATGTCTGATTTTTTACTGGCGCTGCAGGATGTTCATGTCAACTTTCCTGCGCGTAAAAACTGGCTTGGCAAGGTTACGGAACGGGTGCATGCGCTCAACGGTCTGGATTTACAGATTCGTCAGGGTGAAACGCTGGGGATTGTTGGCGAATCCGGCTGTGGAAAAAGTACGCTGGCGCAACTGTTGATGGGCATGTTGAAACCCAGCCAGGGAAGCTATTCTCGCCGTGGTGATAAGCAGCATAACGGTATGCAAATGGTCTTTCAGGACCCTCTTTCATCACTGGATCCGCGCTTACCGGTGTGGCGGATAATTACCGAACCGGTGTGGATCCAAAAACGGAGCCCGGAGCGTGAACGACGCATACTTGCCGAGGATTTGGCACGACTGGTGGGGATTCGTCCTGAATATCTCGATCGATTGCCGCACGCGTTTTCCGGTGGACAGCGACAACGTATTGCTATTGCCCGGGCGCTATCGTCAGAGCCGGATGTTATCGTCCTTGATGAACCCACTTCAGCGCTGGATATCTCCGTGCAGGCGCAAATTCTCAACCTTCTGGTGTCACTGCAGGCGCGCAGAAACCTGACCTACGTATTGATATCGCATAACGTGTCGGTGGTCCGCCATATGAGCGACCGTGTGGCGGTGATGTATCTCGGGCAAATTGTTGAGCTGGGCGATGCCCAACAGGTTCTCACTCACCCCGCCCATCCGTACACACGATTATTGCTGGACTCGGTCCCTAAAACGGGCGCACCGCTGGCGGAAGATTTGGTGTTACGTAAAACCGAGCTACCGGGAAACCGAACGTTGCCCCAGGGCTGCTTTTTCCGTGACAGATGTCCATTGGCAACCCAAGGTTGTGAGAAGAAACAGGCATTGCTGAAGAGTGATACCGGATGTGACGTTCGCTGCTGGCGGGCGGTTACATGACCTGAGCCGTTGAGAAAAGTCAGGTGCGATACGCCTTTTTCAGTGAACCCACCAGCACCTCGGAAGCGGTAGATAATTTATGATGCGCCGAACGCAAAACCCCGATCCGACGCTGAATCACCGGCGTATCCAGATCGATACAGGTTGCGCCTAACTCTGTCATTTGCGTGCGGCATAGCGCAGGTACGGCGCTACCGCCCAGACCGTTAGCCACCAGACGGCCAACGGTCACCAGTTGATGGCTCTCCAGCGCTACTTCCAGCGTATGTCCGCTTTGCACCAGTTGTTCTTCCAGCATCAGCCGCACGGCGGACGGGCGTTGCAGGGTGATAAAATCCAGCGTCAGCAGTTCGCGCCACGCAATACGATCCCTGTCTGCCAGCCGACAGGTTGGCGGCACAATCGCGATAAAACGATCCACGCCGAGCGGCGTGAAATGCAGATGTCCCGAATAGTCCGGCTCGAAGGCTATGCCCATCTCGACCCGCCCTTCACTGACCATTTCAATCACGTGTTCATTAATTACATCGTGAACCGTTACGTTGATACCGGAATAAGAATCACGAAATGTTTTCAGTACCGATGGCAGGACGTTAGCGGCAAATGAGGGCATGGCGGCGATCGATATTTTACCGCGCTGCAGCGTAAAGCGCTGGCGCATGGCTTCTTCCGTATTCTCCCAGTCCGCCAGCAGCTGTCGCCCCATATTCAGCAGCGTTTCTCCCTCCTGCGTCAGGGTCACTTTGCGAGTTGTTCTTAACAGTAACGCCCCGCCCAGCGAATCTTCCAGTCCTTTAATCGCCAGGCTTAACGCGGGTTGCGACATATTCAGTCTTTCGCTGGCATGAGCAAAATTCAGAGTGTGAGCTACCGCTAAAAACGCGCGTAACTGTTTGATGCTCATTCCCATTTCGCATTCCTTTAACTTGTTGAATACCTTTAATTAACATTAAATTGATAAAAAAACCCAATGAGTGAGTCACAAATTTAAAATTAACAAATCATTTTTCACCCCCAATGATGTCGGCAAGGACAACTGGGGAGGCAAGTGTATGGCTGGACTGGATAAACGTGTTGCCACTTATCAAGAGGCGCTGGAAGGACTGACCGACAACATGACGCTGCTGGCGGGCGGTTTTGGTTTATGTGGGATCCCTGAAAACCTGATTACCGAAGTACGCCGTCGTGAGGTTCAGGGACTTACCGTTGTATCAAACAACTGTGGCGTGGATGGCTTTGGCCTTGGCGTGCTGCTGGAAACGCGTCAGGTGCGCAAAGTGGTCGCGTCCTATGTGGGGGAAAACGCCCTGTTTGAGAAACAGGTGCTTAGCGGCGAACTGGAAGCCATCCTGACGCCACAGGGTACGCTGGCAGAGCAGTTGCGCGCGGGCGGCGCGGGGATCCCAGCATTTTTTACCGCGACCGGATATGGAACCCCCGTGGCGGAAGGGAAAGAGGTTCGCGAGTTTGCCGGACGCCCTTATATCCTTGAGCAGGCGATAACCGGTGATTTTGCGTTGGTTAAAGGCTGGAAAGCCGACTGGTACGGCAACGTCATCTATCGCCACACCGCACAGAATTTTAATCCGCTGATGGCCGCCGCCGGGCGCATTACCGTCGTGGAAGTCGAAGAGATTGTCCCTCCCGGAGAACTGGACCCTGCTGCGATTCACACTCCCGGAATTTTCGTTAACCGCATTATTCAGGGGCAGTTTGAAAAACGTATTGAACAACGCACCCTGCGCCAGAAAGGAGCCTGACCATGTTAACGCGTGAACAAATGGCGATGCGCGTCGCCCGCGAGCTGCGAGACGGATATTACGTCAACCTTGGAATCGGCATTCCCACGCTGGTGGCAAATTACATCCCTGATGGCATGGACGTGATGCTGCAATCAGAAAACGGTTTGCTGGGTATGGGGCCGTTTCCCACAGAAGACGAAATTGATGCCGACATGATCAACGCCGGGAAACAGACAGTGACGGCGCGCAAAGGCGCGGCGATTTTCGACTCGGCGCAATCCTTCGCCATGATCCGCGGCGGCCACGTTGATCTGACGGTGCTCGGTGCGTTTGAAGTCGATGTTAACGGCAATATCGCCTCATGGATGATCCCCGGAAAAATGGTGAAAGGCATGGGCGGCGCGATGGATCTGGTTGCCGGAGCCGACAATATCATTGTGGTAATGACCCATGCTTCCAAAAGCGGTGAGTCCAAACTGCTTCCCGCCTGCACCCTGCCGCTGACCGGCGTGGCCTGCATCAAACGTGTGCTTACCGACCTGGCTCTGCTGGAAATTACCGACGGTGCGTTCATTCTGCGTGAACGTGCACCGGGCATCAGCGTGGATGAAATTGTCGCCAGAACCGCCGGCAAGCTGATCGTTCCCGAAATTGTCCCCGAAATGCACTTTAGCTGAGGAGCTGACCATGCAGGATGTTGTTATTGTCGCGGCAACGCGCACCCCGATTGGCAGTTTTCATGGCGCGCTGGCACCACTTTCCGCGGTTGAGCTTGGTTCAGTGGTGATCCGTTCGCTGCTGGAAAAAACGGCTGTGGCACCTGAGCAAATCGATGAGGTGATCTTAGGTCAGGTTTTGACTGCGGGCTGCGGCCAGAATCCAGCCAGGCAAACGGCGTTACGGGCAGGACTGCCGGTCACCACGCCCGCGTTAACCATCAACTTGGTGTGTGGTTCGGGTCTGAAGGCGGTGCATCAGGCGGTACAGGCGATTCGCTGTGGCGATGCGCAAATCGTGATTGCCGGGGGCCAGGAGAGCATGAGCAATGCGCCCTATTATCTCGACGGCGCGCGGGCCGGTCTGCGGTTGGGTCATGCCAGTATGAAAGACAGCGTGGTGCATGACGGCCTGTGGGATGCGTTCAACGACTATCACATGGGTATTACTGCCGAAAATCTGGCGGATAAGTTCGTAATCAGTCGTGAGCAGCAGGACGCTTTTGCCCTGCACTCCCAGCAAAAAGCTGCCGCCGCCATTGAAGCGGGTCGTTTTAACGCGGAAATCACGCCGGTCAGCGTCCCACAGGGCAAAAAGCCGCCACGTGTGGTGGACCGTGACGAACAACCTCGCCCGGATACTCAGGCCGACAAGCTGGCGCAACTTAAACCGGCGTTTCGTCCGGGTAACGGCACGGTGACCGCCGGAAATGCATCATCCATCAATGATGGTGCCGCCGCGGTGATGTTGATGAGCGCCGCCAAAGCGGCGGAACTCAATCTGCCAGTGCTTGCCCAGGTGGCGGGCTACGCGGTTTCTGGCGTCGATCCCGCCATTATGGGCATTGGGCCGGTAGAAGCGTCACTCCAGTGCCTGAAGCGTGCTGGCTGGACGCTAAATGACGTGGATCTTATCGAAGCCAACGAAGCCTTTGCTGCGCAAGCGCTGGCGGTTGGCGAATCCCTGAACTGGGACAGCAACCGGGTAAACGTGAACGGCGGTGCGATTGCGCTGGGGCACCCGATTGGCGCATCAGGTTGCCGAATTCTGGTAACGCTGCTGCACGAAATGGCTCGCAGCAATGCAGCTAAAGGGCTGGCTACGCTGTGCGTAGGTGGCGGTCAAGGTGTGGCGCTGGCGGTAGAACGTCCGCAGGGGGTAGCTCATGCAAAGTAAGCCTATCTGCGTTCTGGGCGCGGGGTTAATGGGTGTCGGCATTGCTACCCACTTCGCCCGTTTTGGTTACGATGTCTGGTTATACGATACTGATAGCAGCCGAATTGCAGAAATAAGCGGAGTTGCTGGCGGTATCCTGGATGAGCTGATTGTCACTGATCAATTTGCAATTGGTGAAAAAACGTCGGTCGTGGCTCGCCTGCACGGCACAACCTCGCTACAGGATATTGCCGCATGCCGGTTACTGATTGAAGCGATCCCGGAGCGGCTCGAACTCAAACACGCACTGTATGCGCAACTGGAAGAGCTGATCGCGCCGGAGGCCGTTATTGCCAGTAATACCAGCGGCCTGCCGCCGGATGCGCTGGCAGAAAAACTCGCCCATCCTGAACGGTTGCTGATCGCCCATTTCTGGCACCCGCCACATTTTATTCCGCTGGTCGAAATTGTACCTGGCACCGCAACGAAGCCAGAGTATCTCCATGAATTGCAACAACAACTGATCGCGATGCAACTTGAGGCGGTGGTGCTCGACCGCGCAGCACCAGGGTTTGTTGGCAATCGACTGCAGTTTGCTCTGCTGCGTGAAGCGCTACATATCGTTAAAAGCGGCATCGCCAGCGCAGAAGTGGTTGATCAGGTGATGCGCGCCTCGCTCGGACGTCGCTATGCAATGGTCGGTCCGCTGGAGGCTGCTGATATGACCGGACTTTCTACGGTGCAGGACATTTGTCGGCATCTGCTTCCGGAACTGGCAACCGGCAGCGACATGATGACGCTGGTCGCTGACAAGGTCGCCAACGGTAATACCGGTGTACGCAGTGGTCAGGGTTTTTATCATTGGGATGATTCGCGCAAGGAATACATCCAGCAACGCAGGGAGCATCAGCTGCGATTTGCCCTGAAGCCATAACGTCTCTTTCTGTACCCCAATATAATAATAAGGAGTCATGATGAGTGTATTAATCGCCCTGGCAGCGCTGGGCCTGCTGATGCTGGCAGCCTATCGCGGATACAGCGTCATTCTGTTTGCCCCCATCGCAGCATTAGGTGCTGTATTGCTTACTGAACCCAGCGCCGTCGGCCCTGCCTTCACCGGCCTGTTTATGGAAAAAATGGTCGGTTTTGTGAAGCTGTACTTCCCGGTGTTCTTGCTGGGGGCCGTGTTTGGCAAGTTAATCGAGTTATCTGGATTTTCACGTTCCATTGTTGCCGCCGCTATCAACATCCTCGGTCGTCGTCATGCCATTCCGGTTATTGTGCTGGTATGTGCGCTGTTGACCTACGGCGGCGTATCGCTGTTCGTCGTGGCGTTTGCGGTGTATCCGTTCGCGGCCGAACTGTTCCGTCAGAGCAATATCCCGAAGCGGCTGATCCCGGCAACCGTTGCGCTGGGCGCGTTCTCCTTCACCATGGATGCCCTGCCAGGCACACCGCAGATCCAGAACATTATTCCGACCAGTTTCTTCGGTACCAACGCCTGGGCCGCGCCGTGGCTGGGTCTGATAGGTTCCGTGTTTATCATCGTTGTTGGTCTGGTTTATCTCGAACGTCAGCGTCGTAAAGCGCAGGCAAAGAATGAAGGCTATGGGACTGAACTGTTAAACGAGCCGGAAACGCCGGATAACATTAACCTGCCGAATCCGATCATCGCGATCTCTCCGCTGATCCTGGTTGGGGTATTTAACCTGCTGTTTACCCGCTGGATCCCGCAATGGTATGGCGCCACGCATCAACTGGAGCTTCCGGGTCTCGCCAAGCCGATTACCACCGAAGTCGGTAAAATCACCGCTATCTGGGCAGTGGAAGCGGCGCTGATTTCTGGGATCCTGCTGGTGGTGATCTTCGGCTACCGCAACATTAAAGGTCGCCTGGCGGAAGGCAGCAGAACGGTGGTTGGCGGCGCGATCCTCGCGGCGATGAACACCGCGTCAGAGTACGGTTTTGGCGCAGTGATCGCCGCCCTGCCAGGTTTCCTTGTACTGTCAAAAGCACTGGCGGCTATTCCTGACCCGCTGCTCAATGAAGCTATCAGTATCACTACGCTCGCCGGGATCACCGGTTCGGCGTCTGGCGGGATGAGTATTGCCCTTGCCGCCATGTCTGACACCTTTATCGCGGCCGCTCACGCTGCCAATATCCCACTTGAAGTCTTTCACCGCGTGGCGTCTATGGCCAGCGGCGGTATGGACACCCTGCCGCATAACGGCGCAGTCATTACCTTATTAGCTATCACCGGTCTCAGCCACCGTCAGGCGTATGGCGGAATTTTTGCTATTACCGTCATTAAAAGTCTGGCCGTACTGTTTGTCATCGGCGTCTTCTACACCACCGGAATTGTTTAAGGAGAATCATCATGAACTTAACGGGAAAAACCGCCCTGGTTACCGGCTCGACCAGCGGTATCGGATTAGGTATCGCACAGGTGCTGGCGCAAGCGGGCGCCACCCTGATCCTCAACGGGTTTGGTGATGTGGATGCCGCCAAAGATGCTGTTGCCCAATATGGCAAAACACCAGGCTATCATGGCGCAGATCTGAGCGATGAAGCGCAAATTGCCGACATGATGCGCTATGCCGAGAGCGAATTCGGCGGTGTTGATATTCTGGTCAACAACGCGGGGATCCAGCATGTATCCCCGGTGGAAACCTTCCCGGTTGATAAATGGAACGCGATTATCGCCATTAATCTCTCTTCCGTTTTTCACACCACGCGTCTGGCGCTTCCTGGTATGCGCGCGCGAAACTGGGGGCGCATCATTAATATCGCTTCTGTTCACGGCCTGGTGGCCTCAAAAGAGAAATCTGCCTACGTAGCGGCGAAGCACGGCGTGGTGGGATTCACCAAGACCATCGCACTGGAAACCGCGCAGACGGGTGTCACCTGCAATGCGCTGTGTCCCGGTTGGGTGCTCACGCCGTTGGTTCAGCAGCAGATCGATAAGCGTATTGCCGAAGGCGCAGAGCCTGAGGCTGCGCGTGACGCCCTGCTGGCGGAAAAGCAGCCGTCGCGCGAATTCGTCACGCCGGAACAGTTAGGTGAGCTGGCACTATTTCTGTGTTCAGACGGTGCGGCGCAGGTGCGCGGCGTGGCGTGGAATATGGATGGCGGTTGGGTAGCGCAATAACATCATCAGGTGCCGGATAAGACTGACTTACATCCGGGGCAATCGTAGGCCGGATAAGACGCAGTCGCATCCGGCACGCCACGATTAAGACTTCAGCTGATAATCCAGCGTAATTTCCGCGTTCAGTACCTGCGATACCGGGCATCCGGCTTTTGCTTTCTGGATGATGCCGTCAAACGTGGCGGCGTCTATCCCCGGCACGCTCACCTGGCTATGCAACGCGACTTTAGTGATCGCAAACCCGGCATCTACTTTATCCAGAGAAACATCGGCAGTGGTATCAATGGCATCTGGTGTAAACCCTGCTTCGCCCAGCATCAGCGAAAGTGCCATCGAGAAGCAGGCAGCATGGGCCGCGCCAATCAATTCTTCAGGATTGGTGCCTTTCACACCTTCAAATCGTGTATTAAACCCATACGGTTGCTGATTCAACACGCCACTTTCGGTCGACACAGTGCCTTTGCCGCGCTTAATGTCACCTTCCCAGTGTGCCTGACCTTTCTTATGGATAGTCATTACCGCTCTCCTGTGTTGTCGTCGGAGTTACTAGTATAGGACGGCTGAGAAAAAGCATGTTACATACGGGATAGTTCTCATTTGCCGCTTAAGCATTGACCTTTCAGATAAAATGACCGACCATCCAGAAAGCCGTTATGTTGAACATCGGCTTTATATCAGGTTGTATTTCGTCCGTTCTCATACGGGCTCGCCCTTGAAACCAGTAACAGGATTAAGGAGTTAGAATGAAATCGAACCGTCAGGCCCGTCATATTCTCGGACTGGACCACAAAATCTCAAATCAACGTAAAATCGTGACCGAAGGTGACAAAACCAACGTGGTCAATAATCCTACTGGAAGAAAGCGCCGCACTGACGGCAAGTAGCCTTTCGCACGTCTGACTGAGTAACGAGATAAACACCATTGCAACCGCAGTGGTGTTTTTGCTTATAAAACCCCTTAACCCATTCACAATGCTTTATACTTCGCCCGTTTCCCTGGCGGACAGGCTACATACGATCATAAAGAGCGCCAGGGACGGTTATTCAAAAAAGAGTGAGTGACATGGAAAACGAAACCAAAAAATTGCGTTCCCTTTACATCCCCTACGCTGGCCCGGTACTACTGGAATTCCCTTTACTGAATAAAGGGAGCGCCTTCAGTGTGGAAGAACGCCGTAACTTCAACCTGCTGGGGTTACTGCCGGAAGTGGTCGAGACGATTGAGGAACAGGCTGAACGCGCCTGGATCCAATATCAGGGATTCAAAACCGAAATCGACAAACATATTTACCTGCGCAACATCCAGGACACCAACGAAACCCTGTTTTACCGACTGGTGCATAATCACCTGGATGAGATGATGCCAGTTATCTATACCCCAACGGTCGGCGCGGCCTGTGAGCGTTTCTCTGAGATTTATCGTCGCGCACGCGGCGTGTTTATCTCATATCAGAACCGCCACAATATGGACGATATCCTGCAAAACGTCCCTAACCACAATATCAAGGTCATCGTTGTCACCGATGGCGAACGTATTTTAGGTCTTGGCGATCAGGGGATCGGCGGGATGGGTATTCCAATCGGTAAACTGTCGCTGTATACCGCATGTGGCGGAATTAGCCCGGCCTATACTCTTCCGGTGGTACTGGATGTGGGGACCAACAACCAGCAACTGCTGAACGATCCGCTGTATATGGGCTGGCGCAATCCGCGTATCACTGATGATGAATACTACGAATTCGTTGATGAATTCATCCAGGCCGTGAAGCATCGCTGGCCGGACGTGCTGTTGCAGTTTGAAGATTTCGCCCAGAAAAACGCTATGCCACTGCTGACCCGTTATCGTGATGAAATTTGCTCGTTTAACGACGATATTCAGGGCACCGCGGCGGTTACTGTCGGTACGCTGATTGCGGCTAGCCGCGCGGCCGGTAGCCAGTTGAGTGAACAGAACATCGTCTTCCTCGGCGCAGGTTCCGCCGGTTGCGGGATCGCCGAGCAGATCGTTGCGCAGATCCAGCGTGAAGGTTTAAGCGAAGAAGCGGCGCGTCAACGCGTATTCATGGTCGACCGCTTCGGCCTGTTAACAGACAAAATGCCGAACCTGCTCTCCTTCCAAACCAAACTGGTGCAAAAACGCGAAAATCTCCAGCATTGGGATACCCAAGAAGATGTGCTGTCATTGCTCGATGTGGTCCGCAACGTTAAGCCGGATATCCTGATTGGCGTTTCCGGACAAACCGGCCTGTTTACCGAAGAGATCATCCGCGAAATGCACAAGCATTGTCCGCGTCCGATCGTCATGCCGTTGTCCAACCCCACTTCCCGTGTTGAAGCTACACCACAGGATATTATCGCCTGGACCGAAGGTAACGCGCTGGTTGCGACCGGTAGTCCGTTCGCACCGGTACTGTGGAAAGATAAAACTTACCCAATCGCCCAGTGTAACAACGCCTATATCTTCCCGGGTATCGGCCTGGGTGTGATTGCGTCTGGCGCATCGCGCATCACTGATGAAATGCTGATGTCGGCGAGTGAAACGCTGGCGCAGTATTCACCGCTGGTGCTCAACGGTGAAGGTCTGGTGCTACCGGAACTGAAAGATATTCAGACCGTTTCTCGCGCCATTGCCTTTGCCGTCGGTAAAATGGCTCAGCAGCAAGGTGTGGCAGTGAAAACCTCCGCCGAAGCGCTGCAACAGGCAATTGACGATAATTTCTGGCAGGCAGAATATCGCGACTACCGTCGTACCTCTATTTGACGGTTTGCCCGGCGGCACACTGCTGCCGGGCGTTCAACACTTGCGCTTTTGCGTAACTTACGATTACACTTTCACCACCGATTAACATTCTGAAAAACAAAAGGAGGATACTTATGCTGTACTGTGAACGTTTTATCGTTTCACATGCTTTTGGCGATCGCCAGTGCTCAAGCGTTATCGGTATCGTGCTGCGATAACTTCTGCTTGAGCGAAGCTAACTTCTAAATCCCCTTCTCTCGGGCTTACCGGGTTATCGTCAGCGATGTTTGACGAGGCGTTTTCACGCCTGTAACTCTTGAGTAAGCAACAATGAGCACATTACTAACCGCACAATCCTTACACGTTGATACGGCATTCGGCACGCTATTCGACGATCTTTCCTTTACCCTGAAAAAAGGCGACCGCATCGGGCTTATCGGTTACAACGGCTGCGGCAAAAGCACGCTGTTAAAACTGCTCGATGGCACGATCTCGCCCACCAGTGGGGCAATCGCGCAGGCGAATCACTGCCATCTCGCGCGTGTAGAACAACATCTACCTGACGATATACTGCCGCTTACGCTACAGGAAGCCGTTCTCGCTCAACTTCCCGAGCATGAACGCGCAGCTCAGCAGTGGCGAGTTGAAGCACTGCTTGCCGAAATGGGTTTTACGCCAGAGAATTTATCTCTGACTGCGCAAACGTTGAGCGGTGGCCAGCACACGCGCTTGCTATTAGCGCGGGCGCTGATGCGTAATCCTGACCTGCTGCTGCTGGATGAACCGGGTAACCACCTGGATTTGCCAACATTACTGTGGCTGGAGCAGTTCTTACAGAACTGGTCTGGCAGTTTTGTGGTGGTTTCCCACGACCCGCAGCTGCTGGACGCGGTGACTCACGGAACCTGGATCTTGCGCGATCGCACCCTGCATGCCTTCGATCTACCCTGTAGCGCGGCGCGTCAGGCTCTGGCAGAAAGAGACGCCAGCGATGCCTTGCGCCACAAGGCTGAGCAAAAAGAGATAGACCGGGTGACTGCCAGCGCCAAACGGCTGGCAACCTGGGGGCGGGTCTACGACAACGAAGATCTCTCCCGCAAGGCCAAGCAGATGGAAAAACAGGTACAGCGCCTGAAAGAGGTGCAAACAGAAGTGACGTCAGGAAGTCAGTGGACACTAACATTGCAGGGTGATGCCCTGCGTGCAGATCGTTTGCTGGAGATGACCAATCTGTCTGTAGCCCCTGCTCCCGGTGCAGATACACTGTTTTCCATTGCCGGTATCCGGTTAAAAAGCGGCGATCGCGTGGCGATTGTCGGGCGTAACGGTTGCGGGAAATCATCGCTATTAAGGCTTATCTGGCAACAGTTTCAGTCACAGCTGGCATCGCCTTCACTGGTGTTACACCCGCGCGTTACCCTGGGTTATTACGACCAGACGCTGCATCAGCTTGCCGATAACGATTCATTGTTTGACGCGCTGGAAGCGTTTTCCCCGCAGCCAGAGATTCGCAAGATGGCATTGATTAGCGCGGGATTTCCGTGGGTTCGTCATGCGCAGCGAGTCAGCACGTTAAGCGGCGGTGAGCGCTCCCGGTTACTGTTTGTTGGGTTGACGCTTGCGCGCTACAGTCTGCTGATGCTCGATGAACCGACCAACCATCTGGATATGGAAGGCAAAGAGGCGCTGGCAGAAACGCTACAAAGCTATAACGGCGGCGTGTTGCTGGTCAGTCACGACCGGCAGCTTATCAGCCAAAGCTGCAACCGGTTCTGGTTAATCGACAATGGCGAACTCAGTGAATGGCACGATCTGGAGGCGGTCAATGCGCGTATTCGGGAAACGTCCGCGGAGATAACCGTTCCCAAAACGGTGGCCGAAGAGAAAACTGAAATAAGCGGTGACAGCGATAGATTGCTGGAACAACTTCTCGATCTTGAGCAGCGTCTGGCCGACGATCTCGCCCGCAAGCCGAAACATCAAAAACCGTTGTTACAGGCGCAATGGCGCAAGGAGATTGAACGTCTGAACGCACAACTGGAGTAATCTTTATTGCCGGATGGCGCAAGCTTATCCGGCCTACATCAGCAAAATGCGCGTGTAGGCCAGGCATCCGGCAATTCTTGCGTGACGCTTTCCAGTTATTCCCCTTCTCCCTTTTTCTTTTTGCACATTCGCCGCACAATTTTAAATATCGCAATCTTGGTGTTGCGTTGAACGGAACATTGATGGTAGTGTTCCTCTTGAAGGAACAAGGATGATACGGATGATCATGAACTTCAGGCACAAGGGATTGCGCGATTTGTTTCTTCATGGACGAACATCAGGCGTTATGGCGAAACATGTCCGACGATTACGACACAGACTTGCCGTTATTGATGCGGCAAGCAAGGTTACAGAGATCAATATGCCCGGTTATAAGCTACATCCTCTGGTGGGGGAACGCGACGGCATATGGGCAATTTCTGTTTCAGGTAACTGCCGTATTACGTTTGAATTCGTCAATGGCGACGCGTACATACTGGATTACGAGGACTATCATTGATGAAGATGGCAAATCATCCCCGTCCTGGGGATATCATTCAGGAAGCGCTGGAAGAACTCAATGTCAGCCTGCGCGAGTTTGCCAGAGCTATGGAGATTGCACCTTCAACGGCAAGTCGACTATTAACCGGGAAAGCGGCTCTGACGCCTGAGATGGCGATTAAACTCTCCGTAGTGATTGGCAGTTCACCCGAAATGTGGTTAAACCTGCAAAATACCTGGAGTCTGGCAGAGGCCCAAAAAAGCGTGGATATTTCACGTCTGCGTAAGCTGGCGGTACAGTGATATAAATGCCGGATAAACTTTTGTCATCCGGCATACCATTTATTGCTGAGGTTTTTTCTCTTTCCAGGCATCCCAGGCCTGTTTGATCTCTTGCTTTGCCGTAGCGGCGTCATTGAAACCGTTTAATTCGACCTTCTTGCGCCCTTCCGGCAGATCTTTGTACACGCGGAAGAAAGATTCCAGACGTTGAACTTCAATCTTGGGCAGATCGCTTAACTCTTTGATGTCGTCATAAGTGGGGTCAATTTTACTGGCCGGAACGGCGACAATTTTGTCGTCCTTTTCACCGCCGTCGATCATCTTCAGTACGCCAATAGCGCGCAGCTTAATCAACGTTCCCGGAGCAAGCGGCGCACGGGTATAAAAAATGACGTCCAGCGGGTCACCGTCACCGGCTAAAGACTGGGTGAGTGAACCGTAGTTGGCGGGATAGGCAACCGGCATTGACTGGAAGCGATCGGCAACGATAAAACCGGTTTTGGCGTCGGTTTCATATTTAATCATTCCACCTGCCGGAATTTCGGTTACGGCATAAAACTCTTCCGGGTTGTTCTCCGGCTGAGGAAATTCGAGGATGTTCTGCGCCTGAGCTGAAGCACAAAGAAACACGCTGACTGCGAGTAATTTTTTCACCAGATGCATTGTCTTTTAACTCTTCTATTATCGGAAAGACAACACCTTACGTTCAGCAGATGACAGAAACATGACGTTTTTTTGGCAAAAAAATGGCGCTACCGATGTAGCGCCATTGCGTAGAGGGAACATCAGAGATTAGTTAACCCCTTCCTCGCTCTCTTTTTTCGCTTCTTGTCTTTCAACTTCGCGATACCAACGTGGGTGATGTTTCTTCGCCCAGCGACGGCTCACTTTCCCTTCAACCATGCCTTTAATCGATCCTTTCACCCAGAATGCCATATACATATGGATGAGGATGGCGTGCATCAGAATAATCCCCGCCGCCGCATGGATCAGCAGGCTATAGCGCACGACCTGCATCGGGAAGAACTGCGCAAAGTACGGACGCCAGATAATGATACCGGTAATCAGCAGCACGAAAATCATGCTCATAATCGACCAGAACATCATTTTCTGCCCGGCGTTGTATTTGCCCACATCTGCCACTTTGTGTTCATTGCCTTTCAGTACTTCCACAATGTTTTTCAGCCACGGAATATCTTTCTTATCCGGGATGTTGTGGTGCACAAAGCGTACAAACATGAACATCAGCGCCACGAAGATCAGTATGCCGAAGAACGGGTGCAAAATGCGTCCCATCTGCGGCGTACCGAAGGTTTGCGTCAGCCATTGCAGAGTCGGGAAGAAAAATGAAATCCCCGACAGCGCTACCAGGAAGAAGCAGATCACCACCGTCCAGTGACAGGCGCGGTCGATAAACTTCGTGCGCACAATCATTTTCGACTTACTCATGATGATCCTCCTCGTCGTCGTCCACTTCCTTATTCGGACCAATACCAATGTAGTGGTAAATCAGTCCGGCGAAGGTGGCGATAAATCCGGCAGCGGCCAGCGGCTTCAGCGCCCCTTTCCACAGATTGATAGAGGTATCTATCTGCGGGTCTTTTGGCAGACCGTGATACAGTTCAGGCTGGTTGGCATGATGCAGAACGTACATGACGTGCGTGCCGCCCACACCTTCCGGGTTGTAGAGACCGGCATGTTCAAAACCGCGAGCTTTCAGTTTTGCCACACGCTGTTCGCCCATTTCCAGCATTTCCTGCTTGGTGCCGAAATGTATTGCCCCGGTCGGACACGTTTTCACGCAGGCAGGTTCCTGCCCGACGCTGACGCGGTCCACACACAGCGTACATTTATACACCCGGTTATCCTCTTTATTGAGGCGCGGAATATTAAATGGACACCCGGCAATACAGTAGCCGCAGCCAATGCAGTGCTCTGACTGGAAATCGACAATCCCGTTGGCGTACTGGATGATGGCCCCGGCAGACGGGCACGCCTTCAGGCAGCCCGGATCTTCACAGTGCATACAGCCGTCTTTACGAATCAACCACTCCAGCTTGCCGTTCTGTTCGGTTTCGGTAAATCGCATCACCGTCCAGGACTTGGCGCTGAGATCGGCGGGGTTGTCATAAACCCCGACGCAGTGGCCAACTTCATCGCGGATATCGTTCCACTCTGAGCATGCCACCTGACAGGCCTTACAGCCTATACAGGTGGAAACGTCGATCAGCTTCGCGACTTCTGCTTTGTAATCACGGGCCTGAGGCGGCGGCGTGATGGAGTTTGTTGCGGACCGTTTGATGATGTCCTGCGTTTCCATAGACATATGTTCGCCTCCCTTACGCCTTCTCGATGTTAACTAAAAACGCTTTGTATTCCGGCGTTTGCGAGTTTGCATCACCGACATTCGGCGTCAGGGTGTTGGCGATAAAGCCTTTACGCGCGACTCCTTCAAAGCCCCAGTGGATTGGGATCCCAACCGTTTCTACCTGCTGACCGTTGACGTTCAGGGTACGCAGACGACGAGTGACCACGGCAACTGCGCGAATAAATCCACGTTTGCTGCTGACTTTCACGTGATCGCCGTTGTTGATCCCCTTCGCTGCCGCCAGCGTTTCGCTGATTTCAACAAACTGCTCTGGCTGGGCATTCGCATTCAACAATGCGTGCTTGGTCCAGGTATGGAAATGTTCGGTCAGACGATAGGTCGTCCCGACGTACGGGAAGTCCTGTTTCGTGCCCATACGGAGTTTATCCGCTTCGTACAGACGCGCTGCCGGGTTGGAGATCACATTCGGGTGCAGCGGGTTAGTGCCCAGCGGCGTTTCCATCGGCTCGTAGTGTTCCGGGAACGGACCTTCCGCCATCTTATCGATAGCAAACAGACGCCCCAGCCCTTCCGGCTGCATGATAAACGGATTGGTGCCACTGCCCGGTGCCGCGGTATTGAAGTCCGGGATATCGTTCCCCGTCCACTTCGTACCGTTCCACTGGATAAGCATGCGTTTTGGATCCCACGGTTTACCCTGCGGATCCGCCGAAGCGCGGTTATACAGCACGCGACGGTTTAGCGGCCATGCCCAGGCCCAGCCCAGCGTATTCCCGAGACCTGACGGGTCGGCGTTATCGCGATTGGCCATCTGGTTGCCCTGCTCGGTCCAGCTACCGGTATAAATCCAGCAGGATGATGACGTAGAACCATCATCGCGCAGCAGCGCAAAGCTGTTGAGCAACTGACCTTTCTTCGCAACCAGCACGCCGTTGGCATCATAGAGATCTTCCAGCGCATAGCCGTTGTTCTCTTTCGCCACTTCTTCGGAGTGCGGTTCGTCCGGCTGCTTATAGTTCCAGCTCATTTTCAGAACGGGTTCTACAGCTTTACCGCCTTCAGTGCGATACATGTCGCGCAGACGGTGGTAAATACCGGCAAGGATTTCGCCGTCGTTGCGTGCTTCTCCAGGGGCATCCTGACCTTTCCAGTGCCACTGCAGCCAGCGGCCGGAGTTGGCGATGGAACCGTCTTCTTCTGCAAAGCAGGTAGAAGGCAAACGGAAGACTTCGGTCTGAATCGACGCCGGATCAACGTCGTTTGATTCACCGTGGTTCTGCCAGAACGTTGAGGTTTCGGTCACCAGCGGATCGATAACTACCAGATACTTCAGTTTGCTGAGGCTCTGCACCACTTTGTTTTTGTCCGGGAAGGACGCAACCGGGTTAAAGCCCTGACAGATGTAGCCGGTGACTTTCCCGCTATCCATCATGTTGAAGTATTTGATGACGTCGTAGGACTGATCCCACTTCGGCAGCCACTCAAAGCCCCAATCGTTTTCTTTCTGCGCTGCATTGCCATAGAAAGATTTCATCAGGCTGACGAAGAACTTCGGATAGTTGCCCCAGTAGTTAACCTGATCGGCCAATGTCGCTTTTGGCGTGTTTGCGGCCAGATAGGTTTGCAGGTCTGTCTGTTTCTCTGACGGCAGCGTCAGGTAGCCCGGCAGGCTGGTAGAGAGCAGACCTAAGTCGGTTAACCCTTGAATGTTGGAGTGGCCGCGCAAGGCGTTGACACCGCCACCTGCCATCCCCATGTTGCCGAGCAGCAACTGGATCATCGCCATGGTGCGGATGTTCTGTGCCCCGACGGTATGCTGAGTCCAACCCAGCGCGTACAGGAACGTGGTGGTGCGATCGGCTGCACTGGTGGAAGCCAGCACTTCGCAGACTTTCAGGAAGTCTTCTTTCGGCGTACCACAAATGTTTTCCACCACATCCGGCGTGTAGCGGGAAACGTGCTGTTTTAGCAGGTTCCAGACACAGCGAGGATGGCTTAACGTTTCATCGCGTTTCGCGTAGCCGTTTTCATCGAACTGGTAGTTCCAGGACGATTTATCGTATTGGCGTTTTTTCGCGTCATACCCGCTGAACAGACCGTCTTCAAAAGCATAGTCATCCCGCACCAGCAGGCTGGCATTGGTGTAATGCTTAACGTATTCAGCGTTAATTTTGTTGTTTTCAATCAGGTACAGCAAGACGCCGGACAGGAACGTAATGTCCGTGCCGGAACGAATTGGCGCATAGATATCCGCCACCGAAGCTGTACGTGTAAAACGAGGGTCAACAACAATCAGCGTGGCATCATTGTTGTTTTTGGCTTCCATCGCCCAGCGGAATCCCACCGGATGTGCTTCAGCGGCGTTACCGCCCATCACCATCACGACGTTAGCGTTTTTAATATCAACCCAGTGGTTGGTCATCGCACCGCGACCAAATGTTGGAGCAAGACTTGCTACCGTTGGTCCGTGTCAGACGCGCGCCTGGTTGTCTACTGCCAGCATGCCGAGTGAGCGCACAAATTTTTGCGTCAGCATACCGGTTTCATTACTTGCCGCAGATGCACACAGCATCCCGGTTGAAAGCCAGCGGTTTACCGTTACGCCCTGCTCATTCTTCTCAATAAAGTTGGCGTCACGGTCAGTTTTCATCAGCTTCGCGATACGGGTGAATGCTTCATCCCAGCTGATACGCTGCCATTTGTCGGAACCTGGTGCACGGTATTCCGGGTAACGCAGACGGTTTTCACTGTGCACGTAATCCAGTAATCCTGCGCCCTTAGGGCATAATGCCCCACGGCTCACCGGATGATCCGGATCCCCTTCAATATGGTAAATCGACTCTTTGGCGTTTTTTGCTCCATCTCCCAGGCTATACATTAATAGCCCGCAACCTACGGAACAGTATGTGCAGGTGTTTCGGATCTCTTTGGCGCGTAACAGCTTATAGTTTCGCGCCTGAGCCAGTGCCATTTTGGGTGCAAAACCCAGAGCAGCTACTGTTGTTCCCGCCATACCGCCCGCGCAGATTTTAAAAAATTGTCTGCGGCTGACGTCCATTGCTTTCCTCTTTTTTGCAGGGATTCGTACAGGACATCTCTCAAATCGCGCCAGCGCGGCATAATTGAAAGATGACATGTACAACTTCGCGACGAAACTATCAGCTATATCCATATTTTTTTTGCGTCAAATCAATAACGAAACGGTTCCGCTACTAAATAGTGCACTTTGTTTAACCTTTGTACCCATAAGGGGGTAGGTGAAAGGTAATTAGTTAGCGCGCTACGGTGTAAAAGTGCTATAAATTTCAGCTTGAATTTTTGCCAGCACCATGGACAGACAATCAGAATGACAAAACAAAAAGCGACGTTAATTGGGCTCATTGCCATCGTGCTCTGGAGCACGATGGTCGGGCTAATGCGTGGGGTAAGTGAAGGACTGGGTCCTGCGGGTGGCGCAGCAATGATTTTTTCGTTAAGTGGCCTGTTGCTGATTTTTACCGTTGGCTTTCCGAATATCAGAAAAATTCCTGTGCGTTATTTAATCGCGGGTAGCGTGCTTTTTGTTACCTATGAAATATGTTTAGCGCTGGCTCTCGGTTATGCGGCTACTCGTCACCAGGCTATTGAAGTCGGTATGGTCAATTATCTCTGGCCGAGTCTGACGATATTGTTTGCTATTTTATTTAATGGTCAAAAAACAACCTGGCTGGTAATCCCTGGATTAATTATCGCATTGACCGGGGTTTGTTGGGTATTAGGTGGCGAAAATGGCCTTAATCCTGGTGAAATTATAAACAATGTTGCCAGCAGCCCGCTGAGCTATTTCCTCGCCTTTCTTGGCGCATTTATCTGGGCAACGTATTGCACGGTGACCAATAAATACGCAAAAGGCTTTAACGGTATTACCGTATTCGTTTTACTAACGGCTGCAAGTTTGTGGGTTTACTATTTTATGACTCCGCAACCAGAAATGAATTTCAGCACTTCGGTGACTATTAAAATGTTCTCAGCGGCATTAACGTTAGGATTTGCCTATGCGGCGTGGAATATTGGCATTTTGCATGGCAACGTGACCATCATGGCCGTAGGTTCCTATTTTACCCCAGTGCTATCCTCCGCTCTGGCTGCTGTGTTACTCAGCGCCCCGTTGTCGCTATCTTTCTGGCAGGGTGCATTGATGGTTTGTGCGGGTTCGCTACTTTGCTGGTTGGCAACACGCCGCGCCTGAAAAAAAATCCGGGTTTTATCGCGCAAATCTAAAACCCGGCTACACTGTAATCAAATTAATGAATAATAAATGTTCATTCCATTTGTTGTTTATGTTTATTTTTGTTTAATTTAATGTTAAATAATTGGTGATTAATTAACTCCCGAAAATATTGCATGCTTATCTATATTCCTCAGTATGTATATATTATACCTGCGTGACTAACGCCATTTAAACCATAGACGGCACAATAGTCCCCTACGTAAATATACCCATTCAGATTTGTCACATATAAAGATTAATACAATCAGCTATATTATGTAGATCTGGATCACACAAATTCAAATATTTCGCAATATTATGAAACTTATTATTGAACTTATACCACTGCGTCATTTAAAAATAGTTTGCCATTGACGAACCCCTTCGTTTAGCAATGGTTTAGGAAACACACCAAGAAAAAATTATAAGGATTATTTAGAATGAAACTTAAATTAGTTGCAGTGGCAGTGACTAGCCTGTTGGCGGCAGGTGCGGTAAACGCAGCTGAGGTATATAACAAAGACGCAAACAAACTGGATATCTACGGTAAAGTTCACGCTCAGCATTACTTCTCTGACGACAACGGCAGCGATGGCGACAAAACCTACGCGCGTCTGGGCTTCAAAGGCGAAACTCAGATCAATGACCAGCTGGTTGGTTTTGGTCAGTGGGAATATGAATTCAAAGGTAACCGTACTGAATCCACCGGTGGTTCCAACAGCGACAAAACTCGTCTGGCATTCGCTGGTCTGAAATTCGCTGAATACGGTTCTTTCGACTACGGTCGTAACTACGGCGTAGCATACGACATCGGCGCATGGACCGACGTCCTGCCTGAGTTCGGTGGTGATACCTGGACCCAGACTGACGTATTCATGACTGGCCGTACTACTGGCGTTGCAACCTACCGTAACACCGACTTCTTCGGTCTGGTTGAAGGTCTGAACTTTGCTGCTCAGTACCAGGGCAAAAATGACCGTGACAACCTGAAAGAAGCTAACGGTGACGGCTTCGGTCTGTCTACTACTTATGAGTACGAAGGCTTCGGCGTAGGTGCTACCTATGCGAAATCTGACCGTACCGACAAACAGTCTGTAGGTAACGGCGGTTTCATGGCTTCCGGTAAAAACGCTGAAGTATGGGCTGCTGGTCTGAAATATGATGCGAACAACATCTACCTGGCAACCACCTACTCCGAAACCCGCAACATGACCACCTATGGTGGCTCCGGTGTTACTGGTATTGCAGATAAAGCACAGAACTTTGAAGCTGTTGCTCAGTACCAGTTCGACTTCGGTCTGCGTCCGTCCATCGCTTACCTGAAATCCAAAGGTAAAGACATCAACGGTTACGGCGACCAGGATCTGGTTGAATACGTAGACCTGGGTGCTACCTACTACTTCAACAAAAACATGTCCACCTTCGTTGATTACAAAATCAACCTGCTGGATGACAACAACTTCACCAATGCAGCGAAAGTGTCAACTGACAACATCGTGGCTGTTGGTCTGAACTACCAGTTCTAATTTTGTTGTAGTCTGAATACAAAGCCAGTCCTCCAAGGGCTGGCTTTTTCTCTTAATGTAGACTCGGTCATAAGGAGTATGCCGTGCAGACATTCACTGGTCGTTGTCTTTGCGGACAGAGTCATTTTACCGTTGACGTCGAAATGCTGGATGTCTATGCCTGCCACTGTACGCTGTGTCAGAAATGGTCAGGCGGCATCGCCATGTATCTGGAAGCCAGCGCTCACCCGCGGATGTCGCCAGAATCGGCAGAACCTTCGCACTTTCCTTCTTCAAACCGTGGTGAACGGTTCTTCTGTTCCGGCTGCGGATGCCCACTGTGGTTTACGTTGACGGACAGCGATCGCTACTTTATTCCGTGGACACTTCTGGAACTTAATGAGGTAGATCGCCGCCGCCTGATATTAGCGGCAGAGATCTATACGGAAACGCAACCTGCGTTCTGGAGACTGACGGGGCAATACGCTCGACTGAGTGGGAAAGAAGTCGAAGAGATGGATTACCCCTGTCATTTAGCTCACTAGTTATTAACGTTGTACCTTTGCCAGACTGAACCACATTCCTATCGCTAATATGATAAGCATGCTGCCGGCGCTGCTTAAGGCCACGCTATGTGACCAGGTGAACGCTTCTCTGGCAGCCGTCAGCAATGCCTCACTCAGTGACGACGGGAGCGAGTGCGCCAGTTGTACCGCCTCCCCCATTGACGATGTGGCTCGTTCTACTTCCTGCGGATTCAGTCCGGCTGGCGGCAGAATCGATGCAGAAAAGCTACGGCTCAGCAGTAAGCCAAAGATAGCGATCCCAAGTCCTGCCCCCAGTTCATAAGCCATTGTCTCGATGGCGCCAGCGGCCGCGGCTTTTTCCGCCGGCGCTGCTGCCATGATAGCCGCCGTTGAAGCCAGGAGCGCACTGGCGGCGCTGAAACCGAGCAAAGCCATCAAAATCCAGGCTTGTACCTGTTGGCTACTGAAATCCGTCATCGCCAGGCCGTAAAAACTGACGGCGCTCAGTGCCATGCCCGCCGTTGCCACACAACGTAATCCAAGGCGTGAAACCAACATACCGGCAATCGGTCCGCTGAAACCACTTGCCAGCATCACAGGCAGCATAAACAATCCAGCCTGATATGGTGTTAAACCGTGAACAAACTGTAGTTCCTGAGCCATCAGCAACTCAAAACCCACCAGCGTTATCATCGCGGTCATCGCCATCACTACACCGCTCAAGATAATGCGATGCGTGAACAGACGCATATCAATCATCGGGCGAGCTGCCGCAAGCTGGATACGGACAAACTGCCACAACAGTAAAGCGCCGGTTAACAGCGTCAGGGCGATGGCAACGGTCGCCGTATGCCCTTTCAGCGCGGTTTTAGCGCTGTAAACCAACAGCAGAATGGCAACAATCAGCATTATCGCATGACCAAAATTTAACGATTGATCGCGACGTCCGGCCTGGCGTGGCACTAAGCGTGCGGTTAAGGCCATTACCACCAGGACAATCGGCACATTAATTAAGAATACGGACCCCCAGTAGAAGTGCTCCAGCAGCATCCCGCCAACCAGTGGGCCAAACGCCGCACCGCCGGAACCGACCGCCGCCCAGACGCCGAGCGCCATATTTCGATGCCGTTGCTCAGAGAACGTGGCGCGAATACCCGCCAGCGTTGCCGGAACAATCATCGCCGCGCCAATCGCCAATACCGCACGGGTGGCAATCAGCCAGCTTGCGCTATGAGCAAAAGCGGCCGCCAGCGATGCGAGACCAAATAATCCACCGCCTAACAGCAGCAGACGTTTAAAGCCGATGCGATCCCCCAGCGCCCCCATTGGCAATACCATTCCGGCCATTACCAGGGAATAAATATCAATGATCCACAGCAGCTCGTTACCACTGGCACCCAGCGTCATACTCAGCGTGGGCGCGGCAACGTGCAGCACCGTTGCATCAATCGCAACAGGGATGTAGACCAGCACAATAATGACTAACGTTAACCACTGACGAAACATAAAACTCCCTAACGAAACCAAAACTGGACACATGTCCAGCTTTAGCGATCCTACGGAAAATTGAACATATGTCCAACTTTTTGTTAGACTGCGATCTATACGGGTACAGGAGGAATGATGAGCTATCTAAATCGGGATGAACGTCGGGAAGTAATTCTGCAGGCGGCAATGCGTGTCGCACTTGAAGAAGGATTTTCCGCCATGACGGTTCGACGCATTGCTGCAGAAGCTCACGTCGCGACGGGCCAGGTACATCACCATTTCGCCTCTGCCGGCGAACTCAAATCCCAGGCATTTGTGCGCCTGATCCGCACCCTACTTGATGCCGAACTGGTCAGCGAAGACGCCAGTTTCCGTGAGCGACTGCATGCGATGCTAGGCAGTGAAGATGGTGGTCTGGAACCCTATATTAAGCTATGGCGTGAAGCACAGGTTGTTGCGGGTAAAGATCCGGAAATTAAAAGCGCCTACCTGTTGACCATGCGAATGTGGCACGAAGAAACCGCCAACATCATTATACAAGGACAGAAAGCCGGTGAGTTCTCATCCGCGCCTGATGCCGCCGACGTCGCATGGCGCTTAATCGCATTAGTCTGCGGCCTGGATGGTATGTACATATTAGGTATTGAGGAAATGGCCGATCCTGCATTCGATCGTCACCTTGATCGTATGATAACGCAGGAGTTATTTATTTGATGTAATAGATGGATTAACAATACATCTTTTATGTTTACAATTAGTAACACTTAAGCAACGTGTAATTCTCCCATCACGCCGCGTTATTGCGCTTTTTTATCTATTCTTTCAGTCAATATTCCTAAAACTTTTCAATAGTTTCTAAAAAGAAGCCGCGCGGCGCTGCATGCGTTTATTTCTTTTTCATGAACGGCATGTGCATGGAGAATAATATGTCATCATCAAATGAGAAAAATAATCGTTATCTTTTAACTGACTGGAAACCAGAGAACCCCGGCTTTTGGGAAAATAAAGGCAAGCACATTGCGCGCAGAAACCTCTGGATATCAGTGAGTTGCCTGCTTCTTGCGTTTTGCGTTTGGATGCTGTTCAGTGCCGTAGCCGTCAATCTGAATAAAATTGGTTTTAATTTCACCACCGACCAACTGTTTTTATTAACGGCATTGCCATCTCTTTCTGGTGCAATATTGCGCGTACCCTACTCCTTTATGGTACCTATATTTGGTGGTCGTCGCTGGACCATTTTTAGCACGATTATTCTGGTTATTCCCTGCGTCTGGCTCGGATTTGCCGTGCAAAATACCGCTACTCCGTTTGGAGTATTTATAATCATTGCGCTGATGTGTGGTTTTGCTGGCGCTAACTTTGCCTCCAGCATGGGCAATATCAGCTTTTTCTTCCCCAAAGCGAAGCAAGGTAGCGCATTAGGCGTTAACGGTGGTCTCGGCAACCTCGGCGTCAGCGTGATGCAGTTGATCGCGCCACTGGTGATCTTTCTGCCCATATTTACCTTTTTGGGCGTACAGGGCGTACCGCAAGCTGACGGCTCGTTATTGTCGCTGGCCAATGCAGCATGGATATGGGTGCCGTTACTGCTGATAGCCACCGTGGCAGCGGGCATGGGAATGAACGACATTGCCAGCTCGAAGGCCTCAATTGCCTCCCAGTTACCGGTACTCAAGCGTTTTCATCTGTGGTTATTAAGTCTGCTGTATCTCGCCACCTTCGGTTCATTTATCGGTTTTTCGGCAGGCTTTGCCATGCTGGCGAAAACCCAGTTCCCCGACGTGAATATCCTGCAACTGGCGTTCTTCGGCCCCTTCATCGGCGCGCTTGCACGATCGGCGGGCGGTGTTATCTCTGACAAGTTTGGTGGTGTGCGTGTCACCTTAATTAACTTCATCTTTATGGCACTGTTCAGCGCCCTGCTGTTTCTCACTTTGCCCGGCTCGGGCGAAGGTAGCTTTATCGCGTTTTACCTGGTGTTTATGGGCTTGTTCCTGACCGCGGGCCTGGGCAGCGGTTCAACCTTCCAGATGATTGCGGTGATCTTTCGCAAAATCACAATTTATCGGGTGAAGCTGCATGGTGGCACTGAAGAGCAAGCTCAGCGGGAAGCGGTAACCGATACCGCCGCCGCCCTGGGGTTTATCTCCGCCATTGGCGCTGTGGGGGGCTTCTTCATTCCTAAAGCGTTTGGCTCATCGCTGGCATTGACCGGCTCTCCGGTGGGTGCCATGAAAATATTCCTCGTGTTTTACATCGTCTGCGTGCTGGTGACCTGGTTGGTCTATGGCCGTAAATCACAAAAAAAATAACAAAATGGATACCGCAGGATCGGACATTTAGGTAGGTCGGATCAGGCCTGGAGTTCGATTCACCGTCGGCAATATTATCGAAGCAGGAGTTATGTCATGAGTAAACTGTTAGACCGCTTTCGCTACTTTAAACAAAAGGGCGATACGTTTGCCGAGGGGCACGGGCAAGTGATGCACACCAACCGGGACTGGGAAGACAGCTATCGTCAGCGCTGGCAGTTCGACAAAATTGTGCGTTCTACCCACGGCGTTAACTGTACCGGCTCATGCAGCTGGAAGATCTACGTTAAAAACGGGCTGGTGACCTGGGAAACGCAGCAAACCGACTACCCGCGTACTCGTCCTGACCTGCCAAATCATGAGCCCCGTGGCTGTCCACGCGGCGCCAGCTACTCGTGGTATCTCTATAGCGCTAACCGCCTGAAATATCCCCTGGTGCGTAAACGCTTAATCGAATTGTGGCGCGACGCCCTCTCCCGCCAGCCCGATCCGGTGCTGGCCTGGGAATCCATTATGAACGACCCGCAAAAATGCCAGAGCTACAAGCAGGTACGCGGGCGCGGTGGATTTATCCGTTCGAACTGGAAAGAGCTTAATCAGCTGATTGCTGCCGCCAACGTCTGGACGGTGAAAACCTACGGCCCGGATCGCGTGGTCGGCTTCTCCCCGATCCCGGCGATGTCGATGGTTTCCTATGCCGCCGGCACTCGCTATCTCTCGCTAATCGGCGGAACATGTCTGAGTTTCTATGACTGGTACTGCGACTTACCGCCCGCGTCACCGATGACCTGGGGCGAGCAGACCGACGTTCCTGAATCCGCCGACTGGTATAACTCCAGCTATATCATCGCCTGGGGTTCTAACGTGCCGCAGACTCGTACCCCGGATGCGCACTTTTTCACAGAAGTACGCTACAAAGGCACCAAGACGATTGCCATTACGCCGGATTACTCGGAAGTCGCCAAACTGTGCGATCAGTGGCTGGCACCCAAACAAGGAACAGACAGCGCGCTGGCAATGGCGATGGGCCACGTCATCCTGAAAGAGTTCCACCTCGACAATCCCAGCGATTATTTCCTCAATTACTGTCGTCGCTATACCGACATGCCGATGCTGGTTTTACTGGATGCCCGCGAAGATGGCAGCTACGTGCCTGGACGCATGATGCGTGCTTCAGACCTTGTCGATGGTCTGGGCGAAAGCAACAATCCAGAGTGGAAAACGGTAGCCTTTAACAGCGCTGGCGAACTGGTTGTCCCGAACGGATCTATCGGTTTTCGCTGGGGGGAAAAAGGCAAATGGAACCTGGAACCACTGGCGGCTGGCGCTGAAACTGAACTTTCTCTTTCGCTGCTTGGTCAGCATGATGAAGTGACCGGCGTGGCATTCCCCTATTTTGGCGGCAACGAAAACCCACATTTTCGCAGTGTAAAACAAGAACCGGTGCTGATCCGTCAACTACCGGTAAAACATCTTACCCTCGCTGACGGTAGCCGTTGCCCGGTGGTGAGCGTCTATGATCTGGTGCTGGCGAATTATGGCCTCGATCGTGGTCTGGATGACGTTCATAGCGCGCAAGATTACAGCGAAGTGAAAGCCTACACCCCGGCCTGGGGCGAGCAAATTACCGGTGTGCCACGACGTCATATCGAACAGATCGCCCGTGAGTTTGCCGATACGGCGCACAAAACGCATGGCCGTTCGATGATCATTCTCGGGGCTGGCGTCAACCACTGGTATCACATGGATATGAACTACCGTGGCATGATTAATATCCTGGTGTTCTGTGGCTGTGTGGGACAAAGCGGCGGCGGCTGGGCGCACTATGTGGGTCAGGAGAAACTGCGACCGCAAACCGGTTGGTTGCCGCTGGCCTTTGCGCTGGACTGGAACCGACCACCGCGTCAGATGAACAGCACTTCGTTTTTCTACAACCATTCCAGCCAGTGGCGTTATGAAAAACTTACCGCGCAGGAACTCCTCTCTCCACTGGCCGATGCGTCGAAGTTTAGCGGACATTTGATTGACTTTAACGTGCGGGCTGAAAGGATGGGCTGGCTGCCGTCTGCGCCGCAGCTTAACCTCAACCCTTTGACCGTTAAAGCAAAAGCCGAACAAGCAGGGCTATCTCCTGCGCAATACACCGCACAGGCGCTGAAGTCAGGTGATATTCGTTTTGCCTGCGAACAGCCAGATAACGGCAAAAACCATCCGCGCAACCTCTTCGTCTGGCGCTCTAACCTGCTCGGCTCCTCCGGTAAAGGGCATGAATACATGCTCAAATATTTGCTGGGTACCGAAAGCGGGATCCAGGGGGAAGCGCTCGGTTCAAGCGAGGGTATTAAACCTGAAGAGGTTGAATGGCAGTCGGCGGCGATAGAGGGCAAGCTCGATCTGCTGGTCACGCTCGATTTCCGTATGTCCAGTACCTGTTTGTTCTCCGATATCGTTCTGCCAACCGCGACCTGGTATGAAAAAGACGATATGAATACCTCGGATATGCATCCGTTTATTCACCCGTTGTCTGCGGCGGTCGACCCGGCATGGGAATCGAAGAGCGACTGGGAAATTTATAAAGGCATCGCCAAAGTATTTTCTGAGGTTTGCGTCGGACACCTTGGACAAGAAACGGATGTGGTATTGCAACCGCTGCAACACGACTCTCCGGCAGAGCTGGCGCAGCCGTTTGACATTCAGGACTGGCGCAAAGGCGAATGCGATCTCCTCCCGGGCAAAACGGCACCGAATATCGCCGTTGTGGAGCGTGACTACCCCGCCACCTACGAACGCTTTACTTCACTTGGCCCGCTCATGGACAAACTCGGTAACGGCGGGAAAGGCATTGCGTGGAATACCCAGGCGGAAGTCGATTTCCTCGGCAAGCTGAACTACACCAAGCGCGAAGGCCCGGCAAAAGGACGCCCGCTGATTGACACCGCGCTGGATGCCTCTGAGGTGATCCTCGCCCTGGCACCGGAAACAAACGGTCAGGTGGCGGTGAAAGCCTGGGAAGCGCTGGGGGCGATGACCGGACGCGACCATACGCACCTGGCGTTGAACAAAGAAGACGAAAAGATCCGTTTTCGCGATATCCAGGCGCAGCCGCGCAAAATCATCTCCAGCCCCACCTGGTCCGGGTTGGAAAGTGAACATGTTTCCTATAACGCAGGCTATACCAACGTCCACGAGCTGATCCCATGGCGTACTCTGTCCGGTCGCCAGCAGCTGTATCAGGATCACGCGTGGATGCGAGCGTTCGGTGAAAGTCTGGTGGCGTATCGTCCACCTATCGATACCCGCAGCGTCAGTGAAATGCGCGAGGTTCCGCCTAACGGCTTCCCGGAAAAAGCGCTCAACTTCCTGACGCCGCACCAGAAATGGGGGATCCACTCCACCTATAGCGAAAACCTGCTGATGCTGACGCTGTCGCGCGGCGGACCTATTGTCTGGATCAGCGAGACCGATGCCAAAGAGCTGGGCATTGAGGATAACGACTGGATTGAAGCCTTCAACGCCAACGGTGCGCTCACCGCGCGTGCAGTGGTGAGTCAACGCGTGCCACCGGGAATGACCATGATGTATCACGCTCAGGAGCGAATCATGAATATCCCTGGCTCAGAAGTGACCGGGATGCGCGGCGGGATCCATAACTCGGTGACCCGCGTCTGCCCGAAACCCACGCACATGATAGGTGGCTATGCGCAGCTGGCATACAGCTTCAACTATTACGGTACGGTCGGCTCTAACCGCGATGAGTTCATCATGATTAGAAAAATGAAAAATATTAACTGGCTGGATGATGAAGGTCGCGATCAGGTACAGGAGGCGAAAAAATGAAAATACGCTCACAGGTAGGCATGGTTCTTAATCTGGATAAGTGCATCGGCTGCCACACCTGCTCCGTCACCTGTAAAAACGTCTGGACCGGGCGTGAAGGGATGGAATATGCGTGGTTTAACAACGTCGAGACTAAACCGGGGATTGGCTATCCAAAAAACTGGGAAGATCAGGAAGAGTGGCAAGGCGGCTGGGTTCGCGATGTTAACGGCAAGATAAGACCGCGTCTGGGCGGTAAGATGGGCGTCATCACCAAAATTTTCGCCAACCCGGTAATCCCGCAAATCGATGATTACTATGAGCCGTTTACTTACGATTATCAGCATCTGCATAGCGCGCCGGAAAGCAAGAATCAGCCCACCGCGCGTCCGCGTTCGCTGATCGATGGTAAGCGGATGGACAAGATTATCTGGGGTCCAAACTGGGAAGAACTGCTTGGCGGCGAATTTTCAAAACGTGCCCGCGACCGTAACTTCGAGAAGATGCAAAAAGAGATGTACGGCCAGTTCGAAAACACCTTCATGATGTATTTACCGCGCCTGTGCGAGCACTGCCTGAATCCAAGCTGTGTCGCCACCTGCCCAAGCGGTGCTATCTATAAGCGTGAAGAAGACGGCATTGTGCTGATCGACCAGGACAAATGTCGCGGCTGGCGCTTGTGCATCAGCGGCTGTCCGTACAAAAAAATCTACTTTAACTGGAAGAGCGGTAAGTCAGAGAAGTGCATTTTCTGCTACCCACGTATTGAGTCCGGCCAGCCGACGGTATGTTCGGAAACCTGCGTTGGACGTATTCGTTATCTCGGCGTATTGCTGTACGACGCCGACCGCATCGAAGAAGCGGCCAGCACCGAGCATGAGACCGATCTCTATGAGCGTCAGTGCGATGTATTCCTCAATCCGCACGATCCGGCGGTCATTGAAGAGGCGTTAAAACAAGGTATTCCGCACAACGTCATCGAAGCGGCCCAACGTTCGCCAGTCTACAAAATGGCGATGGACTGGAAGCTAGCGCTGCCGCTGCACCCGGAATATCGCACCCTGCCGATGGTCTGGTATGTACCGCCATTGTCACCGATTCAGTCGGTCGCCGACGCGGGCGGACTGCCGCACAATGGCAACATTTTGCCGGCGGTTGAGTCGCTGCGAATTCCGGTTCAGTACCTCGCCAACATGCTCAGTGCGGGTGATACCGGTCCGGTGCTGCGCGCGCTGAAACGTATGATGGCCATGCGCCACTATATGCGTGCGCAAACAGTGGAAGGCGTGACGGACACCCGCGCGATTGAGGAAGTAGGTTTGACCGTTGAGCAGGTTGAAGAGATGTATCGCTATCTGGCCATCGCCAACTATGAGGACCGCTTTGTGATCCCGACCAGCCACCGTGAAATGGCGCGCGATGCCTTCCCGGAGAAAAACGGCTGCGGATTTACCTTCGGTGACGGCTGCCATGGCTCAGATACCAAATTCAACCTGTTTAACAGTAGCCGTATCGATGCAATCGACATCACCGAAGTGCGCGATAAAGCGGAGGGTGAATAATGCAAATCCTGAAGGTTATCGGCCTGCTGATGGAATATCCCGACGAGCTGCTGTGGGAGTATAAAGACGACGCGCTGGCACTTGTGGCCAGCGATGCCCCCATGCTTACCGAATTTAGCCAGGAATTGCTCAATGCGCCACTGCTGGATAAACAAGCGGAATGGTGCGAAATCTTTGACCGGGGCCGGGCCACCTCTCTGCTGCTGTTTGAGCACGTGCACGCCGAGTCCCGTGACCGGGGTCAGGCGATGGTTGATCTGCTGGCGCAGTATGAAAAGGTCGGGCTACAGCTCGACTGCCGCGAACTACCGGATCACCTGCCGTTGTATCTGGAGTATTTGAGCGTGTTGCCGGAGGACCAGGCCAAAGAAGGACTGCAGAACGTTGCACCGATTCTGGCTCTGTTGGGCGGGCGCTTAAAACAGCGCGATACGCCGTGGTATCAACTGTTTGACGCCCTGCTGCTGCTTGCCGGAAGCCCTCTTTCAAGTGACAGTGTCACTAAGCAGGTTGGTGCTGAAACCCGCGATGATACTCGTCAGGCGCTGGATGCGGTGTGGGAAGAGGAACAGGTGAAGTTTATCGAGGATAACGCCACCGCCTGCGACAGTTCACCGTTACAAAACTATCAACGACGCTTTAGCCAGGACGTTGCGCCGCAGTATGTCGACGTCAGCGCGGGAGGCCCGAAATGATACAGTACCTGAACGTCTTTTTTTACGATATCTACCCGTACCTGTGCGGTACGGTATTTATCCTCGGCAGTTGGCTACGCTATGACTACGGGCAATACACCTGGCGCGCCTCTTCCAGCCAGATGCTGGACAAACGCGGCATGGTGCTGTGGTCAAACCTGTTCCACATCGGCATTCTGGGGATCTTTTTCGGTCACCTGTTCGGCATGCTAACGCCGCACTGGATGTATGCCTGGTTCCTGCCGATTGCGGTGAAACAACAGATGGCGATGATTGCCGGTGGGCTTTGTGGCGTACTGACGCTGGTTGGTGGCGCAGGTTTGCTGGTGCGGCGTCTGACCAACCCGCGCATTCGTGCAACGTCTTCCACCGCTGATATTCTGATCCTTTGCGTTCTGCTGATTCAGTGTATCCTCGGCTTAACCACCATCCCGTTCTCCGCACAGCATCCTGACGGCAGTGAAATGCTGAAACTGGTTGGTTGGGCGCAGTCAGTGGTGACCTTCCAGGGCGGCGCATCTGCACATCTGGATGGCGTGGCGTTGATTTTCCGTGTGCACCTGGTTCTGGGGATGACTATCTTCCTGCTATTCCCGTTCACCCGTCTGGTCCACGTATGGAGTGCGCCGTTTGAGTACTTCACTCGCCGCTATCAGATAGTGCGTTCCCGCCGATAATTGAACTCTGATGCCCGGTAGCGCTTGCGCTTACCGGGCCTGCATCGCTATCCCGCTTTTTGTACGTTATGATGCTTCTCCATTTCAGGGAGAACACTAATGAAACCACAGGTTTACCACGTCGATGCCTTTACCCCGGTCCCTTTTCGCGGCAACTCAGCAGGTGTGGTTTTACATGCTGATGGACTGAGTGACGCGCAGATGCAGCTCATCGCTCGCGAGCTGCGTCATTCAGAAACCGCATTTCTGCTGACCAGTGACGACAGCGATGTTCGCATCCGCTATTTCACCCCGACGGTCGAAGTTCCTATCTGTGGGCATGCTACCGTCGCCGCGCATTACGTGCGGGCCAGGGCGCTGGGTCTGGGTAACTGCACGGTCTGGCAAACCTCGCTGGCCGGATGTCATCGCGTGGATATTGACGCTACCGGGAACGACTATCGCATTAGCCTTGAGCAAGGTGAACCGGGTTTTGAACCTCCGCTGGAGGGCGCTGTTCGTGCCGCGATTATTGATGCGCTGCACCTGAGCGAAGACGATATGCTGGCAGGATTGCCAATTCAGGTTGCCACCACTGGGCATTCGAAAGTGATGATTCCACTGAAGCCCGAGGTGGATCTCGACGCCCTTTCCCCTGATTTACCGGCTTTGACCGCTATCAGCCAGCAAATTGGCTGTAACGGTTTCTTCCCTTTTCAAATCCGCGAGGGCGAAAACGCCACTGATGGCCGCATGTTTTCACCTGCTATTGGTATTGTGGAAGACCCGGTTACCGGCAATGCCAACGGTCCAATGGGCGCGTGGCTGGTCCACCATGGGCTGATGGCGCATGATGGGAAAACGTTACGTGTTCAGGGACATCAGGGCCGTGCGCTCGGGCGCGACGGGATTGTTGATGTGACGGTGACTATCCGTGAAAACCAGCCGGAAAAAGTCATCATTACCGGTTCGGCGGTGATCCTGTTTCACGCAGAATGGGCGATAGATTTTTAATTGTTCCCGAAAGCCGGATAAGGCGATGACGCCGCATCCGGCATTAATTCCGATGCCCCTATTTCCCCGCCTCCGGATGCGTATCAAACGCCGCCATGACCGTCGCCAGCTCATCTTCGGTAAACCCATGCTTCACGTCATCCACACCCAGTCCAAATCGTTCTTGCAACAACGCATACAAACTGGCGACATCAGGCAAATTAATCTGCTCTACCGCATGTCCATCCTGATAATGGGTAAAGTGAAAATTGGTTAACGTTAATTTCCCGCCGTCGGGCAGATGACGGCACATCAGCAGATGATGGCGAAAATGTGATTGCGGCCAGTGTGCGGACCAGAAGTTGCCCATCAGATAATCGCTCTGATGCTGCACGACCAGATCGAAACGATACATTGACTGCCAGTGTTCGTGATGACGGAACTGGAGGATCCAATCTTCACCTTCCTGAATCAGCCGATATTCGCCGTGTGGCGTCTTCTGCTCAGTGTTAGCCTGCAGACGAATCGGCGCCGTCAGCGTTTGTCCGCCGAAACCAACGTCGGCGATCCACTGCTCTCCCTGCAATTCAACCAGCAACAGACGATGCGTGCGCGGCGGCAGGCTTGACGGATTTGCCAGTACCACGCGACCGAGAAGGCTACGTACGTTAAAACCGATTTCGCGTAGCGCGCGTTCAAACACGCCGTTCTGTTCAAAGCAATAACCGCCACGACGCGCCGTTACCAGCTTCTCTTCCAGCGACAAATCGTCAAGCTGCATCTCTCTTGGCAGTAATACATCCAGGTTTTCAAATGGAATTGCGCTGTTGTGCAGTAGATGTAGCGCTTGCAAGGTTTCAAGGTTGACGTTGGCCGAACCTGACCAGCCAATACGGGCAAAATAAGCGGTTAAAAAAGGCGTCATAAGGAGTTCCTGTTCGATTAATGCAGTACTTATAACGTATTTTTCGTTTTACGCTGTCGATTTTGTGCGTTGTTAATTCCTGTGAGGCGACAAAATCGCTAATACCGTTAATATCTATGTTTATTGTGGTGTGTTATCTCTCAGCCAAGGAGCATCCATGAGCCATTTTCGTCCGATCGAATTAAAACATGCCAGCCGGCTACTCAATCATGGCCCAACGATATTGATAACCAGCCGGGATGAGCATACCGAGCGGCGAAATGTGATGGCTGCGGCATGGTCAATGCCCGTGGAATTCGAGCCGCCGCGGGTAGCAATTGTTGTTGATAAGACCGCCTGGTCGCGGGATCTCATTGAACGTAGCGGTAAATTCGGCATCGTTATTCCGGGTATCGCCGCCGTCAACTGGACCTGGGCCGTAGGCAGCGTTTCCGGTCGCGTGGAAGATAAATTCAACTGTTACGGCATTCCCGTGGTGCAAGGACCCGTGCTAGGTTTACCGCTGATAGAATCGAAATGCCTGGCCTGGATGGAGTGTCGCCTGTTGCCAGCCACGGCGGCACAGGAAAAGTATGACACCCTGTTTGGGGAAGTGGTCTCTGCCGCCGCTGATGAGCGAGCCTTCGTGGAAGGACGCTGGCAGTTTGATGATGGCAAGCTCAATACTCTGCATCACCTTGGGGCCGGAACATTTGTCTCCAGCGGGAAAATTATTACTGCTGGTGAATGATAGTATGCTAACGGATGGCGGCTCTGCTCTGTCATCCGCAACTTTTTTCTTAAAACTTCTGGAAAACCAGTTAGATAAGTTACTCGCCCTTCCTTGCTGAATTATTTATGTGAATTATAGTTAATCTTGCACTAACGCAAATACCTAATCAAAACGCTATCCGTCAAAGCAGCATCCCCCAACTGTACTTTTGAAGTGTCAGAGAGGTTTTACGATGCAACTTAATAGAATCGCACAAAGTTTTATACTTGCTGGGTTACTCACATCGTTTTCTGTTCCCCTTATGGCGGCTGAAGCCCCCAAAGACGCTACAGCCGCCACGCAACAAGCCAACAACGCGCTTTACAATCAACTGCCCTTCTCCGATAACACTGACTTTACCGACGCCCACAAAGGCTTTATCGCTCCACTCCCGCAGGAAGTGATCAAAGGCGAACAGGGAAATGTTATCTGGAATCCGCAGCAGTACGCGTTTATCAAAGAAGGCGATAAAGCCCCGGATACGGTAAACCCGAGCCTGTGGCGTCAGTCTCAGTTGATCAACATCAGCGGGCTGTTTGAAGTAACGGATGGCGTTTACCAGATTCGTAACCTCGATCTGTCAAACATGACCATTATTGAAGGTAAAGAAGGCATCACCGTTGTTGACCCGCTGGTCTCGGCAGAAACGGCCAAAGTCGGGATGGATCTTTACTTTAAAAACCGCGGTCAAAAACCGGTTGTCGCGGTAATTTATACCCACAGCCACGTTGACCATTACGGCGGCGTACGCGGTGTTGTCGATGAAGCCGACGTGAAAGCAGGCAAAGTGAAAGTTTATGCGCCAGCCGGCTTTATGGAAGCCGCGGTCGCTGAGAATATCATGGCCGGTAACGTCATGAGCCGCCGCGCGAGCTACATGTACGGCAACCTACTCAAACCTGATGCCAAAGGCCAGGTCGGCGCGGGACTGGGAACCACGACCTCCGCGGGAACCGTTACCCTGATTGCGCCAACAAATATCATTGAGAAAGATGGACAAAAAGAGGTCATCGATGGCCTGACCTATGACTTCATGCTGGCTCCGGGTTCCGAAGCACCATCGGAAATGCTGTGGTACATCGAAGAGAAGAAACTGATTGAATCCGCAGAAGATGTTACCCACACCCTGCACAACACCTACTCCCTGCGCGGAGCCAAAATTCGTGAGCCGCTGCCGTGGTCCAAATACATCAACGAAGCGATTGTGCGCTGGGGTGATAAAGCCGAAGTGCTGATGGCGCAGCACCACTGGCCAACCTGGGGTAATGACAAGGTGGTCAGCCTGCTGAAAAGTCAGCGCGATCTGTATCGTTATATCAACGACCAGACGCTACGCATGGCTAACGAAGGTCTGACCCGCGATGAAATCGCTGCCAACTTTAAACTGCCGGACTCACTGGCACATACCTGGGCTAACCGCGGTTACTATGGCTCCGTGAGCCATGACGTTAAAGCGACCTATGTGCTCTATCTCGGCTGGTTTGACGGCAACCCGGCAACGCTGGATGAGCTGCCGCCGGAAGAGTCTGCGAAGAAATTTGTCGACTACATGGGTGGTGCGGACGCCATTTTGCAGAAAGCAAAAGCCGACTATGACCAGGGCAACTACCGCTGGGTGGCACAGGTGGTAAGCAAAGTCGTGTTTGCCGATCCAAATAACCAGGCCGCACGTAATCTGGAAGCAGATGCGCTTGAGCAACTGGGTTATCAGGCTGAATCCGGCCCGTGGCGTAACTTCTACCTGACCGGCGCGCAAGAGCTGCGTAACGGCGTGGTCAAAGGCCCAACCCCGAATACCGCCAGCCCGGATACCGTTCGTGCTATGACGCCGGAAATGTTCTTCGATTATCTGGCAGTGCATATTAACGGACAAAAAGCGGGTGATGCGAAGTCGGTGTTTAACATCGATCTTGGCAGTGATGGCGGTAAATATAAGCTTGAGCTAGAGAATGGCGTCCTGAACCATACCGCCAATGCCGAAGCGAAAGATGCCGATGCTACGATCACGCTTAATCGCGATACGCTGAACAAAATCATCCTCAAGGAAGTGACGCTGAAACAGGCACAAGACAGCGGTGACGTGAAGATAACCGGTGACGGCGCCAAGCTTGATGCCATGCTCGGCTATATGGATAAATTCGAATTCTGGTTCAACATCGTTACGCCATAAGCACAACGAAAACGGGCGGAAATCCGCCCGTTTTTTCTTACATACTGTAGCCAGGTTTTTTAATTAATCTCGCCATCTGCGGCACAATTTCCTTATCCCACACGGCCTGCCACGCCTCTGGCTCAACTTCATTGAGCGCCACGCTGACTGAACTGTCTTTGCTTTGCAAATGACGAATAATAACCTCGGTAATATCCGCCGCCAGGGCGGTTTTCTGTTCGTCGGTAAGAGAGCGAGGAAAACATTTAATATCAACGTGCGGCATAGCAGATTCCTTATTGTTTTGGGTTGCAGGTAACTTATGCGGACTCTCGTTCTACCAGATGAAAACCGACATCAATAATATCGTCTTCACGCGGAATTTGTTCGATACGATCGGCAAGCAGTGAGGCAGCACGTTGCCCGATGGCCCGTCTGTCGACGCTGACGGTGGTGATGGCGGGCCGATTGCTGGCAGCAAAATCCAGATCGCCAAAACCGATTACCGCCAACTCTTGCGGCACGCGTATACCGCGACTTTCGGCCTCCATGATCGCCCCCTGGGCTAGCGTATCTGAGCTACAGACAATGACATCAAACTCGCGCTCCGCCAATAGCTGCGTTAATCCAGTGCGTCCCAATGCCAGAGAGGCCGGTAGCGGGACGTCCACCTGTGCGTCAGCCGCAATACCATGACGACTCAACGCATCGCACAGTCCTTGTTTACGCTGGCCTGCCCGGCGATCGGCAGTCCATAACAACCCCGGACGTCGATAGCCTTTATTCAGCAGATAGTCTGCCACCGCTTGCCCGACCTTTTCATGCGAAAAACCGACCAGCATATCGATGGGTGTTGGGGTTAAATCCCAGATTTCCACGACCGGGATGGCCGCATTAAGAATCACTTTTTTCAGCTCAGCGGTATGATGAATACCGGTGAGTACTACACCATCCGGGCGACGAGAAAGCAGCGTCGCCACCAGCTCCGCCTCTGTTTGCGGCGTATAACCCGACACGCAGAGCAAAATGTGGTATCCGCGTTCTGCCAGTTCATCACTTAATGACTGGATGGTATCGACAAACATATTGTTGTTAATTTGCGGAATAACCACGGCGATAAGCTTGCTGCGACGCGACGCCAGTCCCCCAGCCAGTGCGTTGGGAATATAGCCGGTGGCGCGCACCGCCTGCATCACTTTTTCAACCGTTTTCGGGCGCACCAGCTGCGGGGTATTCAACGCCCTGCTCACCGTCATGGGTGACAATCCCGCGGTACGGGCAACATCTTCCAGCGTGGGAGCGCGCGGTGGTTTGGGATTTTTCACTGTCGATGCCCTTGTCAAAAATCGCTGATTTATCCTGGCATTATTCATCATGATTTTGGCTATTGCCAGCGTTGCTCAGTGATAACGCAGGGAAAACAGCAGCTTAGTTAATTATCGCTACTCAAAATGATAGCGCAATCACAATGATTTGTGCATTTCTCCATAAAGTACTGGAATGTGACGTCGTTTATAATTTACCACCCTTCTCTCTCTGAATTTGTGAGCAATTGTTCAAATCGCAGTCAATTCGCTGGCACAGTGATTGCGCTAACATTAAAAATGATAGCGCAATCATTTGTTATCACCAGGAGAGAACAATATGTCTTTAAGTGCCAATTCCGATGCCGTGACCTATGCCAAATCGGCTAACGCTAAAACCGCAGCAGAAACCGGTGACCGTATTGAATGGGTAAAACTGTCTCTGGCTTTCCTTCCTCTGGCAACACCCGTGAGCGATGCCAAAGTGCTCACCGGTCGCCAGAAACCGCTAACTGAAGTCGCCATAATCATCGCCGAGATCCGCAGCCGCGACGGGTTTGAAGGCGTGGGATTTAGTTACTCCAAGCGGGCTGGCGGCCAGGGAATCTATGCGCATGCCAAAGAAATTGCCGATAACCTGTTAGGCGAAGATCCAAACGATATTGACAAGATCTACACCAAGCTGCTGTGGGCTGGCGCTTCCGTGGGGCGCAGCGGCATGGCGGTACAAGCCATCTCCCCTATCGATATCGCATTATGGGATATGAAAGCCAAGCGTGCAGGATTGCCGCTGGCAAAACTGCTTGGCGCGCATCGGGACTCCGTGCAGTGCTACAACACCTCCGGCGGATTCCTGCATACGCCGCTGGATCAGGTGCTAAAAAACGTGGTTATTTCCCGTGAAAACGGCATTGGTGGTATCAAACTCAAGGTTGGTCAGCCAAACTGCGCCGAGGATATTCGCCGCTTAACCGCGGTGCGTGAAGCGCTGGGGGATGACTTCCCGCTAATGGTCGATGCCAATCAGCAGTGGGATCGGGAAACCGCCATCCGTATGGGACGTAAAATGGAGCAGTTTAATCTAATCTGGATTGAAGAGCCGCTGGACGCCTACGATGTTGAAGGCCACGCCCAACTGGCCGCCGCGCTTGATACCCCGATTGCCACCGGTGAAATGCTGACCAGCTTCCGCGAACATGAACAGCTGATCCTCGGCAATGCCAGCGATTTTGTGCAGCCCGATGCACCGCGTGTGGGAGGGATTTCACCGTTCCTGAAAATTATGGACCTGGCGGCTAAACATGGTCGCAAGTTGGCTCCACACTTCGCTATGGAAGTTCACCTGCATCTGTCCGCCGCTTATCCGCTTGAGCCATGGCTGGAGCATTTTGAATGGCTGAACCCGTTATTTAACGAACAACTTGAGCTGCGCGATGGCCGGATGTGGGTTTCCGATCGTCACGGTCTGGGCTTCAGCATCAGCGAGCAGGCGCGCCGCTGGACGCAATTAACCTGCGAGTTTGGCAAACGTCCTTAATTAATTTGGCGGGTAAGCAATACCCGCCATCCTCCCCTACAAAAACGCTCTCAACCTTATGAAAGGAGTGGGTGATGAACACAATAATAAAGCGTACAAAAGTGCGTTACGGCATTCTGATATTTCTGTTTCTTGCGACCGTATTTAATTACGCTGATCGCGCGACGTTATCCGTCGTGGCGCCGATTATGAGCAAAGAATTAGGTTTTGATCCTGAAGCAATGGGGCTGGCCTTTTCTGCCTTCGGTATTTCTTATGTCATTATGCAACTACCCGGCGGCTGGCTGCTGGATCGCTATGGCTCGCGTCTGGTATACGGCTGCGCACTGATTGGTTGGTCGCTGGTGACTATGTTTCAGGGCACCATTTATCTGTACGCCAGCCCGCTTGTCGTATTGATTATCTTACGATTACTGATGGGTGCGATTGAAGCTCCGGCCTTTCCGGCCAATAGCCGATTAAGCGTGCAGTGGTTTCCTAATAACGAACGGGGCTTTGTTACCTCTGTCTATCAGGCCGCGCAATATATCTCGTTAGGGATTATTACGCCGCTAATGACGATTATTTTGCATAATCTCAGTTGGCACTTTGTGTTTTATTACATTGGGGCAATAGGCGTTATTCTTGGCATCTTCTGGTTGGTCAAAGTCAGAGACCCTATGCATCATCCAAAGGTGAACCAGCAGGAAATTGACTATATTCGGGAAGGCGGTGGTGAACCGTCGCTGGGTAATAAAAAAGAACCACAGAAGATTACCTTTGCGCAAATTAAAAGCGTCTGCGTCAACCGCATGATGATTGGCGTATATATCGGACAGTTCTGCGTGACGTCAATCACCTGGTTTTTCCTGACCTGGTTTCCTACCTATCTGTATCAGGCTAAAGGCATGTCGATCCTTAAAGTAGGATTTGTCGCCAGTATCCCTGCCATTGCCGGTTTTATCGGTGGATTGTTGGGCGGCGTTTTCTCCGACTGGCTTTTAAAACGCGGCTACAGCCTGACAATTGCCCGTAAGCTGCCGGTTATCTGTGGGATGTTGCTTTCCTGCGTCATCGTTATCGCGAATTACACATCGTCAGAATTTGTGGTTATCGCCGCGATGAGTCTGGCGTTCTTCGCCAAAGGCTTTGGCAATCTGGGATGGTGCGTTCTCAGCGATACCTCACCAAAAGAAGTGCTTGGCATTGCAGGAGGCGTATTCAATATGTGCGGCAATATGGCCAGTATCATCACACCACTGGTGATCGGCGTCATTCTGGCGAATACCCAGTCCTTTGATTACGCCATCCTGTATGTCGGCTCGATGGGGCTGATCGGCCTGGTTTCCTATCTGTTTATCGTGGGTCCGTTGGATCGTATTACGCTCACCCCTTCTATTGCGTAATTTAAAACTTATGGCGATAGTTCGTCCGCTGTTCCGGGATTTGCACTCCTGCGGAACAGCGTTTTTTACTCAAATAATCTTATTGCTTTTCAGTACGGTACGCAGCCTCGGATGCTGACAAACCGCATCGGCGATGGCGCTAATATTCGGTGTGTTGTCCTGAAACCAGTCATGCCCTGGTCCCCAGGTGCGCATAACGGCAATGTAAATGTCCAGCAGTGTTAGCTGATCCCCGAATGCGTACGGCTCGGCGCTTAGCTGGTTGTTCAGCCACATATAGAGGGATTTACGGTACTCAATACAGTTCTTTTTCAACTGCGCCGGGGCGTCCGGTACCCATCGGTCAGGATAATCGGCATAGGTAAACGTGGGATAGACATTTGCCACCAACCATATCAGCAGACGCTGAAACTGCTGGCGTTCGGCATGTCCAACGGGGGGTGAAAGTTCAGGGCGACGATCGAGGATCATCAGCGCGATCGCCGCCGTTTCCGTCATCACGCTGCCATTTTCCAGTACCATCGTGGGCACCTGGCATAGCGGATTCATTGTTTTAAGCAACTCCCGCGAAGGACCATCGCTGTCAAAACCGTCCACATCAATAAAGCTGTAAGGGATCTCCGCCAGTGTGAGCATCACTTCACTGATGGCCGATCCCCAGCCCGGTACCCCATAGACCTTAATCATGCTGCAACCCCCAACGTTAAAACACTAAGTGTAGAGCAGCATTCGGCAACCTATGCAGACATGATTATTACTTTCATAATAACAATGGTCGAATACCGGGGGAGAATAAGCAATGCGTTCCAGTATGTTTGAATACATGAACATTTTTGTACAGGTTGTTGAGCAAGGTGGATTTGCCAGAGCCGCAGATGTGTTACACCTGCACCGCCCTGCGGTCACCAAAGCTATCCAACATCTTGAAGACGATCTGGGGGCAAAGTTGCTTAACCGCACGACTCGTAAAGTGAGTCTGACAGAAGAAGGTGATGCTTTTTACCAACGCACAAAAATACTGCTCAGTGACGTTGATGACATCATGGCTTCTTTCTCGCCAACTCGCCCGCCACGCGGAAAACTCAGGGTTAATGCACCTCTGTCGCTGGCGCACTCCGTGTTAGTTCCTGCGCTGAAAGATTTCCAGTCGCGGTATCCTGACATCGAGATGGTGCTCACCTCCACCGACCGTAGAATCGATATGCTTGCCGAAGGTATCGACTGCATGATCCGTATCGGCGAGTTACAAGACTCTTCCCTGATATCCAGGCGACTCGGTGAAGTAAAGATGGTGACCTGTGCGTCACCGGATTATTTGCAACAACATGGCGTACCGCAGACGCCAGAGGATTTATCCCGACACCAGGCACTTAACTTTTTCAGCGAGCGTCACCGCGAAGCGCTGGAGTGGACCTTCGTCAATAAAGGTAAAACCGAATCGTTCACCCCCGCAGGGCGGATAAGCGTTGATAACTCCGATATTCTGTTGACCGGCTGCTTATCTGGACTCGGCATTATACGTGGCGTTCATGCTGTCCTTGCCCCCTATCTTCAGTCAGGCCAGCTTGTTGAGGTGCTGGCCGATTATACCGGAGAATCAAAACCAGTTTCGGTGCTTTACCCGGACAGACGTCATCTCGCCCCTCGGGTTCGGGTATTCATTGACTGGTTATGCGAACTTTTTAGCCAACAAAAACCACGGATTCAGGGATTATTACAAAATAAGTAATAGTGAAGTTCCGCAACAGTGGTTTTTCACTCTCATCTGAGTCGTTAAATTGTGCAGACCCAATACAGAACAATTTACTGAGGTCTGCTATGTCTAAGGTCGTAGTTTTTAATCAAATTGGTGGCGCTGAAGTCCTGAAGATTCAGGAGATGCAGGTTTGCGCGCCTGATGCAAATGAGGTTCAGATCCGCGTGCGGGCTATTGGTATCAACCGTGCGGAAGTTATGTACCGCACCGGACAGTATATTTACCAACCTAATTTCCCGGCGCGACTGGGTTATGAAGCTGCCGGAATCATTGAATCAGTGGGAGACAACGTACGTGAGTTTGCACCTGGCGATTACGTTAGCGTCATCCCGGCATTCAGCTTTCATCAATATGGAATGTATGGTGAAGTCGTTAATGCCCCCGCTCACGCGATCGTAAAGCATCCACAAAACCTGAGCTTTACCGAGGCTGCTGCCAGCTGGATGATGTATGTGACCGCTTTCGGTGCGCTGGTTGAATATGCGGATATTAAGCCCGGTGATAACGTGCTGATCAATGCTGCTTCCAGCAGCGTCGGACTGGCGGCAATTCAGATTGCTAACATGCGGGGAGCAAAACCGATTGCGATGACACGGACCAGTGAGAAACGTGATCAGTTGCTGCAACTGGGCGCGGCAGAGGTTATTGCAAGCCAGGAGCAGGATCTGGTGACCGAGATTCAGCGGATTACTGAGGGTAAAGGAACCCGCGTGGTGTTCGATCCGGTCGGTGGCCCAGCGGTGGCAAGAATTGCCCAAGTGATGCCAGCCGGTGGGCTCTTTTTCCAGTATGGTTCGCTTGATTCACGTGACCTTTCTATCCCGGTCATTGAGATACTCGGTCGCCATCTGACCTTCCGCGGCTATGAGATTTTCGAAATCACCTCGGACGCAGAAAAACTTGCGCGGGCGAAACGGTTTATCTTTGAAGGATTGCAGTCTGGCCAGCTCAAGCCGCTGATTGATAAAACCTTTGCCTTTGATGATATCGTCGAAGCACATCAATACATGGAAGCCAACGGCCAGGTAGGCAAAATCGTCGTCACTCTGTAACCTCTGTGCGGCACAGCCTTGTGCCGCAATGTGTCTCAAAGCACTTTCGACAAAAACTGCTGAGTGCGCGTGTGGCGTGGATGATTCAGCACTTGCTCGCTGCTGCCCTGCTCGATGATTTTGCCATCGACCATAAACACCACCTGATCCGCCACTTCCCGGGCGAAGCCAATCTCATGCGTTACCACAACCAGCGTGGTTCCCGACTTCGCCAGCGCTTTAATGACATCCAGTACTTCACCGACCAGTTCAGGATCCAGTGCAGATGTAGGCTCATCAAACAGCATGACACGCGGATTTAACGCCAGCGCACGGGCAATAGCGATACGCTGCTGCTGACCTCCGGATAAGTGACGCGACCAGGCATCGGCTTTATTCCGTAACCCTACCGCATCAAGCAGAGTTAATGCCCGCTCGGTGGCGGTTTTACGCGTTGCCAGTCCGTGCGCAATGGGCGCTTCAATCAGATTCTCCAGAACCGTTAAGTGCGGGAACAGATTAAAGTTCTGGAACACATAGCCGACGTTAACACGCTGGCGCAAAATTTCCGCCTCTTTCAGCTCATACAGCTTGTCTCCCTGCCGACGATAGCCAATGTAATCGCCATCGATTTGAATAAACCCCTCATCGACGCGTTCCAGATGGTTGATGGTCCGCAAGAGTGTGGATTTCCCTGAACCGGACGGGCCAAGAATAACCGTTACCGTACCGGGAGGGATCTCCAGCGACACATTATCCAGCGCTTTGTGGCGACCAAAGTATTTGCTAACGCCGGTAATAGAAATATGGCCTTCAGGCGAGTGGGACATGGACGGCCTCCTGCTGTGGATGTTGACGACTGCGTTTTTCTGCACGCGTCACCCGGGTTGTGTTGATCGCTGAACGTCGTTCGCTGCGTGCCAACGCACGTTCAACCAGGTGCTGAATTAACGACAGGACGCTGGTGATCACCAGATACCACACCGCACCCACCATCAGCAGCGGGATCACTTCCTGCGTGCGGTTATATATCATCTGGATGGTGTAGAACAGCTCCGGCATTGCCAGCACATATACCATCGCCGTCCCTTTCGCCAGGCTGATGATTTCATTGAATCCAGCAGGCAAAATGGTGCGCAGCGCCTGCGGCAGAATAATCCGCAGCGTACGTCGCCCTGCCGGTAAACCCAGTGCTGCCGCTGCCTCGTACTGACCGTGATCGACCCCTAAAAATCCACCCCGAATAATTTCAGCGGTATAGGCGCTTTGCACCAGCGTCAGGCCAACCACCGCAGTGGAAAACTGACCGAGTACATTGATGGTCTCAAAACTTCCCCACTGAATGGGAGTAAACGGAATACCAATCGTCAACGTGTCGTACAGATAGGAGAAGTTGTACAAAACGATCAGCACCACAATCAGCGGTAACGAACGAAACAGCCAGATGTATCCCCATGCCAGACCGTTCAACAGCCAGGAAGATGAAAGCCGCGCCAACGCCAGCAGACCGCCGATGACAATACTCAACAGCGTCCCGATCAGCGTCAGTAACAGCGTTTGCCCGAGGCCGGACAAGATAACCGGATCAAAGAACCAGCGGGCAAACACGCTCCATTCCCAGCGCGGATTAAACGCCACGGACTGGAGAATTACCGCAAGGGCAAATAAGGCAATGACCGCGCCTACGGTACGCATGGGATAACGTGCCGGTACGACTCTAATGCTATCTGTCGTTTTCATTTTCTCTCCTCAGGCGATTCTGGCCTGACCGGCAATAGTCAGCAGTTTGGTAAAGCGCAGCCGTCCATCAAACGGCGGCAGACTGTACTCTTCGGGATCGCGCGTCGTATCAAATTGCGGATCGTAGCCCTGGCTTAAATAAAGTCTGACGGCCTCCGGCTGGCGAAATCCCGTGGTCAGATAAATCCGGCTGTAGCCTGCGAGCAGCGCTCTACGTTCCAGTTCCTGCACCACGCGCGCCGCCAGCCCCTGCTGACGCAGGCTGCTTTTTGTCCAGATGCGCTTAATCTCGGCGGTATCTTTATCGTAAGGTTTGTAAGCCCCGGTGGCGATAATTTCGCCGCGGCGCTCCAGTACCACAAAAAGTCCCTGCGGCGCCAGATACCATTCGGTCAGTTCCACTTCAGCGTCGCGAGAAAAGTAATCGCCATAGCGGGCGGCATATTCACCGAACAGACCGTTCAAAATGGGCTGCAGCTCGCTGGCTTCCGGTGAGAGCACGCGAAATTGATCGCTCACGATGACCTCCTTAGTCGCCTAAACCGGCCGGGTTGATTTCAGATTGTGGAATGCGTTCCCCCCCTTCTCCCCAGCGATTCAGCACCTTGTCATAGTCGCCGTTGCCAATCACGCCGTTGAGGGCGGTTTGTACCGGCAGAACCAGGCCGCTGTCTTTTTTCAGCGTCACAGCGATATGTGCCGCTTTTGGCCAACCGCCATCAACGCTACCCACTAATTGCGTTTTACCGTTGAGTGCAGCTTTCCACGCGCCGATTACATTAGGACCGAAGTAGGCATCGGCGCGGCCCGACTGTAGGGCCAGGGTTTGCGCGGCATCATCTTTGGTATACACCGGCGTAAACGGCTGTAACCCTTTCTTCACGTTCTCATCGTTCCAGGCCAACAGAATGGCTTCCTGGTTAGTCCCCGAACCGACAATAATGCGTAGTCCTGCGATATCTTCCGCCTGCTCGATTTTCTTCAGCTTGCTACCGGTTTTGACATAAAAGCCAAGAGAGTCCTTCCGATACGTCGCGAAATCGAATTTTTCTTTGCGTGCTTTGGTGACGGTAATATTGCTGATCGCGGCATCGTATTTGCCGGAAGTGACGCCCAGCGGCCAGTCTTCCCATGACGTAGGTACAACGTTAAGTTCCAGCCCCAAACTGTCAGCCACCAGACGCGCAATATCCGCCTCGCTGCCGATCAGCGTTTTATTGTCATCGGCAAAGACGGTCAGCGGCGGCTGGCTGAGCCCGGCAATCGCCACGGTGAATTTACCCGGTACGGCCAGGTGCAGGTTTGCGGGCAACTGCGCAATCGCCTGCGGATTCTTTGCTGTATTGATCGGCGCTTTATTGGCTTCCAGGCTTACGCCGGTGCCGTTAATCGTCACCTCATTTGCCCAAACGGTCGCGCTTAAAGCCAGTGACAGCGCGAGAAATACTGATTTTTTCTGCATAGCGTTTTTCTCTTATTGTGTGAATTGATTTGCAGGTGTCGCTAATCCCAGGCTTGCGCGCAGGGTCGTACCGGGATATTCATGGCGGAACAGGCCGCGCGCCTGAAGCACGGGGACAACCTGTTCGACAAAACGCGGGAAGGTATCCGGCGTTCCGCCCTGGATGATAAAACCGTCTGCGGCTTTTTCGTCGAACCACTGCTGCAAGCCGTCGGCAACCTGTTGTGGCGTGCCGCTGAAACGCGGACGTGGACTGGCCGCTTCCAGAGCAACCTGACGAAGTGTTAAACCACGCTCGCGTGCGTTGCGTTTGATCTCATCAGTCGTACTGCGAAAGCTGTTTTGTCCGAGAGAGCCCAGATCCGGGAACGGTGCGTCCAGCGGATATTGGGCAAAATCATGATGTTCAAAGTAGCGGCCAAGATAGTTCAGCGCGTCAGTAACGGAGACCAGCGCAGCGGTAGTCTGATACTGCTGCTCAACGTCTTCTGCGCTGTCGCCAACAATAACGCTGACGCCCTGGAATATATGCAGTTGTTCAGGATGTCGTCCGGCGACTTCCAGCTGGCTTTTTACATCCTGATAGAAAGCTATAGCCTCTGCCAGCGACTCCTGATGGGTAAAAATGGCATCAGCATGCTGCGCCGCTAATTTCTTGCCATCTGCTGAAGCTCCCGCCTGAAATATAATCGGACGGCCTTGTGGTGTACGCCCAATATTTAATGGCCCAGCGACCTGGAAATAATCTCCATGATGGTTAAGCGTATGCAGCTTTTGCGGATTAAAAAATTCTCCACTTGTTTTATTACGGGTGAAAGCATCTTCTTCCCAGGAATCCCACAGCCCTTTCACTACCTGTAAATATTCATCGGCAATACGATAACGCTGGGCATGCTCTGGATGCTGAGCGCGAGAATAGTTTTTTGCCGATCCTTCCAGAGGCGACGTCACCACGTTCCAACCCGCGCGCCCCTTGCTGAGATGGTCCAGGCTAGCGAACTGCCGTGCGGTCGTAAACGGCTCGCTGTATGATGTGGACACCGTGCCAACCAGCCCCAGATTCTTGGTGATACTGGCCAAAGCGGATAATACTGTCAGCGGCTCAAAACGATTTAAAAAGTGTGGGATTGATTTTTCATTAATATACAGACCATCGGCGACAAAAATAAAATCCAGCTTCCCTTTTTCCGCAATAAGCGCTGTCTCTTTGACAAAATCAAAATTAATACTGGCATCAGCCTGAGCCGCCGGATGGCGCCACGCGGACATATTTCCCGATGCGCCATGTAGAATAGTGCCGAGCCGTAGTTGCCGATTTTCAGCCATAATAACCCCTACCCAACAGGTAAACTTAAAGGTGTGCGAATGCCGTTTTTGCTAACTGCGCAAAGTAGTGCGCGGCAGGTTCAATTAAACGCTCGTCCGGATTAAATCCCGGGTGATGTAATCCGTATTCACTGGCGCTGCCAATACTGACAAATGCGCCAGGTGTATTTTGCAGGTAGACGGCAAAATCCTCTCCGCCCATATGCAGGTCGGCATGGTGGGTGGTATAGCCTGACTGTTTCGCCACCGCGGTGGCAATATCGGCCCAACGATCATCATTTACCAATGCGGTTGGTCCCGCATGCCAGATTACGTCGATTTGTGCGCCAAAGGCGTGGGCAAATCCGGCGGCGATGTCATTAACGCGGGCCTTAACCTGCTGCTGCACCTGGGTTCGGTGCGTTCTGAGTGTCCCTTCCAGCTCAACGGACTCCGGCAGTACGTTCCAGGTGTTTCCCCCCTGAATACGGGTCACGCTGAGCACCACCGAATCCAGCGTGTTTATGTCGCGGCTGGCAACGCTTTGCAGCACCGTTACCAACTGGCTGGCGAGCAGGATGGCATCTTTACCTTCATGCGGACGCGCCGCATGTGCGCCCTTGCCATTAATGCGCAGTACGAAGCGGTCGACATTGGCATAAAATGCGCCGCCGCGTGTGGCAAATTCGCCCACCGGCAAACCGGGCTCATTGTGCATACCGAAAATAGCCGCTACGTTTTGCAGCGCACCGGCGCGGATCAACGTTTTTGCGCCGCCGAAACTCTCTTCAGCTGGCTGAAACAAAATACGTACTCGCCCCGGTAAGGTTATTTCCTGCTGTTTTAGCAGCAGTGCTGCACCAAGCATGACGCTGGTATGGACGTCATGCCCGCAGGCATGCATCACGCCCGGCGTGAGTGAACGAAACGGAACATCGGCGCTTTCTTCTATCGGTAGCGCGTCGATATCCGCCCGCAGCGCGATGACATCTTCTCCCTGACCAATTTCCACGACCAGACCGGTTTTCAGCTCGAACGGCAGAATGTCGACGTCCGCAGCGTGCAACCAGGCGTGAATGCGCGCCGTGGTTGCTTCCTCCTGCAGGGAAAGCTCCGGATGCTGATGTAGTTCACGACGCCAGTCGATAAGCGTTGAGCCGAGAGTCATCAGAGCACCTCCACGGCGTTATGGGCTTGCGCTAACAAACGCAGCGATGTCAGACGCGCATGCCCTTGCGCCACTGGCGTGTCGATAATGAACTCGTCAATGCCAAATTGCGTATGCAGAGCATTCAGCTTTGCCATCACCTCCTGAGCGGTGCCGTGTAGCAACGCCTGCTCACGACGCGCGATTTTGCGTGGTGGGCTGCCAGACTGAGCGGCAAACGCCAGCGCCTGTTCTTCGCTGGCTACCGTGACACGTTGACCATCTTCCAGCTCCACGCCCCAGATTTGTACGTTTTCCGCCAGTTGCGCAGCGGTGTCGTAACTGTCAGCCACAATCACCTGGACGGCGACTATCGTCGGGCGTGCACTGTGGGTCTGCCAGAAGGACAAAACGTCATGCAATAACGCTTTGTCACCATTGAGGTGCGCTGCGAAGATGAAATTCCAGTCGGATTGCGCTGCTAACTGCGCGCTTTGCACACTGGCTCCCAGTACAAACTTTTCCGGTGGTATCGGTGGAATTGGCGTCGGGAATACCGTTTCCCCGCTTTCCGTTCCGCTCAGCGCCAGCCAATCGTTAAGCAAAGAAAGCTGGTCGGCAAAACTGCCTTTTTCTTCCTGATGCAGCCCATGCTGTAACGCCTGGGTCGACAGCGGTAAGCCGCCAGGGGCTTTCCCTACGCCGAGATCAACACGTCCAGGAGCCAGCGATGCCAGAAGATTGAAGTTTTCCGCCACTTTGTACGGGCTGTAATGTTGCAGCATTACGCCGCCGGAACCTACGCGGATATGCTGGGTTTGCCCGAGGATCCAGGCGATCACCAGCTCCGGCGATGGGCTGGCCAGCTGTGCCGTATTATGGTGTTCCGCGATCCAGAAACGATGGTACCCCCACTCTTCTGCCAGTTGCGCCAGGCGCAACGTACGGGAAAGCGCGGTCGCGGCAGTTTCACCTTCCCCGATGGGGCTTTTATCCAGAATACTCAGGCGATATGACATGTTACGAGCCTATGTTTGTTAACATGTCTTTATTATTAATTTATCAAATAGCCATACTGAAACATTTAATTCACATTTGCTCAGCTAAAAAGTAGATAACAACCCCTGTCGCTGCCAGGGTTAAAATTTGGATCGCCCAGTACTGGTTGTAACGCTAAACAGAAAAACACCCGCAATTAATAGCCTACAAAATATAATAGGGTCGTTGGAATCACGGTAATAACATCAAAATCATTTCATGCCAGTTTTCTTTTTACGAAAAGGTTTTTTAACGCGATTTACGTTAAGTCAGTTTAAACGACTTGTCACGTTATGCGCTTGTATTAATTGTTTCACTTTTATGACACAGGATGAATGATTTACATAGGAATTTTTATTTTAACTACTTCCACAGAATTGATGATTAGTAGAGAATGCAACGTTCTTATTAAAACGGTTTAAAACAGATTTTAATATCCCCCGATTTTATTGCGGGGATTTTTGTATGGATTATACATAGCACCATGGGACCTCTATGAAAAGTAACATGCCCGTTACACAAATTGAGCACGCACTTAACGATAAAGCGACGCTGCTTTCTACGACGGATAAAGAAAGTCATATTACCTACGCCAACTCCGCGTTTATTGATGCCAGCGGATTTAACGAACACCAGTTAATGGGCGAACCACATAATATTATTCGCCATCCCGATATGCCTCCCGCGGCGTTCGCCGATATGTGGTACACGCTACAGCAGGGAGACAGCTGGACGGGGATGGTGAAAAACCGTCGGCAGAATGGCGACCATTACTGGGTTCGCGCCAACGTTACGCCAGTCTGGCACAATGAAAAACTCACCGGCTACATCTCGGTGCGTACCGTTCCTTCGCGCGATGAAATAACTCAAAGCGAAAGCTTATATCAAAAAATTAATAATCAGCAGCTTAAAGGGTTTCGTCTTTTTAAAGGCATTATCATTCGTCGCGGAATATTGTCATGGGCATCAATGTTTAAATGGCTGAGCATTAGCCAGCGCGTCAATTATTCTTTAGGGGTAATCGCCCTGCTCGCTGTGCTATTTCTCTTCGCTCCTGTTAATCCATTTATTCAGGCGGGAGGGTTATTGTTCTTATTTCTGATGCTTGCTATTTACCTTAAGTATCAAATTTGTCAGCCAGTTAATACGCTACTGACGCAAATGAAGAAAGTGGTATCCGGGAGAAAACCTGATAACTGTCATTTAAATCGGGTGGATGAGATCGGAATGCTGATGCGTCTGGTTAATCAGTCCGGGCTTAATCTGAATTCCCTGGTCGACGATGTCAGTACGCAAATATCCGGTATTCGCGCCATCAGTCAGCGGGTATCAAAAGAAGGTACGGCGCTGCACAAGCGTTCAGAAGAAACCTCCGCCGACCTGCAACAAACCGCTGCCGCCATTGAAGAAATTGGTAGCGCGGTACAGCAAACTGCTGAGACTGCGGCTCATACTATGACCATGGCCGATAAAACCAGCGCCAATGCGGCAGAAGGCGGCGATATTATGAAACAAACTATCGCCATGATGCAGGCGATATCGCGTGACAACGGGCAAATAGTCGACATCATTGGCGTTATCGACAGCATTGCTTTCCAGACTAATATTCTGGCGCTCAATGCCGCGGTTGAGGCCGCGCGAGCCGGGGAGTCCGGGCGTGGTTTTGCCGTTGTGGCGGCAGAGGTCCGTAATCTGGCGCAGCACTCGGCGTCGGCAGCAAAAGAGATCAAACAGCTGATTGAGAAGAATGTCGCTAACGTTAACAGCGGCGTCAAAATGGTGGAGCAAACGGAAACGCATCTCACTGGGATGATTGGCGATGTCCTGCAGATGTCGATGATGATCAAAGATATTAGTCTGGCGACGCGTGAGCAAACCCAGGCGCTGGATCTGATTAACGATTCGATTTCACGCGTTGGCACCATGACACACAATAACGCCGAGATGGTGGAGCGTGTCACCGATGCTACCGCCGATCTGACTCAACGTTCATCGCGCTTACAGCAGGCCGTTCAGGTCTTTGGCGTATCAGCATAACCTTACGGCGCTTATCGGGTGAATGTCTCGATAAGCGCACACCTCTCCACGTATTTACGCCCTTCTCTTTTATTGGCTGAATCGAGGCCACACCGCGCCAGTGCTGGCTGTACAAAAATGCTGAATTCTTGTTATCGGGGCTTTGCGGAACCGAACAATTGAATGTAGGATGCTCGGCCGGCAGTTTTCCCCCATAACACAATGAAGGTTAAGGCTGTTTTTCGCCGCAGCAGGTGCGGCAAAAAGGATTTTGTATTTTTGTCAGGTCAACAGGAAAAGTAATGAACACAAACAACACGCAAGCCGCGGAACAACATGCGGCGAAACGACGCTGGTTGAATGCCCACGAAGAGGGGTATCACAAAGCGATGGGTAATCGACAGGTACAAATGATCGCCATTGGCGGCGCAATCGGTACCGGGTTGTTTTTAGGGGCTGGCGCACGCTTGCAAATGGCGGGTCCTGCTTTGGCGCTGGTTTATCTGGTGTGCGGTATTTTTTCGTTCTTTATACTGCGTGCGCTTGGTGAACTGGTTTTACATCGCCCTTCCAGCGGCAGCTTTGTCTCCTATGCTCGCGAATTTTTAGGTGAGAAAGCCGCCTATGTGGCTGGCTGGATGTACTTCATCAACTGGGCGATGACCGGCATTGTCGATATCACCGCGGTGGCGTTGTATATGCATTACTGGGGCGCATTTGGTGATGTACCGCAGTGGGTGTTCGCTCTCGGCGCGCTGGCCATTGTCGGCACCATGAACATGATCGGCGTGAAGTGGTTCGCGGAGATGGAGTTTTGGTTTGCGCTGGTCAAAGTGCTGGCGATTGTGATTTTCCTGGTGGTGGGTACCGTCTTTTTAGGCACTGGAAAGCCGCTGGATGGTAACGCCACCGGTTTTCACCTGATCACCGACAACGGTGGGTTCTTCCCACATGGTCTGCTGCCGGCGCTGGTACTGGTTCAGGGGGTAGTTTTTGCGTTTGCCTCCATTGAACTGGTGGGCACCGCTGCTGGAGAATGCAAAGATCCGCAAACCATGGTGCCAAAAGCGATCAATAGCGTTATCTGGCGTATTGGTCTGTTCTATGTGGGTTCTGTCGTGCTGCTGGTTCTGTTACTGCCGTGGAATGCCTATCAGGCGGGGCAAAGCCCGTTTGTTACCTTCTTCTCCAAACTGGGCGTGCCGTATATCGGCAGTATCATGAATATTGTGGTGCTCACCGCGGCGCTTTCCAGCCTTAACTCTGGGCTGTACTGCACCGGGCGTATTTTACGTTCCATGTCGATGGGCGGATCGGCGCCTAAATTCATGGCTAAAATGAGCCGTCAACAAGTACCCTGGGCTGGGATCCTCGCCACGTTGGTCGTCTATGTCGTCGGGGTATTTCTGAACTATCTGGTACCGTCGCAGGTGTTTGAGATCGTGTTGAACTTCGCGTCGTTGGGCATTATTGCGTCGTGGGGCTTTATCATGGTCTGTCAGATGCGTCTGCGCCGGGCCATAAAAGAAGGTAAAACGGCAGACGTCAGTTTTAAACTACCGGGCGCTCCGTTTACCTCGTGGCTAACCCTACTGTTCCTGCTGAGCGTACTGGTGCTGATGGCGTTTGACTATCCAAACGGCACCTACACCATCGCGTCATTACCATTGATTGCCATCCTGCTGGTTGCAGGCTGGTACGGCGTACGTAAACGCGTCGCGGAAATCCACCGCACCGCGCCGTAATGGCTGAAGGCCTGACTGGTTAACCCTTCAGGCCTTCATTTTTAGTTCGCTTCAATCAACTGCGCTACATCGTTGCTGTTAATTTCCCGCGCATTTCCATCCTGATCGGTATAGCTGGTCATTCCCGTATCTTTATCCAGTTTTGGCTTACCCTGGGTGGTGATGGTTTGTCCGCTTTTGGTCGTCATGACGTAATCGGTGGTACATCCTGCAAGGGTAAACAGCATTACGCCTGCACAAAGACAGATAAATGGCTTTTTCATGGTATTCCCGTGTTATTCAGTTAGCCGTTGAGGGCGTAGTGTAAGTCCCTGAAGTGGCTCGGGCTACTGGCGGGGTGTAACGAGGCGTATCGTGGGGTTTAGAGAAATGACAGGAGGGGTTTCCCCCTCCGGATGTTTTATAGCGCAATACGAATAACATCGTCCGGCTGAGTGGCTTCCTGCTCGCGGGTAGATTTCTGTTTCACGCTGACGTACAGGGTTTTACCATCGGCGGAGAGCGCCAGGCTATTCGGGAACGTTGGGGTCTCGAATGTTTTGACGACTTTATAGCTTTTCGCGTCGATCACACTCACTTTACCGGCCTGGCGATGAGTCACGTAGGCTTCATTACGCGTTGGGTTGAACAACACGGCCAGGGATTCCGGCGCGGCGACTTTTGCCAGTACATTGCCATTACGGGTGTCGATTACCAACACTTCCGCCGCTTTAGAGTCGGTGACAAATGCGCGGTTGCCCGCTGTGTCCAGGCTCAGGTTGATAAAGAAATGCTCTTTCCCATCATCCAGCAGTTTTTTGCGGCTGAGAATTTTGTTAGTGGCGGTGTCAATGGTAATGAATTCACCGTCGGCATTGGCGGTGTACAGGCGTTTAGCCTTGCTGTCGACAGCCAGAGCGGTGCTCATTTTGCCGGTATTCTGGATGGTGTCCTTCAGCTTGATCGTCTCACCGTCCACCACCCAAATCACGCTCTCTTTACCAATACCGCTAATGTATACCGTGTTGGTGGCATCATCGGCGACCAGCTCACGCGGCTGCAGCGGGCGAACGTCTTCAGAACGTTTACGCGCATCCAGCACCAGGCGTCCTTTCACCGCACCGGTTTTGGCATCCATCGCCGTAACCGCGCTGTTTACCGTGTTGCCGAACCACAGCGTTTGCGTGGCATTGTTGATGGTGGCACCAAATGGTTTGAGATCGTTATGAATCACCTGGGTCACTTCGAGGGTGACCGGGTCAAGACGATAAACCACCCCGCCGGTATCCAGTTTGCGGCTCTGTGAGGTCGCCAGCCACAGCGCGTTCTCTTGCTGGCTGTACGCCATTTCATAGGCGCCTTTGCCGACGGCTTTGCGCAGCAGTTCTTCTGCAGCCTGCGTAGTAAAAGATGATGCAACGAGCAGTGAACCTAACAGTAAAGAACCACGCAGACGCGGCGAAAACAGATGACGTAAAGACATGACGACTCCCTTTGATAAATTCGTTTGTTACTGCTTCACATAGCTTCAATGAGCAAAATCATGGTTTTGCCTTTTTAAGAATGAGAATAGTAATCATTATTTATCTCAATGTGGAGTGTTTATTCGCTTTCGGGTAGTAACCTTCTTATTTTCTCCATGAATACCAGATAACGACATTGGCATTTTACCAGGCCTACATTTTGTACGAAGCAGGCCTGGTTACAGACATTCACCGTCTTCCACCCTTACGCATCAACCCTCAGCAAGACGAATCACTACCTTGCCGAAGTTTTTGCCGGTCAGCAGACCGATAAAGGTTTGTGGCGCATTTTCCAGACCGTCGGTCACCTGCTCGCGGTAGTGGATTTTGCCCTCTTTAACCCAGCGCCCCATCTCCCGCTGAAACTCATGAATACGGTGTCCATAATCCTGACCAATGATAAAACCCTGCATGCGGATACGCTTTTTCAGCAGCGTTGCCATTAACAGCGGTAATCTGTCAGGTCCGGCCGGAAGCGACGTTGCGTTATAACCGCTGACCAGGCCACAAAGCGGGATGCGCGCTGAGGTATTGAGCAATGGCAGGACAGCATCAAATACTTTTCCACCGACGTTTTCGTAATAAATATCAATACCCTGCGGGCAGGCTTTTGCCAGTTGTTGCGCAAAATCTTGTGCGTGGTGATCGAGACAGACATCAAAACCCAATACCTCGGTAGCATGTCGACATTTCTCTGCCCCACCCGCCACACCGATCACCCGACAACCCTTAAGCTTACCGATCTGCCCGACCGTTGCGCCAACCGGCCCGGTTGCGGCAGCTACCACCAGCGTTTCCCCCGCTTTTGGCTGACCGATATCCAGCAGGCCCATATAAGCGGTAAACCCCGGCATACCCATAACACCCAGCGCCCAGGAGGGATGCTCGGGATGATCGCCAAGCTTCACCAGCCCGTTACCGTCGGAGATGTCATAGTCCTGCCAACCGCTGTAGCTCAATACCCATTCGCCTGGCTGGTAGTCCGGATGGTGGGATGACACCACGCGACTTACGGTCCCCCCCACCATAACACCACCAACCTCTACTGGTGGTGAGTAAGATGGCTCATCGCTCATGCGGCCACGCATGTAGGGATCAAGGGAAAGATAAACGGTGCGCAACAACATCTGGCCTTCGCCCAGTGTTGCGACTTCATCTTCTTCAAGACGGAAGTTCTCTGGGACTGGCGCGCCATGTGGACGGGAAGCCAGTACCCAACGACGGTTACGATTAGTCTGTTGACCCATGATGTGCTCCTCTGCTTTTGGCATGAATCCATCAATAGTAGCAGCCCGTTCCTGCTATTTAGCTGACGACGTGGTTTAACCGCACAACCAGGTAAACGCAGGGTTGCGCGGTTTCATTGATAAACCGACAGTCATTCGGCGGGCCAAGTTCCAGGCAATCACCTGCCTGCATTTCATGGCGTACGTCCCCTTCGACAAAGACTAATTCCCCCTGCTGTAACCAGATAAGTTGTCTGGCCAGCACATAGGAAGAGGCTGGCATCGGGATATCACTTCCGGCGGGTAATTCGATCTGCACCAGATCGATAGGCAGATCGCTGCGCGGTGAAACATGGCGGCGCAGATAGTGACTTTGTGGATCGTGCCAAACAGGCTGATCGACGAAGCGCAGTAGCTTGCCCTCCTGCATTTCAGCCCGCGCAATCAGGGTAGACATGCTGATGCCAAACGCGCCGGAAAGCCTGCCCAGCAGCATAGCCGTTGGACTACTCTCGCCGCGCTCTATTTTATGGATCATGGCCCGCGACACACCCGCGCGCTCGGCAAGTTCCGTGAGTGACCAACCGCGAGATTCCCGCTCAATGCGAATTCTTGCACTGATCCGTTGATTTATGCTGTCTTCAATAGTATTCATATTGTAATACTATAGTGAACAACCCCTGAGGTTCAACATGTCAATTCGATTTGCCAGCAAAGAAGACTGCGCCGCCATTGCAGAAATCTACAACCATGCGGTACTGCATACGGCGGCTATCTGGAACGATCAAACGGTCGATGCCGAAAACCGTATTTCCTGGTATGAAGCCCGCCAATTGATGGGGTATCCGGTACTGGTGAGTGAAGAGAATGGCGTGGTTACAGGATACGCCTCCTTTGGCGACTGGCGTAACTTTGATGGCTTCCGTCATACCGTTGAACATTCGGTGTATGTTCATCCTGAACATCAGGGAAAAGGGCTAGGACGGGCACTACTCAGCAGACTGATAGACGAAGCCCGCGCATGCGGCAAGCATGTGATGGTGGCAGGTATTGAGTCTCAGAATCAGGCATCACTGCATCTGCACAGCTTGCTGGGTTTTAAAACCACCGCGCAAATGCCGCAGGTTGGAACCAAATTTGGCCGTTGGCTGGATCTGACCTTCATGCAGTTACAGCTAGACGATCGCCGCGATCCGGATGCCCGTAGATGAACCAGACGCTGACCCTCTCCTTTCTGATTGCCGCAGGTATTGGTCTGGTGGTGCAAAATACCTTGATGGTACGCATCACCCAGACGTCTTCGACGATCCTCATCGCCATGTTACTTAACTCGCTTGTCGGGATCGTGCTGTTTGTCAGCATACTGTGGTTTAAGCAAGGAGCTGTGGGATTTGGAGAACTGGTATCCAGCGTGCGCTGGTGGACACTCATCCCCGGATTGCTGGGATCGTTCTTTGTTTTCGCCAGCATCAGTGGGTACCAAAATGTGGGTGCCGCTACCACTATCGCGGTGCTGGTGGCTAGCCAGTTAATCGGCGGGCTGGTGCTGGATATTCTACGTAGTCACGGCGTGCCGCTGCGGGCGCTGGTAGGTCCGGTCTGTGGCGCGGTGCTGTTGGTCATCGGGGCGTGGCTGGTGGCGAGACGTTCATTTTAATTGCCTGACGGCGCTTCGCTTATCAGACCTACAGAACGTGCCTGTAGGTCGGATAAGTGAAATATCAGAGGATTGTGCCGCCTTTGGTCAACTGTTCGCGACGGGCTTCCATATCTTCTTTATGCTGACGGCCATGATGTGCGATAGCCGTACGCAAACGCTGTTGCTGGGTATAGCGGTCTTCCCGGCTCAACGCGATATCATCGCTGAGCTCAATCAGCAATTCATTCATATGCGTAATGACGCTCTCTTCAATGGCGGCATCAACACGTGCGCTGACCTCATCCAGATGCGACATAACCTCTCCTTAACTCATTAATTTAATTTTGCTTTTGAAAAATCACTGCCCATCAGGCTGACGCTGTATCCGCTGACGTTGCTGCGCGTAGCGTAGAACGTTTTACCGTTTGCCAGGGCTATCCACGGAGCCTGCTGGTAGAAAATCTCTTGCGATTGCTGGTAAAGCACGGCGCGCTCTTCCGGTTTACTCACCAGCTTCGCCTTTTGAACCAGCGAATTATACTCTTTATCGCACCAGCGCGCGGCGTTAGATCCGGTTTTTATGCTGTCGCAGCCCAGCAGCACATCGGCGAAATTATCCGGATCGCCGTTGTCTGACATCCAGCCAAACAACGCGGTGTCATGCTCACCTTTACGCATTCCGGAGAGATATTCCCCCCACTCGTACGACACAATTTTCGCCTTCACGCCCACCTTTGCCCAGTCGCTCTGGATCATCTCAGCAATCCGTCGGGAGTTCGGGTTGTAAGGGCGCTGAACCGGCATTGACCACAGCGTCGCTTCAAAGCCGTTTTCCAGCCCCGCCTGCTTCAGCAGATCTTTCGCCTTTTGCGGGTCGTAAGTGTAATCCTGCAGATCTTTATTGAAGCCCATCATATTCGGCGGAATCGGTGATTTTGCCACCGTACCGGAACCTAAAAAGACGGCGTTAATAATGGCCTTTTTATCGGTCGCGTAGTTTAGCGCCTGACGCACCAGTACGTTATCAAACGGTTTTTTCTCGGTATTAAACGCCAGATACCCGACGTTTAGCGCTTCAACCGCATGCAGCGTCAAATCTTTATTCTTTTTAATCTCGTCAAACTGTACGGGGGCTGGCGCCGGGATTATCTGGCATTCATTGGTTTGCAGTTTTGCCAGGCGCGTCTGGACGTTTGGCGTGATGGAGAAGATCAGGTGCTTTGTTGGAACGGTGCCATCCCAGTAGTTAGGGTTAGCGAGATAGCGGATTTGCGAGTCCTGCTTGTACTGTTGCAACACGTAAGGCCCGGTGCCAATCGGCCAGTTATCGACGTTTTCCGGGGTGCCTTTTTTCAGCATCGCGTCGGCATATTCCGCAGAAAGGATGGAGGCAAAATCCATACCCCAGTCGGCAAGAAACGCGGCATTAGGTTCATTGAGGACAAACTGAACGTGATAATCATCGACCTTCTTCACTTCTTTAATCAGTTTATCCAGACCAACATCGTTAAAGTATTCGTAGCTTCCCTGAGAAACCTTGTGATACGGATGATCGGCATCTTTCTGCCGTAATACCGAGAAAATCACGTCATCTGCGTTGAAGTCGCGGGTCGGTTTAAAGAATTTATTACTGTTGAATTTCACGCCCTGACGCAGGGTAAACGTGTAAGTCTTACCATCCGGGGAAATCGTCCAGTCCGTTGCCAGAGACGGTATCGGGGTATTCTTTACTGGATCAAAGTTGATGAGTCGGTTGTAGAGCACCTGTGAACTGGCCACAAATGAAGGACCTGAACTGGCGATTTGCGGGTTAAATGACTCCGGAGATGCTTCAGAGCAATAGATGATGGTGTCAGTATTGGCCGCGAACGCAGCGCCTGACGGTAAGACGGCGCTGAGAGCCAGCGCGAGTAACGTTTTCCTTGCAATCATGGTTATAAGCCTTCTTATTTTATTATTAACAGGGATATCAGAGCATAGCTGACAAAAACTGACCAATAACAAATCACTATCAGGTTATTCTAATCCGGTGTATTTCGCTGAATAATTCATCACTCCAAGCGAATTAATTTCCCTTAAGTCTTTTTCAAAACGTCAAGATTTTTCCCGGCACTCTATGCCATGAAAATTAGCCCCTTTTTGCCTCTCTTTCGCCGTTTGCTCGTTTTTATAAAACGTAAAGTAGATACGTGAAGAAGTCTAAGGGGTAACAACGTGGCAAAAACTCTCTTGCGCAGCGGCAATTTGGATGACTATCAGGCCGTGGGCGGCGGTGGTCAGGCCGTGTTTGATTCAGCATTGCAAATTCGTGAAACGCTTCGTCTGCGTAAACAGCAGGCGATGGTGGATTGTCTGGCGATCCCACAAATTAACGACAACGGCGATCGGGTTGACTGGTATTCCCCGATAGAAGGGAAAGCCGTGGCGTGGAAAGCCGCTGATGAAGAAGCACGTTTTCGTGCGCTGCGCTATCTGGGGAGCACGCTGGAAAATGCGGCGACCCTGAGCCGTAAAAGCCTGCAATCGGGGAAAACTTCCCTACAGCTGTTTGGCTCACTGCTCGAAAAAGCCATCCAATTTCCCGGTGAAAATCACGTGTTTCTGGTTGATGGCAAACCCGTTATTACGTTCTGGGGCTTCGTCAATCTGAATGAAAATCCCCGCGACGATGTGCTCGACTGCCTGCGCATTGCCGATGTTCCTCCTGTGGTTACCGTAGCAGAGCCAGAACAGGAAGATGAAATCGCACCGGAAATTACCTTTGCCGAGGCCGATGTCCCCTTACTGACGCCAGTCGTTGATCTGCCAAAACCGGTTGAACCTGAACCTCACCCTCCGGTTATTGTTAGCGAACCTGAAGTCACTGCGCCGCCGGTACAGGAGAAGCCCATACGCCGCCTGCCGCTGTGGAGCCTGCCCGTTGCCGCAGTGATTATTGCAGCCATTGTTGGACCGCTGCTGTGGAAGCAACAGACCATCCAGCCCGTACCCGCAGCCGCCGCTATTGAAGTCGCTAAGGTTGATATGGCACCGCTGCCAGCACTGACATCTGCACTGCCCCTGCATCGTGCTGAAGTGACTCCCACTGCGAAGAAAGAGAAACCTGTCGAAGGACCGGTGGTGATCGCCGCGATTCCAAAAGATGCGCTGGTGATGGATGCCAACCAGATGAAGGCAGGAACGACGCGTTTTCTCAACGGTAACTGGCGCGTCATGGTCGATGTTAAAGATCCGGTGAGCGGCAAAGCGCCGTCGCTGCGCTATCAGATCCAGGCCAATAAAGGCACTGCACGCGTGGTTCATGGTGACAACATTGTTTGTCGTGCCGAGATTTTCTCTGGTTTGCACCAGTCGGGTGAATTAATGATTAAGAGTCGCGGCAATGCCCGTTGTACCGACGGTTCACGTTATCCGATGCCTGAAATTACCTGCAAAGCGGGAACCAATGACGTCGCCGCCTGTACCGCGCGTTATGACGATCACGCGGAAATCCCTCTGACGATCAAAAAGATAGGTGCCTGATTTTATGTTGGTGAATCTGTGTGATTACAAACAGAGCGTGACGCTCATCGCCAATAGCGGTGTGCAATTTCTGGATTTCGGCCTCACGCCGCAGGAATCTGCGCACCATGGACGCTTTGTGCGCAAAACGGCAAACGGTCCGCTACTGAGACTAGACTTCGATCTGACGTCAGGACGCTATACCCTACCGGGCAGCACCGGCGCGCAACCCGAAGTGGTGAAGCCGGAAAGTACTCAGACGCTGCACTATTCGCTGGACGTGCTCGACGGCGTCTGGCTGCCGCTGCCGTTTTTGCGCTTTAACCCGCCGCGTACGTTTGTTGAAGGCCCGGATAACTGGGCACGCGTGCAGGTGCGAAAGCTGCCGCAGCCGGACAGCGCGGGCAACACCCACCGTGTTACCGTAGCGCTGGACAGCCAGCTTACTGAAAATGCCCCTGCGGCGTTAACCCCCAACGAAAATGATCTGCTTAACGGTACACGGTTTGCGCTGGCCTGGCATGACAACGAAATTGCTGATTTCCTTGACCAGACCTGGATTGACGGCTGGTTGCGCGAATCTTTTATGCACCATGTCACCCAACATGAGAACCGCTCAGAACAAGAGATCCAGCAGGCGCTGCGTAACTTTGAATACCAGGCGCACTGGCTGAATATGCTGACCCTGTTAGGTGAGCAGCTTTCCGTCCCGGAAGTGAAACTGGTTACGCACACCCTTAGCACACCCGCCATTCCCGTCGATCTTATTTTGGATATCGGTAATACCCATACCTGTGGTGTCCTGATTGAAGATCACGGGGATGCCAATGACGGGCTGCGTCAGACCGCTGAATTGCAGGTCCGTTCGTTAAGCGAGCCGCAGTTCCTCAACGATCCGCTATTCACCAGTCGGCTGGAGTTTTCCGAAGCGCGCTTTGGTAAGCAGCACTTTTCCGTTGAGAGCGGACGTGATGACGCCTTTATCTGGCCGTCGATTGTGCGTGTGGGTGATGAAGCCCGTAAGCTGGCGATGCAGCGTATGGGCACCGAGGGCAACAGTGGGATCTCAAGCCCGCGCCGCTATCTGTGGGATGAAACGCCGGTGCTGCATGACTGGCGCTTTAGCCAGATGAATGGCAAAACCCAGCGCGAACCGCTGGCTACCGCCTTCCCGCTGATGAACCTGATGAACGATGACGGGCAACCGCTGTTCAGCCTGCCGCAGGACGATCGTCTGCCTGTGTTCTCACCACAATACAGCCGCAGCACGTTGATGACGCATATGCTGTGCGAAATACTGGCCCAGGCGCTGGGGCAAATTAACAGCGTAGCGACGCGTTTGCGCCTCGGATTCCCGGCGTCTCCTCGTCAGTTACGGACGCTGATCCTGACCCTACCGTCGGCGATGCCCAAACAGGAGCGCGAGATTTTCCGCCTGCGCATGTTTGAAGCTATTGCCCTGGTCTGGAAAGCGATGGGCTGGCACCCGCAGGATGAAGACTTCACCACCCGTAAGCAGCAGGAAAAAAGTGTGGTTCCCGTACCTGAAATTCAGATGGAATGGGATGAAGCCAGTTGCGGACAACTGGTGTGGCTGTATAACGAGGCTATCTCTCACTACGATGGCCACACCGAATCGTTCTTTAACGCCCTTGCCCGCCCGGACCGTTTGCCAGAGCCTGGTGAGACGAAAGGCCGTGCACTGCGCGTGGCATCGATCGACATTGGCGGCGGGACAACGGACATGGCCGTCGTTCATTACCAGCTTGATGACGGCGTTGGCGCGAACGTCAAAATTACCCCGCATCTGCTGTTCCGTGAAGGTTTTAAAGTTGCGGGCGATGACATGCTGCTGGACGTGATTCAGCGCTGCGTGTTGCCTGCACTGCAAACCCGCTTACAACAGGCTGGCGTGACCGACGCCGCCGCATTGCTGGCCACGCTATTTGGCGATTCCGGGCGCATCGATACTCAAGCAATTCTGCGTCAACAAACGGCATTGCAGCTCTTTATGCCGCTTGGTCATGCGGTCCTCTCTGCCTGGGAACAAAGCGATATTAACGATCCGGTCGCCGGACTACATGCCACCTTTGGGGAACTCCTGAGTCAACAACCCACGCGCAACGTGATGAACTACATCCAACAGGCTATCGATCATGCGTTGCCAGCAGGGTCGCCAGCGTTTGATGTTCTGAGCGTGCCGTTACAGGTACAGTTCAGGCAGTTACAAGAAGCACTATTGACGGGGCAATTTACCCTGACTTCCCCACTGCACGCGGTTTGTGAGGCCATTTCACATTATCGCTGCGATATCTTATTAGTGACCGGCAGGCCCGCTTGTTTACCGGGTGTACAGGCGTTGATCCGCCATCTGCAACCTGTTCCGGTTAACCGTATGATCTGGATGGATAACTACCGCGTGCATGAGTGGTATCCGTTCAGCCAACAGGGGCGGATTGGTAACCCTAAATCCACCGCTGCTGTAGGCGCTATGCTGTGCAGCCTGGCGCTGGATTTGCGTTTGCCACGTTTTAACTTTAAAGCTGCCGATATCGGCGCTTACTCGACCGTACGCTTTCTCGGTGTGCTGGATAATACGGTCAATACCCTGCGCGATGAGAACATCTGGTATCACGATATTGATCTGGATAAACCTGGGGCGAAGCTGGATGCCCGGTTGCATTTCCCGTTACGTGGCAACGTGACGTTAGGATTTCGGCAACTGGCAAACAGCCGCTGGCCTGCCACGCCGCTGTATACGCTCAGCATAAACTCTGCCGAACTGGCAAAAACTATCGCCGGAGATGGCGTGTTGAATGTTCGGCTGCAGCTACGCGGCGGCAGCAAAGAAAGTGGCCCGGAATTCTTCATCCTGAGTGATGCCTGGTTACAGGATGGCACCCCCGTTGCCGCCAATGCCTTAACGTTAAAACTGAATACGCTGGCAGACCGTCGCCATAGCGGAAGCCATTACTGGATTGATAGCGGGAGCGTGTACCTGAAATGAGTAAGATGTTAAATACCGCGCAGGCCGCCATAGAGTGGGTCGCTGATACCCGTCAACGTGCGGTGCGTCTTGATGATGAAGCGGATGCTCTGCTGGCACAGCTTACGCTAGCCGCAGTGAGTGAATCTGCGCTGAAGACGACCTTTTCATCGCAAGGATGTATAGGGTTATACGGACACTCACAATCGGCAAAAGCACATCTGCTGGCGGCATTGTGCTGCAATGCCACTGGCAAAGTGAATATTGTTACCCCGGATCGCAGCTTTGATTATTTCTCGCATATTAATCCGGGCCATGCACCAACCAATATGGCGATCCGTTTTACGCGCGATAAAAATCCGCATGATAGCGAATGGCCGTTGCGTCTGCGGTTACTCAGTGAAGCCGAACTGGTACAGCTATTTATCGCCCAGTTCAGCGCGCTCCCGGACAACCGACAGGTCGAGAAATCGATTATTGAGGCGCGCCTGGAAAAATGGCAAACGCTGCGTCAGCGTCACCCGGTGCCGGGCATTACCGCACATGATGTTGCGGCAATTGGTCGTTTCTGGCGCTCCTGCGTACCGGCAAACCAGCAGCAAATTGACGATGCACTATGGTATCAGTTTGCCACGTTGCTGCCCGCACTGGATCTGACTACCCGGGCAAACGCCTGGGCGTTACTGTGGGGAGAACAACCAGAGCTGACGCAGCAGTGGCTGGCGCTGGCGCACACGTTGCAACAAACCGGACACGCGCAAGAATTAGCGGCCCCGCTGAGCCTGCTGGTTGATCATTTTGGTTTACCGGCCGAAAGTTTCCTGACCCAGGTGGCATTGACCGGCAATAATGAGGCGCAAAGCGATGTGGTGGTTCATCCCATTGACAATCATCAGTTGCTCAATGCGGTCAGCCTTTCTTTGTCGTCACTGGCGCTGCTCACGCGCGAGCTGGTCCTGACGGTTGAAGACGCGGTGCTGGAGAATGTCGATCTGCTCGATATCCCCCTCGCCCCGGATGCTCATCCTCATCCACTGTGGCAGGCAAAATTAGGCTGGATGCTGGAACATTATCGCCAGCACCTGCAACCGGATGTGCTCTTAATCTGCAACGCGGTCTCTGCCCGCGCCCAGACGCCCGCCATCACCCGCAAGCTGTTGGGCTGGGTCAACGATACCCAACCTGTTCATGATGCCGCATTACCGGGCGTGGTTTGGGCCATTACCCCGCAGGATGCGCGTTTTAGTACCCAGCAAAACCTTGATGAATCCGTGCAGCAATTAATGGGCAAGCCCGGGCTGCATTGGGGTACGTTGCAGGCGCTGGATAAACATAGCTTACAACGTCTTGTCGAATGGCTGACTCAGGCAACCTCACCACAGCAGCGCCAGGCCAGGTTGACTTCTCTACGCGAGCAGCATCAACAGCGCATCCGCGAAACTCTGAAAAGCTGGATTAATCCCGCTCAAGCTGAATCGGATAGCCACGAGTCGGTGATCCGCCAGTTACAGGCGCAAGCGGCAAAACATGGCGAACTGCTGGATGGTTTGCTCCCGCCGATGCGCATTTTTGAGTCGCTGCTGCGTATTCAGCAACCTCGCGAGGAGCAGGTAAGCGGTTTATTTAATGAAGAGATTGACCTGTTTGCCGAGGTGCGTGACACACTACACTCGCCGGAAAGTCAGGAGACCGGATATCAGGCACACAAAATGTGGATTAACCACGTGCGCCAGTGGTGTCGCGATGAAAATAATGCCCGCCGTTTACGACTCGATCCCCGTACGTTAAGGCAGGTTGCCGACATTCTCGTCACCACCAGCTATCGCCTGGAGATGCCACAACGCTTACAGCGCATTATGCAGCGCGAAAATGTCTGTGCCGCGCAGTTACACGCCGATATTGGTGATTTTATTACCTGGCTTGGATTTGCCGACGTTGCTGAGGAACAGCGCCCTGCCAGCAGGATCCAAAAAGGATCGGCTATTTTTAGCGCGCCGAAGCAATCGCCGATGTTACGCCTGACGAAGCTGGATGAACAACCCTCGCATGGTGCAAGCCGTTACGTTTACGACTGGCTGGTTGCCTTGTACACCCGTGCGAATGAGAATGCGGGATATCAGCACCCACAGGATGTCTCTGAAACCGACAAAAAACGATTAGATGCCCTGCTTTTCTCCTGAAACGGCGAATACGCCGTCATCAGAAAAGAGAAAACATCAGCGCAACGGGAAAACTCATCGGCCAGGTCGCCCCGACTAATACCGCGCTAAGAAAGCGGATCCGCTTTTTATCGCGGGAAAGAAACCAGGTGATGATTGCCGTGATGACGGCCATCACCGCATAAAAAACCAACATTTTTTGGTATAGGGACATTTAAGGCATCCTGGCCAGAAGAGAAAATCGCGCGCAATATGCTCTTTTTCATGACTCACATCAAGTTTTATTAATTAATTTAAGAAAAACGGCTGTAAAACAACCCATTTTCATTATGTTCAGAATTCGTACTATTGCGGATAGTTATAAGCCGTACTATACCCATAAGGGTTAAAACGAAAGGTGGCAAAAATGAATGTTTCCAGTAAAACTGTGGTGCTGATAAATATATTTGCTGCTGTAGGACTTTTCAGTCTGATATCCGCAAGGTTCGGCTGGTTTGCTTGATGTAACTCTTCTTGATTAATTGCAGCGTCCGCTGGCAGAGAGGATCTTCTCTCTGCCATCAGTAAACAATCTTCCCACTCTGCTATCACTGGGTAAATTATCCTTAATATGTAATACCCCTAATCCTTCTGCGGCATTATATTGCCCGAATAACGGCCAGGTGTTGTGCCGGTATGTTGATGGAAGAAAGCAATAAAAGCACTGTCGCTGACAAACTCCAGATATTGCGCGACCTGGCTGATATGGCATCCATCAGCCAACATTTCCATGGCTTTTAACAACCTAAATTGCTGCCGCCAGTCCTGATAATTCATCCCGGTATCCCTGATAAATATTCGGCTGATCGTCCTCTCGCATGCCCCAACCTGTCGGGACAATTGATTCAGTCGTGGTGGCAATTCACCCATGCGTAATCCCTTGAGCCACTCGTTAAGCCGTGGATCTGAGGGGTACTGCAATGTCCAGTTTTCACTGCGGGCGGCACGCATTTCCTCACAAAAAACGGCAATGAGGCTGGACTGCTGTGCGGCAGGCATTTCCCATGACCAGAAGGCCATACGTTCTATCACTTCAAAAAACAGCTGATTAACTTCGACTATCTGCAGCGGTAACTCAGATAACGGCAATGTGGTTGAAAAGTACAAAGAGCGATAAGCCATCACACCACGCATTATGGCGCGATGTACCGTGCCTGCCGGGATCCAAACCGCACGGCGTGGCGGTAGCAGACACAGGGCCTGCTCCAGTTCAATCGTAATACTTCCCGCCGCCGAAAAAAGTAGCTGATGACGAAGATGACTATGCCGCCCGGAATCATGTACGCCCATATCGGCAGCAATACCGATTACCGGTTTATCAAAACTATCCGCATCAAAAGCATCATCAGGGGCAATTTTCATTATCTGTCTGATATTTGATATTTAAAGTCCTGATAATGGTAATACGACATATTCCTTTCAGCAATAATGCCCGCCTATTTTCTGTCTCTTTGGATATTGCTATGAACACACTTCGTCGCCCACCGCTGTGGCTTCTTACGCTACTGATTATGTTTCCACAACTGGTGGAAACCATTTACAGCCCGGCATTGCCGGGTATCGCTACCTCTTTTCACGTAAGCAGTGAGCGCGCGGCTCAAACACTCTCCGTTTATTTTGTTGCCTTTGCCGTCGGCGTAGCGATGTGGGGTTGGCTAAGTGACTGCATCGGACGACGTTGGGCTATGCTGGCAGGGCTTATCTGCTATGGAACAGGTTGCGCATTGGCCGTTGTTGCCACCGACTTCAGCGTTTTGCTGCTGGCGCGGATGATCTCCGCCGTCGGTGCGGCTGCGGGGTCGGTCGTGGTACAGACCATGCTAAGGGACAGTTATGAATCAACTGCGCTATCCCGCGTCTTTTCCGTGATGGGGGCCGCGCTGGCATTGAGTCCAGTTTTTGGCCTGCTAAGCGGAGGTTGGTTAGTGAGTCTGTATGGCCATACCGGTGTCTTTGTTGCCCTAGTGCTGTTGGCGTTGCTACTGCTAATACTGACAGCGACCATGCTGCCAGAAACCCGGCCCGAACATACGCTCAGCCCGAAGCTTGCCGCGCTGTTTTCCCGCATGATGCGGGACAGTGAGTTGCGGAAAAACGCCTTGCTGGTTGCCCTACTGAACACCATGCTGTTTAGCTATTACAGCCTGGCACCGTTTCTTTTTGGGCAATTAGGATGGAGCTCCAGAGCCTTTGGCTGGACGGGGTTGCTACTTGCGTTTGCTTCTCTGTCAGGTAGCCTGCTGAACCGAGGACTGTTAACGACAGGTCTGACGCCGGAGCGACTTGTACGTTATGCCTGTGTGCTGGCAGCGTTGTCAGGTCTCGTCGCGTGGTGTTTACAGCACTCCGCGTGGATCCTGATTCCGGTGTTCGGCGTGGTGATTGCCTATGGTATCGCCATTCCCAATGTGCTGAGTCAGGCGCTGCGTCACTACCGTGAACAGGCCGGTGCCGCAGGTGCTTTGTTCGGATTAAGCTATTACCTGTTACTTGGGATGATGCTGGGTTTAGCAGGCATGGTGCAGCAACTGGGGCTGGTTCTGAGCGTCTGTGCCCTACTCGCCTGGCTTTGCAGCCTGGGCCGCAGATAAACCCGATGGCGATCCTGAAAGCACAAAGCCCCGGCTATATGCTGGGGCTTTGTTGTATCAATTAGCCTGACCTCGCGGATATTTCCAACTTACCGCCGTCCGATGGCGACGAGGCCAGTGGCGCGAATAGTATAGACACACGTATGCCAATATTTAGCTATCCGTGCCCCATTCGCCGATCGCGCTTAAGATACTACTCATGCTTGATCATAACATGGCGAATAACCGTGTAATCCTCCAGCCCATAAACCGACATATCCTTTCCATAGCCGGACTGTTTTTGCCCACCGTGCGGCATCTCGCTAACCAGCGTGAAATGGGTATTGACCCAGGTGCAACCATATTGCAGGCGAGCGCTAAAGCGATGCGCTCGCCCAACATCCCGGGTCCAGACGGAGGATGCCAGGCCGTATTTCGAATCGTTGGCCCATGCCAGCACCTGATCTTCATCATCAAATACGGTCACGCTGACCACCGGACCGAAAACTTCCCGCTGTACGATGGAATCGTCCTGCTTCGCCCCAGCAAGCAGCGTCGGGGCAAAATAGTAGCCTGAACCATCCACTTTTTTACCGCCGGTGATGACCTTAATATGGCCCAACGCTTTAGCCTCATCGACCGCTTTAGTCACGCGATCGAGATGTGCCTGCGAGCTCACTGGTCCCAGCTCGGTCGATTCATCATTCGGCGGACCGATTTTCAGGCTGGCAACGGCGGCGCCAAGTTTCTCGACCAGTGCATCATAAATGCCTTTCTGGGCATAAATTCGGCAAGCGGCGGTACAGTCTTGCCCGGCGTTGTAATAACCAAAGGTCCGCACGCCACTCACCACTGCATCCAGATCGGCATCATCAAAAATGATCACCGGAGCTTTTCCGCCCAGTTCCATATGCGTACGCTTAATTGACGGCGCGGTGTGCTGAATAATGTGTTCGCCGGTTGCAATGGAGCCGGTCAGCGAAACCATACGCACTTTTTCATGACCGGTCAGCGGATCGCCCACCGTTTTACCGCGACCAAACAGCACGTTAATCACGCCAGCCGGATAAATGTCTTTGGCGAATTCGGCTAATTTAAGCGCCGTCAGCGGGGTAATCTCTGACGGTTTAATCACCACGCAGTTTCCCGCCGCTAACGCTGGAGCCAGCTTCCACGCCGCCATCATCAGCGGATAGTTCCACGGCGCAATAGAAGCCACTACGCCCAGCGGATCACGGCGAATCATCGAGGTATGCCCTTCCAGATATTCACCGGCCGCCTGTCCTTGCAGGGTACGCGCCGCACCGGCGAAGAAGCGGAAAACATCGACAATAGCGGGAATTTCATCGTTGAGAACACAGTGCAGCGGTTTACCACAGTTAAGTGATTCCAGCTCAGCGAAGGTTTGCGCGTTATCAGCAATAGCATCCGCCAGTTTCAGCAGCAGTTCAGAGCGGACTTTCGGCGTGGTTTGCCCCCAGGTGGCAAACGCGGCGTCTGCCGCACGTACAGCGGCATCAACCTGCATGGCTGACGCCTCAGCAATCTCCAGAATGAGTTCACCAGTGGCAGGGTTATAGACTGGCTGCTTTTCACCTTCACCGTTGACCAGCTCGCCATTAATCAGTAATTGATGTTGCATAGCAATTTCCCATATCGTCGTTTATTTACCGTTTCCGGCGAGAGTGTCGCCTTCACGCGTTAGCCACCAGGCCCCTAAAATTGGCAGTGTTGTCACCAGCATTACCAGCAATGCCACAACGTTGGTGACAGGCACATCCCGTGGACGGCCCAATTGATTGAGCAACCACAGAGGAAGTGTTCTTTCATGTCCGGCGGTGAACGTTGTCACGATGATTTCATCAAACGACAAGGCAAACGCCAGCATCCCCCCCGCCAGAAGTGCCGATGCCAGATTTGGCAGCACGACATAACGAAAGGTTTGCCAGCCATTGGCGCCAAGATCCATAGACGCTTCGACCAGACTCCATGAGGTACGGCGAAAACGCGCCACAACGTTGTTAAACACCACCACCACGCAAAACGTCGCATGGCCCACTACGATCGTGAGAAAACCCGGTTCCAGGTTGATGGTTTTAAACGCCGTCAACAGCGCAAGGCCGGTAATAATGCCCGGCAGCGCGATCGGCAACAGTAGCAACAGCGATATTGCACTTTTGCCAAAAAAGTCCCTACGCCACAGCGCGGCCGCGGCCAGCGTCCCCAGAACAAGGGCAATAGCTGTCGCCAACGCTGCGATCTTAAGTGACAACGTCACAGATTCCAGGATATCGCTACGCTGCGCAGCAACGCTAAACCACTTCAGCGTTAATCCCTGGGGTGGAAAACTAAAAGCAGCCTCCTCAGTATTAAAAGCATAGGTGGCGATGATGAGGATGGGAAAGTGCAGGAAAATAACCCCGCCCCATGCCGCCAGTTTGAGTAGCCAGGGTGCGCGTTCAGAGTGCATCGAAAGCTCCCAGACGCTTCACGAACGCCAGATACAGTGCGATTAACACAATCGGCACCAGAGTAAATGCCGCCGCCATCGGCATATTGCCGATCGCCCCTTGTTGCGAATACACCATGTTGCCGATGAAATAACCCGGCGGTCCCACCAGTTGCGGCACAATAAAGTCACCCAACGTCAGAGAGAAGGTAAAGATCGAACCCGCTGCAATACCCGGTATCGCCAATGGAAGCACCACATAGCGGAAGGTTTGACGCGGACGCGCGCCCAAATCAGCAGAAGCCTGTAACAGCGACGGCGGAAGTCTCTCCAGCGCGGCCTGTACCGGCAGGATCATAAACGGCAGCCAGATATAGACGAACACCAGGAAACGCCCTAACCCTGAAGTCGACAGCGTATTGCCGCCTACCGCAGGCAATGTCAGGAACGAAAGCAGCAACGGCTCCAGCCCAAGGTGGGTTAAAAACCACTGCGCCACGCCGTCTTTAGCCAACAGCAGCGTCCACGCATAGGCTTTAACGATGTAGCTGGCCCACATTGGCAACATTACGGCAATGTAAAAAAAAGCCTTCATTTTGCCGCTGGTATAGCGAGCCATATACCACGCCATCGGAAACGCCAGAATCGCGCTGGCGATGGTGACCGCTACCGCCATCGTCAGAGTGCGCAAAATGATGTCGTAGTTAGCGGGATTAAACAGCGCCTGCAAATTCGCCAGCGTCAGGTCTGGTGTGACCGACATGGTGAAATCGTCGAAGGTATAAAAACCTTGCCACAACAGCGTCAGTAATGAGCCAAAGTAGACGATGCCAAACCACATCAGCGGTCCGAGGAGCAGCAAAAACAACCCCAGCCCCGGATTACGCCAGAAGTAACCTGAGATCCGGTTCAGGTTGGTCGACTGTGGAGGCGCATGTAAGACGTTCATAGCCATTCACCTCTCCTCAACCAGCGGTACCATCACGTCGCGTGACCAGGATGCCATCACCTGCTGACCTGGCGACAACGTTGACGGTAGCATTTCTCCCGTCAGGTTCGCCTGGCTAACCAGCAATTTTTCCCCTCCGGCGAGTTTTAGCTCAAACCGCGTCGCCGCCCCCTGATACTGCACCGCCTGAATAACCCCCCGGGCCTGAACTTCTCCTCCGGTATCATTCAAGCGAATGTGTTCCGGACGCAGGGAGAACATCCCCTGTAGCCCACAAACGTTCGCCGACATCGTCGCATCGAAGACATTGGACGTCCCGACGAAACTTGCCACAAACGGCGTACGTGGACGCATATACAGTTCACGCGGAGAATCTACCTGTTCAATGCGACCGTTATTAAACACCGCCACACGATCGGACATCGACAGGGCTTCCCCCTGATCGTGGGTAACAAAAATGAACGTGATGCCAAGAGATTGCTGTAATTTTTTCAGTTCCAGCTGCATCTGTTCACGCAATTTAAGATCCAATGCCCCGAGCGGCTCATCCAACAGCAGGACGCGCGGCTCATTGACCAGCGCCCGGGCAATCGCCACGCGCTGACGTTGCCCACCGGAAAGCTGCGACGGTTTACGCTCATGCACAAAACCGAGTGCGACCTTATCCAGCGCTTCACGTGCTTTCGCGTGGCGCTGTTTTTTATCGATGCCTTTGACCATCAGCCCGTAGGCGACGTTGTCGAGAATCGACATGTGCGGGAACAACGCGTAATCCTGAAATACCGTATTGACGTCCCGTTCCCAGGGCGGCAATTCGCTGGCCTGCTTACCAAAAATGGTAATTGCGCCGCCTGACAGCTGCTCAAACCCGGCAATCAGGCGCAGACAAGTGGTCTTGCCGGAGCCGGATGGCCCCAGCATAGAGAAAAACTCACCGTCGTTAATCGCAATACTTACCCCATCAACTGCACGAACATCCCCATACAAACGCGAGACGTTATGAAACTCCACTGCGTACGTCATAAAACCCCCAGTGGAATTAACGACCGCCCATAATGGCGATGTAATCCTGCGTCCAGCGACTGTAAGGAACGAATTTTCCACCTTCGGCAATCGGCGTTTTCCAGAAGGCAATTTTGTCAAAGTAGCTATAGCCGTTGGTTTCACAACCCTTTTCACCCAACAGAGGGCTGGCTTTACAACCTTCAGGTACCACTGGCAGAGAACCAAACCAGGCCGCTACGTCGCCCTGTACTTTCGGGGTTAATGACCAGTTCATCCATTTGTAAGCACAAACCGGGTGTTTCGCTTCACTGTGCAGCATGGTGGTATCAGCCCATCCGGTAACCCCTTCTTTTGGGAAAACCGTGGCAATTGGCTGACCTTCGCCTTTCAAGGCGTTAGCCTGATAAGGCCAGGCACTTGACGCCACCACGCCTTCGTTTTTGAAATCGCTCATTTGCACGGTGGTATCGTGCCAATAGCGATGGATCAACGCGTGCTGATCGCTCAGGACTTTGATCACCGCCTGATACTGTTTTTCAGTGAGCTGATAGGGATCGGTAATACCCAACTGCGGCTGAGTGGCTTTAACGAATAACGCGGCATCGGCAATATAGATCGGGCCATCGTAGGCCTGAACGCGACCTTTATTGCTTTTCCCATCCTCAAGTTTTTGCTCAACAAACACCACACTCCAGCTATCCGGCGGCGTTGGGAAAATTTTGGTGTTATACATCAGCAGGTTTGGTCCCCACTGGTACGGTGTGCCGTAAACTTTTCCGCCAACGTTAAACCATTCGCCTTTTACCACCCGTGGATCGATGCTTTTCCAGTTAGGGATCAGCGCGGTATTAATCGGCTGAACGCGTTTTCCCATAATCAGGCGCAGTGAGGCATCACCAGAAGCGGTAACCAGATCGTAACCGCCTTTTGCCATCAGGCTGACCATCTCATCGGATGTGGCTGCCGTTTTGACATTAACCGCGCAGCCGGTATCTTTCTCAAACTGCGAGACCCAGTCATATTGTTTATCGGTTTGTCCACGTTCGATATAACCCGGCCAGGCAATAATATCCAGGCGGCCTTCCGGTTTATCTAATGATGTGGGGGGTTCGGCTGCCTGCGCAGTCATCAGCGTCATACTGAGTGCGCACAGGCTACTGAGGGCAAACTGCTTGCTCATAACGTCTTACTCCTGTCTAAAAAATATTGAGCGGCAGCCTTGCCGTAAATATATGTCCTTTTCTAAAAATAGTCGGGGTGTTGTAAGCGTTCCTGCTGGCGCAAGGAAATTTAATCAGGTTGTGAGCTAACGCTCATTACGCTACAGACTCTGACCTGGGGGTAATCTTCTGGAGTATAGACAAGGAGTTAGATGCAGAGGTGGCAATAGTATTAACTATTGATATTTTGTATGGACGCACCCGATATAAATAATACCGTGGTTCAGCATTCACTATTTCGAAAATAAGAACGCGCTATTCATTTATATTGAATAGCACGTTATGGTTTATTTCATCATTTCACGAATTAATTTACCAAGCTGTTTTACGGCCTGCTCTTCGCGATCTCCCCAGTGCCATGCAGTATTAAAACGAAAAAAACGAGTCCAGCTTCCCGAGGTCGAGAACATTTTCCCCGGCGCAATACTGATGTGGTGTGCCAGCGCATGGGTACTGAGCACACCGGCATCAAGCGGTTCCGGCAGCTCCAGCCACAGAAAATAACCGCTGTCGTTGTGGTGAATTTTGACCTCCGCCGGAAGATGACGCAGCAGCGTTTGCCAGGCCTGTTGTTTACGTTCCGCCAGTTGCCGACGCAAGCGCCGCAGATGCGCGTCATAGCGCCGGGTTGAAAGATAATCAACAAGGGCAAGCTGCATGGGCGAACTGGTAGATAAGGTGCTCATTAGCTGGAGTCGCTGAATACGCCGGGCATGTTTCCCTGCTGCTACCCAGCCAATACGAAATCCTGGCACCAGGCACTTGGAGAAAGACGAACAATGCAGAACGCTGTCGGCGCGATCCCAGGCTTTGGCGGGCAACGGTTTTTCGCGGCCAAAGTACAGTTCGCTGTAAACATCATCTTCAATCAGTATTACGTGGTATTTTTCCAGCAAGGCAACCAGACGCGCCTTTTTCTCTGCGCTGAGCGTAAAACCCAGTGGATTTTGGCTGTTTGTCATTAGCCAGCAAGCTTTTACCGGGTACTCCTGCAACGCCTGCTCCAGCGCGGTGAGATCGATCCCCTCTTTTACGTCGGTGGCAATCGAAAGCGCCTTCAGACGTAATCGCTCCAGGGCCTGCAACGCCCCGTAAAAACAGGGGTTTTCGACAATTACCCAATCACCCGGTTCGGTGACTGCTTGCAGGCTCAGGTTGAGGGCTTCCATCGCGCCGGTGGTGATGACGATTTCGTCCGGTGAAATGGTCATCCCCTGTTGAGCATAGCGACGGGCAATGGCATGACGCAGGTCAGCATTCCCCGGCGGCAGGTTTTCAATCACGCTCATGGCGGTGGCGGTTTTACTCACCTGCGCCAACGAGCGGTTCAACTGCTGAAGTGGAAACAGACGCGGGTCGGGGAATGCGGAGGCAAAGGGCATCACTGACGCATCCCGGCTGGCCTGCAACATATCAAAAATGTAGGTATTGATATCCACCGCTTCATCGCGCATGACCTGCACCTGCGGCGCAGCAAATTCACGTTCGGGGCGCGCGGCGACATAATAGCCAGACTGCGGTCGGGCAATAATCCGCCCCTGGCTTTCCAGCAACTGGTATGCGTGTCCGACGGTCATAAAACTCAGTCCGCTGCTGACCACCTGCTCACGTAAGGATGGCAAGCGATCGCCTGGCTGCCATACGCCAGACGCAATTTGATCGCGAATTTGCTCTGCCAGTCGCTGGTACTTTTTCATTCTGAAAATCCGTTCAGGTAACCACCATCATGTATATCAGTTTACATAATCTCTACATTTTTACTAACTGTTATGAATAGTTTTGTTTCAATGCCGAAGTTGCAGCCTGCCAAGTGAAACCTAAACTGTTATTGTCTTAAATCTCATATCCTGACTTTTCACTAAACACATTTTCAAATGCTGTGCGCAATTTGTCGGTCACCGCATCAAAATCTTTGAGTATCTCGGTGTCATTAAAACAGGTTTGAGCAGTTCCATCGGTTAGTGTTTTGATAGCATCGTTTATGCTTTTAGAGGATAAATTGAAATACTTACCTCTCTTTATAGGGTTTTTAGGGTTAAATTTCCCATTCGCCAACTGCCAATATCGGAATAAGTATTGCGTTAAGCACAAAGGCTCGCGGAATTTCTTACTGACTGTTTCCCTCAGCAACTGTTCTTCCACCTGCCATATCTCATTGAACGTACTTTTCAAAAATGGTTGCGGAATGTGTCGACTATAAAACCCTTCGAAAAACTTTTCTTTTCGGTTAGCGAAATTTTTCAGTAGCCGTCTTTTATAACACATGCTGTAATATTTATTCTTATTTTCCTGCATCATCGCACGCTTGCTAAAGTGGCTATTTAATATGCTGATGTTGAGAAAATCTGATGAGGCCATGATGAGATTATCTTTGTTGGTTGGAGGGTTTTTCTTTAAAATCAAAAAGTCATTTGGATTTCCATTATCGAAGTAGAAATCTTCAGCCAGCGGTGCCGTAATGAACATATCATCATTAAACAAGACAAATTTGTCGCTCAAATCATTTATCTTATGAAGATTAAGCTCTATCGCATTAGAGTTAAATGTAGGCAAGTACTTGTTTTCGATAAACTGTTCATGAAAAACAATGTTTAACTTTTTATGATTCACATTAAGCCATGCGGGAATCTGTCCGCATGTAACTAAATGTATCTTTCTTACCCATGGCGCATATTTTTCCACACACCTGAACCAATAATTAAAAATACCCATATCTCTGAAACGCGCCGGATGCATAGCCCCCTCAGCATGGCAACCCGCCGCTTTATGCTTGGCAAAACTCGCCTGCCAGGCTAAATCACTTGAGTCAACCCACAAAACGACAAAGTCGATTCCGCTCATTTTATTGTTCCAATGAATAATTTTCGGCGAATATAACAAAGTGCCAATTCAATGTTTGAACTAATCAAGGCATCAATATTGAAGACTCCATCTTTTGTGAAAGCTATAGCAATTGTGCAACTGTTATGGTTAAAAAGAACTGTTCTGTTTCTGCCTTCCATTGCTCCTCAGACTTAGAATTGCGCTAAATCAATTTTGCCTGCGGAGTTAAGCATGTTCGGTCTTGACGCGTTTCACCTGGCAAGGATCCAGTTCGCGTTTACGGTATCCTTTCACATCATCTTTCCGGCTATTACTATCGGGCTCGCCAGTTATCTGGCTGTGCTGGAAGGGCTATGGCTAAAAACGAAAAATCCCACCTGGCGATCGCTTTACCATTTCTGGTCGAAAATATTCGCCGTAAATTTTGGTATGGGTGTAGTTTCCGGGCTGGTGATGGCTTATCAGTTCGGCACCAACTGGAGTGGTTTTTCCGAGTTCGCCGGGAGTATCACTGGGCCGTTGCTGACCTATGAAGTATTAACCGCCTTCTTCCTCGAAGCTGGTTTCCTTGGGGTGATGTTGTTTGGCTGGAATCGGGTTGGTCCAGGACTTCATTTCTTTGCCACCTGCATGGTCGCACTGGGTACCATTATTTCAACCTTCTGGATCCTCGCCTCCAACAGCTGGATGCAGACACCGCAAGGCTATGAAATAGTTAACGGCCAGGTCGTTCCCGTCGACTGGTTCGCCGTTATTTTCAATCCCTCATTCCCCTATCGTCTGCTGCATATGTCGGTTGCCGCCTTCCTGAGCAGCGCGTTGTTTGTTGCTGCCTCGGGGGCATGGCATTTGCTGCGCGGGAATAACACACCAGCAATTCGAGCGATGTTTTCGATGGCGCTGTGGATGACATTAATCGTCGCTCCACTGCAGGCCTTGATTGGCGATATGCACGGTTTGAATACGCTGAAGCATCAGCCGGTAAAAATTGCTGCGATTGAAGGACACTGGGAAAATCGCCCCGGTGAACCGACTCCGCTGCTGCTGTTCGGCTGGCCGGATATGGAGCAGGAACGCACCCGCTATGGGCTGGAAATCCCGGCGCTGGGCAGTCTGATCCTGACCCATAGTCTGGACAAACAGGTCCCGGCCCTAAAAGAGTTTCCTAAAGAAGACAGGCCCAACTCCACTATGGTGTTCTGGTCGTTTCGCATAATGGCCGGGCTAGGCATGCTGATGATCCTGTTGGGCGCGTTTGCCCTGTGGCTGCGCTATAAGCAGCGTTTATACACCTCGCGCCCTTTTCTGCGCTTTGCCTTATGGATGGGTCCTTCCGGTCTGATTGCCATCCTTGCCGGTTGGGTGACCACTGAAGTTGGCCGTCAGCCGTGGGTGGTTTACGGTCTGCAACGTACGGCGGATGCGGTTTCTGCACATGGCGATTTACATATGAGCATCAGCCTGCTGTCCTTCTTTGTGGTGTACAGCTCAGTGTTTGGCGTGGGTTACAGCTACATGATCCGCCTGATCCGTAAAGGGCCACAGGAAGATGACCCGACTATTCCGCCAACAGGCACGCCTGCCCGGCCGCTTTCAGCCGCCGTCCTCGATTCTCAACCGGAGGCACATCGCTAATGGGTATCGATTTATCAGTTGTCTGGTTTGTAATTATCGTCTTCGCCACGCTGATGTATATCGTGATGGACGGTTTTGATCTCGGGATTGGCATTTTATTCCCAGCGATTCAGGACGCTGACGACCGCGATGTTATGGTCAACAGCGTAGCCCCGGTATGGGACGGCAATGAAACCTGGCTGGTGTTGGGCGGCGCAGGATTATTCGGCGCTTTCCCCCTGGCCTATGCGGTGATTGTCGATGCGCTGACGATTCCGTTGACCCTGATGCTAATCGGTCTGATTTTTCGCGGCGTCGCGTTCGAGTTTCGCTTCAAAGCCACACCGGCTCACCGACCATTCTGGGATAAAGCCTTTCTCGGCGGTTCAATCCTCGCGACATTCACGCAAGGTGTCGTGGTGGGTGCCGTACTCAACGGATTTTCCGTTACCGGACGCAGCTACAGCGGCGGTCCTTTCGACTGGTTGACCCCGTTCACGTTGTTCTGCGGCGTTGGTCTGGTCGTGGCTTACGCCCTGCTGGGGGCGACATGGCTGGTGATGAAAAGCGAAAATCCGTTGCAGGATAAAATGCGCAGTGTGGCCAAAAAACTGCTGCTGGCAATGTTGGTTGTGATTGCCATTATCAGCCTGTGGACACCACTGGCACATAGCGCGATTGCCGAGCGTTGGTTTAGCCTGCCCAACCTTTGGTTCCTGATGCCGGTTCCGCTGCTGGTTGCGCTTATCAGTCTCTGGCTGTGGCGTTCGCTGGGGCAACATAATTGCCATACGCTGCCTTTTGTATTAACGCTGGGGCTGATTTTTCTCGGGTTTAGCGGGCTGGGGATCAGTATCTGGCCACATATCATTCCACCGTCTATTACGCTCTGGCAGGCGGCGGCTCCGGCACAAAGTCAGGGCTTTATGTTGGTTGGCGCACTGCTGATTATCCCGATAATCCTGGTGTACACCTTCTGGAGCTACTACGTTTTCCGCGGCAAAGTTCAACATGGTGAGGGGTATCATTGATGCAACAAACAATCTGGAAACGCCTGATGTGGCTGGTGATCCTCTGGGGCGGCAGCGTGCTGGCCCTGGCCGCCGTTGGCATGTTCTTTCGTCTCCTGATGACGGCCGCCGGATTTAAGTCCTGAATCTCGCCCTGATAACACCCGGTCAGCGCGCTGCACTGCCCGGGTGTTACAAATCCCAACATCGACTAAACAAAAATGTAAAAAACATCGAAATGGCAAAACAGAGATTGTCATTAACCCGATTAAAATATTGAATAGTCACCGGGCGAAATTATCGCCAATTCCGCAGCTAACGTACCAGAGGGTGCATGATGTTTAAGAAAGGGTTAACGGTGTTATTGCTGGCCAGCGCGCTTTTTTCCGGTCAACTTTTCGCTACTAATCAGGGACATGAATATCTTCAGGTGCAGGATGCCGATCATTTACTACGACACACGGCCGACAGCGATGAACTTCGAGTGACGGCGGAAGAATCCGCCGCCGATCTTCGTGAGCACCATCACTGGCAAAAATCACGCAAACCCGATACACATCTGAGCTAACGATTAACCTTTGCGCTTCGGCAGTGTCTTCATCAGTTCTTCTGGACTGACCGAAGCCACGACGCTGCCCGGCAACGGCATCTTCAGAATGTGATGCTTCATCTTGCCGATTACGTGCATTTCGCACGGTCGGCAATCAAATTTCAGCGTCAGGACTTCATCGCCGTTAACCAGTTGCATCGGTGTTGCTTTCCAGCTTTTGATGTTACCTTTCGCCTGTTTCGGACACAGGTTAAAGGCGAAACGCAGGCAATGTTTGGTGATCATCACCGGCACTTCGCCCTTTTCTTCATGTGCTTCATAGGCTGCATCAATCAACTGAACGCCATAACGGTGATAAAACTCACGCGCTTTTTGGTTGTAGACGTTAGCCAGGAAACTCAAGTGCGTTTGTGGATAAACCGGCGCTGGCTGAGATACCGGTTTGCGGCTACCGCGCTGATAGCTTTGCAAGCGCGCTGCATCCAGCATATCAACGGCTTCACGCCGGAACTGATTTAGTTGACCGTTTGGCACGAACAGCGCGCCCGGCAGATTCACCTGAATATTGCGGGCGTAGTACATCGTCTGACCAAGTTTTGCCAGTCCGTCCTGTAGGTTACTCAACGCTTTTTCCGCATTGTTCGCTTCCTCAAACTGGCCGTCCAACGTATGGGTGATACTCACGCCCTCTTCACTGGTGAGCGTCAGAATCAACTGCTCCTGCCAGCCGCCGAGCTCAATATCGATCGCAACACGGCGTTCGCTGGAAGTTTTTGTTAACGCTTGCTGCCAGTTATGATCGAGGTTGCGATTCAGCGGATGATGCGGACGCACTTTGTGCAGGTCGGCGGGCATTTCATTCGGCCATACCCGATAACGATTGTTCCCCGTTTTTTCCACGGTGTTGGCGCGAAATCCAACAACCTCACGTTTGATTAACACGTTCAGGCCATCCCCGTTTGCCAGCGGTTCAGTCACCTCAACATCGAGATGATCTTTCGCCACCTTCAGGACTTCGCCGACCGGCAAACCGATAAACTTTGGTGAGTCGAATGCGCCGATATCCCCTTTACGGGCATTCACAAAATAATCGGTACTGCCGCGATGGAAGGTTTTCTCTGTGGATGGGGTAAAGAAATGTTCGGTACGTCCCGCTGATGAACGGGCCAGATCGCCGCGTTCTTCAATGATGGCGTCGAGCATCTGGCGATAATGCGCGGTAATATTCTTCACATAACTCATGTCCTTATAGCGCCCTTCAATTTTGAAGGAACGCACACCTGCGTCAATCAACGCACCCAGGTTGGCGGTCTGATCGTTATCTTTCATCGACAGCAGATGTTTTTCATAGGATACCACGCGCCCCTGATCGTCTTTCAGGGTATACGGCAGACGGCAAGCCTGGGAACAGTCGCCGCGGTTAGCGCTGCGTCCGGTTTGTGCATGTGAAATATAACACTGCCCTGAATAGGCAACGCACAGCGCACCGTGAATGAAAAACTCAATGGTCGCATCGGTAGCCTGATGGATAGCGTTAATCTGCTCAAGGCTCAGTTCGCGCGCCAGCACAATCTGGGTGAATCCCACATCGGATAGAAATTTCGCCTTCTCAACGCTGCGAATATCGCACTGGGTGCTGGCGTGCAGTTCAATCGGGGGAATATCCAGTTCCAGAATCCCCATATCCTGCACGATCAGGGCATCAACGCCGGTCTGATACAGATCGGTAATTAACCGTTGTGCGGGCTCCAGCTCATCATCATGCAAGATCGTGTTTAGCGTCACAAAGATTTTTGCCCCGTAACGATGGGCAAAAGGCACTAATTCGGCTATATCTTTCAGGCTATTACTGGCGTTATGACGCGCGCCAAAACCTGGTCCACCAATGTAAACGGCGTCTGCGCCGTGCAAAATGGCTTCGCGCGCAATGGCGGTATCCCGAGCCGGGCTTAACAATTCAAGGTGATGAGGCTGCTGGCGCATACAGTTGTTACCATCCACAAGCGGTAAAAATGGCGGTTATTGTAGTCACAAGCGCGGCGTTTCGGAATAGTTTTCCCGATTAACCGCGTGGGTAATGGATCAGCGAATGAAAATGAACCGTTTGCTCGCTACTGTTACGGTAACTATGTGCCGTATCTCCGGCGAAACGGACACCTTCACCGGATTTAAGGGTGCGCCACTGCCCCTCAATACACATATCCAGCAGACCACTAATCACCACCACGTGCTCAATTACGCCGGTTTCATGCGGAGTAGATTCACTGAGCGCGCCGGGTGCCAGCAGTATCGAAAAATGATCGAAGCACAGTTGCGGATCCCACGGGAACAACGGCGTGACGACCATCGCCTGCTGCTGGGGATCGAATGTTAGCGAGCCTTCTGACTCTGGTGGTGAAATAAACGTTGAAAACGGGACGTTCAGTCCAGTGGCAATTTTCCACAATGTCGCCACCGTTGGACTGGATTCGTTGCGCTCAATCTGCCCCAGCATCGCTTTTGACACGCCAGTTTCCTCCGCCAGACGCGAAAGGCTCCATTCACGCTGGTGACGTAGCGTCTTGAGCGTTGTGGCCAAATAGTGGGTTAAGTTGTCCATTTTTCTCCTTCGTCGCTCTCCTTTCTCAGGGCTACAGCTTAGCACTTGTACGCTATAACGCACAGTGCTACAGTGACTGACCGTTATAACGCACGCGGAGTTGCTATGCGCACATTTTCCATCCCCCTGCCTACAGTTTTGTCGGGTTTTGTGGCGGTCCTGGTCGGCTACGCCAGTTCAGCGGCCATTATCTGGCAAGCGGCGCTCGCCGCAGGTGCGACGACCGGACAAATCGCAGGCTGGATGACCGCACTGGGGCTAGCAATGGGGGTCAGTACGCTGGCGCTGACATTGTGGTATCGCGCCCCTGTACTCACCGCATGGTCAACGCCCGGTGCCGCGCTGCTGGTGACGGGCCTGCAAGGGGTATCGATTCAGGATGCTATCGGTGTTTTTATCGTAGCTAATGCATTGATTGTGCTGTGCGGTATAACCGGGCTGTTTGCCCGCCTGATGAAAATTATTCCCCACTCGCTGGCGTCGGCCATGCTGGCCGGGATCTTGCTGCGTTTTGGTTTGCAGGCGTTCAATAGCCTGAACAGTGAGCTTATCTTGTGCGGCAGCATGCTGCTGGCGTGGTTGGTACTAAAAGTAATCGCCCCACGGTATGCCGTTATCGCCGCAATGTTGGTAGGTATAGCCATCGCCCTGGTTAAAGGTGACATTGTCACCGATGGTGTTAATCTGTCACCGGTGTTGCCAGCGTTTATTGCACCACACTTTTCATTAGCCCACAGTATCAGTATTGCGCTACCGCTGTTTCTGGTCACTATGGCTTCGCAAAATGCCCCCGGTATTGCGACCATGAAAGCATCTGGATATTCGTTACCCGTTTCACCCCTGATTGTTTTTACGGGTCTGTTGGCACTGCTATTTTCGCCGTTTGGCGTCTATTCCATCTGCATCGCCGCCATAACCGCAGCAATTTGCCAAAGCCCCGAAGCCCATCCAGATGTAAATCGACGCTGGCTCGCCGCAGCCGCAGCGGGTGTCTTTTACATTCTGGCTGGGGTGTTTGGCGGTTCGGTCACAGGACTGATGGCAGCCCTGCCCGTAAGCTGGATCCAGATGCTTGCTGGTCTGGCATTACTCGGCACGATTAGCGGTAGTTTATTTCAAGCCTTACATAATGAAGCAGAACGCGACGCGGCCATTGTGACTTTTCTGGTTACGGCCAGTGGCCTGACGGTATTTGGCATTGGGTCTGCATTCTGGGGGCTGGTCGTCGGCGGTATCTGCTACTCAGTGTTGACATTATTTCGCCGCGCGTAGCTGCGTTGGCGTCTTACCCGTCACTTGTTTAAACCGGTTACTGAAATGGCTCGCCGAACTGAACCCGCAGGCCATTGCAATATCCGACAGGCTGCGTGATGAACAACAGACCAGTTGCTGCGCCAGCGCCATACGGCGTTGCATGACGTACTGATGAGGCGCCATATTCATCGACTGGCGAAACATTCTGGCAAAATGGAATTCACTTAGCGCTGCCTCGCTTGCCAGATCGCTCAACGTTATGGGATACGCCAGATGTGCTTCAATATAGGCCAGCACGTTGCGCAATGTGGCAGGCGCAAGCCCTCCGGTGACGACGGGAAGTCGCCATTGCACATTGCTGTAATGCTGGATCAGATGCGTTAACAGTAGTGAAGATGCCGCGCTAAGCGTGAGGTGATTGGCCGGTTGCTGCCAGTCATTACCAAGCAAAAACTGACGGTAAACCGCCGTGATCCCCGGGTCACTGCCAAACGTATGCTCGTCCAGCGTGAAGCTATAGGGGCTTTTGTCCCAGACTTTTTCACCCACTTCGCGCAAATGCGCGTCCGTACAATAGAGATGAACAAAGGAAAGATCGTCACGAATATCCCAACTGGACTCACTCTCTTTCGGCATCAGGCAAAAACGGTCTGGTCCCCCGCCATTCTTCCAGCCTCCCGCCGTCTTGTGGTAACTCTCGTAACCATCTGCGATGTATAAACTGAGCGTATGGTGATCGCAATATTGGGTGATGGTATCGCGTTTGTTCGACCAGGCCGCCAGTTGGATCCCTGAATGTAACGCAACCGATTCATGCAGCACGGCATTATGTTTGCGCAAGTTTTCAAAGGCACCGTAGGGCTGAGACATACCATCACATTCAAAATAAGTTAGCAGGCTTTCAGTCTATATCAGCTACATATCGTTAACAGCTGCCTTTTCACTATTACGCTAAAAAAAGCGCAAGATTTTGCAAGTCCACCGCAAGCCGATGAAAGCCTCCTGCATTCCGTCGTGACACAGTGTAAGTCTGAATGAATAAAGAGAGAGTCGTATGAACGCACTGTTGTACTGCCTGGTAGTGGTTATTTGGGGAACGACATGGATTGCGATTTATTTGCAGCAAGGTCCGGTTTCTGCACCGGTTTCTATCTTTTGGCGCTTCGCCGTTGCCAGCTCGGTGATGATAGTGATCCTGTTGCTAAGCGGTAAATTACGCAAACTGTCTGGCCGCGATCATCTGTTTTGTCTGTTACAGGGCGGATGCGTTTTTTGCTTTAACTTCTGGTGTTTTTATACGGCTGCGGCGTGGATTAATACCGGCCTGGAGTCGGTGATTTTCTCGATGGCCGTCCTGTTCAATGCAGTCAATAGCTTCATCTTTTTTGGGCAAAAACCACCGCTGCGCTTCTATATTGCAGCGGGTTTGGGACTGACGGGCATCGTGACTCTGTTCTGGCAGGATTTGCTCAACAGCGGGTTTAATCATTCACTGCTGCTGGGCATCGGCTTAAGCGCCCTCGGGACCTTCGGCTTCTCACTGGGCAATATGATCAGTCTGCGTCACCAGAAAAAAGGGTTAGAAGTGTTAACGACCAACAGCTGGGCCATGCTGTACGGCACATTGCTGATCGCGGCCATTGCGCTGGTGCGCGGCGACAACTTCACGCCACAGTGGACATTCAGCTATCTTAGCGCGCTGTTATATCTGGCTATTTTCGGCTCAGTGATTGCCTTTGGCGCTTATTTCACGCTGGTAGGTCGCATTGGTCCCAGTAAGGCGGCATACAGCACGCTGCTGTTCCCGCTGGTGGCGCTGACGCTGTCAACATTGTATGAAGGATACATCTGGCAAGTTAATGCAATTGCCGGATTGGTGTTGATCTTACTGGGAAATCTGGTGATGTTTGCCCGACCGGAAGCGCTGATGGGTAAACTACTCTATCGTCGTCGTGTGGCATAAAAAAACGCACCATCCTGAGATGGTGCGTTCATCATTTTTATTGTGGTTTTTGGTTCACATCAAACATGGAGGCATCGGTCGCCATGTCATCAACAACTTTCTTCAACGTTTCGAACGCCATCGGCGTGCTTTCGTTGTTCAGGTCTTTACCTTCACCCTTACGTACAACTTTAATCACCGGTTTATTGGTCGCTGCATCAATCAACTCACCCTCGAAATAGAGGTTGGTATCCATGGTACGGTGACCCGTCGCCATTTGCGTTCCCGCAACGAGCAGTGCAACCGGGACCACTTCATAGAACTGCAGTCCTTCTTTGCTGGTCGCTACACCGGTAATCGCCCCGCGGAAAATCAGGCTACGCGGTCCAGGGGTCGTAACCAGAGGCTTACGCTTGCTGATGGCGGATTTCAACTGTGTATTGGTATAGGTCAGTAATTGATCAAGAACCTGCTGCCCTACCTGCGTAGTAGGTTTCGGAACCGGATAATACGTTACCGGGTTATACACGATGTTGTCATATTTGGATTCGTTGTAGCTCGGGTCAACCCAACGGAGTACCGTTTGTCCCGAGGCTGATTTTGTTTCCTTCAGATCAGAGTAATTTTTTAAAAACCCAGAATATTTATCCGGCTCGGTCACTTTTGACGCACAGCCGGATAATGCCAACAAGCCAGTAAGCGCTGCAACTTTAAATAAAGTTTGAGTACGCATGAAACGATCCCTTTAGTTTTCGCAATGATGCCTAAAAAGGATAGCAAAACAGTTTCATTTTGGATGTACTAAAAATGGTAAGCACCGCACAATTTTATCTCTGCGCTCAGCACAAAAAATGCTGAACGCAGAAAGAGTTAACCCAGACGCGAGGTTCAGGCAGTTTTGCGTGCCAGCATGGTGGCAAAGCGCAGTTTAATTCGATTACCGTTTTCATCTGTACGATGAAGTTCACCTACGTCTTCGTTATATTTCAGCAGATCCCACCCACTGTAATAGTTGCGTAATTCTCCGGTTTTAAACGCAAACGGAAAACCAACGGTGCACGGAAAATCATCAGTATCCATCGCTGCGACGATTAAGTTATATCCACCCGGTTTAGTACAACGTTGCATATTCTCAATAAGGCCAGGGATCGTTTTGGCTTCAAGAAACATCAGTACAACGGTAGAAAGAATAAAATCGTATTCACCCTCAAAACGCAACGCATTAAGGTCAGCGACCTTCGCGTTCAGGTTGGTCAGCCCCTCAGCCGCTTTGATGCGCTCAAGGTTAGCGATGCTCATGGGGTTTTTATCCCATGCGGTAACGTCATAGCCATTTGCCGCCAGGTACAGGCTGTTTCGGCCGTTACCGCAGCCCAGATCTAACGTTTTACCTGGTGCAACCACTTTTGCCGCTTCAACGACATCGGAATGCGTACGGGTTAAATCATATTTTTCAGTAAAGTAGTTTTCGTCGCAAAGGGTCATTATTTATCCTCAGATTTCAGTAATGCAGCACGCTCCGTGCGGATGAGCAGTTTCCCCTGCATCAGCAATGCAAACGTACGTATCAGTAATAATGCAATGATAAAATTGGTAAAAATAAACAGTGGGATAGACAGCGTATGAAAAAATCCTGATTCGCTGCCGTGTCCAAGATGCAATCCCGTTGTCGCCAGGGCCGACACGCCAAACGAGAAGCTCCAGAAAGACGCATTAAATGGCTGTGACAAATACCACGGCATAAGGCGTAGCATGAACAGAAGTTGCAGCAAACCATAGCCGAACAACATTTTGGCTAACGTATCCCCCTCGCCACCGTTGACGCTAAGCCAGGCGCTACAGGCGACCAGCGCGGGTGCCAACTGAATACCAAGTGAAGTCCGTAAAACCGTCGGCAGCTCGCCGCAGCTTCGTAAACGTTGCAGAATCACTGGCTCCAGGCTGAGCCATGAAAATACCCCGGCGCCCAAAAATACCAATCCGGCATCGTTGAACCCAAGTGCACCACAGGCCATGGCGCTGATAAAGTTATTGGCAACGGTTGGCAGATACAGACCCGGCGTGGTGGCCTCTTCCGGATGCTCCCCACGCCACAGCCCTGCCGTTTGCCAGGCTGCGTATGCCAGCTGTATGACCACGCCAATACTGAATAACCCAATCGCCAGAGGTCGATACCACGGAACAAATCCAATCGCGACCAGCATCGTGGTGGCCGGAAACAGACTGACAAAGCTACTCATCACCGGATGACGAATTTCCGCCAGTACGCTATGCGGAAAACGCAGTAAACGGCTCAGAAAGGCCAGCGTCAGCAATCCCCAGATGACCATTGCAAGGATGACTAAGCCATCACCAATCCAGTGGCTCACCGGCCACACCTGGCTGGCGTAACGCCACGCAAATCCCATCCCAATTGTACCCAGTACCATGCCAAAATAACCGGCCGGAAGATTGAGGACCCGTTCACTCTGTTTGTTCTTACTCATTTTGTTTATTTTTTAAAGTATATTTGAAATGCATTTTATGGAATATCTGCCGGTTTAGCCAGTACAGAAAACTTTGCTACGTTTAACTAAGGTGCGCAACATGGAAATGAGCTATGACCAAATACCGTCTAAGCGATGAATCTCGCTCCTTTAGTTACCTGGATAATGGCAATAAAAAAAGTGTATTACTACGCCAAATCATCGCACTCATTGATTTTAATGATGTTAGATCCGGTACGCTCGGTGGCTGGATTGATGATGAAAGCGTTCTGTCGCAAAGCGGTAATTGCTGGATATACGATGAGAATGCGCTCGCGTTTTCCGGCGCGACGATAACCGGAGACGCCCGTATTACACAGGCAAGCGTGGTCAGAGATGGCGCGCAAATTGGTGATGCCGTCTGGATTGACCGAGCAGAAATCAGCCATAACGCGCAAATACGTGACAACGTCACCATTCAGGATTCTGTCGTTCGCGGTGAGTGCCTCATCTGCGGTGATGCACGCATTGTGTGTGACTCTGAAATCATTGCGGCCAGAGGGTTAACCCGTGAAAGCGACCAGCTCCTGCAAATTTACGAGCGGGCGGCAGTCAGCAATTCACGCGTGGTGCATCAGGCGCAAATCTATGGCGATGCGATGATCAATTATGCCTTTATAGAACATCGGGCTGAAGTTTTTGATTTTGCACGGATAGAAGGCAACGAAGAGAATAATGTCTGGATCTGCGATTGCGCCAAAGTCTATGGGCATGCACGCGTCATCGCCGGAACGGATGAAGACGCCATTCCTACCCTGCGCTACAGCTCGCAGGTGGCGGAACACGCGGTGGTTGAAGGTAACTGCGTGCTGAAACACCACGTGCTGGTTGGGGGGCATGCGCAATTACGTGGCGGACCGCTCCAGCTTGACGGTCACATCCTGATTGAAGGCTATGCCTGTATTCTGGGTGAAGTGCTGATCGAGCATCATATTGAGATAACCGATCAGGCCCAAGTTGAAGCCTTTGATGGCGATGCGATCCATCTGCGCGGGCCAAAAGTGATCAACGGCGAACAACGTATCACGCGCACCCCTATCGCCGGTTTATTCTGAAGAGCCATCAATGATGCGGGCGTAGAGATTCACGTCATGGTAATCGCCATTAAGGAACTCCGCCTGTTGCATACATCCTTCCAGTCGGAAGCCATTGCGCAGTGCAACCTGGTTGCTTCTGACGTTATCTACACGACATTTAATCACGAAGCGGCGAATCTCCTGGCGCTGCGCATAATGACGAATCATTGCCTGTAGCGCCTGAGACAGAATGCCTTTGCCCTGGTGCTCTTCATCCAGCCAATAACCAATATAAGCGGCTTTGTTCAGCGGCTCTATCTGGTTAAACGAGATAACGCCAGCCACCTCCCCATGTTCGAAAATAAGGAACATTTTGGCGTAGCCGCGCTGGTGCAACATCATATTCCCCTGCACGTTCTTACGCGTGTCGTCCTCAGATTCGACAAACTGCGGCCAGTTCAGTGACTGTTGGAGCCAGGTTTTATTTTTAAGCACCAACTGATGCAGAGGGGTGACGTGGTGTTCTTCTACCGCCCGCAGTTCCAGCGCGTCACTAACGATAATTATTTCTGACATGTTTATCTCCTTTGCGATCGTAAACGGGGCATTTCTGACTGGCAGTAGCCGATATTACTCTGTTTAGCACCGAGGATGTCTTATTTTTATGCTGTAACAGCAATCACTTAGAAAGAATCTCTGGCGTGGAACCCGTTACTCTGGTGATCCGGGTATCCCCTCATGGATAGACCGTAATGATGACAATAACACTTTCATTCTATTGCTAAGGAGCAAGCATGGCAGCACCTTTGGGTCGTTTAGCACTTATTCCGCTTTTACTGATTACCGCCTGTCACCAACCTGTTTCTACCACGCAAGCGGGCCCCGTTCCCTTTGCCGTCAATAAGCAACAGGTCGTGGATAATACCACGCTGGAAATTTCCCGTAGCGCGCTGGAATATAACATTCATAAAGTTCAGCAACTGCTGGGAGATAAAACCCGGATGTGCGCCATTCTTAAAGGCGACGCGTATGGCCACGATCTCTCACTGGTAACACCGGTGATGATGCAAAACGGCGTACAATGTATTGGCATCGCCAGCAACGAGGAGATTAGTACCGTTCGCCAGTCAGGCTATACATCGCAGCTCATGCGCGTGCGTAACGCGACGGAAAAAGAGATGCGCCAGGCGGCGGATTTCGATACCGAAGAGCTTATCGGTAATCTGGATATGGCTAAGCGTTTAAGTGCAATCGCTCAGGAGAAAGGTAAAACTATTCGTATCCATCTGGCGCTGAACTCTGGCGGTATGTCGCGTAACGGTCTGGAAGTCAGTACCGCTGCAGGTCTGGAAGAAGCACGCGCTATTTCCGCATTACCCGGCCTGAAAATTGTCGGCATCATGTCGCATTTCCCGGAAGAAGATGCGGCAGTGGTAAAACGCGATCTGGCCCGTTTCAATACGCAATCAGCCCAGGTACTGAAAATTACCGGTCTTAAGCGCGAAGATGTCACCCTGCATGTCGCGAATACGTTCGCTACCCTGACCGTTCCAGAATCCTGGCTCGACATGGTGCGTGTTGGCGGTATTTTCTATGGCGATACCATCGCCAGCACCGAATACAAACGCGTCATGACGTTTAAATCTGCCATCGCGTCGGTAAACCATTACCCCAAAGAAAACACCGTCGGGTATGACAGAACCTATACCCTTAAACGTGATTCCGTTCAGGCCAATATCCCGACAGGTTATGCCGATGGTTATCGCCGTGTGTTCAGTAATGCGGGGCACGTGCTGATCCGCGGCCAGCGGGTTCCGGTACTGGGTAAAACATCCATGAATACCGTGATCGTCGATGTAACCGATTTGCCGCAGGTTGCATCCGGTGATGAAGTGGTGCTGTTCGGTAAACAGGGAAATGCGCAGGTTAGTGCAGAAGAAGTCGAAGAAATTAGCGGCGCGTTGTTCACTGAAATGTCGATCCTCTGGGGGGCGACGAACAAACGCGTGATGGTCGATTAACACCTAAAAACAGGAAGGGCTTCCGTTTCTCGCAGGAAGCCCTTTTACACAGCAAGCGCCGTTCTACTTAGCTCTCACTGACACTCTCTTTTTGCAATATTTTGAGCAGATCTTCCTTCAGGTGGAGTTTCTGTTTCTTAAGACGAACAATGTCCAAACTATACCCCCGACCATCCGAACCTTCCAGTCTGGAGATCTCATGATCAAGGCTGTTGTGTTTTTCGAATAAGGACAGAAAGCGAGGGTTCTCGGATTTCAGTCGGGAAATAAGGTCTCTGTATTCTGGAAACATACTTTCTCCCTGTTAGTGGACAAGAACGTGTATAAGAAATACACACCCACAGAGTACCCATTTGCCATACAGAAAAATGCGAACAGGATCGAGTAAATAGTGTACAGAGTCGTTATGAGGATGAATGCAGATACGGCTCCCCATCAGGAGAGCCGTAAAGGGCGTGATTAACGCATCTCGCGGTCGTCAACGTACTGACGTTTATCCGGCGCTGGCGGGAAGTACTGATACAGCCAGGTTTCGCTGATGGCGTCACCCTGACAACGCAGGAACATACGCATATCTACCGGATCGGTTGAGTCAGAAGTCGGATACCAGTCAAACTGAATGCGATAACCGTCGATAGGCTCCACGTAGAGGATCTCAATCTGTTTCGCTTCACCGCTGGAGAGCGTAATCACCGGTTCAATGCCTTTCGGCGCAGCCGCTTTTAGATCACCACCAACGAAGTCAACGGCAAAACGACGCGCCCATTTTTCCGGGTAATGCTCGCCCGGTGCCCATCCTTCCGGGAAACCGCCCATGCCTGTCCGGGTCGCCATCACGCGAGCCAGCGGCGAACGCACCGGCGGCTGAGCGCTCCAGTACAGGCGATATTTGAATTCCAGCTCATCGCCGGCTTTGATCTTCTTGTCCGGCTGCCAGAAGCAGACAACGTTATCCAGCGTTTCGCCGGTCGTCGGGATCTCCATCAGACCGATGGTCCCCTTGCCCCACTGGTTGCGCGGTTCGACCCACAGGCTTGGGCGCTTGTTATACCAGCCCATGATGTCCTGATAATGGGAGAAGTCGCGATCGAGTTGCAGCAAGCCAAACCCTTTCGGGTTGTTATCGGTATAGGCGTTGAACTGCAGCTTTTGCGGGTTATTCAGCGGACGGCAGATCCACTCGCCATTGCCCCGCCACATCGCCAGACGATCGGAGTCATGGATTTGCGGGTGAATAGTGTCGCACATACGACGCTCGTTGTTGCCGCAGCTGAACATGCTGGTCATCGGCGCAATGCCGAGCTGCTTGATGTCTTTGCGCGCATAGATGTGGTTTTGTACATCCATAATCACCTGCGTTTTCTCGCAGTGGATCACGAACTTGAATGCGCCGGTTACGCTTGGGCTGTCGAGAAGCGCATACACGGTAAAGGAGGTTGCGCCCGGTTTAACCGTTTCAAACCAGAAAGAGGTGAAATCAGGAAACTCTTCTTTGCTGTCGGTATAGGTATCTACCGCCAGACCACGGGCCGATAAACCGTACTGATAGGTGTCATCCACGGCGCGGAAATAGCTGGCGCCCAGGAAAGAAACGACGTCGCGGCGGGCCAGTTCTGGCGCTTTAAACACGCGGAACCCAGCGAATCCGAGGTCAGTCTGCCCTTCCAATTGTTTGGTATCCACACCCGCGTCGTTGTATTTAAACAGTTCCGGACGGAAGTGAATTTCACGCGCCATATGCGTACTACCATCAACCGAGAACATGCGTACACGGCGACGGAAGCCCATTCCCACGTGGAAGAACTGCGCATCAAGCTGACGATTTTCAACATTGTTCCACAGAGACTGCTCTGCGTCATATTGAATGCTGTTGTAGGCCTGCGGCGTCAGTTTCGCCAGCGTGTCCGGTAACGCGCGTGGTGCACCGCCCCAGGGTTTCTGTGCTAAGTCATGGGCCATCGATTGCAGAACGGAAAAATCAAAACGTACGGTTTTTCCGTCTGCAATGTCAGACTCTGCCGCAAAGGCGGCGCGGGAAAAGAGTGATGCAATACCACTGGTTCCGCACACGGCGGCCATTGCCATTGAACCTTTAATAAATCGTCTGCGATTCATGCCTGAAAGTGAGTCCTTCTGGTCGTGTAAATGGTCCCGCGCCGGTCAAAATCTGCGGCATGAGAGTGCACATTTCTGACCGCTCACTCTAGACAAAATTCATTAATAATCCAATTGTTGGTCGCCGATTATCTGTACAAAATCGAAAATATTTTATGTCGATGGGAACAGACCGAATCCCATGTAAATTCCATTAAAGTAAACCACACCGACGTTTACTTCGCTCTTGAGCCTCCTGATACAGCGCAAACTCATCATAAACCGCGCAACCCAGCGCCTGTTCAAACGCGTCGCGGCTGGAATTTCCGTGGCTGCGAGCCTGTGTTTCATTGCCCAAATTGGACTGGAAAATTCCTGCGGCGCTCACCGGTAAAAAATCTTCGTAGGTGATGGGTTGCGCAACCAGCCAGCCCCGTTCAATAAGCGGCTGCGGATCGTCATCAGGGCGAATCGCCTGCCGATGCGCTTCACCCGATGGCGTCAGACGATAGCGGAACCAGGCTAGCCCCTGCTGGCGCAGCAGGAATTCGCTGTCCGGGAAGGCTTTAAACACCTCCTGAAGATGTAGCTGGTGCGTCAGATTGTCTTTCCCCGTTCCCGCTTTATTCAGCAATTCGTCGTACAACGCCCTACCTTTCGGCGTCAGGGCCACGCCGCGCTGTTCGATCTCACCAAAACGTGCCGTGTGAGTGCCGCGCATTTCACCGGCAAACAACACCGGTTCTTCCAGCGCTTTGAAACTGGTCTGACGCAATAAAATGGGCACCTCGCGGCGCGGCGGCCCTTCAATCAGTATTTTCGGTTCAATGCCGCATTCCGGCATCATCGACTGCACCCGGTCAATATCCAGCGTTCGCGGTGTCAGATGGTTGATATGACAACCGGGGAAGCACACCACATCGGCAATCAGCCGGTGTTCGTTGTGTAATGCGTGATAGGTCGCTTCATCGACCGTGGCATGCTGATGCCAGCGGAATGTTTCCAGCGCTTCATGCACAAATTCTTGCGCCTGTTCAGATGTAAAACTGCCCTGCGCATCAAATTCATCCAGCAGTTCGTGGCAACGGCGAGTGAAAATATCGCGTTTCGCGAGGATCTCAGCGGCTTTTTGCCGCAGCGCGGCGTTTTCGATTAGTTCGAGCCGTAATAACGAGGTGAATACCCGAAACGGGTTGCGCGATAGCGAGGCATCGTCGATGGGACGAAAGGCTGTGGAATGTACAGGGACGCCCGCCTGGGAGAGATCGTAATAACTCACCGGATACATGCCCATAACGGCAAACATCCGGCGCAGCGTAGAAAGCTCCTGCGCGGTACCCACTCGAATGGCACCATGACGCTCAACGTTTAGCCGGGCCAGTTCATCCGCATTCGCCAGTTTTTCATGCAGCGTCGGATTATTTTCCAGTACCGCCAGATTCACATCAGCGACAAGTTCCAGCAACGTGCCGTACTGCGGGACTTCCTGCTGGTACATTGCTGACATTGCCTGCGAAAATTGTTCCCGAATCTCATCTGCCGTGATGGTGTTCGCCATAATGTCATGCCTCCAGTGAATATTACCTGGAGTGTAGAAAACGCCGCTGACTCCGGTGGGAAGAATTTACAAAGTGTGACCCCGCGTAAACTTCCCACCCATACAAAAGATGAACAGTACCTACTGGCGTGGTTTCAAATGACTTTCCAGCCAGGGCAGCATCTGTTTTTTACGGCTAAGCATACCTTCGACCTTGCAAGGCTGCGGGATGTCTGAAAGTTCTGATCCAGCAAACCATAGGCTGGTGTCACCCAGATTGATGTCAGTGAGCATCAGCACGACTAACGCAGCGTTCTTTTCTTCTGCATAGCGCGCCATTTCCTGACGGAGATCGTCCAGCACCGCATCCACCTGTTGCAGCGCATAGAGTTCGAGCTGCGCGACACAGACTGAATGTCCATGGATGGTGAAGGTTTTAATGTCTTTCTGCAAAAGTTCCCGGGCGCTCATCCCTTCCACACTTGTTTTAGCTGACAGCAGGTCGCGACTGAAAGCGTCAAGATCCACTCCGGTTTTTTGGGCCAGCGCATCAACCGCCAGGCGATCGTCAGTGGTCGTCGTTGGTGAACGAAGCGTGACAGTGTCACTCAATACGGCGCCGAGCAGTAAAACAGCCTCAGCTGAAGATAATTGGTTGCGTTCATCCTCCGTCATCAGTTGCCACAGCAGGGTTGCGCTACTGCCGACAGGCTTCACCCACACTTCCGGTGGCAGACGGGTGACTAACCCACCAAGTCGGTGATGATCGATAATTCCCACCACGTTACTTTCTGTTAACGATTCCGGTCCCTGGGCCGGCTCGGTGAAGTCGACCAGCCAGACATCATGATCGGTCAGTTCAAACGTCAACCGTTCAGGCATTGTCAGCCCCGCATGCTCAAAGATAAACTGCGTTTCGCGGTTAGGCTCGCCCAAACGCCATGCCGTCGCCTGCTGGCCACGTAAACTAAGCCAACGCGCCGTCATTGCGGCGGTGCAGATGGCATCGCTATCGGGATTAAGGTGCCCTATTACATGTATCATTCATCAGTGCCTTGTGAAGAGAAATCGTTCAAAAGTAAACAATCACCAAAGTATAACGACTGGCCACACTCCCTTCCATGATCCCACCACCCAGCAATGCTGTACAAAACATAAGCAAAATAAATCAGTTGTAAGTAAAACATGATAAATGTTAATAATATTTTGCTATCAGGTTATCAAAAACAAACAACTTTACTTGTCACCGATACGGCTCTGTTTTTAACATCGCTTATGGAAAAAAATGTTCTGTTCAATCAGCGCATTCGCTTGCGCCACCTTCATACTTTTGTCGCCGTTGCACAGCAGGGAACGTTGGGGCGCGCGGCTGAGACCCTTAACCTGAGCCAACCGGCTCTCTCCAAAACGCTAAATGAACTGGAGCAACTGACCGGTACCCGTCTCTTTGAGCGTGGCCGCCTTGGCGCGCAGTTAACGCTGCCCGGAGAACAGTTTCTTACCCATGCGGTAAGAGTGCTGGATGCGCTCAACACCGCCGGACAAGCGTTAAATCAGCGCGAAGAGTCGCAGACTGATGTCGTACGGATCGGGGCCTTACCCACCGCGGCACTGGGCATTCTGCCTGCGGTAATTGGTCCTTTCCACAAGCAGCAAATGGAGACCACGCTACAGGTCGCCACCATGAGCAATCCGATGATTCTGGCAGGTTTAAAATCCGGGGAAATCGATCTTGGCATTGGTCGCATGGCCGATCCGGAATTAATGGTCGGTCTGAACTATGAATTGTTGTTTCTGGAATCACTTAAACTGGTCGTGCGCCCTAATCATCCGCTGTTGCAGGAAACTATCACGTTAAGTCGGGTAATGGAGTGGCCGGTGGTGGTTTCGCCAAAAGGAACCGCGCCTCGCCAGCACGCAGAAGCATTGTTGCAAAGTCAGGGTTGTAAAATGCCGCCAGGCTGCATTGAAACGCTGTCAGCATCGCTTTCCCGCCAGCTGACGGTTGATTACGACTATGTGTGGTTTGTACCTTCAGGCGCGGTTAGAGAGGATTTACGCCAGGCGACGCTGGTGTCGTTGCCGATACCTACCCACGGTGCGGGTGAGCCCATCGGTATTCTTACCCGTGTCGATGTGCAACTCTCTCAGGCCGCGCAGATCCTTATCGCCGCAATACGCAAAACCGTACCGTTTTGATGCCAAATATTAAGGGACCATCAGGTCCCTTAATTTATTGTTAAAACGTTTCCCAGTTATCGCCACTGGCCGTTGCCGTCTGCGGACGCGATTGGTCAGGCGTAGTGGTTACGGGAGGGCGTTTAATTGCACTCGTTCCCGTTAAGCGAAATGTACCTACGGCTTCCGTTAAGCGCGCCGCCTGCTCTTCGAGAGATGCCGCCGCAGCCGATGCTTCTTCAACCAGCGAGGCATTTTGCTGCGTAACCTTATCCATTTCTGATATCGCCTGGCTCACCTGTACGATACCCCGGCTCTGCTCATCAGAAGCCGCCGCAATTTCCAGCATGATATCGGTCACGCGTTTTACCGCGTCGACAATATCCGTCATCGTATTGCCCGCCGCGACGACTTCTCCGGAGCCCTGGTCAATCAGTCGGACCGATTCGCTGATCAATCCTTCAATCTCTTTTGCCGCCTGAGCGCTGCGGCTTGCCAGCGTACGGACCTCACTAGCGACCACGGCAAATCCACGCCCCTGCTCTCCTGCCCGCGCCGCCTCAACCGCAGCGTTCAGTGCCAGGATATTGGTCTGGAAAGCAATGCTATTAATCACGGCTGTGATTTCGGAGATTTTCTTCGAACTCGTTGAGATATTACCCATGGTTTTCACCACGCCAGAAACCATCTGACCGCCCCGACTGGCCTTACCGGACGCATCTTCCGCCAGTTTGCTTGCGTGATGCGCATTGTCGGCGTTTTGCTTCACCGTGGCGGTCAGCTCTTCCATGCTGGCTGCCGTTTGTTCAATCGCTGCGGCCTGTTGTTCAGTACGTGAAGACAGATCGGTATTACCCGCCGAAATCTCGCTGGTACCGCGGTAGATTTCTTCCGCGCCCTGACGTACCGTGCCCACCGTTTTCCCCAACGATCGTTGCATTGTCTGTAGGTGACGGCTCAGACGGCCAATTTCGCTACGCCCGGTCGGTTCATCGTGCATCGTCAGATCGCCTGATGAAATTCGCTCAATACGCTGGGCCGCGCGTAGCAGAGGGTGAATGACGGTACGACGCAGAACAATGAACGTCATCACGGTTAGCACCAGCGCAAGAACGAATGCACCCAGCATAAAAGCCATGCCGAGTTGTGTACGCTGATGCGCCTGTTCGCTTAACTGGTTCGCCCTTGCGGTACGAATGTCGATCGCTTTTAACAATACCTTATTGTAAGCAGAGTCCAGCGGTCGGGCCTGTTCATTTTCATGGTTGATGATCGCTTCAAACATGCCGTTTTTAGCGTACTTCAACATAGGCTGTAAGCCGTCGATATAGGCTTTGAAGCTGGCGCTCAGTTCAGCATCTAACGCTTCATCGGCAGACGTTTTTACCGCGCGTGACATATAAGCATTGAAACCGTCCTGCGACTGCTTGATCCGTTTTTCGGCCTCGGCAATATTGGCCTTCATGTCATCCATTTCGGCAATACGGCTCGCCGCGCCGGCGTGGATCATGTTGATACGTGCGGTACGTAAATGGTTAGAGCTGTTAGATAACCCCATCCTGACCTGAATCTCATCGGTCACGTCGCGCTGATCGCGATCGGCCTGCATAAGAAAATAGCTTGCCAGTCCGGAACTTAAGGCGAACAGCAGAAGGATGCCACCGAGAATGGAGGAAAACAGCGGAACCAGCCGGATTTGATGCAGAAAGCCCAGTTTATGCTGGGCTTGCATCGATGTAGTGTTGTCCATGACCGTCGACTCTCTTGTAGGGTTTATGCGTGAAAACACGCCCGTTAGATAGTCATCGGCAATCCGGGAAGTTTACTTACCGTGAAAAGCGCCGGATTCGTCACACTTTCACAACATAATTCTAAAAAATTCAGGAAAGTGCCAGCGGTTAAATCCGCTGGCCAATGAATCAGTTATCGCCAAAGTGGATAACGGTACGGATGGACTTACCCTGATGCATTAAATCGAACGCTTCGTTAATCTGCTCCAGCGGTAAACGGTGGGTAATAAAGGGATCCAACTGAATTTTCCCACTCATTGCTTCTTCAACCATGCCAGGAAGTTGAGTACGCCCTTTCACACCGCCAAACGCGGAACCGCGCCAGACACGCCCGGTAACCAACTGGAACGGACGCGTTTTGATCTCTTGCCCTGCTCCCGCCACGCCAATGATGATGCTTTCGCCCCATCCTTTATGGCAACATTCCAGTGCCGCGCGCATCACGTTAACGTTGCCGATACATTCAAAGCTAAAATCCACGCCGCCGTCGGTCAGCTCAACGATCACATCCTGAATCGGTTTGTCGTAATCCTTCGGGTTGATGAAATCGGTCGCGCCCATTTCACCTGCCAGCTTAAATTTTTCCGGATTGGTATCAACGGCCAGAATACGCCCGGCTTTCGCCTGCACCGCGCCCTGAATTACCGCCAGACCAATACCGCCCAGACCAAATACGGCGACGGTGTCGCCTTCTTTCACTTTTGCGGTGTTATGGACTGCTCCGATACCGGTGGTCACGCCACAACCCAGCAGACACACTTTGTCCAGCGGGGCCTGCGGGTTAACCTTCGCCAGAGAGATCTCCGCGCAAACGGTGTATTCGCTGAAGGTGCTGGTGCCCATATAGTGATAAATCGGCTCACCGTTATACGAGAAGCGCGTTGTGCCATCCGGCATCAGACCTTTGCCCTGGGTCGCACGTACGGCCTGGCACAAGTTGGTTTTACCCGATTTACAGAACTTACACTCGCCGCACTCTGCGGTGTACAGCGGGATCACATGATCGCCCGGCTTCAGACTGGTGACGCCTTCGCCTACTTCAACCACAATGCCGCCACCTTCATGGCCAAGTACCGCCGGGAATACGCCTTCCGGATCGTCGCCAGAGAGCGTAAAGGCGTCGGTGTGGCACACGCCGGTATGGGTAATTTTAACCAGCACTTCACCTTTCTTTGGCGGTGCGACGTCGATTTCGACAATTTTTAACGGTTGGCCGGGGCCGAATGCAACTGCTGCACGTGATTTCATTTGTCTCTTCCCATTATTGCGAGGTGATGATGTTATTTTAGATAAGCACGCAGAAGATGGCCGATTTCAGCCATGCGCACGGCACGCTGGTCTGGCGTTGTTTCTCCGCTGACCAGCTCGTCTTTCAGATGGATCTCAACCATTTCGCCCATCAGGCCATTGGATGCACCGCGCACGGCGGCAATTTGCTGCAGGATTGCCAGACACGGTTCGCCTGATTCCAGTGCACGCTCAAGCGCATCAACTTGACCGCGAATACGGCGTACACGGGTGAGAATGCGTTTCTTGTCTTCAGGTGAATGCGGCATACGCCCTCCAGATACTATAGGGGGGTATACTATCAGATTTGTTATTTCATTGTAAAATATAAGACTTATTTAATATCAGTAGATTAGGTTAAGTCACTTTCAGCCATGTGTGAACATATGCAGCCTTTCGGTGCCCCATACGTGCACTCAAGGGTGCTGCTCGATGCATACAATGCCCTTTTTATTCCAGCATTTTCAAAGTCGATACCAACTTATATGCAAGACGAGGCAGGATTTAAGAATGGCATTGCTTTATTTTCTCTGCAATGAAAGTATCACCATCAGATTCTTAACACGTTTAACTAGCCAATTTAATTTTTTATACAATAAACAATTAAATAACAACATTCATTAATAATCATCTGCATGAATAGTATTTGGCTTTATATTTCCTTCCGTGTACATTCCAGAAATATCAACTCAACCCTATACCCTTAACCGTCCAAAGAGCCAGCATGATAATTTTATTTGTTTTCGCACTATTAACTATTACCGTTATAATTCATACGTTTTGGATGTTATGGGTAATGGAAAAACTACGTATAAACAAAAAATCAACATTTCACTTCATATTCAGAATATGTAATTGTTGTTGCAACTGCTCTTATGGCACACCTCGCAGAAGCTGGCGTTTTTGCAATTTTTTACATAATTTCTGGTGCGCTAGAAAACTGGGAGTCAGCCAGTTACTTCTCTCTCGTAAGCTATGCAACTCTTGGCTATGGTGATGTGACATTACCGGCAGAATGGCGATTGATTGGCGCAGCTGAAGGGCTTGTCGGTGCCCTCATGGTAGGCTGGTCCGTAGCCGTACTGGTGGTGTTTCTTCAGCAATTAAAATTCATGTTTAAAAAATAATAAAGTGACAATTTGAATGTGCGGTTCGGCGATCTGACAGAAACACGGTGGCGTAGCATCTCGTGAAGCCCCTGTCGGATCGCCAGAAACAAAACGACTATTGATGATTATTATCATATTAGTTTGAACAACACACGGATGGGTTTTAATTGTGTTAGATGCTCCCAAAGATTAAGTAAATTAATAAGACCTGCCTGAGCTAATATTGCTATCGTGATCATCAATGTGGATGCAGTAATTACAAGCATTAAGCGGTTAATGTTTCGTTGGATCCTGAAATGTTGCTTGTCCCTTCTCTCTTCAGATTCCCATGAAACAATTGTTGAAATAGCCTTGCCTTGTATATAATATTTTTCATCACTAAATCTGACATCTTCTGTAATTACAAGTGACTGGAGAAGCAGAAAGACCTTCCTCCTGAAATCTTCATTCTTGATATGTTTATACCAAAGCGTCCCGTACAATAGATCAATAACCTCATCACATGTTACTCCAGTGTGAGTTTTCTCTGGCGATTGATGTACATATTCGTTCACCAGCATCTGTAGCAACATTATACGATCAAGTCCACTCAACGCCTTGTTACTGGCGAATGAAGAAAAGAGATTGCTTTTTGCTCTCGTCAGAGCATTTTTTGCATAAGCAATACGTGTAAAATAATTTACTGCAAAAAGAAAAATCGAATCAAACCTTAACGGACCTTGCTTTCTCCAATGAATAATCTCAACATTCATTTTTTCAATATCATTGAGTGGAAGGTTTATTTTCTCCATATAGGCGTGCTGCTCAGCATGCCATTTTTCAAGCACAACATTTTTGCCTCTTAGGCTCACAAGCTGATATTTTTCTTGTTTTACATCCGAAAAATAAACACCATAGTAATTATATACTTGATCATCCACATGATTTTTCAGAGTAAACCGTGGCAGAAAATAACGCCATAATCTACCTTTAGCTCTCGAAACTAAGGATTCTATGAACATAATTACGCTCTAACATCTTTAATTTGTCACAGTTAATGATAGTCCACTGTGCGAATAAAAAAGCCCTCCCCATTCGATAATGTGGAGGGCTTTTGTACACCGATTTAGTACTTATCAGTGATCTCAACAACGACATGGCGATCTGGAGCAAGGCAATTAATCAGCTGCTGTCCGGTCTGCCCATCACAACTGGATCCCGTGACAGAATCACTCGAACCATGTCCTTGTGCAGTAATATTTGCAGCTGGCATGCCTAACGCGACTAATTCATCGGCAACAGCCTGCGCGCGCTGGGCTGACAGTTGCTGGTTATAATCTGCGGCTCCGGTGCGATCGCTATAGCCAATAACAACGGTCGCTTTGTCTTTGGCCGGTTGCAGACCGGGATTTCGGTATAACTGCGCAATCGCCGCTTTCCCTTCTGGGGTTAATGCTGCTGAATCATAACCAAACATCACATCAGATTTTAAGTTAAAACGCTGAGGTTCAGGCGCAGGAGTTGCGGCAACTGCCGGTGCAGGCGTAACCTCCGCGTCGTCATGCTGGCCAAAGCGATATGACAACCCAGCGGTAACGGAACTAACATCGCTTGATACGCCAATCTGGTTTTCATTACCCACATTGCTCACCCATTGATATTCCACGCGGCCAGCCCAGTTCTTGTTAAAGGCATATTCCGTACCAACAGCCACAACCGGACGCACACCGGTATCAAAGCGGTTATTGCCTTTAATATCTGACTCCGCGCGATATCCCATTGCCCCTGCACGGCCGTAGAGATCCCAATTATCTGTCAGACCATAACTTGCCTTCAGAGATAATTGCAGGCCCTGACTTTTCATTTGAGAACCAGATGCGCCATTTTTACCGTTGAATTGCATGTTGCCTAAATAGTCATAACCGCCTTCAACTGCCAGCCATGGAGTAATCTGATAGCCTGTAAATACACCACCACCGACGTTATCGCTATCAAAACCAACATCACCATATTTATTACCATTAGCCCCCGTTTGCTGGCTTGCGCTGGTATCAAAGTAATGCGACCAACCAAATTTCCCACCAGCATACCAGGTTCCCGCATCCGCTGCGGCAAATGCCGTAGTCGCGGTCAGCGCATTTGCAATAATGAGTGTAATAAGCGTCTTTTTCATAAATTTCCTATTATAGACTTGCCGTTTGTCAGTTAGTTATCTGTTAGTCGGCGCTACAATAAGATTTTTAATGAAGGCTGATAATCGTTTTTTTATTTATTTCTGGACAGTTTTATAATCGCTCTGGACGCTTATTTACGATAACAATGGCTATCCCACCCGCAGTAAATCGCTATATCTCGTTGTATAACGCGGTGAAAGCATATCTCGCTTCATTGCCCACGGTTGTTGTATACCTTGTCCGGCAAAATAGAGTGTTCCTTTACCCTTTTCAGCATTGAGTGTATCCAGAACGGCCATCAGCTTATCGCTGTTATGCCGTGGGGCGTTGTCATCAAACAGATTCAACTGCGCAACGCCAGAACTAAAAAAATCGCCCAGCATAACCCCTGCTTTTTGATAACGCAGCCCCTCCCGCCATATTGCGTCCAGGCTACGTGTGGCCGCCCTTATAATTTCCCGACTATCCTGGGTTGGTGTCAGCAGTTTTATCGATGCGCTGTTACCGTAATACGGTTCATTCAGGGAAAATGGGCTGGTTTTGATAAACGTAGAGATAAACCGGCAGAACTGGTGCTCTCTGCGTAATTTTTCCGCAGCACGTGCAGCATAGGTACAAATAGCCTCTCTCATCGCATTGTAATCCGTGAGTTTTTCACCAAACGATCTTGAACAAATGATCTCCTGCTTAACTGGCGCAAACTCTTCCAACGCCAGGCACGGTTCACCGCGCAATTCCCGCACAGTGCGCTCAAGCACAACGTTGAAATGTTTGCGGATAAAGCGAATATCGGTATCCGCCAGGTCGCAGACCGTTTTAATGCCCATAGCGTCCAGTTTTTTACTGATACGGCGTCCGACACCCCAGACTTCATCAACCGGGAGCGCAGCCATCAGCTTACGCTGACGCTCAATATTCGAGAGATCCACCACCCCGTCAGTCTGTTCCTGCCACTTTTTGGCAGCATGGTTCGCCAGCTTGGCCAGGGTTTTGGTCTGGGCGATACCGACCCCAACCGTGAGGCGCGTTTTCTGTAAAATGGTTTCTCTGATTTCACGACCAAAATCTGTAAGATCCCTGCAGTTTCGCACGCCAGTTAAATCACAAAAGGCTTCATCGATACTGTACATTTCCACGCGCGGAGACAGCTCCTCCAGAATCGACATTACCCTGCTGCTCATATCCGCATACAGCTCGTAGTTCGAACTAAAGCAGAACACGCCGCAGCGCCTGAACAGATCTTTTTGTTTGAAGTATGGTGCTCCCATATTGACGCCAAGCGCCTTCGCTTCCGCGCTGCTGGCAATGACACAACCATCATTATTTGAAAGAACAACAACGGGTTTACCTTTCAGGTCCGGTCGGAATGCCGATTCACAACTGGCATAAAACGAATTAACATCCACCAGCGCAAACATAATCAGCCCGCGGATTTAATGATAAATGTCACCACGCCAAATATATCCAGCGTGTCCTCGCTGCCGATCATGATCGGTGCGTAGGCGCTGTTCTCTGGCTTCAGCATCACCACCGGATGCAATTGCAGGCGCTTAACGGTGAATTCGCCTTCAATAGCAGCAATCACAATGTCTCCGTGGGCCGCTTTTCTGGCACTGTCGACTACCAGCAAGTCGCCAGCACCGATCCCTGCCCCCATCATGGAGTCGCCAGACGATTTAACAAAATAGGTTGCGCTGGGATGCTGCACCAACAGGTCGTTAAGATCGATACGTTTCTCAACGTAATCCTGCGCCGGAGAAGGAAAACCGCAGGGCACGAGATCGCTAAATAGCGGGAATTGTTTGATTTCGCGATGTTCTACTGGCTGGAAAAACAACATAATAATCTGCCTCTCATATAACTGTATTTATATACAGTAGTTTTAATGAGGACAGTGATCAAGTGACAGACGTGGCGAACTGAGCGTTGTTTAATCATCTTGCCGGTAAGCGTTTATGCTATCTGGAAAAATAATTTTCGGTTTTATTCCACAGAAGAAAGTACAAATTTTCGCGACATGTACTCAGCCGGAATGATAACGACTACGGCGCCCTGAAAGCGCGTATAGTGGCGTACTAAAATCATTAAAACGGACACATTATGACCACCGCAGGGAAAAGTCATCCGCTGGCCATTGGCGGCCTCATCACCTTAACGCTCATCTGGAGCTACAGCTGGATCGCGATGAAACAGGTCACGTACTACATCGGCGCGTTCGACTTCACTGCACTACGCTGTTCTTTTGGAGCATTATTGTTATTCATCGTTCTGTTACTGCGTGGCCGAGGAATGCGCCCGACACCTTTCGGCTATACGTTAGCGATCGCCTTACTACAAACATGCGGCATGGTTGGATTATCACAATGGGCGCTAGTCAGCGGCGGTGCAGGTAAAGTAGCCATACTGAGTTATACCATGCCATTCTGGGTGGTGATTATGGCCGCCATTTTCCTCGGTGAACGCATGCGGCGTTTACAGTATTTCGCCATTGCCGTGGCAGCTGCGGGATTATTGCTGGTTTTACAGCCATGGCAACTGAACTTTGCCTCAATGCAGAGCGCGCTACTGGCGATCCTTTCTGGGATCAGTTGGGGGGGCAGCGCGATTGTCGCCAAGCGAATGTATACCCGCCATCCGAATATCGATCTGTTAGCGCTGACCGCATGGCAGATGCTGTATGCCGCGCTGGTGATGAGCCTAGTGGCCTGGCTGGTTCCACAGCGAGATCCAGACTGGCAACCTGTCGTTTTCTGGGCATTAGCTTATAGCGCCGTGCTGGCGACGGCGCTGGCATGGAGTTTATGGCTGTTTGTGTTGCGTAACTTACCAGCCAGTATTGCCAGCTTAAGTACGCTGGCGGTACCTGTCTGTGGCGTTCTGTTTTCCTGGTGGTTGCTGGGTGAAGAGCCTGGCGTTGTTGAAGGCTGCGGTATTGTGCTGATTGTTGTTGCGCTGGCTATCGTCAGCCTGAAAAAACGCGTCTCCCAGGTTCAAAGCGTACGAAAAGCACCACCCTGCGAAAATTAATCGGCTAAAAAAATGCCCCGCATTTGCGGGGCGTTACCTCAGGAGCGTTTACGCGGCATCATGCGCAACAGCGTATTATCCTTCCAGAAATAGTGATGCATCAGGGCGGCAACGGCATGCAAACCAATAACAAAATAACCCAGGTTTGCCAGCGTCACGTGCCAGGACTTCAGCATATCCACTAAATCAAAGTTAGCCTCTGCCGCATGCGGCATAACGATGCCGAATGCAATCCACGGATTACCCCGGTTGTACATCATCACCAGCCCAATAATAGGCAGCACAATAAACAACAGATAGATAACCAGATGCCCCAGATGCGCCATGCCAGTCATCATTGGCTTTGGTTTTGGCACAATCGGCGGTGCCGGATATTTCAGCCTGACCAGCAGACGCGCCACCATCAGCGTTAATATCGTGATACCACAGGATACGTGCACCATGTTGAATAAGGGACGATAGCTGCGCGGGAAAAATCCGCGAAACTCCATGGCGCTATAGGCCACAATAACTAACAAAAAGACCAGCCAGTGAATACCGATTTGCAGGCCAGAATACTTATTCCCCATAACACTTCCTGAATAAAAACAATAATGCGTCAACATAACGGGCTTTTGTTAAAAATTCATTAACTTTTGTTCACCCATTTTCAGTCGCTTACGCTTAACAGCAAGAACCGCTATTGCCGAGGATGCCTGTCTGGACTAAGCCTGGTAAGGAAAATATGTCGTACCGCCTCATCCTGACAGGAGAAAACCATGAGTAAAATTGGCATTAACGGTTTTGGTCGTATCGGTCGTCTGGTATTGCGTCGGCTACTGGAAGTCAAAAGCAACGTGGAGGTTGTGGCCATTAATGACCTCACCTCGCCCAAAATTCTCGCCTATCTGTTAAAGCACGATTCAAACTACGGCCCGTTTCCCTGGAGCATCGACTTTACCGAAGACGCGCTGATTGTCGACGGTAAAAAAATCGCAGTCTACGCAGAAAAAGAGGCCAAAAATATCCCGTGGAAAACCACTGGCACTGAGATAATCATCGAATGCACCGGTTTTTATACCTCGACAGAAAAAGCCAACGCACACCTGAATGCAGGGGCCAAAAAAGTGCTGATATCCGCCCCGGCTGGCGACATGAAGACCATTGTCTTTAACGTCAACGACGACACAATGGATGCGAACGATCGGATTATCTCGGTCGCATCGTGCACCACCAACTGCCTGGCACCGATGGCGAAAGCGCTGCACGATAGCTTCGGTATTCAGCTTGGCACTATGACCACCATCCACGCCTACACGGGAACGCAGTCGCTGGTTGATGGTCCACGCGGGAAAGATCTGCGCGCCTCACGGGCAGCAGCAGAGAACATCATTCCCCATACCACTGGTGCCGCCAAGGCCATTGGTCTGGTTATTCCGGCGTTGAGCGGAAAATTAAAAGGCCATGCCCAGCGTGTTCCGGTGAAAACAGGATCTGTCACGGAACTGGTATCGATATTGGGGAAAAAAGTCACTGCTGAAGAGGTCAACAACGCGCTGAAAAAAGCCACGCAAAATAATGAGTCGTTTGGTTATACCGACGAGGAAATCGTCTCGTCAGATGTCATTGGCTCGCATTTCGGTTCGGTATTTGATGCAACACAAACCGAGATTACCGAAGTGGGCGATCTGCAACTGGTAAAAACCGTCGCCTGGTACGATAACGAATACGGTTTTGTCACCCAGCTTATTCGTACGCTGGATAAATTTATCAAGCTCTAATGTTCTGGCGGAGGCCTGCCTCCGCCCTCTTTCATTTCCCGCGAATTCAATACGTTGTGAGTCTCTCCCCGTTTTCAATTCACTGACTGTGCTATAGCTAACCTTTGCCACTGAGGGAGCATAGTAATGGAAGCACTGAGTCGTGAAACGTTAGAAAACATGATGGAGCAAGCCGTTGCCCACGCAACCACCGTCTCATTCTGGCCGCAGAGTGAAGCCCCCGGAGCAAAAAACAGCGATGCGGTCTTTACGCCAGAACACCGACATACAGGAACATCTCAGTATGATCGTGCGGTCACCGGTATTCGTGCCCCGGAAATTACCGTTTATGCCCCCGAAAAACCTAACGGCGTAGGGATCCTTGTTACACCGGGAGGTTCTTACCGTCGCGTGGTGATGGATAAAGAAGGCAGCGTACTGGCACCATTCTTTAACGCCCGCGGTTATACCCTGTTTGTGATGACCTACCGCATGCCGGGTGATGGCCATGAGGAAGGTGCAAACGCGCCGCTGGCCGATGCCCAGCGCGCCATGCGCTACATTCGCGCCAACGCCCATGAATGGAAAATTAACCCTGATCGTATCGGTGTGTTGGGCTTCTCTTCCGGTGGTCACGTAGCCGCCAGTCTGGGAACCCGGTTTGCCGAACCGGTTTATACACCGATTGATAGCATAGACGAGCAACCAACGCGTCCTGCGTTCATGGCGTTGGTCTACCCGGTGATTACTCTGCGTGAAGACATCGGCCACCCGGGCTCTCGTCTTGAGCTGGTTGGCGCTACGCCCGAAAAGGAAGATCTGCGCCACTATTCTCTGGAAGAGCGAGTGGATAACACGACACCGCCGACATTCCTGCTACACGCCATCGACGATCCGGCGGTGAAAGTAGAAAACAGCCTGGTTTTCTTTAATTCGCTACGTGGGCTGGGCGTTCCGGTCGAAATGCATCTGTTTGAACGCGGTAAGCACGGATTTGGTATTCGCGATGCGCAAGGGTTACCGCTGGCCATCTGGCCGGAAATGATGATGAACTGGATCGCCACCAAAGTGTGAGAATTGCGCCGGGTGGCGTACAGGCTCACCCGGCGAAAAACTTAAGACTGCAAATACACTACCTGTGTTTGCAGGTATTCATTCAGACCGTGTTTACCATCTGCCCCGCCAATCCCGGACTTGCGCCAGCCAGCGTGGAAGCCCTGCATCGCCTCGAAGTTTTCGCGATTAATATAGGTTTCGCCAAACTTCAGCCCCTTAATCGCCTTCATTGCCGTATTCAGATTCTGCGTATAGATCGATGAGGTCAGTCCGTAGTCACTGTCATTGGCCATCGTCAACGCCTGTTCCAGCGTATCAAATGACACCACCGGCAGCACCGGACCAAACGTCTCCTCGTGCATAATCGCCATATCCTGGCGCACGTCTAACAGTAATGTCGGCGGATAGTAATAACCTTTACCGGCAACGGCTTTACCACCCAGCACCACACGGGCGCCTTCCTGAACCGCTCGCTCGACTTTTTGCTCTACACGCGCCAGCGCAGCGGCATTAATCAGCGGCCCCATCGCAATGTCATTGCGTTCGGCCGGATTGCCAAACTGCACGGCTTTCATCGCCTCACCCAGACGATTAACGAACTGGTCATAGATACCTTTCTGAACGTATACACGCTCGGCACAGTTGCATACCTGTCCGGTATTGATCACCCGCGAGTCAACAATAGCCTTCACCGCCAGCTCAAGGTCAGCATCGTCCATCACGATAGCCGGGGCCTTGCCACCCAACTCCAGACAAACTTTGGTGATGTTTTTGGCCGCTGCGGCCATAATTTTCTCACCCGCACCGACGCTACCGGTCATGCTCACCATGGCGACCTTCGGGTTTCCGGCCAGCTCCTGCCCGACCGTTTCACCGCGTCCCAGCACCAGGTTAAAGACCCCGCGCGGTAAACCAATGTCATCAACAATTTTGGCAAAGGCGATGGCGTTATTCGGTGTGAATTCACTCGGCTTAACGACGATGGTATTTCCCGTCAGCAAGGCGGGAGCCAGTTTGCGGGCAATCAGGAAAAACGGGAAGTTCCACGGCAGAATGCCCGTCGTCACGCCCAGTGCACGCTTAAACAGCAGGATATTCTCACCCGGACGATCGCTTTGCAGGATCTCGCCTTCATAGCGACGCGCCCACTCCGCCATGTAATCGATATAGTCGGCGGTAAACGCGACTTCAACGTCAGCCAGTTGTTGAATTTTTCCACCTTCCGCCACAATCAACGCGCTGATTTCATCGGCTCGCTGGCGGATACCTGCAGAAATTTTGCGTAACCAGTTTGCCCGTTCAATGGCAGGCAACGCTTCCCATTGCGGCTGAGCGCGATCCGCGGCATCGATCGCTTTACGCGCATCTTCGGCACGCCCATCGGGAATACGCGAGATAACCTCTTCCGTGGCCGGATTGACGACATCAATCCAGGCGTCATCGTGCCAGGTCACAAACTGCCCATCGATATACATAGGATGTTGTACGGGTACTGACATGCGGCTCTCCTGTGACTGATTTGTTTTTAACAAGTAAAACTATTGTTAATTAATATCAATCATGCATGACGCATTATCGCTGGAGTGGCGGTTCTGTGAACTGCTTCATAAAAGCGTCTGGAAAAGTAAGAATAAAGAGAAAAACCAAGTAGGATTTCTGCCCGTTTACCGTAAAACGCCGACAAACGGGCAGCAAGAATTACAGAGAACGGCTCTCCAGTAAGTCGGTCAGCGCGGTATCATTTTTTAGCTGCAGCCAGGCTTGCTCGACGTCCTGGGGTATATCAACATGTACGATAAAATCGTGTCCACAGGGCCCGTAGCCGGTTGCATCATCACGCAGACGCGGAAGTTCACCGGTAATGAGAGAAAGATAGCGTTCTACCGGCCACAGACCTTCTGCGGCGGGCACAAAATCCACGCCGTTGTGCTGTTGGGCCAGTTCAGGGATGAAACCAGGGAAACTCAACCAGCGCGGCGCATGCGGTTCATCGCGGGTGACGCGCTGAAACGTGGCCATTGTGCGGCGTTGCATCGTGGGATCCTGCACCACAATGACGGTATGAATACTTTCTGCCGCCTGATTCAGTAATGCACAGCTAAACCGGGCATTCTCACCGCAGTTTGTCGACTGATCTTCCACCCAAATTTTCTCACCCGGAATTTGCCAGAACTGGTGAGCAATATCGGCAAGGATCGCCGCTTCCGCGCGTCCGGTAGTACGAATGATGCTATAACGCGGATGCTGGGCAATCGCATCATACAGAAAGCGCGTGGAATGACCGATACCACCGCTAATCAGCAAGGGAACCTGTTGCTCTTTCGCGATCCGACAGGCGGCGTCGATGGTAGGAATAACCGCGTTTCCTGCCAGAATCACGCAATCTGACTGAACGGTGATATTCCCCGTAAAATCATTCTGCGCCAGCCATCGCCCTACGGTATTGATAGCCGCAAGGGTGGTTGCGGAAAGTGTCGGAAACTGACTCATATTGATGACTCCTGGTGTTTATTCGTCGCAGAATACGGCACTCTATCACAATGGCCAGGTGAGAGCGCTGAAAGACGAAAAGGGAGCCAAGTAGGGCAAGATTACGAAACCCCGCGCCCCGCAAGGACTGACGCGAGGTACTCTCTGTCCATCGTCGCTCTTCTCAGCCCTGCTTTGAATTCCTTATTTTCTGTCAAAATATTTACCGCAATATGTCTTATACCAGAAAATATGACCACATATTACTCACAGCATCCCAGCCTGCACCTCAAGGGCGACTGGCTGAAAGAGGCAGGATTTGAGACCGGACGCGGCGTGACGGTGAAAATTTCAGACGGATGTATTGTGCTGATGGCGGATAATAACGAGGTGCAGGAGTTGCGCGAGCAGCTTTATCAGGCTAAACAGGTGGTTAGGGGAATTAAGAACGGGATGTTTAGTGTGCTGAACGAGGGCTAAATAATAAAAAAGCCGGGAAGATTTAATATCTCCCGGCTCTGATGAAATCACCCATTTTTTCTTGCGTAAAAGAAATTTTCCTCATAAGAGTAAATAATTTTATCTCTATTTGGAATTAAAATAATACACGTTTCATCGCTAGGATAGAAAAAATCATCCCATGCTTTTATAAGGACATCTGATGGAATAATAGCACAATCGTTTCTCCCCCAGAAGAAGAATAATATTGATACATCATTTAATTTATCAGAGAAAAATATTGCTGACTCCTTCACTTCATCGAAGTCCAATTCTCTTTTTTCTAAGAGGGACATAAATGAGTAATCAATATCCATTAACTTTTTAAACGGAAAAAATAAATCCCAGAGATTTTCAGATTCAACCTCACCAAGAAAAACTACCTTCCTTTTATCTTCTGAAGTGAGCCTACAATCCTCAGAGTTCAGACGCCAGGCCATCGGATAGAGAGCCTCATCAAAAATGATATCATTAATCATAAAAGATATGTCCTTTTCCGCTGCCTGGAGCCTTTTTACCCGCACTATAATCAGACCATTTCACATGTGGTAAATTATTTTCTGGTGCATTTGCTGTATGCGATTCATTAGGATGATGCTCATATCCGGCCTTGTTTCGATAATTCTTTGACCCTGTATATTGACCATACTCTGGTATTTTTGGATTAGCATCTTTCAATAATTTTTCTGCGGCATTTCTATCAGCAACCCTAAAATTAGGTTTGCCACTGCCATTATTCCTCATCGTATCAACAGCCAGTTTCCATTCTTTAGTGCCGGGTTTTATTACAGGCAGATTTGAAGCATCACCGACTTCATTACCAGTAAGTCCACATTTTAATAATCCAAGCGGATCGATCCAGCTCAGCGGATTAGGCGCGTAACTATAGAGATTTATCCCCCCCGCCAGCCCTATCGGGTCCGGCGTAATAAACCGTCCCATATCCGGCGCATAATACCTGAATGTATTATAATGAAGTCCCGTTTCCCTGTCCAGATACTGACCCGCGAACCGCAGGTTTTCTTCCGGCGCACCACCCCATATCTTCCGCCACCTGCCTCCCTCTTCATCCGCGTATTCCGACCGCGTCTCTCCCCACGTCTCCACATCCTGACGCCAGTGCAGTTTCCCGTCCTCATCCGTCAGCGCCTGCGGCATACCGTTATGGCTGCAGCGGTAGTAGTCCACACGCTGTTTGTCTCCGGTGCCGTAAACCCTCGCCAGCGGCGTGTAACTCCCCGCCCCTTCATACACGTACACCAGCGACTGTCCGTTGCGGGTCTCCGCCAGTAGCCGGAACCCTTCCCACACAAAGGTTGTCACCTCCTGCGCCCCGGTGACACGCCCGTCATCCGGCGCAGATACCGTCACCTCGCTGCGCTTTTCTGTTCGCCTTCCAAACGGGTCGTAGGTAAAAATCACCCGGTGTCGCGTATTTCCGGCCCCGGTTGCGTCCGGTGTGTCCAGTACCGCTTCCGTCATCCGGTGTTCACTGTCATAACCGTAGCGCCACATCCCTCCCGGGCCCGGTTTCTGCACCATCCGGCCGTAAACATCATACCTGCACGCACCATTACCGCACTGCGTCTGCCGGTTATGTGTCAGCGACTGCCCTGCCTGCGGGGCAGTCAGCAGGTTACCTGCCGCATCGTACGTATGATGCGTCACCCCACGAAAACTGGTGTCGTGGCGACAGACGCGGTCACCGTCATCATAATGGTAGCCCTGATAGCGGTAGTCGCTGATTTGCGTTTCACTCAGCAGGTTGTGACGGCTGTCGTACTGCCAGTGCCACGCCTCCACCGGCCGCATCCCGTTCTCTTTGCGGTAGATATCCCGGCGCGCCTGCCGCCCCAGGCGGTCATAACGCGTGCGTGTCGTCAGGCCGCCCTGCGTTCGACTGATTTCCCGGTGCAGGTTGTCACGGGTAAATTCCGTAATCAGCCGCTCATCCAGACTGATACTCAGCGCATGACCGCTGCCGTAATACAGCGTCTTCAGGCTGCGGCCATCCGGTAGCTGAACGGATGTCCGGTTACCCAGTTCATCCAGGCTGTAGCTCACCCGGCCAGAGTCGTTCTCCTCCGCCGTCAGCCGGCCGAGCCGGTCATGCTCCAGCAGCACGCGCTGTGCAGGACTCTCTGCTCCCGGCGGATAAAACAGCGCCGCCTGCAGAGTCCCTCCCGTCGTGTACCGGTAGACCGTGTGCCCGTCCGGCGTTTGCTTATCGGTCACTTCCCCGGCTGCGTTATACTGCCAGCGGTGCGTCAGCGCATCCGGCGTGCCGGCCGCCCAGGTTTTACTGACCACCCGGTCACAGACATCGTATTCGTAGCGGGTGATAATACCATCCAGACCCCGCTCTTCCGTCAGATGCCCATTTATGCCGTGGATAAACCGGTACAGCTCACCACTTTCGTTATACAAACGCGTCAGCCGGTTGCGCGCGTCATATTCACGCCGCACGGTATGGCCCAGCGGGTCAGTCACCACGCTCACCCGACCACAGGCATCATACTGCCAGCGCACCGGATTATTGTGTCCCACCCGGTAGCTTTCCGGCAGCCCCTGTGCCGTCCAGGACAGGCTGGCCGTCCAGTCCTCGGCACCGGAAACCGTTTTTAGCCTGCCTGCCGGGCTGTAAACATAGCGGGTACTCTCCCCGGCCGCATCCACCTCTTCGGCCAGCCGGTAAGCCGCATCGTACCGGTACTGCGTTGTTTTCCCGGAACAGTCCTGAACGCTGATAAGCTGCCCACGCTCATTACAGCTAAAGCGTTGTACGCCGCCCTTTTCATCTGTGAATTCGACGACCTGGCCCCATTCATCACGACGGTAATAGCAGCACAGCCCGAGTGCATTGATTTCTGCACGCAGACCAAAGTTCGCATCATAAAAATACTGGTGTACGCTTCCCTCCGGCCCGCTGACCTGAACAGGCAGCGCCCGGTCTTCAAGCCAGCGTGTACAGACGGCCCGGCCCAGCGGGTCGGTCTCCAGAATCATGTTTCCCGCATTATCATAGTGATATGCTCTGCTGGCACCCAACGGGTCGACGGTACGCGAAAGCTGCCCGTCCTCGTTCCAATCATAGCCCCATACCTGCCCGGATTCATCGGTGTACTTCTCCACCAGATAGCGATGATCCCATTCATGCCGGTGCGTTTCGCCACCGCCATGGGTGACGGTGGTCACGCCCTGTGTCAGGTCATAACCAATCGTGGCGCTGTCGCCTCCACTGGACTCATAGGCCACCACCCGCCAGCCGTCGCTGAACTTTTTCCACTGATAGCGGTGACGGGCCCCGCCGGGCATCCGGTGCCCTGCCATCAGGGCGTCCGGGGTGTAATCAAATTCACGCAGGCAGACATCATCCGCATCGGTCACACGGCACAGTTCCCCCTGCGGGGTGTAGTCGTAGGACATCAGTAGCCGATGAACCGGCTCGCCACCGGGGGGGGCCGGGGTGAGCATGTGCTCAGTGATCCGGGTCGGACGCTGCGGGGAGTGTAAGTCCTGATAATGCAGCACCACCCGCAGGCTTTCCTGGGTATCGGTAATCGCCTGCAGGCGATCCTGTTCGTCATAATGGAGCCGCAAGCCATTGCCATAATTATCCGACAGCAGGTGCAGGCGCAGCTGCGAGGGCGCTAGCGGGTGCGGAAGATAGAGCCGCCAGGTGGCGCCGTCCAGATCACCAATCACCACCATGCCCTGTTCGCTCTGCGCAAATAACAGTCCTTCATCGGGACTGAACCCTGCCTCACCCGGCGGGGGACAGACAAAACGGAGTTCACGCCCCCCTTCATCATGGAAGCAGGTGTATTCCTCCTCCCTGACCACGCGGGTTTCAAATGCGGTGCGCCAGCCGCGACCAAAGAGCCCTTCATGCGGGTTACAGCTGTTGTAGATGCGCTGCCAGATGAGAGGGAAACGGGCCGGGAGCTCAAAATCACAGTCCTCTTCCCCGCTCAGAACCTTCGCGCCCGTCGCGGCATGTACCGGATTCCACAGTGCCCGCACAGATTCGCCAATCTTACTGGCAAGCATTGCCGCCGCCATCCCCATTATCATGCAGGGAAGCTGTTTCAGTAGCTTAGTGGGGCGGCACGTCAGGACGGAAAGCGCGAGCAGCGCGGTTTCCACGCCGGGTGATTTGCCGCTATGAATAGGGCGAACCACAACCGGTTTACCCCCGATGATGACGTTGGGAGAGACCACCGTGGAAACGGTGCCGCCGCAGGTTGTCCGGTCTCCGGTGCGGACGGCAGGCAGACCATTGATACTGACCTGAGAGGAGCCTTCGGCCATAAACTGTATCGGGTTCGGTGGGTGTTTTTCGCATAGCACCACATCATGCTCAGCTTCCACCACCCCGCCTGACGGCCCGGCCACGACAGGGTTAATCAACTCACCCAGCAGTTCGCTGCCATAGCTGAACAGTGCAGACACCCCGTTCAGCACTTTCATCCCTGTGGACATCCGGGCGTCCTCTTCTTCCCGCCGCGTCTTCTCTTCCGCCTCCATTTTTTCCCGCGTGGCATTTTCGGCGGCGGTCATCAGACGCCCCGCAGCTCTGGCGGCAGGCAGACCATTGGTCTGCACATTTAAAGAGCCTGTCGCAATTTTCCCCTGCGGTGACGGGGGGGAGATAAAGTTTGCCGCTCCCTGAGCAATATCGCCGACAACTTCAGCGGCCCCCGATAACGAAACGGTCAGCCCTCCGACAATGCCCGCGGCGGTACAGGTTGTTGCGGCGACTGACGCTGCCGCAACCGTCGCAGCTGACACGCCTGCAGCAGTTGCCGCCGCGGCGGCAAGAGGGGCTGCAGCAGCAACCACGACGACCCCAACAGCAACGCAAATAGCCGCTTCAAAAGCTCCCTCCAGTATATCGGCCAGAATACTGGTATGAATGATGTCGTCGCCCAGACGGGCGGCGTTCGGATTGCTCATGGCAAAACGTCCTCTGTCTGATCTCAGTCCCTGTCCAGCGTATTTTTAACCTGCAGCCAGAACCGTTCGTCCTCTTCGCTAAAGGTATTCAGTGCGGTGCAGGTCAGCATCAGCAGCCGCCGTTCTGGCATCAGTACGGCCAGCTGGCGCTGGCAACAAAAATAAGGTTCACGAAGATATGTAGCCGTCGTTTCCCGGGCGGGACAGTCAGGCAATAAAGGCAACGTTAATGTGACGGGTGGCGTCTGTTGATAGTTATCGATCTGTGCAGCCACCTGTGCCCACTGGAATACCAGTTCGTCATCAAACGACCTGTCCCCGGCAATAACTGCGCGGGTGATCACCAGTGAGGTGTGGGTGCGGGTATTGCGGATAACCTGCATCGTGCAGTCAAGCCAGTCTTCCCCGGTCAGCGCCAGATGTCCTTCATTCATGCGGTAAATGGCGTTCATTTTCCGCCCCCTGCCTCTTCGGGGAATAATCCCTGTATAATGCTGGTTAAGTCTTTTTTATGGCTGTCACCGACAACACCAATAGCCGGGGCAGGCTCTTCCGGATTCAGGCCCAGCATAGCTGTGCCTGTCGTAATGAGACTGTTACCCTCAGCCACGATGTTAAACGCCTTGCCCTTAAGGTTAATCACGCCCCCGGCATGTAACTCCAGTGCACTCTCCCCACATTCCAGCCGGATCATGGAACCTGATCCGATGACTACGTTTCCCGCGCTTTGCATTATCCTGTCGCCGCCGTTAAAACAGGTCACATCGGTTTTGACATTCACTTCCTGAAACTGCCTAATATTGAGCAGCTGGTACCCATCAATTTTGACATCTTCGTTGGCGGTCACGACTTTCAGCCGGTTATTGCCCACTACCAGACTCTGGTTACGAATGATCGCCGTACCCTGATCGTTGAGTACCGTCGTCTTCATGTCCTTCTGCGCATGCATAGACAACAGTTCCTGACCTGTTTTATCCTCGAACATCAGCTCGTTATACCCGCTACCTTTATAGGTTTTCGAGCGGATGGTCATCTGCGTCTTCGTCCCCGGCAGCCCCCCCGGCGGCGGGTTATCCGCATGGTACGTCCGTCCCATGATTATCGGCTGGTCAGGGTCCCCGTTCAGGAAGTCCACTATCACCTCCTGGCCCACCCGCGGTATCGCCAGGTTGCCGAAACCCGGCCCCGCCCATGCCTGTACCACCCGTATCCAGCACGAGCTGTCCTGGTTCGCCGGGTTATACCGGTCCCAGTTAAACTTCACCCGCACCCGGCCATGTTCGTCACAGAAGATTTCCTCCCCCTCCGGGCCGGTAACAGTGGCTGACTGCGGGCCGTCCACTGACGGCTTTTCCATTGGCCGGGGCCGCCACGTCCTGTCCGCCGGTATCACCGTAAAATCATTCTCAAGAGTGGTCCCTGAACCGGAACGCCCCGCCACCGCCTGCGGCTGTTTCCCATGCAAATCGCTGCTCACCACCTGCCATTCCCGGTTCAGGCCCGCCTGCGGATGTTCCGTCAGCTGAATACGCCGCCCCGGCCATATTGCCGGAGAACGACTTTTTCCCTGCGCCTCTTCGGCATTATTGCGCCAGCCCTCCACCTGCCAGCGGGCGAAGTTCTGCCCGTGGCCGTCCTTGAAGCGCCCCGGATAATCAAACACTTCATACTGTGTACGCTGATAATCCTGGTTCTGCCCCTGCTGCTCAAAGCGGCCCGCCCAGCCAGGACGTTTGAAGGTGTAGTCCTTGCCAATGACAGAAGAGGGGCGTATCTGTGCGCTGTGGCGGAACTGGCTGATGCACGGCGTGCTCACTTCGGTCCGGGTATTCGGGTTCCACGGGATGTCAAACGCCTCCGGCAGAAAGCGCACCGTGTCACACAGCACCAGACTCTGGTCGTCGCTGTCAGGCGAGTGCTCTTCGTAGAAGAACAGTCCTTCCTCCGCCGCCATCCGCGCCAGAAAGTCATAATCCGTTTCACCGTACTGCACGCAGAATTCCCGCGCCGGATGCGCCTCACTGAACAGCGGACTCCAGTCCGTCACCCCGTTTTCCTGCAATATCGTCCCCAGAATGCTTTTAATGTCCTCATTCTGAAAAATACGGGAGTTCTGCCGCAGGGCGGCACGCCACACCGGTGGCCGGACAATCATGCTGTACAGCATCTGATGTCCATCGTTTTCCCCCTGCTCAAACCAGGTCACAATACCGTTCACCCGGCGCTGTATCTCCGTGCCCTGCCAGATTTTAAGATGGGCTGTTTTTTCCAGAACCTGAGAGAAATCAATGCTGAGAAGCTGCTGGCTGACCAGCGAAATATTGAGGGTGAACAACGAGGAAAGGGACTGCTCCAGGTGAAAGGACGCCACGGCCAGCGCATCCGGTGGCAGGCCGTCCACCTCCAGTGTGAAACGTAATCCTGTTGACATAAAAAAACTCCTGGGATAAAGCAGTAAACACACTCATATCGAAAGCTATTGTGAGTGATTTTTATTTACTATTTCGAGTATTAACCTTTTTATATGCAATCCGAATAAATTCATCATGAGAATATTTAAAAAACAACTTAATGAATTATTAAAAAACATATAAATTACGTTACATAATGACGTTGAGTATAATTATAAAAAATAATCTTTTCATTCACTAAATAAATGAAATCATTGCAATACAGACTTTTAAAAATCGGATTCACAGAACAAAAGGAAACAATATTAAGTATATGAATAAATGCCATCTATATATACAATGCTACCGCCACACCATGATTATCTATCTGCACCCTGGCAGCATACTCTTATTATATTTTATTCAACATACTTCGTATTATTTTCAGAATTCATAAATAAACCCGGCGCTTATGCTAACCGGGTTTATTAAAGAGCAAGAAAATGTATAACGTAGTCAGCCGCTAATCTGCTCCATCGCCTGCAGAATACGTTTATCGGAGATCGGATACGGCGTACCAAGCTGCTGGGCAAAATAGCTGACGCGCAGCTCTTCTATCATCCAGCGGATCTCTTTGACATCGGCATCTTGACGGCGCGCGGGAGGCAGTTTATTGAACCACTGCTGCCAGGCCTGGTGCACACTGTCCACTTTCAGCATCTGTGCACGGTCACGGTGCGGATCGATAGCCAGTTTTTCCAGACGTTTTTCAATAGCCTGCAAATAACGCAACGTATCGCCCAGACGTTTGAAACCATTGCCGGTAACAAACCCGCGATACACCAGTCCGCCCATTTGCGATTTGATATCCGCAAGACCCAGCGCCATGGTCATATCCACGCGCCCTTTCAGACGTTTGTTGATATTAAACACTGCGGTCAGGATCTGTTCGACCTGCTTCGCAATCTCCACCACCGTATCGTTCAGTTCAGCCCGCACTTTCTCATGCAGCGCGGTAAAGCCTTCTTCAGTCCACACCGGGCCACCGTTGGCGTCAATTAACTGATCCACACCGCAGGAGATACAGTCGTCAATCAAATCCAGAACTTTACCGTATGGGTTAAAGTACAGCCCCAGCTTGGCTTTATTGGGCAGCTTCTCGTGCAAATATTTGATTGGCGAAGGAATATTCAGCAGCAACAGGCGGCGTAAACCGCACCACATCGCCTGCTGTTGTTCCAACGGATTATCAAACAGTTTGATGGCAACGCTGTCACGCTCATCGACCAGCGCCGGCCACGCTTTCACCTTATAGTTACCGCGTTTTTGTTCGTAACTTTCCGGAAGTTGACCGAAGCTCCAGATGTGCAACCCGCTCTGTTCGATGCCGTCATCGGCCACCGCAGACAATGTTTCCTGAACTTTACCCTTCAGCGCATCCTTCAAATCTTGCAGCGAACGCCCTTCCTGTAGCTTCTTATTTTTATCATCCACCACCCGGAAGGTGATTTTTAGGTGATCGGGCACCTGATCCCAGTGCCAGTCTTCACGGTCAACGGTAACGCCGGTCATGCGGCGCAGTTCACGCTCCAGCGAGTCCAGCAGCGGCAGTTCCAGCGGTGTGACGCGGCCTAAAAACGCTTCCGCATAGTTCGGCGCGGGCACAAAGTTGCGTCGTACCGGTTTTGGTAACGACTTAATCAGGGCAATCACCAGTTCGCGGCGCAGCCCCGGGATTTGCCATTCAAAACCGTTCTCTTCGATCTGATTAAGCAGCGGGAGTGGAATATGTACGGTCACACCGTCCGCATCGGCTCCAGGTTCGAACTGGTAGCTCAGGCGCAGCTTAAGGTTACCCTGATGCCAGAAGTTCGGATAATCCAGCTTACTGATTTTCTCCGCACCCTCTTTGATGAGCATGCTCTTTTCAAAGTTGAGCAGATCCGGTGTTTCACGGCTGACCTTTTTCCACCAGCTATCAAAGTGACGCGCAGAAACCACGTCATGGCTGATGCGTTGGTCGTAAAACTCAAACAGCGTCTCATCATCGACCAGAATGTCGCGACGGCGTGATTTGTGCTCTAACTCTTCCACTTCAGCCCGTAACTTCAGATTGTCACGGAAAAACGCATGGCGCGTTTGCCAGTCACCTTCCACCAGCGCATGACGAATGAACAGTTCACGCGACAACGCGGGATCGATCTGGCTGTAATTTACCTTACGGGCCGCAACAATCGGTAAGCCGTAGACAGTGACTTTTTCTGTCGCCATCACAGCACCCTGCGCGCGTTCCCAGTGCGGTTCGCTGTATGAACGTTTGAGCAGATGCTGCGCAACTGGTTCCACCCACTCGGGATCGATACGTGCGGCAATACGTCCCCACAGGCGACTGGTTTCCACCAGCTCTGCCACCATCGTCCACTTCGGCGGTTTTTTGAATAAACCTGACCCCGGGAAGATCGAGAAGCGAGCGTTACGCGCCCCGGTAAACTCCTGTTTATCGGTATCTTTCATCCCGATGTGCGACAGTAAACCGGTCAGCAACGCGACGTGGATCTCCCGATATTCAGCAGGTTCGCTGTTGACCGGAATACCCAACTCTTTCACCACCTGGCGCAGTTGCGTGTAGATATCCTGCCACTCACGCACGCGCAGGTAGTTCAGAAAATCAAGTTTGCACTGGCGACGGAACTGGTTTGACGACAGCGCTTTTTGCTGCTCGCCGAGATAGTTCCACAGGTTCACAAATGCAAGAAAATCAGACTCTTTGTCGTGGAAACGGCGATGCTTCTCATCGGATGCCTGCTGCTTGTCCATTGGACGCTCGCGCGGATCCTGAATGGACAGTGCCGAGGTGATGATCATCGCTTCGCGCACACAACCATGTTTTTGCGCTTCCAGCACCATTCGCGCCAGCCGTGGGTCTACCGGAAGTTGCGACAGCTGACGGCCCAACGGCGTTAACTTGTATGCAGTTGCCTGTTCGTCGGTGGTTATCGCCCCCAGCTCTTCGAGCAGGCGTACACCGTCCTGAATATTGCGCTTATCCGGCGCTTCAACAAACGGGAACGCCGCGATATCGCCCAGCCCCAACGCGGTCATCTGCAAAATAACGGATGCCAGGTTGGTACGCAGGATCTCCGGGTCGGTAAACTCCGGGCGCGACAGGAAATCGTCTTCGGAATACAGACGAATACAGATCCCTTCCGAAACACGACCGCAGCGACCTTTACGCTGGTTAGCAGAGGCCTGCGACACCGGTTCAATCGGCAAGCGCTGAACTTTGGTGCGGTAACTGTAACGGCTGATACGCGCGGTGCCCGGGTCAATTACGTATTTGATTCCCGGAACGGTCAGCGACGTTTCCGCCACGTTGGTCGCCAGCACGATACGGCGACCGCTGTGCGACTGGAACACGCGGTTCTGTTCGCTGTTTGAAAGACGCGCATACAGCGGTAGCACTTCGGTATGGCGCAAATCCAGCTTATTCAGCGCATCGGCGGTATCGCGAATTTCACGTTCGCCGCTCATGAAGATCAGAATGTCGCCAGGCCCTTCACGCCCCAGTTCATCTACGGCATCAAAAATTGCCTGCAGCTGGTCACGCTCAGTGTCATCTGCATCTTCAACAATTGGACGATAGCGCACTTCCACCGGATACGTTCGGCCGGAGACTTCGATAATCGGCGCGTTATTGAAATGCTTTGAAAAACGTTCAGGATCGATGGTCGCCGAAGTGATGATAATTTTTAGATCCGGGCGACGCGGTAGAAGTTCTTTCAGATAGCCGAGTAGAAAATCGATATTCAGACTGCGTTCATGCGCTTCATCGATGATGATGGTGTCGTACTGCATTAGCAGCCGATCCTGTTGGATTTCTGCCAGCAGGATACCGTCCGTCATCAGCTTGACCATGGTGTTATCACTGACATGATCGCTGAAACGTACCTTATAACCGATACAGCCGCCCGGCTCGGTCTGCAGCTCTTCCGCAATACGGTTCGCCACGGTGCGCGCCGCCAGACGACGCGGCTGGGTATGGCCTATCAGCCCTTTTACCCCGCGCCCCAGTTCCATACATATTTTGGGTAACTGGGTGGTTTTCCCCGAACCGGTCTCACCGGCGACAATCACCACCTGATGGTCGCGAATAGCCTCCAGAATATCCTGTTTTTTCTGGCTGACGGGCAGGTTTTCCGGGTAGCTAATTTCCGGACGCGCCGCTTCACGCAGCACAACTTTACCGGCTGCCAGCTCAATCTCTTTCGCCATCTCCTGGTAAATGGCCTGTTGTGCATCAGGATTTTTAACCTTCTTCACACCGTGCAGGCGGCGGGCAAAACGCTGTCTGTCACGCAGCATCAGTGAGTCCAGCTGTTGCTGCAACATGTTGAAGGTTAATTTTTGTTGTTCTGTCATAGCGTTAAAAGGCAGTGCTCTGCCGGGTTAAATCTCTTTTAGATGATGGGTATAGAGTACCACATCGGCGCTTTTCATGTGTTGTTCAATAATTTCGAACATAGGATTCGATATATTGCGCTATCACTGCGACAGGATTGTGAATAAAGTGTCAACAAGCAACGGGGCACTACCCCTTCAAACACATAAAAGGAAACACCCATGAGCAAGGTATTAGTTCTTAAATCCAGTATTCTGGCAGGGTACTCTCAGTCTGGTCAGTTGTCTGATTATTTTGTTGAACAGTGGCGTGAAAAGCACTCTGCTGATGAAATCACTGTCCGTGACCTGGCTGCAAATCCTGTACCGGTACTGGATGGCGAACTGGTGAGTGCGATGCGCCCGAGCGATACACCGCTGACGCCGCGTCAGCAAGAAGCGCTGGCGCTGTCCGATGAGCTGATTGCTGAGCTGAAAGCGCATGATGTGATTGTTATCGCCGCGCCGATGTACAACTTCAACATCCCAACGCAGCTGAAAAACTACTTTGACCTGATTGCCCGTGCAGGTGTGACTTTCCGTTATACCGAGAAAGGCCCGGAAGGTCTGGTGACAGGTAAACGCGCGGTGGTGCTGACCAGCCGTGGTGGTATTCATAAAGACACACCAACCGACCTGATCACGCCGTACCTGAACGTATTCCTGGGCTTTATCGGCATTACCGACGTGAATGTCGTCTTTGCTGAAGGTATTGCTTACGGTCCGGAAGTGGCATCTAAAGCACAGTCCGATGCGAAAGCTGCTATCGACAGCGTGGTTGCTGCCTGATAATTCCCCCTCTCACCAGCCGGTGGGAGGGTTTCTCGGTACTTACTTCTTTGTCTGCACATGTATCTGCTTGCCGTGAATGCGATTAATATCACGCCAGATAGGTGCATAATCCCTGCACTTCGCCAGATTTTCTTCCCAGCAATGAGCTAAAAATTGTTCCGGTTCCGCGACATCCCGGCTTAACAGCTTGAATACCCAACGATTCCAGACATACCACTTGAAAAGCCACATGATTTCACCCTACGACGCGACCGGTGTTGGACTATACCAGCATCCATTTTATGCCGTGTGGCAACTATTGCGATGTCGAGGAATAATCCAGCGTCGTGTCCCTCTGGCAGTGTGAAAAAGCGATTTACTCTTTTCTCAACCACTTACCATTTATACCCTGCACATACTCTCCCGGTTTAGCGCGAGCAACCAGCTTTTGCCCGGCCATTTTCGCCACTTCATCTGGCGGAATATTATTGCTCTCAGCCAGTTGCTGATAGCTGGCGTGGCGCGCTTTATTAATCTCACTCACCAGCGTCTGCGTTTCGGCATCGGTTTTCAATGCAACCAGATAGCCATTGAGCGTTTCCCCTACTCGCCCCTGAGTTCTGGCTTCATTCAGGGTCAATGCCCACGCATTGCTGCAGAGTAAACTCAGGACGACCAGCGCCACTGCAAACTGTTTTCTCATCATGACCTCAGAACAAATCGCTGCGCGATTTCAATAAGCTTTCGACGTCTTTATCAACTTTGATATGGATCTCATGCTCGATTTTGACGTTCATATTAATGGTGATGGGCTCTTTTGGCGCAGCCACTTCGATTCTGGGAGTACATCCTACCAGCAGAGATGAAGTCAGCAGACCCAGCATGGCAGCTATCGTTTTCATTGTTGTTCCTCACATTCCTTGCCTTCCGGGCAATGGGTTTCCGGCAGCGCTGCATTTTGTTCAAGCCATGCCTGTAAATTGTCGCCAAAACGCAAACTGCGCCATAGCGTAAAGACGTTTTCCTCGTGGGTATAATTCAAATTAACCGTACCTACTTTGCCATCTACCCGACTATTGCCAGTCACGGTTGACTGCATGGTTAAGACACCGAGGTTATCCAGATTTATTTTCGTCCACGAATGGCTTATTTCCATATAACGCAGCCAGTTAATGGCCGCCCCCGCCGCCATGTTATCTTTGACGACCGCATCCGCTGTGTCCTTATCAATACGCAACGTCATCGGCCCTGGATTAGTCAACCAGCCGTCTTTAATGATCCATTTTTCGTTATCCAGCCATAATGGCAACGCGCCACTGACCGGGCCAGACATGGCGAACTGTTTGGGGTTAACTGCACTGATAAGCTCGCTGGAAGAGATATTCTGCACCCGCAATAAGGCCGGGTCGTGCTGCGGCATCCGCAGTTGCTGCATGATGATTTTGCCACCCAGCAGGTCGGCACTGACATCGCTCAACAGTAACGGGTTGTTTTCACTCCAGGGGTACGCCCCCTGCAGATCGGCGGCGATATTCTTCACCGTCACCTGATTCACCACTTCCGCAATACGCAGTGAGATAGGTCCACGCGTACCCAGTTGCCATGCGCCTTCACTGAACCGGAAAGGCAATACAAAATCGACACCGTTGATTTGGTTATCGGGCATCCAGGCGCTACCGCCTTTTAACACCCCATGACCGCCTGCTTCAAAGCCCTGCTCCGGGGCTGCCGAAAACGCGACCTGCGCATACAGATCACCTTCACGTAGCTTCATTTTCCAGTCAGGTGGAACCAGAGGTTGGAATACGGTGAGCGATTGTTTTGGCCACCATGCCTGTCCGCGCAGGCGGATACCGTCCCAACGACCATTCAGTTGTACGGGCCCAATCGCCCCTGCGTGAAGCTGGCCTTTGAACTGGAAAATTGTCGGATCGCTACCTTCCACGCTGAACTTCAGCGTCGATGGTGGTAACACGCTTCCCCCGGTGAAGGTGGTGTTCCCTGCGTCCAGCGACAGCGCGCCGCTAAATGTCGGTTTGGTTGCATCCCGTACCCAAACTATCGGTTCGTCCATCACCAGACGCGGATTTTCCACCTTCATCGTGCCGTATTGCAGATGATCAAATCCGGTAGAAAGATCAAATAGCTTCAGGGTGTTATCATGCCATTCTCCCTTACCCGCTACGTCCCAACGGGCATGCATCGGCGTAAAGCTGCCTTCCCCCCAATATCGCCACTGCCAACGACCGGCATCAGGAAGAAAATCATTTGCCAGGCCATCCAGATGCAGTTCAAAGCCCCCCATCTGGTTTTCATGCGCACGTAAAATAGCCTGCAGACGCCCATCCACACCACGTTGCGTGACTTTTACGCCTGCCAGCGGCCAGCGAATCTCGTCAATATCCAGCGAATCAATCACCCGCCCACGTGAGCGCAGCAGCGCTCCTGGCTCAAAAGCCAATTGTGGATCGTTCAGACTTCCGCTAAGTCTGGCGGGCAATTTCGCGTAGAAGATCAGATCGCCCTGTTTCGCTTCACCGATCAACTGTAGCGGCATCTCGCTACTATCCATGCCAAGCTTACCCGGCCCCAGCGTTAATACGGCATTTCCTTTACCGGCGTCGCCATGCGTCAGAACGTTCAGACGCCCGCTCACCACCGCGTTTTCCAGTCCGGCCTGCCAGTTTTCAATTTTTATGCCCAACCGCCCGCTTAAGGGGAATCCCTGATAAGGCCAGTTCCAGCGTCCGTCGCTGATGGTCAGGTGCTGGCGTGTTATTTCCCACGGAAGGTCAAGCAGCGGATCGGCATTATCACGCGCCATGACGATCAGTTGTCCGCTGTTTTCTTGCCACTCCAGTTCGGCGTCCACAAGCGTAGGCTCTTGCGGCAGACTTAACGTCGCAACCGCATGACCGCTTACCGGTAGTCCATCGGGCACCAGTGGCATAGTAAATTCACCGACCAGTTTTACCGGCGGCTGGCCTTCAAATGCCGCAACATCCAGCTCCGTTACCGTGAGGTTTTGCCCGTGCAAACGCCCCTGAAATTTAACTTTTTCACCCTGGTAACGCAGCTGTTGAGTAGAAGGAGTGAGCGAGAGTGACAGTTTTCCCTGCCATTCCTGCCATGGAGAAAGAATAAGTTTGTCGATGTTAATCCAGGTATTGGGCAGCATTGACTGCCATTCAGCCAGCGTTTTAGGCGCTGCTGGCGACGGCTCTGCCTGCGGCAATTTGGCCAGGCAAGCTGAATCCAACTCAATGGTCCCGACATTCAGCGCCCAGCGGCTGGGGTGAGACAGATCCGCCTGAGTGATGCGTGCTAGCGGGCAATCTTCAACCAGATAGCGGAGTTCAGGTATATGCAACCCATGCCGTGTCAGCCGCGGGCTCTCATCCAGCGCGATGCGTGTTCCAACGGGTAACCAGATACCCACCAACGTAGGCACCCACAGGCCAAGCGTCATCACTAGCGTCAGCGGCACGAGAATCAATAATAAGAGGAGTGCCAGAACGGCTTTATATTTACCCTTCATGGGTAGTTAATATCCTGATTTAGCAAAAATTTAAGCCGGTTTAGGCCTGTATTGTGGCATGTTTAACTGGATATGCCCACATTAAGGATAGATAACCGATTTATAGGCACGCTGTTACACGTGCCGTCGGGGATATTAAGATTCAGACTCAATGAGGCCTCAGTTGTCCATCGCTATGTTTAGGTCCGATACGACCTGCTTCTATCAGAATTTCCTCAATGAGTTCTTCGAGGCACTCCCTACCATGATGATCGCAGACCAGATGTACCTGCCGGGAAATCTCATCAGGTTTCATACCATCGCATAATGCCGCCTTGAGCATTAGGGTGGCCCATCGTTTTGCTTCAGAGTGAGTCAGCATAACCCCTCCCGATAATTGCTACCTGTATAAGCGTAGCTGTCCGGATGTGATTCGGCTGGCTTTTTACCTGCCGCGATATTCGGGTGTTGAGTTGGATAGAAAAATATCCAGTTGTTGAAATTGTGTAACCTGCCCACACTAACAACAGATACGCTGAAATTATTCATTACGCCTATGACTATCAATAACTTTTTAGATTTTGTAAAATAATTTGAATTGGATTAATGTGACGTCAAAATCACTGGAGAAAGTCTTATGAAACTCGCCATCTATAGTACAAAACAGTACGACAAGAAGTATCTGCAGCAGGTTAACGAGGCTTTTGGTTTTGAACTTGAATTCTTTGACTTTCTGTTGACGAAAAAAACAGCGAAAACCGCCCATGGCTGTGAAGCTGTGTGCATTTTCGTCAACGACGATGGCAGCCGCCCCGTTCTGGAAGAACTGAAAAAGCATGGCGTGAAATACATTGCGCTGCGTTGTGCCGGGTTCAATAACGTCGATCTCGACGCAGCAAAAGAGCTGGGTCTGCAGGTGGTGCGTGTTCCAGCTTATTCACCAGAGGCCGTCGCTGAGCATGCGATTGGCATGATGATGACGCTGAATCGCCGAATTCACCGCGCCTACCAGCGTACCCGTGATGCCAATTTCTCTCTTGAGGGGCTGACCGGTTTTACTATGTATGGCAAAACCGCTGGGGTGATCGGTACCGGTAAAATCGGTATTGCTGCACTGCGGATCCTGAAAGGTTTTGGTATGCGTCTGCTGGCGTTCGATCCTTACCCGAGCGCTGCTGCGCTGGAGCTAGGCGTTGAATATGTCGATCTTAAAACGCTGTTTGCCGAGTCAGATGTCATCTCTCTGCACTGCCCGTTAACACCGGAGAATTATCATCTGCTCAATCACGAAGCCTTTGAACAGATGAAAAACGGCGTGATGGTCATTAACACCAGTCGTGGTGCATTGATCGACTCACAAGCCGCTATCGATGCGCTGAAAAACCAGAAAATTGGTTCTCTGGGTATGGACGTGTATGAGAACGAACGCGATCTGTTCTTTGAAGATAAATCTAATGACGTCATTCAGGATGATGTATTCCGTCGTCTCTCAGCCTGTCATAACGTGTTGTTCACCGGACATCAGGCATTCCTGACAGCTGAGGCGTTGACCAGTATTTCTGAGACTACGCTACAGAATCTGGCCCAAATCTCCAAAGGCGAGACCTGTCCAAACGCCCTCTTCTAATTCCTGTGCTCCCCTGGCGTCAGGGGAGCATTTTCAGACAATCACCGATGATAAAACAGTCAGTATCATTATTATATTGAATGTATTCCCGTCACAAACGTAGAGAAATTAAATGAAGAACGTTGTCACGTTGATTGCGCTCAGCCTGCTGATGGCGGGTTGTGTGAGCAATGGAAAAGTTTCCGTCAATCGCGAACAGTTGCAGCATCACCGCTTCGTTTTGCAAAGCGTGAATGGTAAAGCCGTCACCGCCACCAACCCACCTGAGTTAAGTTTTGGCGAAAACATGACGGTATCAGGAAAGATGTGTAATCAATTCCACGGTCAGGGCAAGCTGTCCGACGGTGAGTTGAAGGTAAAAGATATGGCGATGACACGTATGATGTGCGCCGATCCACAGCTTAACGCGCTCGACGGGATCGTCAGCGAAATGTTTAAGCAAGGCGCACAGGTCGATCTGACTGCTGACCAGTTAACGCTGGCGACAGCAGAACAAACGCTGACGTATAAACTCGCGGATTTAATGTAGGAAACGTGGTGGCTTAATAGCTCCCACAACTTCCGGCGGCAAGCGACTGCTCACTACAGCGTTTGCCGTTGGGTAGCGCACACATCCCGATAGCAGAACCATCCAGTTGACGAGCAACAGAGAGCGAACCGCCAATCATGGCGCAATTAGCTTCTCCTGAACTGGACATTGCTGCCTTCATGCCCGGTGCGACATGCGCGGCGGTTGCCTGCTGAACAGGTTCGCTGCTACAAGCCGATAATAATAACGCGGCACATCCTACCCAAAACGCTGCGCGCATCTTACTCCCCTCTGAATATTAACCAAACGACACAGCCATAAATAATAGGCAGCGGAAACACCGCCGTCGAGAGGCAAAATACGCATTTATGCGTACTGTTTACATTTTCTGGCAATTTTTTGCCTGCTCCTTTGATCAAACCATTCATTCTGTTTATTCCAGGGACACAAAAGCGAAAATCTGTCTTTAGCGCTTTTGCTAAAATAGAAAGATAACTACAGGATTCGCCGCTGTTACGCGTGTCCCTCTTTTTGCGCAATGTAAGGGTGTCAGTATGATCACAATTGACGGTAATGGTGCGGTTGCTTCAGTCGCATTTCGTACCAGCGAGGTTATCGCCATCTACCCGATTACGCCCAGTTCGACGATGGCTGAGCAGGCAGATGCCTGGGCCGGGAACGGGCTTAAGAACGTGTGGGGGGATACCCCTCGCGTCGTAGAAATGCAGTCAGAAGGCGGTGCGATCGCAACCGTTCATGGCGCGTTGCAGACCGGTGCGCTCTCTACGTCGTTTACCTCATCGCAGGGCCTGTTGCTGATGATCCCAACGCTGTACAAACTGGCCGGTCAGTTGACCCCGTTTGTACTGCACGTTGCGGCTCGTACAATTGCTACTCACGCATTATCGATCTTTGGCGATCATTCCGACGTGATGGCGGTGCGCCAGACAGGATGTGCGATGCTGTGTGCCAGCAGCGTTCAGGAGGCACAGGACTTTGCGCTGATTTCGCAAATTGCCACCCTGAAAAGCCGGGTTCCGTTTATTCATTTCTTTGATGGTTTCCGTACATCCCATGAAATCAATAAAATTGTGCCACTGGCCGACGACACGATCCTCGGACTGATGCCGCAGACGGAAATCGATGCTCATCGCGCTCGGGCGCTTAATCCTGAGCATCCGGTTATTCGCGGTACGTCTGCGAACCCGGACACCTATTTCCAGTCACGCGAGGCAACAAACCCGTGGTACAACGCGGTTTACGATCATGTAGAACAGGCGATGAACGATTTCGCCGCAGCGACAGGTCGCCAGTACCAGCCATTTGAATATTACGGCCATCCTCAGGCTGAGCGCGTCATTATCTTAATGGGCTCGGCGATTGGAACCTGCGAAGAAGTTGTTGAAGATCTGCTGGCGCGTGGCGAGAAAGTCGGCGTTCTGAAAGTGCGTCTGTTCCGTCCATTCTCTGCCGGACATTTACTGCGCGCGCTTCCGGAAACCGTACGCAGCATCGCCGTTCTTGATCGCACCAAAGAACCCGGCGCACAGGCAGAACCGTTGTATCTGGACGTAATGACCGCGTTAGCAGAAGCCTTTAACTGTGGCGAGCGAGAAACGCTACCGCGCGTGATTGGCGGACGTTATGGCCTTTCTTCCAAAGAGTTCGGTCCAGACTGCGTGATGGCGGTCTTTAATGAGCTGAGCAGCGCGAAGCCGAAACCTCGCTTTACGGTCGGTATCTATGATGATGTCACCAACTTGTCGCTACCGTTACCGGAAAACACCCTGCCCGGTACGGCTAAGCTCGAAGCGCTGTTTTACGGGCTGGGCAGCGACGGTAGCGTGTCAGCCACCAAAAACAATATCAAAATTATTGGTAACTCGACGCCATGGTATGCGCAAGGTTATTTCGTCTACGACTCGAAAAAAGCAGGCGGTCTGACAGTTTCCCACCTGCGCGTTAGCGAGCAGCCTATTCGATCAGCGTATCTGGTTTCACAAGCCGATTTTGTTGGCTGTCACCAGCTGCAATTTATCGATAAGTATCAGATGGCCGAGCGCCTGAAACCAGGCGGTATCTTCCTGCTTAATACGCCATACAGTGTGGATGAAGTCTGGGGTCGTCTGCCACAGGAAGTTCAGGCGGTACTGAATCAGAAGAAAGCCCGTTTCTACGTGATTAATGCGGCCAAAATCGCCCGCGAATGCGGTCTGGCAGCGCGTATTAACACCGTTATGCAAATGGCCTTCTTCCATTTGACGCAAATCTTACCCGGCGACAGCGCGTTGGCTGAATTGCAGGGGGCGATTGCGAAAAGTTACAGCAGTAAAGGACAGGACCTTGTTGAACGTAACTGGCAGGCTCTGGCCCTGGCGCGCGAATCCGTCGCCGAAGTAGCACTCCAGCCGGTTGATCCGCACAGCGCAAACCGCCCACCGGTGGTTTCTGATGCCGCACCTGATTTCGTGAAAACCGTCACCGCGGCAATGCTCGCCGGGCTGGGTGATGCCCTCCCCGTATCAGCGTTGCCGCCAGACGGCACCTGGCCAATGGGCACCACGCGTTGGGAAAAACGTAATATCGCCGAAGAGATCCCCATCTGGAAGGAAGAGCTGTGTACCCAGTGTAACCACTGCGTTGCCGCGTGCCCGCACTCGGCAATCCGCGCCAAAGTGGTTTCACCTGAAGCGATGGAAAACGCCCCTGCCAGTCTGCATTCTTTGGATGTGAAATCACGCGATATGCGCGGTCAGAAGTATGTCCTGCAGGTTGCACCAGAGGATTGCACTGGCTGTAATCTGTGTGTCGAAGTTTGCCCGGCAAAAGATCGCCAAAACCCGGAAATCAAGGCCATCAATATGATGTCGCGTCTTGAGCATGTTGAAGAAGAAAAAGTTAACTATGACTTCTTCCTCAATCTGCCGGAGATCGACCTCAGCAAGCTTGAACGCATTGATATCCGTACCTCGCAGTTAATCACTCCGCTGTTTGAATATTCCGGCGCCTGTTCTGGTTGTGGTGAAACGCCGTATATCAAACTGCTTACGCAGCTGTATGGCGACCGCATGCTGATCGCTAACGCGACCGGCTGTTCATCGATTTATGGCGGTAACCTCCCTTCAACGCCATATACGACCGATACCAATGGTCGTGGACCTGCGTGGGCAAACTCTCTGTTCGAAGATAACGCCGAGTTTGGTCTGGGCTTCCGCCTGACGGTGGATCAACACCGTGTGCGCGTCATGCGTTTGCTGGAGCAGTTTGCGGATAATATTCCGTCTGAACTGAATGACGCCCTGCATGCTGAAGCGACGCCAGAAGTACGCCGTGAGCAAGTTGCTGCGCTGCGCCAGCATCTGAAAGATGTCGAAGGTGCACAGCAACTGTTAACCGATGCCGACGCGCTGATCGAGAAGTCCATCTGGCTGATTGGCGGCGACGGCTGGGCTTACGATATTGGTTTTGGCGGACTGGATCACGTCCTGAGTCTGACCGAGAACGTCAATATTCTGGTGCTGGATACCCAGTGTTACTCCAACACGGGTGGACAAGCGTCGAAAGCCACACCGCTTGGGGCGGTTACCAAGTTTGGTGAGCATGGCAAGCGCAAGGCTCGCAAAGATCTTGGCGTCAGCATGATGATGTACGGGCATGTTTATGTCGCACAGATTTCTCTGGGCGCCCAGTTGAATCAGACGGTCAAAGCTATCCAGGAAGCTGAATCCTACCCCGGCCCGTCGCTGATTATCGCGTATAGCCCATGTGAGGAGCATGGCTATGATCTCGCGCTAAGCCACGATCAGATGCGTCAACTCACGGCTACCGGATTCTGGCCGCTGTACCGCTTTGACCCACGTCGAGCAGACGAAGGTAAGCTGCCGCTGGCGCTCGACTCGCGCCCACCGTCAGATGCGCTGGCCGAAACATTGCTTAACGAGCAGCGTTTCCGCCGCCTGAACGCCCAACAGCCAGAAGTTGCAGAACAGCTGTGGAAGGATGCGACGGCTGATTTGCAAAAACGCTACGACTTCCTGGCCCAACTGGCAGGCAAAGCGGAAAAGAGCGGTACCGAATAATACGTTTTTCTCAGTATTAGCCCGGAACCAAAAAAAAAGCCCGAACAGTTGTTCGGGCTTGTCAATTTATTCGCTGGCTAATTAATAAGTGTCATCAATATACCAACAAAAAATAAAACGTGACAATAAAGGCATATAACACGCGCAGAATAGCCCAACAAAATTCAATTGTATAATTTTTATTTTATATATATTTTCATTAACTCATTCATGTCAACTATCACTATTTCCGTAGAATTATTTGTTTAAGGTTTTACTTAAGACGTAACAATTCATATTTATCTCTTTACGGAACTTCTCCTTTAGCATGCTTTTACTCCCTACATGGGTAGTCACAGGTTAATAAAAAAACTAAAGGATTATTTCAATGAACAGAAAAGTACTGGCTCTCGTAATTCCTGCCCTGCTGGCTGCAGGCGCTGCTCACGCTGCAGAAGTTTATAATAAAGACGGCAACAAATTAGATCTCTATGGCAAAGTAGACGCCCTGCGCTATTTCTCTGATGATGCCAACAAAGATGGCGATCAGACTTATTTCCGTGGCGGCTTCAAAGGCGAAACTCAGATTAACGATATGCTCACCGGCTATGGTCAGTGGGAATATCAGGTTAATGCCAACACCACTGAAAGCAACCGCAGCAACAACTTTACTCGTCTGGCCTTTGCCGGTCTGAAATTCGGCGATTACGGCTCATTCGACTACGGTCGTAACTACGGCGTACTGTACGACGTGGAAGGCTGGACCGATATGCTGCCAGAATTCGGTGGCGACTCCTACACCTACTCTGATAACTTCATGACCGGCCGTGCGAACGGTGTAGCAACCTACCGTAACACCGACTTCTTCGGTCTGGTTAATGGTCTGAACTTTGCACTGCAGTATCAGGGTGCGAATGAACAAGCGGGTGATGAGCAGGAAGGCACCGGTAACGGCAGCGACCGTAACATTCAAAACTCTAACGGCGACGGCTTCGGTATCTCCTCTACCTACGATCTGGGTATGGGTGTAAGCTTCGGTGCGGCGTATACCACGTCTGACCGTACTAACGACCAGGTTAACGCGGGTAAAATCGGCGGCAACGTTGCCGGCGGTGATACAGCCGACGCATGGACTACCGGTCTGAAATACGACGCCAACAACATCTACCTGGCAACCATGTACTCCGAAACCCGTAACATGACTCCGTACGGGGACAGCGGCGTAGCCAACAAAACTCAGAACTTCGAAGTAACTGCACAGTACCAGTTCGACTTCGGTCTGCGTCCGGCAGTGTCTTTCCTGATGTCTAAAGGTAAAGATCTGAACGCTACCGACGGCGACAAAGACCTGGTTAAATATGCTGATATCGGCGCTACCTACTACTTCAACAAAAACATGTCCACCTATGTTGATTATAAAATCAACCTGCTGGACGAAGACGACAGCTTCTACACTCGTAACAACATCTCTACTGATGACGTAGTTGCATTAGGTCTGGTTTACCAGTTCTAAGTTCGTCAGCCCGCTGGCAACGGCGGGCTCTCTTTACGCTCTAATAACTCTGTTTTATCCAGATCAAAACATTATATCTGTTGCGTTAAAACACATCTCTGATAGATGATATCTTGCATTAAGTCTGTAGTAGAGGATACCAGCAATGAATCATCATCCTGTAAAATCATCCCGTATTGCATCCGTCGGCTATGACGAATCCTCTTGCACGCTAGAAATTCGCTTTCACCAGTTGGCTACCCTGCAATATCAGCAGGTCCCTGCCCGTATTTTTCGTGATTTCCTGATCGTGGTCTCTAAAGGCCGATTTTACGATGGGGTTATAAAAGGCAAATTTCCTGAAATCAAAATAAAGTGATGCCAAAATGTGATCGTTGTCATTGTACATAAAGTGCCATTACGCGGTAAGCTTTACGTGGATACTTAAACAGGAGGTTTTATGAACAGAACGATTCTTGTACCCATCGATATTTCAGATTCAGAATTAACTCAACGCGTAATTGCCCATGTTGAAGCAGAAGCAAAGATCGACGATGCACAGGTTCATTTTTTGACCGTCATTCCGTCATTGCCCTATTACGCTTCCCTGGGACTGGCCTACTCGGCAGAGTTACCGGCCATGGACGATCTGAAAGCCGAAGCGAAATCTCAACTGGAAGAGATTATCAAGAAGTTCAATATCCCAACGGACAGAGTGCACGTTCATGTCGCAGAAGGTGCGCCGAAAGACAAGATTCTGGAGATCGCTAAAAAATTACCGGCTGATATGGTCATTATTGCCTCACACCGACCTGACATCACCACCTACCTGCTGGGCTCTAACGCCGCGGCGGTAGTGCGTCACGCGGAGTGTTCGGTACTGGTAGTCCGCTAAGCTTTCTGGCCCGCACATCGTTGCGGGCTTTTTGTTTCTACGCCTTATCCCCCACGATTACTGTCTTAAACGTGCTGATATTTTTCCCGCCAGAACATTCAGCACGTTGCCGCAAAAGGCAAACTTACTTGTTCCTTTATTAAGCGCCTGTAGTTTCAGTTTTATGAAATTTGATAATGATCCACTTGTGCAAGCAACCTACGCCCCTAATGCGACAAAATCTACAGTTTTTGCCGCAGGTGGAAAACCAGATAGTGAGATAAATATTCCGGAAATCAATGGGACTTGCATCAACTACACCTTAAGAAAAGATGCAGAGACAATGCCTTTTTATGTGGCATTCGATAAGAATGGGAATAAAAAACATTTTGGCTATATCTCCTGCCAACAGGCGAGAGATAGGGGATATTTAGCCAATAAGGAAGAATCCTGGCAAGGAGCCATTTAAACAACCCGTTAAGCGATGAGAGTATCATTACTATTTTTTAAATGAGGATAATCAAAAAGAATAAATCGGCCCGCAAAAAGATATATTACATAATGGACCCTGTGTTTCTACGCATCTTTCCTACATGACTATCCTAAATGACAGATCGATGCACAGATAATATCGATGGTAAGGTTCCCGCTTTCCTGCGTTGATGTGTCGCTACATCGCGACAACATTACGTCCTCTCTTGAAACCCAGGTAAAAACAGAGTATATACTGTATATATATCCAGCAAAAGAGCGATGAGCAATGTTCGTAGAACTCGTTTATGACAAAAGGAATTTTGATGGTCTGCCCGGCGCAAAAGATATTATTCTCGGCGAATTGACCAAGAGGGTTCATCGGATCTTCCCCGATGCTGAAGTTCGGGTTAAACCGATGATGACACTTCCGGCGATCAACACTGACGCCAGCAAGCATGAAAAAGAACAGATAAGCCGAACGGTTCAAGAAATGTTTGAAGAGGCTGATATGTGGCTGGTTTCAGATTAAGTACCTTGAACCGTCATATTGCTTAAGTACCATCCGCTGTGACTGGCAATCATTCAATACTCGCACTATCGGACGTTTGCCGGTCGGCCGCAGCCATGCTCTTGCATACGGCATGGTTGCGGCAGTTCGCCACACCCTGCGTTTTTCGCTCCCTGACATTGCTCGTTGATAGTTCAGAACTGAATTATCTGGCGGTGAACTGCTCCACAATTTTCTTCAACGCTTCAATATCTGCTTTCAGCTGATTAATTTCTTCCTGTCCGGGACCATGTACCTTTATTCAATCTTTCGGTTCACAGTTTATTTTGGTCTGGTCACGAAGAGCAAAAATCTTACTACTCTATGAGTAGCATAGGTGCCAGATAGAACTCAGCTGTAAAACGTGCTGGTATTCGTCGCCGTAATCCGTACCATACGCGGCATACTTTTGCCTGCTGGCTGTAATCGGCTGGAGCGAACCCATCATTTATAGCTAATCAGATGGGGCATGAAAACGCGCAAATAGTGTACGACGTCTACAGTACATGGATTGAAGAAATGAATGACGATCGGGTTGCAATGTTGAATAGCCAACTAGCCCTGTGATTGAAGTTTGCCCATTATATGCCCCTTTTGGTTTTTGAGAACGGTAAGAATGCAAGATAATCAACAAGTTACAAAGAAAGAACAATACAACCTGAACAAACTGCAAAAACGTCTGCGTCGTAACGTGGGCGAAGCCATTGCCGATTTCAATATGATCGAAGACGGCGATCGCATTATGGTGTGCCTTTCCGGCGGGAAAGACAGCTATACCATGCTGGAGATCCTGCGTAATTTGCAGCAAAGCGCCCCGATCAGTTTTTCCTTAGTTGCGGTTAACCTCGATCAAAAACAACCCGGTTTCCCGGAGCACATTCTGCCAGAGTATCTGGAACAGCTGGGCGTTGAGTACAAGATTGTCGAAGAAAACACCTACGGGATCGTCAAAGACAAAATCCCAGAAGGCAAAACGACCTGCTCGCTCTGCTCTCGCCTGCGTCGCGGCATTCTGTACCGTACGGCAACCGAATTAGGAGCCACCAAGATTGCGCTCGGCCACCATCGCGACGACATCCTGCAAACGCTGTTTTTAAACATGTTCTACGGCGGGAAAATGAAAGGCATGCCGCCGAAGCTGATGAGTGATGACGGTAAGCACATCGTGATCCGCCCGCTGGCTTACTGCCGTGAGAAAGATATCGAGCGTTTCTCCGAAGCGAAAGGTTTCCCGATTATTCCGTGTAATCTGTGCGGCTCACAGCCTAACCTACAGCGTCAGGTCATTGCTGACATGCTGCGTGACTGGGACAAACGCTATCCAGGCCGCATTGAAACCATGTTCAGTGCGATGCAAAACGTTGTACCTTCACATCTGAGCGATATCAATCTGTTCGATTTTAAAGGCATTAAGCACGGTTCAGAGGTTGTGGACGGCGGGGATTTAGCGTTCGATCGTGAAGAGATCCCGCTGCAACCTGCGGGCTGGCAGCCAGAAGAAGATGATGCTCAACTGGATGAGTTACGCCTGAACGTGGTGGAAGTGAAGTAAGCGTCTGTCAGGCCTACAACGTGCATAAGCGCCTGTAGGCCTGATAAGCGGAGCGCCATCAGGCGCCCCAACGGGTAGTTATTTCAATAACCGGACCCGGCAAGTCTTGCCTTTGATCTTACCGTTTTGCAATTGTTTCCACGCCTTGTGCGCTATGTTCTGGCGAACGGCGACATAGACGTGTGCCGGATGAACAGCAATTTTGCCGATATCTGCGCCATCCAGACCAATATCACCGGTCAGAGCCCCCAGAACATCACCAGGACGCATTTTCGCTTTTTTACCACCATCAATGCATAACGTCGCCATCTCTGCTTCCAGCGGCAGGATTGAGCCGTTAGCTGGCGCAGTTAGCCAGTTCAGCTTCAGTTGCAGCATTTCAGAAAGAATGTTGGCACGCTGCGCTTCTTCCGGCGCACAGAAGCTAATCGCCAGACCGCTGTTGCCGGCACGCGCAGTTCGTCCGATACGATGGACGTGGACTTCCGGATCCCACGCCAGTTCGAAGTTAACTACCAGCTCAAGTGATTTGATATCCAGGCCACGTGCAGCCACATCGGTTGCGACCAGGACGCGCGCGCTACCGTTGGCAAAACGAACCAGCGTCTGATCGCGATCGCGTTGTTCCAGGTCGCCATGTAATGACAGTGCGCTTTGCCCTGCCGCATTCAGTGCATCACAAACGGCCTGACAATCTTTTTTGGTGTTACAAAAAACCACGCACGATGCGGGTTGATGCTGGCTAAGTAGCTTTTGCAGCAGCGGAATTTTTCCGTGGCTGGAGGTTTCGAAAAACTGCTGTTCAATCGCCGGTAACGCATCGACCGTATCAATTTCAATCGTTAATGGATTTTGCTGTACCCGGCCACTGATAGCAGCAATGGCTTCCGGCCAGGTTGCGGAAAACAGCAAAGTCTGACGTGACGCAGGCGCAAAGCGAATGACATCATCAATCGCATCGCTAAAGCCCATATCCAGCATGCGGTCGGCTTCATCCATAACCAGCGTATTCAGGGCATCCAGAGAAACGGTGCCTTTTTGCAGGTGGTCAAGTAAACGACCCGGTGTGGCAACAATAATATGTGGTGCATGTTGCAGGGAGTCACGCTGTGCGCCAAAAGGTTGCCCACCGCACAGCGTTAAGATCTTGGTGTTTGGCAGGAAGCGCGCTAAACGACGCAGTTCACCCGCCACCTGGTCGGCAAGCTCGCGCGTTGGGCACAGTACCAGAGACTGCGTCTGAAACAGCGCGGCATCAATATGCTGTAATAGCCCAAGACCAAAAGCAGCCGTTTTGCCACTGCCGGTTTTAGCCTGCACGCGAACATCTTTACCCGCCAGGATTGCCGGTAACGCAGCAGCCTGAACAGGCGTCATTTCAAGATAGCCCAGCTCGTTAAGATTCTCGAGTTGAGCAGCAGGTAAAACATTCAGGGTTGAAAAAGCGGTCACAATTTAATCTCACGGTAAAAACTCACATTCAGCAGGCGCGTATCCTCGCAGATATGTGCCCGTGATGCGACAATTTAATCGGTTCTTCATCCGGCGGTGGATCCGGCATGGGCTGCGGACGAGGTATGGAATCGGGAATGGGAACCGGATCGGTCGGTAGCGAATCAGTGTTCGACGTTGCAATCAGACAGGTCATATACCCCTCCAGTCATTCATGTTGACTCTTTTAGGGTAGACGCTGATTTCCTGCAGGCAAAAAAAAGCCGACTAATCTAAGTCGGCGTCGTACGAATCAATTGTGCTATGCAGTAATTCAAAAAAGGAAGTAAGACAATATGGAGCGCAACGCCCATCGCTTGACGTTGCATTCACCTGCGAGAGAGATATTGCCCCGAATAGGTAGATGGTTTATTGACTTCGCTCAAAAATCAGGACGTTTTCATGCGCAAAAGCCACTAAAAAACGTTGTTGTTACAACCATTTACTACGATGCAACCATAAAGTAACACCACCAATCAGGACCACTAACAGAATACAAAAAAGTGAGAAACCAAACTGCCAACCACCGCCGGGGATACCGCCGAGGTTAACGCCGAAAAGCCCGGTTAAAAATGTGCTGGGAAGAAAAACCATTGCCATCAATGACATTGTATACGTTCGGCGAGCCAGAGACTCCTGCATCACCTGCGCAATTTCATCCGCCATAATACCGGTCCGGGCAATACAGGCGTCTATTTCATCCAGCCCTCTCCCCAGCCTGTCAGCGATATCCTGCATCCGTCTCCGATGGTCGTCGGTCATCCAGGGTAAACGTTCACTCGCCAGACGGGCATAGACATCACGCTGTGGTGCCATATAACGGCGCATCACAATTAGCTGCTTACGCAGTAAAGCCAAAAAACCACGCGGTGGGATCTGCTGATCGAGCAGGTTATCTTCCAGATCAATAATCTTGTCGTGCAGCTGTTCGATAAATTCGCTGGCATGGTCGGTTAGCGCATCACAAACATCCACCAGCCAACTGCCACAATCAGCCGGTCCCGTCCCTTCCTGGAGATCGCTGACCACATCATCCAGCGCCAGCACTTTGCGCTGGCGGGTTGAGACAATCAGACGTTCATCCATATATAAACGCATCGCCACAAGTTGGTCAGGACGCTCGTCGGTGCTGCCGTTAATGCAGCGCAACGTGATCAAGGTACCTTCCCCGACTCTACTGACGCGTGGGCGTGTACTTTCGCCTGCCAGCGCATCACGCACATTGTTGGGAAGAAGAGGTGTTGTCGCCAACCATTGGGCACTTTCAGGATGAGTGTAATTAAGGTGTAACCAGCAGGGATGCTGACTATCAATTACATCATTATCGCTCAGCGGTTTTACTCCACCTCGACCATCCAGCAGCCAGGCAAACACGGCATCTGGCACATTAACATCCGTTCCCTTAATGGCTTCCACAGCGCCTCCACAAACATTCAGCCTTTTTCGTTAGTCTAGCTGTCAGAATATGTTAAGCAATATCTCATTGTCCCATTGTGCTGAAATGATTCATAAAAGTCTCTGATAACAGGAAAAGCTCTGACGAATACGACGCTTGCTTCGAGATACCCGGTTAAGCCCGCTGCCATCTCGCTGACTCAAGAGTGTTACTTAAGCGAAATTTATGTGTCCGCGACTGGAGATCAATCACCTGGTTTTTCAGGATACCCGAGGAATCAGAAAGCTCATCAACCATAATGGCATTACTTTGGGTTACATTCTCCAGTTCGGCCAGTGCATGAGTAATTCTGATAATTCCTTTCTCCTGTTCCTGTGTAGTGGTTAATATCTCGCCCATCAGTTGGTTTAATTGACCGGCACCACCGACAATATCATGCATATTTTTTTCTGCTTCACGCACAATAGCTGCACCTTGCTGAACATTTTGATGGGTTTGCGCAATCAGCTGCTTAATATTCTTAGCAGCATCCGCACTACGGTGTGCAAGCATTCTGACCTCACCGGCCACCACGGAAAAACCTTTGCCATGTTCACCGGCCCTCGCCGCTTCCACGGCAGCATTCAATGCCAGAATATTTGTCTGGAATGCGATACCATCAATTAGCGTAATTATTTCCGTCATCTGCTGTGCACATTCGGTGATTGAACGCATATTTGTCGCAACCTGCACCATTAATTCTCCACCCTGAATGGCGCATTGCGTGGCAACTGTTGCCTGGACGCTGGCGATCTGCGTGTTGTCAGCATTATTTCGCGTATTAACGGCTATTTCATCCATATTAGCAGCCGTCTGCATCAATGCTCCGGATTGTTGTTCCGTTTTCACTGAAAGCTCGGCGCTGCGTTCCGCAAGCTGTTCAGAGAGCGCCATCGCCGTTTGTGAGGATGTTCTGATCTCATTAACGAGTGTTGAAATATTACTCGATAAACTATTGATGCCCGGTATTAGTCTACCCGCACAATTATTACCAAACTCAGGAATACTGATCGCCAGATTCCCAGACGTCACTTCCTCAATGCTCCTTTTTACCGTATTGATCGGCATGACCAGGTATTTCGTCATATACCACCATAAGCATAATATAGAAATAACGCTTACCACATTCGTACCAATTATAATTTCCGACGTGGCCGAGAAAATCATCTCAACAATATTGAGAGCAACCGCCGAAATGAGCAGAAATAAAATAATAAAGGTTCTGACGCTAATATCATTTAACATTTTAGTCCTGTGCACTAAGAAATTATGTAGATATTATTTTTTATAGCACCTGCAATGCAGAATGCCATTGCTCTGCGACGAAAGCTGAACTTTCAATGAGAGCCTGCAATCCTTTTACTTAAGGCAAGAAATTACACCTTTTATTCCCGTTAGTTCAGTGTTTTATTCCATCAAATGGCTGTGATGGCGCCAGTCATCAGGTTATTGTGATGACAAGCACATGGAGAGCATAAAACACACAGAACTATAAATTTGGTGAATGTTTATATAAGTAATGGCTCGTTATTTTCACTATCTTCCTGTTTCCTCTAATACCAGTGTAAAAACATAAGAACATTCCCAGTTTTATCATGTTAACTGGACAAAACCTGCTAGATTTATTACCACGGCTTTTTTTCGATAGGTAGTATGATGTTGAACGTGTCGTGGGACCCTGTATTGATTGGGATTTCCTTTGTTGTCGCGTTTATTGCCTCTTTTATTGCTCTCGATAGTGCGGGCAAGGTGGCAATCTCCAATCGACGTGAATCAACCTTCTGGCGCCTGTCTGGCGGGGCTACGCTAGGGATGGGGATATGGTCAATGCATTTTATCGGTATGCTGGCCATGAAAATGAGTATGCCTATCAATTACCATTTTTCGCTCACGGCATTTTCTTTCTTTATTGCGCTCATTTCTGCAACTCTCGCCATTAATATCGCCATTTCCGGTAATACGCTTTCAACAAAACGATTAGTCGTAGCCACAGGAATATTAAGCGCCGGTGTCGTCACCATGCACTACGTTGGCATGTATGCCATCATTGAGCATGTTGCCATCCTATGGAGTCATTCGCTGATACTGCTCTCAGTGATGATTGCCATCGTTGCATCTGGTGTAGGTTTGTGGCTGGCGTTTCATTTGCGCCAAAATACCCGTCGAGCCCTGATCAATCGGCTTGTCGCCGCCCTTATTATGGCGCTGGCGATTGCCTCTATGCATTACACCGGGATGGGAGCGGCAACATTCACCCATTTTGGACACACGGTACACAATGGACTCAGCACACTGGAACTCTCTGTCTGGGTCTGCGCCGTCACGCTGGTTATTTTGGGTATCATGCTGGTGGTGTCGATGGTGGATTCGCAACTGCGTACCTCCCGACTGGCAGACAACTTACATCAACTTAACTGCCAGCTTGAGCATCAGGTCCACTTCGACGCACTTACTGGACTTGCCAATCGCACACAGATAGATGCCTGCTTACAGGCCTGTCTGCAGCATTCCAAACTGCATCAGCATCAATTTGCTCTGGTATTCATCGATCTCGATCGCTTCAAAGTCGTTAACGATACCTGGGGACATCACATCGGCGATCAGTTGCTGATCGCCAGTACGCAGCGAATCTACAGCTGCCTTGATGACACCATGACGCTGGCGAGGCTGGGGGGAGATGAGTTTATTCTTCTGGTTCCTGACTGTAATAAAAAGGATATCACCGCTCTGCTGACCCGGATTGCCGCTGCGATTGGTGATCCTTTCACGCTGTTTGGGTACACCATTCGGGTTTCGTTAAGTGCGGGAAGCAGTATTTATCCTGAACATGGTTCCACGTTGCATGAGTTAAAAGTAAAGGCTGATATGGCGATGTATCATGTCAAACAGGCTGGCAGAAACGGTTGGGCTATTTATAGCCCGGAAATGGAAGCTATCGCCGATACACCGCCGACATTTTTACAGGAACTGTCACAAGCACTGGAACACGATCAATTTGAGCTTTGGTACCAACCCAAATACACCGCCGGGGATCATTCCCTGACCGGTTTTGAAGCGTTATTACGCTGGCATCACCCGGAACGCGGCATGCTGTTACCCGCAGAGTTTCTGCCTGCGCTGGAAGAGACAGGCCTTATCATTCCGGTCGGGAAATGGGTTATCCAGCAGGCATGCCAGCAGTTACATCAATGGAAGTTACAGGGCCATGCGGAATGGACCCTCGCCGTTAATCTTTCCCCTTCCCAGTTTGAACAACATGACATCGTTGATGTGGTTTGCAGCGCCCTTGCACAATATCAACTATCACCTGCATATCTCACGCTGGAATTGACTGAAAGTACAGCACTTAAAAATTTAAAACGTAGCGCTGAAGTTTTAAATGCATTTTCAGCTTTAGGGATCACCGTTTCTATTGATGATTTCGGTACCGGTTATTCAAATATATTGATGTTGAAGTCTCTTCCGGCACGGAAATTAAAAATTGACAGAGTATTTGTCAAAGACATCAGCGAGAACAGCAAAAATACAAAGATTGTGTCTACTATTATTGACATAGCCCACTCCATGAATATGCAAGTGGTGGCTGAAGGAATAGAGACCCAGGAGCAGGAAATACTCCTGACCCAGATGGGATGTGGCGTGCTGCAAGGTTTCTTGTTTGCAAAACCGTTGCCTGCGCATCAGATCCATGAATTGATTCCAACGGAAAGTAACATTAAGCAGCAGCGAATCGTACAGTCTTTGTCTCCTCAACAATCAATAACATTATGAGACTGTAATATAAAAAACAGATGCCATTAAACGGGCAACACAGCAGATAAAGATAACGGGATTATCGATGAGCACAACCGAGCTGCATTCACTGGATTTATTAACCCTGCCGGTGTGGATTGTTTCGCCGCATACCGAAGAACTGGTGTTCGCTAATACCATTGCACGGGAACTGATGCAGGCCCCCTGCTTTTCTCTACTCCGCAAGGGCATATTTTCAACTCATGCCCAGAATGATTTAACCATGTATCTCAGCGATTTGAGAAATCATCACGACATTGTAGAAATCCTTACGGTTTGCCGCGAAGGTGAAGACGTCGCGATGGCCAGCCGCCTCTCCATCCGCTCTCTGCCGGAATCAGGTGACGTTATTCTTTTCGAAGGCATTGAAACACCGACTTCGCAAGGTCTGAAAGCGAGCCGTTCAGCGAATTATCAGCGAAAAAAACAGGGATTTTACGCGCGTTTTTTCCAGACTAACTCGGCCCCAATGTTGCTTATCGATCCGTCCCGTGATGGGCTTATCGTTGATGCAAATCTCAGTGCGCTAAATTTTTATGGCTATAGCCATGATACGATGTGCCAGAAACATACATGGGAAATCAATACGCTGGGCCGTCATATACTCCCGGTGATGCATGAAATCGCCCATCTTCCCGGTGGCCATAAACCTTTGCATTTTGTGCATAAACTGGCAGACGGCACATCCCGTCACGTACAAACCTACGCCGGGCCAATCGAAATCTACGGTAATAAGCTCATGCTGTGCATTATTCATGATATTACCGAGCAAAAGCGGCTGGAACAGGAGCTTGAGCGTGCGGCCCTGCGTGACGCCTTAACGGGATTGCTTAACCGCCGACATTTTTATCAGGTAACCGAGCCGGAACAGACCCACGCGATGTCATTGACACAGGATTACAGCCTGCTGTTGATCGACACCGATCGCTTTAAAAGCATTAACGATCTTTTTGGTCATTTAAAAGGTGATGAAGTACTTTGCGCTCTGGCACGCACACTTGAATCCTGTGCAAGAAAGGATGATCTGATTTTTCGCTGGGGAGGTGAAGAATTTGTGCTGCTGCTGCCGCGAACCTCGTTAGATATTGCCCTCAATCTCGCAGAAGTGATACGGGCGACGGTGGCCAAAGTGACTCTCCCGGGCCTTCCCCGCTTTACCGTCAGCATTGGCGTAGCTCGGCACGAAACAAACGAAAGCATCGATGAGTTATTCAAACGCGTTGACGACGCGTTGTACAAAGCCAAGAACGAAGGCAGGAACAGAGTGCTGGCCGCCTGATGTTTACGTCGTTCAGCGACTACGTTTAGCGTGACGCTCCCAGTTGTCCTGTTTTGCCTGTGCGGTTTTACGCAATGCCACATAACATGCCCCGCTGCCGCCGTGATGCGGCAGTGCGGCGCAGTATGCTTGCACGTCGTCAAATTCCGTCAACCAGCGCGCCACGTAGCTGCGAACAATATTGGCATGGGAGTTATCGTCACGTCCCTTGCCGTGTATCACCAGCACGTTACGCAACCCTTCCTGCTGCGCCTGCAGAATAAAGCTAAAGAGCATCTGGCGACATGTTTCAACAGGTTGGCGAATAAGATTAAGGCTCGCCTGCTGCGGGTATTTTCCGTTTCGCAGCTTGTCAGTCACGCCGTTCTGTAAACCTTCGCGACGAAACTCGAGCGGCACATTCAACGGGACAATATCGAGAAATCCCGTCGAGAGATAATTATCCAGTTGTAGCGTATCGATACGCGCCGGAGTGCGAAGATTGCGCATGGGCTGCCAGTGCACATCGGCATGGTGTTTCAGCGGTTGAACATCCCCCATTGCGTCAAGAAACAGCGATGCATCATCAAGGTTCATGTTTCATCCTCCAGCGTATTGCGACGGGCATTATCATAACCGCGCACTATTATACCGACAACTGTACCGGTAACGGTTTACGATTATTTCCAATAATTAACCGGATCCTCCGCGCTGAACCGATCTACCCACGACAAGTTGATATCCGTTTTTAGGGGTATAGCTGCGACGGTCACTGGCGTGATAATGTGTAGCCTCGCCTGAATGCTGTAATGAGAGAAACGGATGCTTAACTTACTGGAAGACACCATCGACACGCCGCTGGGCCCGCTGTGGGTTATTTGTGATGAGCAATTTCGCCTGCGCGCAGTGGAATGGGATCAGCACAGCGATCGCATGGAACAATTGCTTGATATTCATTACCGTACAGAAGGTTATCAGCGCATTGCCGCCAAAAATCCTGGTGGATTAAGCGACAAACTCTCTGAATATTTTGCCGGAAACCTCAGCATCATTGACACGCTGGAAACGGCAACCGCTGGGACGCCTTTCCAGCGTGAAGTCTGGCAAGCATTACGCACTATCCCCTGCGGGCAGATCATGCATTATGGTCAGTTGGCCGAACAGTTGGGGCGCCCCGGCGCTGCAAGAGCCGTCGGCGCAGCTAATGGCTCCAATCCAGTAAGCATTGTGGTCCCCTGTCATCGCGTCATTGGACGTAACGGCACCATGACCGGATATGCTGGCGGTGTACAACGAAAAGAGTGGTTATTGCGCCACGAAGGTTATTTGCTACTCTAGATTCCAGGCAATTAATGCCTTATTCATCACACTTCCGCATAATGCGACCCCAAATTAAGCGTGGTTAATCAAGCAGATACAAACATTCGCTCCAGTTATGCCTGAATTATTCTCTATTGGGAGTAGCTCAGGCTTACGTGCTCACCAAAAAGATGTTAAAATTGACAAATATCAATTACGGCTTGAGCAGACCTATGATCCCGGAAAAGCGAATTATACGGCGCATTCAGTCTGGCGGTTGTGCTATCCATTGCCAGGATTGCAGCATCAGCCAGCTTTGCATCCCGTTCACACTTAACGAGCATGAGCTTGACCAGCTCGATAACATCATCGAGCGCAAAAAGCCTATCCAAAAAGGGCAGACGCTCTTTAAAGCAGGTGATGAGCTTAAATCACTCTACGCTATCCGCTCCGGAACGATAAAAAGCTATACCATTACCGAACAAGGCGATGAGCAAATTACCGGTTTCCATCTGGCGGGTGACCTGGTAGGTTTTGACGCCATTGGCAGCGGCCATCACCCGAGCTTTGCTCAGGCGTTGGAAACCTCAATGGTATGCGAAATTCCTTTCGAAACCCTTGATGACCTGTCCGGTAAGATGCCGAACCTGCGTCAGCAGATGATGCGTCTGATGAGTGGCGAAATCAAAGGCGACCAGGATATGATCCTGTTGCTGTCGAAGAAAAACGCTGAAGAGCGCCTGGCGGCCTTTATCTACAATCTGTCTCGTCGCTTCGCCCAGCGTGGGTTCTCGCCTCGTGAATTCCGCCTGACCATGACCCGTGGCGACATCGGTAATTACCTCGGTCTGACGGTTGAAACCATCAGCCGCCTGCTGGGTCGTTTCCAGAAAAGCGGCATGCTGGCGGTTAAAGGCAAATATATCACTATTGAGAACAGCGACGCGCTGGCAGTTCTTGCCGGCCACACGCGTAACGTTGCGTAATCTTTCCGCAAGCCTCTCTGTTATCCTTCTGTCAAATCGCTAAATTTTCCCGATTTATTGATCTGGCAGGAGGTTATTCCCTGTTTCAAACCACATTATTGGGTTACTCTTTTAGTTACAAACTGCGATGACAGTTGTAAGGAGACCCTGTATGGCTATGTATAAAAATATGCTGGTCGTCATCGACCCTAACCAGGACGATCAACCAGCATTACGGCGAGCTGTTTATTTGCATCAACGGATTGGTGGCAAAATTAAAGCCTTTTTGCCGATCTATGACTTTTCCTATGAGATGACTACCCTGCTGTCGCCTGATGAGCGTACGGCAATGCGTCAGGGGGTCATCAGCCAGCGAACTGCATGGATACGTGAACAAGCGAAATACTATATCGAAGCAGGGATCCCTCTGGATATTAAAGTGGTCTGGCATAACCGACCCTTTGAAGCCATCATCCAGGAAGTCATCAGCGCCAGGCATGACCTGGTCCTCAAGATGGCGCACCAACACGACCGCCTCGAAGCCGTAATATTTACGCCAACCGACTGGCATTTATTGCGTAAATGTCCAAGTCCGGTATGGATGGTGAAAGACCAGCCATGGCCTGAAGGGGGTAAAGCACTGGTTGCCGTAAACCTCGCCAGTGAAGAGGCTTATCACAACGCGCTCAATGAAAAACTGGTTAAAGAGACGCTACAGCTTGCAGAACAGGTTAACCATACCGAAGTGCATCTGGTTGGCGCCTACCCTGTCACACCAATCAACATCGCGATTGAACTGCCTGAATTTGATCCCAGCGTTTATAACGACGCAATCCGTGGACAGCATCTGCTGGCCATGAAGGCACTACGCCAGAAATTCAGTATTGATGAGAAAGTGACGCACGTTGAAAAAGGCTTACCTGAAGAGGTCATTCCTGATTTAGCCGAGCACTTGCAGGCGGGTATTGTGGTATTGGGGACCGTCGGACGTACCGGTATTTCTGCTGCGTTTCTTGGTAATACCGCGGAACAGGTTATCGATCATCTACGCTGTGACCTGCTGGTCATCAAGCCGGATGAATATCAGACGCCAGTTGAACTGGACGACGAAGAAGACGATTAACCACACAATGAAATGCCGGATGGCGATATCATCCGGCATTTTAAACGCCTAGTGTTGCTCCTCACCGCCGAGGAAATAGATACCAAGCGGGATAGCCAACAGAATCGTAAACACCATGCTGTAGACACAAATCATTGCAGATTGAATGGCGTACATTGAAGCGGTCCAGTCGGATAGCGGAATGTCATACTGTTCAATAACGCCACCGATCGTCGCTCGCGTCACGACCGACGCTGCGATAATAAACACCCCAAGCAGACACAACAGAAACTTCCGTCCCTTCGCTGTTTTCAGCTTAGCCATGATCATAGTACTGTCCTTTTGCAAATGAAAAACCTTGTTACTTTGCGCTAACAATACCATGACATCAACTGACTGTCTGCTACATAAACCGCATACAGGGTTGACGTCAGCGTTATTTCGCTGAAAATAGCGCTGATTGCATTATTTATCTCTCCTTTTGATTAATGATCTGACCGCCTTAACTGAGTAAAATATCTGGGGATTAGGATGTCAGATGATATTTAGCTAACACGGAGTTGCCAGGAAGAATCATGATCGCTGAACTGTTTATGAATAATGCGTTTAATTTGACGGTAATTCTTAGCTGCTGTGCCGCGCTGGTCCTGATGAGCGTCTGGTATCATCGTGGAGAGCGTCGCTGCAAAGGATTCATATTTCATGCCGCACAATTTTTTGTCTATGCCATTATCATTGGGACGTTTGGCAGCATTGCTAATAACGTTATCGAAAGTTACAGCCTGAAATTTATCTCCCCCAGCGTGGTCGACTTTATCTGCACCTCGTTGATTGCGTTGATCCTGACCATCAAACTTTTTCTGGTGATTAATCAGTTTGAAAAGACGCAGATTAATAAAGGCAGAGATATCACCAGCGCGAGGATCCTGTCGCGTATCATCAAGATTACCATCGTGGTTGCCATCATTTTACTGTATGGCGAACACTTCGGTATGAGCTTATCCGGTCTGTTAACCTTTGGCGGTATTGGCGGTATCGCAGTGGGTATGGCGGGGAAAGATATTCTGAGCAACTTTTTCTCAGGCATTATGCTCTATTTCGACAGACCGTTTAGCATAGGCGATTGGATCCGCTCCCCGGACCGCAATATTGAAGGCACGGTAGCAGAAATTGGCTGGCGAATGACTAAAATAAACACCTTCGACCATCGTCCGTTGTATGTGCCAAACTCGATTTTCTCCTCCATCAGCGTAGAAAACCCAGGGCGCATGACCAACCGGCGAATTAAAACGGTGATCGGGTTACGATATGAGGATGCCGATAAAGTCGGTGCCGTTGTCGAGTCGGTCAGAGAAATGCTGCAAAGCCATCCTGGAATAGACCAGAAACAAACTCTGTTGGTCTATTTTAATGAATTTGCCGATTCATCGTTGAATATCATGGTGTATTGCTTCACGAAAACCACCGTCTGGAAGGAATGGCTCGCGGTACAGCAAGACGTTTATTTAAAGATTATCACGATAGTCCAGGCAAACGGCGCCGACTTTGCATTCCCCAGCCAGACGCTGTATATGGATAATCCTGAAGCATCGCCATCGACACACTAACAAAAGAAAAGACGCGGAAATCCGCGTCTTTTTTGTACTTATTTCAATGAGGAAATATCAATTACAAAGCGGTATTTCACATCGCTTTTCAACATCCGCTGCCAGGCACGATTAATATCCTGAATATCGATCACTTCGACATCGGCGGTAATACCATGCTGACCGCAAAAATCCATCATCTCCTGCGTTTCAGCAATGCCGCCGATAACTGAACCCGCCACAGACCTACGCCCAAGGATCAGGGGAACCGTATTCAGAAACGGATCCAACGCACCAAGATAACCGACCAGCACCAGCGTACCGCTTAGCGCCAGGGTTGGGATATAAGGGTTCAGGTCATGAACGTAGGGCACAGTATCGATAATCAGATCAAACTGATTCGCTGTCGCTTTCATCTGTTCACTGTCAGTGGAAAGCACAACGTGACTGGCACCCAAACGTCTGGCATCAGCTTCTTTGCCCGGTGAACGCGTAAACAGCGTAACTTCCGCGCCCAGCGCATTAGCAAGTTTGATTGCCATATGCCCTAGTCCACCCAGACCGACAACCGCGACTTTACTGCCCTCGCCTACCTGCCAGTGGCGCAGAGGCGACCATGTTGTGATCCCGGCGCAAAGCAGCGGCGCCGCACCGCGTAAATCGATCCCTTCAGGGACCTTCACCACAAACTTTTCGGTAACGACAATTTTGTCAGAATAGCCGCCGAAAGTAGGCAGACCGTCATGACGGTCGATATCGTTATACGTTAGCGTGTTACCTTCTTCGCAATACTGCTCTAGCCCCTGCTCGCAGGCGCTACAGTGTTGACACGAATCAACCATGCAGCCGACCCCTGCGAGATCGCCCACTTTGAATTTTGTTACCGACTTACCAACATGCACCACGCGGCCAATGATCTCATGCCCTGGTACCATCGGATATTTAGCACCGCCCCAATCGTTGTAGGCGTTGTGAATATCCGAGTGGCATACACCGCTGTATAAAATATCGATAACCACATCATCTTCACGCGGATCGCGACGAACAAAATTATGGGGGACTAAATCTTCTTTCACCGCCAGAGCAGCATAACCCTTCACATTCATGACCATTGAGATCTCCTCAGGGATTAGGTGTTACCAGAACCAGCATAGTTCAGGGCAGCAGGTTGTACTCAGCGTCGCTAACCGGTTCCAGCCATTCGTTCGACGCGCCAGGGGCCGGGATTTCCACGGCGATATGGGCAAACCAACTATCACGCGCGGCGCCGTGCCAGTGTTTCATTCCCGCCGGAATGTGCACGACATCGCCGGTTTTCAGCTCACGTGCCGGTTTATTCCACTCCTGATACCAGCCTCTGCCACCGGTCACCAGCAATATTTGTCCACCCTCATGATGAACATGCCAGAAGTTACGACAACCCGGTTCAAATGCGACATTGCCAATTACCACGCCTTCCATGGAGAGCATGGTCAGATAGCTGTCGCCAGTGAAATACTTCGCATACGCTTCATTTTTCTCTCCACGTGGAAAGACGCTGTTACCATCAAATTGTTCGTTCATAGTGACTCCAGTATGGATAATGTCCGCGGTGTTCATACCAGACATTCATCAAGAACCGTACGGGCATTTTCCCCAATCCCGGCTCCACAGTGCTGTTCGAGTATCGTAATAAACTCACTGAGTTGCTCAGGGAGGATCCCGATGTTAAGGCATATCGCAAAATGGCTTTTCAGTTGGCTGTTAACGCCGCCCAGAACGGCCAGCGCCGAAACGGTCGCCCATTCACGGTCCTGCCAGTCAAGTACATCTCGCTGAAAAATATCGCCAAACAGATGTGCTTTAAGCCAGACATCAATAGCGGGTGCAAAGTCAAACAGCGGACCGCTTACAGGCTGTCCAACCAGTTGCGTCTGAGTCAGGCTCCCAGCCTGAACACTGTTCCAGTCTGCAGGTGGCGGCGTGGCCGTTCTACCTTCGTCGTCTGAAAGCCCTTTCTCGCTTCGACTTTTCACCACCGACATAAAGCAGGACAGACCGTTCAGGCTGCGAGGGAAACCGCAGTATGCGTAGAGCTGTAGCAGGATCTCTTTTACTTCATTGAGCGTGAGTCCCGCATCCAGTCCGGCGTTGAGCGCGACGTCCAGCTTTTCCATCTGTCCTGTGGCAGTGAATGCCGCAATGGGAATGATTGCCTGTTGTCTGGCATCCAGTTGGTATTGCATATTCGACTCTCCAAAACGGTGGCAACATTGCACCACCGGGGGCTGAAAACAGTAAAATTATAGAGACTCGACGTGTCGGTGATTAGAGAGGAAAAGAAGGACAAACTTATGAGCTGTGCTCATCAATAATCAGCAGCAGGTACTCTTTATTTGCAGGTAACTGATTGAAGACTTACGCCACAATCTCAATTAAATTGCCGTCAGGATCTTTTATCACCGCTTCGTAATAACCATCGCCAGTAGTGCGCGGACCTGAGACTAATATCCCCTGTCCCTGCGCTTGCATTGCAATGGCATCAACATTTTCATTGCCGCCAACAGAAATGGCGAGGTGTACCCATCCGCAACGATTATTGTCAGGTTGCTGCCCGATAAGACCCGGTTTGGTCATTAACTCAATCGCAATTTCCTCGCCAATTTTGACAAAATAAGATTCAAACCCAGGATTGGTTTTACTGCGGTATTTCTCGTTGATCTTGCCGTCAAAAAACGAGACCCAGAAGCGAGCTTGCTGCTCGAGATCCTGTGTCCATAACGCCATATGCGCAATCTTCATAGCGAACCTCTTCCTGTTGTATCCAGAATAGTACGGCCCCTGTAAGGGATGTTGACATCGTTAATCATAATGCACGATCATGCACTTTATTGCTCGATGTTTATTTCACCTGGAGTATCCATGCTCGATTACGCCGCATTCCCGGAACAGCGCCAGGCGCTTATCTTTCAGATCCTGCAAGAAAACGGCAGGGTCATTTGTTCTGAACTTGCTAACCGATTAGATGTTTCTGAACACACAATTCGTCGTGATTTGCATGAATTGAGCAAAGATGGCGTGTGTAAAAAAGTCTATGGTGGCGCGGTCATTACACTCCCTGAATCCGAAGACATCGACGTGCGCAAGAGTATTAATGTAGCCAAAAAGAGCAACATCGCGCAGAGATGTGCCCGACTGGTCAAATCTGGAAGCTGTATTTTTATCGACACGGGTAGCACCAATCTGGCGATGGCAGAAGCTCTGCCCGCCGAACTGGCGTTAACCGTGGTGACAAATTCACCGGAGATTGCCGCCGTTTTGCTAAAAAAACCGCTGTTTGAAGTCATTATGCTGGGTGGCGTGGTGCAGAGATCTTCAGGTGGGTGCGTGGGAGCTTCCGCCATCGCACAAGTGCAGGACATTTTATTCGATCAGGGATTTATTGGCGGCTGCGCGATGTCGCCTGAATCCGGCTTAACGGGATTTGATTATGCGGATTGTGAGTTCAAAAAAGCGGTGATTAAACAATGTAATGAAACTATCGTCGCGCTAACGGCTGAAAAAATCCCAGCCGTCGCCCGATATGTCGTTACCGAAAGCAGCAATATCGATGTGATTGTTGTAGAGGACAACATCAGCAAAGAGTACGCCACAGCGTTCCAGGCGCACGACATTCGAATTTATACCGTCTAACCGCGGTAGACTCGCTGAAAATTTACTGTGCTAAACGTCGCTCCTGGCGTCAGCGCGGTGATCGCTGACAGATAATCCAGACGGATTTTTTGCTGGTTTTCAGATTGTTCCACTACCAGAAATTCTTCTTTTTCCACGGTGGTACACGTTGTCAGCGCTTTAGCATCAAAACATGTGCCATCCGTTAGTTCAATGCGCAACCAATAGTGGTACATGCAGGCGATTTCCAGATAATCATGAAGATCGCAATCTATCGGGTGATACTCTTCGGTCGTTTTCATCATGCTACCTTCCCCAACGTCTTGTATATTCGGGAAATCGCCAACGCAACTTCCCGAACTATCCAGCTATTTCAACGCTTCAATAGGAGCGCCGAAATTAATATGCAGCACATTGCCGTCAATCACCAGCGCCGGAACAGATTTCACTCCAGCCACTTCAGCCTCAGCAACCCGATCAGGTTGCTCTCCCAGATGAACCACATCGATTTCAACATCCGCAGACAAATGCTGCAGAAGTGTCTGTTCTGCGGAAACACAAACCGGGCAACCTGCATGATAGAAACGAGCTTTAGTCATGATACATCTCCTTTAAATTATAGTATCGATTCGATACTATAATTCATGCTACGCTGCTTTTACCCTTTGTCAATATAGTTTTTAATCGATACTATATGCCGAGGAGGATTTGTTATGCCCGACATGTCACTTTTCGACGTACTTGACCGGCTTTCCAGCCTGACAAGGATGTGGTTTCGCCAGCATCCTTTACTGGCGGATCTACAGCCAGTACAACTCAGCGCGTTAATGTATCTGGCCCGTTGCAACCGTTATTCCAATACGCCGCTTGGCGTAACGGACTACCTTGGCCTCACCAAAGGCACCGTATCGCAATCGCTGAAGCTGCTAGAAAGCAAAGGACTGATTGTTCGTAAGCAGGATGCCCGCGATAAACGCAGCGTACATTTACAGTTAACTGAATCAGCCGGTACGTTACTGGACGCCCTGCTCCCGCCAACGTTTTTGGTGGCGGGTGAAACGGCGATGGGTGAACGCGCGACTGTACTTAAGGAGCTACTGTTTGAACTTTTACGCGGGATCCAGAGGACCAACAATGTGCCTGGCTTTGGACTTTGCCATAGCTGTCGCTTCCACCAAAAAATTGATGGTCAGGGATTTTGTAATCTGACGAAAGAGAGATTGAGTGAAGACGATTCATTGCTGATTTGCCGAGAGCATCAGCCGCCGGAAACATAAAATGGTTGGTGCAAAATCACACCAGCCATTATCTCTGTTAGTGTTTGATTATAAATGAACATGGTATTTCATTGTTCTAAATGGATAAAATTACGAATACAGACAACCAATATCGTCAATTAATGTTGTTGTTTGCCGCGACGACTATTCTTGCTGGCTATGGCTCTCACTACGATGAAGAGAAAGCGCTGGCCCGCAGTGCTCAAACTCAAGCGGCTAAAGAACAACATAACATCATCGCATAAGGCTTCAATTCTGTACTGAATGCCTGGAATTGTACTAACGCCAACGGGAGTGGTGAATCAATACTGGCTGTGCGAGGTATGATGAACGTGGTCAGGATATGCCCCTGATGATCACCCGTGCTGGCGTTAAAAACGCTATACAAGTACGACGCAGGGATGGTGGAAGGTGTCCTATATTTAACCGACCCTAATGGTGAGTCTAAACATTTAGCCCGTTTTAAATGGGGGGCTTACGCTGATAGCTACGACATACTGGTCCTGCGAGATACAGACTTCGAGTCTGAGTGAATCGCCACGGATAATCTAGACACTTCCGAGCCGTTGATAATACTGGTTTTCATATTCTGTCGGTGACATCTGATTGCTCGAACCATGCCGACGCTTACTGTTATAAAACATTTCGATGTAATCAAAAATATCGCTGCGGGCTTCTTCCCGCGTTCCGTAGATCTTTTTCTTTATCCGTTCGCGTTTCAGCAACTGGAAAAAGCTTTCTGCAACCGCATTATCGTGACAGTTACCGCGACGGCTCATGCTCCCCTCCAGGCCGTGTGATTTCAGGAACGACTGCCACTCATGGCTTGTGTACTGACTGCCCTGGTCCGAATGAACCAAGCACCTGTTTTTGGGGATTACGCCGCCATACAGCCATCAGCAGTGCGTTCAGGACAATGTCCTTTGTCATCCGGGATTGCATTGACCAGCCGATAATTTTGCGTGAGAACAGATCAACAACCACAGCAAGATACAGCCAGCCTTCGTAGGTCCTGATGTAGGTTATGTCCGTTACCCAACGCTTATCCGGAGCATCCGGATTGAACTGTCGCAGGAGCCTGTTGGGCGATACGATACTGGCCTCGCCTTTGCGTGCCCGCGGGCTCCGGTACCCGACCTGAGCCTTTATCCCGGCACGATTCATCAGTCGCCAGACTCTGTTCACTCCGCACTGTTGACCGCTATCCCGCAAGTCCAGATGGATCTTGCGATAACCATAAACGCAACCGGACTCCAGCCAGAACTGTTTGATCTGTCCCGTCAGTCTCAGATCTACCTGGTGGCGCTGAGAATACGGTTGCTTAAACCAGGCGTAAAAGCCACTGGGATGAACATCCAGCACCCTGCAGAGCAGACGAACAGGCCAGCAACGGGAGTTGTCACGAATAAAGGCGTACCTCAGTCGGACAGCTTTGCGAAGTACGCCGCGGCTTTTTTTAATATGTCTCGTTCGTCAGTAACCCGCTTCAACTCCTTCTGGAGTCGGCGGATCTCGGCCTGAGCATCTGACTGTTCTTTATTAGTGGATGAGTCCGGACCGTACTTCTTTATCCAGGCGTAAAGGCTGTGGGTGGTGATATCGAGACGTGTTGCAACGCTGGAAACAGAATGACCGCGATCAATAACCTGTTTGACTGCTTCAATTTTAAACTCTTCGGGATAACGTTTACCGCTCATGGGCACCTCTCTTTAAGTCATCTTAAATGACTCCGAGGTGTCTGTTAAACCCGTGGCGATTCAGAGTTACATTGCAATCAGATTAAGGATCAATCCCTTAAATCCAAGAACATAGTGGCGAAAGTGATCCCTACCGTAGCGGAGGTCACCCCACTGGCAATTATGATTGGCTCAGACATAGTTATTCTGTGTGTAGAGGATCAGGCTTCACCGGCTGGATTTATCAACAAAGCACGTAGTGGTTGATTCCCATGAGTCTGAAGTAGAAAAGGCCGACATATGGCGACCGCTAAACTTTGAATAGGATTTTCTCAATGAACTGCTTCGTGATAAATAATCTGTGCGCCCATACCTGAAATCAGCTTATCTACGCGAATATAATCCGTATAGAAAAAAGATGGAGCATCATCCCAGTGACAGAGTGCGATTTCACGCTTCAGATATGTGTCATAGTAGATAACATGAGCCTTACATGACCTGGTTTTTCCTCCAGATTGTGTTGGGTATCTCATCTTGAATCGGTAATTGTCACTCACATGCTTATTAGCTGATGAGATCATTAGTAACTCTGGAACGTTCCAAAAGATAAAAGTCAGGTACATCATAACGGTGAGGCAAACGCCAAAAAGCCTCTTAACCATACCTGCAGCGAACTTATTCTTTAGGTACACACGCCAAGCAATGAACATTCCTATTAGGAAGGAAGTCCCAACAATTACTGACTTATAAAGCCCCTCATCAAAAAGGTACGTGTCGTGAGTGATTTTGTCTGCCCATGCACACCAAATAACCCAAATGACTGCACAGCAGAATGAAATCAGCTCTATCTTTGTTGGCAACCTTATTATCATTAATATTTTTCTCATCTTCCTTGCGAATACGCCCATAGAGTAATCTTCACCTGATTATCCCAGTCCAGCTGCGGTACTGCTGGTAGTGGCATCCAATGACCCTCTTCCCGTCGCTCTGTTTCAAAGAAGCCATCATCCACTACGATTATACGAGAGGTGCTGGCGCTGAAATCCGCGCCAGCTCTGGTTTTAGATGAGGTTAACGAAGGTTATCAGGAGAGTGTATTCAACTAGTGCTTAACGATATACATTGTGCGGCTATAGGCCACATCTTCAGGGTTAGTAATCGGATACCCTTTCAGCCACGGTTTAATTAAACGCCCGTTGGTATACTGATAAATCGGTGCAATAGGTGCCTGTTCCATCAGAATTTTCTCCGCGGCGTTATAATCGGCATTGCGCGCTTTCTCTGTATTCTCCAGAGTTGCCTGGGTCAACACTTTGTCGTACGCCGGATCATTAAAGCGGGAGATATTGCCCGTATGGGTCGATGTTAATAGCGACAAGAACGTAGAAGGCTCATTGTAGTCACCCACCCATGAGGCGCGGATCACATCAAAATTACCGGTATTACGGCTGTCGATATACGTTTTCCATTCCTGATTCTGCAGTTTTACGTCAACACCGAGGTTCTTCTTCCACATAGAAGCCACTGCGATAGCAATCTTCTGATGATTTTCTGAGGTGTTGTACAGCAGCGTCAGTTTAAGCGGTTTCTGTGGGCCATAGCCCGCCGCACGCAGCAGCGTTTTTGCCTGCGCGTTCAGTTCTTCCTGACTCATTTGCTCAAACGGTGAAGGTTCCGGCACAAATCCTGCCGTTACATCCGGCGTAAAATGCCATGCCGGCTTCTCACCTGTACCCAATACCTTCTCCGCCATCAGACGACGATCGATAGTCATGCTGAGTGCCAGCCGCACGCGTGAATCGGCGGTCGGTCCCTTCTGGGTATTGAAAGCATAATAATAAGTACCAAGCTGCGGCGGGGTGTAAACCTGACCCGGGATATCCTTCAACAGTTTCTGGTACATATTTTTCGGGAAGGATTCCGTGATATCAATATCACCAGCAAGATAGCGCTTGGTGGCAGCTGATTCCTGGTTGATCGGCAGGAAGGTGACTTTTTGCAGCACCGTTTTGGCGTTGTCCCAATAATGTGTGTTTGGTACCACTTCCAGTTTTTCGTTCACGACGCGATCTTTGAGCACATAGGCGCCGTTACCAATAAGATTGCCTGGTTTGGTCCACTCTTTGCCGCTCTCAACGTTAGCTTTTTGTACCGGATAGAATGCAAAACTCGCTGTCAGATTGGCAAACCAGGGCAGCGGTTTATCCAGTTGAACTTTCAATGTTCGTGCATCGACAGCACTAACGCCAAGTTTATCAGGCGTGGCTTTGCCATCGATAATAGCCTGAGCATTATTAATACCCGCCAGCGCAGCAAACCAGGCAAACGGCGACAGCGTTTTTGGGTCAACCAGACGCTGCCAGCTATAGACAAAATCCTGCGCCGTTACCGGCGTACCATCCGCCCATTGCGCATTGTCACGCAGCGTAAACGTCCAGATGCGGTTATCGTTACTCTTCCACTGGGTAGCGACGCCAGGCACGATCTCACCCTTCTCATTCTGGTTGACCAGCCCTTCAAATAGATCACGAATAACCTGTATTTCAGGCAGCCCTACGGCTTTTGCCGGATCAAGCGACGCCGGTTCGTCTTTTATATGACGCACCAGTTCTTGTTTCTCTGCCAGTACCGTTCCGCTGGGAACATCAGCAGCCCAGGATAAAGAAATGCTGCTAACCAACAACGCACAACAGGTTACTGAAACAGAATGCTGCATAAGATACCCTCAATTCCGGCTACTAAGTGAATGTGTAATTATTTGTATCGCCAGCAGGAAATGCAATTAACTTCCGACAAGAAAGTGATATTACACCTGAAAAGATAAGTGTGTGAAAACGATTTGATTATCCATACATTTTGCACAACACTGCGAGTAACAATCCAAGCATTCAGAGATGACTATGACCGTTACCCGTCCCCGTGCCGAGCGCGGCGCATTCCCACCTGGAACCGAACATTACGGACGTTCATTGTTAGGCGCACCGCTAATCTGGTTTCCTGCACTGGCAGCCGATCGTGAAAGCGGCCTGATACTGGCGGGAACGCACGGCGACGAAAACTCCTCGATCGTTACCCTTTCTTGCGCATTGCGTACGCTTAACCCTTCCTTGCGTCGCCACCATGTAGTGCTGGCCGTAAACCCTGACGGTTGCCAGCTTGGACTGCGCGCAAATGCGAACGGCGTCGATCTGAACCGTAATTTTCCCGCCGCAAACTGGAAAGCGGGAGAAACGGTGTATCGCTGGAACAGTAGCGCAGAAGAGCGTGATGTGGTGTTGTTGACCGGCGAAAGTCCGGGTTCGGAACCAGAAACCCAGGCGTTGTGTCAGCTTATTCACCGAATTCATCCCGCCTGGGTAGTCTCTTTTCACGATCCACTGGCCTGTATTGAAGATCCCAGAAGCAGCGAGCTGGGTTCGTGGCTGGCACAGTCGTTTGAATTGCCTCTGGTCACCAGCGTAGGTTATGAAACGCCCGGCTCTTTTGGGAGCTGGTGCGCAGACCTGAATTTACACTGCATAACCGCCGAATTTCCGCCCATTTCATCGGATGAAGCGAGCGAAAAATACCTGCTGGCCATGTCCAATCTGCTGCGCTGGCACCCTAGAGATGGAGCTGCCCGGTCGTAAAATGTAGGGCTGGCTCCGCATCGCTGGCCAGCCACGTAGGACCATCAAGATCGGCAAAGTTAACCTGCGGCGTAAGCGGTAACGCCGCACCAATAGCCCGGGAGGTACACAGCATGCAGCCCAGCATCAGCGCAAATCCCTGCTCGCGGGCTTCCGTTGCCAGCGCCAGTGCTTCCGTCAGACCGCCTGTTTTGTCCAGTTTGATATTGACCATTTCATAGCGTCCGTGCAGCGCTTTCAGGCTACTGCGAGTGTGGCAACTTTCATCTGCGCAGATGGGCAGCGGATGCACAAAATTCTCCAGCGCGGCATCATCCTGGGCCGGCAGCGGCTGCTCCAGCATCGCCACCCCTAAATCAGCCAGAAGCTGACAGCGTGCCGCAAGGCCTTCTGCCCGCCAGGATTCGTTGGCGTCGACAATAATCGTGGCGTCAGGAACAGCCGCACGAATGGCAACCATCCGCTCACTAATTAAGCGAGCATCCAGTTTAACTTTCAGCAGTTTTGCGCCATTTCCCCACAGCGCAGCCGCGCTCGCAGCCATTTGTTCCGGCGAGCCAATCACTACGGTTTGCGCCGTCGTCACCACTTCCGCCAGTTCACTTCCCACCAATTCCGCCAGCGACTTCTGCTGTTGACGCGCACTTAGATCCCACAACGCGCAGTCTACGGCATTTCGCGCAGCCCCTGCTGGCAGCAGCTTTTGCAGCTCTTCACGCGTCAGTCCGTTTTCCAGTTGTGGCGCAATGCTCATAATTTGCGCCAGGACAGAGGCATCGCTTTCACCGTAGCGCGGGTACGGTGTGCACTCGCCAATACCTGTGACGCCATTTTCTGTCAATTCGACGACAACCACATGCGCTTCGGTCCTGCTCCCACGGGCGATGACAAAGGGAGTGTGCAGCGGCCAGGCTTCCTCATATACCTTAACTGTTCTCATTTGTTTTCCTTAATGCAGTCCCTGAAGCGGATATCCGCAAATAGCGTTTGCCGTGTTAACTGTTGATGGCATAAACTAGCCTCGACGTTAACTATATGTAAACAGGAAGATAACCATGTCACAAACCGTTCATTTCCAGGGCAACCCGGTTGCAGTTGCCGGCTCCATTCCTCAGGCTGGAAGCAAAGCTCAGGCTTTTACCCTTGTGGCTAAAGACCTGTCTGACGTTACGCTGGGCCAGTTTGCAGGCAAGCGCAAAGTGCTGAATATTTTCCCAAGCATCGATACTGGCGTTTGCGCGGCATCGGTACGTAAGTTTAACCAACTGGCGACAGAAATCGACAATACCGTCGTACTGTGTATTTCGGCCGACCTGCCATTCGCCCACTCTCGTTTTTGCGGCGCGGAAGGTCTGAGCAACGTTATCACGCTGTCCACCCTGCGCAACGCAGAATTCCTGAAAAACTACGGTGTTGAAATCGCTGAAGGCCCGCTGAAAGGTCTGGCCGCACGTGCCGTAGTTGTTATCGATGAAAATGACAATGTTGTTTTCAGCCAACTGGTCAATGAAATCACCAACGAACCAGACTACACAGCGGCGCTGGACGTACTGAAAGCGTAAGCTGCGTTTGCATACAAAAATGCCTCCGGATGGAGGCATTTTCATTTACGGTATTACTCTTCGCTTTTTTTCTGTTGGCTCAGGCCGTACTCGCGCAATTTATTGGCAATCGCGGTATGCGAAACGCCGAGGCGCTTGGCCAGCTTGCGTGTGCTGGGATAATTCATATACAGCTGCGTCAGCACGGAGCGTTCAAAGCGGCTGGTAATTTCATCCAGCGACCCTTCCATCACCTCTTCTCCGACCGCAACCGTTGCCGCATCATAATCCGGCAGCAAAATATCCTGTGGCCGCAGCTCATAGCCTTCAAGCTGGGTCAGCGCCCGGTAGATAGCGTTTTTAAGCTGACGCACGTTGCCCGGCCAACCGTAACGGGTTAACACCGTGCTGAGATCGGCGGACAGCTTCGGACGCGGCACGCCCTGTTCATCGGCAAAACGCGCCACAAACAGTTCGGTAAGCGGCATAATATCTTGTGGGCAATCGCGCAGCGGCGGCAGGTTTAGCGTCAGTACATTCAGACGATAATAGAGGTCCTCACGGAAAAGTCCTTTCTGCACCAGCTCCACAAGGTTCTTTTGCGTCGCGCAAATCACACGGACATCAACATGAACTTCGTGATCTTCTCCCACGCGACGGAACGTGCCGTCATTGAGAAAACGCAGCAATTTGGTCTGCATACGCGGCGACATTTCGCCAATTTCATCTAACAGAACCGAACCGCCATTCGCCTGCTCAAAGAACCCTTTTTTGCCTTCCGGCGCATGGCCAAACAGCTCGCTTTCAACCGCATCTTCAGGGATTGACGCACAGTTCAGCGCCAGATACGGTTTCGACGCACGTGGGCTTGCCAGATGGCAGGCGTGAGCAAAGAGATCTTTGCCGGTGCCGGTATTACCAGTAATCAGCAGCGGCGCGCTCAGCGTCGCCAGCTTGCGCGCCTGTTCTACGACGTGTTTCATTTTGGCGCTGACGGCAATAATCTGGCTAAACGCACTGAGATCCTGCGTTGTCATATTTTGCAGCTGACGTCCCATTCGGATGGTGGAGCGCAACATCACCACCGCGCCGGTCAGCATCTGCTCCTGATTTTCGCCCTGCAAATGGACAGGCGTAATTTCCATCAGGAAATTCTGCCCGTTAATCACGACATGTTCGCTATGGGAATCCTGCGGATTGCTTTCCAGCCAGCGCTGAAAGTTAAACCCATTGATTAACTGGGCTGCGGTATGGTTGCGCATCCGCTCCTGGGTGTGCGCAAAAAGTTGACAGCTCGCAGGGTTCGCCATCTCAACTTTGCTTTTCATATCAAGAGAAAGGACCGGTTCTGGCAACGCTTCAAGCAGAGCACTCAGCGCCAGATGTTCACGTTCGGAAGGCATCCAGGGTACGGTACGCACATCCGTAACCCCTGAAATACGGCGGATTTCAGCCATCAGACTGCTGAAGTTGGTGAACTCCAGCTCCGCAAAATTAAGGTAAATTCGCCCGATGGGATCAATCTCGATACCGCGTAAATCAATGCTTCTCAGCACCAGTAAATCGAGCAATTCGCGGGTCAGACCAAGACGGTCTTCACAAAAGACTTCCAAACGCATAGGAACCTTCACCTGGACAAGGGATTATGTGTTAAATGATAAGACAGTATTTGGTTTGCAGGAAGAACTCTGTCAACAAATATTGACAGCGCGCTGGAAAATTAGGCGCCGGGGCGTAAAGTTATACGATCGGCGCCTGTTTTATAGCTAACTTTCGCGCGGAGATTTGTTCTTTTGTAAGGTCTCTTTCACCTGACCAATCAGTTGACGGCGAAAATCGCCCAGTCGTGGCTTATCATCATCGATCCACGGCAGCGGTCGGCAAAGCTCCATAGCTTTAATGCCCAGACGCGCCGTTAATAACCCCGCGCCAATGCCCTGTGCGGCACGCGTTGATAAGCGGGCGGCTAAATCCTGCGACATCCAGTCCATCCCTACTTCCCGCACCAGCTCACTGGCCCCGGCAAAAGCGATATTCAACAACACCAGGCGGAACAGGCGCAGACGGCTGTAATAACCAAGTTCAATGCCATACAGCGATGCAATGCGATTAATCAGGCGCAGATTGCGCCAGGCGATAAACGCCATATCCACCAGTGCCAGCGGGCTGACGGCAATCATCAGCGTGGACTCTGCCGCTGAACGACTGATCTCACGCCGGGCTTGCGCATCCAGCACCGGCTGCACCAGATGGGCATACAGGCTGACCACTTCGCGATCGTTCTGTGTTTCATGAATTGAGGCATACCAACGCTGCAATGCTGGATGAGACTGATCGATACCCGCCTGCTGCGCCAGTTTTTCACAAAATGCACGACCTTTTCCGGTTCCATGGCTGTGGAGCAAGTCTCGCGCTTCATCACGTTCATGCGCTCGCTGGCGCAAACGCCACAACCTGCGCCACTCGGTCGCCACCGACCCCACGCCCGCGCCGACGATCAGCGCGCCCGCGGCGCACCCTCCCAGCGCGATCCAGTCCTGGGTCTGCCAGGAGTTCATGGTCCACTGCACACCCTGAGCAACAACGCTCACGCCGAACAGCGCCAGTCCGCCCATCACCATTTTGCGCCACAAACTGCGTTTAGGACGCAAGGCAGCATCAATCACCGCTTCTGCCTGACCTTCGTCTTCCAGAGGCTCATCCAGTGTCGCCGGAGCAAAGGTCTGCGCTTCCGTTTCATTGAACATTTGCTGCGCTTTAAACGCCGTGTTTTGTTCCACGTCCAGCGGACCTGAGAAGTCGATACGCGGTTTTAACGGCTCGCTCATCGCAATTTATCTCCTATTAAAAACTCCAGCGCGGCATCGAGGCGGATATGTGGTAAGGGTTTATCGACATCCATAACCTGCGGGCGAAATGCTTCAAACTGAAATCCCTGGCGGTCCCAGAACGCCTGTCCTGGCAGTCGCGCGGGCACTTCACCAGGATAAACGGTCAGCGGTTCGCCATCGCTCAGACGATTACCACGCAGCGCCGGGATCTTTTCACCTTTCACATCGATCAAGCCGCTGGTGGTTGCCTGCACCGATGCCAGCCCCAGACAATCCATGCTGATACCTTCGAACGCCGCGTTTTGCCATGCGTCCTGGATCAGCTGCTGCAATAACGACACCATATTGGCGTGCTGATCGACTGTGACGTGGTCGGCTTTGGTGGCGGCAAACAGCAGCTTGTCGATCACTGGAGAAAATAACCGACGAAACAGCGTACGCTGCCCGTAATGGAAGCTTTGCATCAACTGGGTAAGCGCCAGGCGCATGTCGTTGAACGCCTGTGGCCCGCTGTTGAGCGGCTGCAGGCAATCGACCAGCACAATCTGGCGGTCAAAGCGCAGGAAGTGATTCTTATAAAACCCTTTGACGACCTTTTCGCAGTAATAATTGAATCTTTCGCGCAACATGCCCGCGTTGGTGTGTTTGTCAGCCTGCGCCAGCTTTGATTCACCCCAGGCATCGACATCCGGCCACGGGAAGAATTGCAGCGCAGGCGCGCCCGCCATATCCCCGGGCAGGACAAAACGGCCCGGTTGAATAAAATGTAGGCCCTGCTGTTTACACTGATGCAGATACTCCGTCCAGGCGGCAGCAATTTCCGCCAGACGGTTTTCATCAGCAGGCGCCAACGGATCCAGCCCCTGGCATAACTGCCGCCATTTTGCCGACCATTCGCCCCGCTGCCCCTGCAATAATCCGGTCATTTGCCGCGACCAGCTCAGATAATCCTGGGCAAGCATCGGTAAATCGAGCAGCCACTCCCCCGGATAATCGACGATCTCCAGGTACAGCGTGGAGGTGTCTTTAAAGTGGCGCAGTAATGAGTCATTGGATTTATAGCGCAGCGCCAGACGTATTTCACTCACGCCACGCGTAGGGGTCGGCCAGGTCGGCGGAGAACCGTACAGCTGTGCCAGTCCCTCATCATAGGTAAAGCGCGGAATGCCAAAATCGCGTTGAGGAACCCGTTTCACGCCAAGCAGACGCTCTTCGCGCACGCAACTGAGCAACGGCAAGCGCGCACCGGCATGAATATTAAGTAACTGGTTTACCATCGCGGTGATAAACGCCGTCTTACCGCTGCGGCTAAGTCCGGTAACAGCCAGGCGTAAATGCCGGTCTACCCCGCGATTAACCAGCGAATTGAGTTCATTTTTAAGTCGCTTCATCGCCATCCCGTTTTGCTGAAGGAACCGAAGAAATTATAACAAACAGGAAGTAAAGATAGGGGTCAATTCTTACTTATCAACTACCTGGGCGGTACCTGGCGGCATTATTCTTACCGCCAGGAGCAGAAGAACTGCGTACGGCTTATTTATTCTCTACTTTAGGAAGCGAGATCTGGTTGATGCCACCTTCATTCGTCACCTGCGTATAGCCCATTTCAGTCAACATATCCTTCGCTTGTCCCGATTGACGCCCGGAGTTGCAGTACAGCTTCACAGTGTCGTTCTTATCAGGAACTTCAGCTGCAATACGTGCCTTCATTTCTTTTAACGGAATATTGACGGCCCCCTGAATATGCTGCTGTTGGTACTGTTCAGGAACGCGAACATCGATCCAGTGTTCGGCTGCGTAAACCGGCATGCCGATGACCAGAGCCAATGCTAATACACCTTTTTTCAACATAATATCTTCCTGACTGATAGTTGGATTTACCTCTACACTATACGCCAGTTCTTAAGAAAATATTGCGACTGCATTATCATCGTACACGTCAGCAAATCACATTGCTCTTCAGGTAACACATTGTGCGGTGTGCCTTTTGATTTTTCTGCCAGCATTCCGAGATTGTTGTCATTCGTCAATTAACTCCATAATATGTCCGCCATTGACTCTCGGACGGAGCTTGGGATCTATGTCTCCTACCATTTATGATATTGCACGAGCCGCTGGCGTATCAAAATCCACGGTATCGCGCGTGCTTAATAAGCAAACCAACATCTCGCCGGAGGCGCTTGAAAAGGTGCTGCGCGCAATTGATGAGTTACAGTATCAACCTAATAAACTTGCTCGCGCGCTGACCTCTTCCGGGTTTGATGCAATAATGGTGATATCTACCCGTTCTGCAAAAACAACTGCCGGTAATCCGTTTTTCTCTGAAGTGTTGCATGCAATTACTGCCAAGGCTGAAGAAGTCGGTTTTGATGTCATATTGCAGACGTCGCGAAGCACCGAAGATGATTTACAAAAATGTGAGAGCAAAATTAAGCAGAAGTTGATCAAAGGGATCATTATGCTGAGCTCTCCTGCCGATGAATCATTTTTTGCTAGTCTTGATAAATACAACGTACCGGTTGTGGTTATTGGGAAAGTTGAAGGTGACTACGCCAATGTCTATTCTGTAGACACCGATAATTATCGCGACAGTATTACGCTGACAAATGCGCTGATTAAGAGTGGCCACCGTAATATAGCCTGTTTGCATGCACCGCTTGACGTCCATGTTTCTATCGACCGCGTTAACGGTTATAAAGCCAGCCTTCAGGCACATAACATTAAAATGCGCGATGAGTGGGTTATTGACGGCGGGTATACTCATGAAACCGCCCTGCTTGCTTCTCGAAAATTACTGAGCCAGCAGCCGCTACCCGATGCCGTATTTGCGACAGACAGCTTAAAGTTAATGAGCTTATATCGCGTGGCGGCCGAGAAAAACATTGACATCCCACAACAACTTGCCGTTGTAGGCTATAGTAATGAGCTACTTTCTTTTATGCTCACACCAGTTCCTGGTGGAATTGATGTACCTACTCAGCAGTTGGGTGAACAAAGTTGTAATTTATTATTTAATCTGATTGCAGGTGAGAAAGGATTACAGAATATAACTGTAAGCACGCAAATATCTTTGGCCGACTCACTGGTGTAAAAACAGGGGCATAATAATGCCCCTGTTCTTTTTTAGAATGCGTAGTTCACGCCTATACCAGCATAATGGAACCTGTCGCTTTCGCCTTCGTCATGATCTTCCCATTCATAAGCATACTCCAGAGACATTGATAAACCGTTCTGGAAATCATACGCATACAGTAAACCGAGACGATTGAAATCATGGCCTTCGCGTTCAGGATCATCCTGCCAGTCCCAGTTTGACCAGCGATCAAGCCCCAGGCGGGTATACGGCGTCAGGGTTGTATTGCCGAAGGACAGAGGCAAATAAGCACGAATTTCCTGGGTTGAGAACTCACCATTATTACGCGAATCTGCCAGATTAAAGCCGCGTTCAAGGTAATAGTTCACAGTTAACCCTACTGTTTCGTCAAACGTATAATTCAACCCGCTCTCACTTTCGACGCGGCTATCAGAGTAGCCGGTGGTGCTCAAATCATTAACGAATTGATACATCGCAAACCAGCCGCTAAAGCGCAGGTCATCGGTAAGTTTAACATCCCAATCTGGCTGCACTTTCCAGCGCTGCATATTAGCTGTGTCTTTTCCGGGTTCATTCACATAGTGATAACCGTAATTACGGAAGCCACCTGTCAAGCCGAAATTAACATTCTCGCTTTCGAGGAATTGATAGCGGACTTCCAGTTCAGGTCGGTCAAACCACGTACCGCGCTTACCCTCGCTGTAATCAACCGGCCCTTCCTGGTAATAGGCCAGCGATATTTTCCACGGCCCATTGGACGCATTAAAATAGACGGACGGCTCAGCCAGTCCATCCATATCTTCGCCCTGACCTTCAACGTTTTCTATTTCGTACATAGCACCGATGTTAAAGTGCCAGTCATTCTTTTCAGCAGCCTGCGCGCAGGCCATTCCTGCGCTCATAATCAGCGCAGTAGCGGACAGTAGGGTTTTCATTATTATTCCTTGTTAAAATACTCGCAAAAATGCCCCAAGGCGTGGGGGATTATTATCCCCCCGGAATTTTATTGAATAGCCACTTCAGTTTCAGCATCAAAGAAATGGCATTTCGCCATATCAAAATGAATAGTGATTTTTTCTCCTGCGTGATAATCATTCACTGCCCCAGCACGGACCACTAACTCATGCCCCCCAACAATGGTATAAAGCATAAATTCAGCGCCAGTTAATTCTGCAACGCTAATTTTTGCCGACACACTATTTTTATTATTAACCTGCGGATGTATATCTTCAGGACGAATTCCCAGCGTGACCGCCTGATGTTCATAACCCTGTAGTTTTAATTGTGTTAATTTATTTTCTGGAATCGTTAATTTCAGTGTTTCAGTAACAAACTTATCACCGTCAATTGCGCCACGAATAAAGTTCATGGCCGGTGAGCCAATAAATCCTGCGACAAACATATTTGCTGGGTGGTTATAAACTGTTTTCGGCGCACCAACCTGCTGAACAATGCCATCCTTCATAATCACAATACGCGTCGCCATGGTCATGGCTTCGGTTTGATCATGGGTAACATATATCATGGTGGTATTGAGTTTCTGATGCAGCTTGCTGATTTCTGCCCGCATCTGTACGCGAAGTTTGGCATCGAGGTTCGATAAGGGTTCATCCATCAGGAAGACCCCTGCCTCACGAACAATCGCACGCCCCAGTGCCACACGTTGACGCTGACCACCAGATAACGCACCCGGTTTACGTTGCAGATAATCGCGCAGGCCAAGGATTTGCGCCGCCCAGTTGACACGCTCCTCAATCACGGCAGGGGGAATTTTCTGCATTTTCAGGCCAAACGCCATGTTGTCATAGACTGTCATGTGTGGGTACAACGCGTAGTTCTGAAAAACCATCGCAATGTTGCGCGATTTCGCCGGCACATCGTTCATCCGTTTACCGTCAATCAGCAGATCGCCGCCACTGATCTCCTCCAGACCGGCGATCATGCGCAACGTCGTTGACTTCCCGCAACCGGAAGGTCCAACAAAAACAATAAACTCTTTGTCTTCGATTTCCAGATTGAAGTCTTTAACGACGTGCACCTGGTTGTCGTAAATTTTTTGAATATGCTGCAACGAAAGCTGTGCCATGTTGAATCCTTTACTTGTCGTGTTGCCAGAGAGCCGATAAGCACGGCCACGTCAGAAATTCGGTTGAAGGAAATTGCAGGCTTGCCCCGTTCAGCCCCGTACCGATGCCGACAGAAAGCATGCCGCAGGCGTTGATTGCATCAATTCCTGCTTGTGCATCTTCTATGCCAATGCACTGTTGCGGTTCAACGCCAAGCCCCGCACAGGCCGCCAGAAAAATCTCCGGATCCGGTTTTGAATGGGTAATCAGCGCCGCATCCGCACAAAAGTCAAAACAAGCGCTAAGATCAAGCGACTGTAAAATAGTGGGCGCATTGAGCGACACGGAGGCCAGCCCCACTGGAATCCGCTCTTCCCGCAGCGTCATCAGCAGCTCACGTATTCCCGGCAGTACCGAGTTCACCGTCAACTGGCGCAAAGAATGGACATACAGCCTGTTTTTTCTCTCGGCCAATTGTGCGCAAACTTCAGGTGTAAATTCCCCCGCTTTCCCGCCATATTGCAAAATACGCTGTAGCGATTCGCCGCGACTAATCCCTTTCAGGCTGTCATTAAATGTTTCGTCAATCGCAATCCCTACTTCGTTGGCTACCTGCCGCCATGCCAGAAAATGCAAATGTGCGGTATCGGTAATCACGCCGTCCAAATCAAAAATGATGGCCTGTGGTTTGAGTATCATTCATCATCCCTTTTTGTGGTAGCGGTCCCATAAATAGACGTAATAACACCGTCATAAGTAATCGCTGACTCCCCCTGGACGGCGATCTTTTCGCCATTAACCCACAAGGTAATACGCTCAGCGGTGCTAATGCGGATTTCAGCGTTATTGATAGTGACCTGCATATCAACGCCCTGCCAACGCAGTGGGAAAGACAGAGTTTGCCAATGGTCCGGTAATACAGGGGTAAAATGTAACTCCCCGTGGCGAACATTCACGCCGGCAAATCCCTGGATTGCGCCCAGCCAGATGGCCCCCGTCGCTGCTGCGTGAATACCGTCATCACAGCTATGTGGATCGTCTCCGAGATCGATAAGCGATCCTTCACGCCAGAAGCGATACCCCTGCACTGAATCACCACAACGCGCAGCCACAATCCCATGAATCGCCTTACTCAAAGACGAGTCATGAATGGTGCGCGGCTCGTAAAACCGCAGGTTCGCCAGACAGGTTTGCGGGGTAAATTGCTCCGGCAGCATATAGGTCAGCATCACGACATCGGCCTGTTTGAGAATTTGCATCTCGTTGACTTCTGCACGGGAGTAATCGAGCAAAATCGTCTGCTTGCCCGCTTTCGCTTTGTAACTGGACAGATCGATAACCGGTTTGCTCAGGAAGGTGTCATCCTGAGGTAACACACCATCGGACAACGCTTCCGGACGCCAGAGATGGCGTAAAAAATGCTCAGCACGATGAATAAAGATCTCATCGTTACAGCCCAGGCGACGCGCAAAATCCAGCGCCTGCTCTACGTTGTACCAGGCCATGTAGTTGGTGAACGCATTGTTGTTCACATGCTCAGTGTATTCATCCGGACCAATCACATCGTGGATCTCTAAACGATCGTTGACCATGACAGCCCTGCTTATCCAGAACTTCGCTGTTTCCAGAAGCAGCGTTATACCTTCACGAGACATAAATTTCATATCCCCGGAGGCATGCCAGTAATTGATCACCGCCCAGGCAATATCCGCCACGAGATGATGCTCAGCCTGGGCGGAGGCCACTTTCTGCCGCAGTCCGGTACGGATGTTGATCGCCGCGAATTCAGGCGTCTCCTCCTCACCGCTGCGCGCGCTCTCCCAGGGAAACAGCGCCCCCTGCCAACCGTTGCGGCGGGCTTTCTCACGCGCGCCCGACAAATTATGCCAGCGGTAACGCAATAAACCTCTTGCGGTTTTCGGCTCGGTGAAGAGATGGAACGGAAACAGAAAGACCTCGGTATCCCAGAAAACGTGGCCTTTATACCCTTCTCCCGTCAGACCTTTCGCCGCAATACTGCTGCGCTCATCGTGATCTGGCGTCATTACACGCAAATGATAGAGCGCATAATCCAGCGCTCGCTGATCGCTCATATCATTACTGGTGACCTGAACACGATGGCTTTGCCACCAGGCATGCCAGTTAGCGGTCGATTCCGCCAGCAGCGCGTCATATCCCTGCTGGGCGCACGCTTCCAGATTACGCAGCGACTGACGTCCCCAGGTTTCCAGCGACAGGCTGCTCTCGCTCGCCCAGTCGATCCAGCTAATTTTCGTCAGCGTAACGCGTTGTCCAGTTTTCGCCTGCACGCTATTGTGTTGTAACAACCGACGTTCTTTCGCGGTAAAGCAGCGCTGCGCCGTACCGTCTACGTCGCAAAACGTCGTGATCGCGATATCGTTGCGATTGTCCTGGGTGGTGTAAATGCCTTGCAGCAGATGCTGACCAAATACCCGGACCTGCGTTTCATCCAGATGCTGACGTCCATGATTGGTGATCGTGGCATCAATCCCGGTTGAGATGCCAATACTCGCATCATCATCCAGCGGGGTAACGGCAACTTCCATAGCAAACAGCGGCAGTTTTTGCGCCGAGACAAACCGCCGACTCTCAATAGCGAAACGTGCGCCGCTGGGCGCTCGCCAGACCAGGGTACGGCGTAATTCTCCGCTGGCAAAATCCAGTTCACGATGCCAGCGCTCAATCACGCCGCTGGTTAGCGAGAAAATCTCGCCATTAAGCGTAATCTCCACGCCCACGACATCAGGCAGATTAACCAGTTCATTAATTTCGCCTTTCCCTGCCCGGTGATACAGTCCCGCCAGATACATGCCGCGAGTTTGTAAGGTGTAGGCTTCTTCGTGGCTGGCGCGAATTCCCATATAACCGTTGCCGGTCGTCATGAGTGAAGCGAATTTATTCAGACTGTGTGGGCAAAAAGCCGGTTCGGTTAGCATTACTGGCTCCGTCATAAGTCTACATATGTTCCTGTTTCAGCCGATTCATACAGTGCGGCAACCAGTTGTTGAATAACGACGCCCTGCTCTGCGTCTGCAATAGCGACAGGCTCGCCCTGAACGTGATTCACGAAAGCCTCCATGCTGCGAAAATGACGATTGTCATCGGCTATTTCGCGCTGGAACAGCACATCCAGCGTCCCGTCACGATCGGTATATACCTGCGCCGGAAATAAGGTCGCCCCGGCAAGATCGCCACAGAAATTGACGTTCATAATCGATTGTTCAGGAATATTCAGCGCGAAAGAGGTCTCAAGGCGCAGGATCCCGCCGTTATGAAATTCGATCGTGCCGAACAGAGAATCCTCAACGGTGTACGTCGCGGGATCCCATTCCCCAAACTGGCCGCTGTTCTTACGCGTACCAATACGTTGATAGCTATGCGCGTTAACGCGCTTTACCGCCGGGAATCCCAACACATACATCGCGGCATCAAGCATATGGATACCGATATCAATCAGCGGCCCGCCGCCCTGCAGTTCCTTGTTGGTAAAAACACCCCAGCCGGGTACGCCGCAGCGGCGCAAGGCGCGGACATTAGTGACATAGATTTCACCCAACACGCCGCTCATTACCTGTTCGCGAAGCAGTTGTGTATCCAGTGCGAAACGATGATGAAAATCATAAGCCAGTACCTTCCCCATACGCCGCGCCGTTTGACACATCTCCAGCGCCTCGTCTGGCGTCATTGCCGGAGGCTTCTCGCACATCACATGACAGCCGGCGTTCAGCGCCAACATGGTGTGTTCGTAATGAAAACGATTGGGCGAACAGATGCTGACGATATCTGGCTTAGCCTCGCGTAACATCGTTTGAGGATCGTCCCAAACCTGCGGATTACCGTATTTCTCTGCCAGCACCTGCGCCTGTGACAGGCGGCTGTCACAGACAGCCACCAGTTCCAGATCGTTGCGGGTGCAGTAGTACGAAGCATGAACTTTATCCGCTACCTGCCCGGCGCCGATAATGGCGACACGTAGCGGAGCGCTTGTCAGTGCACTTTTCACGGAAATCCTCTTAGCAGGTACGCAGCCAGGCCAGCGACTGACGGTATGCTTCCGGCAGGTTCTCCGCCCGTACGCGCCCTTCATACACTACATAGCCCTGATAATTATCTTCACGCAGTTGGTCAAAAAGCGCAGAGAAATCCAGCGTACCGCTCCCCGGCTGATAACGATGATTATCCGCAATATGCACGTGTCCCAACAGATCGCGATTGTCATGCAGCGCCTGTGCCATATCATCTTCTTCGATATTCATATGGTAAAAATCACCAATGATTTGCACATGCTTCAGGTTGTTCTCCACGATATAGCGGCGAGCATCCGCCAGGGTGTTGATCATATGATCCTGATAGCGGTTGAGCGGCTCGAGATACACCACCGTCCCCGTACGCTCGGCAACTTTATCGAGATAAATCAATGAATCACTGACGGCTTTGCGATCGCCTTCCAGACTACGCGGAGAGGTCATCGGCGGTAGGCGGAAGGTAAACATGCCCCAGGCGGCAGGGACAATAATGCCTTGCCCGCCTACTTCGGACAGCGCTTCGAGAATGCGGGTAATCTGCTGTAAACCATTCAAACGACGTTCTTCGATAAAATCACCGATCCAGCCGTCATACCCCCCGCAGGCGGTGGTAACAGGCAGACCCGTTTCTTTGATCGCCGCTTTCACTTCCTCAAGATTGTTGACCAGCAATTTGCCGTCAATTTCAAAACCATCAAAACCCATCTCTTTGATGTAACGGAATTTCTCGAGAATATTTTCCGGGAAAAAAGCCTGATTCTGTGTTCCGATTTTCATTTTCTGTATTCCTTAATTAAAACGTCACGCCCATTTTGATGCTCTGTTCCGGATGGCGATCGACATACTGCATATAGCTTTCCGGGCTGCTGGCGAAGGTGACTACCGGGTCGATAAGCTCTTCACAGTTCAGATAACCGTTCATCAGCAGTTCCCAGCAGGTCTCCTCAATGCGCTTGCGGCTCCAGCGCGGATAATCTGGATTTGGTTCACTGCAGGCCCGGGAGAAGACTATTTTGGCGTTGTTGAAGTGCGCTTCACGGCCCAGGTTAAACCCTTCAGCAAAAGGTTTTGCGAAGGCGACATAGGAGATGGTTCCGCCATAAGCCAGACCGCGTAGCGCCGATTGCAGCGCATCCGCATAGCCGCTGGTTTCGATAATCACATCCGCGCCCTGTTTGCCGGTCAGCTTTTTAATTTCCATGCCCACGTCGGTGCCAATCGGATCCAGACAGAAATCAGCCCCATGGCGACGCGCGATATCACAACGATGGGCAATCGGATCCACGCCAATAACCACTGACGCACCCGCTTTCTTAGCCAGTTGTACGGCGATCTGGCCAATTGCCCCTAACCCGACGATGACAACAAAGTCGCCGACGCGCACATTGGCATCGCGCACACCGCTCATGGCGAACTGTGCTGGGTCATAGCACACGGCATTTTTCCACGAACTGCCTTCAGGCATTTTGCGCAGTTTGTAGTTGTTCACCGCATTAAAAATAACCGTCTCTGCCAGAGGACCGTAGCCGCAAACTGAATCGCCAACGGCGTATTCGGTCACATCGCTACCACACTCAATGACATCGCCCACTACCATGTTGCCAAGCTGGAACTTACCGAATTCGATCCCGCGCGGTGCACCTTCCGGACGTGGCATGAACATTTGCCATTCACCGTTAAAATCTTCGTCAATAAACGGGCTGGCAGCGCGAAAATCGACCACTTCCGTGCCATGTTTCGGCGCGCCAAATTTAACGCGAACTTTCACTTCATTGGCGGATACCGCTCTGTCTTCATATTCCACCAGCGCTGCAACACGCGGTTCGGTGGCAACTAACTTCTTCATTTACAACTCCTTAATTAAACTGGCCGCTTAGCCTTTCACGCCGCCTGCGGTCAAACCACTTTTAATAAAACGTTCGGAAAGCGCATACATAATGACAACCGGCAATGCGGTGACTAACGACGCGGCCATCATGCGTCCCCAGATATAGTCAGGCGTACTGAACAGCGCGTTCAGACCGACCGGTAAGGTAAAATTGCTGGCGCTGGAGAGGAAAATCGAGGCGAACAGATAGTCATTCCACGCCACCATAAAGCAGTACACAAAGACTGAAACCAGACCGGACATGGCCAACGGCACGGTGATGCGAAAGATAATTTGCAGACGATTTAAACCATCCATCATCGCGGCCTCTTCTATCTCATCCGGAATGGTGTCGAAGTAGCTTTTCAGCATAAACACGGCTGTCGGCAGCGTTTGGGTCACCATGGTGATAATCAACGCCATTTCGGTGTCATAAATGCCGAGGGCCGTAATGATTTTGAAAAGCGGCACCACCAGCAAAATCCCCGAAAACATGTACACCGTGTAAAAACTGGCATTGATGGTCATCCGTCCTTTAAAACGCAGACGGGAAAGCGCATACGCCCCGAGCACGCCGAGAAACACCGCGACCACCGATGACGTGACCGATACCACCAGGCTATTACGGAAGTAGTCAACAAACGGGAAGATCATCGGGTTAAAAATGTCGATGTAATGTTCCAGCGTCCATTGCTGAGGTAACAGCGTGGGATGCAGCGAGATCGCCTCTTTTGCGCTTTTGAATGAGGTCATCAGCATCACAAAAAACGGAAATAACGTGATGCCCAGGAAGACAATTAATCCACAGTAAAAGCCGATGCGGCCAAGCGTGCGTTTATTTGTTGCCATTGAGGTTCACCCGTTTTCTGGTCAGCAGGATAACAGCGAAAATGATGACGAAGAGGACGACAGAAATAGCGGCCGCTTTGCCTAAGTCATTAAATGCAAACGCTGTTTTATAGAGATAGACCCCGAGAATATCGACTTTAGTGGTCAGCAGATAAACATCAGCGAACATGTAGAACATCCAGATCGTACGCAGCGTGACTACGGTCGCCAGCACCGGCATGATCGCTGGCAGCGTGACGATACGAAACCGTTGCCAGGCGTTCGCGCCATCCATTTCCGCCGCTTCATACAGCGATTTATCAATAGTCTGTAAAATCGCCAGAAACGAGATAAAGGCATACGGGAAGTAGCGCCAGATGGCGAACAGCACGACCAGTGCGAAGCTGCTGCCGGGATTGTCGAACCATAACGGCGCCTGCTCGAACAGATGCAGCAGATCCACGCCGAGATAGTTCACAATGCCGTAGCCGTTGTTGAACATGTATTTCCAGGCAAACACCAGCGAAATAGATGGCGTTACGTAAGAGAGGATCACCAGTGAGCGCGCCGTTTTCCGCAGACGAAACTCACGGTTAAAAAACATCGCCACTCCCAGCCCCAGCACCGTGCTCCCGGCAACAACCAGCGCGGTATACCAGACCGTCATCCACAGCGAATGCCAGAATCCGGGATCGGATAAGATACGGATATAGTTACTCAGGCCGACAAATGTTGACTCAATTTGCGGATTGAGCGGCAGACGCATAAAGCTGATTTCGATGTTAGATATCATCGGCCATGCAACTAACCCCCCCAACAAGAGTAAGCTAGGCGCCAGCAGCAGCATGGCAAATGGCATATCCGATCGACCTGAAAAGAACTTATTCATCACGGCTTTCCATTTCCCCATTAGCGCTGTTCAACAAGGTCATCCAGTTTGGTCTGGCTGGCCTTCATCGTCGTTGAAAGGTCAGCTTTTCCTACCGTGACGTTGTGCACCATGGTACTCACGATACCGGAGCCGGTTACGTCGCCCATGCGGGTAAAGTTCTTATCACCGACGGCGCCAAAGACCTGAATATTTGGCAGTTCGGCAATCAGTTGATTGGGTAATTCACCCAGCGCTTTGATAACGGCGTTATCTTTCCACGTCGAAGTATTCACCACCGCTTTGTTGACCGGCAGCGCCGCTCCTGGCGACATCATGACCCAGTCCGCAATGTTGTCTGCCTGCTCCATAAAGGTGACAAATTTCTCTGCCGCTTCTGTTTCTTCGGTTTTTTGACCTGCGGTAATGGTTAGCGACGTCAGCATGCCGTAAACAGCGGAATCTTTTTCCGTCGGCACCATAAAGCCAACATTTTTAGGATCGCCCTCTTTGATCACCGCCGGGAGGATATAGGTGGAATAAATCGCCATTGGCGCCGTGCCGTTCATGAAAGCATCTTTGACTTCCATGATGTCGTTCGAGCCAGGCATGGTGTTCATGGCAAGTTGGCGGTAATACTGCAACGCCTGCGCCATTTCAGGTGTGTCGAGCGTAATCTTTCCCTGCGCATCAAAAACGTTGGCCTGGTTAGAAAGCGCGAACTGGGAGAATGACTGTTCGGTCAGAACGCTTTCTGCCGTAGGTAGCGCAATGCCGTATTTCTTACTGCCAGGATTGTTGAGCTTCTGCGCCACGTTCAGCAATTGCTGCCAGTCTTTTGGCTCTTCCAATCCCGCTTTTGCCAGCACATCTTTGCGGTACCAGATCCCGCCAATCCAGGCGCTGACCGGAACCCCGGTCCATGCACTACCGTCTTCAGTGCGGACAATACGCAGGATGCCATCATAAAAAGTACCCTCACCTACGCCGTTGATGACCTGCGCTACCGCTTTACGGTCGATGAGGGACTCTTTGTCCATAACTTTCGCGTAGTCATGGCTGGTTTCAATGATTTCAGGCAGTGAACCGCTACGCGCCAAGGTGATGACCTTGGTGTTGTAAGCATCTTCTTCCACAGGGACCTGTTTGACGCTGATGCCCGGGTTTTCTTTTTCAAAACGCTCAATCAGTTTTGCGATAACCGCTTGCCGCTCCTGCTCAACAGAAGAGTGCATAAATTCAATCGCGACAGAGGACTTTTTATCATCCTTACACCCGGAAACCAGAGCGCAGGAAACCAGTGCTGAAATCAGCACAATTTTAGCTTTAAGCATGAAATGTTCCTTTTTATTACTTAACCCACATGACCTGCCAGGCGTACAACGTTAATTCCTTACCTGAAATAGTTTTACCGCTAATCAAATCAACTCCATTTTCAATGTCAATACGAATGGTTTGAGTATGACCGCTGACATTAAATAATCCGATAACTTGCTCACCTGTTTCCGCCATACGTTTAATTTGCATTACGGCCGGTGTAATACTGCTAATTTGAAAATCACTATCAGGATGAAATGCTTTATTATTGCGACGTATTACAATTAGTCGGGATAACTCATGATAAATAGTGTGACGCAAACTGGTTTCATCTTTCAGCTCCGTTTCTATTTGTCTTACCTGATATTTTTTGCGGTTAATCGCACGGTTATAACCGAACGTCTCAACACCTTTATAATCATTGCGTGACCCAAGGATGCTTTGAATGTAAACCGCCGGCACTCCTGGAAAACTCAGCAAAATGGCATGTGCGAGAATAAAGCGAGAAAACCGTTCGGCATCGCTACAATTACCAGGCGTTAGCGCATCCATATATGTCACGTTAATTTCATACGGACTGCGACTGCCATCAGGATTATTTTTCCAGTTAACCAGCGCGCCTTCCTGTTGTAGTTCCGTCACCAGCCGCATGATCTCGTCTTCAGGCAACAAACCGCGTAATGGGTTGAGACCAATGCCGTCATGCGATGCGAGAAAATTAAACCAGGTCGTCTCACCAGACGGCAGCTGCAGTGATTGCGCCCACTGGCACAATATCGACGTATCCTGGCGTTGTACCGCATGCAGCACCAGCGGCGGCAGCGAGAACTGGTACACCATATGCGCTTCATCATGGCCATTACCGTAGTAGGACACGTTATCCTTATGCGGGACGTTGGTTTCGGTAATAATCGCCGTACCAGGCGCCGCGCAGTCAGCAATAGCGCGTAATAGTTTGATAAGCTGATGCGTTTTTTCCAGGTGAATACAGGTTGTCCCTGGCTCTTTCCACATAAAACCAACCGCATCCAGGCGGACATAATCAGCGCCCTGCTCAAGATAACTTAGCAGCACATCGACCATCGCCAGTAATACTAATGGATTGGCATAGTTGAGATCGATCTGGTCGTCGCTGAACGTCGTCCAGAGATGACGTACTGTATTATCTTTCAACGTAAAAGGTGTCAGTAACGGTAATGCGCGTGGACGTGTGACGTTGCTCAGGTCCGTATCAGGATCCATTGCAATAAAGAAATTTTCATAACCGTCAAGCTGTTGCAAATAATTATTAAACCACTCGCTTTTAGCTGACATATGGTTACAAACAAAATCAAACATCAGTCGACTGGATTCACCTAATTCCTTAATATCATTCCAGTCACCGGTTTCTTTGGCAACCTGATGGTAATTAATCACGGAAAAACCATCATCCGATGACCACGGATAAAATGGCAGCAGATGCACATGAGAAAATGTCGACTTAAGCCATTCATTATAAAACTGATTAAACGTCGGTAGCGGTTTTTTACCAGCCCCGTGGAATTGATCGGCGTAGGTAATAAGCACCACATCGCCCTCGTCCCAATGCGCTTTACGGATTTTTTTAATTAATCCCTGTGATTTCTCTAAACGTGCAAACAGCGCTTCATAGTGGCATGAAGTAAATGTATGACCATAAACTTCTGTCAGGCATTTTTGGATTTTTTGGTTCACCTTCGATTCTCGTGGTAGCGGTCCCATGAATCAAGAGACTACTCTGCGGGAAATAAGCTGTCAATCAGCTAAGGTGGTCTTGAGGGGGGTAAAAAAAGAATTTTGGCAGCCAAAAATCGTATTTGTGAGCTGCCGCAAATTAACTGAGGGGATGTTGATTAATTGTTGCTTGCTTTTGCTGATTCAAATATCAGGGTTGATTACCTGAATAACGTTTCGACAATTTTGCCGCAGCCCGACTCAACACCGGTTCCAGAACCAACGCCAGCAGCATTTTTAGCGGGCGTCGGGCGACGGACTTCACCGCCCACCCTGCTACACCCGCCGGGCCGTAGCGCAGCGCGGTCAGGAGCACCAGCTTACCTGCTATTTTAAAGCCCGGCTTAACCCTTTGCCCGGCACGTTGCCAGCGATTGTTCATTTCTGTCCTCACAATTGACGGAAGCGACTACGTAAGGAAAAAGTATCGGACGTCACATAACGCTCCATTTCACGTAAACGCTTTTCACTAGCCGCCAGCTCGCGATCGACGGCATCCAACAGCTCACCGCTTGATGGCTGCTGCTCGCCGGAAACCACATTATCCGGCATCGGATCCAACACAAACGTCAGCACGATGTAGGCGACGAAGGTGAAAAAGGCCAGGCCAAAAAAGACTGACAACACCACCAGGATCCGTACCAGCTTCACAGGCACATCGAGATAATGCGCAATACCTGCGCAAACCCCCTTCACCATGCCCTGCTGCGGAATACGCCACAGTTTTTTGTTCAGGTTAACGCCTCCCATTAGCGGTCCCTCCAGTTTGGATGTTCAGCATCGAGGATGTCTTCCAGCGCCTGAATGCGCTCGCGCATCCGCTGTGCGTCATCGTTGAGTTCAACCAGGCGTTGCTGTTCACTTTGCGACAGTTCGCCACGACTGGAACGGTTGCTGTAGTGCAGCCAGAGCCAAATCGGTAAAACGAACAACACAAAGATGGTTAACGGGATAGCCAGAAATAGCGCGCTCATGAGTACTCCTTACAGGTGATGAGCGGCGGCGCGTTCGGGCGCCGCCAGATGTTATTATTGCTTGTCTTGCTGCATTTTGGCTTTAAGTTGCGCCAGCTGCTCGCTGATTTCATCATCTGCTTTCAGGTCAGCAAATTGCTGATCCAGAGACTTCTGTTTACCGAAGTTATGGCTTTCAGCCTCGGCTTCCATCTGATCGATACGACGCTCGAAAGATTCAAAGCGCGCCATCGCTTCATCGAGTTTACCGCTGTCCAGTTGACGACGAACATCACGCGAAGAACTCGCTGCCTGATGACGCAGCATCAACGCCTGCTGACGAGCACGGGTTTCACTGAGTTTATTTTCCAGCTCACCGATCTCTTTTTTCATACGCGCCAGCGTATCGTCAACCAGCGTCACCTCATGCTCCAGAGAGGCAATTAAATCGGTCAGTTTCTGCTTTTCAATTAACGCAGAACGCGCCAGATCTTCTTTCTCTTTACGCAGCGCAAGTTCTGCTTTTTCCTGCCACTCTGCCTGTTGGGCACTGGCCTGTTCGATACGGCGAGATAATTGTTTTTTTTCTGCCAGCGCACGCGCTGAGTTAGAACGTACCTCAACCAGCGTGTCTTCCATTTCCTGGATCATCAACCGCACCAGTTTCTGCGGATCTTCAGCCTTTTCCAGCAACGCATTAATGTTGGCGTTCACGATGTCGGCAAAACGAGAAAAAATACCCATAATGTAATCCTCACTTACTGTTCTGATATCGGGCTATGCCCTGCTGCTTTCGTAATGCACGTGACGTGCCAACTTTTTATATAATTGATTTTATTGTAATTATATAATTTTACCTGCCAGGCTAATTAGCGTAAATTGGTGAATAACACTAACAAATGGTGAATTTCATCATGGCTGGATACAAAGATAATCTTCTGGGTGAAGCGAACAGCTTTATTGAAGTGCTGGAGCAGGTTTCTCATCTCGCGCCGCTGGATAAACCTGTACTGGTTATAGGTGAGCGCGGGACCGGGAAAGAACTTATTGCCAACCGCCTGCACTACCTCTCCACCCGCTGGCAAGGCCCGTTTATTTCGCTTAACTGCGCGGCGCTAAACGAAAATTTGCTTGATTCCGAACTGTTTGGTCACGAAGCGGGTGCCTTTACCGGCGCGCAAAAACGCCATCCGGGACGTTTCGAACGCGCCGACGGCGGTACGCTGTTTCTCGATGAACTGGCAACCGCCCCGATGTTGGTACAGGAAAAATTACTGCGGGTTATTGAATATGGCGAGCTGGAGCGCGTTGGCGGCAGCCAGCCGTTGCAGGTTAACGTACGACTTGTTTGTGCGACCAATGCCGACTTACCTCGCATGGTCAGCGAAGGCACTTTCCGCGCTGACCTGCTGGATCGCCTGGCCTTTGACGTGGTGCAACTCCCACCGTTACGCGAGCGTCAAAGTGACATTATGTTAATGGCCGAGCATTTTGCCATTCAGATGTGCCGCGAGATCGGATTACCTCTGTTTCCGGGTTTTAGTGCCGAGGCCAGAGAAACGCTCCTCCACTACCGTTGGCCGGGCAATATTCGTGAACTGAAAAACGTCGTGGAGCGATCCGTTTACCGGCATGGAACCAGTGATTACCCGCTGGATGAGATAATCATTGACCCCTTCCTCCGCCACACTACTCAGCCGCAGGCGCCGGAAACTAAACCGATGTCTGTAGGTTTACCGCTGGATCTGCGTGAATTCCAGCAGCAGCAAGAGAAAGACTTTCTACAAACCAGCTTACAGCAGGCAAAATTTAACCAGAAAAAAGCCGCTGAATTACTGGGGCTGACTTACCATCAGCTTCGCGCTTTGCTGAAAAAACACCAGATTTAACGCACATTTGCAGATGTCATATTGGCGGATTTGACGCATAACCTCATCAGGGTTTACCATGACGCTATTACTGTATAAAAAAACAGGTACAAATATGGCACTGGCACTCGTTGGCGAAAAAATTGACAGAAACCGCTTCACCGGTGAGAAAATTGAAAATAGTACATTTTTTAACTGTGATTTTTCAGGTGCCGACCTGAGCGGCACTGAATTTATCGGCTGTCAGTTCTATGATAGTGAAAGCCAGAAAGGGTGCAATTTTAGTCGTGCGATGCTGAAAGATGCCATTTTTAAAAGCTGTGATTTATCCATGGCGGATTTTCGCAATGCCAGTGCGCTTGGCATTGAAATTCGCCACTGTCGTGCGCAAGGCGCAGATTTTCGCGGCGCAAGTTTTATGAATATGATCACTACTCGCACCTGGTTTTGCAGTGCATATATCACTAACACAAATCTAAGCTACGCCAATTTTTCGAAAGTCGTGTTGGAAAAGTGTGAGCTGTGGGAAAACCGTTGGATGGGGGCCCAGGTACTGGGCGCGACGTTCAGTGGTTCAGATCTCTCCGGCGGCGAGTTTTCGACTTTCGACTGGCGAGCAGCAAACTTCACACATTGCGATCTGACCAATTCGGAGTTGGGTGACTTAGATATTCGGCGCGTTGATTTACAAGGCGTTAAGTTGGACAACTACCAGGCATCGTTGCTCATGGAACGTCTTGGCATCGCGATTATTGGCTAGTCTTCAGGGAGCGGTGAATTTTCCGCCCCCTGCACTGTTTTTTACCCCTCAGGCATCGCTGAAGAGTGGTGTGTGGAAATTTTCCACTCTTTACCGTCCCATGCATAAGTGAATGTGTAGCGGGCTGAAACCGTTGATTTGTCCGCGAAGGTAAATGTGTAGGTACCGGTGTCTATCGCCTTATTACACCCCAGGCGAATGGTACGCTTGTCAATTTTCCCGGTCGGCTTTTTCGCAAGAAAATGCTCGAAATAATCAACACGTTCAGCGTCCGTTAAACGCGCTTTATTGGATACAGTAGGCAACAATACCGCATCGCTAAGATAATTTTCAGATACCGTCTGCGCGTTACCTGTTTTCAATGACTCGTTCCACTTATCAAATAGCGCTTCGATTTGCGCTTTATTCACCTTCACACAGTCTGGAGTCGACGCTGCAAAAACGGCTCCAGGCAATAGGGCAAGTGAAACAACAAGGCTCAGTAATTTATTCATACAATTCATTCCATTAGAAGTTAAATGGCAACAGAAAACCGTTCATAACCAGGATCAAAGCCAAAATGCATTTAATAACCAATGGAAATCATCACCATAAATGGGTGAGAAGATTAAGATGCCATGAAGAAAAAATGGAATTAACATATTGAAATAATTATAGATACTTTAGCTATTACAACTCACATAACGTGTACTGCTTCCTGAATGATTATAGTTCAGCATTGATAGTGACACTCTAAATGCTCGCTCCACACTTCGTTATCGATGCCATACTCCATCTTCCGAGCACATACTGATATCAATCAGTAAACAACGACAGGTACGCCCCCACGTTTATAGCAAGTCAGATGGGCCATGAAAATGCTAAGATAGTTAACAGAGTAGATTCAAAGTGGATAGCAGGTATGAATTTTGACCATGTCGCGGTGTTGAACTCGCGCTTATCGAGCCTGTTACTCCCAAAAACAAACGGTAATGGCAAATGTCATTAAGTATTAGTAAGATAGCCTCTTTATATAATCCATTAAAATTATGCGCCTGGTTTTATCATCTCTGATCGTGATGGCTGGATTTCTGAGTGGTCAGGCTGCTGCTGCGCCTGAGCAAGCTCCGCACGCTGATATCCGTGACAGTGGGTTTGTCTATTGCGTCAGCGGGCAAGTCAATACGTTCAACCCACAAAAAACGAGCAGCGGTCTCATCGTCGATACGTTAGCGGCCCAATTGTATGACCGACTGCTTGATGTAGATCCCTACACCTATCGGCTGGTGCCTGAGCTTGCTGAAAGCTGGGAGGTGCTGGATAACGGCGCAACCTACCGCTTCCATCTGCGTCGTGACGTTCAGTTTCAGAAGACGGCCTGGTTCACCCCCACCCGCAAACTGAATGCAGACGATGTGGTGTTTACCTTCGAGCGCATCTTTGATCGCCACCATCCGTGGCACAATGTGAACGGCAGCAGTTTCCCCTACTTCGACAGCCTGCAGTTTGCCGATAACGTCCAAAGCGTGCGCAAACTGGACAACAACACCGTTGAATTCCGCTTAACGCAACCGGATGCCTCCTTTATGTGGCACCTTGCCACGCACTATGCCTCCGTAATGTCGGCGGAATATGCCGCTAATCTGGCAAAACAGGATCGCCAGGAGTTGCTCGACAGACAACCCGTCGGCACAGGCCCGTACCAGCTTTCGGAGAATCGTGCCGGCCAATATATTCGGTTGCAGCGACATGAAAAATTCTGGCGTGGCACTCCTCTGATGCCGCAGGTCGTAGTGGATCTCGGCTCTGGTGGAACCGGACGCTTATCGAAATTACTCACTGGCGAGTGCGACGTCCTGGCCTGGCCTGCCGCCAGCCAGCTCAGCATATTGCGTGATGACCCTCGCCTGCGTCTGACGCTGCGCCCGGGGATGAACATTGCCTATCTGGCGTTCAACACCAATAAACCGCCGTTGAATAACCCTGCCGTGCGGCATGCGCTGGCGCTAGCGATCAACAACCAGCGCTTAATGCAGTCTATCTACTACGGGACGGCAGAAACCGCGGCATCTATTTTGCCTCGCGCCTCGTGGGCTTATGATAACGAAGCTAAAATTACAGAATACAACCCGGCAAAATCGCGCGAGCAGCTAAAAGCGCTGGGGCTGGAGAATCTGACGTTACAACTTTGGGTCCCTACCAGCTCTCAGGCCTGGAACCCCAGTCCGCTGAAAACCGCCGAGCTGATTCAGGCAGATATGGCTCAGGTGGGTGTAAAAGTGAAGATCATCCCGGTAGAAGGTCGTTTTCAGGAGGCGAGATTAATGGATATGAACCATGATCTGACGTTATCTGGCTGGGCGACGGACAGTAACGATCCTGACAGTTTTTTCCGGCCGTTGCTCAGCTGTGCCGCCATCAATTCACAGACCAACTTTGCCCACTGGTGTAATCCGCAGTTTGACAGCATTCTGCGCAAGGCTCTCTCTTCGCAGCAGCTTTCATCGCGAATTGATGCCTATGACGAAGCGCAAAATATTCTTGCCCAAGAGTTACCGATCCTGCCACTTGCCTCTTCACTGCGTCTGCAGGCTTATCGTTACGACATCAAAGGGTTGGTGCTCAGTCCATTCGGTAATGCCTCTTTTGCCGGCGTGTCCAGGGAAAAGAAAGATGAGGTGAAAAAACCATGATTATCTTCACCTTGCGTCGATTTTTATTGCTACTGGTAACCCTGTTCTTCCTGACCTTTATTGGCTTCAGCCTGAGCTACTTCACGCCTCATGCGCCGTTACAGGGTGCATCGCTGTGGAACGCATGGGTATTCTGGTTCAATGGTCTCATTCACTGGGATTTCGGCGTATCCAGTATCAACGGTCAGTTGATCTCAGAGCAGCTGAAAGAGGTGTTCCCGGCCACAATGGAGCTGTGCATTCTTGCCTTTGGTTTTGCACTAATGGTTGGGATCCCCGTTGGTATGCTGGCCGGTATCACGCGGAACAAATGGCAGGACCGCTGCATCAGCGCATTGGCTCTGATGGGGTTTTCTATCCCCGTTTTTTGGCTGGCGCTGCTGCTGACATTGCTCTTCTCGCTGACCCTCGGCTGGTTACCCGTTTCCGGGCGTTTTGATCTTCTCTACGAGGTGAAACCTGTTACCGGTTTTGCCATTATTGATGCGTGGATCTCCGACTCGCCCTGGCGCGATGAAATGCTGGTCAGCGCTATCCGTCATATGGTGCTCCCGGTGCTGACACTCTCCGTTGCGCCCACCACCGAAGTCATCCGCCTGATGCGTATCAGCACCATTGAGGTCTTTGATCAGAACTACGTCAAAGCGGCGGCCACGCGCGGTTTGTCACGATTAACGATTCTGCGTCGTCACGTCCTGCACAATGCCCTTCCGCCGGTGATCCCGCGTCTGGGCTTACAGTTTTCCACCATGCTGACATTGGCGATGATCACCGAGATGGTCTTTAGCTGGCCAGGTCTTGGTCGTTGGCTGATTAACGCGATTCGCCAGCAGGATTACGCGGCGATTTCAGCGGGAGTGATGGTGATTGGTTCACTGGTTATCATCGTTAACGTCATCTCTGATATTCTGGGTGCTATGGCTAACCCTCTGAAACATAAGGAATGGTATGCCTTACGATAGCGTCTATAGCGAAAAACGCCCGCCAGGTACGTTGCGCACCGCATGGCGCAATTTCTATGGCGATGCGACTGCGATGATTGGCCTGTACGGCTGTGCGGGACTGGCTATTCTGTGTATTTTTGGTGGTTGGTTTGCCCCTTACGGCATCGATCAGCAATTTCTCGGCTATCAGCTTTTACCGCCGTCATGGTCGCGCTATGGCGAAGTCTCATTCTTCCTCGGGACAGACGATCTGGGACGTGACGTTTTAAGTCGTCTGCTCAGCGGCGCGGCCCCGACCGTTGGCGGCGCGTTTGTCGTTACTCTTGCCGCCACGCTGTGTGGCCTGGTATTGGGCGTAGTTGCCGGTGCGACGCACGGCTTGCGCTCTGCGGTGCTGAACCACATTCTGGACACCCTGCTGTCGATCCCTTCTCTGCTGCTGGCGATTATTGTGGTGGCCTTTGCCGGGCCGCACCTGACACACGCCATGTTTGCCGTCTGGCTGGCGCTGCTGCCGCGCATGGTGCGCTCCGTTTACAGCATGGTGCATGACGAGCTGGAGAAAGAGTACGTCATTGCCGCTCGCCTGGACGGTGCAACCACACTGAATATTCTGTGGTTCGCCGTTCTGCCCAATATTACCGCTGGCCTTATTACTGAAATCACCCGCGCACTGTCGATGGCGATTCTGGATATCGCCGCGCTGGGTTTTCTCGACCTTGGCGCACAGCTGCCGTCCCCGGAATGGGGAGCCATGCTCGGCGACGCGCTGGAGCTGATTTATGTCGCACCGTGGACGGTGATGCTGCCAGGCGCGGCAATTATGATAAGCGTGTTGCTGGTTAACCTACTGGGTGACGGCGTGCGCCGCGCAATTATTGCGGGGGTGGAGTAATGCCATTACTGGATATCCGCAACCTGACCATTGAATTCAGGACCGGTGACGACTGGGTAAAGGCTGTTGATCGTGTCAGCATGACCTTGAATGAGGGCGAAATCCGCGGGCTGGTCGGCGAATCTGGCTCCGGCAAGAGTCTGATCGCTAAGGCCATTTGCGGGGTTGCTAAAGATAACTGGCGCGTAACCGCAGACCGTATGCGTTTTGATGATATCGATCTGCTACGCCTTTCGGCGCGTGAACGACGCAAACTGGTCGGTCATAACGTCTCCATGATCTTTCAGGAGCCGCAGTCATGTCTCGATCCGTCCGAGCGTATCGGACGTCAACTGATGCAAAATATTCCGGCATGGACCTACAAAGGTCGCTGGTGGCAGCGCATCGGTTGGCGCAAACGCCGTGCGATTGAACTCTTGCACCGCGTCGGGATAAAAGACCATAAAGACGCCATGCGCAGCTTTCCATATGAGCTGACCGATGGCGAATGCCAGAAGGTCATGATCGCTATCGCATTAGCGAATCAGCCGCGTTTGCTGATTGCCGATGAACCAACGAACGCGATGGAGCCAACCACCCAGGCGCAAATTTTCCGTCTGCTAACCCGTCTGAATCAAAACAGCAATACCACCATTTTGTTGATAAGCCATGACCTGCAAATGCTCAGCCAGTGGGCTGACAAAATCAACGTGATGTACTGCGGACAAACGGTCGAAACCGCGCCAAGTAAAGATTTGGTGACCATTCCTCATCATCCTTATACTCAAGCGTTGATTCGCGCTATTCCTGATTTTGGTAGCGCAATGCCGCACAAAAGCCGCCTGAATACCATGCCAGGAGCTATTCCATTGCTGGAACAATTACCCATCGGCTGTCGTCTGGGGCCACGCTGCCCTTATGCACAACGCGAATGTATTGAAACCCCAAGACTGACCGGAGCAAAGAATCATCTCTACGCCTGTCATTTCCCGCTGAACATGGAGAGAGAGTGAGATGGTAGAAACCCTGCTCGAAGTTCGTAATCTGAGCAAAACCTTTCGCTACCGGACAGGTTTATTTCGCCGCCAGACCGTTGAGGCCGTTAAGCCCCTGAGTTTCACCCTGCGTGAACGTCAGACGCTCGCCGTCATTGGTGAAAACGGTTCGGGGAAATCTACGCTGGCAAAAATGTTGGCGGGTATGATTGAACCCACCAGCGGTGAGCTGCTGATTGACGATCATCCGTTAAAATATGGCGATTATTCATTTCGTAGTCAGCGGATCCGTATGATTTTCCAGGATCCGTCAACATCGCTTAATCCGCGGCAACGTATCTCGCAGATCCTTGATTTTCCGCTACGTCTGAATACCGACCTCGAGCCTGAGCAGCGTCGTAAACAGATCGTGGAGACCATGCGCATGGTCGGGCTGCTGCCCGATCACGTAAGCTATTACCCACATATGTTGGCCCCAGGGCAAAAACAGCGTCTGGGTCTTGCCCGTGCGCTCATTTTACGCCCCAAAGTCATTATCGCCGACGAAGCCCTGGCCTCTCTGGACATGTCGATGCGTTCACAGCTCATCAATCTGATGCTGGAATTGCAGGAAAAACAGGGGATTTCGTATATCTATGTGACCCAACATATTGGCATGATGAAGCACATCAGCGATCAGGTATTAGTCATGCATCAGGGCGAAGTGGTAGAACGCGGCAGTACAGCGGATGTTCTGGCGTCCCCGCTTCATGAGCTTACCCGCCGCCTGATTGCAGGTCATTTCGGCGAAGCGCTCACCGCTGATGCCTGGCGAAAAGATCGTTAGCAAACGGCTGCCCTCCTCAACCGGGGGGCAATCTGTCATCAGTGACACAACGTGGGTAAGAGCAGCGTATCAACTTCGGTAAACGCGACTGACGGGTAAAGGGCACCACCTTGCATTGCCCAGACACCTGCGGTACTGGCCTCGTCAATAAGTCGTACTGTTTCTACTCCCTTCACCACAACACGGTCGCAATATTCCCTGATATTTTTGATCAGCACCGGGAACATCGGTTTTTCTACCTGTTCCAGGAAGAAACCGCGATCCAGTTTCACAACGTCAAAATGACCGCAAACCAGCGGACTGGCCCCTACGCTGCCGGAGCCAAGATCGCCCAACCACAATGCGTTTGGGCCGTCGCGAAGTGAATTAACCAGCAGATTATTCAGGCACACGGTATTCGACAGAAAACGTTCTGAAAGTTCCAGTGCAATAAATGGTAGAGCATGTAAGGCCGACTTGATGGCTGGATCACCAATCGCCAGCAGTGCCATTTCGTCAATGAGGTTCAGGGTGCAAATAAGGCTGTTGCGCTCAAACCAGTCACGCTTTTCGGCAATTAGTCGAATTTGCTCGAGCATGAAATTACGCTTTTGTTCGCTATCCCACGCTGAAATGATGAAATCTGGATGCAACGGGTGAACCGTATCTGAAGTAAACCGGGCGTTAATCTCTACACCCAGTAATTTATCTGTTGTGTCTCTCATCGGTTCCGCGATGAAATGATAGTGCATAAGACCACTCCAATTGATCATAACATCCTGATAATGCACTTCCAATCACAATCAATCAATAATATCGATCAATGAATCGATATTGATCGATAAAAACAATATATCATAACAAGCTGAATATTGTCATGTTTTATGTTTTAAGAAAGTTCCTACCTTGCTATGTTTATTAACATCAGCTAGCAATGAAATAATACCATTTCAATGCCTTTGAAACCTCGTATTTTCTCTGATTCACCGACGTTAGATGCCTGAACGAAGCATAAGCGGAGGGGGATGATATACTCCTCACATGTAAAAACGTGACAGGTCACGTGAGGCGGATAACCATTCTCCAGGGAAAAAGCGTGGGATATAATTTCAGGCCAATTTCGAGTGTGTTTGATGCGTCAATCATAACTCATTGATTGATAAAAGATAAGTGTTAACCAAAAGGATTAAAGCCATGGGTTTTTTATCAGGTAAGCGCATTCTGGTGACAGGCCTTGCCAGTAAATTGTCTATCGCATGGGGAATCGCTCAGGCGATGCATCGCGAAGGTGCCGAACTGGCGTTCACCTACCAGAACGACAAGCTGAAAGGTCGTGTGGAAGAATTTGCAGCGCAATTAGGCTCCAACATTGTTTTGCAGTGTGATGTAGCTGAAGATGCCAGCATTGACGCCATGTTTGCTGAACTGAGCAAAGCCTGGCCGAAATTCGACGGTTTCGTACACTCCATCGGCTTCGCACCTGCTGACCAACTGGATGGTGATTATGTGAATGCAGTTACCCGCGAAGGATTTAAAATTGCGCATGACATTAGCGCTTATAGCTTTGTTGCGATGGCAAAAGCATGTCGTTCTATGCTAAACCCTGGCTCTGCGCTATTGACGTTGTCCTATCTGGGCGCAGAGCGTGCAATCCCGAACTATAACGTGATGGGCCTGGCGAAAGCCTCATTGGAAGCAAACGTCCGTTATATGGCTAACGCAATGGGGCCTGAAGGCGTACGCGTAAACGCAATTTCCGCAGGTCCAATCCGCACCCTCGCCGCTTCCGGTATCAAAGATTTCCGTAAAATGCTGGCCCATTGCGAAGCTGTTACGCCGATTCGCCGCACTGTTACCATTGAAGATGTGGGCAACTCTGCGGCATTCCTGTGTTCCGATCTTTCTGCCGGTATCTCAGGTGAAGTTGTACACGTTGACGGTGGTTTCAGCATCGCTGCAATGAATGAACTAGAACTGAAATAATCATCCACTCTTCTCTGGGCGGCCCACCGTCGCCCGTGATGCTCGTTTTTAATTCCCCTCTACCCTGTCCCATATATGCTTTTCTGATATTTATTATCACGTAACAATCTTTCATCCCCTCTTCTGCTTACGTCAGGATATTGCAGCGCAAACGATCCGGCGTAGTGGTATGACGACGTGTCCGGGTCGCCACTTTTTAGACCAAGGACCGCCCATGGAACAACGCCGAATTGAAGGCAAAAGCCACTGGTATCATGAGACGCAATCCAGCATGTATCCACAAGATGTTATGCCGCTGGTGCCGGAAGCCGCTCATGTCGACGACTGCTTTTTACTGGATCTGGCGATATCTGATGACGCCCTTTTACCTTTTCAATCTTGGTTAATCCCTGCCCGTAAACTTGCACAGATCCTCTTCCCGACCCACGTAAATCTGAGTCAGATGCACACATTCAGTGCCTATGAACGGATGAGTACGGCGTTAACCGTCGCTCAGGTATATGGCGTCCAGCGATTATGTAATCACTATGCCGCGCGTCTAACACCGCTTCCTGGGCCGGACTCCTCGCGGGAAAGTAACCATCGACTGGCGCAAATCACCCAATATGCTCGTCAACTTGCCAGCTCTCCAGCCGTGATAGGCGCGCGCGATCGCCAGCATCTGAATGCAGTCGGGCTAACCACCAGCGATAGCATTCTGATGAATCAAATTATCGGATTCGTCGGTTTTCAGGCCCGTATCGTGGCCCTGTTTCAGGCCTGGTGTGGACATCCGGTGCGCCGAATTCCGGGTCTCGATATACAACAATTCGCTCACGCTGCGCCATTTAATGCAACAAACACAACCTGGCACGCTGCGCCATTCCCGATAGAAAAACATCTTAATCATGATGATTCGATAGACAGACGTTATCCCGAGGAACTGCAAGCGTTACTGCCATTACTGATACATTCCCCCGTCATTTTGGATTTACTCGGGTCACTCATTTCCAGCACGCAACATAGCGGAATACCAGTGCAGGCATTTTCATTGGCGACGCTGATGACTTCACGGATTAATGGCAGCGTGGCCTGTTTTAATGAACATGCGTATTCAGCTCATGAATTAACCGAGGCCATTACCGTTCTTCGTCAGGATGAACGTGAATTACAACGTTGGGAACAACGACATCCGGTTGAGCGCGTCACCCTACAGGCGGTACAATGGCTGACCCGGGCGCCCGACCGCTTTAGCACCGCACTGTTAACGCCTTTGTTCGATCAGGGAATCTCTTCAGAGCAGGCCATTAACCTGCTAGCCTGGAGTGGATTGTGCGGATGGTTGAATCGCTTGAAAATCGCGCTGGGCGACACTGATTAACCGATCCACTTACTGAAAGAGCGCTTGCTGCAACTGGCAGAATCGCGTAAAACTGTCAGCCGCTCTTTTAGCCACGAAAATAGACAATTATGCTTCAGGACAACCCGCTGCTAGCGCAGCTTAAACAGCAACTACATTCCCAGACGCCACGTGCTGAAGGGGTGGTAAAAGCCACGGAAAAAGGCTTTGGCTTCCTGGAAGTCGATGCACAAAAAAGCTATTTCATTCCACCGCCGCAGATGAAAAAAGTGATGCATGGCGACCGTATTGTTGCGGTTATCCATACAGAAAAAGACCGTGAGTCTGCTGAGCCGGAAGAACTGATCGAACCCTTCCTGACGCGCTTCGTGGGTAAAGTTCAGGGCAAAAATGACCGTCTGTCCATTGTGCCGGATCATCCGTTACTGAAAGATGCTATTCCTTGTCGTGCAGCCCGCGGCGTTGAACATGAATTTAAAGAAGGCGACTGGGCTGTTGCAGAAATGCGCCGCCATCCGCTGAAAGGCGATCGCACCTTCTACGCCGAGTTAACCCAATTTATCACTTTTGCTGATGACCACTTTGTCCCGTGGTGGGTCACACTGGCACGCCATAATCTGGAAAAAGAAGCACCAGACGGTGTAGCAACCGAAATGCTGGACGAAGGCCTGGTTCGTGAAGATTTAACCGCCCTCAATTTCGTCACCATCGACAGCGCCAGCACCGAAGATATGGACGATGCGCTGTATGCTGAAGAACAAGCTGACGGCACGCTACAATTAACCGTCGCCATTGCCGACCCAACAGCCTGGATTGCAGAAGGCAGCAAGCTGGATAAAACGGCAAAAATTCGCGCGTTCACCAATTATTTACCGGGGTTCAATATCCCGATGTTACCACGTGAATTGTCTGACGATCTCTGCTCTCTGCGCGCGAACGAAGTGCGCCCGGTTTTAGCTTGTCGTATGAGCATTACCGCCGATGGCACGATTGAAGACAACATCACCTTCTTCGCCGCAACCATCGAGTCTAAAGCGAAGCTAGCCTATGATAATGTTTCCGACTGGCTGGAAGGTACTGGCGAGTGGCAACCAGAAAACGACGCGATTGCGGAACAAATCCGTCTGCTGCATCGTATTTGCCTGAGCCGAGGAGAGTGGCGTCATAACCACGCGCTGGTCTTTAAAGATCGCCCGGATTACCGTTTCGTTCTCGGTGAAAAAGGTGAAGTACTGGACATCGTCGCTGAGCCACGCCGCATCGCAAACCGTATCGTGGAAGAATCCATGATTGCGGCAAATATTTGCGCCGCCCGTGTGCTTCGCGACAAGCTGGGCTTCGGTATTTATAACGTCCATATGGGATTCGACCCGGCCAACGCCGACGCTCTGGCCGCGCTGCTGAAAACCCACGGTATGCACGTCGATGCCGAAGAAGTACTGACACTGGAAGGTTTCTGCAAACTGCGCCGCGAACTGGATGCACAGCCATCCGGCTTCCTCGACAGCCGAATTCGCCGCTTCCAGTCTTACGCTGAAATTAGTATTGAGCCAGGTCCACACTTTGGGCTGGGTCTGGAGGCATATGCCACCTGGACTTCCCCAATCCGTAAGTACGGCGATATGATCAACCACCGTCTGCTTAAGGCTGTCATCAAAGGCGAAAACATCGCCCGACCTCAGGATGATACCACCGTGCAAATGGCGGAACGTCGTCGCCTGAACCGGATGGCTGAGCGTGACGTGGGTGACTGGCTATACGCCCGTTTCCTGAGTGATAAAGCCGGAACCGACACCCGCTTTGCGGCCGAGATCATCGACGTCAGCCGCGGCGGCATGCGCGTACGTTTGGTTGATAATGGCGCTGTTGCCTTTATTCCTGCACCCTTCCTGCACGCCGTGCGTGATGAACTGGTCTGCAGCCAGGAAAGTGGTACCGTACAAATCAAAGGTGAAGTGGTTTACAAAGTCACTGATGTGATTGACGTAACTATCGCCGAAGTTCGCATGGAAACCCGTAGCGTTATCGCGCGTCCAGCAGCGTAAACTGACAAATCCAACGACCTTTCTCTTTTTTGAAAGGTCGTTTTCTTTTTTTAGCGGCCAAATTTCAACCACACACTACACTTCTCTTATCCAGTCAAAATTTTTTTTTACTATTTTTCAGTTCCGCTGGCTTTGCTTTTTATGGATTCTGGATTACATATAAATATATAAATAAAACAATACGTTCAGCCATAATCACCCTGAATGAATCATGGCTACCCTTACTTTTGAGGCTTTATGCGCTTTAAACGGGATAGTACACATCATGAAAGACGTCCGGGAGCTGGTTACGTTGTATAGCTATGTGGGCACTCATAACCCCTACTGGCGTTTGTCAGAGGATTGCAACATCCTGCATTTCTCTATTGACGAAACAGCAGACGCTGAGCAGACCATCGAATTATCACCCGAGCAGGCCGACCGCATTCGCGAGATGACGGTAATTACGTCAAGCCTGTTGATGACGTTACCCATTGAAGATGACGATATTCCGGTACATTTGGTCGGGCGGAAAATCAATAAGCGCGAATGGGCCGGCAGCGCATCAGCCTGGGATGACACCCCTTCCGTCGCACGCGACCTGGCTCAAGGTCTCTCTTTTGCCGAACAGGTGGTTTCAGAAGCCAATTCCGTTATTGTCATTCTTGACCGCATGGGCAACATTCAGCGTTTTAACCGTCTGTGCGAAGAGTACACCGGACTCAGAGAACGTGAAGTCATTGGCCAAAGCGTATTCACACTGTTTATGAGTCGACGTGAAGCCGCAGCCTCCAGACGCAACATCGAGGTCTTTTTTCGCGAAGGCAACTCATATGAAGTCGAACGTTGGGTGAAGACCTGCAAAGGTCAGCGCCTGTTTCTTTTTCGCAATAAGTTTGTACATAACGGTAGCGGCAAGAACGAAATATTTCTGATCTGTTCCGGCACCGATATCACTGAAGAACGCCGCGCGCAGGAACGCCTGCGTATGTTGGCTAATACCGACTCCATCACCGGATTACCGAACCGTAACGCCATTCATGAGCTGATAAGCGACGCGATTGAGAACGCAGGTGATACTCAGGTTGGGATTGTATATCTCGATCTGGATAACTTCAAAAAGGTGAACGATGCCTACGGGCATATGTTTGGCGATCAGCTATTACAGAGTGTGTCGCTTGCAATCCTCAGTTGTCTTGACGACAACCAGCTATTGGCTCGGTTTGGCGGTGATGAATTTATCGTCCTTGCCACCGAAACGTCCCAGAGCACTCTGGAAGCTACCGCATCGCGCATTCTGACACGCCTGCGTCAGCCCTTTCGCATTGGCCTGATTGAAGTCTATACAGGCTGCTCTATTGGTATTTCCCTTGCTCCACAGCATGGTCAGGACTGCGAGAGCGTCATTCGTAACGCCGATACGGCCATGTACACCGCGAAAGAAGGCGGCCGCGGACAGTTTTGTGTTTTCTCTCCGGAAATGAATCAGCGGGTATTTGAATACCTGTGGCTGGATACTAACCTGCGCAAGGCGCTGGAAAACGATCAACTGGTTATCCATTATCAGCCAAAGATAACCTGGCGAGGCGAAGTGCGCAGCCTGGAGGCGCTGGTACGCTGGCAGTCTCCGGAACGCGGCCTCATTCCGCCACTGGAATTTATCTCCTACGCCGAAGAATCAGGGCTTATCGTTCCGCTGGGTCGCTGGGTTATTCTGGACGTTGTGCGTCAGGTCGCAAAATGGCGCGCCAAGGGAATCAACCTGCGCGTGGCGGTAAACGTTTCTGCCCGCCAGCTCGCCGATCAGACGCTATTTACCGATCTCAAACAGGTGCTTCATGAACTCGACTTTGAATATTGCCCCATCGATGTCGAGTTAACGGAAAGCAGTTTGATTGAAAATGAGCAGTTGGCACTGTCCGTCATTCAGCAGTTTAGCCAGTTGGGGGCGCAAATCCATTTGGATGATTTTGGTACTGGATATTCGTCACTGTCTCAACTGGCCCGCTTCCCGCTTGATGCAATTAAACTGGATCAGACCTTTGTCAGGGATGTACACAAACAACCTATTTCGCAGTCGCTGGTACGTGCCATTGTTGCGGTCGCACAGGCACTCAATCTGCAGGTCATCGCCGAAGGTGTTGAAAGCGCGAAAGAGGATGCGTTTTTAACCAAAAATGGTGTCAACGAGCGTCAGGGTTTTTTGTTTGCCAAACCAATGCCAGCGGCTGCATTTGAACGTTGGTATCGACGACATCTGAATAAAAAAACGCGCTAATGCTGTGGGATCAAACGTCATTAATAGCCATAAATGGACATTACGTAACGATCCTATCTGCATGTAATCACAGAATATATAATATTCTTCTATCATTGATAGTTAATACTATTTTTCCCTTCTCTTTTGCCATGAAATTCTGCATCATGAAATTCAAACTCTATTGCTATTAGGATGATAACCATGTCTGATATCGACGCTCAGCGTCTGGCCGAACGCATTGATACCGTGCTGGATATCCTCGTTGCAGGTGATTACCACTCAGCCATCCACAATCTCGAAATTCTGAAGGCTGAGCTGCTAGACACGGCCAAAGAAGATGCCGAGTCTTTGCCCAAAAAGCACAAGGCTCCTTGGGAGATCTGATGACATTAACCCTTTAATGTCGCTGCTATAAGCAAACTGCGTATGAAGCAGTTTCCGTTTAATTTCCGATACGATATCGCAATAAAATTAATATTATGAATTCCCGACAACAATCTATTTTGCAGATGGTGACTGATAAAGGTCAGATGAGCGTTGCCGAACTGGCAAAAATCACCGGTGTCTCAGAAGTGACGATTCGACAGGATCTGAACACACTGGAAAAACAGAGTTATTTACGCCGTGCGCACGGTTTTGCCGTTTCATTGAACAGTGATGATGTGGAAACGCGCATGATGACTAATTTTACGCTGAAGCGTGAACTGGCCGAATTTGCCGCATCTTTGGTAAGCCCTGGCGAGTCCGTATTCATTGAAAACGGCAGCAGCAATGCGCTCTTGGCCAGAACGCTGGCGGAGCAAAAAGATGTCACCATCATTACCGTCAGCAGTTATATAGCCCATCTGCTGAAAGAAACCCCCTGCGAAGTGATTCTCCTTGGCGGCATCTATCAGAAAAAAAGCGAAAGCATGGTGGGGCCCTTAACTCGCCAGTTTATCCAGCAGGTACATTTCAGCAAGGCCTTTATCGGCATTGATGGCTGGCAGGCTGACACCGGCTTCACCGGACGCGACATGATGCGTTCTGATGTGGTTAACGCGGTGCTGGAAAAAGGTGCAGAAGTTATTGTACTTACTGACAGCTCAAAATTCGAAGCCATTCACCCTTACACGCTGGGTCCATTAGAGCGATTCAGCCGCGTAGTCACAGATTCCAGACTCAGCGCCAGCGTACAAATGCAGCTCGAGCATTCAGGATTAACCGTCAATATCATTGATGCGCACGCATAAAATCTTCAGCAGATGATTTGTCAGTCGGCAAATCATCCCCTCTCTGAGAGTTATCTGACAGTCCAATTAAGACTTTTTACCTGTCGTTAACAGGATTAAGTCGTAAAATAAATGTTAGCGATATAACAGGAACGAACCTCCAATCTCAGGATAGTGTTTGTCATGCCTTCGCTAAACGGTTTCACGGAAATATCTTCGTTAGCCTAAATTTAGCGCTACTCTTAAAGAACACTGGATTCCGTGAATCAATAATTCAGGAGAAAGTATTATGTTAGTAACGAGCAAAAAAATGACCGCTGCCATTTTGGCAATTACTCTGGCAATGTCGCTGAGTGCCTGCTCTAACTGGTCCAAACGTGACCGTAACACCGCAATTGGTGCTGGTGCTGGTGCAATCGGTGGTGCAGTCCTGACTGACGGCAGCACGCTGGGCACGCTGGGTGGTGCTGCAGTAGGTGGTATTATTGGCCACCAGGTGGGTAAATAATTTACGGTTAAACGGCTCGATATAATAATACGTTTACTTTTTCAGGTCTGTATTATTAAAAAGCCACGGAAAAATTCCGTGGCTTTTTTTATTAACCGCCAGCCAATTTAACTTTCATTCCTTTGGCTTCCAGCAGCGATTTAATCAGGTCGCGTTTATCACCCTGTATCTCAATCACGCCATCCTTCACTGCCCCGCCGCAACCACATTTTTTCTTCAGTTCCGCAGCTAATTTGGTCAGTTCAGCATCGTCCTGATCTATTCCAGTAATCAGGCACACGCCCTTACCTTTGCGGCCACTGGTCTGTCGCTGGATACGGACAATGCCATCGCCTTTGGGACGCTCTGGGACGGCTTTCGGTTCATCAATACGCCCGGTGTCAGTTGAGTAGACCAGACGAGAATTTGAGTCGTTCATTTACGCACCTCGTTTCAGGGAGGCATTGATCATCTTCAGCGTCTGAGCCGGATCTGCCGACTGTGTGACCGGACGACCAATAACCATATAATCCACGCCAGCTGACTGTGCCTGTTCCGGCGTCATAATGCGACGCTGGTCGCCTGCCTCGCTACCTTCAGGGCGAATACCCGGGGTAACCAGTTTAAATGCCTGGCCAAATGCCTGCTTGAATCGCACTGCTTCCTGCGCGGAGCATACGACGCCATCCAAACCACAATGTTGGGTTAAACGTGCCAGCCTTTCCGCATGCTCCGCAGGTGACAACGTCACGCCAAGGTCGGCAAGATCGCTGGCTTCCATACTGGTCAGAACTGTTACTGCAATCAGCAGCGGCGCATCCTTGCCAAAAGGCACCAGGGCTTCACGTGCGGCGGTCATCATACGCGCCCCACCTGAAGCATGAACGTTAACCATCCACACGCCAAGCTCAGCCGCCGCCGCAACGGCATGCGCGGTAGTATTGGGAATATCATGAAATTTCAAATCAAGAAAAACGTCAAAGCCACGCTGTTGTAAATCGCGAACCAACTGAGGTCCAAAAAGCGTGAACATCTCTTTGCCCACTTTCAAACGGCAATCACGAGGATCAATTCTGTCGACAAAAGCTAATGCTTTATCACGATTGGAATAATCGAGAGCGACAACGACAGGAGAATCAGTAACAGCACGAGAAAAAGATGAAGCAGTAAACGTCATGACCAGACCTTCCTGAGGATGGGCGCCATCGGCGGCGCAAAATGGGTAAACGGCGTGCATTCTACCTGCGGCAATAGAAAATTAACAGGCGCGATTACATTTCTGTCAGGCGAATTTGGCAACGGAGGTTGAAGATGGATTGGTTACACATCATTAGTATGTTGTAACTAAAGTGAAGTTTTTTTTATAAATTACAGCCCATCAAGTCCGCGAATAGGCTTAATGGTTGACCATGAGCGACAGGATGGGCAGTGCCAGTACAGTGTATATGCGGTAAATCCGCACTTCTGGCAACGATACCGAGGCTTGCTGCGCACCTGCTCCCCGACCATATCGCGCAGAACCATCAGGCTCTCTTTCGCGCGCCCTTCTTCTGCTTCGTTAAGATGGTAATCCATCAACTTGTGGAACACGCGCATCGTAGGATGGCGTTGTAGCTGGCGGGTAATATAAACCTGAGCGGTATCAGTCCCCTCACGCGCTTCAAGAATATCGGCCAGCATCAGTTCTGCGGCGGCGCCAGTATTCTCCTCAACGGCCCGACGTAAAAACTCGGCCCACTCATCGTTTTTCCCCAGATGCTGGTAGCAGCTTTGCAGCATTTCCAGCGTTTCGCTGACCAGTTCTTTATCCTGAGAAATCACGCGTTGCAGACTTTCAACGGCCTTCGCGTAATCGCCTTTCACCATGTACACACGGCCCATCATGATGGAAACACGTGCACTGTTTTTGTCTGCCGCAGCCCCTTTTTTCAACAGCGTCATGGCGCGATCCATATCGTCGCTGCCCATCTGCTGTAAGGCCAGTTCGCAGTAGAAGTGGGCGATCTCAATACGCTGTTTATCTTTACCGAGCTTCACCAGGCGTTCTGCAACATCAATCGCTTTCTGCCATTCGCTGGTCGCCTGATAAATTTGCAGCAGTTGCTGTAATGCACCGACGCGAAAATCTGTTTCATCGGTAAGCTGATTAAACATGTCTTCCGCGCGGTCGTACAGACCTGCGGCCATGTAGTCGCGCCCCAGCTGTTGTACGGCCAACAAACGCTGCTCGTAGGTCAGCGAAGCACTTTCCATTAACGTTTGATGGATGCGGATTGCGCGGTCGACTTCACCGCGCGAGCGAAACAGGTTTCCGAGGGTGAGATGAGCCTCAACGGTGCCCGTATCCTCTTTTAGCATATCGAGGAACAGATCCACCGCTTTGTCTTGTTGGTTGCTCAGGAGGAAGTTAACCCCGGCGACATAGTCACGGGAAAGACGGTTAGCTTCATCCTGCTTGGTTTGTTGCGCACTTCTGCGACCCATATACCACCCATAGGCAGCGGCTACAGGCAAAAGCAGAAACAACAACTCCAACATAAATAATTATTCCTTCACAACCGACGAATCGGCAGAAACCGCAACGTCGGTCGCAGGCGTAAGCTGGTTTTCCAGTCGTTTGATTTTACGTTCGGCGCGCGCAAGAGACACACGAACCTTCAGCCAGAAAAGGCCGCAAATTAACCAACCAATCGCGAAACCTGCGGCAAACAATACAGCAAGCAGCGTAGAGATACGATACTCACCCTGAGCCAGCAGGTAATTAAACGTAACCTGTTGATCGTTTTGCGCACCTAATGTCACCGAAATAACAAAAATCGCCAACACCAGTAAGAAAATGAGTAAATATTTCACATTACTTCCCGTTATGTGGTTTGAGCGAATAAATCGTGTACAACTTACCGCGTTGAGCCCTTTAAATTACCATTTTCACAACGAGTGCGAAACGGAAAAGCGCTTTCCCCTTTCTGATTTAAGGGCAAAATTCGAAAAATCAATCATGGCTAACTTTCTTGTTCACGCTGAGCGATTTCTTTTTCCTCCTGCACAGGCGGCGTTAATGGTCCGCATACCCGCTGCGCAAGCCACGTCGCCAGTGTTACCAGCAACCATGAAATCAGCGTTGCAACGACCAAATCACGGGGCCAGTGCATGCCTAATAGCAAGCGGCTGCCCATAACGCCCGTAGCCCAGATAAGTAAAAACACAATCGTCAGCGTACGTCGGCGTGGCCATAACAGCCCTACTGCCAGTAAAGCCCAACTGGCGGCAAACATCGTATGCCCTGACGGAAAGGCAAAACCCGTTTCTTTTTGCCAGTGCTTACGTAGAAACGTCGGAATATCCTGTTGTTCTGCCAATTGCTCTTTAACTAAGTGACCACGATCTTTACGTTTTAAAGTGTAGAACTCATCAACCGGAATATGGTGCGTTTTTTCCAGCCACACGACAAAGGGCCGAGGTTCCTGCACCCTGTCTTTAACCCAGGACTTCACGCCCTGACCGACTAAAATTGCCGCAGCCAGGATCGCAAACAGCATTACCGCAGCTTTCAGACGAAAACGCAGACACCACAGAAACCATGCACAGAGAACAACGTGAGTGATAATGCCCCACGGCTGCGTCACCGTTTCCGTTATCCAGTACAGAGATTTTAGCCACCAAACGTTATGTCCCGGCTGCCAGCTCCAGCCCGATACCCATACGGCAACCGGCATAATAAGTAGCAGCCCGGCCCCGACCGCAGTGCGCTTTGCAATTGACAGCATTGCCTCTCCTTTCGTCGATAAGTCTCACAATCATAACTGAAAAAAGCGCATGCCGGGAAAATTGACAATTTTGTGCCATTCCAAAAGCGAATCCGTTGTCGCGATTAGGTGAACATCGTTGCCTTATGGCAAAATAGTGCAATATAGAACAGAAGCCAACAGGCGACGGCACGACAGTGCCAGCATAATCTGGAGAATTACATGCAGCTTAAACGTGTGGCAGAAGCCAAACTGCCAACCCCCTGGGGTGATTTCCTGATGGTGGGATTTGAAGAACTGGCAACCGGACACGATCACGTCGCACTGGTTTTTGGCGATATCACAGGCCAAACGCCTGTCCTGGCGCGTGTCCACTCCGAGTGTCTGACTGGCGATGCATTGTTTAGCCTGCGTTGCGATTGCGGCTTCCAGCTCGAAGCGGCTCTCACCCATATTGCTGAAGAAGGGCGCGGTATCCTGCTTTATCATCGTCAGGAAGGACGCAATATCGGCCTGCTCAATAAAATCCGCGCCTACGCGTTGCAGGACCAGGGTTATGATACCGTTGAAGCTAACCATCAGTTGGGCTTTGCGGCAGATGAGCGTGATTTCACGCTGTGTGCGGATATGTTCAAGCTGCTTGGTGTGGACGAAGTTCGTTTGCTGACCAATAACCCGAAAAAAGTGGAAATTCTGACCGAAGCGGGAATCAACATTGTTGAACGCGTGCCGCTGATTGTGGGTCGTAACCCGAACAATGAACATTACCTGGACACCAAAGCCGCCAAGATGGGACATTTGCTGGGCAAGTAATAATTGTTACCGCCGATAAAAAAGCCTGCTCTCGCAGGCTTTTTACATTCTAGCTCAACATATTACGAATCACGTAGTGCAGAATGCCATCGTTTTGGTAGTACGTTAGCTCCGTCGCGGTATCGATACGGCAGCGGCATAAAACAACTTCTTTACGTCCATCTGAGCAAACCATACTCACCGGCACTGTTGCACCCGGTTTGATGTTTTGCAGATCCGTAATATCGATCGTTTCCTCACCGGTTAGTCCCAGCGTTTTACGCGTGACGCCCTGTGGGAATTCCAGCGGCAAAATCCCCATACCAATCAGGTTAGAACGGTGAATTCGCTCAAAGGATTCAGCGATAACCACGCGAATCCCCAGCAAGCGCGGGCCTTTTGCCGCCCAGTCGCGACTGGAGCCAGAGCCATACTCTTTCCCGGCAATAACCGCCAGGGGAATATTCTCCTGTTGATATTGCATAGCCGCATCATAGATAGCCACTACCTCAGTTCCCGGCAAATGACGCGTCATCCCACCTTCCACGCCAGGTACCATCTCATTGCGAATACGAATATTGGCAAAGGTACCACGCATCATGACTTCATGATTCCCGCGTCGTGAACCGTAGGAGTTAAAATCTTTACGCTCTACGCCGTGGCTTTGCAGATAACGCCCCGCCGGGCTGTCCGGCTTAATACTACCTGCAGGAGAAATATGGTCGGTGGTGACGGAATCTCCAAGCATTGCAAGGATACGCGCACCATGAATGTCCTGAACCGGATCCGGCGTCGCCTGCATACCATCGAAGAACGGCGACAAGCGGATATAGGTTGAGTCAGACTGCCAGCCATAGGTATCAGCCCGATCGACCTGGATTGCTTTCCATTCTGGCGTGCCTTCAAACACTTCAGCATACTCTTTATGGAACATGGCGGTAGAAACCTGCTCCACGGCACGGGCAATTTCCTGAGCCGTCGGCCAGATATCTTTCAGATATACGGGATCGCCCTTTCTGTCATGCCCTAAAGGATCTTTAGTCAGATTGATATTCATATTCCCCGCCAGCGCATAGGCCACCACCAGCGGCGGAGACGCCAACCAGTTGGTCTTCACGAGCGGATGGATACGCCCCTCAAAGTTTCGGTTGCCGGAAAGCACAGCACCAACGGTGAGGTCGCCTTTTTTGATAGCTGTCTCGATAGGATCGGGTAACGGACCCGAGTTACCGATACAGGTGGTACAGCCATAACCTACAAGGTTAAATCCCAGCTCATCAAGGTATGGCGTGAACCCTGCCTGCGCCAGATAATCAGACACCACCTTCGATCCTGGAGCCAGCGAGGCTTTCACCCACGGCTGACGTTTCAGACCAAGCGTCACTGCTTTCTTCGCCAGCAGCCCCGCCGCCATCAATACGCTTGGGTTAGAGGTGTTGGTACAGGAAGTGATCGCCGCAATAACCACAGCACCATCCGGCAGCTGGTACTGGTGACCGTTCATTGTATAGTCCACTGGCTGGCGATCTTTCAGTGAGCTATTCACTTCGAGTTCATTACTCGCCGAAAACGCTTTCGGGACATCAGCCAGTGCCACCCGATCCTGCGGACGCTTCGGTCCGGCAAGGCTAGCTTCTACACTGCCCATATCCAGCTCCAGTGAACTGGTAAATACGGGTTCATCCCCAGGATTACGCCACATGCCCTGCGCTTTGGCATAGGCGCTGACCAGCTCAACCTGCTCCTCACTGCGCCCACTCAGACGCATATATTCAAGAGTGATGCTATCGATCGGGAAGAAACCGCAGGTTGCGCCGTATTCCGGTGACATATTCGCAATGGTTGCCCGGTCGGCCAGCGGTAAGGTGTCCAGGCCATCACCGTAGAATTCAACAAATTTACCGACCACGCCGTGCTTACGCAGCATCTGGGTGACGGTCAGAACCAGGTCAGTCGCGGTGATACCTTCCCGCAGCTTGCCCACCAGTTTAAAGCCCACAACATCCGGGATAAGCATAGAGACGGGTTGGCCCAGCATTGCTGCTTCGGCCTCAATGCCTCCAACGCCCCATCCCAGCACACCGAGACCATTAATCATTGTCGTATGGGAATCGGTTCCGACCAACGTGTCAGGGTAAGCCACCCACTCACCGTCCTGTAACTCGCTCCAGACGGCTTTGCCGAGGTATTCAAGGTTAACCTGGTGGCAAATCCCCGTTCCTGGTGGTACAACGCTGAAGCGACTAAATGCCTGCTGTCCCCATTTCAGGAACACATAACGCTCATGGTTACGTTCCATTTCCAGGCGTACGTTTTCTTCGAAAGCATCATCATCACCAAAACGGTCCACCGTTACCGAGTGGTCAATGACAAGGTCCACCGGCGAAAGCGGATTCACTTTTGCTGTATCTCCGCCCAAACGTTTCACCGCTTCGCGCATGGCGGCCAGATCGACCACCGCCGGCACGCCGGTAAAATCCTGCATCAGAACACGAGCGGGTCGATAGGCAATTTCACGATCGGCATGGGCAGTCTTCAGCCAATGCGCGAGCGCATGAATATCATCTTCGGTTACGGAATTACCATCCTGCCAACGAAGCAGGTTTTCCAGTAACACTTTCAGCGATTTGGGTAGTCGGGTGATATCACCCAGTGATTTAGCGGCCAGAGGTAAACTGTAGTAGCGGTAGGTTTTATCTTTAACCTGCAATGTGTCCTTACTGGCTTCTCGTAGGGTCGACGACATAGCTCCTCCTTAAATGACAGGGTTGGATCCCCTGATTTCCTCAGGGTTAGTATTAAAGATAACACAAACAAAATGTAACGCTTTGATAACAACTCAAATTGATAAAAGTAGCGCGCGATACAAAAGCGCGAAGTGAGGTCAATGGTAGGGAAGAAGGTCTAGCCGTGTAGATTAATAGGATGAATATTCAGCAGGCAATAGCGCAATCGATAATACGTTGATTAGGTGGCTGATGGTGAATACATGGGATAAACAATTCGATATTTAAGGCCACGAGGTAATCGTTATTATTATAAAATACGTACGAATTATTGTTTCTGTTCATCATCACCGGTTAACAGATCAATAAACGCCCGTTGTTCAGGAGAAAGATTCCAGGATTCGGGTATCTTTGGCTCCTTCTCGGCGACGGTTTTGCTCTCTTGCTCATGGTCATGAGACGCTGGCGTCACGGTAGAGTGCTGCTCCGGTGCGGACATACTTACCCCCACACGTTCCAGGCCACGAGTGCGACAATAATCCAGAATATCGCAGAGCCAAGAAACACGGCGAACCAGGCTTTACGTTTCATCGCGGGATCCCGGCGTGCAGGCTGGTTTCCTGAAGGCATCGCTAACCTCATACTATCGAAATCACTTATCATTTAGGCACCAAACAATTGGTACAATTAATCATCAGATAGGAGGAATCCTAATAAAAAAGGCAAAAAAAAGCCAGTTAATTTTCGGACTCGATCTGATAAATAAATCAATTGTTTGATCAATTATGAATATTTGAGCGTGATTTTTGGCAAGCTGACTAATTTGAAACTACTTTAGAGAACTTTTTCCATAAATAATATATGGTTAATATATAGGAGGAGAAATAATGAATTCAGACTCCCCCGTCGGTATCACTTTATGCTTATAGATACCGACGAGGTAACAACCGTTATTATTTCTCAGGCAATTTAATATCTTTAAACATGGCTTCAATATCATCGTTGGAACGCAGCGCCACCGCCGTGTCCACCACATCACGCGTCAGATGCGGCGCGAAACGTTGAATGAAATCATACATGTAACTACGTAAGAAGGTGCTGCGACGAAAACCAATTTTGGTGGTGCTATGGCTGAAGATATCGTGCGCATCCACACGTACCAGGTCAGGATCGGATACAGGATCAACCGCCATACTGGCAATTACACCCACGCCGAGACCCAGACGGACATAGGTTTTAATAACATCGGCATCGGTTGCGGTAAAAACAATACGCGGCTCCAGACCCGCACGGTTAAACGCGGTGTCCAGCTCCGAACGCCCGGTAAATCCAAAGGTGTAGGTCACCAGTGGATACTGTGCCAGTTCCTCAATAGAAACCGAGGATTTTCCCGCCAGCGGATGATCCGGCGTGACGACAATCGAACGGTTCCAGTGGTAGCAAGGTAACATCACCAGATCGTCATACAGATGCAGGGCTTCCGTCGCGATGGCAAAATCCGCATTCCCTTTCGAGACGGCTTCGGCAATTTGCGTCGGCGATCCCTGATGCATATGCAATGAAACACGAGGATATCGCTCAATAAAACCCTTAATCACGTTCGGCAAAGCGTAACGTGCCTGGGTGTGCGTGGTGGCGATATACAGCGAGCCTTTATCCGGCCAGGTATGTTCGCCAGCAACGGACTTAATAGCATCTACCTTAGACAGTACTTCGCGCGCAATACGGATGACTTCCTGCCCCGCTGGCGTAACCTGGGTCAGATGCTTACCACTACGGGCGAAAATCTGGATGCCAAGTTCATCTTCCAGCATACGAACTTGCTTACTGATACCGGGCTGAGAGGTATAAAGCCCTTCCGCCGTTGAGGAGACATTAAGGTTGTGGTTCACCACCTCAACAATGTAGCGAAGCTGCTGTAATTTCATGTTATGCCATCCCGATTCGCGCCATCAAATCATCGTTTCAGTGCAGGCTCGTGGGCGCTGCTAATACGATTTAATAATAAAAAGTCTGTTAACTATAACCACTATATCATTTATATGTACGCTGTATAGGTATGACAAAAAATAATATGCCAGAAACAAAAAGGGCCGCTTACGCGACCCTTTGAGGAGAAATTCAGCCGTAACGCTGTTATTTCTTCCCTTCTACCCATTTACCGTCAACGAAGAACGCGGACCAGCCAGTCGCCTTACCGTCTTTCTCAGCGGCAACGTATTGCTGCTTGGTTTTACGGCTGAAACGAACCATAGACTTGTTACCATCCGGGTCTGTTTGCGGCGCATCTGCCAGATAACGCAGTTTTTCCGGCAGGCGATCGCGGAAGCGGTACAACTCTTCCACCAACGGCGCACGAGTCTCACGTGATTTCGGGAACGTATTGGCCGCCAGGAAGATACCTGCAGCACCATCACGTAACACGAAATACGCGTCAGATTTTTCACACGGCAGTTCCGGCAGCGGAACCGGATCTTCTTTCGGCGGAGCAACTTCACCGTTACGCAGGATCTTACGGGTGTTTTTACACTCGTCGTTAGTACACGCCATGTACTTGCCGAAACGTCCCATTTTCAGGTGCATTTCAGAACCACATTTTTCGCACTCTACGATAGGACCGTCATAACCCTTGATACGGAATTCACCCTCTTCGATCTCGTAGCCGTCGCAGGTTGGGTTATTACCACACACATGCAATTTACGCTTAGGATCGATGAGATAACTGTCCATTGCCGTACCGCACTTCTGGCAGCGGCGTTTGGCGCGCAATGCGTTCGTTTCCGCGTCATCGCCTTCCAGCACGTTCAATACTTCGTTTTCCGGCACCAGGTTAATGGTGGTTTTGCAACGCTCTTTCGGGGAAAGTGCGTAGCCGGAGCAACCAAGGAAAACGCCGGTACTGGCGGTACGAATACCCATCTTGCGTCCGCAGGTCGGGCAATCAATGCTGGTCAGCACCATCTGGTTTGGACGCATACCGCCTTCTTCAGGATCTTTCTCGGCTTTATCTAACTGCTGAGTAAAATCAGTGAAGAAGTTGTCGAGTACGCCCTTCCATTCGGCTTCGTGATTCGCCACCTGGTCGAGGCTGTCTTCCATCTGCGCGGTAAAATCGTAGTTCATCAGCTCGCGGAAGTTTTCTTCCAGACGATCGGTGACGATTTCACCCATTTTTTCAGCGTAGAAGCGACGGTTTTCAACGCGAACATAACCGCGATCCTGAATCGTAGAGATGATCGACGCATAGGTGGATGGACGACCAATGCCACGCTTTTCAAGCTCTTTAACCAGCGAAGCTTCACTGAAGCGTGCAGGCGGCTTGGTGAAGTGCTGCGCAGGTGTCAGCTCGATAAGCGTCAAGGTATCGCCTTTGTCCACCGCCGGTAAGATGCGATCTTCATCGCCCTTACGCAGTGCTGGCATCACTTTGGTCCAACCATCGAAGCGCAGAATACGACCACGCGCTTTCAGACGGAAATCACCCGCACCCACGGTCAGGGTGGTAGAGTCATATTTCGCTGGCGTCATCTGACAAGCAACAAACTGGCGCCAGATCAGCTGATACAGTTTTTGCGCATCGGCTTCCATATCTTTCAGCGACTCCGCCAGTACGGCGACATCGGAAGGACGGATAGCTTCGTGTGCTTCCTGCGAGTTCTCTTTGCTGGCGTACTGGTTCGCGCTCTCCGGCAAATATTTTTTGCCAAAATTATCACTGATGTAATCGCGAACCATGGTGACAGCATCCTGGCTCAGGTTGGTTGAGTCAGTACGCATGTAAGTGATGTAACCCGCTTCATACAAGCGCTGCGCCATCATCATGGTTTTCTTCACACCAAAGCCCAGACGCGTACTCGCAGCCTGCTGTAGCGTGGAGGTAATGAACGGTGCGCTGGGCTTGCTGCTGGTCGGTTTATCTTCACGTTCCAGGACGCTATAGCGCGCTTTTTCCAACAGGCTAACCGCGGCAAGCGTTTGTTCCCGATTTACAGGACGGAACGGTTTATCATTTTGATGCGTCACCTCAAGCGGCAACGCGTCACCGCCCGGCGTGGTCGTGTTAGCATCAATTTCCCAGAACTCTTCTGGAACAAATGCTTTGATTTCGCGTTCACGCTCAACCACCAGACGCACAGCCACAGACTGTACGCGACCGGCAGACAGACCACGCGCAATTTTTTTCCACAGCAGTGGCGACACCATATAGCCCACCACACGGTCCATAAAGCGGCGCGCCTGTTGCGCATTAACACGATCGATGTTCAACTCGCCCGGTTTTTCAAACGCCTGGCGAATAGCATTTTTGGTAATTTCGTTAAACACCACGCGGCTGTAGCGGGTGTCGTCGCCACCGATGACTTCCCGCAGGTGCCATGCAATGGCTTCCCCTTCGCGGTCAAGGTCGGTTGCGAGATAGATGTGGTCGGCTTTTTCAGCCAGTTGCTTCAGTTCAGAAACAACTTTCTCTTTACCAGGCAGCACTTCATAGCGCGCATCCCAGTTGTGCCACGGGTCAACACCCATACGGTTGACGAGAGCGCCACGTTCATCCTTTTTGGGCTTTTTAGCCGTTTTGGTGGAGGTTGAGTCGGCGCTCTTTTTAGTTGCTGAGCCACTGGTCGGCAAATCACGGATATGACCGACGCTGGATTTCACCACGTAGTCATTACCCAGATACTTGTTGATCGTTTTGGCTTTTGCCGGGGACTCAACGATGACAAGAGCTTTACCCATATTCACCTTTACCTAATTTGATTCTTCCAGAATGCGTCGCACGTTGATTCACCTTCCACTGGCGACGAGACATCGATATGGTCTCTGCGTCGGCGGATATCAACCCCTTAAACTGTTTCGCGCTTGTAATGTAACTCTCATGTAACTGAGTTAACAGGCTTTTTTTCTCACAAACGCTCTAGCACGACGAAGTATTGGTCGAATGTCAAGCAAATCTGTTGCCAGATTGACGAAAGCGTCACACTGTACCTGATAAAATGCGTTACGCAACTTTATTAGCATGCAAAAACAAATCTCGCCAGTTGTAACACTGTCGTAAAACCTTCATTTATGTCAGGGAATATTTGCCCATAAGGCGGGCTCAGCGTAGACTAATGTCCTTGTTTAAGGAGTAAATCATGCATAAAGACACTCAACCCATCGATCGCGAAACACTGCTGATTGAAGCCAACAAAATCATTCGTGAGCATGAGGACACGCTGGCGGGGATTGTCGCCACCGGCGTTACGCAGCGAAACGGCGTGCTGGTTTTCAGCGGAGATTACTTTTTAGACGAGCAAGGGCTACCAACGCCCAAAAGTACGGCTGTGTTTAATATGTTTAAACACCTGGCGCACGTACTTTCTGAAAAGTATCACTTGATCGATTAACTCGAGAAATAATTTGCCGGATGGCGGCAACGCCTTATCCAGCCTACATTGATGCCTATTTGTAGGCCGGATAGGATATGTGAGCATCGCTATCCGGCAATGACAATTTTACATCAGTGGCTTCTGCCCCCGCTGCCACCAGCGCATCAGCAAACGATCGGCGCTCTCCGCCGCACTACCGGTAAAACGATCCATCAGCTTTTTACGCTGCAGATAGCGAACGTTCAACACTTCACGACCTTCCATCAGCCCGAGGATCACCTCATCGCTGGTATTGATCTCATCCACCAGCCCATTTGCCAGCGCCTGTTGACCAAACCAGTGTTCACCCGTGGCAACCTGCTCAATGTCCAGAGTCGGGCGCATACGATGGACAAAATCTTTAAACAAATGATGTGTTTCGTTCAGATCTTCACGGAATTTCTGCCGCCCTTCTTCCGTGTTCTCGCCAAGCAGCGTCAACGTACGCTTGTACTGTCCGGCGGTGTGCAGTTCGATATCAATATCTTTCCCTTTCAGGAAGCGGTTAAAGTTCGGGATCTGCGCCACCACGCCAATTGAGCCGACGATAGCAAACGGCGCCGAAACTATTTTATCTGCCACGCAGGCCATCATATATCCGCCGCTCGCAGCGACTTTATCTACCGTGACGGTCAGTGGGATCTGCTTATCGCGCAGGCGTTGTAACTGGGACGCAGCCAGGCCATAACCATGTACCACACCGCCCGGGCTTTCCAGACGAACCACCACCTGATCCTGAGGTTTAACAACCGCCAGCACCGCCGTCACCTCTTCGCGTAATGCGTTGACCTCGTGGGCATCCATACTGCCTTTAAAATCAAGCACCCATACACGGGGTTTATCTGATGGCGTACTGTCACCCAGTTTCGCTTTTGCCTTGGCGGCCTTCGCCTCCAGCTTCTGTTTCTTTTTCTGCGCCTTATGCCAGAATTTTTGCTGATGCCCATCCAATAAGGCCAGCGACAGGTCTTCCTTCATCTCTTTATATTGATCGCTGAGGTTAATAACCCGCAATTCCCCACGCTGACGTTTGCGTTGTGTCGCGTTTACGATCAGCATCACCACCACTGCAATAGCCACCACGACAGTGACAATTTTTGCCAAAAACAGCCCATATTCAGACAACAATTCCACGAGACCCACCTTGGTTAAACAACGCGACTTCCGCTCAGTGTACAACAGGCGTGTCACCTCGTCTTGCTTCATACATCCAGTGCTGAATCAGTAAAAAGCATGACAAAGCGTTCATTTTGCGGTGTTATTGCCTTTGGCTGATTGAAAAAGAACAGGGTTTAAGGCATAAAGCCCAAAAGTTATTGCGAACGAGATGGCCAGGGCGTCGCCGAGGAGTAGCCGTGCATTACCAACCTAAACAAGACCTTTTACAGGGCCGCATTATTCTTGTCACCGGTGCCAGCGATGGTATCGGACGCGAAGCCGCGCAGACCTATGCACGCTATGGCGCGACCGTTATCCTGCTTGGGCGTAACGAAGAAAAACTGCGTCAGGTTGCCCGCACTATCGCCGATGAAAACGGAACACAACCACAGTGGTTTACACTGGATTTACTGACCTGTACCTCTGAAGAATGTCACCAGCTTGCACAGCGCATTGCCGCACATTTCCCACGTCTGGATGGCGTACTGCATAACGCCGGATTACTCGGCGATATTTGCCCAATGAGTGAACAAAACCCGCAGGTCTGGCAGGATGTGATGCAGGTAAATGTGAATGCCACTTTTATGCTGACTCAGGCATTGCTGCCGTTGTTACTCAAATCCGATGCCGGATCGCTGGTCTTTACCTCTTCCAGCGTCGGCCGCCAGGGACGCGCCAATTGGGGGGCGTATGCCACATCAAAATTTGCTACCGAAGGGATGATGCAGGTTCTGGCTGATGAGTATCAAAACCGTCATCTGCGCGTAAACTGTATCAATCCTGGTGGAACACGAACTGGCATGCGAGCCAGCGCATTCCCCACGGAAGATCCACAGAAATTGAAAACTCCCGCCGATATTATGCCGCTCTACCTGTGGCTGATGGGCGATGACAGCCGCCGTAAAACCGGTATGACTTTTGACGCCCAGCCGGGCCGTAAACCAGGAATTGTCCAATGAGTGAAGAACGCTATCAGCAACGTCAACAGCGCGTAAAAGATCGGGTTGACGCACGCGTTGCCGCCGCTACGGACGAGCGCGGGATCATCATCGTATTCACCGGAAATGGTAAGGGTAAAACCACCGCCGCATTCGGTACCGCCACGCGCGCGGTGGGCCACGGTAAAAAAGTCGGCGTCGTACAATTTATTAAAGGTACGTGGCCAAACGGAGAACGTAACTTACTTGAACCCCACGGCGTAGAGTTTCAGGTTATGGCGACAGGATTTACCTGGGAAACGCAAAACCGTGAGTCCGACACCGCGGCCTGTATGGCCGTGTGGGAACACGGTAAGCGGATGCTGGCCGACGATAAACTGGATATGGTGGTGCTGGACGAGCTGACCTATATGGTGGCATACGACTATCTGCCGCTTGAAGAGGTCATCACTGCCCTAAACGCGCGCCCTGCCCATCAAACGGTGATTATCACCGGCCGTGGATGTCATCGCGATATTCTGGAGTTAGCGGATACGGTCAGCGAGTTGCGCCCGGTCAAGCATGCGTTTGAAGCGGGCGTGAAGGCCCAGATAGGGATTGATTACTGACAGTAGGCCGGATAAGGCGCTTGCGCCGCATCCGGCTCCACGCTAAGGCCTGATGGCGCTTTGCTTATCAGGCCCACTCATAATTAACCGTTGTTGCTACGACCACCCGGACGACGGCTGCTACCGACCTGTGAGTGCCGCTTCACCGCACGACGGATCTGATTTGCCTTCATGCGACGACGATCTTTCTCGACGGCAACTTTAGATGTCGTTTCCGGCTTAAGTTCCACCAGTTCACGCAGATAGTTGGTTTGCGCGAGGTCAAGCTCTGTCCAGCCACCACGCGGCAGGCCTTTCGGCAGCGGGATATCACCGTAACGAACACGAATAAGACGGCTTACCTGTACACCTACAGCTTCCCACAGGCGACGGACTTCACGGTTACGCCCTTCGGTCAGCGTGACGTTATACCACTGGTTGATCCCTTCACCACCGCTGAACTTGATCGTTTTAAATGCCGCCGGACCATCTTCCAGCTGTACGCCACGACTCAGATCGCGCAGTTTTGCATCATCAACCTGACCAAACACACGTACCGCATATTCACGTTCGACTTCACGGCTTGGGTGCATCAGACGGTTAGCCAGTTCACCATCGGTGGTAAACAGCAGTAAACCGCAGGTATTCACGTCCAGACGCCCTACGGCAATCCAGCGCGCATCACGCAGTTTTGGCAAACGATCGAACACGGTCGGACGACCTTCCGGGTCGTTGCGGGTACACAGTTCACCTTCTGGCTTGTAATAGGCCAGAACGCGGCAGATTTGCTCTGCAGACTCTTTAACCGAAATCAGATGACCGTCGATACGGATTTTCAGACCCGGAGTGACTTCAACGCGATCGCCGAGCGTGGCAATTTTGCCATCAACGCTCACGCGACCCGCGGCAATAATAGATTCGATTTCACGGCGAGAACCGTGGCCAGCGCGCGCCAGCACTTTTTGTAACTTTTCGCTCATAGAGCTTCCTTTAGATGTCGCCTTCACAGGCGTCGAACAGGAGAATCAACGGCGCCAGTCAGCGCCATTTTAAGGCCGCGTAGTATAGCGGTTCGCGCCCTTATAAGAAAGGTTTAACGTCGCCGACGCCTTCACGCAACACCACCGGGGAATCGTCGGTTAAATCGATGACCGTGGTCGGCTGCTGACCGAGATAGCCACCATGGATAATCAAATCCACCAGTTTTTCCAGACGGTCTTTAATCTCTTCAGGGTCTGACTCAGTAAATTCACTGCCCGGCAGCATCAGCGATGTAGATAGCATCGGCTCGCCCAGTGCTTCCAGCAGCGCCAGCGCAATCGGATTCGATGGCACACGCAGGCCGATGGTCTTACGTTTTTCCTGCAACAAACGGCGCGGAACTTCTTTCGTCCCTTTCAGGATGAAGGTGTAGTTACCCGGCGTGTTGTTTTTAATTAAACGGAATGCCACGTTGTCGACAAACGAATAGGTCGACAGTTCGGACAGGTCACGACACATCAGCGTAAAGTTGTGTCCGTCCGGCAGGTGACGGATGCGGCAAATGCGCTCCATGGCGCCTTTATCTTCAATTTTGCAGCCCAACGCATAACCGGAATCGGTTGGATAGACGATCACCCCACCTTTACGCACGATTTCAACGGCCTGATTGATCAGTCGCTGCTGCGGGTTTTCGGGATGAATATAAAAAAACTGACTCATACTTTCCTCTCTGTGATCTCGGGCTGCTCCCAAAGTTGCCAGACGCCTTCTACGCCTGCGGGCAACCAAAGTTTACGGCCCAACTCAATCCATGGGCAGGGTAGATGAAAATCAGACCCTTGCGATGCCCACAGTTGATGCGAACGCGCAAGCGTCGCCAGATGGGTGCGTTCATTGGGAGACTGCTGGCACTGTGCTACTTCCATCGCGTCGCCGCGATGTTCAGCAAAATGTGCAACCAGTCTTTTCAGCCACTTAGCGCTAAGATCGTACCGCCCAGGATGAGCCAGAACAGCCTTACCGCCAGAATGATGAATGACATCAATAGCTTGTTCTATTGTACACCACTGTGGCGGAACGTAACCGGTTTTCCCACGGGCAAGATATTTTTTAAAGACATCCGCCATGGTTGTGGCTTTTCCACATTCCATCAGGAAACGCGCAAAATGGCCCCGCGTAACCGCCCCGCCATCAGCCAGGCGTAACGCCCCTTCCCACGCGCCGGGGATATGCGCTTTGTCGAGTCGTTCAGCAATCAGGCGTGCACGCTGCTGACGACGTTCCGTTTGTTGCGCCAGAAACTCACACATCATGGGATGGGCGATATCAATGTTCAGACCCACTATATGGATCTCATGGTTTTCCCAGACCGTTGATATCTCGACGCCAGGGATCAAATTTAAGGCTAAACCTGAACGTGAAATTTCTTCTCTTGCCGCCGCAATGCCGGCCGTGGTGTCATGATCGGTGATCGCCAGTGTACCGACTCGCATCTCTACCGCACGGTGTACTAAGGCTTCTGGCGTTAATCGCCCATCGGAGGCTGTAGTATGACTGTGCAGGTCATAAATCACTGCGTAATTCGTGTCGCTCAAGGCGGCTCCCGTTTCAATAAATGTCGTATCACGCCCATCATAGCGGTTTCGACAAATATACTGAAATCAGGTGTTGACTTTATTCCATCGAACTAGTTAACTAGTACGCAAGTTCACATGAAGAAGGTATCTGAGATGAAAGCAACATTTGTTCTGCACGGTTGGTGGCGCACTTCCTGATTTCGGGCAGTGTCTTACGTCTGCAATATGCAACCAGATACCCGGCCCGCCAAATGAGCGGGCTTTTTTTTGAACAAAATTAATGAGAATAACGATGCAAACTCAAAAACCGACACTCGAACTGCTTGCCTGCGATGCCGCCTACCGTGAGAATCCGACCGCGCTGTTTCATCAGGTGTGTGGCGCACGTCCAGCAACACTGCTGCTGGAATCTGCAGACATCGACAGCAAAGACGATCTGAAGAGCCTGCTGCTGGTCGACAGCGCATTACGCATTACCGCTCTAGGTGACACTGTCACTATTCAGGCTTTGTCCGCAAACGGCGCATCGCTGCTGTCCCTGCTGGATGCTGCCCTGCCCGCTGGCGTTGAGAACGAACAACAGCCGAATGGTCGCCATCTGCGATTCCCTGCCGTCAGCCCACTGCTCGATGAAGACGCGCGCTTATGCTCCCTGTCCGTATTTGATGCATTCCGTTTATTGCAGGAGCTGGTGAATGTTCCTGTGCAAGAACGTGAAGCGATGTTCTTCGGCGGTCTGTTTTCTTACGATCTGGTTGCGGGTTTTGAAGAGTTGCCACAGCTTGAAGCGGGCAACCGTTGCCCTGACTACTGCTTCTATCTGGCAGAAACGCTGATGGTTATCGACCACCAGAAAAAAAGCACCCGTATTCAGGCCAGTATTTTTACCCCCAATGATGCGGAAAAACAGCGTCTTAACTCTCGTCTGGCGCAGTTGAGCCAGCAGCTTACCGAGCCTGCGCCGCCGTTGCCGGTCACTGAAGTCCCGCAGATGCGCTGCGAGTGCAATCAGAGCGATGAAGAGTTTGGCGCCGTAGTTCGTGGCATGCAAAAAGCGATTCGCGCGGGCGAAATTTTCCAGGTGGTGCCATCCCGCCGTTTCTCGCTGCCCTGCCCATCTCCGCTGGCGGCCTACTATGTGCTGAAGAAAAGTAACCCCAGCCCATACATGTTTTTCATGCAGGACAACGATTTCACGCTGTTTGGCGCCTCCCCGGAAAGCTCGCTGAAATATGATGCCACCAGCCGCCAGATAGAGATCTACCCGATTGCTGGTACTCGCCCGCGCGGTCGTCGTGCGGACGGTTCGCTTGATCGCGATCTCGACAGCCGTATCGAGCTGGAGATGCGTACCGACCATAAAGAGCTTTCTGAGCACCTGATGCTGGTTGACCTTGCGCGTAACGACCTGGCGCGCATCTGTACGCCTGGCAGCCGCTATGTTGCTGACCTCACAAAAGTCGATCGTTACTCCTTCGTTATGCACCTGGTTTCGCGCGTGGTCGGCGAGCTGCGTAGCGATCTGGATGTGCTGCACGCTTACCGCGCCTGTATGAATATGGGCACGTTAAGCGGAGCGCCAAAAGTTCGCGCCATGCAGCTTATCGCCGAGGCAGAGGGTCGTCGCCGTGGCAGTTACGGCGGTGCGGTAGGTTACTTCACGGCGCATGGCGATCTGGATACCTGTATTGTCATTCGCTCCGCCCTCGTGGAAGACGGTATTGCCACCGTACAAGCCGGTGCCGGGATTGTTCTGGATTCTGTACCGCAGTCTGAAGCCGATGAAACCCGTAATAAAGCGCGCGCGGTTCTGCGTGCTATCGCTACCGCGCACCACGCACAGGAGACCTTCTAATGGCTGACATTCTGCTGCTTGATAACATCGATTCTTTTACCTATAACCTGGCGGATCAGCTGCGTACTAATGGTCACAACGTGGTGATTTACCGCAACCATATTCCGGCCCAGACGTTGATTGACCGCTTAGCAACCATGAAAAATCCGGTGCTGATGCTTTCTCCAGGACCAGGCGCGCCAAGCGAAGCGGGTTGCATGCCGGAGCTGTTAACCCGTTTGCGCGGCAAGCTGCCAATCATCGGTATTTGTCTGGGACACCAGGCCATTGTTGAAGCCTATGGCGGATATGTGGGCCAGGCCGGAGAGATCCTGCACGGCAAAGCGTCCAGCATTGAACACGACGGTCAGGCGATGTTTGCTGGTCTGGCGAATCCGCTGCCGGTGGCACGCTATCATTCACTGGTTGGCAGCAACGTACCTGCTGGGTTGACCATTAACGCCCACTTTAACGGCATGGTGATGGCGGTACGTCACGATACCGATCGCGTCTGCGGCTTCCAGTTCCATCCGGAATCAATTCTGACCACCCAGGGCGCGCGTTTGCTGGAACAAACGCTGGCCTGGGCGCAACAGAAGCTTGAACAAACCAATACGCTGCAACCCATTCTGGAGAAACTGTATCAGGCCCAGACGCTGTCCCAGCAGGAAAGTCACCAGCTGTTTTCCGCAGTCGTTCGCGGTGAACTGAAGCCGGAACAACTGGCTGCGGCGCTGGTGAGCATGAAAATTCGTGGCGAACACCCGAATGAAATTGCCGGTGCGGCAACCGCGCTGCTGGAAAACGCCGCCCCGTTCCCGCGCCCTGATTATCTGTTTGCCGATATTGTCGGTACCGGCGGCGACGGCAGCAACAGCATCAATATTTCTACCGCCAGCGCCTTTGTTGCGGCGGCTTGCGGACTGAAAGTTGCCAAACACGGCAACCGCAGTGTCTCCAGCAAGTCTGGCTCTTCGGATCTGTTAGCGGCATTTGGCATCAATCTGGATATGAACGCTGATAAATCCCGTCAGGCGCTAGACGACCTCGGGGTGTGCTTCCTGTTTGCGCCGAAATATCACACCGGTTTTCGCCATGCCATGCCGGTACGCCAGCAGCTGAAAACCCGCACGCTGTTTAACGTGCTCGGCCCGTTGATTAACCCGGCGCATCCGCCGCTGGCGCTGATCGGCGTTTACAGCCCGGAACTGGTGCTACCGATTGCTGAAACGCTGCGCGTGCTGGGATATCAACGAGCAGCCGTGGTGCACAGTGGCGGCATGGACGAAGTTTCGCTGCATGCGCCGACCATTGTGGCAGAGCTGCACGATGGGGAAATCAAGAGTTATCAACTGACGGCAGAAGACTTTGGTCTGACGCCTTATCACCAGGAACAGCTGGCTGGCGGCACGCCGGAAGAAAACCGTGACATTCTTAGTCGCTTGTTACAAGGTAAAGGTGAAGCCGCTCATGAAGCTGCTGTTGCCGCGAATGTCGCCATGTTAATGCGCCTGCACGGTGAAGAAGATTTAAAAGCCAATGCGCAAACCGTGATTAATGTACTGCGTAGCGGTGCGGCCTATGACCGCGTCACTGCACTGGCAGCAAGAGGGTAAATGATGCAAACCGTTTTAGCGAAAATTGTCGCAGACAAGGCGATTTGGGTAGAAGCCCGCAAACAGCAACAACCGCTGGCCAGCTTTCAAAATGATGTTCAGCCTGGCTCACGTGATTTCTACGATGCGCTGCAAGGTGCACGCACCGCCTTTATTCTGGAGTGCAAAAAAGCATCTCCATCAAAAGGCGTGATCCGTGATGACTTCGATCCGGCACAGATTGCGAGCATCTATAAACATTATGCTTCCGCGATCTCCGTACTGACCGATGAGAAGTATTTCCAGGGGAGCTTTGATTTCCTGCCTATCGTCAGCCGCATCGCACCGCAGCCGATTCTGTGCAAGGACTTTATTATCGATCCTTACCAGATTTACCTGGCGCGTTTCTACCAGGCGGACGCCTGTTTGCTGATGCTGTCGGTGCTCGATGATGAGCAATATCGTCAACTCGCCGCCGTCGCCCACAGCCTGAAAATGGGCGTACTGACCGAAGTCAGTAACGAAGAAGAGCTGGAGCGTGCTATCGCACTGGGCGCCAAAGTCGTTGGTATCAACAACCGTGACTTACGCGATCTGTCGATTGATCTGAATCGCACCCGTCAACTGGCGCCGCGACTAGGGCACGGTGTGACCGTCATCAGCGAGTCCGGCATCAATACTTACGGTCAGGTGCGCGAGCTCAGCCACTTCGCCAACGGTTTTCTGATTGGCTCTGCGCTGATGTCGCATGATGATCTGCACGCCGCCGTGCGTCGTGTACTGCTCGGCGAGAATAAAGTCTGCGGTTTAACCCGGGCTCAGGATGCAAATGCGGCATACGAAGCAGGCGCCATTTACGGCGGCTTGATTTTTGTCCCCACATCCCCGCGCGCGGTCAACGTAGCACAGGCGCGAGAGGTCATGACCGGCGCGCCGCTGCAATACGTCGGGGTGTTTCGCAACTCAGATATTACCGACGTGAGCGCAACAGCGGCGGAGCTGGGACTAACTGCCGTGCAACTGCACGGTAACGAAGACCAGTCCTATGTTGACGCCCTGCGCGACTTACTGCCCGCACAGGTGCAAATCTGGAAGGCACTCAGCGTCAGCGAGACGTTGCCAGCCCGTGATTATCAGCATGTCGATAAATACGTCTTCGACAACGGCCAGGGCGGCAGCGGTCAACGCTTCGACTGGTCACTTTTAGGCGGACAATCGCTGGATAACGTTTTACTGGCTGGCGGACTCGGCGCAGATAACTGCGTTGACGCGGCAAAAACCGGCTGTGCCGGTCTCGATTTCAATTCTGGCGTAGAGTCACAGCCGGGCATCAAAGATGCACGTCTTCTGGCTTCGGTCTTTCAGACGCTGCGCGCATATTAAGGAAAAGGACATGACAACATTACTCAATCCGTACTTTGGTGAATTTGGCGGTATGTATGTGCCACAGATTCTGATGCCTGCCCTGCGCCAGCTGGAAGAAGCTTTTGTCAGCGCACAAAAGGATCCTGAATTTCAGGCGCAGTTTACAGATCTGCTGAAAAACTATGCGGGTCGCCCAACCGCACTGACCAAGTGCCAGAACATTACTCAAGGCACCAACACGACGCTGTATCTCAAGCGCGAAGATTTACTGCACGGCGGCGCGCACAAAACCAACCAGGTGCTGGGTCAGGCGTTGTTGGCGAAGCGCATGGGTAAAACGGAAATCATCGCCGAAACAGGTGCGGGTCAGCACGGTGTTGCATCTGCTCTCGCCAGCGCACTGCTGGGGTTGAAATGCCGTATTTATATGGGCGCGAAAGATGTTGAACGTCAGTCGCCTAACGTTTTCCGTATGCGTTTGATGGGCGCTGAAGTTATCCCCGTTCACAGCGGTTCCGCGACGCTGAAAGATGCCTGTAACGAAGCGCTTCGCGACTGGTCTGGCAGCTACGATACCGCGCACTACATGCTCGGTACGGCGGCTGGTCCGCACCCCTTCCCGACCATTGTGCGTGAGTTCCAGCGCATGATCGGTGAAGAAACCAAGGCGCAGATTCTGGAAAAAGAAGGCCGTCTGCCGGACGCCGTTATCGCCTGCGTGGGCGGAGGTTCTAACGCCATCGGGATGTTCGCCGATTTTATTAATGAAACCAGCGTAGGTCTGATTGGCGTAGAGCCAGGCGGTCACGGGATTGAGTCTGGAGAACACGGCGCGCCGTTGAAGCATGGTCGTGTCGGGATATACTTCGGCATGAAGTCCCCAATGATGCAGACTGAAGAAGGACAGATTGAAGAGTCTTACTCTATTTCTGCAGGGCTGGATTTCCCGTCAGTGGGGCCACAGCATGCATACCTGAACAGCATTGGTCGCGCCGATTATGTTTCAATCACCGATGATGAAGCACTGGAAGCCTTCAAAACGCTGTGTCTGCACGAGGGAATTATCCCGGCACTGGAGTCCTCCCATGCCCTGGCGCACGCGTTGAAAATGATGCGTGAGAATCCAGAAAAAGAGCAGTTGCTGGTGGTTAATCTCTCCGGTCGCGGCGACAAAGACATTTTCACCGTACACGATATTTTGAAAGCGCGAGGGGAAATCTGATGGAACGTTACGAAAACCTGTTTGCACAGCTGAAGGACCGCAAAGAAGGCGCTTTTGTCCCCTTCGTAACCCTGGGCGATCCGTCTGTTGAGCAGTCACTGAAAATCATTGATACGCTGATTGAAGCCGGTGCCGACGCTCTTGAGCTCGGCATTCCGTTCTCCGATCCGCTGGCAGATGGCCCAACTATTCAGGAAGCCACCCTGCGTGCGTTTGCCGCCGGCATTACACCGTCGCAATGCTTTGAAATGCTGGCGCTGATTCGCCAGAAGCATCCGACGATTCCCATTGGGTTGCTGATGTATGCCAACCTGGTCTTCAGTAAGGGCATTGATGAATTTTACGCCCATTGTGAGAAAGTCGGTGTGGATTCTGTGTTGGTAGCCGATGTGCCGGTTGAGGAGTCAGCTCCGTTCAGAACTGCAGCGCTGCGCCACAACATCGCGCCGATTTTCATCTGCCCGCCGAACGCTGATGAAGAACTGCTACGCCAGATTGCCTCTTATGGTCGTGGCTACACTTATCTGCTTTCACGTGCAGGTGTGACCGGTGCCGAAAATCGTGCGGCATTACCGCTGCATCATCTGGTCGAAAAGCTGAAAGAATATGGTGCGCCACCTTCTTTACAGGGCTTTGGTATTTCTGCGCCTGAACAGGTCGCTGGTGCTATTGAAGCCGGTGCCGCCGGTGCAATTTCCGGCTCGGCAATTGTGAAAATCATTGAGAAAAATGTTGCGGCACCGGAACAGATGCTGGCTGAGCTGAAAGCGTTTGTCAGCACGATGAAAGCCGCCACCCACCAGTAAGCTAAATCAACCGCCAGAAATTTCTGGCGGTTTTATCCTTCTTTCGTGTGCTTCATTCTATACATAGCGCTATCCGCATTCTGAATGGCCGCATCAAGTTCACCATTCACCTCTGCAATCCCCCACGATACTGACAATGGCACGGTATGGCCATCCACCACAAACACATGGCTGGTCACCTGCCCACTAATACGTTGCGCGATTGCTATAGCGTCAGTTGCCTGCGATCGAAACAGCAGGATCATAAATTCATCCCCGCCGGTACGAATCACAATATCGTGACTGGTGCGGGTGTTTGACAGCATTCTGTTGGCGATAATTTGCAGCGCACGATCGCCTGCCGCGTGGCCCCAGGTGTCATTGACGGCCTTGAACTTATTACAGTCAAGTAGCACCACCGAGCAGTGTGATAAATCCCGACGCTTGATGATGTCGAGAATTCGGCGGTTAAAACAACCGGTCAGGGTATCAATATAAACCTTGAGGTCACTTTCGTTCAGCCATGTTTTTAACGAGAAGCTGATCATGATGAAGAAAAACGGCGCCAGCAGAATCACGATACCTGCATGCGTGTCGCGCGTCATAAAACGACCTAATGATAACGAATAGTGCAGCGCATATTTCTCTGAAAAATTACGCACCATAAAGCGGGATTGACCGGTACATTTACCGGATAAACAGAGACTCTCATGGTTTGTTAAATTCACCAACTCCACATTCAGCTCCGGTGGAACTTGATAGTCAAATGCCTGCGCCAACGCTTCCTGCAATTCGGATTTTGAATGGTCATAGACCAGATAGGCTACGATTTGGTCTGATATCTCTTTGCCAGACAGATCGTAGATATAACTCACCACGCTGTAAGCTTTTTCACCGGTAATTTTATCGGTATAGAAATTCGTTGAACTGAGGGCTTTGTTTTTGACGTTTTTTTGCAGCAATCGGGTATAGAAATCGACGGGCGGGTAGAAAAATTGAGTGATATCCCGCGCCATTTCAGAATTTGAGAAGCTGAAATTGCGTGAATCGGAAGCCATAAACCAGTAAAAATAATCTGAATTTTTGGCGATGATATAACGATGTGCATCGAAGCTGCCCGGGTTTAGCTCATTGACCATACCGCGAATAAATTCAGCCGCCGTATACATACACAGCGCGTTGTGACTGGTTTGCTGGGCAACCATTGTCCCCGTCGCCGAATGCAGTCGCTTTGGATCGGCGTTAATTCCCCATTCATCCTCATCCCGGAGAACAAATTTTGAAATATCGCCGCATTGTTCCCCCGTTTTGATATGGTGATAACGCTCACCAATCGCATCGGCGATCAGCTCGTTATCGTTAAAAATGTCCATCATGCGCGCTTGCAGGCGGTTGACACCTTCGCTGGCAGCGGCCATTCGCTGTTCATAAATAATAAACAGAAACAACGAAGTAAATATCAACGTAATGAGCCCTGATACCAGCAGTGCCTGCCTGTTTCTGAGCTTATCCTGCACAATCTTCACGAGTCCACCCTGATAGTTAACAGTATTGCCAAATCGGTTACCCGTTTATGTTGTTGCATAACAGCGTTGTACGTTGATAGAGAATGTTTGCCACTCCGAAGCAGGTAAGTTGATGTAGCCCGCAGTCGCGCGCTTAGGTTACAGATTTATACATTAAAAGCACATATTTGTTAACATAAGCGCAAACTAATCATCACCTTCGATAGGATATCCTGCCCGCCGGATGGCCTCGCGGCAGTCGTTTACGCCTGCGGCATAGCCCGCCTCAATCTCACAAACCGGACTTGCGCTGCAATAAGGTAGTGTAACCGGAGTCGCAATAATTTTCTCCAGCGCCTCAATTTTATCCATGTAAAGCAATAACTCACGTGCAGCACTCACGGCAAACGCTGCCGTTTGGTCTTCGGAGAACGGTTCCAGAAGTGTGATTTTTTGCTGTAGCAGATGGCGGGTCAACATCATCAGCAATACCCTCAAAGTTGGTTTGCTTAAAGAGTAGCACTACATCAAAGGGGAGAAAGGCTCGATGTTTTCCCCAGAATGTTTAAATGAAGAACGAGGGGAATGTTTCCTGGTTGCTAACCACTATCAGGCATGCTCGGAATCTATACAGTTCAATCATCCTGGTTGTGCAGCTATTAATTAAGTTGACTTCAAAAAGTCCCTTGCGAGACACTGCTTTAAAGCATGCCAAATATGGGTGAACTTGTTGAGACATCTGTTGATTAAATTAGTTGTGTTAAGCGTTGGATTTTTAAGCGCTGGGGACATACTGGCAAATACTCCGGAACAGGTAGTCACCGCTTTCCAGAGGGATTATAAATATTGGAATGACCAGTCATTTCAGAGAAATCAGAACGATGGAAAGCAAGAAGTTATGCTCCAGGCCCAGAAGGGTTGGAATGAGCTTTTGAAAAAATATACAAAACCTGGTTTTCAGGGCGAGCCTATAGCTTTTGGTTCTGAGTCTAGTCATGACCCTGAGCAAGAGAAGATCATATCGGTTCAGATTACTGAAAAAATAGCGGTCGTAACGACAAAATTATCAAGGCAGTATTATTCACCTATTTATGAATATCAGTTGTCCAAAGAAAATGATACCTGGTATCTATCTCAGATTTTTTTAGTTGATGACGATGGAAAATATCCGAGTTTGTAATAACAGTGTACTTGTACTCATTGTTTCCATACTGCCTGAGACTGTCAATCGCTGGACGACTCTGAGCGTGAAGCGGACCACACTATCTGATGAAAAGCTTCACTCATAATGTCGGGACAGCGATAAGTGAGGAACTCACGTTGTGCTTGCATCAGAATGATCTGGAATGATGGAGTTAACATCTCAATTGTTCATAGCGGCGCTGAGTGGATGCAGGATATCGCGTACTTATAAAGTTAAGGCCAGAGATTTTAATTATTACATTTTCTTTTTTAAGATAGTGGTTTTTATCTATTTTTTAGAATAGACATATCTGGCCAGACATTCTTCTTCATAACAACTCTATGAGTTAAAAAAATCTGCCATAATGACAGATTCCTTTAATCTATCATTAGAGATTTGCAACGTTATGATATACTTTTTGAACATCATCGTCATCTTCAAGGGCATCAACAAGCCCTGCAAAGACTTCTAAATCTTCTGGTGAAAGTTCAATTTCTGATTGAGCAATCATCTCTAATTCTGTGGTAGAGAATTCAGTAATCCCTGCTGCTTTTAGAGCTGCAATGCCTTTGTGAAGATCTGTAGATTCAGTATAAATAACGATGTTTCCTTCTTCTTCGGTTACATCACGAACATCTACTTCAGCATTAAGCAAAATTTCAAAAATATGATCAGGATCTGTTCCTTCGAATACAATCACTCCGGTATTGTCAAACATATAGCTGACAGAACCAGCCGCCCCGATATTCCCACCTTTTTTATTAAAAATTGAGCGGACATTAGCAATCGTACGGTTAACATTTGAAGTCAATGTTTCAGCGATAATCAGTGAGCCACTGGGACCAAAGCCTTCATAACGCCCTTGCACGAACGTTTCATCGCTGCCGCCTTTGGCTTTATCAATGGCTTTATCAATAACGTGTTTTGGAACCTGCGCTTGTTTCGCACGTTCAATAACGAATTTTAAAGATGTATTTAATTCTGGGTCTGGTTCGCCTTGTTTAGCAGCTGCATAAATTTCTACACCGAATTTTGCATATACATTAGACGTTGCACCGTCTTTAGCTGTTTTTTTAGCAACAATATTTGCCCACTTACGTCCCACTGGAATGATCTCCTCGAAAATTCATTTACATAGTCGACAGGTAAATAACCTAGCATTACATTATATCATGATGTATAAATCCTCGTCCATGAAAAATAAAATATCCAAATTTTACGATATGTTACTTTAATTTTATCAATAGTTAACATTTTGGATAAATTATCCCCTGACTATCTTCAGGTTTTTTTGTGCGTAATAAATGAACCGCAACAATAATGCATAAGAGAAGAGAAACAAAAGTAATATTCCAGACAAACACTTCTACTATTAAAGTTGCTGCTGCACTGCTTATAGCGAGGTATCGACACACAAATTTTGTCAGGCCAGAGGCGCAAAATAATGGCCGATCAAGACAACGACACGCGCGGAAAAGAATGAAAAAAAACTGGTCATTTGATGACCAGTTTTGCAGGGGTTTTACAGAAGAACTTAAAAACGATAACCCGCAGAGAACATAAACACCCACGGATCGAGGCGTACACTGTCTCGCTGCTGGACGCCACCCATTTTATAGCTTGCGGTGGTATCGATATCCATGTACCAGACCGACATGTTAATCAGCCAGTCGCGGTTAATCAGATAGTCCATACCGACTTGCCCTGCTGCCCCCCAGGAATCTTTCAGACTCAGGTCCGATAACCCTGTTTCTTTACCGTTATCGTTAAAGCCTTCATCGAAGAAGGTCGTGTAGTTCACCCCAACACCTACGTACGGACGCAGTTTACTGCTGGAGTCACCGAAGTACCACTGCGCCATTAACGTCGGCGGTAAATGATGTACGGTGGCAATATCACCCGTTGCAGCAGTGCCGATTTTATGGCGGAACGGCGTAGCTGCCAGTAATTCAACACCGATATTGTCGGTTGCCATGTAGGTAAATGTCAGACCCAACTGCGTGTTATTGCTGACATCAAAGCCACCTAAGCTGCCCAGCGTACCACCTGCACCTTCCGTCGGCCTGACGGTGGCAGAACCCGCACGAATAAAGAATTCTCCAGCTTCATGCGCAAATGCGTTACCAGAGAGAAGAGTTGTTAAAGCCAATGCTGCAACTGTTAATTTTTTCATGTCCGCTCCATCGTTATGGTTATAAAAGCGGAACGAATATACCCACATTGGAGTAATAAGTGATCTAACATGGATCACATTGACTTTGATAATTTAACATTTATTGATCCAGATTAAGTTAGAACTTGCATTCAAAATCCTGGTTAAATTAATTCAGATCAATTTTGATATATTTTCAATGTGCAAGTACCTCCAGCTCATTGCTGATGGTTGATGGATATCTGCGCGTGATGCGCAGATAACAAACAGCGTTCATGCACGACGCTGAAGTCATAGCCAAAAATTACTGCAGCTTTACAAAGATATGCTTTTCCATACATCGCGCGATGCTGCCACTGTAGAGTTATCCAGGGTACAATTGCCCGCAAATGAACACCTGCAAAACTCAAGGAGAGTGCATGTCTATCACGGCGAAATCCGTTTACCGTGACACGGGAAACTTTTTCCGTAATCAATTCATTACCATCTTGCTGGTATCGTTGTTGTGCGCGTTTATCACAGTGGTGTTAGGGCATGCCTTTTCCCCCACTGACGCACAAATTGCGCAACTCAGTGAAGGCGATCAGTTAACCAGCAGCGTGGGGCTGTTCGATCTGGTGCAAAACATGACCCCGGAGCAACAGCAAATTTTGCTACGCGCATCCGCAGCGTCGACGTTTTCCGGTCTGATTGGTAATGCCATCCTCGCCGGGGGGGTCATCCTGATGATTCAGCTGATTTCAGCAGGTCATCGCGTCAGCGCGTTACGTGCCATCGGCGCCAGTGCGCCAGTGTTACCGAAGCTGTTTATTCTGATTTTTCTGACTACTCTGCTGGTGCAAATCGGTATTATGCTGGTTGTTGTACCCGGTATTCTGCTGGCGATCCTGCTGGCACTCGCACCGGTGATGTTGGTACAGGACAAAATGGGTGTCTTTGCCGCGATGCGCAACAGTATGCGTCTGGCGTGGTCCAATATGCGACTGGTTGCGCCGGCAGTGATCGGTTGGTTGCTGGCAAAAACGCTGCTGTTGCTTTTTGCGCCAAGTTTTGCAGTACTTACGCCGAATGTAGGCGCGGTATTGGCGAATACGCTGAGCAATATGATCTCCGCCGTGTTGCTGATCTATTTGTTCCGCCTGTACATGCTGATTCGCCAATAAACCCTGAACGCATTCCGGGCTTGTACCCGGTGCTTTTGATGACGGAATCGAAGAATGAAGCAGTTTCTTGATTTTTTACCGCTGGTTGTCTTTTTTGCTTTTTATAAGCTTTACGACATCTATGCGGCGACCTCGGCGCTGATTGTCGCGACGGCTGTAGTGTTGATTTACAGCTGGGTTCGCTATCGCAAGGTCGAAAAGATGGCGTTAATCACCTTTGTCCTGGTGGCCGTATTTGGTGGCCTGACTATTTTTTTCCACAACGATGAATTCATTAAGTGGAAAGTAACGGTGATTTACGGGCTGTTTGCTGGTGCTCTGCTGGTTAGCCAGTGGGTGATGAAAAAGCCGCTGATTCAACGCATGTTAGGTAAAGAGCTGACCCTACCGCAGTCAGTGTGGTCGAAACTTAATTTAGCCTGGGCCGTCTTTTTCATCCTGTGTGGCCTGGCGAATATCTATATTGCATTTTGGCTACCGCAGAACATTTGGGTCAACTTCAAGGTGTTCGGCCTGACCGCCCTGACTTTATTCTTTACGCTGCTGAGTGGGGTCTATATTTACCGTCATCTGCCGCAAGAAGATAAATCATAATTCATGCTCGCCAGATCTGCGGATCTGGCGAATTTTTATCCCCTCGCGTTCCATTGTGCTGACAACCTGACTTACATCTGCTCTGCACGCCGCATCACCTCTGTTCTCAACGCACAAATTCTAGTAGCATCGCGCCTGTAATCTTTCTCTATAGTCGGTTCTACAATGACAACAACGAATAACACTCCCCAGGGTGAACTGGTTTTACGTACTCTGGCCATGCCTGCCGATACCAACGCGAACGGTGATATTTTTGGCGGCTGGCTGATGTCACAAATGGATATAGGTGGCGCGATTCAGGCCAAAGAGATCGCACATGGTCGTGTGGTAACGGTGCGAGTGGAAGGGATGAGCTTTTTGCGCCCGGTCGCCGTAGGTGATGTGGTGTGTTGCTATGCGCGCTGTGTGAAACGCGGGACAACCTCGATCAGCATCAATATTGAAGTTTGGGTGAAGAAGGTCGCTTCTGAACCTATTGGGCAGCGCTATAAGGCCACCGAAGCTCTGTTTATCTACGTTGCCGTTGATAAAGACGGGAAACCGCGTCCAATTCCCACGTTGGTCTGATAGCACACGTCAGTACTGCTATCCGGCAATCATCACTCTTGATCATTGCCGGACGGCCTGATGCTTACTCGATCTGCGTTGTGCCGTTTAATTTGAAAACAATATTCACCACAAGCCCGGAACCGGGTTTGCCTGCTTCATAACGCCATCTACGCATCGCATTTTTCACTTCACGCTCAAACATATTGGCAGGCTGTGCAGACAGGATCTCCACATTTTCAACCCGGCCATCCGGCGTTACGTTAAATTTGACCTTTACCCGGCCTTCAATGCGCAGCGCCTGAGCTCGCGCCGGATACTGAGGCTGATTACGGCTTAAAGCGCGTGGACCCGATGGCGCACTGACCACCGGTTTGCTGGTAGTTGCCGGCGCGGTATTGGTCATTGTGCGAGTAGGTGCCGTATTTTCCACTGGGGAGGCCGGGCGCGGTTCTGCTGGTTTAACATCGCGTTTCGGTTGCTCTTCCACCTTTTTCACCGGTTTTGGCTTCGGTTTAGGCTTGGGCTTCGGTTTTTCAATCACCACCGGCGCCTCTTTTGGTGGCTCTGGAATCGGTTCAGGTTCCGGTTCAGGCTCGACAACGGGTTCCGGCGGCGGCTGAACGGCCTGAGGCGGTTCGAGATCGGCAGGCGCGACCATCGTGACAGAGATCGGCTGCGCTGGCGCAGGTAGTTCAATAACCTGATGTACCGAGGTATACAGCAAACCAGCCACTACGGCACCATGAATGCCGACAGACAGTAACGTTGGCCAGGGAAAGCGACGAGGTAAATCAAGGGTCATTGAAGTCATAATCGTTTCAGTAAAAAAACCAGGCCCTGATTTTAAATGCAAATAGCAATCATATTCAATAAGCCCGTGATGCTAACTGACATTTAAAACGCGATTTTATGATAAAAAACCACTTTCAAAGTATGGCCTTAACATATCAGTTATCTTTCCGTTGCAGTTGTTAGGCCTTTCCAATAACGTTATTAACGACTTTTACCGTTCAAGGAGCCCTACCCGTGTTGTATGTTATTTACGCTCAAGATATCGCAGACTCTCTCGAAAAACGTCTTTCCGTGCGCCCTGCTCATCTGGCTCGCCTGCAACTCCTTCATGACGAAGGTCGTTTGCTCACGGCGGGCCCCATGCCAGCAGTCGACAGTAACGATCCCGGTGCGGCGGGTTTTACCGGCTCGACGGTGATTGCCGAATTTGAATCTTTGGAGGCGGCACAGGCGTGGGCTGATGCCGATCCGTATGTTGCGGCGGGCGTTTATGCGCAGGTTTCAGTAAAACCTTACAAGAAAGTATTTTGACAAAACAAAAAGCCATTTTCATTTATAAAAATACTGAACAGTAAGCAAAATACATAGCCATTGAGGGCGCATTTAGGTGCACATTAGTCTAAACGCCCTCACTTCTCGTCTCTATGCATTAATTCAGCATATCAAAGCAATGATAAGTACCCTTATAAAAGGTAGCTACGACCGTTTATTAGCGTGTCATTGATTGTTTCTTACTCAACCTCAGTGTATTTTATTATCTGTCGAGATTAATTTGTCACAATGCAGACAGGCTGCGTTGTCACGATATACGGGATTTTAGTCAATTATGGCTTTTGATTCGTTCCGTCCCGCCTCTCCCTCTCCTAAAGCATTCCGCCATGATATCAATGGCCTGCGAGCATGGGCTGTATTAGCGGTCGTATTTTATCACTTTGGCGTACCTGGATTTAGCGGTGGCTTTATCGGCGTTGATGTTTTTTTTGTTATATCAGGTTTCCTGATGACCGCCATCATCGTGAACGGCCTTGAACGTGGCAATTTTTCATTATGGAGTTTCTATCTGGCACGTGCCAGACGAATTATTCCTGCCTTAATTGCATTATGTAGCACGTTACTTTTCTTGGGTTGGTTTTGGTTGCCCACCGCTGATTATCATGTGCTGGCAACCAATGCGATCACAGCGCTTACTTTTGTTTCCAATCTCAAGTTTTGGCGTGAAGCGGGTTATTTCGATATCACTTCCAGAGAAAACTGGTTGCTGCACACATGGTCTCTTTCGGTGGAGTGGCAATTTTACATTTTGTTGCCTGTTGGCTGCATTTTACTCTGGCGCTGGTTTGGCCGGCAGGGTGTTAAGTTTGCACTTATCGCCGCAGGCGTACTGTCATTAGCTCTATCAATTTACGTGAGCCCTCGACTCCCAGGTAGTGCGTTTTATCTACTCCCCACCCGCATTTGGGAATTATTAGCTGGAGGAGCTGTATGGTGGCTAACTCGTCGGCATTCTATGTCGCAACGCCCAGCCCGGATACTAGAGTTGGTGGGTTTTATTTTAATTGCCCTGTCAGTCACACTCCTGGATGCGACACGACCATGGCCGGGAAGTTATGCCGTGGTCCCTGTGCTGGGGACCATGCTGGTTCTTGCGGCTAATCGCCAGCGATCATTTTTTACATCTACGGCAATTTTTCGCCAGATAGGTGCCAGTTCTTATTCAATTTATCTGTGGCACTGGCCGCTTGCGGTGCTGCTCAGTTATGCCGACAAACATCACAATCCCTGGTGGATTGCTACTGGCATTGTAATGAGTGTGCTATTGGGAAAGATCTCTTTATTGCTCGTAGAGATTCCGACACGCAAACAGCTTGCGCTAACCCCTGCACGCAAACAGAGCTGGATACTATTACTGTTAATTTTGAGCACTGGTGGAATGGCCGCAGGGGCTCGTTATCAGCAAGTCGATGGTAGAATTAACCCGGCAATTGAATTAGCGATGATCCCGAAACTTGATTACGCAGTCCGATTTGAAAAATGTCTGCTCGCGCCGGGTAAAGGAAGCGAGTCTCCTATGTGCAGATATGGCAAAGGAGAGTTAACGGCCATTGTCCTGGGAGACAGTCATGCAAGCATGCTGGTTTCAGCTGTCGCAGAGGCTGCACCCGGTGCGGTTGTTGAGATGACCTATGCGAGCTGTCCGACAGTGTTAGGCATGAAACGAAGAGAGGATATTAATAATGACTGTAAACTATTTAATGATCGAGCTATTAATTTACTAAATAATGAATATAAAAATAAACTCGTCTTTATCGCCAACAGAAGCAGCCTCGCTATCCTGGGACAAAATGAAAAGGACGATTTTTTTAATATTCCTATGGGATTTTTTGATACACCGAATGAACACCCCAATCAGAATTTAACACAGCAGTTTAGCCAGCAACTCGTAAAAACTCTGTGTTCCATAGAGAATAGTCAGAGGGTATTTCTGGTCCGCCCTATTCCTGAAATGGCAGTCGATGTGCCTAATGCAATGGCCAGGGCACTGATGTTTGGTAAGTCAGACAGTACAGTATCTATTTCTCTCGATGAATATTACCAGCGACAAACAGCCATTTGGGCAGCACAAGATGAGGCGGCCCTGCGCTGCGGCGTCAATATTCTCAATCCGTTACCCTATCTTTGCAAGGATGGGCGGTGTTGGGGAGATGCTGGTGGACGTCCACTTTACTCAGACAGTAACCACCTAAGTGCATTTGGCAGTACGCTTTTACTCCCCATGTTTCAACGCGCATTTAAACAAGCAGAACATACCGAGGCAACTAACGCCCTGCAACTTTGACGCTTGACCAGAAACATGGGGATCATATCCATTCGGATACTAATATTCACTCAAGTAAAAAAGCCGCAGATAGCGGCTTTAGTTGTTACTTTTTCTCGTCAGTGTAGCGACGAGCGTTGTCAAAAAGATTTGTACACATAATGACCTCCCTCAAAAGACAATAAACTAACAGAATAGGATAACGGGTAATACCTGACCACACTATTATGAACCACTAGCCCCAGATTGTAGAATCATCGTATTGATAATAAAAAGAAAAGTATAATCAGCGAGAAATTTACGCTGCTGTTTTTTCAACAGTTCTTTCTTGAAACAACGGTGCTTTATTCATTACGTCTGGGATGCACCCGGTTTTAACAATCACACCTGGATTACCAACAACGATAGAAAAAGGCGGGATACTTTCGGTCACAAACGCCCCGGCAGCAATTTTACTCCCTTGCCCAATGATAACCCCGCCGACGATGACAGCATTTGGACCAATCCAAACTTCATCTTCAATAATGGGGTAACCCGTGATGCGGGTTCCTGCTCCCTGAATAGTATCTCGCTGACCGATGGTTACACCATGAAATAAGGTAACGTTCTTTCCAATTCTTGCACTCGGCGATATCACTATCCCCCAGCCATGAGTGATAGCCAACCCGGCACCAACCTGTGTGCTCGATGGAAAATCCATCGAGCACATGTGAGCAGCACACCGATGCAAGATCTTAAATGGATAGAGCATGATACGCAGCGGTGTGCGCGAAACCGCACAGTATTGGCATAAACGCATCATCACAATGATACGGAATGTTCTGCTAATTACTGTACCAATTATTAGTTTACTCCATGAGAAATAACCAAATTCACGGTGGGTATCGGCTTTAATTTTGTCGAATGCCATCATACTGTCTCGTTGTTTAATCGTTAAAATGTATCAGTTCTCACTGAAATAAAAACATATTTTCTTGTCACCAGCATTCTTCTTTTCGAGTAAATACGGCACCTGAAAGATGACAATAATATAAATAATGAAATGGTTATCTCTTACCTGGACCAAAAACAATAATGACGGCAGGAAAGTATTTAAGAATCAATACGGGAAAACAGACATTGGGCACCGCCAGCGGTGCCCTTTTGGGATCAGATGCTGTGGATCGCAAACAACAACGAGTTACGCTGGTGGTTGAGAACGCACTTCCTGATGGTATGGATACGCATATTACGACGCGATTGTCCTTCAAGCCAACGTGCTTTACGGCGGCTAGCCTGACGCAGCATCCGCCAGCGTCCCACTTCCGTTCTACTACGCTTCATGTTAACTACTCTTCCAGTCACTGAGCGGCCATTATAACGCCAGACCGAATGCAGACCAGTGGTTTTCCCGTGTTTTTATTTGCCAGATTAATCCTGATGCGTAAACTCTTAACAATACGCTTTCAAAAGGATTTTTAAATTTATGACAACCTTCTACACCGTGGTGAGTTGGCTGGTCATTCTGGGTTACTGGGTACTCATTGCTGGCGTAACGTTACGCATTCTGATGAAGCGACGCGCAGTGCCCTCCGCAATGGCCTGGCTGTTGATCATCTACATTCTGCCATTGGTAGGAATTATTGCTTATCTGTCCTTTGGTGAACTTCACCTGGGCAAGCGACGTGCCGAACGCGCCCGGGCGATGTGGCCTTCAACCGCCAAATGGCTGAACGACCTCAAGGCCTGCAAGCATATTTTTGCCCAGGAAAACAGCAGCGTCGCCTCTTCGTTATTTAAACTGTGCGAGCGTCGTCAGGGTATAGCTGGCGTAAAGGGAAACCAGCTGCAGTTGCTCACCAGTTCAGATGACGTGATGCAGGCGCTGATCCGTGATATTCAGCTGGCGCGCCACAACATCGAAATGGTGTTCTACATATGGCAGCCAGGCGGTATGGCCGATCAGGTAGCCGAGTCGTTAATGGCTGCCGCGAGGCGTGGCATTCACTGTCGCCTGATGTTGGATTCCGCAGGCAGCGTGGCGTTTTTCCGCAGCCCTTGGGCAGCGATGATGCGTAACGCAGGTATCGAGGTTGTAGAAGCGCTGAAGGTGAACCTGATGCGTGTATTTTTACGCCGTATGGACCTGCGTCAGCACCGCAAAATGATCATGATCGATAACTACATTGCTTATACCGGCAGCATGAACATGGTCGACCCGCGTTTCTTCAAACAAGATGCGGGCGTCGGGCAATGGGTTGATTTAATGGCCAGAATGGAAGGTCCTGTCGCCACTGCTATGGGCATTGTCTATTCCTGCGACTGGGAAATTGAGACCGGAAAGCGCATTTTGCCTCCGCCACCGGACGTCAATATCATGCCGTTTGAGCAGGCCAGCGGCCACACCATTCACACTATCGCCTCGGGTCCTGGTTTCCCTGAAGATTTGATTCATCAGGCGCTGCTAACCGCTGCTTATTCAGCGCGTGAATATTTAATTATGACCACCCCCTACTTCGTCCCCAGCGACGACCTGTTGCACGCGATCTGCACGGCGGCGCAGCGTGGGGTTGACGTCAGTATCATTCTTCCACGTAAAAATGACTCCCTGCTGGTTGGCTGGGCAAGCCGGGCCTTTTTCACCGAACTGCTGGCGGCTGGCGTTAAAATTTATCAGTTCGAAGGTGGCTTGCTGCACACCAAGAGCGTACTGGTCGATGGCGAGCTGAGCCTGGTCGGTACGGTTAACCTGGATATGCGCAGTCTGTGGCTCAATTTTGAAATCACGCTGGTCATTGATGATGCCGGATTCGGTGGCGATCTCGCGGCAGTGCAGGATGATTATATTTCGCGTTCCCGCCTGCTTGATGCCCGTTTGTGGGTAAAACGACCACTCTGGCAGCGGATAGCAGAGCGACTGTTTTACTTCTTTAGTCCGTTGCTGTAAAACGTGCCCATCAGACAGTAAACAGGTAGTCATTATGGATATGGATTTGAACAATCGCCTGACCGAAGACGAAACGCTTGAGCAGGCTTATGACATTTTTCTCGAACTTGCTGCGGACAATCTGGATCCAGCCGACATCATTCTGTTCAATTTGCAGTTTGAAGAGCGTGGCGGTGCCGAGTTGTTCGATCCGGCAGAAGACTGGCAGGAGCATGTTGATTTTGACCTGAACCCTGACTTCTTTGCCGAGGTGGTGATTGGTCTGGCAGATACAGAAGACGGCGAGATTAACGATATTTTCGCGCGCGTTTTATTATGTCGCGAAAAAGATCATAAGCTCTGCCATATTCTCTGGCGCGAATAATCAAACAAAAAAGCTGCTCTCGCAGCTTTTTTCATTTTTAACCCGGCAGTTTACTTCCACAACGGTTACAAAATTGCGCACTATGTTCGTGCTGCGCCTGCTGGCACTGCGGACATTTTCGTTGGTGCCCGCGCTGCTGGAACGCACTGCTCATGTGCGTGGTAATCAATCCCGTCGGTATTGCAATCACCGAGTAACCAATCAGGATAAGCACAGACGCCACCATGCGCCCCAACGGTGTGTGCGGCGTGATATCGCCATAGCCGACGGTGGTTACAGTAACAATCGCCCAATACACCGACGCATTCAGCGTAGTAAACCCATATTTTGGCCCTTCAATCAGATACATCATCGCGCCAAAAACCACCATCAGGATGGCGATAAAGGAATAGAACAGCATCAGCTGATGTCGGGCGCTTTTTAACGCATTCCAGAACACCCGTAGAGAAGGCATAAAGCGCAGCAGCTTGAGAATACGCAGGACGCGCAGGACACGCATCGCTCGCCAGGCGAAAACATAGCTCAGACTGATTTCCGGCCATAGCCACATCACATACAGCGGCAGAATGGTGGCAAGGTCAATTATCCCCCAGAAGCTGAACACATATTTAGCAGGGTTAGCCCAGCAACATAAGCGCAGAAGATATTCGAGGGTGAAGACCAGAGTAATAAAGATCTCCAGCCAGACAAAAACGCGCCATTCCTCAAAGGTTAAATGGTATTGCGTCCCTACTCCGGACTCAATGAAGATAACGATAACGCTGAGCAAGGCAAATAGCGCACACATACCTTCAAAGCGACGCCCTGAACGGGTGTTTAAATCAAATAATTTGCGATAGAGCGCACGGCGGACAGAAGAGACTAAACCTGGCACAGATACCTCACCAAAAAAAGGGCTGACCTTTGTCAGCCCTCAGGATTATAGCGGGTCTACTTTCAGGCAGGAAACTGCATGTCGGAAACTTCCTTCCAGAACCGGGCGCGTTTTTGCGCATTCCGGTCCAGCAATCGGACAGCGCGTACGGAACACGCAACCGGAAGGAGGATTAATCGGGGACGGTAACTCGCCTTCCAGCAACTGGATAACCTTGTTCCTTTCCTGATCCGGATCGGGGATCGGCACCGCAGACATCAGCGCTTTGGTATAAGGATGCAGCGGGTTATGGTACACCTCGTCATAAGTCCCTAATTCCACCGCATGTCCGAGATACATAACCAGCACACGGTCGGAGATGTGTTTAACCACCGCGAGGTCGTGAGCAATGAAGATTAACGATAATCCCATTTCGCGCTGAAGCTGTTGCAGCAGATTAACCACCTGGGCCTGGATTGATACATCCAGCGCCGAAACCGGTTCATCGCAGATAATCAACTTTGGTTCAAGGATCAGCGCGCGGGCAATACCGATACGCTGACACTGGCCACCGGAAAACTCATGTGGGTAGCGGTTAATCAGGTTGGGCAGTAATCCAACCTTCATCATCATCGCCTTCACACGGTCGCGGACTTCCTGACCAGGAAGATTCGGATGATAAGTTCGCAGCGGTTCGGCAATGATTTCACCAATGGTCATGCGCGGGTTTAACGATGCCAGCGGATCCTGGAAAATCATCTGGATATCGCTGCGCACTTCCCGCCACTCATCGGGTTTCATGCCCAGTAAATCTTTACCCAGCCAGGCAACCTTTCCATCGGTGGCCTTCACCAGGCCGATAATCGCACGGGCAAAGGTCGATTTCCCGCAGCCTGATTCACCGACCACGCCCAGGGTTTCGCCCTCATACAGTCGCAGGGTTACGCCATCAACCGCCTTCAGGGTTTTAGACGGTTGCCAGAACCACTGTTTGCCATCTTTAATATCGAAATGGACTTTAAGGTCGGCAATCTCAAGGAGCACTTTACGTTGTTCGGTCACCGTATTCATACCAGTTCCTCCACCGGCTTAAAGCAGGCACGCAGACGGCCTGGGCTAAATTCCTCCAGTGGCGGAGCACTGCTACAGATTTCCATCGCATGCGGGCAACGCGGCTGGAATGGACAACCTTTTGGTAGACGCAGTAAGTTCGGTGGGTTGCCAGGGATAGTGAGCATCTCTTCCCCTTCGGCATCCAGACGAGGTACGGCATTTAGCAAACCAATCGAATACGGATGAACGGGTTTATAAAAGACATCCCGCGCACTGCCGTATTCCATAGTACGTCCGGCATACATCACCAGGACTTTATCGCAAATACCGGCAACAACCCCCAGATCGTGGGTGATCATGATAATCGCGGTGTTGAATTCACTTTTCAGTTCATTCAGCAGCGTCATAATTTGCGCCTGTACCGTCACATCGAGCGCAGTGGTTGGTTCATCGGCAATCAGTAATTTGGGCCTGCACAGCAGCGCCATGGCGATCATTACGCGCTGACGCATACCACCGGAGAATTCATGCGGATACATTTTCATACGCTTACGCGCTTCCGGCATCTTCACCGCATCCAGCATTCTGACCGACTCTTCAAAAGCTTCCGCTTTGCTCATGCCTTTATGCAGCATCAGAACTTCCATCAACTGCTCCCCGACCCGCATGTACGGATTGAGAGACGTCATCGGGTCCTGGAAAATCATCGAGATTTGCTCGGCGCGCAGTTTGTTCAGTTCACGTTCCGGTAAATTCAGAATTTCACGCCCGTTGAACGTTGCGGAGCCCCCGATACGACCATTCGCCGCCAGCAGCCCCATCAGGGCAAAGGCCGTTTGCGATTTACCCGAACCGGATTCACCGACAATACCCAACGTTTCTCCGGCCCGCAGAGAAAAGTTTAAATCGTTGACCGCAGTTACATCGCCGTCGGGGGTAGCAAACGTCACGCGCAGATCTTTTACGTTCAGCAGTGCGTTAGCCTGTTGTTGCGCGAGCGGCGCGGTTGAGGTTTCAATTACGCTCATGGCTGCACTCCTTAACGGTCTTTCGGGTCGAGGGCATCACGCAGGCCATCGCCAATAAAGTTAAAACAGAACAAAGTGACCACCAGGAAACCAGCCGGGAACAGCAGCAGCCATGGTGAGACTTCCATAGAGTTGGCACCATCACTGAGCAGCGCACCCCAGCTACTTAACGGCTCCTGCGTACCTAGTCCCAAAAAGCTCAGGAAGGATTCAAACAGGATCATGCTCGGCACCAGCAATGAAGCGTAAACCACCACCACCCCCAGCACGTTCGGCACAATATGGCGGATAACGATACGCACGGTAGACACCCCACCCACTTGCGCCGCTTCAATAAACTCTTTGCGCTTGAGACTCAGCGTTTGTCCACGCACGATACGCGCCATATCCAGCCAGGAGACCATCCCGATAGCGACAAAAATCAGCAGGATATTTTGCCCAAAGAAGGTGACCAGCAGGATCACGAAGAACATGAACGGGAAGGAGTTGAGGATTTCCAGCAGACGCATCATCACCGAGTCAATTTTTCCGCCGAGGTAGCCCGACAGAGAACCGTACAGCGTACCAACAACCACCGCGACTAACGCCGCCGCAATGCCGACCATCAGCGAAATGCGCCCGCCAATTGCCACGCGCACCAACAGGTCTCGTCCCGAAGAGTCAGTACCGAAATAGTGGCCTGATTCCGTATCCGGCGCGCTGGACATCATGCCCCAGTCAGTATCGAAGTAGGTAAACTGCGACAGCATCGGTGCCAGCGTCACGAACAGCGCAATAATTACCAGCACCACCAGGCTTGCTACCGCCGCGCGGTTATGCATAAAGCGTCGACGCGCGTCCTGCCACAGGCTGCGGCCTTCGACCTCCAGCTTTTCACTGAAATTCTCCAGCGCCTCGCTGTTTTTCTTACTTAACATCATAGCGAGCTCCAGTATCAGTAACGAATTTTCGGGTCGATAACGGCATACAGCACATCGACAATCGCGTTAAACACGATGGTCAGCGTACCCACCAATATGGTCAGACTAAGAACCAGCGAATAGTCGCGGTTTAACGCCCCATTGACGAACAACTGGCCAATACCCGGCAAACCATAAATGGTTTCAATAACCATCGAACCGGTGATAATGCCGACAAATGCCGGTCCCATATAGGACAACACTGGCAACAGCGCAGGTTTCAACGCATGGCGGAAAATAATCCGCCGCATCGGCAGCCCTTTAGCGCGTGCGGTACGAATAAAGTTAGAGTGCAGTACTTCAATCATCGAACCGCGAGTAATACGGGCGATACTGGCGATGTAGGCCAGTGACAAGGCTACCATCGGCAGGATCATAAATTTCAGCGCCCCGCCGTTCCAGCCCCCGCCGGGTAGCCATTTCAAGGTTATGGCAAATATCATGACCAATAAGGGAGCGACCACGAAACTGGGGATAACCACCCCGGTCATTGCCACCCCCATCACCGTATAGTCCCAACGTGTATTTTGCTTCAGCGCGGCTATCACTCCGGCGCTAACACCGACGAGCACCGCCAGAATAAAGGCTGCCGCACCCAGCTTCGCAGAAACCGGGAAGCTCGAGGCAACGAGGTCGTTAACCGTGTAGTCTTTATATTTAAAGGATGGTCCAAAATCGCCGTGCGCCAGCTGTTTCAGATAGCTGAAGTACTGCGTCGAGATGGGATCGTTGAGATGATATTTCGCTTCAATATTCGCCAGCACTTCTGGCGGCAATGCGCGTTCCCCGGTGAATGGGCTACCCGGCGCAAGGCGCATCATAAAGAATGAAATCGTAATAAGAATAAACAGCGTCGGAATCGCTTCCAGACAGCGACGTAATATAAATTTTAACATTGCCCGTACCTTCTGGCGTGTGCCTTTATACCCGTCATACTTCAAGCTGCAAGTGCGTTGGCTTTGCTCGCTCACGCCAGTCACTTACTTAAGTAAGCTCCTGGCGATTCGCTGCGTTGCCGCCTTCCTGCAACGTGAATTATTTAGGGTATACCTCTCTTTGTCTAAAGAGGTATATATAGTTCGAAGAAAAAGACACTGTGGGGCAATATGATTGCCCCACGTCTTGCCATTAATGCTTGATAATATACAAGTCTTTAACGTGGATATTATCCATCGGGTCTTTACCGGAGTATCCGCCAACCCATGGTTTCACCAGGCGGGCGTTAACATAGTAATAAACCGGTACAATCGCAGAATCTTTATCCAGCTGCTGTTCCGCTTTCGAATACAGTTCGCTGCGCTGCGCTTCATCCGTCACTTTCAGCGTATCCGCAATCAGCTTATCAAATGCCGGGCTCTTATAGTGGACGGTATTATTGGAGCTGTCGGACAGCACCATATTCAGGAAGGACGTCGGTTCGTTATAGTCCGCACACCAGCCCGCACGTGAAACATCATAGTTGCCCTGATGGCGCGTATCGAGGAACGTTTTCCATTCCTGGTTTTCCAGCTTCACATTAGCACCCAGATTTTTCTTCCAGATAGATGCCGCGGCAATAGCCAGCTTCTTATGCAGGTCTGAGGTGTTATACAGCAGATCAAAGGTCAGCGGTTTCTCAGCGGTATATCCGGCCTCAGCCAGCAGTTTCTTCGCTTCTTCATTACGTTTTTCCTGAGACCACTTGAACCACTCTGGCTCAACCAGTTTCGCACCATCGGTGTATGGAGGAGTAAAGCTATATGCTGGCAGGTCACCCTGGTTTTTCACTTTATTGACGATAATGTCACGATCCAACGCCAGCTTCAGGGCGGTACGAACACGAACATCGTTGAACGGTGCTTTCTGGTTGTTGATTTCGTAATAATAGGTGCACAGATACGGGTCAACGTGGACTTCGTTCGGGATCTCTTTTTTCAGTTTCTGGAATAACTCAATCGGCATGTTGTTATAGGTCATGTCGATTTCACCGCTGCGATAGCGGTTAACATCAGTCACTTCAGAAGAAATAGGCAGGTAGGTTACCTGGTTAATAACCGTTTTGGCGTTGTCCCAATAGTTGGTATTACGCTCAAGCACAATGCGCTCGTTCACAACCCAGTCTTTCAGTTTATACGCACCGTTAGTAACGATATTAGCGGGCTGGGTCCACTTCTCGCCGAATTTTTCAACAGCCGCTCTGGGAACCGGTGAAACGGAAGAGTGCACAAGCAGTTTGTAGAAATAAGGAACGGGTTCGCTGAGGGTAACTTCAAAAGTATGATCGTCGAGAGCTTTTACGCCCAGATCGGTGACCGGTTTTTTACCGGCGATAATATCATCAATGTTGACAATATGACCGTACTGCAAATAACTGGCATACGGTGATGCAGTATTTGGATTAGCCAAACGTTGCCAGCTATACACGAAATCTTGCGCGGTAACAGGCGTGCCGTCAGACCACTTAGCATCTTTACGCAGATGGAATGTCCAGACTTTAAAATCTTTATTTTCCCATTTTTCAGCCACGCCAGGCGATGGTTTGCCATCGACATCACTGATTAATAAACCTTCAAACAGGTCACGGTTAATGTTGGATTCAGGTACACCTTCGATTTTATGGGGATCGAGTGATTGCACTTCCGAACCGTTATTACGCACCAGAGTCTGCTTTTCAGCAAGCTGCACACCCGCTGGCACTACTGCCGCCGTGGCAACATTTCCTGCGACTAGCGCAGTTAAGATCCCCGCAGCTACTAAACTTTTTTTAGTGATGTTAGTCATTGTGTTGTACTCCCTCATTATTATGGCTGGTTTTTTAACCAGACTGTTAATCCTGTTAGGATCCCTGTACGGCACCGGAGATTTTCTGCCGTCAGGTGGTTTATTGTTTTACTGCTTGCTATCACCGACTTTATTTATTCTGGCGATTCGTATGATCGCCTTGCGTCGATTCTCTACGTGCCTCCCCTGCCGGAAACACGCTATTACCCTGTTGAGAGAAACTAACTGCAAATGATTCTCATCAACGTGAATTCTTCTGCATAATACTTGGCCGGAAAGTATCAAATGCGTTTCTTAACCGCCAATACATTTTACAAATTTGTTAACCAATTCTCTTTTATTGGAAATAAATCTCACTTAAAAAGTCTTACGAATGAAGATTTATTATGGGAAGTTCACAAAAATCAATGCATTATGTCGACCATGGTGTTAACCATCCTTTCCTAAGTCAACGCCATGTCAAAATGCACATAAATTTAACAATTGGTTATTAATTAGCACATTCATCTGAAATAAAGGCTGAAATAACTAATAACATTTCGATAATCCTTCAGCAAGCCCCACAGTATGATGTTAATAAAATAACAGCAGTATCGGTCTTCGCCGGGCGTACTGGGACGTGTTATATCTTTAGAATCAATGGCTAACAGGAGAGTTAATCATCAGCATTTTTTATTATTGCTCTGCTGATTTTCAACTTTAGTGAGAAGTTTTACTGATAATGAAAGGAAACGGAGCCGGACACGACTCCGTTTGCACAGAAGAGAGGTTTCAGGCCAGCAAACCAGGGAAAATGGATTTGATGCCTGTAACGATAAATTCGATACCCAAAGCCATTAACAGCAGCCCCATAATACGCGTAATGACGTTGATACCGGTTTGGCCCAACAGGCGCACTAACCATGGTGCCATGCGGAACAGCCCCCAGCAGCACAGGGCAAACAACGCAATCGCTACAAAAAAGCCAAACAGGTTAATCGCACTATGATATCGCGTCCCCCAAACAATAGTTGAGCTTATCGCCCCCGGCCCCGCCATCAACGGCAATGCCAACGGCACAACGCCGATACTTTCACGGATTGCGGTTTCTGATTTTTCCTGTTTGTTTTGTTTATCTTCCCCTAGTTTTCCGCTAATCATTGACATCGCGATAGTCACAACCAGAATGCCGCCAGCGATCCTGAACGAGTCAATTGAGATGCCGAAGAGTTGCAGAATACCATCACCAAGAAACAGCGAAGTCCACAGGATGATTGCGACCGAAAGGTTTGCCGTGAGGTTGGTTTTGTTTCGTGCTGCGGCAGTTTGATAGCTGGTCATACTGATAAAGACGGGGATGATCCCTACCGGGTTGACCAACGCAAATAACCCAATGAAAAATTTAAAATAGACAGGAAAATCAAATAGCGTTTGGATCACGGTTAGCTCCGAAGCGTTAGCCGGATAAAATGAGTCATAAAATTGATAAAATCCGCGCTGAAGATACGCCTTTTGTCAGCATACTTCACCTTCTATCTTCGTATATCAATGTAAATACGCTACCAATACTCAGTGTTATTAATATGTATTAAATATGCTAATGTTATTAGCATTCATTACGCCAATTTATTAACACTTAACGAGAAACGCTAAAAGGGCCTGCTGAAAGGTGTCAGCTTTGCGAATTTTTGATCCAGATCACGCAATTACTACTCAGAAGTGAGTAATCTTGCTTACGCCACCTGGAGGTAACGCGTTAGAGTTAACAGGCGCTAGCGTATAAGCTCTTTTAGTAAATCAAAGTAAAGTGGACGTTAATTAACCGTTTGATTTTCAAACCATTACACAAATTTTCGTCGGTCTGTCTATACTCTCGTATCGAGCAGATGATTTACTAAAAAAGTTTAACATTATCAGGAGAGCATCATGGCTGTTACTAATGTCGCTGAACTTAACGCACTTGTAGAGCGCGTAAAAAAAGCCCAGCGTGAATATGCCAGTTTCACTCAAGAACAGGTTGACAAAATCTTCCGTGCCGCCGCTCTGGCTGCCGCAGACGCTCGAATTCCTCTCGCGAAAATGGCCGTTGCCGAATCCGGCATGGGTATTGTCGAAGATAAAGTGATTAAAAACCACTTCGCTTCTGAATACATTTACAACGCTTACAAAGATGAAAAAACCTGTGGTGTGCTGTCTGAAGACGACACTTTTGGTACCATTACCATTGCTGAACCGATTGGTATCATCTGCGGTATCGTTCCAACCACTAACCCGACTTCTACTGCAATCTTCAAATCACTGATCAGCCTGAAGACCCGTAACGCCATCATCTTCTCTCCGCATCCGCGCGCAAAAGATGCAACTAACAAAGCAGCTGACATCGTTCTGCAAGCAGCAATCGCTGCTGGCGCACCGAAAGATCTGATCGGCTGGATCGATCAACCTTCCGTTGAACTGTCTAACGCGCTGATGCACCACCCGGACATCAACCTGATCCTTGCGACCGGTGGTCCAGGCATGGTTAAAGCGGCATACAGCTCCGGTAAACCGGCTATCGGCGTAGGCGCAGGTAACACCCCTGTGGTTATCGACGAAACCGCTGATATCAAACGTGCTGTTGCATCTGTTCTGATGTCTAAAACCTTCGATAACGGCGTAATCTGTGCTTCTGAGCAGTCTGTCGTCGTGGTTGACTCTGTATATGATGCAGTACGTGAGCGTTTTGCGACTCACGGCGGCTACATGCTGCAGGGCAAAGAGTTGAAAGCAGTTCAGGACGTTATCCTGAAAAATGGCGCGCTGAACGCAGCTATCGTTGGTCAGCCGGCATACAAGATTGCTGAACTGGCAGGCTTCTCCGTACCAGAAACCACCAAGATCCTGATCGGTGAAGTGAAGGTTGTTGACGAAAGCGAACCGTTTGCTCACGAGAAACTGTCTCCGACGCTGGCAATGTACCGTGCGAAGGACTTCGAAGACGCAGTCATCAAAGCTGAAAAACTGGTTGCGATGGGCGGTATCGGTCATACCTCTTGCCTGTACACTGACCAGGACAACCAGCCAGAGCGTGTTGCTTACTTCGGTCAGATGATGAAAACCGCACGTATCCTGATCAACACCCCTGCTTCTCAGGGTGGTATCGGTGACCTGTACAACTTCAAACTCGCACCTTCCCTGACACTGGGTTGTGGTTCCTGGGGTGGTAACTCCATCTCTGAAAACGTTGGTCCTAAGCACCTGATCAACAAGAAAACCGTTGCTAAGCGAGCTGAAAACATGTTGTGGCACAAACTTCCGAAATCTATCTACTTCCGTCGTGGCTCTCTGCCAATCGCACTGGATGAAGTGATTACCGATGGTCACAAACGTGCGCTGATCGTGACCGACCGCTTCCTGTTCAACAACGGTTATGCAGACCAGATCACCTCCGTTCTGAAAGCTGCTGGCGTTGAAACCGAAGTGTTCTTTGAAGTTGAAGCTGACCCGACTCTGACCGTTGTTCGCAAAGGTGCTGAGCTGGCTAACTCCTTCAAACCAGACGTAATCATCGCACTGGGTGGTGGTTCCCCGATGGACGCCGCGAAAATCATGTGGGTTATGTACGAGCACCCGGAAACTCACTTCGAAGAACTGGCACTGCGCTTTATGGACATCCGTAAACGTATCTACAAGTTCCCGAAAATGGGCGTAAAAGCGAAGATGGTTGCAGTTACCACCACTTCCGGTACCGGTTCTGAAGTGACTCCGTTTGCGGTCGTTACCGACGATGCAACTGGGCAGAAATACCCGCTGGCAGACTACGCGCTGACTCCGGATATGGCGATTGTTGACGCCAACCTGGTTATGGATATGCCGAAGTCACTGTGTGCGTTCGGTGGTCTGGATGCCGTCACTCACGCTCTGGAAGCTTACGTTTCAGTACTGGCTTCTGAGTTCTCTGACGGTCAGGCTCTGCAAGCGCTGAAATTGCTGAAAGAAAACCTGCCAGCGTCTTACCATGAAGGTTCTAAGAACCCGGTAGCGCGTGAGCGTGTACACAGTGCAGCAACTATCGCTGGTATCGCGTTTGCTAACGCCTTCCTGGGTGTATGTCACTCAATGGCGCACAAACTGGGTTCTCAGTTCCACATTCCTCACGGTCTGGCGAACGCCCTGCTGATCAGCAACGTTATTCGTTATAACGCGAACGACAACCCGACTAAACAGACTGCATTCAGCCAGTACGACCGTCCGCAGGCACGCCGTCGCTACGCTGAAATCGCAGACCATCTGGGTCTGAGCGCACCGGGTGACCGTACTGCCGCGAAAATCCAGAAACTGCTGGGCTGGTTGGAAGAAATCAAAGCTGAACTGGGTATTCCTAAGTCTATCCGTGAAGCTGGCGTTCAGGAAGCTGACTTCCTGGCACACGTGGACAAACTGTCTGAAGATGCGTTTGACGACCAGTGTACTGGTGCTAACCCACGTTACCCGCTGATTTCTGAACTGAAACAGATCCTGCTGGATACCTACTACGGTCGTGAGTATAGCGAAGGTCAGACCGCCGCTAAGACTGAAGCAGTAGCTGCACCGAAAGCAGAAAAGAAAGCGAAGAAATCCGCTTAATTTGCTCAGATAAGTTTTAGCTTCATCATAAACGGTCCCAATTGGGGCCGTTTTTTTCGTCTTGTGTTATGAAAATCGGGGAATACACAATTTAACCATGTGAATAGAATGGCAGTGTAAGAGATGTATTCAGGAAGATGTGAGACCAGCCGTCAGAAAAGAGTCTGACAGGGTAGAGAACATTGACGAAGGTTCCGGCCTACCCTGTGTTTATAAGCGCTCAGAAGCGTACAGGGTTAATCGTGGCTGTGTCGTTCTTGTATCGCCGTCAGAGAGCCCTCAGACTGCGCTTGTTTGTAGTGTTTACGACATACCGACACATAGCGTTCATTCCCGCCGATAACCACCTGCTCGCCCTCGTTATAAGGTCTTCCAGCCTGATCAAGGCGTAATACCATGCTGGCCTTACGGCCACAGAAACAAATGGTCTTTAATTCAACCAGTTTATCTGACCACGCAAGCAGGTATTCGCTGCCGCCAAATAACTCACCACGAAAATCAGTGCGTAAGCCGTAACACAAAACAGGAATATCCAGTTGATCGACAACTTCAGATAATTCATAAACCTGTTGTCGGGTCAGAAACTGAGACTCATCGACCAGTACACAGTGAATTCTTTGCTGCGCATTCTCAGCGCGAATCTCTTCGAACAATGATGAATTTTGGTTAAACAATTTTGCAGGTGACGACAGACCTATACGTGAACTTACTTTTCCAGCACCAAAACGGTCATCAATTTCCGCTGTATATACAACGGCACGCATCCCACGTTCCTGATAATTGTACGAAGATTGCAACAAGGCAGTCGACTTACCTGCGTTCATTGCAGAATAGTAAAAATATAGTTGTGCCATTGACCGAAGGCCCTCACGAGGGGAAATAAATATGGGCTGGATTGTATCATATTTCACGAACATGTCGGTGTAGCGTTGGCCGCAAAGGCGTATAAATGAGCGGGCAAGCTCGCACAGTGCCGCCTGAATTTAAGTAACGGATAGTGAAAGAGCATACAACCATCGACCAAACAGCCTGTGCTCGGACGCGTATATACACACTCTTTCACAAATAGTGCTCATGAAATTTATCAATGTCACTTATCATCATACGGCAATAAAGAAACCCTTCCCATATTGTTATTGAATCTACCCACTGTCGCCATGTATTAGCGAATTCACGTAAGCAAAACTAATACAAAAGGTTGAAATCACTGCAAAGAGATACTATTTGTACACCATAAAATGTGACCTGAATCTTGAATTTTTACTCTCAGCCGCTGAGAAGCCCCCTCGCCAATAAGCCTTTTTTATGCCCAACATCATGGGGAATTTAAGACAGGAGAATTAATTCTGATACTAAATAAAGCGCAATTTTGAATTCCTTACATTCCTGGCTATTGCACAACTGAATTTATCGCTCTATTATTAGCTCAACAAACCACCCCAATATAAGTTTGAGATTACTACAATGAGCGAAGCACTTAAAATTCTGAACAACATCCGTACTCTTCGTGCGCAGGCAAGAGAATGCACTCTGGAAACGCTTGAAGAAATGCTGGAAAAATTAGAAGTTGTAGTTAGCGAGCGTCGCGAAGAAGAAAGCGCTGCTGCTGCTGAAGTTGAAGAACGTACTCGTAAACTGCAACAATATCGTGAAATGCTGATCGCTGACGGCATTGATCCGAACGAATTGCTGAATAGCATGGCTGCTGTTAAATCTGGCACCAAAGCTAAACGCGCTGCACGTCCGGCTAAATATAGCTATGTTGACGAAAACGGTGAAACTAAAACCTGGACTGGCCAGGGTCGTACACCGGCAGTGATCAAAAAAGCGATGGAAGAACAAGGTAAACAACTGGACGATTTCCTGATCAAGGAATAATTCAGAAATAGTTTGCTTAAAATCCCGCCACTGGCGGGATTTTTTTTACCGGTACTTCGTTCAACCCTACCCGGATTAGGTATAAAAAAAACGGCGCTGTTAATACAGCGCCGTTCTGACCAGATAATACCAGAAGGTTACTTCTTAATACCCATCTCGTCTTCCAGCCAGGCTTTAAATTCGGCGCCGAGAGTATTATGGCGAATACCATATTCAACGAACGCCTGCATATAGCCCAGTTTATTACCACAGTCATGGCTTTTGCCCTTCATGTGATAAGCTTCAACCGTCTCTTTTTCAATCAGCATATCGATAGCATCTGTCAGCTGAATTTCATCACCCGCTCCCGGAGGGGTTTTAGCCAGCAGAGGCCAGATATCGGCACTAAGAACGTAACGACCCACAACGGCCAGATTAGAAGGCGCAACATCAGCTTTTGGTTTTTCAACCACGCCAACCATCGGAACGCTTTCGCCCGGGGATAATTCAACGCCTTTACAATCAACAACACCATAAGCCGTAACATCTTCTACCGGTTCAACCATAATCTGGCTGCTACCTGTTTCATCAAAACGATGAATCATTTCGGCAAGGTTGTCGCGGGATAAATCAGATTCGTATTCATCAAGAATTACGTCCGGCAGGATTACAGCTACCGGTTCATCGCCAACCACAGGGTGCGCGCACAATACCGCGTGGCCCAGACCTTTAGCCAGCCCCTGACGCACCTGCATAATAGTCACATGTGGCGGACAAATAGATTGCACTTCTTCCAGCAGCTGGCGTTTTACACGTTTTTCCAGCATCGCTTCAAGTTCAAAGCTGGTATCAAAGTGGTTTTCAATGGAATTTTTAGACGAGTGAGTTACAAGTACAATTTCAGTGATGCCCGCAGCAATACATTCGTTTACGACGTACTGAATTAATGGCTTATCAACCAACGGTAGCATCTCTTTCGGGATTGCTTTCGTAGCCGGTAACATCCTGGTTCCTAATCCCGCAACCGGGATAACGGCTTTTTTGACTTTTGAATTAAGGGCAGCCATTTAAAACTCTCCTGGACTGTTCATGTATTGAACGTGTTCATCATTCTGTATCGCATCCGAGTATATCAGTACAGCGACAAGCTTCTGGTCTGAAAAGGACGCGCGTCGGTATAATTAAGATAAATACGAATAAAACTGGCGCTGATAGTAGCACTCACAGCATGAGGAGGGTGAACCAATTTCATTTACACGCCTCTCAATTGTTCATTCTGCAGACAACATCAAGCGCAGGCGACCTCCCGCCCCCCAAATTTGGCATTGCCATGACTCACAATGTTGGCTCAGCTGATTAAGATACGTATTACCTAAGGTACCCAGCGGAACGCCATTGCTGATTTGCACTTGGTGGGAACCTGTATTTAATGTCGCATTCAGCCCTGCCGATACCAGAATCAGATTTTTTAATCCGCTGTGGTAATACCCCACCAGCAAGGGAAACTGCCCTGGTAAATTGGCTTGCCGCAACAGATGATTTACCTGTTTCAATAACGTACCTAGCTCTGGCAACCGTTGATTTTGTTGTGTCAGTTGCTCCTGCAGTAAACCATTAAATAGCGCTCGCAGTAATAATGCAGCCAGCACGCCATTATCCCCTGCCCGCGTCACATCAAGGCAATAGAATGCAAGGTCATGATCCGACAGCGGCGCAATATCCAGCACCAGCCCCGGTTGGTCGGCTGCCACCAATTGCCGATAGTTAATGCGACAGTGCGAAATCACTTGCGACACTGGAGGCTGTAATTCTTTTAGCAGCTTCGCGGCGGCGGCAGGATCGTCCACCATCGCATCCCAGTCGCGAAATAGCCGCTCTTCTTCTTCCACACGTGAATTAAACATATTGGGATAAAGACAGGCAAAGACGGTTTCTCGCAAGCGATTAAGGTCTTTCACCGGCTTCAACAGGACGTCATCCACACCGAGTCGTAGCGCTTTGGCTATGTCGGACATGTTTTCCGTCGCAGAAATCACCAGTATCGGGGTCTGATCGCCACGATTGCGTAAATACTCAACCAGTTTGAGACCGTTCATTCTTGGCATAGCCAGGTCGCAGATCATCAGGTCGGGTTTAAAATGCCCAAGCAAGTCCAGTGCTTCAAGTCCGTCACCAGCTACCGCCGTTGTCGCTCCCAAAGAGGAAAACCATGAGTCCATGAGTGAGCGAAATACCGGCTCATCCTCAACGATAAGAATCTGTTTTCCGACCAATGGCTGCGTCATATTCTCCCCCCTGACTGGCTTTAATAAATAGTGGCATGCTATTGCCACTCACGCCTGTCAGAATTAGCTTAAGTGTTGATAAAAAATGCGTTAGACGTTGGTTTTCACTAGGGGTAGAAGCTCATCCATTTTCTTCTCGACCGCTAACTGCCCGGCAGCAATTGCCGCACTGGCGCGGTGAAAATCCAGCGTGGATATTTGTGGACAAAACGGCTGAATCAGAATGTCTGGAGGGTCACCGGCCATGCGATTACGTTTCAGTCGGTTTTCCAGAACCTGAATAGACGTCGTCATAATCTCCATCGCCGTGGGTGCAGTTACTGCACGCCTGGCCGTAATGTTGCTCAAGCGTTCTTTCAGACGGGCATGCCATGAGAGTTCGTCAGCATCATCACCCGATTCGGCATCGCTATTGACGTTGAAGGAGAGTAAATCTTGTTGCATGAGATGCGCATCGTGTTGCAGGTCGACCGCTATAACAATATCGGCCCCTAACGCGCGAGTCAGGGAGACAGGGACAGGATTCACCACCGCACCATCGACCAGCCAGTAACCATTGTGCGCCACAGGTGACATCAAGCCAGGAATACTGCAGGAGGCCCGGACAGCCAGATGTAAATCACCTTCGGTGAACCAAAGTTCCCGACCCGTACTCAGATTGGTAGCCACTGTTGCGAAACGGCGAGTACATTGCTCAATTGCTTCTACCGGCATCACATTACGGTACTGATTGAATACCCGTTCACCGCGCAGTAAACCTCCCCTGCGCCACGAGAGATCCATCAACCGTAAAACATCCCAATAGCTGAAAGAACAGACCCACTTTTCGAGAGCAGGCAGCTTATTGCAGGCGTAGGCAGCGCCAACCAACGAACCGATGGAGCACCCTGCCACGATATCAACATCAATGCCCATATGCTTAAGGGCTTTAATAACGCCAATATGCGACCAACCTCGCGCCGCGCCGGAACCTAGCGCCAGCCCAATTTTTATTTTTCTCATTATACGTACAAACTTCCCCTGGCTTGCAGACGTAGCAACATAGCTACCGCTCAGTTAACATAGTGCCACTCTGGCGTTTTTACGCCGTTTTTATATTCCAGGGAGTACTTTGTGTCTCAGCTTTGTCCCTGTGGTAGCGCTGTCGAGTATAGCCTATGTTGCTACCGTTATGTGTCCGGCGCGCAAGTAGCACCTACGCCGTCACACCTCATGCGTTCTCGTTACTGTGCTTTTGTGATGAAAGACGCAGATTACCTTATCAGGACCTGGCATCCGGATTGTCATGCGGCCGAGTTTCGCGACGACATTATCGCAGGATTTACTCATACCGAATGGCTTGGACTGACCGTTTTTGAACAAGAGACGGCAGACACAGAAAATATCGGCTACGTCAGTTTTGTCGCACGGTTTTCTGAACAAGGTAAAACAGGTGCAATTATCGAGCGCTCTCGTTTTTTAAAAGAAAACGGTCAGTGGTACTATATAGACGGTACACGCCCTCAAATTGGACGAAACGATACCTGCCCTTGTGGCTCAGGTAAAAAATTTAAAAAGTGCTGCGGCTAATCAACGCCCGACAGTATCAATTTTGCAAACATTCTCAACAGGATCACCGCTGCAAATGCATTCATTACAACGAAAAGTGCTGCGTACTATTTGCCCGGACCAAAAAGGTCTGATCGCGCGCATTACGAATATCTGTTACAAGCATGAACTGAACATCGTGCAGAACAATGAGTTTGTGGACCACCGTACCGGACGCTTTTTTATGCGCACCGAACTGGAGGGCATTTTTAACGACGTCACGCTGCTTGCCGATCTGGACAGCGCCTTACCTGAAGGCTCGATTCGTGAATTAACCCCAGCAGGCCGCCGCCGCATCGTCATTTTGGTCACCAAGGAAGCGCATTGCCTGGGCGATTTATTAATGAAGGCCAATTATGGCGGGCTGGATGTTGAAATCGCCGCGGTGATCGGCAATCACGAGACCTTGTGTCCTCTGGTTGAACGGTTTGATATTCCGTTTGAGCTGGTGAGCCATGAAGGTTTAACACGTGACGAACATGATCAGAAAATGGCTGATGCTATCGACGCCCACCAGCCGGACTATGTCGTGCTGGCTAAATACATGCGCGTTCTGACCCCGACATTTGTTTCACGCTTTCCGAATAAAATTATCAATATTCACCATTCATTCCTGCCAGCATTCATTGGTGCTCGTCCATACCATCAGGCTTATGAACGCGGCGTGAAGATCATCGGCGCGACGGCCCACTACGTGAATGATAACCTCGATGAAGGCCCAATCATTATGCAGGACGTGATCCATGTTGATCACACCTACACCGCCGAAGATATGATGCGCGCGGGTCGCGACGTTGAAAAAAATGTATTAAGCCGTGCGCTGTATCAGGTTCTGGCTCAACGCGTCTTTGTTTACGGTAACCGAACGATTATTCTGTAATCGATTGATAAGTTAATTGGTTACCTTTACATCTTTACGTGTAAAAATCAGGCAACCAGTTCTTTTTTATCAACGGAATGCTTTACAGGGGCGCATCATTTGATATGATGCGCCCCGCTTCCAACGGAAGCAGGCCAGTAATTAGCATTACCCCGTGGTGGGGTTCCCGAGCGATCATAAGGGAGCTGACTGCAAATCTGCCGTCATCGACTTCAAGGTTCGACTCGAGCGATAGTGAGAGAACGTTGCCGCAGGCAACGGCCCGAAGGGTGAGGAGCTTTAGCTCCGAATAATCCTTCCCGCTATAGAATGCAAGCAGCATAATGAATTTACCCTGTGGTGGGGTTCCCGAGCGGCCAAAGGGAGCAGACTGTAAATCTGCCGTCATCGACTTCGAAGGTTCGAATCCTTCCCCCACCACCACTCATTCCTGTAGATTCATAAAATTAGTATACCCCTGGTGGGGTTCCCGAGCGGCCAAAGGGAGCAGACTGTAAATCTGCCGTCATCGACTTCGAAGGTTCGAATCCTTCCCCCACCACCATCACTTCATAAAGCACCAACAGCAAATCAATCTCTAATGCCCCATATTCCACCCATGCGGGAAGGATGAGAAGTTTCGACTAAGGTTCGATTCGAGCGTAGCGAGAAAGCGTTGCCACAGGCAACGACCCGAAGGGCGAAGCGCGTAGCGCTGAGTAATCCTTCCCCCACCACCATCACTTCATAAAGCAACACACTCAATTCCTCTGCAATGCCCTTTATTTGTCTGATGCGCTGCACTTATCAGGCCTACAGCGCTCGCTGATACCTTCGTAGGCCGGATAAGGCGCTTGCGCCGCCATCCGGCAAACAGGCATAAAAAAACCCCGCCGAAGCAGGGTTTTGTCACTCTCAAATATACGATTAGTGACGCGCGCGAACAATCTGGTATTTGCGTGTCAGATATTCGACCGGGACGCTCCAGATGTGTACCAGACGAGAGAATGGGAACAACAGGAATAGCGTCATACCCAGCACCAGGTGCATACGGAAAATGAACGCAACACCATCGAGATATTGAGACGCTCCGCCCTGGAAGGTCACCACTGTCTGCGCCCAGTTCACCAGCTTCATCATCTCGCTACCGTCCATATGCTGGGCGGAAAACGGAATGGTCAGCAGGCCCAGCGCACACTGGATCACCAGCAGTGAGAGGATCAGAATATCCGCCCCGGTGGTGGTGGCCCGCACGCGCGGGCTGAACAGACGACGTTTCAGCAGCAGTACACCACCAATCAGACACATCAGGCCACTGGCACCGCCCGCAAACATTGCCATCTTTTGTTTCACTTCAAGCGGTAGCCAGGCTTCATACATCCAGTGCGGCGTCAACATGCCAAGGAAGTGCCCAGCAAAGATACCCAGGATCCCGATGTGAAACAGGTTTGACGCCAGGTTCATCCCTTTGCGATCCAGCATCTGACTGGAAGCTGCACGCCATGTATATTGCCCATAGTCATAACGCAGCCAGCTGCCGATCAGAAAGACAGAACCCGCGATGTACGGATAGATGTCAAAGAAGAACGTATTCAGGAAGTGCATTATTGCTGTCCTCCGGTGGTGATATTCAGATACTGCGGCGCAACGGCCCCGGCAAAACGACGCTGGTGAGCGGAGATTTCCGACTCGCCACACCCCTGATCGGCGAAGAATTTCACCTGCTCTTCTTCCCAGACCGCATCCAGCGCTTGTGGAGTATCGTCACGGGCTTCATCCGCAATTTTTTCAGCCACTTTATCGCTGTCGATAACGGTATTCGCCAGTTTTAACAGCAGATCGAACAGCACCGCATAACGGCTTTCACGCTGTTGCAAACGAGCGCTAAGCAGCGCCAGAATCGGCGCAATATCCTGTAAGCCACCTAGCGCTTCGCTTTTCGGCAGTTGCGCAAGGTATTCCAGATACAGCGGCAGATGATCGGGAAGTTCGCGGCTGTCGAGCTGTAAACCGTGCTGCTCATACTGTGCCATCAGGTCAACCATAGCCTGACCGCGATCGCGGGATTCACCATGAACATGTTCAAACAGCAGCAGCGATGTCGCACGGCCACGGTCAAACAGTTCGCTGTAGGCAGCCTGCACATCCAGCATGTCCTGCGAGGTTAGATCGCGCAGGAAAACGCCCAGAGTCTGGGCATCCTCTTTATCCAGGTTCTCAGATGACGCGAGTGCATCGAAAAGTTCCTGCTGATGCTGCCACAAGGCAGCATCCGGGTACTCGAGCAGACGCGAAACAATGACGAGTTCTATCATTGGTGCGGCTCCGTTTTGCTGGTCACATCGACAGCGTCGATGCGGCGGCTGTTGAACAGATTGAATTTAGTATCAGAACCGTGGCAACCGTCGCCGAAGGTAAAGCCACAACCGCTTTTCTCCGGGAACGCGTCACGTGCCAGTTCACGATGGCTGCTCGGTACCACGAAACGATCTTCGTAGTTTGCGATCGCCAGGTAACGATACATTTCCTGTGCCTGCGCTTCGCTTAAGCCCACCTCTTCCAGCGCACGGGTATCAACTTTGCCGTCAACAGTTTCCGCACGTTTGTAGTGACGCATCGCCAGCATACGTTTCAGCGCCAACAGTACCGGCTGGGTGTCACCTGCAGTCAGCAGGTTCGCCAGGTACTGAACCGGAATACGCAGGCTGTCAACATCCGGCAGAATACCGTTGCTGCCCAGCTCGCCCGCATCAGCAGCTGACTGAATCGGTGACAATGGCGGCACGTACCAGACCATCGGCAGTGTGCGGTATTCCGGATGCAGCGGCAGCGCCAGCTTCCAGTCCATCGCCATTTTGTAAACCGGAGACTGCTGTGCGGCATCAATGACGCTCAGCGGAATACCATCTTTCAGCGCCTGTTCAATAACAGCCGGATCGTTCGGATCGAGGAACACGTCCAGCTGACGCTGGTACAGATCTTTCTCGTGCTCGGTGCTTGCTGCACTTTCGATCGCATCTGCGTCATACAGCAGTACGCCGAGGTAACGGATACGACCTACACAGGTTTCGGAGCAAACGGTCGGCTGACCAGCTTCGATACGCGGGTAGCAGAAAATGCACTTCTCCGATTTCCCGCTCTTCCAGTTGAAGTAGATCTTCTTGTACGGGCAGCCGGTGATACACATACGCCAGCCGCGGCACTTGTCCTGGTCGATCAGCACGATGCCATCTTCTTCACGCTTGTAGATAGCGCCGCTCGGACAGGTCGCCACACACGCCGGATTAAGGCAGTGCTCACACAGACGCGGCAGGTACATCATGAAGGTGTTTTCGAACTGACCGTACATCGCCTTCTGCATGTTTTCGAAGTTCTGATCTTTGGCGCGTTTTTCGAACTCGCCGCCCAGAATTTCTTCCCAGTTCGGACCGCTGGTGATTTTATCCATTCGCTGACCGGTGATCAGCGAGCGTGGACGAGCAATCGGCTGCGCTTTGCTGTCTGCCGGGGCGTTATGCAACGTCTGGTAGTCAAAATCAAACGGCTCGTAGTAATCATCCATGCCCGGCAGATGCGGGTTAGCAAATATTTTACCCAACAGCAGCGCTTTGTTACCCATGCGCGGCTGCAGTTTGCCGTTGATTTTACGGATCCAACCGCCCTTCCATTTTTCCTGGTTTTCCCAGTCGTTCGGGAAGCCAACGCCAGGCTTACTTTCGACGTTGTTGAACCAGGCGTACTCCATACCTTCACGGCTGGTCCAGACGTTTTTACAGGTCACTGAACAGGTGTGGCAGCCGATGCACTTATCGAGATTCAGCACCATGCCGACTTGTGAACGAATTTTCATTTTACGCTCTCCTGTACCTGGTCATTGCCTTCGCCATCCAACCAGTTAATGTTCTTCATCTTACGTACAACTACGAACTCATCACGGTTTGAACCGACGGTGCCGTAGTAGTTAAAGCCGTAGGCCAACTGCGCATAGCCGCCGATCATATGGGTCGGTTTCGGCGTAATACGGGTCACCGAGTTGTGGATCCCACCGCGCTGCTGGGTGATTTCTGAACCCGGCAGGTTAACGATACGTTCCTGCGCGTGGTACATCATGGTCATCCCGGCCGGTACACGCTGGCTGACAACTGCACGTGCCGTCAGCGCACCGTTGCTGTTGAAGACTTCGATCCAGTCGTTATCTTCGATTCCCAGATCCTTCGCATCGACTTCGCTCATCCACACAATCGGGCCACCGCGTGACAGCGTCAGCATCAGCAAGTTGTCGCTGTAAGTGGAGTGGATACCCCATTTCTGGTGCGGCGTCAGGAAGTTGAGCGCTTTTTCCGGGTTACCGTTAGATTTCTCGCCAATCACCGCTTTCACCGAACGGGTGTCGATTGGCGGACGGTAAACCAGCAGGCTTTCACCAAAGTCACGCATCCATTGATGATCCTGATACAACTGCTGGCGACCAGACAGCGTACGCCATGGGATCAGCTCGTGAACGTTGGTATAGCCGGCGTTATAAGACACGTGTTCATCTTCCAGTCCTGACCAGGTCGGGCTGGAGATAATTTTGCGCGGCTGCGCCTGAATATCGCGGAAGCGAATTTTTTCGTCTTCTTTATTCAGCGCCAGATGCGTATGGTCACGACCGGTAAATTCACTCAGCGCAGCCCAGGCTTTAACGGCTACCTGACCGTTAGTTTCCGGCGCCAGCGTCAGGATCATCTCGGCTGCATCAATTGCGGTATTAAGCCAAGGCTGGCCTTTTGCCGGACCTTCAGCCTTGGTGTAATTGAGCTTACGCAGCAGATCCATTTCGCTCTGGGTATTCCAGGCAATCCCTTTACCGCCGTTACCGATTTTTTCCATCAGCGGGCCGATGGAGGTGAAACGCTCGTAGGTTGCCGGATAATCACGCTCAACGGTCATGATGTGCGGTGCGGTAACACCAGGAATCAGGTCACATTCACCTTTTTTCCAGTCCTTCACGTCCAGCGGTTGTGCCAGTTCTGCTGCAGAGTCGTGCTGAATTGGCAGCGTAACGACGTCGGTTTCTTTACCGAGATGACCCACGCAAACTTCAGAGAATTTCTTGGCGATGGCTTTGTAGATTTCCCAGTCGCTCTTCGATTCCCAGGCCGGGTCAACTGCCGCAGACAGAGGATGAATAAACGGATGCATGTCCGAGGTATTCATATCGTCTTTTTCATACCAGGTTGCGGTCGGCAACACGATGTCGGAATACAGACAGGTGCTCGACAGACGGAAGTCCAGCGTGACAACCAGATCCAGTTTGCCGTCCAGGCCGTTATCCTGCCATTCCACTTCTTCAGGCTTCACGCCGCTCTGCTGGCCGAGATCTTTGCCCTGAATACCATGTTCAGTACCCAGCAGATACTTGAGCATGTACTCGTGGCCTTTACCGGAAGAACCGAGCAGGTTAGAACGCCAGATAAACAGGTTACGCGGATGGTTTTTACCGTTTTCCGGCTGCTCTGCCGCAAAGCGAATAGAACCTTCTTTCAGGGATTTAACGGTGTAATCCACCGGCGTCATACCTGCTTTCTGCGCTTCTTCGGCGATACGCAGTGGGTTAGTCCCTAACTGCGGCGCAGATGGCAACCAGCCCATACGTTCAGCGCGAACGTTAAAATCAATCAAATGACCGCTGTAGCGGGATTTGTCTGCCATCGGGGAAAGCAGTTCCTGCGCAGTAACCGTCTCATAGCGCCATTGGCTGGAGTGGTTATAGAAGTAGGAAGTGCTGTTCATATGACGAGGCGGACGCTGCCAGTCAAGAGCAAACGCCAGCGGCTGCCAGCCGGTTTGCGGACGCAGTTTTTCCTGGCCGACGTAGTGGGCCCAACCGCCGCCGCTCTGACCGATACAACCGCAGAACACCAGCATATTGATCAGGCCACGATAGTTCATATCGAGGTGGTACCAGTGGTTCAGGCCCGCACCGACGATGATCATCGAACGACCGTGTGTTTTATCGGCGTTATCCGCAAATTCACGGGCAATGCGCACGATCTGAGAACGTGATACGCCAGTGATTTTTTCTGCCCATGCCGGCGTGTACGCTTTCACGTCATCGTAGCTGGTCGCGCAGTTTTCGTCGTTCAGACCACGTTCCAGGCCATAGTTAGCCATGGTCAGGTCGTAAACGGTGGTCACCAGCGCGGTAGAGCCATCGGCCAACTGCAGGCGTTTAACCGGCAGTTTGTGCAGCAGAATATTTTCCAGCTCTACTTTACTGAAGTGCTCGGTACCTTCGCCGCCAAAGTACGGGAAGCCCACTTCAGCGATATCGTCCTGGCTACCCAGCAGGCTGAGTTGCAGTTCGGTTTCATCACCGGACGTACCGTCGCGTTGCTCAAGGTTCCATTTGCCCTTTTCGCCCCAACGGAAACCAATTGAACCGTTTGGCGCAACCATTTCGCCGTTGCTGTTGATAGCGACGGTTTTCCATTCTGGGTTATTTTCCTGGCCCAGAGAGTCGACCAGATCCGCCGCACGCAGCATACGACCAGCAGCATAGTAACCGTCACGCTCTTCGAGCATCACCAGCATTGGCATGTCAGTATAACGACGAACGTAGTCGGTGAAGTACTGGCTCGGGTTATCGAGGTGGAACTCGCGCAGCATGACATGGCCCATCGCCATTGCCATCGCAGCATCGGTTCCCTGCTTCGGTGCCAGCCACAGGTCGCAAAGTTTGGCGATTTCTGCGTAGTCCGGAGTAATCGCTACCGTTTTAGTGCCTTTATAGCGAACTTCAGTAAAGAAGTGTGCATCCGGAGTACGGGTCTGCGGTACGTTAGAGCCCCATGCAAGAATGTAGCTGGAGTTATACCAGTCGGCAGATTCCGGTACGTCGGTTTGCTCGCCCCAGGTTTGCGGGGAAGCCGGCGGCAGGTCACAGTACCAGTCGTAGAAACTCAGGCAGGTACCGCCAATCAGCGACATATAGCGTGCGCCGGAAGCATAAGAAACCATCGACATCGCCGGAATCGGAGAGAAGCCTGCAACGCGGTCAGGGCCATAGGTTTTGATGGTGTAAACGTTAGATGCAGCAATCAGTTCATTCACTTCCTGCCAGGAAGAACGAACAAACCCACCACGACCACGCGCTTGTTTGAAGCTTTTTGCTTTGTCGGCGTCTTCGATGATGGATGCCCATGCGTCTACCGGATCGCTGTGCAGTCTTTTTGCTTCACGCCACATCTTCATCAGACGTTTGCGCATCAGCGGGTATTTCAGACGGTTAGCGCTGTAGAGATACCAGGAATAGCTTGCACCACGTGGGCAGCCGCGAGGCTCGTGGTTAGGCATATCTGGACGCGTGCGTGGGTAGTCAGTTTGCTGGGTCTCCCAGGTCACCAGACCATTTTTCACATAGATTTTCCAGCTGCATGAGCCCGTGCAGTTTACCCCGTGGGTTGAACGCACGATTTTATCATGCTGCCAACGCTGGCGGTATCCGTCCTCCCAGTCCCTGTTGGTATTGAGAAGCTGGCCATGCCCATCGGCAAAGGTTTCGCCCTTCTGCTTGAAGTAGCGAAACCGGTCCAGGAATTTACTCATCGGTTTTCTCCTGTAGGAGCCTGACGGCTCTCTGATAAATCGACATTGCTTGATTGAGAGCGAAGGTAACGCTCTGAAAGGGCGTGAGAATTGATAACGATCAAGGCATGCAGGGATGAAAAATGGAGGTTGGTTTTTACATACCCCCAAAGTGGGATATTGTTTTTTAGCGTAATATTCTGAATTTAAAGGATTTTAAATAATTCACTTATCATACAAATGTTAAATTCTTTATAAGTGGGTATTAAGGGGTATCCCCCCTGCTTAGCATATTACCAGAACCGTTTTCGCAGACTTTCGTCATGAGCTCACATATAAGTATGTTGTAACTAATTTAGAACAAAAAAAAGCGCGGTCTAACACCGCGCAATGGATAATCAACTGCTACTACTTTTTTACTTTTTAGAATGACGTCCGTATACCGCCCAGGTGATGACCACACAAGCGACATAGAAGATCAGAAAGACTTTCATCGCATCGACCGGCGAACCAGTTAACGCCAGAGACGTTCCAAATGCTTTCGGGATAAAGAAGCCGCCAATCGCACCAATGGCTGAGATAAAGCCCAACGCTGCCGCGGTGTCGGTTGCTGCTTCGCGCATTGCTTTCTCTTCTGAACCACCTTCAGCTTTCACTCTGTCCATCGTCAGCTTGCGGAAGATAACGGAGATCATCTGGAAGGTTGAACCACTCCCCAGACCAGCCGTCAGGAACAATGCCAGGAACACCGCGAAGAAGGCGATAAAGTTGCCACCGACACCGTTTGATGGCAGCGTCAGGAACAGTAAGGCACTGAAAATAGCCATCAGCACGAAGTTCACCAGCGTTACACGGGTTCCGCCCAGACGGTCAGAGATTGCGCCACCCGCTGAACGAGCCAGCGCGCCAATCAACGGTCCAAAGAAGGCGTAATGCAGGATCTGTACCTCAGGAAACTGCGTTTTTGACAACATGGCAAAACCGGCAGAGAAACCGATGAATGAACCGAAGGTTGCCAGATACAGCAGGCTCATAATCCACAGATGCCCACGTTTCAGCACCGGCAATTGCTCTTTCAGCGACGCTTTTGAGGTTGCCAGTTCATTCATACCAAACCATGCAGCCAGCGTTAACACCGCAAGGAACGGTACCCAAATCCATGCGGCGTTTGCCAGATACAGCTGCGTACCATCAGGTTGTTCAACCCCGTGGCTACCAAATGCGGCAAAGATTGACAGTGAAACCACCAGCGGCGCAACCAACTGCATCACGCTGACGCCCATGTTGCCCAGGCCACCGTTCAGACCCAGCGCACCACCCTGTTTCTGTTTTGGAAAGAAGAAACTGATGTTTGCCATGCTGGACGCAAAGTTCGCACCGGCGAAACCGCACAACAGAGAGATAATAATAAAGGTACTAAACGGCGTGGAGGTATCCTGCACCGCAAAACCTAACCATACGCAAGGAATGATCAGGATACCGGTGCTAAACGCTGTCCAGCGACGTCCACCAAACAGGGGAACCATAAAGGAGTACGGAACACGCAGCAGCGCGCCGGACACCGAAGGTAATGCCGTCAGCATGAATAGCTGTTCAGTGGTGAAATCAAATCCGACTTTCGGTAAGTTCACCGCCACAGCGCTAAATAACATCCACACGCAAAACGCCAGCAGCAAGCAAGGGACGGAAATCCACAGGTTACGGCTGGCGATTCGTTGACCACGCTGCTGCCAGAAGGCGGGATCTTCCGGCCGCCATTCGGTAATTACAGCTCCAGATGCCCTTTCCGGGGCAGATGAGTGACTCATAGACACCTCTGATACTTGTTTCGATGCCTGCAACATTAGGGTTTACAGCTGGAGGTAAGTTGATATAAATCAAAGGAAAAGGTGTCATTATTCATGCCTAAAATTTATCATTACCCTAAATGAGTACATAACTTCGGTAAAAAAGATGTGGTTTTTCACGCTTCTGTCGTCCCCTACTCCCCCTCGCCCGGGATCTCTCCCTCCACTGGCAATTAAGAGGTAGCCCGTTTGAGGTATGGGTATACTCCAGTGTATCGCCGAGAATAACGCCACTGCCTGCAGCAGAATCGTCATTCAATAAGGTTTTCTGTTCGACGAAAACCCGAAGGAACAAGTCACCATGTTTAAACGTTGTCTCTCCCCGCTTACGCTGGTCAACCAGGTGGCGCTGATTGTTTTATTGTCCACAGCCATCGGCGTGGCTGGTATGGCTGTCTCCGGCTGGCTGGTTCAGGGCGTTCAGGGTAGCGCCCATGCAATCAACAAAGCGGGATCGCTGCGCATGCAGAGTTATCGCCTGCTGGCAGCCGTACCGCTGGACGCTAGCGATCAACCGCTTCTGGATGAAATGGAGAAAACGGCGTTTAGCCCGGAGTTGACGCGTGCCGCAAAGCGAGACGGACAACAGGCGCAGTTAAAAGCACTACAGGATTACTGGCACACTGAACTGGCGCCGGGACTTGCGCATGCGCAAACGCCTGATGCGGTAGCGCAGGATGTAACGCGCTTTGTAGGCGGTCTGGATAAGCTGGTTACCGCCTTTGACCATACCACCGAATTACGCATTGAACGCGTCGTCCTGCTGCATCGCCTGATGGCCATATTTATGGCATTGCTGCTGGTTTTCACCATTATCTGGCTGCGCGTGCGCCTGTTAGAGCCGTGGAAGCAGCTGCTGGCGATGGCGCGAGCCGTCAGCCAACGTGATTTTACCCAACGCGCGCGTATCAGCGGGCGTAATGAGATGGCCGCTCTGGGCTCGGCACTGAATAATATGTCGGAAGAACTGGCCGAAAGTTATGCCGTGCTGGAACAGCGGGTGCAGGAAAAAACGGCGGGACTGGAGCACAAAAATCAGATCCTTTCTTTTCTGTGGCAAGCCAACCGCCGCCTGCACTCTCAGGTGCCGTTGTGCGAACGCCTCTCTCCGGTACTGAACGGTCTGCAAAATTTGACCTTGCTACATGATATTGAACTCCGGGTTTACGACCTGGAAGATGAAGACAATCATCAGGAATTTACCTGTCAGTCCAATGCCAGCTGTGATGAGAAAGGTTGCCATCTGTGTCCTCGCGGAACGCTGCCCGCGATTGACGGCGGGATCACATTGAAATGGCGGCTGACCGATGCGCATACCCAATATGGTATTCTGCTCGCCACCTTGCCGAACGGACGCCATCTCAGCCACGATCAGCAGCAGCTGGTTGATACCCTGGTTGAGCAACTGACCGCAACGCTCGCGCTCGACAGACATCAGGAGCGTCAGCAGCAGTTGATCGTGATGGAAGAGCGTGCCACCATTGCACGCGAACTTCATGATTCTATTGCACAATCGCTCTCTTGTATGAAGATGCAGGTTAGCTGTTTGCAGATGCAGGGCGATGCGCTTTCAGATAACTGTCGCGAGTTGCTCAGCCAGATTCGTAACGAGCTGAATGCTTCGTGGGCACAACTGCGTGAGCTGTTAACCACCTTCCGTTTACAGCTCACAGAACCTGGATTACGGCCGGCGCTGGAAGCCAGCTGTCAGGAGTACAGCGCCCGTTTTGGATTTACGGTTAAGCTGGATTATCAGCTACCGCCACGTCTGGTCCCTTCGCATCAGGCGATTCACCTGCTACAAATTGCGCGCGAAGCCCTGAGTAATGCACTTAAACACTCTCAGGCCAATGAAGTGGTCGTGACGGTGGTGCAAAATGGCAAGCAGGTCAAACTAACAGTGCAAGATAACGGCTGCGGCGTACCGGAAAACGCCGAACGCAGTAACCACTACGGCATGATTATAATGCGCGATCGTGCGCAGAGCTTGCGCGGCGATTGCCGCGTACGCCGTCGCGAGACGGGCGGTACTGAAGTTGCTGTCACTTTTATTCCCGAAACAAACTTCACAGAAGTCCAAGGAGATACCCATGAGTAATCTGGAACCGGCAACCATCCTGTTGATCGACGATCATCCGATGCTGCGAACCGGTGTAAAACAGCTTGTCAGCATGGCGCCCGATATTACCGTTGTCGGCGAAGCCAGCAATGGTGAGCAGGGTATCGAGCTGGCTGAATCCCTTGATCCCGATCTGATCCTGCTTGATCTCAACATGCCCGGCATGAATGGCCTGGAAACTCTCGATAAGCTGCGTGAAAAGTCACTGTCGGGCCGTATCGTTGTGTTTAGCGTATCCAATCATGAAGAAGACGTAGTTACCGCACTGAAACGCGGCGCTGATGGTTATCTGCTGAAAGATATGGAGCCTGAAGATTTACTCAAAGCCTTACAGCAATCAGCGGCCGGTGAAATGGTGCTGAGTGAAGCCTTAACGCCGGTTCTGGCCGCCAGCCTGCGTGCTAATCGTGCAACGTCGGACCGTGATGTCACCCAACTGACACCGCGTGAGCGCGACATTCTCAAGCTCATTGCCCAGGGGCTGCCGAACAAGATGATCGCCCGTCGTCTGGACATCACTGAAAGTACGGTAAAAGTCCATGTGAAGCATATGTTGAAGAAAATGAAGCTCAAATCACGCGTCGAAGCCGCGGTATGGGTACATCAGGAACGCATTTTCTGATAACGCGTTGATGCTTCATTGCTAACGAGGATCATTTTCCGAAACGGTAATAAACGGTTCGGTCAGTGATAGCGTGATCTCATTGGAAGAGACACGCTGACCCTGCTCATCTTCTACCACCACAGACAACCGCCAGCGGTTTGTCGCGCCTTCGCTGCTGTCCCACTTCGGCATAATAATCGTCCAGCCTTGCGCGCTTCGGTTATCGCTACCCGCCGTTAAACTCAACGCCTGGGTATCACCCTGCCAGGTCAAATGGCGGATCCCATGCAAACTACGCACCTGCAGCTTCAGCGCCACCGTCTCACCAGACTTGAGATCCCAGGGCGGCGTGGCCAAAAATACCGACAATGTTTTACGCTGGCGATATTCCAGCGTCGGCAGATTGTTACGCTGCGGATCGTCATAACGACTGCCGCGCAGCGATCGGCTGTTTGCCACCTCGCTGACCATCAGTTGTTTTTTTAGCGGCACGCCAAAGCGGTAATTCAGCGTTAAGCCAAGGTTATTCTGGCTGACTCCGCTTTCGCCCTGCTTATGTTGTGCTGTCACGGTGATCAATGGCACCGGCGTATAGCTCAATCCCAGATTCACCGCCACAGGATTGTGGTACCCGGTTCCGGAATGAAACAAATCCACCCGGTCGCCAAAATACTGTTCCACGCTGACGCTGGTATTGAGGTGTTGATAGAACGGCATGCGCATTTGCGCAGTCAGGTCGTAGCCGCGGGCCATCCGTTGTTCCTGGGTTGCGGAACGCTCCTGCCAGGAGGACAACGGTTGGTAATAGTTAGCGGATAAGCGCAAGTATTCGCCCCACGCCTCGGCGCCAAGGCCTCCCCGGGGCAGATTTTCATCCAACAGGTTGTCATAGAAAGTGTTGTAACCCAGAAACCAGCCGTCGCGTACCCAGCGCTGCCCAATCCCCGCATTGCTGACTAAACCTTCGTCCTGTTGCGTCAGCCCCAACTGGCTCCAGGTTAAATATCGTTGATTGTCCTGCCATGGGATAAACCAGCTTCCCCGACTTCCGGTAAAGCTGCCTTCGTTATCCACCTGCAATCCAACGCTGGCGTTTCCCCAGGGAGAGAGCCAGGATTCCAGTTGCTGATTAACCTGTTCGCTGACCGTGTCACGCACCTGACCAAACGCGAACTGCTTCGCCTGTTCACCCGTATCAAGCCCGTTATCGGTCATGCTGGCTTCACCAAACGCTTTGACCATTTCAGCAAAGTGCTTTTCGCCTGCCCGCGACTCCGGCGCCATACCGAGCTCGGGTAAGCCATCACTATTGTTATCGAAAGGGTTTTCAGCCTGGTGAATAAAAGATGTCCGTGCGTTGGCAATACCGCCTGCCAATGGCAAGAGTGAGAATACAGCGAGAGAAAAATAAATATTACGGCTCAAATCGTCAGTTGTTTCTTACATCAATTAATTAGACACACTTAACCTAAACCATAACGTCTTCGGCTGTTAATTGCAGCCTTTATCCCCGTTTTCGGGATTTTCTGACATGGATAATTAGAGGTACCCACTCCTGCAACCATGCTTTCTTTCCCACATCAGGAACAGGGAGTAACATACACGCCAGGAATTATCCCTTCCATCTGACAACAGGAGTAATAATGCAAAAGATAGTGATCGTCGCGAACGGTGCAGCCTATGGAAGCGAATCGTTATTTAACAGCCTGCGTCTGGCCATCGCCCTGCGCGAACAGGATGCGGAACTCGACCTACGTTTATTTTTAATGTCGGACGCGGTAACGGCGGGGCTTAGCGGTCAAAAACCTGCGGAAGGATATAATATTCAGCAAATGCTGGAGATCCTGACGGCGCAAAATGTGCCGGTCAAACTGTGTAAAACCTGCACCGATGGCCGCGGGATCACGACGCTTCCGTTAATTGACGGAGTAGCCGTCGGCACGCTGGTAGAACTGGCTCAATGGACGCTGGCTGCAGATAAAGTGCTGACCTTCTGATACACCGTTTTCAGGCAAGCACACTGAAAGTGTCGATAATTTCCGGATTTAATCGTAGATGGGCGCGGTTTCGTTGAACGTTAGCACGCCCTTTCAACCCTTTTGAGGGATTTTGTCACTTTTGTTTAATCGTTATGCCATTTTTTGATCAAAATCAGCATCCTGTTGCTCCCCCTTTGGTGTTATGCAATGAGTGAAATGTGAACAACATCACGCAGCACTTTCGACAGAAAGTACGTTGTTTTCAAGAACGGGGTGAAAAATGGCATTAGTGAAGGCGAGTTTAAAGTTATTTGGTGGTGATACGGTGGTAGTGCGCTGTTCTGAGCGCTGCCACATCCACCTGATGAGCGAGAAAAATCACGTCAAAGACACGCAGTCCGACATCTTAAGCGTGCAGGATCGTGATAACGCATGGTTAACCGTACCGTATACCGGCGTCTGGAATGTGCTGATCGACAGCCATAGCCAGTCGCTCGAGCATTCGATAAGTTTTATTGCAGCCTAAGCGTTAAACGCCCGATAAGCACCTGGCTTATCGGGCATACAACATCGGGCGATATTAGGCAAATCCTGGACGCATAACACCTTCCGGCAGGTTCTCTCCCAACAATCGTTTGACTGTGATCACCAGATCGTTAAGACAGTCATCCTGCATCCCCAACTTGACCAGCTCTTGTTCCAGTGAGAACAGATACTGGGCATTGGTGCCTAAAGGTCCGCTCGCCGCGGCGATAAGCGGCGCAATCACCTGCGCGCGCGTATCTGACTCAAACAGCGGATGACGCGGATCCATAATAAAGACCAGCGCGTTTACCGCCCGACCGTCATCCAACGTCAACTGGCACCAGGTTGGTAGATAGCATCCGGTGATCATTTCACGCTTCCACAGCAGAGAAAGCTCTTGTTCCAGCGACGCGTCCGGCAAACGGTAGGCCACACCGGTGGTGCGTCCGCCCTCTTTCAGGGCCAGCATACGTCCTGGCTGACACGCCGTTCCTCGCCCCGCCGTCAGACGCAGGCAAAAGGCACGGTGCCAGCCGACTAACGTCCCGGTACAGGACTCTTCAAACTCTAAGGCCGGGTTCCACATCAACGATCCATAACCGAAGATCCACACCGGTCCATCATCTGGTCGGCATGCAAGCGTGGCGGCCAGTGAGGCTGCCCGTTGTTCCGCTGACCAGAGTAGTGATTCTTCAATAGCACCAAATGCCGTCTTACAGTCGGCATTCAATAAAAAATCACGCGTTAACACCTTACACCTCCGCCACTGCTGCTTCCCTGCGACAACTTTTTTGACGCCTTCCGGGCTTTTTTACTGCTCATTTTGAAACCAATAGCTGGACAATAGGCAATTCACCGCTCGCTTGCAAGGGAACAAAGTGTCAACGGCACTTTATATCCTCTCGGGGTGGTACGTCCTGCACTATCATTTGTATCAGTACGCTCATCAATTTTTGTGGACGCTAAAATCTAATGTGCTGTTATTTAAATATTCTCTAAACAAGATATGCAATTTCATTCGCTCGGATGCAAAAAATGGTCCATGCCGTAAAATTACGTAAAATCAGATCGGAAATACCGAAAGTTCTGTTATTTTTTACATTCTTTAATACTTTTATAATTATAAATACCTGCAGAGATGGAGAATTAGTTCAATGACACACGTACAAGAGGCGGTAAAAACCCGCCACAAGGAGACTTCTCTCGTCTTCCCGATTTTGGCACTGGTAGTACTGTTCTTATGGGGGAGCAGTCAGTCACTACCAGTGGTCATCGGCATTAATGCGCTGGCCCTTATTGGTATATTAAGCAGTGCATTCAGTGTTGTCCGTCATGCGGACGTATTAGCACATCGACTTGGTGAACCCTACGGGTCGCTGATCCTCAGCCTGTCCGTTGTTATTCTTGAAGTCAGCTTAATCTCCGCATTAATGGCGACCGGCGATGCTGCGCCTACGCTCATGCGCGATACGCTATATTCAATCATTATGATCGTAACCGGCGGCCTGGTCGGTTTTTCATTACTGTTAGGTGGCCGTAAATTTGCCACTCAGTATATGAATCTGTTTGGCATTAAGCAGTATTTAATTGCACTGTTCCCACTGGCCATTATTGTACTGGTGTTCCCAATGGCTTTACCGGGTGCGAATTTCACTACCGCACAAGCGCTGTTGGTGGCGTTAATTTCTGCGGCAATGTACGGTGTATTTTTGCTGATCCAAACTAAAACGCACCAGAGTCTGTTCATTTACGAGCATGAAGACGAGGGTGACGACGACGACCCGCATCACGGTAAACCGTCAGCACATAGCAATTTGTGGCACGCTGCCTGGCTTATCATTCATCTGATCGCCGTTATTGCCGTGACTAAAATGAACGCCAGCCCGCTGGAGACATTGCTGACTGAACTGAATGCCCCAGTGGCATTTACCGGTTTCCTGGTCGCATTGCTGATCCTCTCTCCTGAAGGCCTCGGCGCGCTGAAAGCGGTTCTGAGTAATCAGGTACAGCGGGCGATGAATTTATTCTTCGGTTCGGTGTTAGCCACCATTTCACTGACCGTTCCGGTAGTGACCCTGATCGCATGGGCAACCGGGAATGATTTGGTCTTTGCGCTGGGCGCGCCAGAGATGATTGTGATGGTTTCATCACTGGTACTGTGCCACATCTCTTTCTCCACCGGGCGCACCAACGTGCTTAACGGTGCGGCGCATCTGGCGCTGTTTATCGCCTATCTGATGACGATATTTGCCTGATTAGTCTTTCTGATAGAACCCACGGCCCTTCTCAGGGCCGTTTTCTTTTACCGCTCACTGCTCCGGATAAACCTGTTGACCATCGACAAACGTTAATAACGACTCCGTTTGGTGCAATTTGTCTGCCGGAATAGCCATAATATCCTGATTAAGCACCGCAAAATCGGCGAGCTTACCTGCCTGCAAACTTCCCCTCTGCTGTTCTGCAAAAGCTATCCAGGCGGCATTGAGGGTATACATTTTTAATGCATCTTCTCGGCTTAACTGGCGCGTATCATGACGTACCGAACCGTCGAGCGCTTTACCTGTTACATGATATTCAATGGCATGCCATACTCCTGCAACGCCAATCCGCGTCGCATCCGTACCACCTACTACGATAACCTCCTGCTCTAACGCGGGTTGAACTGGTGATGATAGCGCCGCCACCGTTTTACCATTCGCGCGCTCAATGGCGGGAGATTCAAAATAGGGTCCCATTTGAACAGAGTAGGCTACGCCTAATTTCTTCATACGGGCAATCGTTTCAGGCGTACCGGTATTGAGATGAGCAATAGACCAGCGCAATGGAGCAATATCATGCGATTTAGCCACCTCGCTGATCACATCTAAAATCGCAGCGGCGCTGTCATCGGTATAGGCATGTATTTCAACGGCAACCCCTTCCTGTGCGGCAAGTTGTAGCACCTTAAGTTGTTCTAGGTGGGATTCGGTTGAAGACTTAAATCCAGATGACATCTGCACGCCATCATTCATTGCCATCACCAGGCTTTCACCGAAGCCCAGGAAAGCCATTCTGCCGTCATCATGCATTGGAGGGCGAAATGCCAGACGTTGTTTAAACCACTCCGATTCATTACCAGGCGGCGCCGATAAACGATATCCGACACGTATCCTGAGAGGTGGCTGTTGCTGTAGTTTAAAAAAATCACGATAAGCTTGCTCATGCCCGGCTGAAGGATCAATAAAACCGACCACGCCGCGTTGATTTAAATAATGAACAAATGCGTTAAGGTTCTTTTCAACATCGCTAGTCTGGCTAATCTGGGCAAAAAGCTGATTAAAACTACCAATTGTCCCGCGCAACGTCCCCGTTGCCAGCCCTTTGTCATCGCGTTCTATCACGATCCCTGCCGGAACATCCGGCTGTGGACTATTAAGTTTTAGGGTCTCGATAGCCTTTTGATTTAACAGGGCATAGTCATAAAGGCTTTGTATATACGCAGGATGCTGAGGCACCGCCTGATTCAGTTCCTGAACCGTCGGATCCCGTTTTTCAGCAAATTGTTCAGGGATCCATGAGCCAGCCACTGCCACCCATTGTGCTGCATTTTTCTTTGTTGCTGATTGCGACAGTTTATTCAGCGCATCAGGTAAATTTTTGGCATCAAACCAGTAGGTTTCGAATAAAAACGTCCTTCCTCCACGAATGCCATGCAAATGTGCATCAATCAATCCAGGAATAACGGTTTTCCCTGACAGATTTATTTCCTTGGTGTTTGTCCCGGCCCATTTTTTCACCGTTTCATCATTCCCAACTGCAACAATATGTCGCCCTTTTATCGCCACGGCCTGCGCCGTTGGCTGTTGTTCGTCCATTGTAACCAGCTTTCCGTTATACAAAATTACATCAGCTTTACTCTGCGAATACGCCAGAAATGATGTTCCCAAAAGGAAAGTGGCCAACATAACAATACGTATCGCAGGTGGTGGTGTATTAAAGCAAAGTCCCATTTTCCCCATCATATTTATCTACCTTATCATGTGATGATCATCTGGAAAGCTGATGCCGCACCGCTACGCTGGCGATTCGCGCGCTGGCTAGCAGACGTTCGAACGAATGCCCGCAACGCGCTTTTCCCGACAGGCCAAGCATTGTGGTACTGACGTAATCAGTCAGGCTGTCAGCCTCTTTAGGATGCCGCTGTGCGATAAAGTCGTGAATTTTATGTTCGGCAGCCGAGTAGAAATTCCGCGCGACCTTCCGCGCCTGCGGATCGTTACTGTGCGTGCCCTCCAGGACCAAACATCCCGGCGTATGCGGATCTGCGGCATAACGTCGCGCCGCCTCTTCAAGCAGATCGGTAAGACATGCAGAAACGGGTTTGTCGGGGCGAAGAATGTCATCAAAAGGGATCGCCTCAGTTTGTACGTAGCGGTCAAGAACACGTTTATAAAGACCGATTTTATTCCCAAAAGCAGCATAGAAACTGGGGGGCTTGATCGACAACGCCGCGGTGACATCCGCCACGCTAACCGCGTCATAGCCATGTGCGTGAAACAAGGGTTGTACTTTGGCAACGGCCATTTCTGGATCAAAATTACGTGGGCGTCCAGGTGCCCGAGTGCATTTTGTAGTGCTCATTACAAATCCATTGACAGAAAACTGTGCACCCATTATATATCGATCACTACATAATTATTCAAGGAGTACCTCATGTCTTCTTTTAACGGCAAGTCAGTTCTGGTTCTTGGCGGCAGTCGTGGGATTGGCGCGGCTATCGTGCGCCGTTTTGCCGCGGATGGCGCATCGGTTACCTTTACCTATTCAGGCTCCCCTGACGCTGCCAAAGCGCTTGCTGATGAGACGGGTACCCAGACAGCGCAAACCGATAGCGCCGATCGTAACGCCGTCATCAACCGGGTACGCGAAAGCGGCCCGCTGGACGTGCTGGTGGTTAATGCAGGCATTATTCTGTTTGGTGATGCGCTGGAGCAGGATCCGGATGACGTGGAGCGCCTGTTCCGGATTAACATTCACTCCCCATACTATGCGGCCGTGGAAGCGGCACGACAGATGCCTGACGGCGGACGCATTATCATTATTGGTTCTGTGAATGGCGACCGTATGCCTCTTGCTGGCCTGGCCTCTTATGCGGTGAGCAAATCAGCGCTGCAAGGGCTGGCCCGGGGGCTGGCACGTGATTTTGGACCGCGGGGCATTACGGTAAACGTGGTTCAACCGGGTCCTATTGATACTGATGCCAACCCGGAAGATGGCCCACTGAAAGAGGTGATGCACAGTTTTATGGCGCTAAAACGACATGGCCGTCCAGAGGAAGTTGCGGGAATGGTTGCCTGGCTTGCAGGCCCTGAGGCTGGGTTTGTGACGGGGGCAATGCATACAATTGACGGTGCGTTTGGCGCCTGACGGCCACCCTTAACACTTATCTCAAACAGCAGTCCGAAGAGATATCTCTCCGGACTGCAATACTTTCTTAGTTCTCGGTATCCAGCTCGTCGAAGCTTTTAACCAGGTCATCAATCGCTTTAATCTGAGTCAGGAACTGTTCCAGTTTCGCCAGCGGCAGCGCGGATGGACCATCGCATTTCGCATTAGCTGGATCCGGATGCGCTTCAATAAACAGACCGGCCAGACCTACCGCCATACCTGCGCGCGCCAGTTCGGTAACCTGCGCACGACGACCGCCGCTTGCTGCGCCAAAAGGGTCACGGCATTGCAGCGCATGGGTAACGTCAAAAATCACCGGCGAGTTGCCAGAAACTTTCTTCATCACGCTGAAGCCCAGCATATCCACAACCAGGTTGTCATAACCAAAGTTCGCGCCACGGTCGCACAGAATTACTTTGTCGTTGCCGCCTTCATGGAATTTGTCCACGATATTGCCCATCTGGCCCGGGCTTACGAACTGCGGTTTTTTCACGTTGATAACGGCACCGGTTTTCGCCATCGCTTCCACCAGATCGGTCTGACGAGCGAGGAAGGCCGGCAGCTGAATCACATCCACCACGTCAGCAACAGGCTGAGCCTGGCTGGCTTCGTGAACGTCGGTGATCACTTTTACGCCAAAAGTCTGCTTCAGTTCCTGGAAGATTTTCATCCCTTCTTCAAGGCCCGGTCCACGGTAAGAGTGGATGGAAGAACGGTTGGCTTTATCAAAGGAGGCTTTGAACACGTAAGGGATACCCAGCTTTTGAGTAACGGTTACGTAGTGCTCACAAATGCGCATCGCCAGATCGCGGGATTCCAGCACGTTCATTCCGCCAAACAGCACGAACGGCAGGTCATTTGCCACGTTGATGTCGCCAATGCTAACCACTTTTTGTTTCATAGGATCGCCTTAAACGGTAGGTAAAGTGTCATTAATCAATGCAATACAATTTGCTTGTGCGAAATAGTATTAATCTGCGCACGAATCATTTCGCTGATCGGGTCTTCCGGACACTGTTCAACGAAATAACTTAAATCGGTCAGCGCAACATGTTCACACTCCAGTTGCGCGTAAATTAATCCACGATCGCGTATTTCATACGGATCTTCAGGATTAAACTGTAATAGTGCTTCGCTGGCACGCAGCGCCAGCTCCATTTGCCGCTCTTCCATCAGCGATGATTTCAGCGTGTCGAGCAGCTTACGAATTACTTCTGCATTATCCGCCTCATCCAGGTCTTCGTTAAACAGCTCCGCGACCGGGCTGATATTCCCCTTCAGCCACACTTCCAGCGTGTGCTCATTTAACGTTTCTCCATTGAACGGATTGATTAGCCACATTTCGCCATCGAGCGATTCAATACGCAGGATGAGTTGTGTCGGGAAAATCACCGGCACCAGCGGCAGCTCCAGTCGGTTGGCAATCCACAATAAGATCGCACCCAGGGATACGGCGCTGCCCTGACGATTTTTCAGTACCTGATCAAGCCATAGTGCATCAGAAAGACGATAGACGCCGTGGGTATCCGTAAACCCCCATTCGCCGTAAAAAAGTGCCAGCAGTTTTTCCAGTTGCTCATCCTGAGACAGGAGCTGGCTAATTTCTTCTTGCGCCAGACTGACCAGACGTTCCAGTTCGTCATAGACAGTTTGTGTCGGAAAATCCAGACGGATAGACTCCGACGCCAGGATCATCCCATCACACAATGGCGCTTTATTAAATTCGAAATCAGCTAACGACCTCATGCTTACCCCAGTAACGGTATTTTTGTGGTGGCGAGTTTAATGATGATGTACAGCACCACCAGCGCCAGCGGAAAAGCGATTAATCGCGCCTGCTGACTGCGCGCTCGACGATAATCGAGCGCAATAAAACCCAAAACGATGTAAATGATAACCCCAAACAGCTTTTCAGTCAGCCATGTCCCGTGCTCAGTGAATGGCAGGATGTGCGCTTTAACCATTAACGCTACGCCGCTGAGTAATAAAACGGTATCGACAACCGGCGGCACGATGCGCGTCCAGCGCGCGCAGGCAAGGCGCGAGTCGGTGTAACGCCACCAAAATCGCAGGGTCAGCAAACCAACCGAAAGCGCAATGCTGATGAGATGGACGTTGAGTAACACACCGAAGATACTCATGATGGGATGCGTCCAAGCGTAATTCGCTCGTTGCCGCCATAGTCACGACAGGTTTCAACCGCCAGGTAACCCGCACGAGTAAAGGCATCACGGACGGCCTCGCCCTGCTGCCAACCATGTTCCAGCAACAGATAGCCGCCGGGCGTTAACATGCGCTGAGACTGGTCGATGATATGCACGATATCCGCCAGCCCCTGATCGCCCGCCACCAGCGCCGACAGCGGTTCAAAGCGAACGTCGCCTTGCGCCAGGTGCGGATCCTGTTCGTCGATATACGGCGGATTGCTGACAATCATGTCAAACTGCTGTCCCTGCAATGCGCTGAACCAGTTACTTTGCAGCACGCAAACATTGTCGATGCTCAGTTGCTGCTTGTTGCGAATGGCCAGTGCCACGGCATCAGGCATGCGGTCTACAGCTGTCACAGCAGAATCCGGACGCTCGGTTGCCAGCGCCAGCGCAATGGCACCCGTGCCGGTTCCCAAATCGAGAATACGACACGCTGAGGCCGGCAGGCGAGCCAGCGCCTGCTCCACCAGACACTCGGTATCCGGACGCGGAATAAGCGTGGCTGGAGACACAAACAGCGGCAACGACCAGAACTCACGCACGCCGGTTAAGTGCGCCACCGGCTCTCCCCGCTGACGCCGCTCCAGTAGCGTATCAAGCTGTTGACGCTGCGCCTCGGTTAACTCCGTTTCGCCGAAAGCCAGAATAAAGGTGCGCCCTTTGCCAGTAACGAACTCGAGTAAAATCTCGGCGTCACGGCGCGGGCTTTCGCTTGCCTGTAATTGGCTTATCGCTTCACGCAGCCAGTGCTGATAATCCATTAATCCTGCTCGGACAATGCCGCCAGTTGATCGGCCTGGTATTCCTGGACAATCGGCTCAATGAGCATATCCAGTTTGCCTTCCATCGCTTCATCCAGACGGTAGAGCGTCAGGTTAATGCGGTGATCGGTCACACGACCCTGCGGGAAGTTATAGGTACGGTTACGATCGCTGCGATCGCCACTGCCCAACAGGTTGCGGCGTTCAGAGGCTTCCGCCTGTTGACGTCTTGCCACTTCTGCGGCACGAATTCGCGCCCCCAGCACCGACATCGCTTTAGCTTTGTTTTTATGCTGTGAACGTTCGTCCTGGCATTCCACTACGATACCGGTCGGTAAGTGGGTAATACGGATTGCGGAGTCGGTGGTGTTAACGTGCTGACCGCCCGCGCCTGATGAACGGAAGGTGTCAATACGCAGATCGGCCGGGTTGATGTCCGGCAGTTCGGCATCCGGCAGTTCCGGCATAACCGCGACCGTACAGGCCGAGGTATGAATACGCCCCTGTGATTCCGTCGCAGGTACGCGCTGCACGCGATGGCCGCCAGACTCAAACTTCAGTCGCCCGTAAACGCCTTCGCCGCTAATCTTGGCAATGACTTCTTTAAACCCGCCATGCTCGCCTTCGCTGGCGCTCATGATCTCAACCCGCCAGCGACGCGATTCAGCGTAACGGCTGTACATGCGGAACAGATCGCCGGCAAACAGCGCCGCTTCATCACCACCGGTTCCCGCGCGCACTTCGAGGAAGGCGTTACGTTCGTCATCGGGATCTTTAGGTAATAGCAGGACCTGCAGATGCTGTTCCAGCTGCTCACATTTCTCTTTTGCTTCGCGCAGTTCATCCTGCGCCATTTCACGCATTTCAGGATCGTCGAGCATCATCTGAGCCGTCTCGATATCTTCCTGAACCTGTTGCCAGTCCGTAAAACAGCGAGATACATCGCTTAATTGCGCATATTCGCGCGACAGCGCACGAAAGCGATCCTGGTCTGCGATAGTACCCGCATCACCGAGCAGCGCCTGAACTTCTTCATGGCGTTCATGCAGGGCTTCCAGTTTGGCAACGATAGAAGGCTTCATAGGCGTAAATGCACCCTGTAAAAAATAAGATTGGTGTGCTGCTACTCCAGCCCGAGGCTGTCGCGCAGAATATTCAGGCGTTCACTATCCCCGTCACGGGCGGCCTGTTGAAGTGATTTGGTTGGTGCATGAATCAGGCGATTGGTCAGTTTCCAGGCCAGATCCTGCATAATGGCTTGCGCATCACCGCCCTGTTGAAGAGCGGCCAACGCTTTGGCGGTCAGTTCATCACGGATCTGTTCTGACTGACTGCGATACTCGCGGATAGTGTCGCTTGCGCCCTGGGCGCGTAGCCAGGCCATAAACTCGCTGGCTTCCTGCTCCACTATCGTTTCGGCTTCCACCGCCGCCGCTTTGCGCTGGGCCAGGTTATGCGAAATGATGCTTTGCAGGTCATCAACGCTATACAGATAGGCGTTAGACAATTTACCCACTTCCGGCTCGACATCGCGCGGTACGGCGATATCCACCAACAACATAGGCTGATTGCGGCGGTTTTTAAGCGCACGTTCCACCATTCCTTTGCCGATAATCGGCAGCGGACTGGCGGTAGAACTGATAATGATATCGGCATCCTGTAAACGCGCGTCTATATCACTCAGTGAAATCACCTCGGCGCCGACTTCATCCGCCAGTACCTGCGCACGCTCGCGAGTGCGGTTGGCGATGATCATCTTCTTCACTTTGTGCTCGCGCAGATGTCGCGCTACCAGCTCAATGGTTTCGCCCGCACCGACTAACAGCACGGTTACCGTGGAGAGCGATTCAAATATCTGCCGCGCCAGGGTACAGGCGGCAAACGCCACCGACACGGCGCTGGCGCCGATGTCAGTTTCTGTACGTACACGTTTTGCGACAGAGAATGATTTCTGGAACATGCGTTCCAACGCACTGGCGTTCAGGTGACCTTTTTGCGAATCCGCAAACGCTTTTTTCACCTGCCCCAGAATTTGCGGTTCACCGAGCACCAGTGAATCCAGACCGCTGGCAACACGCATCAAATGACTGACCGCGTCGTTGTCCTGGTGCCAGTACAAGCTGTTGCGCAGATCTTCTTCATTGAGGTTATGGTATTCACACAGCCAGCGAACCAGCGCTTCTTGCAGGTTATCCTGCTCTTCAACGCTGAGATACAGCTCCGTGCGGTTACACGTCGACAGCACTACCCCGCCCTGCACCATTGGCTGCGCGAGCAGGCTGTCCAGCGCCTGATCGAGCGTATCCGGCGAAAACGTTACGCGTTCTCGCAGCGATACAGGTGCCGTTTTATGGTTAATACCAAGCGCTAAAAGGGTCATGTGTGCGGGAATAGTACCAGCGTTGATAAGGTTAGACTGGGTGCATCATACAGGATGCGTGCGGTCAATAAAAGAGACTGACCCCTTTTGGAGTAATAGCTTAGTGCACAAATTTAAGCGATTTAAGATAACTTGAACGTAGACGATGTCTGATGGCGGCGCTAGCATTAAGAGTTATAACTGCAACGTATCTCAAGGATTTGTCATCATTATGACCCTGCCTGATTTTCGCCTGATTCGCCTGCTGCCGCTGGCGGCCCTGGTTCTTACTGCCTGTACGCTCAACGCGCCTAAAGGTCCCGGTAAAAGCCCCGATTCTCCGCAGTGGCGCCAGCACCAACAGGAAGTTCGCGCCCTGAACCAGTATCAGACGCGTGGTGCGTTTGCCTATATTTCCGATCAACAGAAAGTGTATGCCCGCTTTTTCTGGCAGCAAACCGGTCAGGACCGCTATCGTCTCCTGCTGACCAACCCACTGGGCAGCACTGAACTGGAACTTAATGCGCAGCCTGGCAACGTCGAACTGGTCGATAACAAAGGCAAACATTACACCGCCGACGACGCTGAAGAGATGATCGGCAAACTGACCGGCATGCCTATCCCATTAAACAGCCTGCGCCAGTGGATCCTTGGACTGCCAGGTGACGCCACCGATTATAAGCTCGACGACCAATATCGTCTGAGTGAAGTGAACTACAGCAAAGACGGTAAAAACTGGAAAGTGGTCTATAGCGCCTACGACAGCAAAACCCAGCCAGCGATGCCAGCAAACATGGAGCTGTCCGACGGCTCCCAGCGTATTAAGCTGAAAATGGATAACTGGATTGTGAAATGATGACCCATTGGCCCTCTCCGGCAAAACTGAATTTGTTTTTATACATCACCGGACAGCGTGCGGACGGTTACCACACGCTGCAGACCTTATTTCAGTTTCTTGATTATGGCGACACGATAGATATTGCACCGCGTAGCGACGGCGAAATTCACCTGTTAACCCCAGTGGAAGGCGTTGCGCATGAAGACAATCTGATCGTCCGTGCGGCACGTTTGCTGATGAAAGCGGCATCTGAAAGCAATCGCCTTCCCAAAGGGAGCGGTGCGGACATCAGTATCGACAAACGCCTGCCGATGGGCGGCGGTCTTGGCGGAGGTTCGTCTAATGCGGCAACCGTTCTGGTGGCGCTGAACCATCTCTGGCAGTGCGGACTTTCAGTTGATGAACTGGCGGCACTCGGCTTAACGCTGGGGGCGGATGTTCCCGTATTCGTGCGCGGCCATGCGGCTTTTGCCGAAGGCGTAGGCGAAATTCTGACGCCGGTCGAGCCTGAGGAAAAGTGGTATCTGGTTGCTCATCCGGGAGTCAGTATTCCGACACCGGTGATTTTTAACGATCCCGACCTCCCGCGCAACACGCCAAAAAGGTCAATAAAAACGTTACTAAAATGTGAATTCGGCAATGATTGCGAGGTTATCGCAAGAAAACGTTTTCGCGAGGTTGATGCGGCGCTTTCCTGGCTGTTAGAATACGCGCCGTCGCGCCTGACTGGTACAGGGGCTTGTGTCTTTGCTGAATTTGACACTGAGTCTCGTGCTCGCCAGGTGCTTGAGCAAGCCCCGGAATGGCTCAAAGGCTTTGTGGCGAAAGGCGTCAACCTCTCCCCATTGCACAGAGCGTTACTCTAAATCCTTCGGATTTCAGGAAGATGGCGAAATGACGAATCGCCAGGTGCATACAACTTCAGTATGTAACTGGTGTGAGGAATTGATGCCAGCGCAAATGAAACGCGAAAGATAAAGAGTAAGCCGGGCAAGCTGAGTTGCGGTGACAACGTCACCCTGTTCCAGACGTTGCATCGCGCTCTTTAATACACCGCATGGAGAGGATACTGCCTGGCCCGCACAGTTTTCGGCAGATTCTTTCCACCAATGGACGCATGCCTGAGGTTCTTCTCGTGCCTGATATGAAGCTTTTTGCTGGTAACGCCACCCCGGAACTAGCACAACGTATTGCCAACCGCCTGTACACTTCACTCGGCGACGCCGCTGTAGGTCGCTTTAGCGACGGCGAAGTCAGCGTACAAATTAATGAAAATGTACGCGGTGGTGATATTTTCATCATCCAGTCCACTTGTGCCCCTACTAACGACAACCTGATGGAATTGGTCGTTATGGTTGATGCGCTGCGCCGTGCTTCCGCAGGCCGTATCACCGCCGTTATTCCTTACTTCGGCTATGCACGTCAGGATCGTCGCGTACGTTCCGCTCGTGTACCGATTACCGCTAAAGTCGTCGCTGATTTCCTGTCCAGCGTTGGCGTTGACCGCGTCCTCACCGTTGACCTGCATGCTGAACAGATCCAGGGCTTCTTTGACGTACCGGTTGATAACGTATTCGGTAGCCCGATCCTGTTAGAAGACATGCTGCAGCTGAACCTGGACAACCCGATTGTGGTTTCTCCGGATATCGGTGGCGTCGTGCGTGCCCGCGCTATCGCTAAACTGCTGAACGATACCGACATGGCTATCATCGACAAACGTCGCCCGCGTGCGAACGTTTCTCAGGTGATGCACATTATTGGTGACGTTGCAGGTCGTGACTGTGTTCTGGTTGATGACATGATCGATACCGGCGGTACGCTGTGCAAAGCAGCAGAAGCACTGAAAGAACGTGGTGCTAAACGTGTATTTGCTTACGCCACTCACCCGATCTTCTCAGGTAATGCGGCAAACAACCTGCGCAACTCAGTGATTGATGAAGTCGTTGTCTGTGACACTATCCCACTGACTGACGAAATCAAAGCGCTGCCAAACGTGCGTACATTGACCCTGTCGGGTATGCTGGCCGAAGCGATTCGTCGTATCAGCAACGAAGAATCCATCTCTGCTATGTTCGAGCATTAATCGAGCCCGGCTCAAAAACCCGCTGCGGCGGGTTTTTTTATCTGCAATACTTATTTGTATGACTTATGCCTCCTTCACCTGCCATTTAGTTGACAGATGATGCGCTCATGGATGAAACATTATTGTGAACAGATTATTTTCCTCACATGTGATGCCTTTCCGCGCCCTCATCGACGCTTGTTGGAAAGAAAAATATACTGCCTCTCGCTTTACCCGTGACCTGATCGCCGGGATAACCGTTGGGATCATCGCCATTCCGCTGGCAATGGCCCTGGCAATAGGCAGTGGCGTTGCGCCGCAGTACGGCCTGTATACCTCAGCCGTCGCTGGGATTGTTATCGCCCTTACCGGGGGATCGCGCTTTAGCGTATCTGGCCCAACCGCCGCCTTCGTGGTGATTCTGTATCCGGTGTCGCAACAGTTTGGGCTGGCAGGCCTGCTGGTTGCCACGCTCATGTCCGGGATATTCCTGATCCTTTTCGGCCTCGCTCGTTTTGGCCGCCTGATCGAATATATCCCCGTGTCGGTAACGTTAGGTTTTACATCGGGTATTGGTATCACCATCGGTACCATGCAGATTAAAGATTTTCTTGGCCTGCAGATGGCCCATGTCCCGGAGCACTATCTGCAGAAGGTTGGCGCGCTGTTTATGGCCTTGCCGACCATCAATTTCGGCGATGCCGCCATTGGCGTAGTGACGCTGGGGATCCTGATTTTCTGGCCGCGCCTGGGGATCCGACTGCCGGGTCACCTTCCCGCACTGCTGGCAGGCTGTGCGGTAATGGGTATCGTGAACCTGACCGGCGGCCATGTCGCCACCATTGGTTCTCAGTTCCACTACATTCTGGCTGACGGCTCACAGGGTAATGGTATCCCGCAGTTGCTGCCGCAGCTGGTCCTGCCGTGGAATATGCCGGAATCAAACTTTACCCTAAGCTGGAGCTCGTTACAGGCGCTGTTACCGGCAGCCTTCTCGATGGCGATGCTGGGGGCAATTGAATCTCTGCTGTGCGCCGTCGTACTCGATGGGATGACCGGCACCAAGCATAAAGCTAACAGCGAGTTGATTGGCCAGGGGCTGGGTAACATCGTGGCACCATTCTTTGGCGGTATCACCGCCACAGCGGCAATTGCCCGCTCTGCGGCAAACGTCCGCGCCGGGGCGACCTCGCCAATCTCTGCGGTTATCCACGCGATTCTGGTGATCCTTGCCCTGCTGGTACTTGCACCGCTGCTTTCCTGGTTACCGCTTTCCGCCATGGCCGCCCTGCTGCTGATGGTGGCATGGAACATGAGTGAAGCGCATAAAGTGGTGGATTTGCTGCGTCATGCGCCGAAAGACGACATCATTGTCATGCTGATGTGTATGTCGCTGACGGTACTGTTCGACATGGTTATTGCCATCAGCGTCGGTATCGTTCTCGCCTCTCTGCTGTTTATGCGTCGTATTGCGCGCATGACTCGCCTGGCGCCGGTCAACGTAGACGTACCGGACGATGTGCTGGTGCTGCGCGTTATTGGTCCGCTGTTCTTTGCCGCGGCGGAAGGATTATTTACCGATCTTGAGTCGCGTATTGAAGGTAAACGCATCGTAGTCTTGAAGTGGGACGCGGTCCCGGTACTGGATGCCGGTGGTCTGGACGCTTTCCAGCGCTTTGTAAAACGTCTGCCGGAAGGTTGTGAATTACGCATCAGTAATCTGGAATTCCAGCCGCTACGTACCATGGCGCGCGCGGGTATTCAGCCGATTGCCGGGCGCCTGACGTTCTTCCCGAATAAAGATGCTGCGCTAGCAGATATCCGCTAACGTGTAGCCCGGCCAGGCTAAACGCCGCCGGATTGCAAATGACAGACAAAAAAATGGCTCCCTTACCTGGGAGCCATTTTTATAACAAGCTTATTGCTTACGCGTTCAACAGTTGCTCAGCCGTTGCCTTCACGCTTGCCAGCAGGACTTTAACATCCTCCAGACATACCGTCGGATTGAGCAGCGTTAGCTTCAGGCAGGTGACACCATCTGCTTCGGTCACGCCGACGTTGGCGCTACCAAAAGCCAGCAGAACGTCGCCAATACGCTGGTTCAGCAGCGCGACAAATGCCACGTCGTCACGTTGCGGGCGGAAGCGGAACAGCACGCTTGCCAGCTGCGGCTCCATCACCAGTTCAAGATGTGGCTGGGTTTTGACAAACTCAGCAACATCACGCGCCAGCGTCACACCGTTATCAATGATCTCGGCATACTGCTTTTTGCCCAGCGCTTCGAGGCCCATCCACAGCTTCAGCGCGTCGAAACGGCGCGTGGTCTGCAGTGACTTCGATACCAGGTTTGGTACGCCAGCCTCTTCATCGAAATCAGAGTTCAGGTACGCCGCCTGGTAACGCATCAGCTCGTAGTGGCGCGCATCTTTTAACAGGAACGCACCGCAACTGATGGTCTGGAAGAACTGCTTGTGGAAATCCAGCGTCACGGAATCTGCCAGTTCAAGGCCGTTCAGGAAGTCACGGTACTTCTCAGAAAGCAGTAACGCCCCGCCCCATGCCGCATCCACGTGCATCCAGATCTGATGTTCTGCAGCCAGCGCTGCAATATCCGCTAACGGATCGATTGCGCCCGCATCGGTAGTACCGGCAGTGGCGACGATTGCCATCACCTGCTCACCGTTGGCTTTCGCCTGGGCCAGCTTGTCTTTCAGGTCAGCCAGATCCATGCGTGAAAACGTATCGGTCTTCACCTGGGTGACGGAACGGTAGCCCAGCCCCATCAGCGCCATGTTCTTCTGCACGGAGAAGTGCGCGCTTTCAGAGCAGAACACTTTGATTTTACTCAGATCACCGGTCAGACCATCCTGCTGAATGGAGTGCCCCTGGCGAGCGAAAAAAGCATCACGCGCCAGCATCAGGCCCATCAGGTTACTCTGCGTACCGCCGCTGGTGAATACGCCCGCATCGCCTGCCGGGTATCCAACCTGCTCACGCAACCACTCGATCAGCTTGATCTCAATGATGGTGGCCGACGGGCTCTGGTCCCAGGAGTCCATACTCTGGTTGGTGGCGTTGATCAGAACTTCCGCCGCCTGGCTAATCACCAGGCTCGGGCAGTGCAGATGCGCCACGCACTGCGCATGGTGAACCAACAAGCTGTCTTTGAGAAAGTATTCAACCGCACGCTCAATAGCGGCCTGGTTGCCCAGGCCCTGAGACGTAAAATTCAGGTTGATACGTTCACGCAGTTGCTCAACGGTTTTACCCTGATACATCTCAGGCTGCTTTAACCATTCAACGACCGCTTGCGTACTCTGCTCGATAGCGTCCTGATAAGCTGCAATGCTTTGCGCCGAGCCGGACAGAATCGGGTTTACGTCTGACATTCGATCCAACTCCGTTTAAACCGGCTTCACGCCAGCGCCCAGCAGGGCGTTTTCGAATTTATCGAGGAAGATTTCCAGCTCAGCGTTGGTGATCAGCAGTGACGGCAACAGGCGCAGCACGCAACCGTTGCGGCCACCACGCTCCAGAATCAGCCCATTTTCGAAGCATTTTTTCTGCAGCAACGCGGACAGCTCGCCATCGGCCGGGTAGCAGCCCATGTGATCCTGCGCTTCGTTCGGCTTCACGATTTCCAGGCCGATCATCAGACCCAGACCGCGCACCTGGCCGATAACCGGGTAGCGTTTCTGCAGGTCAGCCAGTTTGCCTTTCAGCCACTCGCCCTGGGCAGCAACTTTATCGGCAATCTTGTCGTCTTTGAGGATCTTCAGCGTTGTCAGACCGGTCGCCATCGCCAACTGGTTGCCGCGGAAAGTACCAGTGTGGTGGCCCGGAGCCCACGCATCGAACTGCTTTTTAATGCCCAGCACCGCCAGTGGCAGACCGCCGCCAACCGCTTTGGACATCACGATGATATCTGGCTCAATACCGGCGTGTTCGAAGGCGAACAGTTTACCGGTACGTGCAAAGCCCGCCTGAACTTCATCGATGATCAGCAGAATGCCATGTTCCTGCGTCACTTTACGAATGCGTTGCAGCCACTCGACCGGAGCCGGATTCACGCCACCTTCACCCTGCACCGCTTCGAGGATCACGGCAGCCGGTTTACGCACGCCGCTTTCAACGTCGTTGATCAGGTTTTCGAAGTAGTAGGTTAATGCTTTAACGCCAGCGTCGCCGCCGATACCCAGCGGACAACGGTATTGATGCGGATACGGCATAAACTGCACTTCCGCCATCATGTTGCTGACCGCTTCTTTCGGCGACAGGTTGCCGGTCACGGACAGCGCGCCGTGGGTCATCCCGTGGTAGCCACCGGAGAAACTGATAATGCTGGAACGGCCGGTGACTTTCTTCGCCAGCTTCAGTGCCGCTTCAACAGCATCTGCGCCGGACGGACCGGTGAACTGCAGACAATATTCTTTGCCCTGACCCGGTAATAAAGAAAGTAAATATGATGAGAATTCATCTTTTAACGGCGTGGTAAGGTCAAGCGTATGTAACGGTAAGCCGCTTGTGATGACACTTTGAATGCTCTGCAGCACTTCAGGATGGTTATGACCAAGCGCCAGGGTTCCGGCACCTGCCAGGCAATCAAGATATTGATTATTTTCTACATCAGTAATCCAGACGCCCTGCGCTTTAGCGATCGCTAATGGCAGTTTACGTGGATAGCTGCGGACATTAGATTCAAACTCAGCCTGTCTTGCTAAAAAGGTATCATTGCTCTGTGGTAATGAATTAGCACTTAAAGTATCAATACGGACTTTATCCGTCATCATATCACTCCTACAACCAGGTGTAGATTAACGCCTGATTGAATAAATGGTTATAAGGATTACCTGTAAAAAAGCGCGGCTAATATATGTTGTTTTAGCTTAGGACTCAATCATTTATTTTTCGGCATTGAAAATAACAACTTTCCCCTTTAAATTCAAAGCGTAACAACTATTTACCATTACTAAATCCTAAAGAAATATATCTATTTAATTAACAATGTTGTAGCTAATTGCAACGCAGACAATCTAATAAAAACCATGGAATTTTCGTGTTTTTATTATTTTTTTACACGTTTTTACCATTAATGATGCTCGCGATATCTTGTGATGCCATGATTTTTCACTTATTTGTCGATAAATCGAATAAAAAAGTCGATCCCTAAATATAAATCACTTAGTATGGCGCGCTTATTTGCAGGCTATGTAGATAAAATTAATGCGCAGCACCCGATAACGCGTACAGGCGACACGCGTTATCGACAACAGGTATTCCCTGGGTTGTCAGCAGAAATGTTCGCGGGCGGACATTTCGTAAGGCGAACTTCGTTCCCTTATGCCGAGAATGAAAATTTTCTAGCCATACTTTTATGGCGCCCTGATATGAGATTGTTATGACTCGCATTTATCCACCATCCGTCGTTGCCAAATTTGGCGGCACCAGCGTCGCTGATTTTGATGCGATGAACCGCAGCGCCAGCATTGTCCTTGCTGATCAAGATGTCCGTTTAGTCGTTTTGTCTGCTTCAGCAGGCGTGACAAACTTACTGGTTGAGCTTTCTGAAGGTCTGGAAACACATCAACAATTAGATAAGATTGAGACTTTACGCGCCATCCAATACAACATTATTTCCCGCCTGAAGCAGCCGTCCGTTATCAGCACGGAAATCGATAATCTTCTAAACAATATACGTCGACTTGCACAAACGGCGATGGTTTCGCCGTCTGATGCGTTAAGCGATGAGTTAGTCAGCCATGGCGAGCTGATGTCCTCGCTACTGTTTACTGAAGTCTTACGTGAACGGCATGCCGAGGCCGGGTGGTTTGACGCCCGCAGCGTGATGCGTACTAACTCGAACTTCGGCTGCGCCGAACCCGAGCTTGGCACACTGCACCACCAGGTGGAGACTCACCTGCGCCCTCGTCTTGAGCAAGCGATTATGGTGACTCAGGGATTTATCGGGCGTGATGCCGCAGGACACACCACAACGCTTGGACGCGGCGGTAGTGATTACACGGCTACGCTTCTCGGTGAGGCGCTTCACGCCACACGCGTTGACATCTGGACCGACGTTGCAGGGATCTACACCACCGACCCACGCATTGCGCCGCGGGCCAAACGAATCGACCATATCTCATTTTCCGAGGCCAGCGATATGGCCGCCTACGGTGCGAAGGTCCTCCACCCGGCGACACTGCTCCCGGCAATGCGTAAAAGCATTCCGGTCTTTGTTGGCTCAAGTAAGGATACTGCCGCCGGAGGTACGCTGGTGCACAACACCACCGATAATCCACCTCGCTATCGCGCGCTCGCCGTGCGTCGTAAACAGACGCTGTTGCGGTTACACAGTCTGGAGAAGCAACCTTCCTGTTCTTTCCTAGCGCAGTCCTTCGCCATTTTAGCTCGCCATGCGGTCACGGTGGATTTGGTTACAACCTCAGAGAATAGTATTGCGCTGGCGCTGGACGCCACTCATGCAACCTCAGGTGAAGACCATGTGTTGACCACCGCATTGTTTACCGCCTTGTCCTCCCACTGTCGGGTGGAAGTGGAAACCGGGCTGGCGTTGGTCACTTTGGTGGGGAATCAACTCACACAGGCTGCGGGAGTTTGCAAAGACGTTTTTGCCTGGCTTGAAGAGCATACGGTACGAATGATTTGCCATGGGGCGTCAAACGACAACCTGAGCATCCTGTTGCCGGCTGACAATGCAGACAGCGCGATCAAAGCGTTACATTATCGGTTATTCGAATAACGCTTCTTTGTAGTATGCCACCAAGGGTAGAAGTCGTTTAACCCAGTACTGACGAACAAGCAGAGCCCTGGTTTTTAAACCAGGACTTTGTGTTCAAACAACTGCACTCCGAGTTGGGAGAGCTATTTAGTTATGCCGATGATTGGTATCACCGCGACGGCAGCGTTTGTCATAATGGCGCACCCACCAGTAACGATCGCTGATTTGTTCGTGCCCCCCCACTCTGGCACCCGCCAACCAGAGGACACCACCAACAAAAATACTGAGCACGGCACCATGTGCGAAAAACTGTGGCAGATTAAATTGCGGCAGTTGGTTTAAAATAGAGTAACCAACACCACCCACCATCACCACCAACCCTAAAGCCATGAGCACGTTACCGAGTAACGAAGCGTTTTTGCGTTTCATGTGTCACCTCCGGAACTTTGGGTTGTTACAGGGAATACCCCTAATCCTTATGTGTAAAGTATAGACAACACTGCCGTTCGCAAGTGCGGGAGCGATCACAATTACAAACACTCATGCAACAAAACTTTACAAATAAGCCACTGAACACACTCATTTTCTAATAGTCCATTTGTGCAATTATTCAGCTTTTGGCGATAAGCACGCAGTTTTTTGTCAACAGCAGCGTCAGACAGTAAACTACACGTCGTTTATCGAAACACTCAGGACAAAACACGTGGCGATTAAATTGATTGTCGGCCTGGCGAACCCCGGCGCAGAGTATGCGGCAACGCGACACAATGCAGGCGCATGGTATGTCGATCTGCTGGCAGAAAGATTACGCGCTCCCCTGCGCGATGAGCCGAAATTCTTCGGCTACACCTCCAGAGTTACGCTTGAAGGTGAAGACGTCCGTCTGCTGGTGCCAACCACATTTATGAATCTGAGCGGCAAGGCTGTCGGTGCGATGGCCAGTTTTTATCGTATTAACCCCGATGAAATTTTGGTCGCACACGATGAGTTAGACCTGCCCCCTGGCGTGGCCAAATTTAAGCTTGGCGGCGGTCATGGCGGACATAATGGCCTGAAAGACATCATTAGTAAGTTAGGTAATAACCCCAACTTTCATCGTTTACGCGTTGGAATTGGCCATCCGGGCGATAAAAACAAAGTTGTCGGATTTGTTTTAGGCAAACCGCCTGTTTCAGAACAGAAGTTAATTGATGAAGCAATTGACGAAGCGGCACGTTGTACCGAGATTTTGTTCAAAGACGGCCTGACCAAAGCGACGAGCCGGTTACACACCTTTAAAGCGCAATAAGCAGCGATGTGCGGCATTTTTCTCGCGTGCTGTGTATAATAGGCAAAGTTATTTACATTTCTACAATCTGTTTTCCATAACAGGTTGAATATCAAAAGATTAAGGTGATTTAAACATGGGATTCAAATGCGGTATCGTCGGTTTGCCAAACGTAGGCAAATCCACCCTGTTCAACGCGCTCACAAAAGCGGGTATTGAAGCGGCAAACTTCCCGTTCTGTACTATCGAGCCGAACACCGGTGTTGTCCCGATGCCCGATCCGCGTCTGGATCAGCTGGCCGAAATCGTCAAACCGCAGCGTATCCTGCCAACAACGATGGAATTCGTCGACATCGCCGGTCTGGTAAAAGGCGCGTCCAAAGGTGAAGGTCTGGGTAACCAATTCCTGACCAACATCCGTGAAACCGAAGCTATCGGCCACGTGGTGCGTTGCTTTGAAAACGACAACATCATCCACGTTAATAACAAAGTGGATCCGGCTGATGACATTGAAGTTATCAATACCGAGCTGGCGTTGTCCGACCTCGACACCTGTGAGCGCGCTATCCATCGCGTGCAGAAGAAGGCCAAAGGCGGCGACAAAGACGCTAAAGCAGAACTGGCTGCGCTGGAAAAATGCCTGCCACAGCTGGAAAACGCTGGCATGCTGCGCGCGCTGAAAACGCTGACTGACGAAGACAAAGCGGCCATCAAATACCTGAGCTTCCTGACGCTGAAGCCAACAATGTACATCGCCAACGTCAACGAAGACGGTTTTGAAAATAACCCGTACCTCGATAAAGTGCGCGAAATCGCGGCTGCCGAAGGTTCTGTTGTGGTTGCCGTTTGCGCAGCCGTTGAAGCTGACATCGCAGAACTCGATGATGCTGACCGTGAAGAATTCATGGCTGAAATGGGTCTGGAAGAGCCGGGCCTGAACCGCGTTATCCGTGCTGGCTACGAATTGCTGAACCTGCAGACCTACTTCACCGCTGGCGTGAAAGAAGTCCGTGCATGGACCATTCCTGTCGGTGCCACGGCTCCGCAGGCAGCCGGTAAAATCCATACCGACTTCGAGAAAGGCTTTATCCGCGCACAAACCATCGCGTTTGAAGATTTCATCACCTATAAAGGTGAGCAAGGTGCGAAAGAAGCTGGGAAAATGCGTGCCGAAGGTAAGGACTATATCGTCAAAGATGGCGATATCATGAACTTCCTGTTCAACGTCTAAATAAAATCTGCTGTCTCATGAGGTTCCAACGAATCTCATGAGAATCGCAAAACCCTATAAAATCCACGCAATTGCGTGGATTTTTCATTTCATAATGTCTCAACTTATTGAACAGGCCCCGTCGTGAGGAAAGAATTTGTCTACGAGCGTGGGGTCAGTCCAACCAGCAGGATTGCCAGGCAAACCACTGGTTGCCTGGCAAAAAGGTCAGGAGACGATTATCAGAAGTTCCATTTCGCGCCGATCATTGCCGCACTGTCATTATAGCCTTTATCACCCACCTGCACGCCGACATTGCCCCACAGGTTGAAACGTGGGCTGACCTGCCCTTCGACACCCACTTTCACCTCACCCAGGTTTTTCGTTCCGGCCTGGCTGACGTTAACGCCGTCCATCCGGGTGCTGAAATCACGGGTATTGTGCAGCCAATTAACTTCGGCAAACGGCTGGAACTCACGCGCTTTACCGTTATCGAGCTGGCTGTGGCCTTTGATCCAGGTTTTCACACCAAGACGCGTTTGCACATTACCGTCACCGCTGCTGGTGATGCGGGTGCCGTTGCTTTCACGGTGATCGTCGGCTTTCACGCCCATCCACACGGCCTGTGCCTGCGGCTGGATATACCATTCGTTGGTCGAACCTTCACGCGTCTGGTATTCCCCCATTTTCCAGGTGTAGCCGGTTTCCACCGAGGCGTTCACCCCTTTCGATTTATAGGATTCGCCCTGCAGACCTTCACCCTTCACGCTGTTGTTAAACCAGTTGTACTGTGCCCAGGTATCGACATACAGCCCGCTGTGCGTCTCGTCGTTGGCATACCAGGTTGAGTAAACCCCGGCGGAATAGCCGTTCACAGACCCTTTCGAACCATACTGCGTACGTGACGTGTGGGTATTGCTGTGGTCGTTGCCGTAACCGGCCATCAGACCAAGATGCCAGCGGTCAAGACCACTCTGGCTCCACTGCGCCACATCACCGCCCAGTTGAACGGCGTAACGGTTGCTCTGCGTTTTGAGCTGCCCGCTGCCATCACGCCAGTTGTTGTGGCCGCCCACGTGACGCATCCACATGCTGGTGACTTTTTGCTCGCCGGTTAACGCGTCGATGAACTGTGTTTCACCCAGGCGATCGTGCAGACGGGTCACAAACAGGGTGTTAGCCGCCGCCAGGTTTGCGGTGTAGCTGCCGCCTTCCGGACGCAGATCCGGCGTTTCTTTATCACCCGGATCCGTGCCCGGGTCCGTTTTGCTGCTGTTCAGATACCAGTTACTGCTGTTTTCACCGGTACCGCGGTTCAGGGTGTAGTCATACGCCCCGGCAACAATACGGCCTTTCTGGGTGAAATCACCGTCGGACGCCCCCTCAACGGTAATAACTTCAATACCGTTGATGGTCGCCGCCCCTTTGCCCCCGGCGTTTGTCACCGTGACATACGTGTTGCCGGAGGTATCGCCTTCCACCACCAGCTTATCGGTGACGGATTTATCGTCGCCAAGCGCGGTGTTAAGTGACAGCAGCCCATCGTTGCCCGCATAGTTACCCTTAATCACCAGTTGGTTACCGGCTTGTTGACCGGACACACCGGTGGCCATCGTACCGTTGTTGGTGACGTTTCCGCCCACCGTAAATGTGTGCGTACCTATACTCTCAGCGGTGCCAACCTGAAGCAGACCAGCGTTGTTGATATCACCTGCCACGCCGCCAAACCCGGATAACGTTCCCTGTTCTGCGATATTGACCTGCTTGCTGCTCAGCACCACTGAAGCAATCTCGCTGCCCAGCTGCAGGCCCCCCTGCTCAATGTGTGTGGCACCGGTCCACTCGGCATTCTCGCCCACGGTGATGGTGCCACTGCCGAGCTTGGTAACGCTGCCCGCACCGGAAACAATGTTGTTCAGGTCCCAGCTACTGGCGCTGTTGAGCACCAGGGAACCGGCGTTTTTCACCGCCGCATCGCCCAGATGTTCAGCCACGGACGCGGTAAGCTGCGATCCACCATCAATGTCAAAGGTTCCGGTAAACTCGCTGTTGTTACCGGCCAGCACCACATCGCTGTCGGTCAGTTCGACACTGCCGTTATCGCTGATGGCGTTGTACAGTACGCCTGCGGCATTGCTTAACGCCAGCGTACCGGCCGCCACGATGTCGCCGGTGCCGAGGCCCAGCGTAGAGTTCAGCAACGCCGTGGCCCCTTCGGCAATCGTGGTTTTCGCGGTCATAGTGCTGTTTTCACCCGTGACAGTCAGCGTTCCTCCGTTCAGGTTGAGCGCGCCGCTACCTGTTAAGGTGCCGTTCGCCTCACCGCCATCCGCAATCGTCAGGCTGCCACCATGGATATTCAGCAAAGAATCGACAGCGGCCGTCAGTTTACCGACCGTCTGGCTGTAGCCGTTCATATCAAAACCAGTGTCAGATGCCAGACGCAGTTCGCTGGTCTGCCCCAGCACGTCGTTGTTATTCATCAGCAGGTTGCCGCTACGCACATCGGTGATGCCGGTGTAGTCGTTATCCATATTGGAAAGTGACACGGTCTGGCCTCTGGCACTGTCGAAGGCCAGGTCTCCTGAACCGGTGACGCGGGCGCTGAGGTCAGCGGCATTACCTGTTTTACCGTTAGCATCCAGCACCAGTGCGTTACTGCCGGACGCCAGCAGTTCGACCTGCGTCAGCCCGTAGTTGATATACAGCCCGTCGTCGTTTTCGCCACCGCTCAGGCGGTAATCGTAAGTGCCTTTGGCCACCACGTCGCCATTCTGCTCAATGTCAGCCACCACGCCATCGCTGATAACGTTGCCGTCTTTGTCGGTTAACGTCAGGTTGCCCGCACCACCCTGCACAGCGGAGTCAGAGGTAGCCAGTTTGATCAACTCCTGTGCGTCGTCCTGCTCAAGCAGGGAGAGCGTCGTATCCGCCTGTGGATGATCATTGCTGACGCTGCCGGTATCCACCTGAACGGTCCCGCGACCACTCAGATCCATTTTACCCGCATGGATCGTACCATCCGCTTGCGTTTTGCCCGGCGTAACACCGTCGAAACTCACCGTGCCCCCGTTAAACGCCAGCCCGCCGATATTCTGTTCGCCCTTGCCGACATGCGTGAGGCTGCCTTCACCCGCGCTCAGCGTCGCTTTAGCCAGGGCCTGAGTATTTAACCCGGCCAGTTCAAAGGTGCTGTTTTGCAGCGCAAGCGTGCCCTGGAAACCGTCTGCGGCATTGTTGGCGGTAAAATCAAACGCCTTGCCGGACGCATCCACAGACACGGTCCCGGTTCCCGAGAGGTGGCTGTTGAACGCCATATCGCCGGTCGCGTTCAGTTGCAGCGTACTGTTCGTATCAATGCTGTAACCCGTATTCGCTGCATCATCTTTTGCGTCACCCAGGACGAAGTCGACGTTATTGACGGTAAACACGGAGTTGCTGGTCAGATCGATATGCTCCATGCCGGTAATGGCGTCGGCACTGTTCAGAGTGTACTGTGCGTTCTGCAACCGGAGCGTGTCTTCACCTTCTCCACCATTCAGGCTGGTGAAGAGCGAGGTTTCCGTCGCCTTGATGTCTTTCAGCAAGAAGAGATCGCTGCCGTTACCGGTGGTGATATCGGTTGCCGTACTGCCGGACTCCAGCGTGACGGTGTTATCGCCACTCAGTAAATTTACCATCCCGGTGATGCTGGCTTCCGCGGCATTGGTAAAGGCAATGCCCTTCCCTTTAACGATTTCCAGCGCTTTTTGCGAAGCATCCAGCGCGCGGATCACCCCTTTATTAAGGAAGCTTTCCAGAGAGCCGTTATCTGCATCGACCACCGCATGCGAAGTGGAAACTGACGTCAGCTCGCCCGACTGTTCAATATTTTTCGTGGTCCCGCCGACAACCAGCGCCTCTGCGCCATCGCTGTCCAGCACGTTGACGCTGGCACCGGTTTTCAGGTCTGCGGAGGAATTGGTGACGATCCCTTTACCACCCGCCTGCTGGACGTTGATGACCAGATCGCGCGAGTCGGACATATCCAGGGTCTGATCGGTTTGCGAACCGTCCATACTTTCAAACAGGATACCTGTGCCGCTGCCAGTGACGTTGATGGTGCCAGAGTTGATCCGATCCATGGAAGCCCCGGTATGCACACCAACGCCGTTTCCGACGGTAATGTGGGTCTCTTTGAGTTGAATACCGGCAAGGTTGGCCTGGTTTTCAATGGCGTTACCGCTGCCGCCCGCGGCCATCGTGATGGTTGCGCCATCAACGACCAGCCCTTTCGCCCCGCTTGCCAACAGAATGGCGTGCGCCGTGCCGTCAGCGGAAGTTTGCCCTTCACCGGTCAGGTTAAGCGTTGCGTCGCTCTCGACCAGATACGCCGCGGTGCCATCGGTTGCAGAAACGGTCGCGCTATTGTTCACCACGGAATCTGCGCCCTGAATATTGACCGCCACGCCATTCACCTGAATATCGCCGTCGTTGTTCAGCGTACCGCCGGAAATCAGCACTCCGGTACTGTCCGACTGATCAAAATCAATAGTGCCTTTATGGTTCAGCGTACCACCATTACGAGCGATATAGCCGAAAGCGCCGTCAGCGGTGTTGGCCGTTTCAAGGGTGGCATAGCTGGTTAATACCGACTCACCTTTTTTGGCTTCAACGACTTCACCATCCAGGCCATAGTAGTTTCCGTCAACAATGCCCGCCGTTGTGCCCTTACCGGCGACTTTAACAATATCGGCATCCGCCGTGATTGTCCCCGTAGCACCGCCTTCAATACGAACGCCAGTTGAGCCTTCACCCATAATGCTTAACGCCAGCTTGCCGGAGTTAAAACTGCTACCTGCATCCGTCGTAAGGATAATGGTGGAGTTATCACCCGTTGCATTCATTTGTGACTTATTGGTACTAGAACCATCAAACGCAGCGCCGCCATCGACGCGATAAAGTGTCGAATCTGTCGTCGAAACCGTTTGATTACTCGTGGCATTATCGATAATTGACGATCCGGCACCGTAGATGTAATACCCCGTCTGGTGACTCCCTTCATTGAAGGTCACCGTTCCGTCATCCACCAGGGTGATGGTGCCTTTATCACGCGCCTGAACACCGATGGCATAATCGCCATTGAGATTGACGTCGCCTGATACCACGGCGAGGGCATCCTCACCACTCGCCCGGATACCGTAGTTCGCGTAATGCGTCCCCTCATCTACACCGGAGTTGACGTTAATGACACCCGCGTGCGTGATTTTTCCTCCGGCTTCCACATCAATACCGATACTGTTTTGCCCGTTTTGATTGATTACGCCGTTGTTCACGACCCGGTTTTCACCGGTACCTGATTTTACGTTGATCCCCACGTTCGCAATCGAGGATTCGCCGGGCAGATCGCCGTTGATCTCTATCGTGCCATTTTGATTTAACGTCGCGGTATTTTTAACAACGATGGCTGTTGCGTTCGTTGTCTGAGAACCAATTACAATTTTTGAGGCCCTATCGCCGTTATACGTCGCACTGCCTGATAACAGAACACCGATGGAGTCTCCCGAAATACGAAGGTCGTTAGTCGCATCCGTCCCCTCACGTTGAGCCTCCCGGCCGATGTACAACATGCCGTTATGGTTAAATGTTGATTGCTGGCCGGCCTCAACACCTGTTGTGACCGGTGTGCCAGTGGTATTCGTCTGCGCGGTTGATGCGACATTTATCGTGCCGTCATTTGTCAGCACCGCAGACGAAGAGAGTAGGACACCTTTATTACTGTATTGAGAAGAGCTCGTTGCCAGGTTAATCACGCCAGTGGCATTGTTATTAACAGTGGATGTGCCGTTTGCCAGGATAGCCGTGTGCTGGCCTGCTGCGACTAATGCTGCGCTCGAACCCAATTTTTCAGCCATGTCAGGGTTAGTCCCTGCATCAACAACCCCGTTGTTCTCAAATACAGAACCACTGTGAACGGCGACGACATAGGCCCCACGAAGCGTATTGTTATTCGACCCTAGTGTGCCCTCATTGATTAAGGTTGCACCATTTTCCAGGTTAACCAGCGATGCATCAGACCAAAAAAGTTGCAGATTAGCGTCTTTATCAATGTTAATAACGGCATCTTTGCCGGTTCCGTGGATGTAGGAGACGGTATCACGATTAACCGTTCCTCTAACTGCATCATCAGACGCAATCCCATCCTCATTCGCATAAATAGGGATAGACCCGGTAGTTCGCGCCAAATTCAGTTCAGCGTTGTACTCTGCACTGGTCATTGAGAGCTCACCTTTTTCAATCGCTGCGATTAACGCAGCGTTGTAAGCTTTAAACTCCTCCACATTTGTCACATTTTGTGGCCCAAGTTTGCTGGTGAACTCACCTGTAAATTCGTCAATCACTGGGTACGCAATAGCCGTGCCACCACTGTGATTGTTGTAATCATTACCTAACTGGGCTATTGTTTTAGAATGGTAATTAAGCTCTGCTTTGTCACCAGACTCACTGGAAACATTAAAAACTGATGCTTTATTTATGCTACTCGTATTTGAACTTTTGAAAACAGCGCTAAATAAGTTTTCCCTATCATTAATCCAGTTGGCATCCTGACTTCCAACATTGACATCAAGAGTGGCTCCACTATTAACGTTGTATAGATTACGATCTATATACTGGCCGTTAGCACCCACGGCATTTGAAATCGTAACATTAAAGTCGGCGAGAGAGTTAATGACCATCGCATCATTATCGTAGACCGCTATTGATGTCGTATTCCCGGTAACTGGATCTATAAAGTCAATTACTTTGCTTTGCGAGCCGATGTTAAATATGTTGTTATTCTTAACATACTCACTATTAGTACCTAGAAGACCTTTATCATAAGCCTCACCCAGAGTCATATTGGTGTAACCACTATTACCATACGAAACATTCGAAAAGCTACCTGACAATGTATTATCCCGTCCACTCACTGTTATCTCTATGGCATCTTGTGGGGTCATGGAGTCTACTACATAATCTGTTGCCTGTGATTTCGCTGGAAAAAGTGCAAGCATTAATAAAGCGACAGGTGCCATTCGAAAAACATATGCATTCTGGAATTCTGCGCTGTATTGTTCTTCCGTAATAAGCGAAGAACTGCTTGATTGTACGTTTCCACGTGCCAGTTCGGAAACAACAACGGCACACGAGCGGGCTACGCTCCAGATAACCTTAAATACTTTGTTCATCATCTCACTCGCTTTTAACAGCCCATTTTCTTTCGCGATTACTTCACAGGTGAATTTGGGCCAAAATTATCAGTGCCTGATTTTTAGCTCAGGCGTTTCGTGAGTGATTTTACTTGCCGCCCCTCTTCTAGGGTATATATAATGAATAATGCGTTATTTATAGATACATCATCTATAAAAATAAATATTTAAAGATTATCGTGCTGAATTTTAAATGGTGTTACACGACATTTTATTGGTTAGCGGAAGTATACATTCTGGTGAGTACATATTATCGATATATATTTTCAGCATGTCGTTAACTAATAGCTTCATGATTAAAAAGCTCCAGGGGGGATTACCACCCTGGAAAAACTTTTTTGAGAGTAATCCTATTTATTAAACCTGTAAACAAAGAAGTGCAGGTTGGCGGTGTTTTTAAGATTATACCTCTTTGCTATAGCGAGTGTACTTCTCAAAAAGTTTTTATAACTTACGCCTGATTTTTTTGCAGCCAAGAAAATACTCTCTGAAAGTTTTAATGATTGAATTGTTTTAACTTCACATTGGCTCATTCCTTTGAAGTCCTTGAAGAATTCAATTTTTTCAATTACATTACTCACCGATTTTAGTTTAGCTATCGTTATAAGGTGTCGCCATTTGTTTAAATCATCATACACAGATAAATCAATTTGAGATGAGATAACCTTAGAGATCCATAACCCGCGAGAGATCAAAATCGTTCGAATTTCATCCTCTTTGGAAAAGTGATATAGGGTGTCATTCAGTTCTCCAAGCGAGTTAAATGAATCGACATCAATGAAACATATTCTATTTTCACAACAAATTTGTTTCATTAAAGCGAAAATAGACTGACGAAGAAAAGTATCATGCGTGATGACCATGAATGTTTGCCTATCCATCATGAGTAAATCCTGATAATGCCCTTCATGATGTTCTCAAAATTAATTGACAGAACCTTCACGAAGAGCCTCGTTACTGGGAGGGTTTGAGACGAAAATAATAATACAACAACACCTTGCCCAAGAATCTATAGAAGTAATGTCATGTCATATAGGTAGATATTCTGATAAAGCAATAGAAGAAATGGTTTTATAAAATATCTAACTGCAAAATGCGTATGCGTGATAGAGCACAATGTCAAAACGTGAAATATCAGCTAAAATAGAGAGGAACAATCATATGCAGATGAATACACATATGCTTTACCAAATTTACAACGAAGTAACATTCAGAACTGATGATGGTGTCCTTGCCAGTCTTTCATCACCCGAAAATTCGGTTGTACTTTCCATCACGGCGAATCGTATTTTTTCGTTCCTGCTTGAGCAACGAGGTAAGGTCGTTTCCCGTGAGGATCTTTTAGTTAATGTTTGGGATAAGAATGGGTTTCAGGCCTCGAATAACTCTCTGAGCCAGTACATTTCATTTATACGAAGAGGACTCCACGATCTCGGCTGTAATCAGGAAGTCATTCAGACTATACCCCGGGTGGGCTTCTTGGTTCCTGATGACTCTATATCTATCAGAGAGACTGATAACTACCGTGAAATCAATTCATTAAATGTTAAGGCATCGGTGCAAATAAAAAAAACGCAAGTATCGGCAAAAATCTGGATTTTGGTAATGACTTTGTTGCTGAGTTCACTGGTTATAGCCTTTTACCCATTACAAAATGGTGCTTCTGATATGATTTCAGCTATAAAGACTTGGAAACTCGGTAAGATTGATCAGTGCCCTGTGTATACTTTTTATAACAACTCCCCAGAAATGATGTCCGTCAAACTCGAAAAAGCCAGATTGTTAACAAACACTTACCTTCCGTGCATTCAGGGTGCGACCTACTTCTTCCAGCCTGACGATCTATACACCTACGGTGAAAAAGGACGCGTATTTTTGTCCCGCTGCACCTGGAATAACAAAGAACAAACTAAATTTGCAGGTTGCAAGGATATCTATATCCATGAAAATTAATAAGAAAAAAACACTGATAAGCGTCTCAGCAATTGCGTTTATTTCAGCAATTGCTGTTCGCGCGACAGGAATCGCTGACTGGGCACCCAATAATGGGATAAGCATCAACTGTGTATCGACGATCTCGATGCCAGAATTACCTCATGGGGTGAAATTCAATGGCAGTGTATACGTTCAGATTTATAAAGACGGATCCGGTGAGGTTGATTTTTCTGGTGTCGTTACGGAAACAGGAGAGCATGGCGTTGGGAAAAGTAGCGTCCAGCGTACCATTGCGTTTGAATACGTGATGCTAGATTCTGGCACCGTAAGGCTTTCTGAAGCACGACTGAGAAAGAAATCAGCTGACACAATGCCTGATGATTTTTTTACTAAAGCCATCTACGATAGCTCTGAACCAGAGAAACGAATGCATGTATCAAAACTTCAAAATGCATATTTGATAGGCAACATTTTTTCACCATCACTTTTATGTGTCAGTAAATCCTAATACCTTCAACGCCGCCACGCATATGCCCCAATATAGCCTCAGCTACCTCGTTTGGACATTGCAAACGAGATAGCCCTGTCCGTACAGTACGGCACAGATCATGGGACGTCCAATGAGGTATATCAAGCATTTGACCACTTTCATGTAAACGCAATGAGTTTTCAGTTAGATACTTCTGTTGGATTGGCTTTTTAGTAGCCTATGAAGGGAATAGTTTGTAGGGTCTGAATTTATTTGAGAACGGGAACATGACACTCAGCTATGCCATGCTAAATAAGTACGCCAGTAAGTACGCGGGAGAGAAAACAGTAAGATTATATGCAAATAAAAAACTGTAACCCATTGATTTAAATGGCCGATAATAGGAGTCAAACCTACGACCTTCGCATTACGAAAGCGAGCCAACTCCATAATGAGTACATATTGACGCTGACCCCTCCGTGAAGCATACCGCCCTACATTTTCTCCAGAATTAAACACGCTTCACGATTAAGCGTAATAAACTCCTGCCAGCTATATTGCTGTTGGTAGTTAAGCTGATACTGCTTTTCTACCTGGCAAATAAGCGGACGTGTTTCATAAATCGCGCACAGCTTTGTCTCCATCTGATAGTGACGACAAATGCCGTCACCGCGATCAAGAAACTGCGTTTCACTGGCGCGATCGACGTGGCGACAACAAGCGCCACACTGGTTACAGGGAAACGCGGGCGTGAGCGTCATAGCTTACTTAACCAGCTACGTACAGAGCGGGTATTCCCTGCTTCAAACGGTAGCGCAATATTTCGGCGCTCAACCTCTGCACGCAGCAACAAACCACGCTCAATTTCACTGTTCACCGCGTTAAGATGCAGCGAGAAACGCGATAACGCTGACGTATCAATAGCAAACTCTAACGCCGAAAGCTCCAGTAGATAACGATCGAGTTCAGCATTCACCTGTTGATAATACTCTAGTGCTTTCTGATACTTATCTTTAAACGTATCCAGAAACGCCCAGACCTTTTTCATCAATGCGCTGTGTTCCAGGAAGTAGTTCATTACCAGCGTCAGAATACCTGTCGCCAGCGCACCGCAGAAAGCGGCCAGTTCCGGACCAAAAGGAAAGACGAGCATCTTGGCTAAAGCTTCGTTAACCACCACACCAGCAGCCACGGCCACACCCGCAGCCACCAGCTTGCTTACCGCTTTAGCGAGCTGCCCCGGCGCTAAGCCTTCAGGGTTAAAGACCATAACTTTAAAGGCCTGTACCAAATTGTTCCACATCTCACGAATCAGGCGCACCATCATCTTCTTAGTCGTAAAGAAGATATTGAAGAGCGTCGTCGTAATGCTGGAGAGCACGCCACCGATGGCTCCGTCTTTAAAGGACGTCAGGAAAGTGCTGAATTTACCCTGCACTCGCTGCCAGACTGCGCGTAATGCCTCCGCCGCATCTTGCAGGAAGTCTCCGGCATCGAATGAATGACGATGCTTCTCAAACATCACGGGAATACGCGCGCGGAACTCAAACCAGGTCTCTGCCAGAATCAGTCCCAACATCTGCCGCGTTCCCATGCGAAACGCATTGTTCATTGTGGCGGTGGCGACATTCTTCGCAAACTTACTGCTGGTATAATATTCCTGATTGATCGTACTGTTGTATTTTGCCCGCGCCTTTTTGTCGGCCTCTTTCATCCGTTCAAAATCGGCGGCGGCTTTATTTTCCAGCTTATTCAGCTGTTTTTGCTCTTGCTCGGAAAGCATTGGCTGGCTGCGTAAACGGGCAATTTCCTGCGTGGTCACAGCATGCTGTTCTTGTAGCGTTTGCACGAAGGCATCCATCGTTTTCGCCTTCTTCGCCTTATTCAGCGACTCATTCGTGAAGGTCAGATTTGATGAATCATTAGCCAGATCGGCACCATCGCATTCGGCAAGGATACGCCCTGGATCGTTGTGAATTTCATGGGCGGCAATAATATGGTCGAGGTTCTTTTTATCATTAGCCGCAAATTTCTCACCGGTGTAGGTATCGGTCAACGTACCGGCCTCGTGCGCCTTTTTTCCCGCCCGGTTGGTGGCAATGTAGTTTTCGTGGCTATGGTAATGATGAGAATCATACCCTTCACGTTGCTCGTACCGTTGACGCTCGGCGTCGGTGGCATACACTCCCTCGCGAGCGTTATGAATGGTATTCACATCGCCGCCGTGTTTATCCTCCAGCAAGAGAAAATCCAACCCAAAAGAGGTGGTCAGACTCTTAACCACCGTCTGATGTAACTCTTCACCCCAGTCAAACCTGGCTGTGTTCATTGTGCTCGCCCATAGCAATGCCGGGCAGATTCGCCCGGCGCGTCGATTAAATACGAGAAGAAAATGCGTCAAACTCAGAAGCAGAAACCGCCAGTTTTTCGTCCAGAATCTCTTTGTTCAGCAGGTTCATACCGTTGCTGTCGGTCTGCAGTTGGATCACGCCATCTTCGATAACAGCTTCACCGTTTTCCTGCGTCACCGGCTTGAACAGCGGCGTGGTGATCACGTCGGTCATGATGGCGGCTAATTCATAACCATGGTCGATAATAGCCATGATCTCTTCCGACTCACTAATCTCAGTGGTTATATTCTTCTCATGACGCTCAACAATGATGGCATGCATCGCTTTCAGCGGTTCAAAGTAGTGTTGAACAAAGACGCCATGCATACGGGTTATTGATTCATAAATGCTATTTACATACTGCTGCACCTTCGTCAGCTGCGCTTCAGCCGCATTCATTTTTTCCACCGCAGCTGTCACTTCACGGGAGCTTTGATAAGCATTGTTAAGCGCCTTTTCGGCATGGCTATCGTAAGCCCAGCCTGCGATAGCAATCAACGGAGCCACTACCGCGCCGCCAAGTACCATCGCACCGCCCGCCATTCCCCAGCCGCCTGCGGCCAGAGAACCGCCGCCAATAGCCGCCATTGTGGCGTTATACGCCGCCGCACCAGACAGGGCGGCAATCGGCGTACCGGTAGACGCTGCGGCAAACGCCATCACGCCGCTGTACACGGCAAAACCAGCGGCAGCACCGGACACCCCGGCACCGACGACCGTCGTCAGGTATTCCGTGGCGGAAATCGCCAGACTCTGAATTTTATTGATGTTGTGCTGCGGTACCTTCAGACGAAGATCTTTATGCCCATCCTTAGCCATACGCGCCAACAGATCGTCGGCAATCGTTTTAAATTCATTGAAATCTTTACCGATCTTCAGTTCTTTTTCACCCAGCTCGGCCAGTTTTTTCGACGTTGTTTCATTCGCCAGATCAAAGCTCTCTTTATGCTTATCAAAGCGACGCTGCGCGCGATCTAAAACATCGTCGGCTTCTGATTTTTTCTGGTAGCCATCATAAGCTTTTTTGCCACCAAACGCCGTTGCCGCTGCCGCGACGCCCAGAATAATGAAAGGTAATGCCATAAATAAAAATCTCCTGTGCAATAAGTCGTTGTTACCCGCTACGCATCACATTCCAGAACAGGAACTGAGTCGCGATCGCCAGTGATGTAGTTATGCAGTATGTTGATGACCGTTTTTTTCAACCATTCAGGTTCCAGAATTTCTATATTCGGTAACCAGAATAGAATTAATGGAATAATTTGATTCTGATGTGCTGCCTTGCAAAGCAAAGTCACGCCATCATTCTCTTCACGCACTAATTCTTGCTGAGGCAGTAAATCTCGTCTTGCGAAGTAGCCAGCAATGCTGTGTTTAATACGCACCCGCACCTCAAACGTCTCTTCACTTACCCAAGGATCGCGATGCTCATCAATTAATGACAGTGTGGATGTATCGACCGCAAAATGCTCTTTCCGGATATCCAACCACCGAATTTTACTTAACGAAAAAGACTTTAGCTTTCCGTCCTCGGTCGCCTGCAGATACCAAATATTTTTCTGGTTAACTAATTTATAAGGGTGAATGGTGCGCGTTTTGTCTTTATATAAAATATGACAGACACTGTTTTTCTGAATCGCTTTTTCTAATAAGTTAAAATACTTTCGCAAATCATTTCTGACTGAATGTTCAGGGCGACCAAACTGAACTCTAACATGCTGTTCTACCGCTCGTTTTTCTAAGCTAAGCCAAAAACCCTCATCTCTATCAGGAAAAACCGCGTCGGCGTCCAGCAGCTTTGCCAGAGGGTCATGAAGGGCATAGGCGCTATTATTCTGCGCGCGAATCGGTATCAATCGATACTCTCCACCACCACACCCCTCAATAAAGGAGGAAAGCATATTAAGATCACGATAGACCGTTCGTTCAGTGATATTAAATTTCTTCATCAACTGATAGCGATTCACTACGCCACAAGTTTGCAGCTCTATTAGGATATCGACTAAACGTTCTGCTGAGCAACTCCTTGCTGAATCAGCCATAAGCACCTACTTTTCTGTTTTCCTGACATGAATTATATATAAAATGCTGACATATCCTGTCAGTGTATCGGCACGCTGATCATTTTTTTTAGAGAAATCGACAATTTATTTGACCATTAGTCGCATTGGACAATTTTTAGGGACAAAAAGCGCTCCTCATCAGGAGTAAATGCCAGAGACATGGCGGCCAAAAGACCACCTACATACATCCTCATCAAACTGGCTAACGGCTATCTCTTCCACTAAGCCAAATTCAACGTTGAGTTTGCAAAGGTGGATTGTCAGGAGAGTTTCTTAATGATGGCCAGTATCGTGGTATGAACGCCGGTATTTGGTTTCTTCACGCTGAGTAAAAAAACATCATCTGCAGAAGGATGTGGACGCGCTGGCAGCTGTTAGTGCTGCTGACTGAGTCGTTGAAACACGAGCTAATTCGTTGTACAACCGGGCTTACCCATTGATTTCATAGTGACAAGGGGCTAATTTGTATCTCATTAAACATGATTATGACCCTCATTAAAGCCAGACTATGAACATCAGCGAAAAAACATATCATCAATTGAAGGCCAAAATCATCGCCAATGAGTTGATGGGGGCTATCTCAGAAAATGAGCTATGTCAGGAACTTAATGTCAGCCGTACGCCGCTGCGCGAAGCTTTGTTTCGCCTGATGACTGAAGGCTGGATTGAGCCTTCCAAAAATAAAACGAAAACCATTAAACCCATTACGCTCAGTGAAATACGTGATATTTTCCAGATCAGAAAAGATATTGAAATTATGGTATTGAATTTGTCATGGGAGAACCAGGACCCGCAACGGTATCAGACGATTAAAGATAAAATTGAAGTCGGTTTTCATGATTCGAATGTGTCTTTATTACTCGAAGCTGATAACGAGCTACATGAACAAATGCTATCCGATTGCCACAACGCTATTGTGACTAAAACGCTGACCTTCATGTATGACCGGTTACGCATGCTGCGTTCAGACAAAATGAAAAATGATTCAATTATTGATTCATCCAAAGAACATTTGAAAATTTGCGCCGGTATTATTGCCCGCGATATAGAACAAACCCGTGAAGCCATTGCCCATCACGTCAACAACTCCTACAACCGCCTGTTCTCCAGCTTTAAATAGGCTATGCATATAACATGACCGGTATTTCTACCGGTCATGTGGAAAGTTAAAAATTAGTAGAGCTGTCGGTACAACGCTTTAATCTCTTCAATACAGGTATCTCGAGGGTTTCCACCTGTACAGACGTCCGTCATTGCCGCGGCTGCCAGAGCATCGATATCTTCATATTTCATGCCGATATCGCGCAGTCGGGCGGGAATATTTACGTCGCGGTTAAGTTGCACCACTGCTTCTACAGCCGCCTGACGCGCCTCTTCGATCGGCATCACCATGGCCTGAGTATTGCCCAAAGCCTGTGCAATTTGGCGATATTTGTCTCCAGTAAACTCGGCGTTGTATGCCATGATATGCGGCAATAGCACTGCATTGGCGACGCCGTGTGGCGTACCATAGAATGCTCCCAGAGGATGGGCCATTCCATGCACCAGGCCCAATCCGACATTAGAGAAGCCCATCCCGGCAATATACTGCCCCACCGCCATGCCTTCAGCGTCCTGGGCGATTCCCTGTATCGAACCGCGTAGCGAACGCCCTATCATCTCAATCGCCTTTAAATGAAGCGTATCGGTTAATTCCCATGCCCCTTTCGTAATATATCCTTCGATTGCATGAGTCAGCGCGTCAACACCGGTTGCCGCTTTTAAACTGGGCGGCATGCTGGCCATCATGTCAGCATCAATAATGGCAACGACCGGAATAGCATGAGGATCATAGCAAACGAACTTACGTCGGTTCTCTACATCGGTAATCACATAGTTAATAGTCACCTCAGCTGCCGTACCCGCGGTCGTTGGAATGGCAATCATCGGTACAGCGGCATTTTTAGTGTCAGCCCCACCTTCGAGGCTGCGGACATCGGCAAACTCAGGGTTGTTAATGATTATCCCAACCGCTTTGCACGTATCCTGCGGTGAACCGCCACCAATAGCGACCAGGTAATCCGCCCCCGCCTGACGAAATGCCTCAACACCTTGCTGCACGACGTCAATCGTCGGGTTAGGTATGACCTTATCAAAAATTTGGTAAGGCAACCCTGCGCTATCAAGAATATCAAGTACCTTGGTCGCTACATTAAACTGGATAAGATCGTGGTCAGTAACTACCAGCGCTTTTTTAAAACCTCGCTTTTTAACTTCATCAACGATAGCGTTAATTGAACCCACGCCAAAATATGAGGTTTCATTTAATATCATTCTATAAGACATATTCTATACCTTATAACAGAGAGGTATAACAGCAATACAGCATTGCCGTAGCATAATGTATGCTGTTATTGATTTTTGATTATTTGATACTGAACATTATGTCAATCTGTTGCGATTCCTGACGAGTTAGTTCCCCCGCAAAGCTTCTTGATTTCCCCCCAGAATACTGAAACTTATGAGCCACTGCGGTTTTAATTGTAGTAACAAAATCATTACCAATATTATAAATAGCAGAAAGCCGGCTTATCTCACGCTGTACGCCAGTAAGCTGGGTAAGATCATTTTCATCCCAGGCTTTAATTGCCTGCACAAAAAGTTCGGGACAAATATTATTTAATCCTGAAATAACTCCCGCGCCACCCGCCAGAAGATTTGGGATAAGATATTCATCATAACCGGACAGAACAACAAAATCGTCTCTAACGGACGCGACTGACTGAATAATTGCGCGAGTATGAGAGAGGCAATCAACAGTATCTTTAACACCCACAAAATTGGGAAATTCTGCCGCTAATTGCGCTACCAGTACCGCGTACAGGTCGCATCCAGTTCGGGCAGGAAAGTTGTATGCGAACCATTTTCCATTCAGGCGCTGCCCCAGACCGCGGTAGTATGCCAATAGTTGGGCCGGCGTTTGTTGAAAATAGTAGTGAGGTAGAATCATCACTGCCTGATACCCGCAATGCCAGGCCTCTTCTGCCAGACGTATCATATCCGCCATACAGGTAGCTGAGATATTTGCCACCAGCGGCAGCGATGACATTTTCCGTGCCTCACGGATAAGCATCAGTCGTTCATCCAGCGTTAATGCGGTGAACTCCCCAATACTTCCCATTAGCAATACGACATGAGTCCCAGCCTCTTCCAAACGTCGCAAATGCTGCTGCAGTGCCGATAAATCAATATTTCCTTGTTGATCAAAAGGCGTAATTGATGGGCACCATGCACCGTGAAATTGAGCATGATTTTCAGACATAATATATTCCTGAGAAAATAAAAATTGTTTTATTCAATGACATGGTAAACAACAGTATCAGCCTGTATTTTCTGCCAGTCCCACTGAATACCCAAACCAGGTTCTTCTGGTGGGAAAGCATATCCTTCGCGAATATTCACTTTATTCAGAGTAACACTATCGAGCTGTGGAATATATTCCAACCAACGGCTATTAGTAATGGCGCAACATAATGATATATGCAATTCCATCAAGAAATGCGGACAGACAATTTTATTAAAGCATTCCGCCATATGTGCAACTTTAAGCCATGGTGTAATACCACCAATACGAGCCACATCAACCTGAATAATATCTGCGGCATTATTCTGTAAATACTCTTTGAAGTGCTGGATAGAATAAATGGACTCACCCACCGCGACAGGAATGGTGGTTGACTCACACAATTTTTGATGAGAATCAACATCATGCGCCAGAAACGGCTCTTCAATCCATGAAAGATTAATATGCTCCAACAACGCTGCGCGCTGTTTGGCTTCCGAGAATTTAAACGCCTGGTTGCAATCAGTCATGATCACGTACTCATCACCCACCGCTTCACGTACAGCAGTCAAACGCTCGATATCACGCACCGGACTTTCAGAACCAATTTTGATTTTAGAACCGCAGAATCCCTGCGCCTTAACAGCCAGCGCATCATCAACTAATTCCTGAGTGCTTAAATGCAGCCAGCCCCCTTCGGTGGTGTATAACTTCATGCGCGACTTCGCACCACCTGCGACTTTATACAGCGGCAAATTCATGCGCTTACACTTCAAATCCCATAATGCGGTATCAATGGCTGCCAGTGCCAGAGACGTAATGGCGCCAACCGAGGTCGCATGAGTTGAGAACAGCAATGATTCCCAGATGCCCTCAATCATCGTCGCATCCTGACCAATCAATTTCGGTAACAGGTGATCTCGTAACAGCGCAACCACAGATGAGCCGCCGGTGCCAATTGTGTAGGTATAGCCCTCACCAATTTCTCCACTCGATGTTGTTAAACGAATAATCGGCGTCTCTTGTGAGACAAAAGACTGAATCGCATCGACACGTTTTACTTTAGGTTTCAAATCAACCATAAAGATTTCGGCTTTAACTATTTTCATTACATCCTCAATATCTGTTAATTTTTTCGCAAAGTTACAAATGATGCTTACTGAATACCAATGCTGGCCAGTTCATCCCACAATTCCTGCGGAATATCCCAGTTAGCCCAGGCAAAATTAGTCAACGCTTGTTCTACGGATTGAACGCCGCAGGTTACGGTGACCACATTTTGGTTTCTTAATGGGAATTGCAGCGCCGCAGCACCAATCGGCACGGCATGTTTTGCACATAGCGCTTCTATCGCATTTACTTTTTCAATAACCTGCGCTGGCGCGGAACCGTATTCATACAACGCCTTCGATTTATCTTTCGCGACTAAAACTCCGGTAGCGAAAGGTGCAGCAACAGCCACCGAAACATTGTTGCTTTCACATTTGGCAAAGAACGCCTGGCGGTCTGTTTCCAGCAGGTTGTAGCGGTTGGCGAGCATTAAGATATCCGGGGCAGCGTTATCCATCACCTCCATCAGGATTGCCTCTTCATTCGCGCCTGCGCCCCAGGCTTTGATATCACCATTGCGCTTTAGCTCTTCTAAAGCCTTCTGCCCTGACTCGCAGAAGGTTTTAAAATGTTGGCGTTCCAGTTCCGTATTGCCGTAGGTATAAGTGCCGAGATCGTGTACATAGAGAATGTCGATATAACGGGTTCCCAGCCGCTGGATAGAGTTTTCGTATGAGCGCATGATGCCCTCATAGGAGTAATCAGCCTGTCGGTTAAAAGGGTTCTCATCATAAAAAAATTCCCCTGCTTCAAGGCCTGGCTCTTGTTTCCGGGATTGCAGCAGGCGACCAACCTTGGTGGACAAAACATATTCGCTACGCTCCAGTCCACGTAATCCCAGACCTAAACGCAGTTCAGAAAGTCCGCTGCCATAATGTGGTGCAGTATCAAAGTAGCGCCAGCCAACCTGAATTGCCTTATCAACAATGTCCATGGCTTCGTTATTGCTCAGCGTTCTGAATAAATTAGCCAGGCTGGCTGCGCCGAAGGTTAAAGAAGGTACGCTAAGCTCTACACTTTTAATTGTATTCTGAGTAATCATAATATTCCCCTGATGTTTATCAGTATTCTTAGTCAACTTTGTTAGCAGTTAATGAGGCCGCAGTCGTTGATTTATTATTAATATTGAAAATCAACTTCAGCACATAAATAATAATCCCAGTCACTACGATAGAAAAAAGACACAAGAGTGCAGGATTCATTCCTTTTAACAGTTCGAACATTTTGTAGAAGATATAAGATATAGCGTGTGAGCCACCATCTATTGATGAGGCCATCATCTCTTTTGGCACATTCAATTGAGCCTTTTCGGCCAAAGCCTGCGACACAACAGCGAGATCCGAACCAAACCACAGGATCCCACACACGATGACAATGCCATTAATTAATCCACGAAACATGTTTCCGTTGCATGCAACCGTGCCAAAGACAACAAATATCGGCAGATAAGGAATATCGGCGAATGGCATCATGGTATTAAAAGGCAAAATAGTACTAATCAGGATCGTGAGTGGCACCATCAAAATACCTACAGACAATACCGCAGGGTTTTTAAAAGCAATTTCACCGCTGATACCAAAATAAAGTGACTTTGTTGGAAAACGTTTCTTTACCCATTCAGAAGCAATTTCAGTAATCGGTACCAGACCACTGACCAGCACTCCCGCCATCGTCGGTAATAACACCATGACCGCAGCAAAATTCATTCCACTCTTAATAATATCGCTGAACGGTAGCGCGCCAAGCATACCGATGATCACCCCCAGAATGGCCCCCATCGCTAACGGACTACCAAAAAACCCTAGTTTGGCTTCAATTTTGCTGAGATTAAGGTCAATTTTGTTAATCAACGGAATGCGATCAATTACACGGTCCATTAAAAATGCCAGCGGGGCCCATGCGACGATCTCCGCCTGAGTAATGGTCACGTTTGGCGTGTCACAGAATTTCTGCACATGTGGGGCAATGTAATCGGCGATTTTTAGCGTAATAATAAATGTGATCCAACTTGCAAAAATCCCCATCCAAAATGAACCCGTCACCTGTTCAACGATGATTCCGGCAAATACAAAGTGCCAGTAATTCCAAAAATCAACGTTAAGGGTTTTGGTGGTATTGGTTGAAATCATCAACAAATTAGTGGCAAAACATAACGCATAAACAATCGGCAGAGAAAGCGCAGCCAGACTGAAGGCGCTAATTAACGGCCAGCCCAGATCCAATACTTCATAATGAAGATTGAGGTTTTTTACCATCGCTTCTGTCGAGCTGCTAAGTGATGTCACCATAAAACCGATCAGCAACGAAAGACCGAGAAACCCAATACCTACCGTCATTGCATTTTTTGCCGCATCGGCAAGTTTCGCGCCAAATAGCACGGCAAATAAAAACATAATCATTGGAATGACCACTGCCGGGCCAAATCCGAGGATATATTGAACGACTTCCATAAGTGCCCCCCTGTTACTTTAATGAGTAAACCTTCTCTGCCACGCGATAAAAAAAGTTATCGCTGGAAAGAGCCTGGTGAGATTGCAGGTAGTTCTGGTAAAGCCCTAAAGTGTCGGCGTACGGTAATGCCAGTAGAGAAACAGGCCAGTCGGAGCCATACATCACTCGCTCATCACCAAATGCGGCAAAAACCGAGCTAAAATAAGGTTCCAGCTCCTGGCTCGCCTGCTCAGGTCCCGTCCAGCGGGCATAATCTGCTTCTGTGACCAGGCCTGATAGTTTGCAAAAAACATTGCTGTAAGCCTCACCAATCAACATTAACTGTTCACGCCAGCGGGTAATTTCCCCATCGCGAACTGCGGGTTTTGCCGCATGCTCGATAACAAAGGTCACTTCCGGACAAGCAGAGATAAGCTGGCTTGCCGCCTCCAGCTGTTGGTGCGTAACCAGCAGTTCATACACCAGCCCCTGCTCTCCAACGCAACGTACCCCCTGGATAAATTGCGGGGTCACTAAATGGCTCTCAGGCAAGCCCTGAGACATATAGCGGATCCCTTTCAGATAGCGGGATTTTCTCTGCAGTCTCTGCAAATCCTCTGCGATCCCAGCCCCGCGGTTTATATCCACCCATCCCACAACACCTTTTACTTCATCGTGATGCTCAGCTATTTCCAGCAGCCATTCGGTCTCCTCAATTGAAGGGATGGCTTGTACTAAAATGGCGCCTTCGATGTGGTTTTCAGCCAATACGGCCTGCAAATCGTCAATAAGAAAATCACGGCGAATTGCCGCCAGATCGTCTGTGATCCAGGCAAAATGCTCTCCCTGGCAATGCCAAACATGGTTATGGGTATCAATCACTTTCATACTCACCATCCTGTATTTTAATTGTATACAATAAGAATACAATAAAAGTCTGTGGTTAAAAGGCAACCACGGAATGCACTATCTGAGTACGGGATCACAATTTTTACGGTTTATCTGCAGGCTAAAAAAGGGACGTAAAAGCCTATAACCGCCGTAGAATCCGATGTCACTGAGCTGAACTATTGCATGTGGTTAATGTGGTGGACGCTTGTACGTCCCGCTGAAATTACAGAAGCAGAATGAGCAGAGAAGAGCTATGGATGGGTAAGTACGAACTAAAATCTAAACGTTTCGTAAGTTACGATGTATTGATACGTTAACATTAATAAATAACGGTTATTTTATTGAAACCCTAAATTACGACGAGAGTTTAATACACGCCCCAACTTTGAGCCTTGCGCGCTAAACAGTGACTTAGCAGTACCCCCACGTTTCAGTTTTGTAACATCCACCAGAAAATTAGCGATACCCCCACATAATTCACACATCCCTCCGGTTGATGAAACGAAGCAGTTAGGTTAATCATATTGAGGCGCGCGGAAGCCAGGGGCTGTCTACCCGCACGGTATCCCGGTGATCGAGCCCCTGGATAAGATGCAGCGCGCTAAGACGACCGATTTCATAGTGCGGCAGCTGTACCGTTGAGAGCGGCGGCAAAAATAGCTCGCCGGTGCCCACCATATTGTCATAGCCCAGCACAGCGACGTCCTGCGGAATGCGCAGCCCTCGCCCCAGCAAGAGCTGGTAGATAACAAAAGCCACGCGGTCGTTACCGCACACCACCGCATCGAACATCGGGCGCGCGCCGCTCAGGTAATGCCCGGCAATCTCCGCCGCATCAATATGGTGGCGCTCGCCCGGCGGAAGATAGTGGTGGAACATTGCATCAGGGTCGACACCCGCTTCACGACAAGCCCTCTCCATTCCCGCCCGACGGCGATCGGTCGCCACAATTCCTTTCGGCAGGTGGATGCACAGCAGTCGACGATAGCCTGCGGCCAACAGAGCTTTCACGCCAAGATATTGCCCTTGTTCATCATCGGGAATATAGGTGGGGAAAGGGCCGCTTGTGCTTTCACAGTTCGCCAGCACGCAGCGATACTTATGCAGCTTTTCCGGTACCGGTACCTGGCGCAGTCCCATCGCGGTGTAGATAATACCGTCCGGGCGATGCGCCAACAGCAGATCAACCATTTTCTCTGGCTTGTCATTGCTGAACATATTCACCACAAAGCTATTCCAACCGTGCGCCCGCGCGGTCTCTTCGATAGAGAGCGTTATCTCGACGGAAAATGGCGTAGTCATGGTGTCAAGCGCCAGCACCCCAATCGTGTTAGCCGTGGTTTTTGCACCACGAATTTTTTTAGCGGAGAGATCGGAGACATACCCCAGCGCATCTACCGCTTCCATCACCTTTTTATAGGTTTCAGGCCGTAGCCGTTCGGGCTCGTTAATCGCCCGCGATACGGTCATTAACGAGACGTTAGCCCGCTGCGCCACATCCTTTAAAGATGCCATACCCTCTCCTTCGCCGGTGTTCACTTTGCCGGGGTCTGAAAATGCGATCTCGATAACACCTGCAAAATGTTAACGTTAACTTTTGTGATTAACATCGATATTACCATCAAATCTGCGAGAAAACCGAGAATGTTAACGTTATCTTTTGGACAATTCACTTACAGGGACAAGCAAATGACGTCACTACTTTCCAAAGCCAACGAAGCCTTAAGCCAGCAGAAAGACCTTATAAACCCGCGCTGGTATCCACGCTATCACCTGGCGCCACCCGCGGGTTGGATGAACGATCCCAACGGTCTGTCCTGGTTCGATGGTTACTACCATGCGTTCTATCAGCACTATCCGTGGCAGCCGGTCTGGGGACCAATGCACTGGGGCCATGCGCGCAGCCGCGATATGGTGAACTGGGAGCACTTACCCATCGCACTGGCACCAGAAGGGCCGGAAGATAAAGACGGCTGTTTTTCCGGTTCAGCGGTGGTTGAAGGCAATAAGCTGGCTCTGATCTACACCGGACATAAGTTTGACGGCGAGGCGAAAGAGGAAAACCTGTATCAGGTACAGTGCCTGGCCACCAGCACCGACGGGATTCACTTTGAACGCCAGGGCATGATTCTGGATACCCCGCGAGGTGTACACCATTTTCGCGATCCGAAAGTCTGGCAAGAGGGAGACAACTGGTACATGGTGGTGGGCGCCCGGGTCGATGACGTGGGCGAAGTGCAGCTCTATCGCTCGCAAGATCTACAGCACTGGCAGTTTGCCAGCACGCTCGGCAGGGCCGATGACGGCATGGGCTACATGTGGGAGTGCCCAGACCTCTTCCCACTCAACGATAAGCTCGTCTTCATGTTCTCGCCGCAGGGCATCGCCGCAGACGGATACGATTACCGTAACCTGTTCCAGAGCGGCTATATGGTCGGCGAATGGCAGGATAATCTCCATTTTCACGTCACCCACGCCTTCCAGGAGATGGATCACGGGCATGATTTTTACGCCCCCCAGTCATTTACCACCCCGGATGGGCGCTGCATCGTGATTGGCTGGCTGTCGATGTGGGAATCGCCAATGCCAGAACAAGCCGACGGCTGGGCGGGCATGCTTACCCTCCCCCGCGAGGTGACGCTCGATACCGATCAGCGGCTGCGTATGAACCCGGTGAAAGAGCTGGAATTATTACGCGGTGAGCTTCATGTCTGGCCGGTCAGCGAACTACACAATCGCACCCTGATGGTAGAGGAGCAGGCGCACGCTATTGAAGTCGAACTGAGTCTCGATATCGCCCGCAGCAGTGCTGAAGAATATGGTATCGCGCTGGGTGATGGACTACGGGTCTACGTCGATGCTCAGGCACAGCGACTGGTGCTGGATCGCCGCTACCCGCAGCATAGTCTCTCTGGTTATCGCAGCGTGCCGCTGCCAGTTGGTGACCGGCTGGATCTGCGCTTATTTATCGACAGCTCCTCGGTAGAGGTATTTGTCAATCACGGTGAATTTACCCTTAGCAGTCGTATTTATCCTGAACCGGACGATCGCCAACTGACCTTATTCAGCCTGAACGGACACGCCATTTTTAATCAAGGGCATGCCTGGCCGCTCAGCGCCAAATAAACATCCGTCTTACTGCTTTGGGGAAAAATAATGACTATCTGGACGCTCGGAGACGCTGTGGTGGATTTATTGCCGCGCGACAATATGCAGTTTGAAGCCTGCGCGGGAGGCGCTCCCTTCAATGTGGCAATCGGCGTGGCTCGCCTTGGCCGCGCCAGCGGTTTTATTGGCCGTGTGGGCAATGACACTTTTGGTCGATTTCTGCATCAGACGCTGGAAACAGCGCAGGTGGATACAGGAAGTCTGGAGTTTGATGCACATCAGCACACCAGTACCGTACTGGTTTCACTGGCTACCAACGGCGAGCGGCAGTTTGAGTTTTTGGTCAATCCGTCTGCCGATCAATTTCTCAGCCCGGCGAGCCTGCCCGACTTTGGTGCCGATATTCTGCACTTCTGCTCGCTGGCGCTGGTTGCCCCTGACTGCCGCGCCACCCTCGCCCAGGCTATGGCCGCATTGCGACAGACCGGCGGCACTCTGAGCTTTGACATCAATCTGCGTCCGCAGATGTGGAGCAACGAGATGCAGATGTTTGACCTTGTCAACGAGTTTGCCCGGCAGAGCGACATTCTGAAGATGTCGGAAGAAGAACTGCTGTGGCTAACGCAGACCAACTGTCTCAGTAGCGCCTGCGAACGTCTGGTTGATTTTCCTGCACGCCTGAAAATCGTCACCCGCGGTGCCGACGGCGCTATCGCTTTCTGGCAAAACAGCAGGCTAACTTTAAGCGGCTATAACGTCGAAAGTATCGATACCACTGGCGCCGGTGATGCCTTTATGGCCGGGTTGCTGGCGGCACTCGCCGAGGAAGGCTGGCCCAAATCGACGTCAACGTTACTTCCACTTATCGAGCAGGCCAGCGCTTGTGGTGCTCTGGCGACCACCCGGCGTGGCGCGCTAAGCGCGTTTCCCGACAACCAACACCTGAGCAGCTTTATTCAGTCACAACCGTCGCTACGGAGGACGATTACCCCGTAATAAAGCGCACTCGTTACGTCGTATCAGAAAGACCTTACAATGACCTGACCTGGATTGGAAAAATCATGAAGATAAATATGCCGTTCAGTAATGACAAATATCGGTACTCGTCCGGGTATCTGCTTTTTTTCTTTGCCGCCTGGTCGTTGTGGTGGTCTTTTTATGCGATATGGCTAAAAAATAAACTTGGCCTGTCCGGAACGGAGCTGGGAATGCTGTATGCCGTAAACCAGTTCTTTAGCATGCTGTTTATGCTGGTCTACGGTTTTCTGCAGGATAAGCTCGGCACCCGTAAACACCTTATCTGGCTGATGGGGATAGTCATCACGCTCAGCGGCCCGTTCCTGATTTATGTTTACGAACCGCTGCTGACCTCCAACTTCAAACTTGGTATGGCGCTGGGAGCCATTTTCTTTGGCCTTGGCTACCTCGCGGGTTGTGGTCTGGTAGAAAGCTTCGTCGAAAAAGTGAGCCGCAAATTCAACTTTGAATTCGGCACCGCCCGCTTGTGGGGATCGCTTGGCTACGCCGCAGGGACATTTGTTGGCGGTATTTTCTTCAGCATCAACCCACACATTAACTTCTGGTGCGTATCGGTAATGGGGGTGTTATTCCTGTTGATTAACGTGTTGTTCAAAACCAACTCACCCGCCCCATCTTCTGTAAAAACGCGTTCTCCTGAACCTGACGCGCTGACCCGAAATGATTTTCTCACTATCTTTAAAGATACGCAGTTCTGGTTTTTCGTTATCTTTGTCGTCGGCACCTGGTCGTTCTATAGCATCTACGATCAGCAGATGTTCCCGGTGTTTTACGCCAGCTTATTTGACGATCCCGAACTGGCACCACGCGTATACGGCTACCTCAACTCGGTACAGGTCTTTATGGAAGCCGTCGGTATGGCGCTGGTTCCATTCCTGATTAACCGCATCGGGCCTAAATCCGCATTGCTGCTGGGTGGCACAATCATGACCTGTCGAATCCTGGGTTCAGCACTGTTCACCGATATCTATATTATCTCCTTGATTAAAATGCTTCATGCGCTGGAAGTCCCACTGTTTGTTATTTCAGTGTTTAAATTCAGCGTAGCAAATTTTGATAAACGCCTGTCATCAACGATATATCTTATTGGCTTCAATATCGCCAGTTCCATTGGCATTATCGTGCTGTCACTGCCTGTCGGTAAGTTGTTTGATAAAGTGGGCTATCAGGAAATCTTCCTGATTATGGCCAGCATTGTGGTAATAACGCTAATATTTGGCTACTTCTCGTTGAGCAAAAAACATCATCAGCAGAAGATGGGAAATGAACTGGTGACAGAGTAGCGAAGTTTAAAATATATCGGACAGGGCCATTGGCCCTGTCGTATCCCCCAAAAGTAAGTACGAACTGTCGATTTATTCAGGCATGTTCCAGCCAGTTGCGGAATATTTTCGCTCGCAGTATTCCCTGAAAATCAATCAGCCCAGAACAACCAAGCTTCTTGATCAGATTCTGCCTGGCCTGGTAAATCGTTTTCAAATGTAGATTTAACAAGGCGGATATCTCAAAAATAGTTCGACCTTCTCCTAACTGCGTTAGAATATATTTATCTCGCGCAGTCAGCGAAATATTTAGTTCTGACTGATTGTCGTGTATACCGCCAGAACGAGTAATATCAATAATAAATTTTTTGAATGTGGCAACGCTAACATCTATTGGCAGTCTGTAAAGTGATAAATCATTGAGATATCTGTACAGATGACCATCAATCAGCAGTACCAGACGATGCGTTTTCAGATCGTAATTTTGCCTTTTTACCGCCTCAAAGTGATTGGCGGTGAAAAAAACCAGATGCGTCTTATCATCTTCGAAAACAATATCTGCAAGAATATTCTTTAACCCTTGCCTGATAAAAATATCATCAATCCATAAATCTGCGTTTCCAGTGTGTTCCTGAACGATGTTCATCATTATGGCCTCAATGAAAAATCACAATTGTTCTAGAGAGGGTGCTATGTATAGTCTTAATCAAAAAAATGCTCAGCATGAGTGCTTTCAGCATATAACAAAGGTACTGTACATATTATATTAACATGAAGACTTTTAGACGTCGTCAGCTGTGTAGCGCAGCACTATTTCCAGGGTTTTTCTGATAACATCTGCCTGGACAACGTCAACTGTTGATTCCAGAGAACTAATCAGGCTTAAAATGATGTTTTTATTATTAACATTATCACCTGCCAGAATTACATTTGTTACCGCCTGTCCCAATACCACAGACTCATCTGCTAATAGCTCACCTGCATTATGGAAGTAACTTGATAAAGCTTTATCCGTCATTACACTGTGGACATTAATTTCATGAAGCATGGTAACCTCGCTTGTATAGTCTGGAAGATTATCTTTAATGTAATTTAGGGTTTTTGCTGGCACTGAAAGCACTCTCATCTCTGGTTTTATCCGGTTTTCTACTTATCTTCCCCGGATTAATGTTTGTAAAATCATTGATAACGCTGTCAATTAATTGCTTGCGTGTGCCATCTATTTCACTGGCCTGCATAAGTCGCAATTGCTTAATCACTGCGGCTAACGAAACGTCTGTATGCATTCGCAAAATTTCTAGCACAGCCAAACCTGTAATTTCATGTTTCAGGCGTTCACTATCAGTTTTCTTCATAACTCCTTCACTACTTACCCCTATAAGTAAGGGGTTTATTTTATTCAAAAAGCAGACCAATTAACGCATTGTAATGTTTCTGTTCTTTCTCCCCAGATGCTTTTTCAAGACGACACAGAAGCTTGGTGCAAAGTGATTTGCGGTTCAGATTTCGTCCATCCTTGAGTATCTCAGTGACGATTTCTCCCAATGTTTCCTGTTGAGTTGGCAGATGCGCCTTCGCAAAGTAACGAGAAATCGCGCTTGCAGTATCAGTGCGAACGGTATGCTGCTGCATGTCATGCTCCTGTAACAAAATGCTGGTGAATATTAAGTTTTATAACAGTAGCAAAGTTGTACCAAAAATGTGTACAACACGAACCATCAATTTTTATCAAAAAGTGCTAAATCAATACAATCAGTAAGTTAGATAAATATCAATTTACATAAAATCAAATTCAGTTGTACAATTCACTTCGTTTAACGAATGAATTCGATCTGTTTGAGGGTCTTTGTTTGTAAAAATAAAGTTAGAATAATGTATTAAAATCAGGACATAAGCTGGTTTGTTTGATACTGTCCATATCTCTTCCCTTCCCTTGATCCCGGACTGTCCATGCTCACGACCATTATTTACCGTAGCCATCTACGTGATGACGCCCCCCTCAGAGCGCTTGAGGATATGGTGACAGCCGCAAATCTAAAAAACCGGCGATCCGATGTTACGGGGATTTTACTCTTTAATGGCCGCCACTTTTTCCAACTGCTTGAAGGACCTGAGGAGCAGGTAAAAGAGATTTATCGTTGTATATGTAACGATCCACGGCACCACAATATCGTTGAGCTGATGTGTGATTACGCGCCTGCGAGAAGATTCGGAAAGGTGGGAATGGAGTTATTTGATTTACAAAAACATGAACGCAATGACGTCCTGCAAGCGGTACTTAACAAGGGAACATCAAAATTTCAGCTCACCTATGATGACCGGGCATTACAGTTTTTCCGCACATTTGTCCTTGCGACGGAAAAATCGAGTTATTTTGAAATACCAGCGCCTGATTACTGGAGTTTTATTGCCGACAACTCTTGTACTCTCCTGGATGAAAGCACACTCCAGTCCAATATCGATTTCAGCTTTGCTTTTCAACCCATTATCGATCCTATGTCGCAGCGCGTCATTGCTCTGGAAGCACTTATTCGTGGTAGAGACGGTGAAACGCCCGCAACTTATTTTGGCAACTTAAATCCTGAAGAACTGTATACCGCGGATCTGCAGAGCAAAAAGACTGCTTTTGCAATGGCAAGCGCGCTGGGACTTAACGACAAAATGCTGTCAGTCAACCTGCTCCCCATGACCCTGGTAAACAAACCCGATGCAGTCAGCTTTCTGATAAACGAAATCGCGGCGCACGGACTGGTGCCTGAACAAATCATTGTAGAGTTTACCGAAAGCGAAGTTATATCGCGCTTTGATACGTTCGCGCAGGCCGTAAAGTCACTCAAGGCTGCGGGGATCTGTGTGGCGATAGATCATTTTGGGGCAGGTTTTGCCGGGCTTCAGCTTCTGTCTCGTTTTCAACCCGACCGAATTAAGATAAGCCGCGAGCTGATCACGGATGTGCATAAAAGTGGACCAAGACAGGCCATCATTCAGGCAATTATAAAATGCTGCACTTCACTGGAAATCATGATTTCCGCAGTCGGCGTTGAAAAACCTGAAGAGTGGATGTGGCTTGAGTCCGCAGGTATTGAAATCTTCCAGGGTAACCTTTTTGCACAAGCTTGCCTGAATGGTATTCCGTCTGTTGCATGGCCAGAGAAAAATGATTTCTCAGCGTCAAAATAACTAACGCATTGTTATAAATAAACAATCACCACAACCGCCCTCATGCTGAACATAAAAATTCAGCATTTACTCCCTGCGTGATAGTAAAGTAAATCTTAATTTTGCTAGAATCCTCTGTATGTTTTGTACAATTTGATGCATGTTGTACAAAGTAACAGGAACCGCATATCGGTGACGGAGAATCAGGAGTGTCCGGGGGAACTATGGCTTATTACAGCATTGGGGATGTCGCAGAACGTTGCGGGATAAATCCTGTCACCCTTCGGGCATGGCAACGACGTTACGGTTTACTCAAACCTCAACGCAGTGAAGGTGGCCACCGACTCTTTGATGAAGAAGATATTCAGCGTATTGAAGAAATAAAACGTTGGATTAGCAATGGCATACCTGTTGGGAAAGTTAAGGCATTGCTGGAAACCAGTACCCGTCAAGCTGACGACGACTGGAATCAATTACAAGAAGAGATGATGAGCATTCTTCGCATGGCGCATCCACCGAAGCTGCGAGCCAAAATTACTGCACTCGGTCGCGTTCACCCCGTAGATGCGCTGATCGATCACGTTTATCTTCCCGTACGTCAACGGCTGATACTTGACCATAATACATCCCGCATAATGAACAGCATGCTTGATGGCGCATTGATTGAATATGTTGCCACACTGCTGTCTGAAACGCGGCGCAAGTCAGGAAAGGATGCCCTCCTGATGGCCTGGGATGTTGAAGACAGAACCCGTCTGTGGCTCGAAGCCTGGCGCTTATCGCAATCTGGTTGGCATATTGCCGTTCTGGCTGAACCCATTGAATCGCCAAGACCTGAACTTTTCCCTGGGCAAACCCTTTTTGTCTGGACCGGTATTACGCCAACCCGCAGACAAAATGAACTGCTCCAACACTGGAATGAACAAGGTTATAAGGTCATTTTCCACAGCCCGTAACCTACACGTAATACGTGTAAGATAAATCATACAACTCTCATTTTTTGGCTGGTTATTTTGAGTACCACCCAAGGAATATGTTGCCCTCTATCCTCCTGACTTAACCCCGGCCATAGCATAAAAATAAAACAATATACTAACCCATTGGTATTATTTTTTTGCAGACGACATCACCTTTTTCCTAAGTAAAATTCATTAGATCAACTGGCGTACGTCTAATACTTATTCTAGGGTTAAATTATGTCTTCTTGTGCCACATTATTGTTTTTCTAAAGTAATAAATGTGGTTATTTGAAAAAGGTAAAGGATATGGCTCTAGTCTTAGACAAACGCTTAATTCTTTGTTGCTGCGCCTTTTCCATTATTTCTGTGGCAAATGCAGCAACCGTTAACGGAACATTTCAGGTGCTGATGACGATTCAAAAGGCCTGTACCGTGACTGCCGGTTCAGCTTCAAATATTACGCTTGGGCCCGTCAATACTACGGCAACTAACACGAGTGGAAACAACACGATTTCTGTCAACTGTTCAAAGACGACGCCCTATTTTATTGGCCTCGCGCCTTCAACGGCTAACGGCGGTAATGCCCTCGGCGCCGGGGCGATGTCCTCAGTGGCTAATTCGGCGACGAATACCGACAAAGTGCCCTATCAACTCAATCAAACATCAGCAACAGGCCCGGTTTGGGGGAATACTGCCACCACTACCGAACCAGGAAACGGCGTTGCGGCAACCGGAACTGGGCTGGCGCAGACTTTTACCGTTTATGCCACCGCACCGAACGCCAACTTCACGCCTGACAACTATGCCGACACGGTAACGGTTAACGTTAACTACTAACTTCAGGAAGCCATATGAGAGTAAAACTGCCTGTAAAGCAGTGTGCCTGCGCATGCCTGCTAGGGATGGTTGCGAGCATCAATCTTGCCACCGCCAGCGGACTGCAAATAGCCCCGGTCACGTTAACGTTGCAAGCGACGCAAAATGCCGATGGTATCTGGCTGAGTAACGCGGGTGAAAATGTGCTCAATGCCCAGGTTCGGGTTTTTCGCTGGAGTCAAAGCGCTTATGACGACAAACTCTCCCCCTCTCAGGGGCTGGTGATTAGCCCGCCGATGTTGGCATTGGCCCCTGGAGAACGACAGCTGATACGCGTTATTCGTACAAGCCCTCCCTCGGCACATGCCGAAGACGCTTATCGTTTGTCGATAGATGAGTTACCGCCTGCAAAAGTAGAAAAAAACAAGCTTCAGTTTGTGCTGCATTATTCTGTTCCCGTTTTCATTCAACCAACATCAGCGGCACAAACGCAGGCAAAACTGCAATGGAAATTACAGCAGCTGGATGGCAAAAAATTTATTGAAGTCAGTAATCAGGGAAATGGGCATGCACAGTTATCTGCTGCAACATTTATAAGCCCTGACGGTACTAAAAAAGTCATTACACCCGGACTATTAGGCTACGTTTTACCCGGATCAACAATGCGCTGGATAGTTTCCCCGTCAGCCAGGAATAATCATTACGGCGGGAAAGTTGAAGTCACAATCAATGGCCAAAAAACAGTACAAGATCTGTAACAGATCCTGGCTTCTGGTGAAATATTGCTTTCTCAATGGAGTATTAATATCGGGAATGGTTTGCGCACAAACGCTGAATAATAACCAGAACGAAAATAATGTTATTAATAGCGCCTCGCAGATTACGGGAGTCGATTTGTATCTCGACGTCACCTTAAATGGGAATCCCGTTGGGCTGGTACATTTTGGCTACGATAATGGAAAGCTTTATGCAGGAGCAGATACTCTGCGTAAAATGGGCTTTCGCTTTGCTCCAGACGCCACTAACGCCGTCTGCCTGAACGATATCCCCCAGCTAACCATTGACTACAACGTTCAGTTGCAAACGCTCTCGCTTACTGCGCCGCTCAGTTCACTCGATCTTGCGACCACGCAGCTTAACTCGCCCACCGAAACCGCGCCAACGGCAACAACATCACGCGGGGCGCTGCTCAATTATGATATCTATACGCAACAGGGGGATGAAAGCGCAATCAATACCTTCAGCGAAATTCGCGCCTTCAATGCGACCGGCGTGCTCAGCACCACTCAGTTGACGCAGTACTCTACCGAGGAATATGCCGATAACAGCGTTGAGCGCCTCGACACCAGCTGGCGTACGTCATTTCCTGATTCGATGTTGGCGTTAACCGTTGGCGATACCCTGACAAGTTCACTCATCTGGTCTCGACCGACGCGAATCGGCGGCATTCAGATAGGCACCGATTTTGGGTTACAGCCCTATATGCCAACCACCCCGCTTCCAGCATATCTGGGATCCGCGACGTTACCGTCAAACGTTGAGCTGTACGTCGACGGCGTCAGGTACTACAACGGAGAAGTCCCCGCAGGTAGCTTTCAGATCAACACAATGCCTAACATCAGCGGCGCGGGAACGGGTCAGGTGATGATGACAGATGCATTGGGCAGAACGAGCGTACAAAATTTCTCGTTCTACAACGATCAGCAACTCCTGCGGGAAGGATTAACCGCCTGGTCGGCAGAATTAGGCACGGTACGCGAAAATTATGGTTACTCCTCTTTTGATTATGCCAGCGCACCGGTATTGAGCGCTACGTGGCGTCGCGGGTTTAGCAATACGTTCACCGCCGGGACTCACGCGGAAACCAGCGATGGACTGATTAACGCGGGCTTCAGTAACGACTGGATCCCAGGAACCCGCAGCGGCACGTTTTCGACCTCACTTGCCGCAAGTACCGACTCAGGAAAGAACGGGTTTTTGTACAGTTTTGGTTACCGTTGGTCCGGCGAACGGTTTAATTTCAGTACCAGTACCACGGCAACTTCCGGCGATTATCGCGATGTCGCCACCCATTACGGTGAGCCGCCCCCCACGCTTAACAGCAACACGGTTATTGGTTATTCGCTGGAAGCAGCTGGAAATGTCAGCCTGAGCTATTTGCAGTTTCGATATCCACACGAAAATGCGGTGCGCTACGCCAATGCCAGCTGGTTTAAATCACTCACCGACAACATCTCACTGAATGCCGGATTCAACCAGAACATTGACGACAACCGCGATCGTAGCCTCTATCTGATGGTAACCATCACGACCGACAACAATCTGAGCGCCAGCAGCACCCTACAACGTACCAACGACGAAACCGGTTACCAGCTCAACGCCAGCCTGACGCCCCCTGCCGACGGCGGCTGGGGCTGGAATCTGGCTGCCAGTCAGCAGGCTTCCCGGCAAAGTGGCCAGGGCGAAGTGGGATATCTGGGACGTTATGGTAAAGCGTACGCGGGATTCAGCCGTTTACCGGATAACCATTACGGTTATGCAGGCGCAACCGGATCGCTGGTGACCATGGGAGGCGGCCTGTTTGCAGCAAGAGAAATCAATAATGGTTTTGCCGTCGTCTCAACTGACGGCGTGCCTGATGTTCCGGTCAAATTGCAAAATAACCTGATTGGCCGCAGCGATGACCAGGGACTACTGTTGGTCACCCCGTTGAACAGTTATCAAAAAAACCTGATCAGTATTGACCCGATGGATCTCCCTGCCAATATGCGGATCGCACGCGTTGAGACGAATGCCACGCCAGCCGATCGTTCCGGTACTTTGGTTAGCTTTGGCATCACACCCGTCCGCGCTGCGCAGATTATCCTCGTCGATAATCAGGGTAAGCCAATTCCTGAAGGCAGCATGGCTTACGCCATCAACGGAAAAGGACAATCGTCTGTCGTTGGCTTTGATGGAATGACATGGTTCGACACCCTGGAGCAGCACAACACGCTGCGCGTTGATACGGACATCGGTAGTTGTCGCGTGCAATTTGACTATCCCGCGTCAGCAAAGGGGATTGTGCAAATAGGTCCACTGGTTTGTCGCCCACACTAACAGGAGTGCGCTCATGAGGTTAAGACATCTGCTACTCATCGCTGCCGTACTTTTTTGTCCGGCAATTAGCCATGCGGTAACCTGTTCGGTGAGCAATGTGCAACCCATAAATTTAGGTTCGGTCAATCCACTGTCTGCGACAGGCGCAACGTCATCAATGACGTTCAGTTACACTTGCACCAAAGAGCTTGGTGACGTGCTGGCAGGGATCAATCTCTGTTTTAATATTGGCGCCTCGGCCGTCAGTGGCCAGGTGACAACCCGAAATATGTCGTTAAGCGGAAACCCCGCCAGAACGCTGGCATACCAGCTTTACCAGGATAGCGGGCGCACCAAAGTCTGGGGCAGCCAGTATCAGTCAGGAACCACTTTTCCCATGGTACAGCTTAACCTGCTGAATCTGACGCCAGTGACGGGTTCACTCACGGTATCGGCGCAGATCGTCACGCCACAAACGGCAGCCGTCCCCGGAAATTATCAGGATAGCTATACGACGGCAACAGCCCTTGTCACCCTCAATCCCGGATTGCTTTTCCCGCCAACCACCTGTGGTGATACCGTTGCCGCCAGGTTTCCTTTCACCGTCACAGCTGCTGTCAGCAAACAGTGTAATATCACCTCCGCGACTAACATCAGCTTTGCCCCCACCAGCGGAACGGGTCGTAATCTCACGGCGTCAAACACCGTTGGCGTAGCATGCTCTAATAACACCCCTTACACCATCGGACTTCAACCCTCCAACGGCAATACGGCAGGCAGCGGCGTGATGGCAGGCACGGGGTCAAATACGGATAAAGTCCCCTACCAGCTTAGTTCGACGCCAGGTCCTTCCGGTACGATCTGGGGCAATACTGCGCTTAATACCGTTGCGGGCAACGGCACGGGGACAACGACTACCTACCCGGTTTACGCCACCGTTCCCAGCGCGAACTACACGCCAGACAACTATGCCGATACTGTCACCATCGCCGTGACCTACTGACGCCCAGCTTAACAGCAATAAAGCAAACACATTTTATTATCATATTATTTACTTTTAGAGGTGCGTCATAAATCTGACAAATTGCGATTTTTACAAGTTATGCATATTAAACTACATAAACCGCAAAACAACCGCGATGACAGCCAAAATAAAGAATAACTATTCACAACCAAGCCAAAACCCACACTACTCATACAGATAATCCGTGTTAGCCAGGCAGGCTGTTCTATGAAAAAAATGTTAAATTTAGGTTTATATGGTGAGATTCACTGTATACCACGGCCAAATTAAGAACATATTACTTTTATAACTAAGGTTTATCATGGATAAGTTATCTTACGCTTCAGATAGCAGCACATCTGCCTGGAATACCTACCTGCAACAAATCGAGCGTGTGGCCCCTTACCTGGGCGAACTTTCCCATTGGGTGGATACCCTGCGCCACCCAAAACGCGCGCTGATTGTCGATATCCCGGTGCAGATGGATGACGGCACTATCCGTCATTTTGAAGGGTATCGCGTGCAACATAACCTCTCCCGCGGTCCGGGCAAAGGCGGTGTGCGTTATCATCCTGATGTTGATCTTAATGAAGTGATGGCCCTGTCTGCATGGATGACCATCAAATGCGCAGCGTTGAACCTGCCGTACGGCGGAGCCAAAGGCGGTGTGCGCGTCGATCCGTTCTCACTTTCTGAAGGTGAACTGGAGCGTTTAACCCGCCGTTATACCAGCGAAATCGGCATTATCATTGGGCCGCAGAAAGACATTCCTGCGCCGGATGTAGGTACTAACGGAAAAGTCATGGCCTGGATGATGGATACCTACTCCATGAACCACGGCACCACCGTGACCAGTGTGGTCACCGGTAAACCTATTCACCTCGGCGGCTCGTTAGGCCGTGATAAAGCCACCGGTCGCGGCGTTTTCGTCAGCGGTCTGGAAGTCGCGCGTCGTGCGAACATTGAAGTTGAAGGCGCTCGCGTGGCGGTACAAGGTTTCGGTAACGTCGGCAGCGAAGCCGCCCGCCTGTTCGCCGCAGCGGGTGCGCGTGTCGTCGCTATTCAGGATCACACCGCAACGCTGTTTAACTCCACGGGTATCGACATGACCGCGCTGTCTGCCTGGCAGTTAGAGCACAAACAGATTGCCGGTTTCCCAGGCGCTGAAACCATCGCCAGCGAGGCCTTCTGGAGCGTGGAGATGGATATCCTTATCCCTGCCGCGCTGGAAGGACAGATTACCCGTCAGCGTGCAGAAATGCTGACCTGCAAACTGGTACTTGAGGGCGCTAACGGCCCAACTTACCCGGATGCCGATGATATGCTGGCAAGCCGCGGTATCATCGTGGTACCTGACGTCGTATGTAACGCAGGCGGCGTAACCGTCAGCTACTTCGAATGGGTCCAGGACATGGCAAGCTTCTTCTGGAGTGAAGAAGAGATCAACAATCGCATGGACAAAATCATGACTGATGCGATGGTGCACGTATGGGAAAAAGCAGCTGAGAAATCCTGCTCCCTGCGTACCGCAGCCTACATTGTTGCCTGCGAACGCATTCTGCTGGCACGTAAAGATCGCGGAATTTATCCGGGCTAATACCGATAATTTTCCCTCGCATAAACCACCTGCCAGGCAGGTGGTTTTTTTTAGCAAAATCCTGCACGTAGTCTTTCCCCATTAAATACTGCCCGATCTCTCATTTTCGCTGTTTTATGCACCACTACGTTTCAATATGGAACGTTATAAAATGATGACGTTCCGTATTGAAACGCCCTTCACAGCAATTTTCTTTTGCGTACCCGTGTGCAAAATTACCTTATCGGCAGCGAGCGGTCGCCGTGACGTTGAACTAACCGATACCCTACATCAGATGCCTGCCCGAATTTGGCAGCCATCCAGGACTGTCTGCGGAGCATAAATAATGAAAAAATTGATCAACCGTGTTGAAGACGTACTGAATGAACAACTCGCCGGACTGGCGAAAGCGTATCCTTCCCTGGCACTGCATCAGGATCCTGTATATGTCACCCGCGCAGATGCGCCGGTGATGGGCAAAGTGGCTCTGCTTTCCGGTGGCGGCAGCGGACACGAACCTATGCACTGCGGCTACATTGGTCAGGGCATGCTCTCTGGCGCCTGTCCAGGTGAGATTTTTACCTCACCCACGCCGGATAAAATGTTCGAATGCGCCATGCAAATTGACGGTGGCGAAGGCGTGCTGCTGATAATCAAAAATTACACCGGCGACATTCTTAATTTCGAAACCGCCACCGAGCTGCTGCATGAAAGCGGTGTCAAAGTCACCACCATGGTGGTGGATGACGACGTGGCGGTGAAAGACAGTTTGTATACCGCCGGTCGACGTGGTGTGGCGAATACCGTATTGATCGAAAAACTGGTCGGCGCGGCCGCCGAACGCGGTGATTCGCTGGAAGCCTGTGCGGCGTTGGGCCGTAAGCTGAATAACCAGGGCCACTCCATTGGCATAGCCATTGGCGCCTGTACCGTTCCAGCCGCTGGACAACCGTCGTTCACGCTGCAGGATAACGAAATGGAGTTTGGCGTAGGTATCCACGGGGAACCCGGCATTGACCGTCGCCCCTTCACCTCTCTAGATCAGACCGTTGATGAAATGTTCGATACCCTGCTGGAAAACGGTAACTACAGCCGTACACTCCGCCACTGGGACAACGTCCAGGGCGCGTGGCAGGAAGGTAAAGAAAGCAAGCGTGCGTTACAAAGTGGCGATCGCGTTATTGCGCTGGTCAATAATCTCGGCGCGACGCCGTTGTCTGAACTCTTCGGCGTGTATAACCGCCTGGAAAGCCGTTGTCAGGATGCAGGCATCGTCATTGAGCGCAACCTGATCGGTTCTTACTGTACCTCTCTGGATATGACCGGTTTCTCGATCACCTTGTTACAGGTAGATGACGAAACGCTGAGCTTATGGGATGCACCGGTTCACACCCCTGCCCTCAACTGGGGTAAATAAGGAGATTCATGATGTCCCTCAACAGAACGCAAATTGTTAACTGGCTCTATCGATGCGGCGAGATCTTCACCACAGAAAGTGATTTTCTCACCGGACTTGACCGGGAGATCGGCGATGCCGACCACGGTCTGAACATGCATCGTGGTTTCAGCAAAGTCGTTGAAAAGCTGCCGTCCATCGCAGACAAAGACATCGGCTTTATTTTGAAAAACACCGGTATGGTGCTGCTCTCAAGCGTCGGCGGGGCCAGTGGACCGCTGTTTGGCACCTTTTTTATTCGCGCCGCTCAGGTGACTCAGGCTCATCAAAGCCTGACGCTTGAAGAGCTGTATCAAATGATGCGTGATGGCGCAGAAGGTGTGATTAGCCGCGGTAAGGCTGAACCTGGCGACAAAACCATGTGCGACGTCTGGCTGCCAGTGGTCGAATCTTTACGTCAGTCCTGCGAGCAAAAGTTAAGCGTACAGGCAGCGCTGGAAGCGGCAAGCCAGCAAGCGGAAGCCGCAGCGCAAAGCACCATCACCATGCAGGCACGCAAAGGCCGTGCCAGCTATCTTGGTGAGCGCAGTATTGGGCATCAGGATCCCGGCGCAACGTCGGTCATGTTTATGATGCAAATGCTAGCTCAGGCGTCCAGAGAGTAAGGATAAAGCGATGGTAAACCTGGTTATTGTTTCTCACAGCGCCCAACTGGGCGAAGGCGTCGGGGCGCTGGCCCGGCAGATGTTAATGGGCGGTGATTGCAAAATCGCCATTGCCGCAGGCATTGATGATCCTGAGAATCCGATTGGCACCGATCCGATCAAGGTGATGGAAGCCATCGAGTCCGTGGCCGATACGGACCACGTGCTGGTGATGATGGATATCGGTAGTGCATTACTGAGTGCGGAAACCGCGCTGGAACTGCTCGACCCTGGCATTGCCGCCAAAGTGCGTTTGTGCGCAGCACCACTGGTTGAAGGCACACTGGCCGCGACGGTTAGCGCCGCCGCGGGTGCTGATATCGATCGGGTCATCCGTGATGCCATGAACGCCCTCGACGCCAAATGTGAGCAACTGGGTTTACCTTCGCCATCCGCAGCGAAACCCGCATCTGCTGCACTGTCTCCCGATGCAGATGCCCGTTCTGTTGCCATTGTGGTGAAAAACCCTAACGGCATCCACGTTCGCCCGGCTTCGCGGCTGGTTTCCGCGTTGTCTGGTTTTAACGCCGACATGTGGCTGGAGAAAAACGGCAAGTGTGTGGTTCCTGATAGCCTGAATCAGATAGCTCTGCTGCAGGTACGCTGTAATGACACGCTGCGCCTGATTGCCAAAGGCGAACAGGCAGAGGATGCGCTGGCCGCATTTAAACAGCTGGCAGCGGAGAATTTTGGTGAATCGCTCGAGTCCGCTAATGCTGATAACAAGGCAACTCAGGCTCCCTCAAAAGTCACGGGGACAGCATTCTGTCACACGCCGTTCTCGCCCGAGGTAAACCCGCAGCCAGCCGCATCACTCCAGGCTGAGCAACAGCGATTACAGACCGCCATCCAAAGTACGCTGAACGATCTGAGCGAACTCACTGCACTTGCTGAAGAACGATATTCCGCAGATATCGCCGCCATCTTCTCCGGTCACCATACGCTGTTGGACGATCCTGAACTGTTTGAAATGGCCTGCGATGTAATGCGCGAAAAGCAGTGCAGCGCCGCCTGGGCCTGGCATCAGGTGCTGAGCGATCTCAGCCAGCAGTATTTACAGCTCGATGATCCTTATCTGCAGGCGCGATACATTGATATTGAAGATTTGCTGTCCCGTTCACTGCAACATTTGACGGGAGAGAGCGCACAAATTCCCGCGTTCTTGCGCCCCACTATCCTGGTCGCTGATGTCATTTATCCGTCTACGGTACTGCAACTCGATCCGAAGACCATCAAAGGTATCTGCCTGCGGGACGGCAGCGAAGCCTCGCATCCGGCGATTATCGCTCGTGAAATGGGGCTGTGCTGGATGTGTCAGCAAGGCGCGGCTCTCGATAGCATCAAGATGGGCGATACTCTGACCATTGACTGTGTTACACAGCGGATAACCCGCGCAAACTGATACCGAAGCACACCCTTTCCAACAAAGGGTGTGCATCTTCTCTATTCGCGTCGGGAAATGTCTGTTTATTCGCAAAATGGGGAGCCGATCACGCGCAACGGTCATTCCTGAACTAAGGTTTTCTCATGGTAAATGCCGCTACTTCGGCACGCCGCTAAGGAGATTAACCGATGATAACGCCAGCAACTCGCCATCCTGGCCTGCTCTCTGTTGCAATAAAACTGACGCTCGCAAGCACCTTTTTTGCCCTTTCCTCTTTTACTGTCAACGCCGAGGATGCACCAGCCGCTACGCCTGCGCCGCCTGATATTCTGCTTGGCCCCCTGTTTAACGATGTACAAACAGCCAAACTGTTTCCTGACCAGAAAACCTTTGCGGACGCGGTGCCAAACAGCGATCCATTAATGATCCTTGCCGATTATCGGATGCAGAAAAACCAGTCCGGATTCGACTTACGCCATTTTGTGCAAGTGAATTTCACCTTGCCGAAAGACGGCGAGAAATACGTGCCCCCGGCCGGGCAATCATTACGCGAACATATCGATGGCCTGTGGCCGGTACTCACTCGTTCGACCACCGACGCTGAAAAATGGGATTCGCTGCTGCCGCTCCCGGACCCGTATGTGGTACCTGGCGGGCGTTTTCGCGAAATATATTATTGGGACAGCTATTTCACCATGCTGGGGCTTGCCGAGAGCAATCACTGGGATAAAGTCTCGGACATGGTGGCAAACTTCGCTTACGAGATTGATTCCTGGGGACACATTCCTAACGGCAACCGGACCTACTACCTGAGCCGTTCGCAACCGCCGTTCTTTGCCTTTATGGTTGAACTGCTGGCGCAGCACGACGGAAATGACGCGCTGAAAAAATACCTCCCGCAGATGCTCAAAGAGTACAGCTACTGGATGGAGGGCGTCGAAACACTCCAGCCCGGTCAGCAAAATAAGCGCGTAGTTAAACTGAATGACGGCACCATTTTGAACCGCTACTGGGATGAGCGCGATTCGCCTCGGCCAGAGTCGTGGGTAGAGGATATCGCCACCGCTAAAAGCAACCCGAACCGCCCGGCCACAGAAATCTACCGCGACCTGCGTTCAGCTGCCGCGTCCGGCTGGGATTTTAGTTCCCGCTGGATGGACAATCCTAATCAGCTGGGCACTCTGCGCACCACCAGCATCGTTCCGGTCGATCTCAATGCGCTGATGTACAAAATGGAAAAAATGATCGCCCTCGCCAGCAAGGCTGCTGGTGATGATGCCAAAGCGGCGCAGTACGATGGCTTCGCTAATGCCCGACAAAAAGGGATCGAGAAGTACCTGTGGAACGACAAGGAAGGCTGGTATGCCGACTACGATCTGAAAAGCCACAAAGTACGCAACCAGCTCACGGCTGCCGCCCTGTTCCCGCTGTATGTCAATGCAGCGGCAAAAGATCGCGCCAGTAAAGTCGCCACGGCCACCCAGGCACATCTGCTGCAACCGGGCGGCCTTGCTACCACGTCGGTGAAAAGCGGCCAGCAGTGGGATGCCCCCAATGGCTGGGCCCCGCTCCAGTGGGTCGCAGCATCCGGGTTACAGAATTACGGTCAGGATACTGTCGCCATGGACGTGACCTGGCGATTCCTCACCAATGTTCAACACACCTACGATCGCGAGAAAAAGCTGGTTGAGAAGTATGACGTGAGCACCACTGGAACCGGTGGTGGCGGCGGTGAGTATCCGTTGCAGGATGGTTTCGGCTGGACCAACGGCGTAACGCTGAAAATGCTCGACCTGATTTGCGCCAAAGAAAAGCCCTGTGACAACGTACCCGCATCACGACCTACCCCGGCAAGTACTGCGCCAGTCGAGTCTAAAAAACAGACTCAACCGACGCCATAACATCATAGCCCGAGCCGTTTTACTTCCTGAATCCGCGCTTCGTCGCGGATTTTTCTTTCTTATATTTCCCCCTTCCAGCTGTCTCTATGGCCTCTAGCCCTTATGGGGTATCCGGGGTTTTCATCCGTGAGAAATTGATTCTGAACATGTTTTTATTCGCTGTATATGTAAATATATAGCGATTTTGTAACCTTCAGGATAACAATAATGCCACTGACAAGACGGATGTTTGCCCAACTCGTGGCATCTGCACTGTTGCTACGCCATCTTCCCGCGTTTGCTCAAACCTCGCTGACTGTGGCCATTGGAGACTCTCCGAAGCCAGAAACGACCCAACGCGTGGTCAGCGCGGGCGCGCCTGCTGACATGCTGCTGCTGGCCGTCGCACCGGAAAAACTGGTGGGGCTTTCCTCCTTTGATTTCTCTCGCCAGACCGCCATCCCGTTTAACGATAACATTCGGACTTTGCCGAAACTCGGCAGGCTGGCGGGGCGCGCCAGCACGCTCTCGCTTGAAGCACTCCTGGCGCTTAAACCTGACCTGGTTATTGACTGCGGTAATGCCGATGAAACCTGGCTTTCTCAGGCCAGACAAGTGAGCACACAAACACAGATTCCCTGGCTGCTGATTAACGGCGAATTGCGCCATACCCCAGAACAGCTGCGCGCAGTCGGTGAAGTATTGGGCGTCGTCTCGCGAACCGCAATGCAGGCCGCGCTGGCCCGTCGATTTATCGATGATGCAATGGCTTTCTCGCATTCACCCGCGGCGAATCTGCGTTTTTATGCCGCGCGCGGTGCCAGAGGACTGGAGACTGGTTTACAAGATTCTCTGCATACCGAAGCTGCAGAACTATTGGGGTTGCACAATGTGGCGCACATCCCCGGACGACAGGGGCTCACACAGGTCTCAATGGAGAATCTGCTCAGCTGGCAGCCGGATATTATCCTGGTGCAGGATGCTGTGACAGCGCAGTTCCTACGAGAAGATCCGGTCTGGCAAGGGGTCAAAGCGGTTGCTGACCGGCGCATTCTGTTTCTCAGCGGTCTGCCGTTTGGCTGGCTGGATGCACCTCCTGGCATCAACCGTTTACTGGGGTTACGCCGCCTGCACGCCTGGCTTGATCCACTGGTTGAAGCGAGCTTTAAAACCGATATGCAGCGCTACAGTGAATTGTTCTGGCACACCACGCTAAGCGACGCACAGTATCAAAGGTTGGTGGCAGTCTGATGAAAACATCAACCCTCGGTTTTCTGATGATTGCTGCGGTGGTGCTTTGCGCGAGCGTCGCCGCGGTATCAGGCGCGTATCGCCTGGATGCACAACAGGTTTTGAATCTCGTGGCCGGTACAGATGGCGTTCCAATGCAGGACAAAATCGTCTTCTGGCAAATCCGCCTGCCACGCATACTGGCTGCATTGCTGCTCGGCACGGCGCTGGCGGGCGCAGGAACCACCTATCAGGGCATGTTCCGCAACCCGCTGGTCTCGCCGGATATTCTCGGCGTGGCGGCGGGTGCGGGTTTAGGTGCCTGTTTAGCAATCCTGTTAGGTTTACCGATCCTGTTCATTCAGCTGTATGCGTTCATGGGCGGTTTATTCGTGGTCGCCGGTGTCTGGTTGATTACCCGGCGAGTCAAGCGACACGACCCGGTGTTAACACTGGTGCTGGTCGGGATTGCGCTGGGTACGGTATGCGGTGCGGGAATTTCACTCATCAAAACGCTGGCCGACCCGTATACCCAACTCCCCTCTATCACTTTCTGGCTGCTTGGCGGTTTATCGACGATCACGCTGCACGACCTGTGGTTCTCGGCACCGCTGATCTTCGCAGGACTGGTCCCGCTATTGCTGCTGCGCTGGCGCATGAACCTGCTCACCCTGTCGGATGATGAAGCACGATCGCTTGGGATCAACGTCTCCCGATTGCGACTGGGACTGATCGTCTGCGCAACGTTAATCACCGCCTGTACCGTTGCCATCGCGGGCATTATCGGCTGGATTGGGCTGGTTGTACCGCACATCGGCAGACTCCTCAGTGGCAATAACCACCAGCAGTTGCTGCCGGTTTCCATGGGGATCGGCGCCATTTTGCTGCTGCTCACCGATACTCTTGCCCGCACGCTGAGCAGCACAGAAATCCCGCTGGGGATCCTGACGGCATTTATTGGCGCACCGTTCTTTTTGCTGCTTTTGCTACGGGGAAATCGCCCATGACGCTTCTGACCGTTCGCCATGCGTCGTTGGGATACCACAGTCACCAGCCCGTGTTACGCGATGTCTCATTTCAGGTTTCGCCCGGCTCCATCTGTTGTCTGATTGGGGCCAACGGCAGTGGAAAAACCACCCTGATGCGCACCATTCTCGGCGTTCTTTCGCCGCTTCACGGTGACATTCTGCTTGATGGCGTCGCCATAAATCATCTCAGCGATCGGCAACGCGCCGCCGCTATTGCCTGGGTTCCTCAGGCACATGACGGCGCGTTTGCCTTCACTGCGCTGGACATGGTGATGATGGGGCTGGCCCCGCAATTGGCGGCATTTGCGGTTCCCGGCGCTAAAGAGCGTGAAAATGCGCACCAGCAGATGACGATGCTGGGAATCTCTCACCTGGCGCCCCGACGCTGGAACACGCTGAGCGGCGGAGAGCGGCAACTGGTGTTAATTGCCCGCGCGCTGGCGCAGCGTCCGCGTCTTTTGTTGCTGGATGAACCCGCTTCCAGCCTGGATTTTGGGCATCAAATCCGTCTGCTCGACACGCTAGTGACGCTGAAAAACTCGGGTATGGCCCTGCTGATGTCGACCCATCATCCGTTGCACGCCCGGGCAATCGCCGACAGCGTGGTACGCGTTGAACCGGATGGCGAAGTGTCACAAGGACTTCCTGAACAGCAGCTCGCCACCGATCGTCTGGCAGCGCTGTATCGCGTTACACCGTCACAAATCGCCCATCACCTCTTTGGCTCACACAACTAAGGAATAAGAATGCTCATTGACGACATTGATTTTGCCGATCTTTACCGTAAACAGTTACAGCTGGCGAACAGAACCGAGAAAAAACCGGAGCACTGGGATAAGCGTGCGGAAAAAATGGCAGAGAATTGCGCCTCATTAACCGACAGCTATCTGCTACAGCTGTTGGGAAAAATCGACCTGAAAGGGGCGGAGTCGCTGTTTGATATGGGCTGCGGTCCCGGTACGGTTTCGCTGGCGTTGGCTAAAAAGATGCCAATAATTTACGGCGTAGATTACAGCCAGGGCATGCTTAGCGTAGCTGCCCGCCGCGCTGCGCAAATGAACGCCCGTCACGTGCAGTGGGTGCAGCGGGCCTGGGAGGAACACTGGGATGATTTACCCCAGTGCGATATCGCCGTCGCTTCGCGCTCTACGCTGGTTGCCGATATGCGCCAGGCGATGACCAAACTGAATAATCAGGCCCGACTGCGGGTTTACACCACTCATCTCGTCAGTTCATCTTTCGTTTCCCCCACCATTCAGCGTGCACTGGGCCGCGAAGTGATTGAGCTTCCCAACTATATCTATGCGCTTAATGTCCTGTATCAGATGGGGATCCACGCGCATGTTGATTTTATCCGCGGACCCAACTGCCAGCAGGACAACAGCACCTGGACGCGTTTTCTGGAAAACGTGCGCTGGAGTATGGGTGAACTGAGCGCCGACGAGGTCGAGCGTCTGGAAACCTGGTATCAACAGCAGGATCCACGCACGATTGCCCCCGCCAGCCGTGACTGGGCGCTTATCTGGTGGGACAGCGTGCCGCGGGAGGCGCTGCGATGATCTACTTTTCGCAGACGCAAACCGACGCGCTGCTGCTGGAAGATATTCAGGGCGGCGATCTGACTACCCGCGCGTTGGGGATCGGCGCACAGCCGGGCGTTATGGCGTTTTACCATCGCCAGGGCGGATGCGTTAGTGGCACCGCCGTTGCCAGACAAATGCTCACCTCATTAGGGCTGACCGTCAGCGACATGGTGGCCGATGGTGAACAGGTAAGTGCAGGACAGCGATTGATTTTCGCACATGGGAATGCGGCGGCGCTGCACCAGGGCTGGAAAGCGGTACAAAATGTCCTGGAATGGAGCTGCGGGGTTTCGGGCTATCTTGAGAGCATGTTGAGCCAACTGCGCCAACGCTATCCTGATGGGCAGATTGCCTGTACCCGCAAAGCCATTCCCGGCACGCGTTTGTTGGCGACTCAGGCAATACTCGCCGCGGGAGGCATTATCCATCGCGGAGGATGCGCCGAAACGGTACTGCTGTTTGCTAATCACCGCCATTTTCTTACCAACCCAAACGACTGGTCAGGTGCGATTGCGCGCTTACGCCGCCATGCGCCAGAAAAAAAGATTGTGGTTGAGGCAGATACGCCAGATGAGGCATTAGCCGCGCTACGCGCCGCGCCCGATGTCCTGCAACTCGACAAATTTACCCCTGAGCAAGCAACAGAAATTGTTCGCCAGGCCCCTTCTCTGGCCCCCCATTGCACGCTGGCGCTGACTGGCGGCATTACCCTCGCCTCGCTGGCGAGTTATCTCGACTGTGGCATCAGACTTTTCATCACTTCCGCGCCTTACTACGCTCCGCCCGCGGATATCAAAGTTAGCCTGAGCCCGGACGCACGTGGCATATAACATTAATAAATGGACTAAAAATAATGAATTTCAACAAAAGTTGTCTTTACACAGCCCTGTCGTTTGCTTTCGCGCACAGTGCTTTTGCTGGGCAGGAAAGCGAAACCATGACCGTCTGGTCAAGTCCGGCCTCCGCCGCAACCACTACGGTTCTCGGCCAGGAAACGATGCAGCAACTGGATAAGCAAAACGTGGCGCAGGCACTGAGCGTTGTCCCCGGCGTCGTGCTGCAAAAGTCAGGCAACCGCAATGAACAGCAGGTGAAAGTCCGCGGTTTTGACAGCCGTCAGGTTCCCGTCTATTTTGACGGCGTGCCGGTATACATCCCCTATGATGGCAACCTCGATTTAGGCCGTTTTCTGACCTCCGATATCGCTTCGGTTGAAGTCTCCAAAGGCTACTCGTCGCTGTTACAAGGGCCGAACCAGATGGGCGGTGCCATCAATATCACCACCCAAAAGCCCACCAAACCGATTGAAGGCAGCATTGGCTATCGCCAGGGCTGGAGTCGTAGCAAAGACAATGCCCACGATATGCACGCTTCATTTGGCGCCAGCAATGATCTCGGCTACATCCAGCTCAGCGGCAGTCAGTTGAAGCAGGATTTCCTTGGCTTACCGCACGGTGTGGACAACCCTATTGCGGGCAGCAACGGCAAGATGATTAACTCCTCCGCCGATGACAAACGCGGCATCGTGAAGCTGGGCTTTACCCCACGTGGTAATGACGAATATGTGCTGACCTATATTAATCAGGACGGTGAAAAAGATAACCCGCCGTACGCTGGAGCAAGCAGTCAGAAATCACGCTACTGGCAATGGCCACAGTACGATAAAGAGAGCTATTACTATCAGGGCACCACCCATCTGGGCGATCGTTTCACCCTGAAAAGCCGTCTGTATCGCGATACCTTTGAAAATACGCTGATGATGTACAACTCACTTGCCGATCTGAAAAACAAGAAAGGCAACTACAGTCATTATTCAGACTATAGCGATGGCGCTGGTCTGCAGCTCGCTGCGGATATGCGTGAAAACGACCTGCTCTCTTTCGCCGTAAACTGGAAGGATGATGTTCACCGCGAGAAAGGCGCTCCGAATGCGGCTTACGATCGCTACGAAGACCGTACCTGGTCCGTTGCCAGCGAATACCAGTGGGCAGCGGCGGATAACGTCGATGTCGTGGCGGGAATAAGCTATGACTGGCGCGACAGTCTGGAAGGCATGAAGCACGAAAAAAATGGTAGCGTCACCCACTATGATGACAACAATCAGTCGGCCTTCAACTGGCAGATGATGACCAAATATCACTTTGAAAATTCAGACACATTAGCGCTGTCCTACTCTGACAGAACACGTTTCCCGACTTTGAAAGAGCGCTACACCACCTCGAAACCGGCCTATAACCAGGTGGCGCTAGTCAATCCGCAGCTTAAACCGGAACGCGCCCGCAGCGTGGATCTGACCTGGAATGGTTCACTTGGCAAAGACTGGGGATTCGAAGCCAGCGTCTATTACAACCGCATCAGCGATGCCATTCTTTCACACAATATTGATGCCGATACCATCCAGAATCAGAACAGCGGCCGGGTGGATTACACCGGTCTGGATGCAGGCGTTAAAGGTAAAGTCTTTGATATGCTGGATGTTGGGCTGAGCTATGGCCTGATTCATGCGGACGTCAAACGCAGCGACATCGGCAAAATAACCGATTTGCCGACGCAAACCCTCACCGCATGGATGACGCTGAAACCGTGGGATCCGCTGAGCATTACGCTGTCTGAAGAGGCCCGCTCATCGAGCTATAGCAATAGCGACGGCTCGCAGAAAGCCGCAGGTTTCGCCATTACCCATTTACGCGCCGACTACGCCATCGGTCACGGGTTCAGCGTCAACGCTTCAGTCAATAACCTGTTCGATACACAATACGTGTACAGCGAAGGATTTATCGAAGAAGGCCGTAATTACTGGGCGGGAATTGAGTATCAGTTCTGACTTAGCGACATAGAGAAACGGCCCCCACAGGGGCCGTTCGATTAATCTCGTCGTACAAGCCGGAAGACACCCAGCACAACAATCGCGCCGACCACGGCCACCAGGAAGCTATGGAGATTAAATCCGCTGACATCGCCGCCAATACCAAACATCGTTGCCAACCATCCACCGACCACAGCACCGACAATACCGAGAATACAGGTCAGGATAAACCCACCGCCATCACGCCCCGGCATAATCAGTTTGGCGATAACCCCCGCAATCAGACCAAAAATAATCCAGGCAATAATTCCCATTTTCAGGCCCTCTTTCCAGTGAACGCACGCGCAAGACATTCCTGCGCCAGCACTTAAAGTATAGGCAAGCCATCGCGACATGCTTTTATCACTCAGACTTAATTCATTGGGTTTGGTAAAAAATTTCATCCATTTGTATTAAGTTCCGTAGATTAATGCCGATAACCCAACGACAAACCAGGCATCCAGGAGTCATTAGGTGTGAGTAACTACAATGAGCAGTTCCTGAAGCAAAATCCGTTAGCGGTGTTAGGTGTACTTCGGGACTTGAAGTCGCAGCAGGTTCCACTGCGTATCTCCTGGTCAGGCGGCCAGTTCATCAGCAAAATTCTGACCGTCAGTCCCGATGAACTGATCATGGATTTTGGCAGCCAGGAATATGAAAACCAGGCCGTACAGCGGGCCAGCCAGATCTCAATTATCGCCGAAACGCAGGGAGCCAAAGTAGAATTCACCCTGCCACAGCTGAAAAAAGGTGAGTATCAGCAACTGCCGGCCTTTATTTCATCCTTGCCGCCTTCTCTGTGGTTTGTGCAGCGTCGGGAATATTTCCGCATCGGCGCTCCGCTGCATCCTCCCTATCGCTGCACGGCAAAAATGCCGGACAACAGCATTCTGCATTTTCGCTTATTCGATCTGTCTCTCGGCGGCATGGGCGGGCTGTTAGAAGTGGCAAAACCAGAGGGGTTGGCAGAAGGTATGCGCTTCTCGCAGGTTGAACTAAATATGGAGCAATGGGGGGTGTATCACGTTGACGCCCAACTTATTTCCATTAGCGAACGCAAGGTTATCGATGGGAAAAACGAAACCATTACCACTCCCCGCCTGAGCTTTCGTTTTCTCAACGTCGGCCCGGCGGTGGAGCGGAACTTACAGCGGATTATTTTTTCCCTTGAACGCGAGGCCCGGGAAAAGTCGAACAAGGTGCGCGATTAGCATCACCTGAATTACATCACATCCAGCGCTTGTTGAAGCTTCCAGATATAGCGCGGGGCCTGCGGCGCCGGATGATTGTCCGCAACATGTTCAATAAATTCATCCGGGCTGAGGTCGTTGATTTTATTGATCGCTTTTTTCCTGTCGGATGAGAACGTGCGTAACAGTGCGCCCGCACCGTTGGCGTACGAGACTACCAGCGCGTACTGCATCACCTGCGGATCTTCAATCCCGGCCAGCGGCCCGGTTTCGAGAATACTCAGGTATGCGGCCCCCATCGAGATATTGCGCTCGGGGTTTTTCAACTCACTGGTCGACGGCTCTCCACTCCAGCCCATGCGGCGATAAACATCGCGTCCTGAAGTTGAGGCTTTCAACTGCATCAGACCAATCGCATTGGACTTACTGACCGCATTCGGATTTCCGCCTGATTCAATGGCGATAATAGCGGTAATCAATTGTGGACTGACACCCCAGGCCGCACCGGCTTTTTCACTGATCGGCATCCATTGCATTGCGCGTTTAACCGGAACTTCAGCATTCCACGGCGGGTTTTTGTAATCCTGTTTTGAACTACAGCCCGCAAGTAATACAACCAAAAAAGCAAACCATCTCAATTTCACGTCATCTATCCTTATAGCCGGAACCTGTCGCTGAGGTGACAACGACATACCTACGCGGCATGATATACATTTGGTTTTAGTTGTAGCAAGGAAATGCCATGTCCCGGTTTCACTTAATTGCCCCATCGGGCTACTGTATCAATCAGCAGGCTGCCTTACGTGGGCTTGCGCGTCTTATTGAGGCCGGTCATCAGGTCGACAATTCAGCGGTCATTGCGCGCCGCTGCCAGCGTTTTGCGGGGACAGAGGCAGAAAGGCTTGCTGATGTGAACTCGCTCGTTAATCTGAAAACCCCCGATACCGTTGTGATGGCGGTACGCGGCGGCTATGGCGCGAGCCGTTTACTGGAAGATATTGACTGGCAGGGGCTGGCAGCCCGCCAGCAACAAGATCCGCTACTGCTGTGCGGACACAGCGATTTTACGGCGATCCAGTGTGGTCTGCTGACACAGGGGAATGTGATTAGCTTCAGCGGCCCGATGCTGGCGGCGAACTTCGGCGCCGAAGAAATGAACGCATTCACCGAGCACCATTTCTGGCAGGCTTTGCGTAATGCCCAATTTACCCTCGAATGGCAGGGTGACGGTCCGCAGTGCGCAACTGAAGGTACACTGTGGGGCGGAAATCTGGCGATGATCATTTCGCTGATGGGTACACCGTGGATGCCGGCCATCAAAAACGGCATTTTGGTGCTGGAAGACATTAACGAGCATCCATTCCGTGTCGAGCGCATGCTGCTGCAGCTGTACCACGCCGGAATACTGGCCCAGCAAAACGCCATTATTCTCGGCAGTTTTAGCGGTAGCGCACCCAATGATTACGATGCCGGTTACAATCTTGATTCAGTTTGTGATTTTCTGCGCGCCAGATTGTCAGTACCGTTGATCTGCGGCCTCGATTTTGGCCATGAACAACGCACTGTCACCCTGCCTTTGGGAGCCAATGCGGTGCTGAAAAATGATAAAAACGGCACTCAGCTCACCTTAAGTGGGCATCCGGTACTAAAATCGTAAAAAAAGCGGCTAATGGGGCTAAGCAAAACGCTGTTTCTGTCGTTATTATGGTAGGGTTTATTAATACGAAACAGCGTAATTCAGGAGTAACCGAACGTTGGATGCCGCAGCAATTATTAGCCTTTTTATTTTGGGTTCCGTTCTCGTCACCTGCAGTATCTTACTCAGTTCATTCTCATCACGCCTCGGTATCCCTATCCTGGTGATATTTCTCGCTATCGGTATGTTAGCGGGCGTAGATGGTATAGGCGGCATACCTTTCGATAACTATCCATTCGCCTACATGGTGAGTAACCTGGCACTGGCAGTTATCCTGCTCGACGGCGGGATGCGCACCCAGGCCAGCTCTTTTCGCGTTGCGTTAGGCCCGGCGCTATCGTTGGCGACGGTCGGTGTGCTGATTACTTCCGGACTCACCGGCATGATGGCCGCGTGGCTGTTTCATCTGGATCTTATTGAAGGACTCCTGATTGGCGCGATTGTTGGTTCAACCGACGCCGCGGCGGTCTTTTCCCTGCTTGGCGGTAAGGGGCTTAACGAACGCGTTGGCTCTACGCTGGAAATTGAATCCGGCAGTAATGACCCGATGGCCGTGTTTTTGACCATCACGCTCATCGCCATGATCCAAAACCACGAAACCGGTTTAAGCTGGATGTTCGCGGTGCACATTATCCAGCAGTTTGGCTTAGGCATCGTTATCGGTCTGGGCGGTGGATATATGCTTCAGCAGATGATTAACCGCATTTCTCTGCCTGCCGGACTGTATCCGCTATTGGCGTTAAGCGGTGGGATCCTGATTTTTGCCCTGACCACTGCGCTGGAAGGCAGCGGTATTCTGGCAGTTTATCTGTGTGGTTTCTTGCTGGGTAATCGCCCTATTCGCAACCGGTTTGGCATTCTGCAAAACTTCGACGGTCTGGCCTGGCTGGCGCAAATCGCCATGTTCCTGGTGCTCGGACTGCTGGTTACGCCGTCCGACCTGCTACCTATCGTGGTTCCTGCGCTGATTTTGTCTGCGTGGATGATTTTCATTGCCCGCCCACTTTCGGTTTTCGCCGGACTGCTGCCGTTTCGCGGCTTCAATCTGCGCGAACGCATTTTCATCAGTTGGGTGGGTCTGCGCGGTGCGGTACCCATCATCCTCGCCGTCTTCCCAATGATGGCGGGTCTGGAGAATGCACGCCTGTTCTTTAACGTCGCCTTCTTCGTGGTACTGATCTCGTTGCTGTTCCAGGGAACCTCTCTTTCATGGGCCGCTAAAAAAGCCAAAGTGGTGGTCCCTCCTGTTGGCTGGCCCGTGTCGCGCATTGGCCTGGATATTCATCCGGATAACCCGTGGGAGCAGTTTGTTTATCAGCTCAGCGCCGATAAGTGGTGCGTAGGAGCCGCATTGCGCGACCTGCATATGCCGGAAGAAACGCGAATAGCCGCCCTGTTTCGTGACAACGTGCTGTTTCACCCCTCCGGCAGCACACGTCTGCGCGAAGGCGATGTATTGTGTGTTATTGGCCGCGAGCGCGATCTCCCGGCTCTTGGCAAGCTGTTCAGCCAGTCGCCACCTGTGTCGTTAGACCAGCGCTTCTTCGGTGATTTTATTCTTGAAGCCAGCGCAAAATATGCCGATGTGGCGCTGATTTATGGCCTGGAAGATGGCACCGAGTATCGTGATAAGCAGCAAACGTTGGGTGAAATTGTCCAGCATCTGCTTGGTGCCGCGCCGGTCGTCGGTGACCAGGTGGAATTCGCTGGCATGATCTGGACCGTAGCCGAGAAGGAAGATAATGCGGTGCTGAAGGTCGGTGTTCGCGTTGCTGAAGATGAGGATGAGTAAAGCGGATGTTTTGCCGGGTGGCGGCTGCGCCTTACCCGGCCTACAAAATGCACTGACTCTGGAGGCCTGATAAACGCAGCAGCATCAGGCAATGCTATATAAAGTTACACCGTCACAACTGGCACGCGCAGCGCCAGAGAACACATTAACTCGTAGCCTACCGTACCTGCGGCGGTGGCCACATCGTCAATTTTAATCTCTTTGCCCCACAGCTCTACCGGCGTCCCGATCCCTGCCTGCGGGCATGGTGTCAGATCTACCGCCAACATATCCATTGAGACTGTCCCCACCGTCCCGGTACGTACACCGTCCACCAGCACCGGAGTACCACTTGGCGCATGGCGTGGATAACCGTCTGCATAGCCGGTCGCTACAATGCCAATGCGCTGCTCGCCGCTGGCAGTGTAGCGTCCACCGTAGCCCACCCGATCGCCAGCTTTCAGCGTCTGTATGCCGATGATCTCACTGCTCAGCGTCATCACTGGCTTCAGGCCGGTGTTAGCGATGTCCCGCCATTGTCCTGAAGGCGACGCACCATACAAAATAATGCCCGGACGAACCCAGTCATAATGCGCTTCAGGGTGCCACAGCGTGGCTGCCGAATTCGACAGCGATCGTCTGCACTCCAGCCCTTCAGTTGCCTGCGCAATACGTGTCATAGCCTCCTGTATACCTTCCGGGTGCTCTGCATCGGCAAAATGGGACATCAGCGTCATTTCACCGACATTGGGCATCGCCCGCAGCTGTTGCCAGACCGTGGGAACTCTTTCCGGTAAAAAACCAAGGCGGTTCATACCACTGTTCACCTTCAGGTAAACATCGAGCGGCGCCTTCAGGCGTGCATTCTGCAATGCTTTTAGCTGCCAGTTACTGTGTACACAGGTGGTGAGTCGATAATTGTCATATACCGTCAGGTCTTCGGCGTGGAAAAAACCCTCCAGCATGAGTATCGGGCCTTTCCATCCGCGCTCGCGTAGGGTTATCGCCTCTTCAAGATTGAGCATGGCAAAACCATCGGTTGTGCCCAGCGCATTCCAGACGCGTTCAATACCGTGTCCATACGCATTGGCTTTCACCACCGACCAGACGCGGGCGTCCGGCGCGGCCTGGCGGGTAATGGTCAGATTTTGTTTCAACGCCTGCAGGTCAATGCTGGCCAGTATCGGGCGGGTCATCTCACGTCCTTATCAGTTATGTGCGCCATGTAAATGCCGTGGACGAGAGGGGGTAAACCCCGGACTGTAACGCGCCACGCTCAGATCGTCATAAGGTATGGCTGGCGTGCGGCCAGAAAGGATATCGCTCAGTAGCTGACCGGAGCCGCAGGCCATGGTCCAACCCAGCGTGCCGTGGCCGGTATTGAGCAGCAGATTCTTAAAGCGGGTGCGCCCCACCACAGGCGTTCCGTCCGGCGTCATCGGACGCAGTCCGGTCCAGAAGGTTGCCTGCTCCACATGACCGCCGCGCGGGAAGAGATCGCGTACGACCATTTCCAGCGTTTCACGACGAGGTTGTAGCAATTCTGTATTAAAGCCGACAATCTCCGCCATGCCGCCAACGCGAATACGATTGTCAAAGCGGGTAATAGCGATTTTGTAGGTTTCATCAAGGATAGTAGAAACCGGCGCACCGTCGTCTTGCGCCACCGGAATGGTCAACGAATAGCCTTTGAGCGGATAGACCGGGATATCAACGATCCCTTTCAGCATTGCCGTGGAGTACGAACCAAACGCCATCACATAGGCATCGGCTTTAACTATCTCTTCGCCGCACTGGACGCCATAAATCTGCTCACCATCGCTCAGCAGCTTATCGACCGGGGTATTAAAGCGAAACTTAACGCCTGCCTGCTCCGCCATCTGCGCCAGACGCTGGGTAAACAGCTGGCAGTCGCCGGTTTCATCATTCGGTAAACGCAAACCACCGGTCAGTTTATGGGCCACTTCTGCCAGTGCGGGTTCGACTTCCGCCAGACGGTTTGCTTCCAGCAGTTGATATGGTACGCCCGCATCTTCTAGCACGGCGATGTCGCGGGTAGCGTTCTCATACTGTTGAGCGGTACGGAAAAGTTGCAGGGTTCCGCCCTGGCGCCCTTCGTACTCGATACCGGTAGAGGCGCGCAGCGCTTTCAGGCAATCACGGCTGTATTCCGCCAGTCGCACCATGCGTCCTTTATTTTCCATGTAGTGGCTGGTGTCGCAGTTGCGCAGCATCTGCCACATCCATTTCAACTGGAACTGGGTTCCGTCAAGACGGACGGCCAGCGGAGCGTGGCGCTGAAACATCCACTTAATTGCTTTTAGCGGTACGCCTGGTGCCGCCCATGGTGCTGCATAACCTGGAGAGATTTGCCCCGCGTTCGCCGCACTGGTTTCCAGTGCCGGACCGGGCTCACGATCAATGACGGTGACATCGTGTCCAGCCTGACTTAAGTACCAGGCGCTGGTCACGCCAACGACACCACTTCCCAGTATGACAACTCGCATAGCCACTCCGTTAACAGTAAAAGAACAATCATCTAATTACATCTTGATAACTCAGTTGAAAATATTATTCAACATATGGCTTTTTTATGGTGACTTACCTCACATATAGCGGTGATAGCTGGGGACTCTCCGCTTTGGCATCTCCTGCTGTGCGTTATTTTTATCCAGCATAAAATTTTGCGGCCATGCCATTTTTCGACGCCTCGCTAACGTGAAATCGCAAAGAAAAAATTTCTGCCGCAGCACGTTTTTTAACACCATGATCTATGCTTGACATGAGGTACTCCAGACAGAGAGTGCCGCCAACAATGAGGGTGCGCGAATGGCTACGATTGATTCCATGAACAAGGACAGCACACGGTTAAGCGATGGACCCGACTGGACGTTTGATCTGCTGGATGTCTATCTGACAGAGATAGACCGCGTGGCGAAACTCTACAGACTGGATACCTACCCGCACCAAATCGAGGTGATCACCTCCGAACAGATGATGGATGCTTATTCCAGCGTCGGGATGCCGATCAACTATCCTCACTGGTCGTTTGGTAAAAAGTTTATTGAAACCGAGCGCTTGTATAAACATGGTCAGCAGGGGCTGGCCTATGAGATTGTTATCAACTCCAATCCGTGTATCGCGTATCTGATGGAGGAGAACACCATCACTATGCAGGCGCTGGTGATGGCGCATGCCTGCTACGGACACAACTCCTTTTTCAAAAACAACTACCTGTTCCGAAGCTGGACGGATGCCAGTTCCATTGTCGATTACCTGATCTTCGCGCGAAACTATATTACCCAGTGTGAAGAGCGTTACGGCGTGGATGAAGTCGAAAAGCTGCTCGACTCCTGCCATGCGCTGATGAACTACGGCGTTGACCGTTACAAACGCCCGCAAAAAATCTCCCTACAGGAAGAGAAAGCCCGTCAGAAAAGCCGTGAAGAGTATCTGCAAAGCCAGGTGAATATGTTGTGGCGCACGCTGCCGAAGAAAGAGGAAGAGAAAACCGTGGCGGAAGCCCGGCGTTATCCCTCTGAGCCACAGGAGAACCTGCTGTACTTCATGGAGAAGAACGCCCCGCTGCTGGAGTCCTGGCAACGCGAAGTGTTGCGCATTGTACGCAAGGTCAGCCAGTATTTTTATCCGCAGAAACAGACGCAGGTGATGAACGAGGGCTGGGCCACTTTCTGGCATTACACCATCCTGAACCACCTTTATGATGAAGGTAAAGTCACCGAACGGTTTATGCTGGAGTTTCTGCATAGCCATACCAATGTGGTATTTCAGCCGCCCTACAACAGCCCGTGGTATAGCGGGATAAACCCTTATGCCCTGGGATTTGCCATGTTCCAGGATATCAAACGTATTTGTCAGTCGCCGACCGAGGAGGACAAATACTGGTTCCCGGACATAGCGGGTTCCGACTGGCTGGAAACCCTGCATTTCGCGATGCGCGATTTCAAAGATGAGAGCTTTATCAGCCAGTTCCTGTCACCGAAGGTGATGCGTGATTTCCGTCTGTTCACCGTGCTGGATGACGATCGTCACAACTATCTGGAGATTTCTGCGATTCATAACGAGGAAGGATATCGTGAGATCCGCAACAGGTTGTCGTCGCAATACAACCTCAGCAACCTGGAGCCGAATATTCAAATCTGGAATGTCGATCTGCGTGGCGACCGTTCGCTCACCTTACGCTATATTCCGCATAATCGCGCACCGCTGGATAAAGGACGCAAAGAAGTGCTCAAGCACGTACACCGGCTTTGGGGTTTTGACGTGATGCTGGAGCAACAGAATGAAGATGGCAGCGTGGAGCTGTTGGAGCGTTGCCCGCCAAGGATGAACGGTCTGTAAATCTTATTACCGGAGGCGGTGTAAACACCTAAACCGGCCTACGAAGTGCACACATTGTAGGCCGGATAAGACGCTTTGGCGTCGCCATCCGGCTTTGAGCAATTAACGGCCCTGAATCGCCAAATCGCCCGGCAGGCTCTTTTGCATGCGATGCCAAATTTCGCCACTGTCGTGACCATATCGACGCACCGTTTCATACACCTGCTCATGAGCGCCCTGCTCGCAGAGTTCTGACAGTTTACGGTAGAAGCTCAGCGCCAGCGCGCGCGCTTCCGGATTGGCAAAATAATGACGACCAATGCGGGTATATAATCCTTTCATACCGTTGAGGATCAAACCGTAAATCGGATTGCCGGAGGCAAATGCCAGGCCGCGGAAAATGTTATAGTCCAGATCGGCAAATGCGTCAGCGTGGTCGGCCACCTGATTTGCCGTCGCAAGAACCTCCTGTGCTTTATCAGGATGCTGGCGAAACGCAGTGCGAACAAAGATCGTCGAAATATTGGTACGCACGGACAGCAGATTATCAATCAACTGCGGGACACTCTCGTGATCGAGACGCGCCAGCGTTTCAAGAATATTCAGCCCGGAAGTTTCCCAGAAGTTATTCACCTTCGTCGGTTTGCCGTGTTGAATGGTCAACCAGCCATCTCGCGCCAACCGCTGCAATACTTCGCGTAGCGTGGTACGTGTCACCCCAATAAGTTCGGAGAGTTCACGTTCAGCGGGCAAAATAGTGCCAGGTGGGAAGCGGTTATTCCAGATACTTTCAATGATGTACTCTTCCGCGAACCCAGCCGGGCTTTGCGCCTTAATGACCATAGTAAAAATTCCATTACACAGCAAAACATAGTTACACACATCATACCAGATGGGTATCTTAGCTGATAGCTGACGCAATGAAGAAAAAGTGGATCAAGGCTTCATTTTCCAAATAACGCTACAGCACAGCCAACATTGCCAGTCTCGTGAATAGCTTGCCTGTACTCCCTCCTCCCGCTAAGCTTTGCGGTCAAACATAAAAACATGATTTCATTTTTAAAGGTAGGGAAATCACCATGGAGCTATCATGGGGCCGCGCTATGTGGCGCAATTTTTTAGGTCAATCACCAGACTGGTACAAACTTGCACTGCTTGTCTTCTTAGTCGTTAACCCGATTATTTTTTTCATCAACCCTTTTATCGCCGGCTGGTTGCTGGTGGCCGAGTTCATTTTCACGCTGGCGATGGCGTTAAAATGCTACCCACTGCTGCCAGGCGGGCTGTTGGCTATCGAAGCTGTCATTATTGGCATGACCAGCGCCACGCATGTGCGTGAAGAGGTTGCCGCAAATCTTGAGGTGTTATTGCTGCTGATGTTTATGGTGGCAGGCATCTACTTTATGAAGCAGTTATTACTGTTTATTTTCACGCGTCTGCTGCTCACTATTCGCTCCAAGACGCTGCTGTCACTGTCTTTTTGTGTTGCAGCCGCTTTCCTCTCTGCGTTCCTCGATGCGTTGACCGTCGTTGCCGTGGTAATCAGCGTTGCGGTCGGGTTTTATGGTATCTACCATCGCGTTGCTTCTTCTCGCGCGGAAGACAACAACATGCTTGATGACAGCCATATCGATCAGCACAATAAAGTCGTACTTGAGCAGTTCCGCGGTTTTCTGCGTAGCCTGATGATGCACGCGGGTGTCGGTACGGCGTTAGGCGGCGTGATGACCATGGTGGGCGAGCCACAAAACCTGATTATTGCCAAAGCGGCTGGCTGGCATTTTGGCGACTTCTTCCTGCGCATGTCGCCAGTTACCGTCCCGGTACTGATTTGCGGCCTGTTAACCTGTGTACTGGTCGAGAAATTGCGCTGGTTTGGCTATGGCGAAACGCTGCCGGAGACCGTCCGTGATGTCCTGCAACAGTTTGACGATCAGAGCCGCCAACAACGTACCCGCCAGGACAAAATCAAACTGATTGTCCAGGCGATTATTGGCGTCTGGCTGGTCGTTGCTTTGGCCCTGCATCTGGCAGAAGTCGGATTAATCGGTTTGTCGGTCATCATTCTGGCAACCTCGTTGACCGGTGTCACCGACGAACATGCGATAGGTAAAGCCTTTACCGAGTCGCTACCCTTCACCGCGCTGCTGACCGTGTTCTTCTCTATTGTCGCGGTGATTATCGATCAACAGCTCTTTTCACCGATTATTCAGTTTGTGTTGCAGTCGTCTGAACATGCACAACTGACGCTGTTTTATCTCTTCAACGGCCTGCTGTCTTCGATCTCTGATAACGTTTTTGTTGGTACGATTTATATCAATGAAGCCAAAGCCGCGATGGAACATGGGACCATCAGCCTTAACCAATTTGAGCTGTTGGCGGTGGCGATCAATACCGGGACCAACCTGCCTTCGGTGGCCACGCCAAACGGCCAGGCTGCATTCCTGTTCCTGCTGACCTCTGCACTGGCACCGTTGATTCGCCTCTCTTATGGTCGCATGGTGTGGATGGCTCTGCCTTATACTCTCGTCCTGACGCTCGTCGGCCTGCTTTGCGTCGAGTTCACGCTAGTTCCGGTGACCGAGTGGATGACCCAAACGGGCTGGTTAGCTACACTTTCATAACAATTAACCGGGCAAATCACTGCCCGGTTTGACTTTTTGCATGATAAATATCCGATTACGCAAATTTTCAATTCCCGCTAGTGGCGCATAAAGTGAATTGGTTTAAACTGCGGTCTCTACGCATGTTGCAGGGAAATGATTATGTTGCGATTTTTAAACCAGTGCTCCCGAGGTCGTGGAGCATGGTTATTGTTGGCGTTAACCGCCTTTGCGCTGGAGCTCGTCGCGCTGTGGTTCCAGCACGTCATGCTGCTAAAACCTTGCGTGTTGTGTATTTACGAACGTAGCGCATTATTTGGCGTGATGGGTGCAGGGCTGGTGGGTGCTATCGCACCAAAAACACCGCTGCGCTATGTGGCGATGATAATCTGGATTTACAGTGCCTGGCGCGGACTTCAGTTAGCGTATGAGCACACCATGATTCAGCTGCACCCATCCCCGTTTATGACCTGTGATTTTGCCGCACGCTTCCCAAGCTGGCTGCCGCTGGACAAATGGCTGCCGCAGGTGTTTTTAGCGTCCGGTGACTGTGCTGAGCGCCAGTGGTCTTTTTTAACCCTGGAAATGCCGCAGTGGCTGTTGGGGATCTTCGCCGCCTACCTGGTGGTCGCCGTGCTGGTAGTGATAGCACAGCCGTTCAAACCGAAAAAACGTGACCTCTTCGGTCGCTAACAGAGACGCTCCTTCGGGAGCGTTTTTTTTGCCTTAAATTCATTGCCTGCTGGCATCTATAAGATGTATATTAAATGCATCTTATAGATGCCACACCAAGGAGATGTCTTATGTCCCATTTACGCATCCCGGCAAACTGGAAAGTTAAACGCTCTACTCCCTTCTTCACGAAAGACAACGTCCCGGCAGCACTTCTTTCTCACCATAACACTGCAGCAGGCGTTTTTGGCCAGCTTTGCGTGATGGAAGGTACGGTAACGTATTACGGCTTTGCCAATGAAGACGCAAAAGAGCCTGAAGTAAAAGTTGTGATTAATGCCGGTCAGTTTGCGACCAGTCCGCCGCAGTACTGGCATCGCGTTGAATTAAGCGACGACGCCCAATTCAACATCAATTTCTGGGTTGAAGATGACAACCATGGCGATGAGATGTATCAGGCGAAAAAGTCTTAAGCCTTAACGCCTGCTAATCGATGGGCGGCTTAGTCCGCCCATGAAGGTTTGTTCAAAATATGATCCTGCCAGTCACGCACTTCCGATTCTTTCACTGCAATATGACGTACTGAAATACGTTCACCGTGCATCGCCGCTTTTGATCCCGTCAGCAGTGGATGCCACTCCGGCAGCCCTTTACCTTCCGCTAGCAGACGATACGCGCAGGTCATCGGCAGCCATTCAAAGGTAGGCAGATTATCGCGCGTCAGTTTGATACAGTCAGGCTCGTACTCGAATCGGCGTTCGTAATTACGGCACTGACAGGTTTTGATATTGAGCTGCTTACACGCGACGTTAGTAAAATAGATTTCGTCGGTGTCTTCATCCATCAGCTTATGCAGGCAGCATTGACCACACCCGTCACATAATGACTCCCACTCGGCATCGGTCATTTCATCCAGGGTTTTACTTTGCCAGAAAGGTATGTCGCTCATCAGGGTATCCGCTATTGCAATAAAGCTGCACCTTATAACCAGTCTGGCACGCTGATGCAAGTTTTGCCGCCCGAAAAGGCGGCAAGAAGAGATTACAGCACGCGTGTCGTCAGCGTTTGACCATGAAAACTGATAGCCAGCTCATCACCGCTGTTTAACGGCCCAACGCCCGCTGGCGTCCCCGTCAACACAACATCGCCCGCTTTGAGGGTAAAGAAACGACTCATGTAGGCAATCAAAGGAACGATGTGATGGATCATATCCGCCGTGGTGCCGTGCTGGCGCTGCTCACCGTTAACCGTTAACCCGAGCATCGTATCCTGAGGATCACCATTAAATTCCGCTACCGGAATAAACCCTGACAGCGGGCAAGAGTTATCAAAGCCCTTCGCTTTTTCCCACGGCTGCCCCGCCTTCTTCATTTTGCCCTGAATATCACGCAGGGTCAGATCCAACGCGACGCCATAGCCCGCGATGGCTTTGCGCACATGTTCTTCCGTCGCCTGACGTAGGGTCGCGCCAATTAGTACAGCCAGCTCAACTTCATGGTGAACCGAACCCATATCAGATGGGATCACCAGCGGCTGGCGTAAATCGCACAGCGCGGTTTCCGGTTTAATAAACAGCACCGGCTCTTCCGGGGTACTTCCGCCCATCTCTTTAATATGATTAGCATAGTTACTCCCTACGCAAACCACCTTACTCACCGGATAATCCAGCAGAGCACCATGCCAGTTATGATGTTGATACATTACTTTCCCCTAACGTAGTTATCAATTTCAGGTACTGCATCGATGGGGCGTGCTGCTGCCGGATGCAGTTTAACGTTTATCGTCTGGTGTATTTTGTTTCGTCGCGGCCAGATGCTGTTTAAGTAAATCTTCTGGCGGCGGTGGTATTTGTAAATAATAGCCCTGCTCGGTGAGTGCCTGTTTTACTTTTTCCAGATCGGCATTAACCAGCTTTTTACGGCCATCAAGCGGCAACATCATTGCCAGCGTCGGCTGACCAAATCCTTTCATCAGTTCTTCAGGAACTCGCGAGAAATCGTCTTTTTTTTCGACATATAAATAGGTCTGGTCACGTTTACTGCTTCGGTAGATCACACAAAACATATCTTTTACTCTGAATTCACGGAATGGTGGCTTGCCTCAATATAATACTGACTATAACATGCCTTATAGTCTTCGGAATATCACCCCGCGCTGGGGATGATAAATAGCAAATTGAGTAAGGCCAGGATGTCAAACACGCCAATCGAGCTTAAAGGCAGTAGCTTCACCTTATCAGTGGTTCATTTACATGAAGCAGAACCCGAGGTTATTCGTCAGGCGTTGGAAGACAAAATCGCGCAGGCACCTGCTTTTTTAAAACATGCTCCCGTAGTGGTTAACGTGAGTGGTCTTGAAAGCCCGGTAAACTGGTCAGCGCTGCAGAAGGTTGTCGCGTCTACCGGATTGCGCATTATCGGCGTTAGCGGATGCAAAGATGCCAGACTCAAGGCAGAAATCGACGAAATGGGTCTTCCTTTACTGACTGAAGGTAAAGAAAAAGCTATTCGTCCTGCGCCCGTTGAGGCCCCGGCTCCCGTCGCTCCGCCACAAAACGTTACTCCCATCACAAAAACACGATTAATAAATGTGCCGGTTCGTTCCGGTCAGCGCATTTATGCACCACAATGTGATCTGATTGTTACAAGCCACGTCAGTGCAGGTGCAGAGCTTATCGCTGATGGCAATATTCATGTTTATGGAATGATGAGAGGCCGTGCGTTGGCAGGCGCAAGCGGTGACCGGGAAGCGCAAATTTTTTGTACCCATCTGACGGCAGAACTGGTGTCTATCGCAGGTGTTTATTGGCTGAGTGATAAAATCCCAGCAGAATTTTATGGCAAAGCGGCACGTCTGCAATTAGCAGAGAACGCTTTGACAGTTCAACCGTTGAATTGATCCCTTTTTAACAAGGAATTTCTATGGCACGCATTATTGTTGTTACTTCGGGTAAAGGGGGCGTTGGCAAAACCACCTCCAGCGCGGCCATCGCTACAGGTTTGGCCCAGAAGGGAAAGAAAACTGTCGTTATTGATTTTGATATCGGCCTGCGTAATCTCGATCTGATTATGGGTTGTGAACGCCGCGTCGTTTACGACTTCGTCAACGTTATTCAGGGCGATGCGTCGTTAAATCAGGCGCTAATCAAAGATAAGCGTACCGAAAATCTCTTTATTCTTCCGGCCTCACAAACTCGCGATAAAGACGCGCTGACGCGTGAAGGCGTCGCGAAAGTTCTGGACGACCTGAAAACGATGGAATTCGACTTCATCGTCTGCGACTCTCCGGCGGGTATTGAAACTGGTGCGCTGATGGCCCTGTATTTTGCCGATGAAGCGATTATTACCACCAACCCGGAAGTCTCCTCTGTACGTGACTCTGACCGTATTCTGGGTATTCTGGCGTCGAAATCTCGTCGCGCGGAAAACGGTGAAGATCCAATTAAAGAGCATTTGTTGCTGACGCGCTACAACCCTGGCCGCGTAAATAAAGGTGACATGCTGAGCATGGAAGACGTACTGGAAATTCTGCGAATCAAGCTGGTTGGCGTGATTCCTGAAGATCAGTCAGTCCTGCGCGCGTCTAACCAGGGTGAGCCGGTTATTCTCGACATCAATGCTGATGCCGGTAAAGCCTATGCTGATACCGTAGACCGTCTGTTGGGAGAAGAACGTCCTTTCCGCTTCATTGAAGAAGAGAAGAAAGGTTTCCTCAAACGCCTGTTCGGAGGATAAGTTATGGCATTACTGGATTTTTTTCTCTCGCGGAAAAAGAGCACAGCGAACATCGCTAAAGAGCGACTGCAGATTATTGTTGCGGAACGTCGTCGTAGTGACGCCGAGCCACATTATTTACCGCAGCTGCGCAAGGATATTCTCGACGTTATCTGCAAGTATGTACAAATTGATCCCGAAATGGTCACAGTACAACTTGAACAAAAAGACGGCGATATTTCGATCCTCGAACTTAACGTGACATTACCTGAAGCGGAAGAGTCTAAATAAGCTCTTTTGTCGCTAAATCATGGTTACGAAAAAGGCAGATTATTCTGCCTTTTTTATTTTCTGTCTCTGACTAACCTATCGAGCATTTATTCCAAAGTAAACTTTGGGTAGTTTTCGGTAAAATAGCGGCGTAAATACTCAACCGTAATACGGATTTTTGCCGACGTCGCCAGCCGGGAGACATAAACCGCCCATATATTGGCGGGTTGATAATACTCAGGCAATATATGCACCAGATGTCCGCTGGCAATGTTGTCGCAAACGTCCCACCACGAACGCAAAGCAATTCCCTGCCCATCCAGACACCATTGATGTACCACTTCGCCATGGTTAGACGACAGCGGCCCCGTAACCTTTATTGAGTGTGCGCCCTCTTTATTACGCATTTGCCAGATACCAAACGGATGGTCGCGTTCTTTAATAACCAGGCAGGGGAAAGTAGAAAGATCGTTCAGTTGTTTCGGCACTCCATGCCGCGCCACAAATTCCGGCGAGGCGCACAGAATACGATAGTTAGTCGCCAGCTTGCGGGCAATCAGGTTCGGCGCGATATCATCCCCGATACGAATATCGAGATCGACGCCCTCATTGACCATATCTACCAGACGGTCTTCAACATCGAACCTCAGTTCTAACTGCGGGTACTCTTTTGCCAACGCAGACAGCGCCGGAGCGACCACCCGGCGGCCAAAACCAAAGCTACTGATAATTCGTAGCATCCCCTGCGGGATCTGCCTGGCATCGGACAGCTCGTCCATCATCTGATCGACATCCTGCAGGATCCGCTGTGCCCATTCGTAGATCCGCTCCCCCTCTTCCGTGATGGTTACGCGCCGCGTTGTTCGGTGCAACAGCACCACGTTCAGCGTTTGCTCCAACAGGGCAACGCGCTTACTGATAAAAGCCGGAGATACGCCCAGCTCTTCGGCAACGGCGGCAAATCCCGCACGACGTGCAACCAGCATAAAGACGCGTAAATCATTTAGCAGCGGCAGATTATTCATGATCTGTGTTTTATGTTTCACCAGTTAGGGGGATTAACTATTAATCAGTCAATTATAGGATACGGGGAAAGTCAATTTTGATGGCGTACAAGTGAGAGCTGCTATGAAGAAAACCTGTCGTATTGCCGCTATCCCCGGAGATGGCATTGGTAAAGAAGTCCTGCCTGAAGGCATTCAGGTGTTGCAGGCAGCCGCCGAGCGTTGGGGGTTGTCACTCAGCTTTGAGCAAATGGAATGGGCCAGCTGCGAGTACTACGCCCATCACGGAAAGATGATGCCGGATGACTGGCACGAGCAGTTACAATCCTTCGATGCTATCTATTTTGGTGCCGTTGGCTGGCCGGAAACCGTACCGGACCACATCTCATTATGGGGCTCGCTGCTTAAGTTTCGCCGCGAATTCGACCAGTATGTCAACCTGCGCCCGGTACGCCTGTTTCCAGGCGTACCTTGCCCACTGGCAGGTAAGCAGCCTGGCGACATCGATTTCTATGTGGTGCGCGAGAACACCGAGGGAGAATACTCTTCACTCGGCGGACGCGTAAGCGAAGGTACAGAACACGAAGTGGTTATCCAGGAGTCGGTCTTCACCCGTCGCGGTGTGGATCGAATTTTGCGTTACGCTTTCGAGCTGGCGCAAAACCGCCCGCGCAAAACCCTGACCTCGGCGACCAAATCCAACGGCCTGGCCATCAGCATGCCGTACTGGGACGAGCGTGTAGAAGCAATGGCGGCTCACTATCCCGAGATCCGTTGGGATAAACAGCATATTGATATACTCTGCGCCCGCTTTGTGATGCAGCCGGAGCGTTTTGACGTGGTGGTTGCCTCCAACCTGTTTGGCGACATCCTCTCCGATCTCGGTCCAGCCTGTACCGGAACGATTGGCATTGCGCCTTCAGCCAACTTAAACCCGGAACGCACCTTCCCGTCTCTGTTCGAGCCAGTACACGGTTCGGCCCCCGATATCTACGGCAAGAACCTCGCCAACCCTATAGCGACTATCTGGGCTGGCGCCATGATGCTCGACTTCCTTGGCAACGGTGATGCTAACTATAAAGCCGCCCACGACGGTATTCTGGCGGCAATTGAGCAGGTTATTGCCAGCGGCCCGAAAACACCCGATATGAAAGGCAATGCCACCACCCAACAGGTTAGCGAGGCCATCTCTCGGGCATTGCGTTAGAGGTCAAACCACGGAATATGAGCCGCGTCACTGACGCGGCTTTTTTATGCTTTTTATGGCACCAATAACCTGCGCCAATTCACCTTTTATTATTTCCGTTCCGTGTTTTATTGCTTCACGCATCGAGCAATTGTTTAATTCATGTAAAGAACAAATAATAAAATTGTTAAATACAAAATCACTGATTCCCTACAGCATGATAACAACGACAGGCTAATGCCATACGCGGGCAACTGTGCCCAGGAGATCCCATGTTGAGCAACGTTAAGAAAAAAGACATGCCGCTGATAGCCATCAGTCTGGTGGCTATTCTTTTCATCGCCGCCACACTTAGTCTCTTCCCTCAGCAGTCTGCACAAGTCGCAAATACCCTTTTTAACGGCGTTACCCGGATGCTGGGTTCCGCCGTGCAGATCCTCGTTCTGATGGCGATGGGTCTGGTCGTCTGGCTGGCCACCAGCAAATACGGCAACATTCGTCTGGGAGAAGGAAAAGCGGAATACAGCACGCTGTCCTGGCTGTTTATGTTTATTTGTGCCGGACTAGGTTCCTCCACGCTCTACTGGGGCGTTGCTGAGTGGGCCTATTATTACCAGACCCCGGGTCTGAATATCGCTCCGCACTCGCAAAAAGCGCTGGAATACAGCTTACCCTACTCTTTTTTCCATTGGGGAATCAGCGCCTGGGCGACCTATACGCTGGCTTCATTAACCATGGCCTACCACTTTCATGTGCGGAAAAACAAAGGGCTGAGCCTGTCCGGAATAATCGCCGCTATCACCGGCGTGCATCCGCAGGGCGTCTGGGGCCGGCTGGTTGATTTGATGTTCCTGATCGCCACAGTTGGCGCGTTAACCATCTCTCTGGTTGTCACCGCCGCCACCTTTACCCGTGGTTTATCGGCTCTCACAGGTTTACCGGATAACTTCACCGTACAGGCGTTTGTTATCCTGTTCTCTGGCGGCATTTTCTGTCTGAGCTCCTGGATTGGCATCAACAACGGCTTGCAACGTCTGAGCAAAATGGTCGGCTGGGGGGCGTTTTTACTGCCGCTGCTGGTGCTGATTGTCGGCCCGACCGAGTTCATCACCAACAACATCATTAACGCCATCGGTCTGACGACACAAAACTTTTTGCAGATGAGTCTGTTCACCGACCCGCTCGGCAACGGTGAGTTCACCCGCAACTGGACGGTGTTCTATTGGCTGTGGTGGATCTCCTACACCCCTGGCGTGGCAATGTTTGTCACTCGCGTATCCCGTGGTCGCAAAATCAAAGAGGTTATCTGGGCGTTAATCCTGGGTAGTACCGTTGGCTGCTGGTTCTTCTTTGGCGTGATGGAAAGCTACTCCATTCACCAATTTGTGAACGGTGTGATCGACGTACCGCAGGTTATGGCCACGTTAGGCGGCGAAACAGCCGTACAGCAAGTGTTGATGTCGTTGCCTGCCGGGAAACTGTTCCTGGTGGCGTATCTGGCGATCATGATTATTTTTCTCGCCTCGCATATGGATGCCGTCGCCTACACCATGGCGGCCACCAGCACGCGTAACCTGCAGGAAGGGGAAGATCCGCAACGTAGCTTACGTCTGTTCTGGTGCGTGGTCATCACCCTGATCCCATTATCGATTTTGTTCACCGGCGCGTCCCTGGAAACCATGAAGACCACGGTGGTTCTGACCGCACTTCCCTTCCTCGCCATTCTGTTGGTGAAGGTTGGCGGTTTTCTTCGTTGGGTACGGCAGGACTATGCCCACGTTCCTGCACATCAAATTGAAGGTCATCTCCCCGAAACGCCAGTGGACGTCCCCGTCGCACCACCGGCCGCGACATTACTCAAAGGCGACAATTAAGCGCCAGTAAAAAATCCTCTTACTCACAAATTAAAGGTATTCCAATGAGCAATCTGAGCCCTGAGTTTATTCTGCCGCAAAATTTCTGTGCCAACCCACAGGACGCCTGGACTATCCCTGCCCGGTTCTATACCGACCATCAGGCCTTCGAGCACGAGCAGGAGAAAGTGTTCGCTAAGAGCTGGATTTGCGTCGCCCACAGTAGCGAACTGGCGAAACCCAATGACTATGTAACCCGGGAAGTGATTGGCGAGAACATCGTGCTGGTACGTGGTCGCGATAACGTGCTGCGCGCGTTCTACAACGTTTGCCCGCATCGTGGTCATCAGCTGTTGAGCGGCGAAGGGAAAGCGAAAAATGTGATTACCTGCCCTTACCACGCCTGGGCATTCAAGCTTGACGGTAACCTGGCGCATGCACGTAACTGCGAAAACGTTGCCAACTTCGACAGTGAGAAAGCACATCTCACCCCGGTACGGCTGGAAGAATATGCCGGATTCGTGTTTATCAACATGGATCCGAACGCGGGCAGCGTGGAAGAGCAACTCCCAGGTCTTGCAGACAAAGTTATCGAAGCCTGCCCTGATGTGCATGACCTGAAGCTGGCGGCGCGCTTTACGACCCGAACTCCAGCCAACTGGAAGAATATTGTCGATAACTATCTGGAGTGCTACCACTGCGGCCCGGCTCACCCTGGTTTTTCCGACTCGGTTCAGGTTGATCGTTACTGGCATACTATGCACGGCAACTGGACGCTACAATACGGTTTCGCCAAACCGTCAGAGCAGTCATTTAAGTTCGAAGAAGGTGTTGATGCCGCCTTCCACGGTTTCTGGCTGTGGCCGTGCACCATGCTCAACGTTACGCCAATCAAAGGCATGATGACCGTTATCTACGAATTTCCAGTGGATGCAGAAACTACGCTGCAAAACTATGACATCTACTTCACCAACGAAGAGCTGACCGAAGAGCAGAAACAACTGATCGAATGGTATCGCAACGTCTTCCGCCCTGAAGATTTACGTCTGGTTGAAAGCGTCCAAAAAGGGTTGAAATCGCGCGGGTATCGCGGTCAGGGCCGCATTATGGCCGACACCAGCGGCAGCGGTATCTCCGAACATGGCATTGCCCATTTCCATAATCTGGTCGCGCAGGTGTTTCAGGAATAACCAGAGGCTGTAACGACAGGTTCCGGCGCATCGTTAAGCCGCGCCGGACAGATTTTTTAGGGAGTGCCGCAATGTCTGATTATCAAATGCAAGAAGTCCGGGTCAGCCGGATTGAGACGATTACCGCGCAGGTAAAACGCTTTACTTTAACGGCGACATCAGGCGAGCCGTTGCCCGCGTTTCAGGGTGGCAGCCATATTATCGTGCAGATGCGCGATGGCGAGAATCTGTACAGCAATGCATACTCGCTGATGAGTTCACCCTTTGATACGAGCGCCTGGCAAATCGCCGTACGACTGGAGGAAGCATCCAAAGGCGGCTCACGATATCTGCATCAAAACGTGAAACCCGGCGACACGCTCACGATCTCCACACCAAACAATCTGTTCGCCCTCGCTCCTCAGGCACAACAACATCTGTTGATTGCTGGAGGTATCGGCATCACACCGTTTTTATCGCATATCCCGGAGCTGGAACATTCTAAGGCGCAATGGCAACTGCATTATTGCTCTCCCAGTCAGGACAACTGCGCGTTTTATGACGAACTCCTGCAGCACCCCAGCGTCGATCGTATTCATCTGCATCTGTCAAGCGCAGGGACCCGCCTTGATTTATCTCGCCTGCTGGCCGATGTCGAACCCGGCACACATATTTACACCTGCGGGCCAGCAGTGCTCAACGATGCCGTCAGAGAAGCGGCTTCCCTCCATAGACTGGACAGCAATACGCTACATTTCGAACAATTTGCGCTGGAAGATAAAAGCGGTGATGCCTTTACCCTGATTCTGGCGCGTTCCGGACGCGAGTTTGTGGTCCCGGAAGAGATGACCATTTTGCAGGTTATCGAAAATAACAAAGCCGCGCGCGTTGAGTGCCTGTGCCGGGAAGGTGTTTGCGGCACCTGTGAAACGACGATTCTTGAAGGGGAAGCGGATCACCGCGATCAGTATTTCAGCGACGACGAAAAAGCCAGCCAGCAAAGCATGCTTATTTGCTGCTCACGCGCCAAAGGTAAGCGCCTGGTGCTTGATTTGTAGCGTTGCGCAGGCCGGGTTAGCAATGGCGCAACCCGGCGAGCCTGGTGACTTACTGCGGATATTCCTGCAGCAGCGCGTTGAGACGATCGGACATCAGTTCGCCACGCCAACCGGAAACCAACTCCGGCAGGGTCTGCTGCGGCTTTAATTTCCAGTGCCAGTTGAGTAGCTGGTTGATTTGACGGCGTGAAGCCAGCAGTTCGACGCTAAGATTATGCTCAGTACTCACCTCGGCAACCAGCGCCTTAATAGCTTTAAACGCTTTGCGGTATCCAGGCATATCCATCAAATTCAGCAGCGGCTGTGGCAGTGATTCTTCCGGTAAAGCCTGCGATTTTTCTACCAGAGAAATCAGCGTTTTGCCGTGGAAGCGAATTTCACTACCGGAAAGGCCGAGGCTGTCCAGTTCACCCAGACTCCCTGGCATATAACGAGCGACCGCCCACAGGTGTTCTTCACGCACCACAAAGTTCACCGCCAGATCGCGCTCACGCGCTTTACGCAGTCGCCAGTCGGCAAGCAGTTGCAGGCAGGCCAACTGACGAGTACGCAACTGCCAGGCGTTAGTGATATCGCGCCATGCGTCTTCAGGCGCCAGAACCTCCTGGCGACGCTGCTGCATTAAGCGACATTCGTCCAGTGCGGCTGGCAGCCAGCCGCTGGCTTCAGTTTCAACCATCAGTTTTGTGGTGATCGGTAATAGATACCAGACATCAGCCGCCGCGTACTCACACTGACGCTCGGTCAGCGGTCTGGCCAGCCAGTCGGTGCGGGATTCGCTTTTGTCCAGCGCCACCCCCGTAAACTCTTCCACCATCGCGGCAAACCCCCACGACAGCGGACGACCACAAAAAGCAGCCAGAATTTGTGTATCAATCAACGGCTGCGGCAGTTCGCCAAAAGCGTTGAGAAACACTTCCAGATCTTCGCTACCTGCATGCAGGAATTTGGTGATGGCAGTATCACGCAGAATATCGCGCAGCGGCGACCAGTCGGTGATCCCCTGCGGATCAATCAGAGCAACGTGTTTGCCATCAAACAGCTGGATCAGCCCCAACTGCGGATAATAGGTACGCGTGCGAACAAATTCTGTATCCAGGGCTATCGCCGGAAATTCACGGACGGCTTCGCACAGCGTGGCCAACGCGTCGTCCGTGGTGATCATTTGATAATTCAAATCGTGCTCTCTTAGGTTTGCGCCAAAAAAAACGCCGGGTTTCCCGGCGTTTTCTACTGGCTGACTTAACGCTCAGCCTTTATTGTCCACTTTGGCACGCGCTTCGTCACGTAATTCTCGTCGCAAAATTTTACCAACGTTAGATTTCGGCAACTCATCGCGAAACTCCACCAGCTTTGGTACTTTATAGCCCGTCAGGTGACGACGACAGAAAGTGACCAGCGCGTCATCGGTTAACGAGGCATCTTTCTTCACCACGAAAATTTTCACCGCTTCACCGCTGCTGCCGGACGGAACCCCAACAGCAGCCACTTCCTGCACGCCAGGGTGTTGCATAACCACGTCTTCAATTTCATTAGGGTAGACGTTAAAGCCGGACACCAGGATCATATCTTTCTTACGATCGACAATACGCAGGAAGCCTTCATCATCCATCACCGCAATATCGCCGGTGTGCAGCCAGCCGTCTTTGATGATTTCGTCAGTGGCGTCTGGTCGCTGCCAGTAGCCCAGCATCACCTGTGGACCTTTCACACACAGCTCACCCGGTTCTCCCGGCGGCACTTCGTTGTCGTCGTCATCCACCAGCTTGACCTCAGTGGAGGGAACCGGTAAACCGATACTTCCGCTGTGGTAGTCAATATCGTGAGGGTTGACACTCACCAGCGGGGCGCACTCCGTCAGACCATAGCCTTCCAGCAGATACTGCCCCGTCAGCTTCACCCAACGTTCAGCTACCGCCTGTTGAACCGGCATTCCGCCACCTGCTGAAAGGTGCAGTGACGAGAAGTCCAGTTGCTGAAACTCTTTGTTATTTAGCAGCGCGTTAAACAGCGTATTGACGCCGGTCATCGCGGTAAACGGATACTTCGCCAGCTCTTTGACCAGTCCTGGGATATCACGCGGGTTAGTAATCAGCAGGTTTTGACCACCCAACTCAATAAACAGCAGGCAGTTCATCGTCAGCGCAAAAATGTGATACAGCGGTAGAGCCGTTACCACCAGTTCTTTGCCCGGATGCAGCAATGGGCCGTAGGTGGCGTTAACCTGCTCCAGGTTAGCCAGCATGTTGCGGTGCGTGAGCATCGCGCCTTTCGCCACGCCGGTTGTCCCGCCGGTATATTGCAGAAACGCCAAATCTTCCGATACCACTTCGGGCTTCACATACTGCATGCGATAGCCGTTTTGCAGCGCACTGCGAAATGAGATGGCATCCGGCAGGTGATACTTCGGCACCAGGCGCTTGATGTACTTCACGACAAAGTTAACCAGCGTTCCTTTGGCGGTCGACAGCTGATCGCCCATACGCGTCAGGATCACGTGTTGCACCGACGTTTTGTCGACCACTTTTTCCAGCGTATGGGCAAAGTTGGACACGATGACAATCGCCGACGCGCCGCTGTCGTTGAGCTGATGTTCCAGCTCGCGAGGCGTATACAACGGGTTCACGTTCACGACGATCATGCCGGCACGTAAAATCCCAAACAGTGCGACCGGATATTGCAGCAGATTCGGCATCATCAGCGCGACGCGATCGCCCTTTTTCAGCCCGAGCCCCTGTTGCAAATAAGCGGCAAACGCACGGCTACGCTCTTCAAGCTTGCGGAAGGTCATCACCTCCCCCATGTTTACAAACGCGGGCTGATCGGCATACCGTCTTACTGAGTGTTCAAAGAGTTCCACCAGGGATTGATAACGGTCAGGATTGATCTCCGCAGGAACACCAGCGGGATAACGGTTAAGCCAAACCTTTTTCAATACATCACCTCTAAAATGCGTATTCGTCGTCATCACAACCCCAGGCAATAAACAAACTGTTAACATAATATTAACTCAGCGTACCAGTTTGTTTATTACACAACGACAAGGTTGCGAAGCACGTCACTATTTATTTTTCTTATATCCACGTTAATGCAGAAACAGCGGACGAGCCGCTGTTTCTTTTACCATTAAAACAAAGAGTTACTCTGTTACTATGGTCTGAACCTGTGCCGGGCCGGGATTGTACCAGCCCCATCCGCCGTAGCCACCGTAAGGCCAGCCACGCGCACCGTAGAACCAGGGGTCGATAGGCTGAGGCGGCATGACAATCTGCTGAGTAATATGCCAGCGTTTATAACCAGTTACCTGCATCAGCATGAATTTATACGGCGTATTACCGATTTTTCCGTCCACCGTACCGCTTATCGGGCCGACGACGGTGACCAGTTGCCCGCGAAAGTCCACCGGGTCAAGGAAGCCATTTACATCAGCATATATCCGCCCACGAGAGGCTTCACCCAGCACGGGGCGTGCACCGCTATCGAGCGGAACGGTGGCAATTTCCAGACGGGATTTTCCCTGCTGGTTCTGAATATCCACCACTTTGCCGCCGAAACGCGCTTCCTGTCCGACATACAGCTGCGGCGCATTCATCACCCGCACCAGATCCTGCTGCGGCATCGGGCTCGAACCTTTAATCGCATCCGGGATGGTGACGCAGCCGCTAAGCATTAACGCTAAGGCCCCCGCCAACACACCTTTCAATAACTGCTTTTGCACCGCCATATTGTGACTCCCTTTTCTTAGCTTCTGCCCCAGCCTGTTCACAATGCTGTGCACTGACGACTGTACGTCTTAGCCGGGGTTCTACTACTAAGATTCATTCTTTACCGGGAAGTTTCTTCCACGCCACGGTGTTACGTAAATAAACCGGTTCAGCGTGTTCGACCGCTACGGTCTCACCCGCAGCCAGCATTTGCGTGGCGACGGGCAGCATGTCTTCAGCCGCTGGAAGCAGCACGTCACCATCGCTGAGCGTCAGCCCGCTGTCTTTACCAAGCTCTGGCCATGCCGGCCAGCCCGTCCCGACCGTCACCCACTCGCCAGACAGCTGCAATAAACGCTCATGTACCTGCTCGGGGGTTAACACCGCTTCGGTTTCTTCACCGTGCCAGTTACCGTTGTCATCACGCTGGTATTCGGCCCAGTAGACTTCGCCCATTCGCGCGTCAATCGCCGCCAGCACGCGAGTCGCGCCCGACTTACGCCAGGCGCCCTGCGCCATGGTCGCCAGGGTGGAGACGCCGATCATCGGTAAGTTTGCGCCTAACGCCAGCCCCTGAGCAATGCCAATACCGATACGCACGCCGGTGAAACTGCCGGGACCGCGACCAAACGCCAGGGCGTCGATATCGGTTAACGTGAGATCGCCAGCGGCCAGGATTTCCTGAACCATCGGTAAAATTCGTTGGGTGTGTTCTCGTGGGCAAAGCTCAAAGTGAGCCTTGATAGTACCGTCATTCCACAGGGCAACAGAGCACGCCTCTGTGGCGGTATCGATAGCCAGAATTCGCATGGGTGTTTGTGATCAGATCAATAAATTTGGCGCGCATCTTACCACACTCCGTAACAAATTACTCAGTCGTTGGTATGGCAAGAAAGCGAACCGCGCGAGCGATGTCACGCGTCCGCGGCGCAGGAGGAAGACTCGCCAGGAAGGTGGCGCCGTATGGCCGCATAACCAGACGATTGTCGCAAATCACCAGCACGCCGCGATCGTCAGCATCACGTATCAGACGCCCTACACCCTGCTTCAGGGTGATTACCGCATCCGGCAACTGGACGTCTTCGAACGGATCGCCGCCGCGCAGTCGACAATCCTCCATTCGGGCTTTTAACAGCGGGTCGTCCGGCGAGGTAAACGGCAGTTTATCGATTATCACCAGCGACAGCGTATCGCCGCGCACGTCCACGCCTTCCCAGAAGCTGCTGGTGGCAACCAGTAGCGCATTACCTGCGCTGACAAACTGCTGTAGCAGTTGTCCTTTGCTGGTTTCGCCCTGCAGCAGTACGGGAAGCGTCATAGTAGCGCGGAATTGTTCCGCCAGATCGCGCATCATCGCGTGCGAAGTGCACAGCATAAAACAGCGACCGTTGTTCGCTTCGATAATAGGTCGCAGCATGGATGCCAGCTGACGCGCAGCCCCCGGCTGGTTGGTTTGCGGGAGATTACGCGGCACGCACAGCAGCGCCTGGCGCGTGTAATCAAATGGGCTCGGCAGCAGCATCGACTCGGCATCTTCAATACCCAGTCGTGCAGTGAAATGATGCAGGTCATCGTTTACCGACAGCGTCGCGGAAGTAAAAATCCAGCAGCCCGGCTTTTGTTCCATCACTTCTTTGAATTTATCCGCCACCGTAAGCGGCGTCAGCGCGAGGGTGAAATGGCGGGAGGTGCATTCATACCAGTAGCTGAAGCCTGGCTGGTTGATCTCTTTCAGGCGCTTCAGACGCGCACGATAAAGCGTGGCGCGCTCAAACGCGGCATCCAGCAATGCCGAACGTCCGAGAGACAGCTTCGCCACGTCATAACACAGCTCCAGCGTGTCATCGAGCAGCAAAAACGCGCGCTGTACGCGCTGGTCGGCCAGCAGTTCCCGCAGGTTTCCGCGATAGCCCGGCTCACCAAGCTGCAAGCGGAAGTCCTGAGCGCTTTGTGCAAGGCGATCGGCGCACTTTTGCAGCTGCTGAGTGTCTTTCAGCTCGGTGCGATAGGCAATGGTGATGTCTTTCGCCAGGTCTAACAGCTGGCGACTGGAGAGCGATTGACCAAAGTACTGGCTGGCGATATCCGGTAACTGATGCGCTTCATCGAAGATCATCACATCAGCTTCCGGGATCAGTTCGCCAAACCCGCTCTCTTTTACCACCATATCGGCGAGAAACAGATGATGGTTAACCACGACGACATCCGCATCCATCGCTTTTTTACGCGCTTTAACGACAAAACACTCTTTATACAGCGGGCAGTCGCTGCCCAGACAGTTGTCATTAGTGCTGGTCACCAGCGGCCAGGCCTGAGAGTCTTCCGCCACGCTGACGCAGGTGCTGATGTCCCCATCAAGGGTTTGATTTGACCAGGAGCGCAGCAGAATGACGTCGCTTAACGTTTGTACCGGCAAGTCGCCACCCGCCAGCGCCTGCTGTTCGAGACGCTCAAGGCACAGATAGTTTGAACGCCCTTTCAGCAGCGCCAGTTTACCGGTGAACTTCAGTGCTTTCGCGACGGTCGGGAGGTCGCGGCTGTATAGCTGATCCTGCAACGCCTTCGAGCCCGTGGAGACAATGACCTTCTTTCCGGCACGCAGCGCTGGGGCAAGATAAGCGTAGGTTTTACCCGTTCCGGTTCCGGCTTCTACCACCAGCGGTTGTGATTTTTCGATGGCATGACTGACGGCGATGGCCATCTGCCGCTGTGGTTCTCGCGGTTTAAAACCCGGTATCGCTTTAGCCAACTGACCGTCTGCTGCAAAATCGTCCGTCACACTGCCCCCTGTTCATTTGAACAGGGATTATGTCAGGCCAGCGGGTCTTTCGCCAGTTGAAGAGGTGACGTGGGCACAACATTATGGCAGTCTTGGCGCAACCCAAAGCTATTATGAAAAAACGTAAACGAGGAATGATTTATGACGATTGTGCGCATTGATGCCGAAGCGCGTTGGTCCGACGTGGTAATCCACAACAACACGCTGTATTACACCGGCGTGCCGGAAAATCTGGATGCAGACGCCTTTGAGCAGACGGCAAATACGCTGGCGCAAATTGATGCGGTGCTGGAAAAACAAGGCAGTAACAAGTCACGTATTCTTGATGCCACCCTGTTTTTGGCAGACAAAAACGATTTTGCCGCCATGAACAAAGCCTGGGACGCGTGGGTCGTTGCTGGCCACGCGCCGGTACGTTGTACCGTTCAGGCCGGATTGATGAACCCGAAATACAAAGTTGAGATTAAGATAATCGCTGCAGTTTAAGCGGCGTTATTCGTCTTCATCTTCAAAACGCGCCACGATCCGCTCGCCGGTATGACTGGCGCGTAACTCTTCAGCAACCAGAGCAATGGCTTGTCCGCTGCTCATCCCCTGCGACATCAGCTCCTGAATACGCTCTACCGCTTTTTGCTGCTGCTCATGACTGAGTGAAGGTAAACCTGCAAACATTGTTAACTCCTGCTAAATTGTCTGCGCTAATTATTTCATGCTACCGGGCAGTTAGCCAGTAGAGTAGCAACGAGTCAGGACTGATGAAGACGTTATCTCCCGCAGTAATCACATTACCCTGGCGTCAGGACGCCGCTGAACGCTATTTTTCGACATTAAGCCATCTGCCCTGGGCGATGCTGCTGCATTCAGGTCAAGCCGACCATCCGCATAACCGCTTTGATATTCTGGTGGCGGATCCCGTCACCACGTTGGTTACACGTGCTGAAGAGACCGTAGTGCAGGACGGGCACGCAATCACGCGCTCGCTTGATGATCCAATGACGGTATTACATTCCGCGCTAGCTGCACACAAGATTCACCCCGAGTATCACCCGGATCTGCCGTTTCAGGGCGGCGCGTTAGGTCTGTTTGGCTACGACCTTGGCCGACGCTTTGAATCTCTGCCCACTATTGCTGAGCGCGATATTACGCTACCGGATATGGCCGTTGGCATTTACGACTGGGCGCTGATTGTTGACCACAAGTTGCAGACCGTATCGCTGCTCAGCCATACCGATGTCGAGGCTCGCCTGAAATGGCTCGACGCGCAACAACCGCCAACGCGTGAGCCGTTTACATTGACCTCGGCGTGGCAGTCCAATATGAGCCGCGCCCGGTATGGCGAAAAATTCCGCCAGGTACAGGGCTATCTGCACAGCGGCGATTGTTACCAGGTCAACCTCGCGCAGCGTTTTCAAGCGCATTACGAGGGGGATGAGTGGCAGGCATTTGTCAAACTCAATCACGCTAACCGCGCCCCGTTCAGCGCGTTTATTCGTCTTGAGGAAGGCGTTATCCTCAGCCTTTCGCCAGAACGTTTTATTCTGCTGGAGAACCAGCATATCCAGACCCGTCCTATTAAAGGTACGTTGCCCAGGCTTGAAGATGCCGATGCCGATCGTGAGCAGGCCCGGCGGCTGGCGAATTCGCCGAAGGATCGTGCGGAGAACCTGATGATCGTCGATTTGATGCGTAATGATATTGGCCGCGTTGCCGTACCGGGTTCGGTACAGGTTCCGGAGCTGTTTGTGGTCGAACCGTTCCCTGCTGTTCATCATTTGGTCAGCACCATTATCGCGCGTCTGCCAGAGTCATTACACGCCACCGACCTGCTGCGCGCCGCCTTCCCTGGCGGCTCTATTACCGGTGCGCCGAAAGTGCGGGCGATGGAAATTATTGACGAACTGGAGCCACAAAGACGTAATGCCTGGTGCGGCAGCATCGGTTATCTGAGTTTCTGCGGCAATATGGATACCAGCATCACCATTCGCACGCTGACAGCCACAAACGGACAAATTTATTGTTCCGCAGGTGGCGGCATAGTGGCGGACAGTCAGGAAGACGCTGAATATCAGGAAACGTTTGATAAAGTGAATCGTATTTTGCACCAACTGGAGAACTGAGACGTGGAATACAGCAGCCTGACGCTTGATGATTTTTTATCGCGCTTCCAACTCCTGCGCCCGCAGGTCAACCATGCCGCGTTAAACCAGCGCCAGGCCGCCGTACTGATCCCCGTCGTGCGTCGTCCACAGCCTGGGTTGCTGTTAACCCAGCGATCCGTTCATCTGCGCAAGCACGCCGGACAGGTCGCCTTTCCCGGCGGCGCGGTGGATAGCAGCGACGCCTCGTTGATTGCCGCCGCCCTTCGCGAAGCGCAGGAAGAAGTGGCGATCCCCCCTTCTTGCGTTGAGGTGATTGGCGTTCTGCCACCGGTCGACAGCGTGACCGGCTTCCAGGTCACACCGGTGGTAGGGATTATCCCGCCAAATTTGCCGTATCGCGCAAGTGAAGACGAAGTTTCCGCCGTGTTCGAAATGCCGCTGGCGCAGGCCCTGCATTTAGGTCGTTATCACCCGTTGGATATCTACCGCCGCGGCGATTCACATCGTGTATGGCTTTCCTGGTATGAGCAATATTTCGTCTGGGGAATGACCGCCGGAATAATTCGTGAGCTGGCGCTGCAAATTGGCGTCAAGCCCTGACTATACTTATCTTTACGCACTCCATAGACAACTTGAAACTCAGGTCACAACATTAGTAAAACCGCGGTTATCTATTAGTTTAATTCATGTGAATAGTTAAGCCGATCGCCGCGTTCCCTCTTACACTATGCGCAGTTATAACATCGTTACTGGAAAGCCCAGTCGCCCTGTAGGAGTATTATCGTGATTAGTCTATTCGACATGTTTAAGGTGGGGATTGGTCCCTCATCTTCCCATACCGTAGGGCCTATGAAGGCGGGTAAACAGTTCGTCGATGACCTGGTCGAAAAAGGATTACTGGACAGCGTTACTCGTGTCGCCGTCGACGTGTATGGTTCACTGTCGCTCACGGGTAAAGGTCACCACACCGATATCGCCATTATTATGGGTCTGGCGGGCAATGAGCCTGCTACCGTGGATATAGATAGCATCCCCGGATTTATCCGCGACGTAGAAACGCGTGGACGCCTGCTGCTTGCACAGGGTCAGCACGAAGTGGATTTCCCGCAGAATGACGGGATGCGTTTTCACAACGGCAACCTGCCGCTGCATGAAAACGGAATGCAGATCCATGCGTACAATGGCGAAACCGTCATTTATAGCAAAACCTACTACTCAATCGGCGGTGGATTCATCGTTGATGAAGAACATTTTGGTCAGGATGCCGCGGGCGAGGTCAGCGTGCCTTATCCGTTCAAATCCGCGACTGAAATGCTGGAGTACTGCAATAGCACCGGCCTGTCTCTCTCTGGCATGGCGATGCAGAACGAACTTGCTCTGCACAGCAAAAAAGAGATTGAAGAGTACTTTGGCCACGTCTGGCAAACCATGCAGGCCTGTATCGATCGTGGCATGAACACCGAAGGTGTGTTGCCGGGTCCGCTGCGCGTTCCTCGTCGTGCTTCAGCTCTGCGTCGTATGCTGGTTTCCAGCGATAAGCTGTCCAACGATCCGATGAACGTGATCGACTGGGTGAACATGTTCGCGCTGGCCGTTAACGAAGAAAACGCCGCGGGCGGTCGCGTGGTGACAGCGCCAACCAACGGTGCCTGCGGTATCGTGCCTGCGGTATTGGCCTATTACGATCATTTCATCGAGTCCGTCAGCCCGGATATCTATACCCGCTATTTCCTGGCGGCCGGTGCAATTGGCGCGTTGTACAAAATGAACGCCTCAATCTCTGGTGCAGAAGTAGGTTGTCAGGGTGAAGTGGGCGTAGCCTGCTCCATGGCTGCCGCTGGTCTGGCTGAACTGTTGGGCGCGAGCCCTGAGCAGGTGTGTGTTGCTGCCGAAATCGGCATGGAACATAACCTCGGCTTAACCTGCGATCCGGTTGCCGGTCAGGTACAGGTTCCGTGCATTGAGCGTAACGCCATTGCTTCAGTGAAGGCGATCAACGCTGCGCGTATGGCAATGCGCCGTACCAGCGCGCCGCGCGTCTCGCTGGATAAAGTCATTGAGACCATGTACGAAACAGGTAAAGACATGAACGCCAAATACCGCGAAACGTCACGCGGTGGCCTGGCAATCAAAGTTCAATGTGACTAATACTTAATTTTCGCCCATCTGCGACGGATGGGCGAATTTGCCCCCTCTCCCTCGTCTACTGTAATTTTCCCCACTACACTTGCTCTGTTGCTGTTGGCTTCTGTGACCAACGGCTTATCGGGCGGCCCGCATGCAAACAGCACAACGGATCATTAAAAATTATCGCCGGAATCGCTTAATCGTTTGCACAGTATGTGCACTACTGACGCTCATCCTCACATTAACTGTTCGATTTATTTCGGAGCGTAATTTAAATCACCGAAATATCGTCACCTTTGCCAACCATGCTGTAGAAGAACTGGATGACGTACTTTTACCCTTGCAGACCGGACGTGATGTATTGCTGCCGTTAATTGGCCTCCCCTGCTCAGTGGCACGTTTACCGTTAAGCAAACATGCCGCAAGACTGCAAACGGTGCGTTCTATTAATCTGATTCAAAGCGGGATCCTCTATTGCTCCAGCATTTTTGGGTATCGCAATGTCCCCATTCGTCAACTACAGCCCGAATTACCCAGCAGGGAACCGCAACTGCTGCTGTCTACTGACCATTCGCTGATAAAAGGCAGCCCGATTCTGACGCAATGGTATCCATCCTCTGCCGATGGTGAAGATGGCGTGCTGGAAATCGTCAATATTGATTTATTGTCGTCTATGTTGCTTGAACCCCAGCCGCCGCAGATCACCGATGCCAGCTTAACCGTTGGTAATCGGCATCTACTGTATGATCAAGGTGTGGTCGATACTCTGCCTAAGCTAAATGATGAAAAACGCTACCAGCTGTCATCTCAACATTTCCCGTTTACCATTAGCGTCACCGGCCCCGGTCCCAGTGAACTGGCGATTAAACATCTGCCAACACAGCTGCCGCTGGCGGTGATCCTAAGTTTATTAGTGGGTTACCTGGCATGGCTGGCGACCGCCAGCAGAATGAGTTTTTCCTGGGAGATTAATCTGGCCCTTGCTGCTCGGGAATTCGAGCTATTTTGCCAGCCGCTGCTTAATGCGCAAACCCAGCAATGCATGGGCGTGGAGATTCTTCTACGCTGGAATAACCCACGCCAGGGTTGGATCTCTCCGGAAGTGTTTATTCCCATCGCTGAGGAGCACAACCTGATTGTGCCGCTAACCCGTCATGTCATCGCAGAAACCATTCAGCAAAGACACGTTTTCCCGATGAGCAGTCAGTTTCATATTGGGATTAATGTCGCCGCCAGCCATTTTCGTAACGGCACGCTGCTAAAAGATCTTAATCAGTACTGGTTCAGCCAGCACCCAATCCAGCAGTTGGTTATCGAACTGACCGAACGAGATGCGTTACTGGATGTGGATTATCGGGTCGTACGCGAATTAAATCGTCTTGGCGTAAAACTGGCAATTGATGATTTCGGTACCGGTAACAGCTCGCTCTCCTGGCTGGAAAAACTCCGCCCGGATGTGCTGAAGATCGATAAATCATTTACTTCGGCAATAGGAACAGACGCCGTGAACTCAACCGTCACAGACATCATTATCGCTTTGGGGAAAAAATTGAATATAGAACTGGTGGCGGAAGGCGTTGAAACCCAGGCGCAGGCTCAGCATTTGCGCCGACACGGCGTACATTTGTTGCAAGGTTTTTTGTACGCAAAGCCAATGCCGCTGCGTGATTTCCCAAAATGGCTGGCGGGCAGCACGCCGCCGCCCACCCGACATAACGGGCGACACAGTATGCCCGTCATGCCGTTTCGCTAAACCCAGTTACTCATCTTCGTCGTGAGCGGGTTGTTCTTTAACAATGCGAACTAAATCCACACGATAGTCATTCGCTTCGACAATCGTAATGCTCAGCGGTGCAACCTCGATAACATCACCGACACGTGGAATATGGCCGTTAGCCGCAATGACTAAACCTGCCACCGTGGCGATGTCTTCGTCTTCATTCACTAACGTATCCACGTCCAGCGCCTGTTGCAACGCATGCAGATCGGTACCGCCTTTGACCAACCAACCACCTGCATCAGCAATAATTTCAGGTGTTTCATCGGCATCCGGGAATTCACCGGCAATGGCTTCTAATACGTCCAGCGGCGTGACCAGACCCTGTACTACGCCAAACTCGTTAGTGACGATAACGAAGCTACCGCGGGCACGACGCAGTACGCCTAACAGATTGATCGGGTCCAGCGTCTCCGGAACAACAATAGCCGGAGAAGCAGAGGCAATCGCCGCCACATCCACACCGTCTTCCAGCGCCACCAGCAGCTCTTTAGCACGCACGATACCGATGATTTCATCCAGTTCGCCACGACACACCGGGAACAGGCTGTGAGGTGATGAGAGCAACTGCTCGCGAATTTCTGCCACGCTCAGGTCGGCATCAACCCAGCTGATTTCACCACGAGGCGTCATAATGCCGCGTAACGAACGCGACGCCAGGGAGAGGACGCCGTTGATCATGTAGCGTTCTTCTTCCACAAACGCGCCTTCCGGGACAGGAACAGGCACCGGGTTATCGGATTCCATCTGCACGCTGGCCTGACGTTTACCGCCCATCAGACGCAGGATTGCATCGGCAGTACGTGCACGCAGCGGCAGCGTCGACTGGTGGCGAATAAAGTTACGACGGGCAATCTGGTTAAACAACTCGATGATGATCGAGAAACCAATCGCCGCATACAGATAACCTTTCGGAATATGGAAGCCAAACCCTTCGGCAACCAGGCTCAGACCAATCATCAACAGGAAGCTCAGACACAGCACCACCACCGTCGGGTGTTGGTTCACAAATCGTGTCAGCGGCTTAGAGGCCAGCAGCATCACGGCCATGGCAATCACTACTGCCGCCATCATCACTGGCAGATGGTTGACCATACCGACCGCTGTAATCACGGCATCCAGCGAGAACACCGCGTCGAGGATGACAATCTGCGTTACGACAACCCAAAAGCTCGCATACCCTTTCGTCTGCCCGGTATCATGTTCACGGTTTTCCAGCCGCTCATGCAGCTCTGTCGTAGCCTTGAACAAGAGGAAGATACCCCCCAGCAGCATAATCAAATCGCGCCCCGAGAACGCATAGTCCATTACCGTGAACAGCGGCTTTGTCAGCGTCACCATCCACGAAATCACGGACAACAAGCCCAGACGCATAATCAGTGCCAGTGACAAACCGATTAAACGCGCTTTATCACGCTGTTTCGGCGGCAGCTTATCAGCCAGGATCGCAATGAAGACCAGGTTATCAATACCCAGAACAATTTCGAGAACGACAAGCGTGAGCAAACCCACCCAAATCTGCGGGTCCATTAATAATTCCATGACAAGCTCCTGCTTAAGGAATGACCAAACTGCGCGCTGAGGATCTCAGGCGTTAAAGCGATATGCAGAGAAAATTTGTGGCAAAAAGTGCCAATCTGACAGGCTTGATACGGCCTGAAGGTGAAATGACGTCGGTGACGATCCATATGGTGGGCTACTGCCCTATACTCCTGAGTAATTAAACAGATGCTAAACATAACAGAGAGAAGCTGTTTTTAGCAAAGATTTACCTTCCTTTGCAATAAGTTGTTTCGGAGATATTTTACCCTTCGAAATTTCTTTTTATCGGAAGTTAAATTACGGATCTTCATCACATAAAATATTTTTTTCGATATCTAAAATAATTCACGAAAATCATAGGTTTTTCTTTGTAACCCTTATCTGAATCGATTCGATTGCGGACGACGATTCAAATACATCTTCACGTTGATGTGTTAACGATAATAAAGGAGGTAGCAAGTGACCATTGCTATTGTAATAGGCACACATGGTTGGGCTGCAGAGCAGTTACTTAAGACGGCAGAGATGCTGTTAGGCGAGCAGGAAAACGTCGGCTGGATCGATTTCGTTCCAGGCGAAAATGCTGAAACGCTGATCGAAAAGTACAACGCTCAGTTGGCAAAACTCGATACCAGTAAAGGCGTGCTGTTTCTCGTTGACACATGGGGAGGCAGCCCGTTTAACGCTGCGAGCCGCATTGTCGTCGATAAAGAGCATTACGAAGTAATCGCCGGTGTGAACATTCCCATGCTGGTTGAGACCTTCATGGCGCGTGATGACAACCCAAGCTTTGATGAATTAGTGGCACTGGCCGTTGAAACCGGTAGCGAAGGCGTGAAAGCGCTGAAAGCAAAACCGGTGGAAAAAGCCGCTCCTGCCCCTGTCGCGGCACCTAAAGCAGCAACCCCCGCGAAACCAATGGGTCCGAACGATTATATGCAGATCGGCCTGGCGCGTATTGATGACCGCTTAATCCATGGTCAGGTGGCAACTCGCTGGACCAAAGAAACCAACGTAACACGCATTATCGTCGTCAGTGATGAAGTTGCCGCCGATACCGTGCGTAAAACGCTGCTGACTCAGGTAGCACCTCCGGGTGTGACGGCGCATGTGGTTGATGTCGCGAAAATGATCCGCGTCTACAACAACCCGAAATATGCAGGTGAGCGTGTGATGCTGTTGTTCACCAACCCAACCGACGTAGAACGTATCGTTGAAGGTGGTGTGAAAATTACCTCCGTGAACATTGGCGGTATGGCTTTCCGTCAGGGTAAAACGCAGGTAAACAACGCAATTTCTGTCGATGACAAAGACATCGAAGCCTTCAAGAAACTCAACGAACGCGGTATTGAGCTTGAGGCCCGTAAGGTTTCTACCGATCAGAAACTGAAAATGATGGATTTGATTGCCAAGGTGAAATAATTCCCTGGCATTTACTTAGTTTTCACACTTAAGTCTGTATAGCAATAGGAGAAGTACAATGGAGATTACCACTCTTCAGATTGTGCTGGTGTTCATCGTCGCATGTATCGCGGGTATGGAGTCGGTACTCGATGAATTTCAGTTCCACCGTCCGTTGGTGGCCTGTACGCTGATTGGTGCCGTTCTTGGGGATATGAAAACCGGTATTATCATCGGTGGTACCCTGGAAATGATCGCCCTGGGCTGGATGAACATCGGTGCTGCGGTTGCACCAGATGCCGCACTGGCCTCAATTATCTCTACCGTTCTGGTTATCGCGGGTCATCAAAGCATTGGTGCCGGTATCGCGCTGGCTATCCCACTGGCAGCAGCAGGCCAGGTACTGACCATTATCGTTCGTACAATCACCGTAGCATTCCAGCACGCAGCGGATAAGGCAGCCGAAAACGGTAACCTGACTGCGCTCTCCTGGCTGCACGTATCCTCGCTGTTCCTGCAGGCTATGCGTATCGCTATCCCGGCGGTAATCGTAGCGATTTCTGTTGGTACCAGTGAAGTTCAGAGCATGCTTAACGCCATTCCGGAAGTCGTAACCGGTGGTCTGAACATCGCTGGCGGTATGATCGTAGTGGTTGGTTATGCGATGGTCATCAACATGATGCGCGCAGGCTATCTGATGCCATTCTTCTACCTCGGCTTCGTCACCGCGGCATTTACTAACTTCAACCTGGTTGCTCTGGGTGTGATTGGCGCAGTCATGGCCATCCTCTACATTCAGCTGAGCCCGAAATATAACCGCGTAGCCGGTGCACCTGCTGCGGCGGCTGGCAATAACGATCTCGATAACGAACTGGACTAGCAGGTGAGCGAAATGGTTGATATGACTAAAACTACCACCGAGAAAAAACTCACTCCGAGTGACATTCGTGGCGTGTTCATTCGTTCTAACCTGTTTCAGGGTTCATGGAACTTCGAACGTATGCAGGCGCTGGGTTTCTGTTTCTCCATGGTACCGGCTATCCGCCGCTTGTACCCGGAAAACAACGATGCACGTAAGCAAGCGATTAAGCGTCACCTGGAATTCTTTAACACCCATCCATACGTAGCGGCTCCAGTACTGGGCGTTACGCTGGCAATGGAAGAACAGCGTGCAAACGGCGCAGAGATTGACGATGGTGCCATCAACGGTATCAAAGTTGGTCTGATGGGTCCGCTGGCAGGCGTCGGTGACCCGATCTTCTGGGGTACCGTACGTCCGGTCTTCGCCGCACTCGGCGCAGGTATTGCGATGAGCGGCAGCCTGCTGGGGCCACTGCTGTTCTTCATCCTGTTTAACCTGGTTCGTCTGGCAACCCGTTATTACGGTGTGGCATATGGCTACCGTAAAGGTGTCGATATCGTTAAAGATATGGGCGGCGGCTTCCTGCAGAAACTGACCGAGGGGGCGTCAATCCTCGGCCTGTTTGTCATGGGAGCATTGGTTAACAAGTGGACGCACGTAAACATCCCGCTGGTGGTTTCCACTATCACCGGTCAGGATGGTCAGACTCGTGTTACCACCGTGCAGACTATCCTTGACCAGCTGATGCCGGGTCTGGTTCCTCTGCTGCTGACATTCGCCTGTATGTGGCTGCTGCGTAAGAAAGTGAACCCGCTGTGGATCATCGTTGGCTTCTTCGTCATCGGTATCGCGGGCTACGCTGTCGGACTGCTCGGCCTGTAAGACTGTTGTACATCACCGGGGGCTTGCCCCCGGTTTTTCTATTTAGAGGGTTGAGGATTCATGACTATCACGGACCTGGTGCTGGTTCTATTTATCTTTTCGCTGCTGGCGTATGCCATTTACGATCAGTTCATCATGCCCCGCCGTAATGGCCCTACTCTGCTTACTGTCTCCCTGCTTCCCCGCAGCAGAGTTGACAGCGTTATCTTCCTTGGCTTGGTCGCTATTCTTATCTACAACAACATCACCAGCCACGGCGCGCAATTTACCACATGGTTATTATGTGCACTGGTATTGATGGGGTTGTATCTGTTCTGGATCCGTACGCCAAAAATCATCTTCAAGCAGAAAGGTTTTTTCTTCGCCAACGTCTGGATTGAATATAACCGCATTAAAGAGATGAATTTATCTGAAGACGGTGTATTAGTGATGCAATTAGAACATCGAAGATTGTTGATCCGCGTACGAAATATAGACGATCTTGAGAAGATATATAAACTTTTAATTTCAAATCAATAGCTTATAAATATAGCCTGAACTATGTTTTTTATATATCAGTATAAAAACCAACATAGCCAAGGCTATATTTAACTGTCCACAATGTTATTTATTTTAACGTTTTATTTATAAATAAATCTAAATGAAAATCGTTTTCAATTAGAAGTCAAATATTATTTCTGCGTTTCTTGTTTTATATTCTCAAAATATGTTAAGGTTGCGCCCGTCGTTGGGGAGTAGCCGATTTCCAGACTCCGGAAATGTACGTGTCAACATACTCGTTGAAAAACGTGGCGCGTACGGACTGAATTTACAGGTTCAGTCAGGCGAGACCATAGGCACATCAACTGCAATGCATATCTGAATGGCGCTGTATTTACAGTGATTCCGGCCTGTATGCATGGTTACTGGGGGCAGTGATGTGTTTTATGGATACCCCGGTCAGGACGCTGTTATGAATCTCACCGCTACCGTTCTTCTCGCTTTTGGCATGTCGATGGATGCTTTCGCTGCATCAATTGGCAAAGGTGCCACCCTGCATAAACCCAAATTTTCTGAAGCATTGCGCACAGGTCTGATATTCGGCGCAGTTGAAACGCTTACGCCGCTGATTGGTTGGGGCATGGGTATGTTGGCCAGCAAATTCGTGCTGGAGTGGAACCACTGGATCGCCTTCATTCTGCTGATCTTTTTAGGCGGGCGAATGATAATCGAAGGTTTTCGCGATAACGGTGATGAGGATGAAGAACCGCAGCGCCGTCATGGTTTCTGGCTGCTGGTTACCACCGCCATTGCCACCAGTCTCGACGCAATGGCCGTCGGGGTGGGTCTGGCTTTCCTGCAGGTCAATATTATTGCCACTGCGCTGGCCATCGGCTGCGCCACATTGATTATGTCCACGCTCGGCATGATGATTGGTCGTTTCATTGGCCCGATGCTGGGCAAACGAGCAGAAATTTTGGGTGGGGTGGTGCTGATTGGTATCGGTGCCCAGATCCTCTGGGCACACTTCCACGGTTAATTCAGACGCTGCCAGACATGAATACTAAAGTCGGTCTGGCAGTCAAACGTCGTTTTCTCCGCTAACGTTTCCCACACCTCCGGCTTTGCCCGCCAGGCGAACGGCGTCATTTGCAGTAACGCAACGGCCTCGCTGCCCTGAAGCTGCATCTGATACCCCAGCGCAATACTCTGTTGCAGAACAAAACCGTCCAGTTGCTCTGTGTGCGGCGCATGCAAACGCACCTCATCATAAATAAGCCCTTTCAGTTCCATTAAATGACGCGGTCCCGGCGTGGCGGTGATAACCCATCCCCCCGGTTTAACCACGCGTGCCAGCTCTTGCGCTTTACAGGGCGCGTAGATCCTGATGATGGCATCCATTGACTCATCTGCGAACGGCAGACGATGGCTGGAGGCAACGCAAAAGGTCACCTGCGGATAGCGTCTGGCTGCAGCTTTAATTGCCACTTTGGAGACGTCAAGACCAAAGGTTGTACAACCCGTCAGCGCGTCGGCAAACGCATGGGTGTAATACCCTTCCCCACAGCCAATATCCAGGATTGCTGCATCTTCTGAAGTCGACTTCTCTTTCAGCACATTCACAATCGCATCACGCAACGGTTGATAGTGCCCGGCATCAAGAAATGCCCGTCGCGCCTGCATCATCTCAGCGCTGTCACCCGGATCGCGCGATCGTTTATGCTGAACCGGCAGTAAGTTGACATACCCTTCTTTCGCCACGTCAAACTGGTGCCGCCCGGGGCAGACAAAACTGTTATTCGCTTGAGTAAGAGGCTGGTGGCAAAGAGGACAGGAAAACGACATGACAACTCCGGCAGGTGACTTAAGGGCGCAAGTGTAACGCGAATTGCGCCCTGGGAAAATAACTTACAACGACGGCGAGGATACGTTGCTGCCGTGCATCACCAGCAGATGATCGGAGTCAGCAGGCATACCATCCGGTTTAACGTTCTCCAGACGCAGGACATCACCCATTATCTGGCTGAAGACAGGCGCAGAGACAGCCCCACCATAATAAGCACCGTTTTGCGGATTATTGATGACGACCACCAGTGCAAATTTCGGGTCGCTCGCTGGCGCAACGCCTGCCGTGTAGGCCACGTATTTATCGACATACTTACCGTCATCACCAATTTTCTTTGCCGTTCCTGTTTTAACCGCCACGCGATAATCCCTGACCGCGGCTTTAGTTCCCCCACCACCGGGTAACGCAACGCTTTCCATCATATGTTCAACCTGGTGAACCAGCGCCTCCGGCATCACTCGGGTACCGATTACCGGCGGGTCAATACGGGTAATCGAAAGGGGCCGATAGATACCAAAACTACCAATGGTTGCATATACGTGCGCCAACTGCAGCGGCGTTACCATTAACCCATAACCAAATGCAAAGGTCGCGCGATCCAAATCGCTCCAATAGCGGCGCTGAGGCATCAAACCGCTGCTTTCACCGGTTAATCCCAGTCCGGTTGGATCGCCAAAACCAAAGCTTTTATAGGTATCCAGCAATTTTTGGACAGGCATAGCCAATGAAAGGTGCGACACGCCGGTATCGCTCGATTTCTGTAAAATCCCGGTCAGCGACAGTTCCGGGTAAAATCCGACGTCGCGAATACGATGCCCATCAAGGTAAAAAGGATGGGTATCAATCACGCTGTCGGGTTGTACTATCCCCTGCTGGAGTGCAGTCATAATCACCAGCGGTTTAACGGTTGAACCGGGTTCAAACGTATCGCTAATTGCACGGTTACGAAAATCATCCAGTACCGCGCCATCACGATTATTGGGGTTGAAGTCAGGAAAGCTCGCCATGGACAGTATTTCACCGGTAGCAATGTTGACCAGCACTGCGGCTCCTGATTCTGCTTTATTCCACGTAACGGCATTGTCCAACGCATCTTCGGTGACCGTCTGCAGACGCTCATCGATGCTGAGCTGTAATTCGTGTGCAGGTACAGGCGTAACTTCGGTGATATTCTCAATGACATGGCCAAATTTGTCTTTACGTACCAGACGGGAGCCAGGTTTACCCATCAGCTGGTTATTAAAGCTCTTTTCCAGCCCTTCAATGCCTTGTCCATCAATGTTGGTAAAACCAATGAGATTCGCCGCTACGTGGCCTGCGGGATAGAACCGGCGGGATTCCTCGCGCAGGTTGATGCCCGGGAGATTAAGATCATCGACCCACTCAGCCTGCTGAGGGGAAATTTGTCGTGCCAGATAAATAAAACGTCCGCCAGGATTACTGTTAACGCGTTCCGCCAGCGTACTCAGTGACAAATGCAGAGTCCTTGCCAGAGCCTGCCAGCGTTCGTTGTAACCCACGCCTCCCTTGCTGATGATGGTCTTAGGATCGGCCCATACGGCGTTAACCGGAACACTTACCGCCAGCGGTCGCCCTTCTCTGTCGGTAATCATCCCGCGCGGCGAGGCAATAGTTACCTCACGTAACGAACGCATGTCTTCCTGTTTCACCAGACTCGTCGGCGTGACAATTTGCAGCCACGCAACCCGACCCAGCAGCAATCCCAGACTCAATAATATTGCCACACAAAGCAGGGCAAAACGTACGGGAGTAAAATTGCGCGCGTCGCCGTCGTTTTTCTTTTTCACCTGGTCTCCAGCAAGATAGTTTTTCAGGTGTCTGATTTAACGAGAAATGTCGTAAGAAAGCGGGGAAAACTATGCTACGAACATCACGCCTTTGCAACAAAGCGCTAATGGAAGGGCATTTAGAAATATTTAGACGTATTTTGAATTAAAAAGCCCCGCATAGGCGAGGCTTTATATCTGAGATGGTTGCGCATATGCGCTTCAAATCAGTGGTGTCGATCAGATAGCTGTTACGTTAACAGCAGCCGGACCTTTCTGGCCGTCCTGAATTTCGAACTCAACGTTCTGGCCTTCAGCCAGAGTTTTGAAGCCGTTACCCTGGATAGCGGAGAAGTGTACGAACACGTCTTTGCTGCCATCAGCCGGAGTAATGAAACCAAAACCTTTAGACTCGTTGAACCACTTAACTTGACCTTTAATCTTTGCCATTTGCAAAATTCCTTAGAGTATTTTCTTCGCCCGCAGGCATAACATAGATAAAACTGAGACATTACTGCTTGAGGCACTAATATAAGGTTCGGCAGAGAAGCGGTATTCAACGTCAACGTGTTTACTCAGGACTTCTTTACTGAAAATGCCACACATAAACAGAACTGTACCTCGTTTAACCCAAAACGTGTTATCACATACAACGTTAATAATGGCAAGCCATTTTTAAACGTGTCTCGATCGGTCGCACAAATCCCGTCGTTCATCAAACAGCAACTGCACAGTTATGCGCCACACCGAGTAGTGTTATATTCCCGCCTCTCGCCCCATCCCCCGCCTGGCTTGCACCATAGCCGGGACATTTCTACCATAGCTCAATAGCTTCGGTTGTTCCAGATTAGCTGTTACAGGGTGTGCCGGATATCATTTTTTATGCTTAGTAATGCATAAAATGTCACAAGCGTAAAAATGAGATCCGCCTTCTGCTTTTGCACCAAAATAATGAAAGAATGATGACAATGCACAAAAAAAGTAAGAGAAACGTTTCGCTGTTAATAAAACGATCGCTATCACAAAAATGACATAATCATATTTTTATCGTATGGGAAATTATATTTATATCAGACCGGGGATAAGATATTAATTGGTTGGAGCATCTGAAAATACTGAGTTTACACGCGTATCAGAGTGCTAATTACACGACATATACAGAAGAAAATAATCTGGCACGTTGGTGACAGGATGAAACATCTGAGAACAAAAGCAACAGATCCTCACCCTGTCATACCGTTTTTACCGCTCAGCTACCAGGCGGATGATGTCATCATCTTCATCCTTCGCTGTGACCGCAGCAGGCTCTGCTGCTTTTTCAGGTTCGTTAGCTTCGCAAAGGCGACGGAGCAATGCGTTCTGTCTTTTTTGCTGATCTAACAATGCTTCAAGCAGCTCAATCTGCTCATTAGTACGCGAACTTGCCCGATTGACGAAAAACCACAGTACAAGCCCGACAACCAGAATCACCACCGATACAGCCAAAGACGCCAAACTCAACGCGCCAGAATTCAAAACTTCGTTCATTTCACCACCTCAATGTAGACAGCGTAGTTTACCACTGCCGCACAAGAAGGTAATCAACTGTGGCAAAAATGCGCTTACCAGGGAATAAATTTATTGATGGCACAAATACCGCTGAAAAATTGTACATCCTGATCGCACATGATGTTGAACACTTGCGCCCACATCAGTATGCATACCAGCACGACAACTATCAGCACTACCCAGCGAATTTTTTTCACTCCAGCTCCACTCTTCGAATCTACATCTTATGTCTATAAATTATCATGCGTTACCTAAACCCAGCGTTAACTGTATCGGCATTCAATCTTTTTAGGAATGATTCACTTGTTTCATCCCATGTACAGGCTAATCTAATAATAACGAGAAAAGATAAGAGGTTGTAATGCGTCTGATAATCCGCGCTATTGTGTTGTTAGCTCTGGTTTGGATCGGTTTATTACTGAGCGGCTACGGAATTTTGATTGGAAGTAAGGAGAATGCAGCGGGTCTGGGCTTACAATGCCAATATCTGACCGCCCGCGGAACCAGCACCGCACAATACGTCCACACAAACAGCGGTATCATTGGCCTGTCGGATTGCCCTTTGCTAAGAAAAAGTACGGTCATTATTGATAACGGTTAATATAGCAACAATACATACGCTACGTTATTTGCACCAACTAACGTTATGACTGTTCATAAAAAACCCCAGATACAAAAATACCTGGGGTTTTTAAGTTGACGCTATTACGCCAGATTAGAACGGATAGTCGTTATAACCCATTTGTTCTGAAATTTTACGCGCAGCCGTATGCAGCATCGCCACATACTCGTGCAAACGTTCCTCTGAGAAACGCAGCGTCGGGAATGAAATACTCAAGCCTGCAATCACCACACCGAAACGGTCAAACACCGGCACACCGATGCAGCGCAGACCTTCTTCCTGTTCTTCGTTGTCTTCACCGTAGCCCTGCTCACGGACTTTATCCAGCAGTACCAGCAATTCATCAGTATTGGTAATAGTACGGTCGGTACTGCGTTTGTACTCAATACCATCCAGAATTTGCTTCACTTCATCGCGGTCACGCCATGCCAGCAGAACTTTACCGATAGCCGTGCTGTACAGTGGATTACGGCGACCTACGCGAGAATACATGCGCAGATTGTACATGGAGTCGATTTTATGAATGTAGACGATGCTGTCTTCATCCAGTGCGCCAAGGTGTACTGTCTCTTTGGTCAGGCGCGAAAGTTCGCGCATCTGAATATCAGCGCTACGGATAAGATCGACGTTTTGTAACGCGCGAGCACCCAGCTCGAATAGTTTCAGGGTCAGTGAGTATTTCTCAGACTCCCCTTCTTGTGCCACATAGCCCAGCGTTTTCATGGTCTGCAAAAAGCGATAAACGGTGCTTTTCGACATCATGACGCGTTGCGACAACTCGGTAATACCAATTTCGCGCTCTTCACCGAGCGCCTGCAGGATGCCAAAAACCTTCAGCACGGAAGATACAGAATCGGGTTGTTTATCCAGATCTGCGATTGCCATTTATCACCCCTTTCGAGTGTTTTATAAAAATCAGAACCGGTTTTTATTATAATTTCACGTATCAGCCCTCGCAATCGCTCTTTGCTTACTTAGTTACAAATCTGCGACCTAACGCCTGAATATCAATGCTAAAATTATTATTCTCATCATAAATTCCGACAATATTGACTTCCTATGGAAAAAACTCAGACCGATGGTCTGCCATTGCCCCAGCGATATGGCGCAATTTTAACCATTGTTATTGGCATCTCTATGGCAGTACTCGACGGCGCAATAGCGAACGTTGCCCTCCCCACTATCGCCACCGATCTTCAGGCCTCACCCGCCAGCTCAATCTGGATTGTGAACGCCTACCAAATTGCGATCGTTGTTTCGCTGTTATCGCTCTCTTTTTTAGGTGATATGTTTGGCTACCGACGCATTTATAAGTGTGGTCTGGTCGTGTTTCTGTTGGCGTCGCTGTTTTGTGCCTTGTCAGACTCGCTGCATATGCTGACGTTAGCGCGCGTGGCTCAGGGGTTTGGCGGCGCGGCGCTGATGAGCGTTAATACGGCATTGATCCGACTCATTTATCCTCAGCGCCAGCTTGGCCGCGGAATGGGTATTAACTCCTTTATCGTGGCTGTATCCTCGGCAGCGGGTCCGACTATTGCGGCGGCTATTCTTTCTATTGCCTCGTGGAAATGGCTATTCCTGATTAACGTTCCACTGGGGCTCATCGCCCTGCTACTGGCTATGCGTTTTTTGCCACCCAATTCATCACGTAGCAATAAACCGCGCTTCGATCTGCCCAGCGCAGTGATGAACGCCTTAACATTCGGTTTGTTAATCACGGCACTCAGCGGATTTGCGCAGGGACAGTCGCTAAAACTGATTGGTGCTGAACTTGTGGGGCTTCTCGTGGTAGGGTTTTTCTTTATCCGCCGCCAACTCGCATTGCCAGTACCGTTACTACCGGTTGATCTGCTGCGCATTCCGCTGTTTTCACTCTCTATTTGTACTTCAATCTGTTCATTCAGCGCACAGATGCTGGCGATGGTTTCTCTCCCATTTTTCATGCAAACGGTTCTCGGGCGCAGCGAGGTTGAAACGGGCCTGCTGCTGACGCCGTGGCCACTGGCAACCATGGTGATGGCCCCACTGGCAGGATATTTGATTGAACGTGTTCATGCGGGTCTGCTGGGCGCGCTGGGCATGGCAGTAATGGCGTGTGGGCTGTTTTCGCTGGTGTTGCTGCCCGCATCACCTTCTGATTTTAATATCATCTGGCCAATGATTTTGTGCGGTGCGGGTTTTGGCTTGTTCCAGTCACCGAATAATCACACCATCATCACCTCCGCGCCGCGTGATCGTAGCGGAGGCGCGAGCGGTATGCTTGGAACGGCGCGTTTACTGGGCCAGAGTACCGGGGCCGCACTGGTTGCGCTGATGCTAAATCAGTTTGGCGACAGCGGAACACACGTTTCGCTGATAACAGCGGGTATTCTGGCTTCGCTAGCCGCAATCGTGAGTGGCTTACGTATCACACAACCGCGAGTTCAGGCATAAAAAAAGCGCGTCTGTCGACGCGCTTTTTATTTTAAATCTGCTGCCAATTATTTCAGGTATTCACCGCTGCGCAGCGCTTCAATACGTTTGTCCAACGGCGGGTGAGTCATAAACAGCTCACTCAACGATTTGGATTTACCGTTGATGCAGAATGCCATCATGCTGGTCGCTTCCTGCGGCTCATAGCTGGTTTTCAGGCGCTGTAGCGCGGCGATCATTTTTTCACGACCCACCAGTTTCGCTGAGCCTGCATCCGCATGGAATTCACGATGACGTGAGAACCACATCGTAATAATGCTCGCCAGAATACCAAATACCAACTCCAGTACCGTTGCTACCGCAAAGTAGATTAACGGGTTACCGTTGCTACCCTCTCCCTCATCGCGGTTGCCGCCCATAAACCCAGCGGCAATCTGCGCCAGAATACGTGAGATAAAGATAACGAAAGTGTTCACCACACCCTGAATTAACGTCATGGTAACCATATCGCCATTAGCAATGTGGCTGATCTCATGTGCGATAACCGCTTCGGCTTCATCCGGGCTCATGTTTTGCAACAGGCCAGTACTTACAGCCACCAACGAGGCATCCCGGCGCGCACCGGTAGCAAACGCGTTAATATCTGGCGCATGGTAGATTGCAACCTGCGGCATAGCGATCCCGGCCTGGCGGGCCTGGTTCGCGACTGTATTCATCAGCCAGCGTTCTCTTTCATTGCGAGGCTGTTCGATCACTTCCCCGCCAACGGACTTTAACGCCATCCATTTGGACATCAGCAGCGAAATGAAGGAACCACCAAAACCAAACAGCAGTGCCATGATCAACAAGCCTTGAACGCTGCTTGACTGAATCCCTGTCAGGCTCAATACCAGCCCGAAAACGACCATCACAGCCAGGTTCGTCAGCAGGAAGAGCGCGATTCGCATCATAATATTCTTTTAACCTCAATTTAACAAAACGCACTATGCGATTACCCATATCGTATGGGTCTTATGACTATTTTCAAGCATCCATAGGTGCTAAGTCACCAGAAAGACACAACTTTACATTTTATCGTATCAGACTGACGTCTTCATGCACTTGTTAAAAAAACAGGCACAATTTCTTGTGCCTGTTCGAGGTTATTGACTGGTTGCGGGCTGTTCCGCTGGCTTTTCTTTTTCAAGATGCGCCAGGTCGAGCGCGATTTTTACCGTTTCATCCAGGTATGGATCCGGTTCCTGGTAATCCTTCGGTAGATCGTCCAGTTTCTTCAGCAGCGGTTTGCCTTCACGCTTGAACCGATCGTTAATACGCGCCAGACGCATTGCGTCATCTTCGTTATTCTCTTTTTCACGCTGAGCGTAATTCAGAGAAGCGATGTTGCGCTTATCCTTCATCGCATTGAAACGCGCAATGTCCTTCATGATGTACTGGAACTCAGGATCGTTCGCAATACGTGCATTGTGCTCTTTCAGCAATTCAGGTCCGAACGGCGTCAGATTATCTGACTTGGTGTAGGTCGCCGCATCAATGCTGTCCCACGGCAGCGCGTTATCTTCAAACTTCTCGCCGGTTTCAGTTTCTTCATTACCTGTCGGCATGATGATATCTGGCGTAACACCCTTACGCTGCGTGCTGCCACCGTTTACGCGGTAGAATTTCTGGATCGTGTACTGAACAGAACCCAGCGCTGGCCATTCCGGACGCAGCATCTGATCGTAAATACGGTTCAGGGAGCGATACTGCTGAACTGTGCCTTTACCGAAGGTTGGTTCACCAACGATCAGCGCTCGGCCATAATCCTGCATTGCCGCAGCGAAAATCTCTGATGCTGAGGCGCTGAAGCGATCGACCAATACCACCAGCGGGCCTTTGTAGTACACAACGCCGTCGGTATCGCTGTCTTCACGCACTTTACCGTTATTGTCACGAACCTGAACCACCGGGCCGGAAGGAATGAACAGACCGGAAAGCGAAACCGCTTCAGTCAGTGCTCCACCGCCGTTGGTACGCAGATCGATGATGATGCTGCTGACGTTCTGTTTTTCCAGTTTCTGCAGCTGGACTTTGACATCATCAGTCAGGCCAACATAGAAACCAGGAATATCCAGTACGCCGACTTTTTCTTTGCCAACGGTTTTCACGGACATTTTAACGGCACGGTCTTCGAGACGGATACGTTCACGCGTTAGCGTCACGGTGCGCGTCTTGGTACCTTTACCGGCAGGCAGAATTTCGAGGCGCACCTTGCTGCCTTTAGGTCCTTTGATCAGTGCTACGACATCATCCAGACGCCAGCCAATCACATCGACCATGCCCTTGCCCGTCTGCCCGACGCCGACAATACGATCGCCAACGCTGATCGCTTTGCTCTTGGCTGCCGGACCACCTGCCACCATGGAGTTAATGACGGTGTAGTCATCATCCATCTGCAGAACCGCGCCAATACCTTCCAAAGACAAGCTCATTTCAGTATTGAACTGCTCGGTATTGCGCGGAGAGAGATAGTTAGTATGCGGGTCGATTTCACGGGCGAACGCTGTCATCGCCAGTGAGAACACATCTTCGCTGTTGGTCTGCGCCAGACGGCGAATCGCAAATTTGTAGCGGCGCGTCAGCGTTTCGCGGATTTCCGCATCGGTTTTACCGGTCAGCTTCAGGCTGAGTTCGTCAAATTTAACCTTGCCGTCCCACAGCGCATTAAGCTCTGCTTCGCTCTTCGGCCACGGCGCTTTGCTTCGGTCGAGGTTAAAGGTGTCGTTACCGGTGAAATCCATTGGACGTGCCAGTACGCTTAATGCGTACTGATAACGTTCAAATCGGCGTTTTTGCGCCAGATTATAGAGATCGTAAAAGACATCCAGCTTGCCGGTGCGCAGTTCATCGCCGAGGACCGTTTTCTTTTTTGCATACTGTTCGATATCGCTCGCCAGCAGCACGTTGTGGCTGTAGTCGAGCAAATTCAAATAGCGGTCAAAAATTTTTGCCGAAAACGCCTGATCCAGATCGAACTGGCGATAGTGTGATCGCGTAAAACGCGACGTCACACGTTCGCTTACCGTCGCATGCTGGGTTTCTTCCTTTAACACGGGGATTTGATCGGCACGCGTGATGTCTTCTACAGCAAGTGCCTGGCCTGCTAATGCAAGCAGACCAGCTAACGCAGTAAGCCTAAAAAAAGTGTTCATGCCAGGCCTGGCCTCCGTTTCAGAACACCAGGTGTTCTGCGCGTACAATCAAAGACATACCCGAATTCAGCTGTACACGGACGCCATCTTTGGTGATTTCTAATACGGTGGCATCCATCGCATTATTTCCTGCTTTCACCTTCAGAGACTGCCCTACCGTCAGTACTGAAATATCAGATACCGGGGTATGCTGTTCTTCGCGAGGAGCACGCGGTGCTTTTGCTGCTGGTTTTTCAGCGCGAGGTTTACGCTCAGCACCTTCTTTACGACGCGGTGCAGGACGCGGCTTACGCTCGCGACGCGGGGCGTCTTCTTTTTCACCGGCGGCAGCGGCCGCTTCGCGTTTTTTCGCCTGTTGCTCTGCGCGTTGCGCCTGAACACGGGCTTTAGCTTCTTCCAGCTGTTTGCGAGCATGTTCAACATGTTGTTCATCCAGCTCACCACAAGGGTTGCCGTCGAGATCAACACGCGTTGCGCCCAATTTAACGCCATACAGATAGCGCCAGCTTGAAGTATAGAGACGTAAGGCAGAACGGAGCTGAGTCTTGCTGAGGTTCATTTCACCCTCAACACGCTCTACCAGATCCTGAAAAATGCCAATTTTCAGTGGGCGCGCTTCGCCTTCCGCACTAAAACACTGCGGGAAGCGTTCGGCCAGAAACGCGATGACTTCTTTACTGCTATTCAACTTAGGTTGATTTTCCATGAAATTTCCTGATTACAACGGACGTAGCCAACAAGCGCAGGCATGAACAGGCGACATTATAATGACGTCATCAGTAATTGCTACGTTATCCGTTGATTATCCTGCGACGCGCGCAAAGAATTTTTTGTAATCCGTCGTTGCAAGCACGGTTTCAAGCTGTGCCACAAGCGTACGCAGACCTTGTTCATCTTCTTCAGTAAAGCGGCCAAATGCCGTGCTATCAATATCCAGCACGCCGATTATCTGATTGTCGACAGCGATCGGCAGGACGATTTCAGCGTTGCTGGCGGCATCACAGGCGATGTGCCCATCAAAAGCATGTACGTCCTCAATACGCTGAACCTGGTTCTGCGCCACTGCGGTACCGCACACACCGCGCCCTACCGGGATCCGCACGCAGGCAATTTTGCCCTGGAAGGGACCAAGCACCAGCGTATCGTCCTCAAGCAGGTAAAAACCGGCCCAATTCACTTCTGCAAGACGCTCGTACAACAATGCGCTGGTATTCGCCAGCGTTGCCAGAAAACTGGTTTCACCTGCCATCAATGCCTGAAAATCACGGTTCAGGTCCGTGTATAGCTCTATTTTGTTCATTATATAATCACTTAGTTGTCTTACTTAAAACTGCAGCCTACTAAAATAAACATTAAATGCGTTAATGCTCAAGATCATTCCCGTCATGAGTTAAGATAACATTACTTCAACAATTTGATTCGCGATACATGGCCTTAACGACACCACGCATCACGCCAACTAAAAAAATAGCCATCAGGTCCATCGGTGAGGCACTACCTCGTGCACATTATCATCGCTGCCCTGAATGTGACCTGATATTTAGCTTGCCTAAAATGCGTTCGCACCAAAGTGCCTTTTGCCCACGCTGCCAGGCAAAAATTCGTGACGGACGCGACTGGTCGTTAACGCGACTGGCGGCAATGGCTTTCACCATGTTGCTGCTGATGCCCTTTGCCTGGGGAGAGCCACTCTTGCACATCTATTTATTAGGCGTGCGCATTGATGCCAATGTGATGCAAGGCATCTGGCAAATGACCCGACAAGGTGATCCCCTCACCGCCTCCTTCGTGCTTTTTTGCGTCGCCGGCGCGCCACTAATTCTCGTGACCTCAATCGCTTATCTGTGGTTTGGTAATATTCTCGGGATGAACCTGCGCCCGGTGCTGCTGATGCTGGAAAGGCTCAAAGAGTGGGTGATGCTCGATATTTACCTGGTGGGTATCGGCGTCGCATCAATCAAGGTTCAGGACTATGCTTTTTTGCAGCCTGGCGTGGGGCTGTTTGCTTTTATTGCGCTGGTGATCCTCAGTATTTTGACGCTGTCACATCTTAACGTTGAGCAGCTTTGGGACCGTTTCTACCCGCAGAGACCGGCTCGTCGGCCCGATGAAAAGCTCCGCGTCTGCCTCGGCTGCCATTTTACAGGTTATCCGGATGCCCGCGGTCGCTGCCCTCGCTGCCATATCCCGTTGCGCTGGCGTAGAAATCAAAGTATCCAAAAGTGTTGGGCGGCACTGCTGGCCTCGATTGTCCTGCTTTTGCCCGCTAACCTGCTGCCCATCTCGATAATTTATGTCAACGGCGGCCGACAGGAAGACACAATCCTGTCAGGCATAATGTCTTTGGCAAACAGTAATGTCGGCGTAGCGGCGATCGTGTTTATCGCCAGTATATTAGTGCCATTCACCAAAGTGATTGTGATGTTTACGTTGCTATTCAGCATCCACTTTAATTGTGAACAAGGGTTACGCACCCGTATAAAACTACTGCGTATGGTGACCTGGATTGGCCGCTGGTCAATGCTCGATCTCTTTGTTATCGCGTTAACCATGTCGCTGATAAATCGCGATCAGATACTTGCTTTTACTATGGGACCGGCTGCGTTTTATTTCGGCGCAGCGGTAATATTGACTATTCTTGCTGTGGAATGGCTGGACAGCCGCTTACTTTGGGATGCACATGAGTCAGGAAACGCCCGCTTCGCAGACTGAAGCGCAGATTAAAACAAAACGCCGTATCTCCCCGTTCTGGCTGCTGCCGTTCATCGCGCTGATGATCGCAGGATGGCTTATCTGGGGAAGCTATGAAGATCGTGGCAATACCGTGACCATCGACTTTATGTCTGCTGACGGCATTGTGCCAGGCCGTACTCCCGTTCGTTATCAGGGCGTTGAAGTGGGCACGGTGCAGGATATCAACCTCAGCAAAGATCTGCGCAAAATTGAAGTCCGCGTCAGCATCAAATCGAGCATGAAAGATGCTCTGCGCAAAGATACCCAGTTCTGGCTGGTCACGCCGAAGGCGTCGCTGGCTGGGGTTTCTGGTCTGGATGCGTTGGTTGGCGGCAACTATATCGGCATGATGCCCGGTACTGGCGAGGCCGAGGATCATTTCGTCGCCCTCGACACCCAGCCCAAGTATCGTCTGGATAATGGCGATTTAATGCTGCATCTGCGCGCCCCTGATCTCGGATCGCTTAATAGCGGTTCACTGGTTTATTTCCGTAAGATTCCGGTGGGCAGGGTCTATGACTACACCATCAACCCGAACCATCAGGGCGTAACCATCGATGTATTGATTGAACGTCGCTTCACCAATCTGGTGAAAAAAGGCAGCCGCTTCTGGAACGTCTCCGGTGTAAATGCGGATGTCAGCCTTAGCGGTGCGAAGGTAAAACTGGAGAGTCTGGCGGCGCTGGTCAACGGTGCCATTGCTTTTGATTCACCCGAAGACTCAAAACCTGCTGCGGCAGACGACACGTTTGGTCTATATCAGGATCTCGCGCACAGCCAGCGTGGAGTAATCGTCAAGCTTGATTTACCCAGCGGAGATGGACTCAAAGCAGGCTCAACATCGCTGATGTATCAAGGATTAGAAGTCGGTCAGCTCACAAAACTGGATTTAAACCCAGGCGGTAAAGTCACCGGCGAAATGACGGTCGATCCCAGCGTCGTAACGCTGCTGCGTGACAACACACGCATTGAGTTACACAGCCCTAAATTATCGTTAAGCGATGTGAATCTCAGTTCGCTGCTAACAGGTAAAACTTTCGAGCTAGTACCTGGCGAAGGCGAGCCGCGTAACCAGTTTGTCGTTATTCCCGCTGAGAAGTCGTTGTTACACGACCCAGGCGTCATGACGTTTACGCTGACCGCGCCGGAGAGTTACGGTATTGATGCTGGCCAGCCGCTAATTCTTCACGGCGTACAGGTCGGTCAGGTGATTGAGCGTACGCTTTCCAGCAAAGGCGTCACATTTACCGTTGCTGTTGAACCACAGCATCGTGACCTGGTGCAGGGTGACAGTAAGTTCGTGGTGAACAGCCGCGTGGATGTCAAAGTCGGACTTGATGGCGTGGAGTTCCTTGGCGCCAGCGCCAGTGAGTGGCTCAGCGGCGGCATTCGTATTTTGCCCGGTACTAAGGGTGAAATGAAAAAAAGCTACCCGCTTTACGCTAACCTGGAGAAAGCGATTGAAAACAGTCTGAGCGATCTGCCAACCACTACGGTCAGCCTGAGCGCCGAAACGCTGCCTGATGTGCAGGCCGGCTCGGTGGTGCTTTACCGCAAATTCGAGGTCGGTGAAGTGATTAGCGTTCGTCCTCGCGCCGATGCGTTTGATATCGATCTGCATATCAAACCGGAATATCGCAACCTGTTGACCAGCAACAGCGTGTTCTGGGCCGAAGGCGGAGCAAAAGTTCAGCTTAACGGCAGCGGATTAACCGTACAGGCATCTCCCCTTTCACGCGCGCTTAAAGGGGCGATTAGCTTCGATAATTTAAGCGGTGCCAGCGCCAGCCAACGTAAAGGCGACAAGCGTATTCTGTATGCTTCGGAAACCGCCGCGCGTGCGGTCGGCGGCCAGATAACGCTGCATGCGTTCGATGCCGGTAAACTCGCTGCAGGCATGCCGATTCGCTACCTGGGAATCGATATCGGACAGATCCAGACGCTTGAGCTGATCACCGCCCGTAACGAAGTTCAGGCAAAAGCGGTTCTGTACCCGGAATATGTACAAACCTTCGCGCGAAGCGGTACCCGTTTCTCCGTGATCACCCCGCAAATTTCGGCAGCGGGCGTGGAGCATCTGGATACAATCCTGCAGCCATATATCAACGTTGAACCAGGACGCGGTAATCCGCGCCGTGATTTTGAGCTGCAGGAAGCCACCATTACCGACTCTCGTTACCTCGATGGTCTGAGTATTGTGGTTGAAGCACCAGAAGCAGGTTCGCTGAATATCGGAACCCCGGTGTTGTTCAGAGGTATTGAAGTGGGGACCGTCACCGGGCTGACGCTGGGCTCGCTTTCCGATCGTGTGATGGTTGCCATGCGCATTAGCCAACGCTATCAGCATCTGGTACGCAACAACTCCGTGTTCTGGCTGGCATCCGGCTACAATCTCGACTTCGGCCTGACCGGCGGTGTCGTGAAGACCGGTACCTTCAATCAGTTCATCCGCGGCGGCATCGCCTTCGCGACTCCACCGGGTACACCGTTGGCTCCGAAAGCGCAGGCAGGTAAACACTTCCTGTTGCTGGAAAGTGAACCTAAAGAGTGGCGTGAATGGGGAACCGCCCTGCCACGTTAACCTCTCCACTTGCTCCGGCGTACGCGCGCCGGAGCACTTATGCTACACTGCGCACCTGTTTTTTTGCCGGTGGTACCAAGTGGCTTATTTTCCCGACGCCTTTCTGACTCAAATGCGTGAAGCAATGCCTTCCACGCTCTCATTCGATGAATTTCTCGCTGCCTGTCAGCGCCCGTTGCGCCGCAGCATTCGCGTCAATACGCTGAAAATCTCCGTTGCCGATTTCCTCGCGCTGACAGCACCTTACAACTGGTCTCTCACTCCGGTTCCCTGGTGTGCTGAAGGCTTTTGGATCGAGCGCGATGATGAAGAGTCAGTGCCGCTCGGCAGCACCGCAGAACATTTAAGTGGCCTGTTTTATATTCAGGAAGCCAGTTCAATGCTGCCAGTCGCAGCACTGTTCGCCGAAGGCAATACCCCGGAACGCGTAATGGATGTTGCGGCAGCCCCCGGCTCCAAAACCACGCAAATTGCCGCAAAAATGAATAATCGAGGCGCCATTCTGGCGAATGAGTTTTCTGCCAGTCGCGTCAAAGTCCTGCATGCCAATATCAGCCGTTGCGGGATAGCCAACGTCGCCCTGACCCATTTTGACGGACGCGTATTTGGCGCTGCGTTGCCGGAATCATTTGATGCCATATTGCTCGACGCACCGTGTTCCGGTGAAGGCGTGGTGCGTAAAGACCCCGATGCGCTAAAAAACTGGTCTGTAGAAAGTAATCTGGAAATTGCCGCAACCCAGCGCGAACTGCTCGACAGCGCCTTCCACGCCCTGCGTCCCGGTGGCACATTGGTTTACTCGACCTGTACGCTTAATCGTGACGAAAATGAAAATATCATGCAGTGGTTGATTGAGACCTACCCTGATGCCGTCGAGTTTTTACCTCTGGGCGATTTATTTCCGCAGGCCGAACGCGCCCTGACGCCGGAAGGATTCCTGCATGTATTCCCGCAGATTTACGATTGCGAAGGTTTCTTCGTTGCGCGTTTACGCAAAACAGCTGCAATCCCTGCACTACCTGCGCCGAAGTATAAAGTCGGTAACTTCCCGTTTAGCCCGCTTAAAGGACGCGAATCTGCGCTTGTCACGCAAGCCGCGAGCGCTTGTGGACTGCAGTGGGAAGATAATTTGCGCCTGTGGCAGCGCGATAAAGAGATCTGGCTGTTCCCGACTGAAATTGAACCTCTGATTGGCAAGGTTCGCTTTTCTCGACTCGGGATCAAACTGGCCGAAACCCACAATAAAGGGTATCGCTGGCAGCATGAGGCCGTTATCGCCCTCGCCGACCCGAACCACAGCCATGCATTCGAACTGACCCTTGCCGAAGCGGAAGAGTGGTATCGCGGTAGAGATGTTTACCCGCAAACCGCACCGACGAGTGACGACGTACTGGTTACGTTCCAGCATCAGCCGATCGGTCTGGCAAAACGCATTGGATCGCGACTGAAGAATAGTTACCCGCGCGATCTTGTCCGGGATGGCAAACTCTTTACGGGATAACGCACGTTTTTACTGGCGCTTTTGCTAACGTTGACTACGCTGAAAAATGGACGGCCTAACTGGTCGTACCACAACCAGCAAATTAACGGAGAGCACGATGATGAAAACCAGTGTGCGCATTGGCGCTTTTGAAATCGACGACGCCGAGTTACATGGCGAATCGCCGGGGGACCGAACGTTAACCATTCCGTGTAAATCCGATCCGGATTTATGTATGCAACTGGATGCCTGGGATGCCGACACCAGCGTCCCGGCCCTGTTGAACGGAGAACATTCAGTACTATTTCGCGAACACTACGATCGTAAGTCAGATGCCTGGATCATGCGCCTTGCCTGATTCAAAAAGAACCCGTCGCCAGACGGGTTATTTCTTGGTTAATTTCCCTCATCTATCAACATCTTCTACACTACAGGTATGGCTTTACCATTTGAGGATGGAATGTTCACGCTGGTTCTTTTTGTGTGCTATCTGGATGGCGGTTGTGAAGATATCGTGGTTGATGTCTACAAAACTGAGCAGCAGTGCCTGATATCGATGGACGATCAACGTATTCGTAACGGCGGATGTTTACCTGCGGACGACTACATCGACAGTTTCTGGCATCCGGCCCAGGAATACAGCGATTTTTGATTATTGCAGTTGTACCAGCGTTAACTCGCCGCCGAATACAGCACCGGTATCAATATAGTGTAGATTCTCGCGATCCAGCCGATGGCGCAACGGCGTGTGACCAAACCAGAAGTGATCCGCGCCGTGAATCGCACAACCACTGTTCATCAGTCTCGAGCGGTCCCACAGCACGCGCTGTAAATCGATCTCTTTTAGCCACTGATAATCATCATCCGGGTAATCGGCATGAGCAATAACGTGTATACCGTTCTGACAATGCAGCTCCAGAATCCAGGGTAACTGCCAACACGCTTCAAGAGCAAATTTCGCTGCCGGTTGCTCCGCCTGCTCGAACCACGAGCCTCCATTCATAAACCACATGAATTGATCCCCCGTCGCCAGCGCGTCCAGCGCCATCTGTTCATGGTTCCCCCTGACCGCGACAATCCAGCGTTTACGCAGTAGTTTCAGACAACGCAAACTGTCTGGTCCACGGTCGATAACATCCCCCACTGAAACCAGCAAATCCTGCCAGGGATCAAAACGGTACTGGCGAAGTTTAGCCATCAGCATCGAGAAGCATCCGTGGATATCCCCAACCACCCAGACGTGACGCCACTGCGTACCGTCGATTCGTTGATAGATATTGCCAGGTCGTCCCATGTCGCCTCCAGAGTACAAGGGTACCTGATTATAATTTTAGCAATGTTGGTAAAAAAGCCTGGACGATCGTGGGCAGGAGTATGGTATGGTTTATGGAGAATGCAGCATGCAATACGCCGTGTTTTGCCCTGGATGGCATCGCATTCGCCACATAAAAAGAGACCGAATACGATTCCTGTTTACAATGTAAAACGTAATCCTCCATTAAACTCAAACAGTTACAACCAAAACCCACTAAAAAACACCTCCCAATACTTACTATTGCACCTGTTCAAGATCAATTAGTTACCATTGAATTCGTGATGTCGTCGGGAAATTTTCGAGATCGAAACAGCGGCATAGAAAATTATACGGCACACCGTGTGCGCGTACCGTTGGGATCGTGTAAAGTAGAGACTTGGACTAATCAGGCCAATATGATTACATCACGGGGCAGTCATCGAACTCCGCGTTTCTGGCATCATTAATGATGTATGTGATCACCCCAAATATAGCGGGTGCAGAACAGTAACCGTAATCATCTACTGGCAGTGCTTCCCTTCTCCCGTTCTCCAGATTTATCAGGTAGGGTTGAGGGTAAATTTGATATCGCTTGATACTGAACTGCCCGTCTATTGCACATATCAGCAGCGAGCCATCACAGGCTGAAATCGACGCATCCACAACAAGCAGCGCCCCCTGGGGTATTCCCTCCCTGAAATGTGAACGCGATGCCCGCATGAAATAAGTTGCTGATGGCTGGCTGATAAGCTGCTGATCGAGGGCTCTACTTGTTTCAGCATAATAACTAACCAGTGAAGGGAATCCCATGACTATAGACCCCCGTTTGGGTAAAACGCATGAAAGCAATATTGTCCCCTTCGACAGTTGATATGTCTTTAAGAGCGCTAATGCTTGGCTCCATAACAACTACAGAATTGAAAACTATCAGAAAATATCTACAACGCAGATAATAGTACATTATAGAAATATTAGTATGTCTATCTTTTTTCGATGCACATCGGTGTGTTAAAATCAGGCCAATAAAAATCACAGGGGAAACTGATGTTAAAATATAGGCCTGATATTGATGGCTTACGCGCCATTGCTGTAGTTTTAGTGATTACTTATCACGCATTTCCAAACCTTGTTCCTGGTGGTTTTATAGGTGTAGACATATTCTTTGTTATATCAGGATATTTAATAACTTCAATTTTGAATTTCAATATATCAAATAATAAACACTCAATAAAAGATTTTTACCGGCGCAGGATCGATCGCTTATTCCCAGCATTATTGCTTGTAATGTTTTCAGTGTTCATCTTTGGTTGGTTCACGCTCTTTCCAGATGAGTTTATGCAACTGGGGAAACAATTAGCGGGTAGTGCGGGCTTTGTGTCTAACATTGTCTTTTATAGTGAAACTGGATATTTCAACGCTACATCTCCGACAAAACCTCTTTTGCATCTTTGGTCTCTTGGTATAGAAGAACAATTTTATCTTATATTCCCTCTAGTGCTTTATCTGGCATACAAACGAAAAGTAAATATACTTTTCATTGTAGTGCTACTAGCAGCGCTATCTTTTCTATTAAACATACTGAGTATTAATGAAAATATAGAGAGAACTTTTTATCTTCCTCAATATCGTCATTGGGAACTTCTTTTTGGTGCAATACTTTCGCTTACGGTACATGGAGAAAAAGTAAAACGACCTCATACGTTAGTTGCAACACCTGTTGCCGCAGTTTCTCTTTTAGGCATTCTTATTACTGCGCTCACACTACATTCTACAGTTGCGTTTCCTGGATGGTATGCACTTCTCCCCGTTTTTGCCTCTGTATTACTGATATGGTCTGCGCAAGATGCGGGGCCAATTAAATCGGTTATTACATCCAAACCATTTGTATTTATTGGTTTAATTAGCTATCCACTTTATATTTGGCACTGGCCTTTATTTTCTCTTGCATACATTATAAATGGAAGTACACCTCCTGATTGGCTAATGCTGTTATTAACAGTCTTGTCATTTCTGCTGGCCACACTTACATACTACTTAATTGAAAGACCACTAAAAAAAGTAAGATCATGGAAGAAAAAAACCATCCCAATGCTAATACTAATGCTAATAATCGGAGTTACAGGGTATAAGACATATACTATGAACGGAATTGACAATCGTTCTAATATTAAAATAAGCAAAGAGGTAAGCAGACTATTAATCGGCCCCATGTGGCCTTATGCTAAAAACGAAGCATGTCTGCAAAGATTTAAAACTTCATTGTCGAGTTCATTACCTTGGTGGTTTTGCTCTCTGAAGCGTAATGCCGATCCTGACGTGCTTATTTTAGGTAACAGCTATGCTAATCATTTGTATCCTGGGATTGCAAATAATACCCACTTAAAAGATCTTAATGTGCTCTCTATAGGTATAGCAAATGTAGTTGATGGCATTTCAGGAAGTAGAACAGCTCTTCAGACAGAACAAGCTGAATTCATCAACAATATTATATTACATACAAAATCCATCAAATATATACTAATCAGCGGAATAACAATTGACGCTGATGATAGTTATATTAATGACTTAATTGAAAGAATGTCAATCATTACTTCAAACGGTGCGAAAGTAGTAATATTCTATCCCCATGTACAGCTATCAGATGATATTAAAGAATGTTTCAGCAGACCACTTAAAAGGCCAAATAAAGATTGTACATCAGACCTTTCAGAGCTGAAACATATTCAAGAAAAATTTTCACATCTAAAAAACAAAGTGAGCAAAGCATATCCAGAAACATTATTCTTTAACCCAAACTCTGCATTTTGTGATGGAAATAAATGCTCTTCAGTAAAAGAAGGTTTGCCAATGTATCGTGACGAATTTAAGCATCTATCAGAATTTGGAAGTATGTCTGTTGGAAATGAATTTGCTAAGTGGGCTAAAGAAAACCTTCCTGAATTAACAAAATAGTTTGGTGGCGGGCTCATGCCCGCCTTAACATCCATCGATACATATTTATATAACTCTGTAACCACGGAAAAAGACGAAATATAGTAATACTGTTGATGATTATTAAAAATGGTAGGTTGCATAAAACCAACAAAGCTGCTCGAAAGCAGCCATTTTAATTATATAAAATGACAACTACCTTTATCTTAGCATCTACGCCGATGGCAGTAATGGCCACTTAATGTCAGGTGCAGTTCCAGTATCGACGTTATGCAATTGCAGTCTGTATTTTTCCATGCAGTCAATTGTGTTTTTATATCTTCAGTCACCTTGTTCAGATCAACCGAATTCTGACACTACGCAATTTCTAGTGTTGCGTTAGCGTATAAACCAGCCTTTTCCGCGACTGCAATATTGATCAGTCGCTCCCTTGTTCTGGGAGGGTTAGCCGCTAACTTTAATGCTTCTTCTTCGCTTATTGCTGTCAGCCCTGGCTTGATATAGGTTGCATCAACACGATACGTTGCACCATTTGGTACAATGAATAACGCAGTTGCTACGGATGTTTGTGCTGCAATAGACCCGCTGCCACCAAACTCTATTACGTTAACATATGCTACTAAGTTGGCTGATGTAGAACCCGTGATACGGACATAAACAGCAATCGGAAATCCGGTCGAATTTTTGTAGTCCACACCAACACCCCGTGATGTTTTTAAATCCTGTAACGTTTGCCCTCTTCCAGGCGCTGGACCTGTTGCTGCATCATATGTAGTTTTTACAGCTCCAGACGTGGCATCCATTGTGTCATCTGCATTGGTTACTCCGCCGCTTAGTCTTACTATACTCTTTTGAGATGTAATTCCATCAACAGGCGTCCATTTCCCATAAGCAAGGTCATATGCTGACTTTACTGCTGGTGGGGTGGCTGCCTGTGTTGTACTGGTGCTGTCTGTGGCAAAACTTAATTGAACTATTCCTTTCCGTGAAGTTGTCGCATCTACAGCAGAGTACTTGCTAACGGCAACGTCATAAGCAATTTTTACCACTACGGAAGTTGCTACAAGCGTGTTGTCGTCATCAATGCGTGATTGCGATGGGATTTGGTAGAGCTCCCAACAACCAAAGAAAGTAAAAAGCCCACCTGAGTGGGCTTGGTTCTATGAGGGCATAAATATTTTTGTTCGTTACTTAACCCGCCATCCACATTTTCATCTGCATTTACGCAGAATTAATAATTCTACAAATCATTTTCTATTGTTTGTTTTTCATGCTAAAGAAATAATATAATTTTACTGTGCTAAAGTACGCAACAATGAAACAGAATGCAGTAAAAAGAAGCGACTCAAGAGGGTTGTGAGGCTCAGCTTTTATTCCAAACATCCCAAACGCAGCAATTATAGAATATTTCAGAATTTGCTCAGTTCCGCATAAAACCAAGGTATTTTTTCCAAGAATAAGTATTGGCCTCAAATTAAATGATTTTGCCTTACTCTCAATGTATTTTGCCAAATAAATATTTGGTATGAACAACGCGAATGCAGCAAAAAAGAAACAAAAATATTGCAACTCCAGACTTGGCAAGGACTTGTAAAAAGTAAACGTCCCTTTTTGATAACAGGCGGCTGCATATAGAACAAGAACTGATATAGCAATAATGTTTATAGCGTTCTTTGAATTATATTTAAAAGAAAACAAACCATTTTTGAGAGGCTCACTTAGAAGAGCGCCTGCAGAAAAGAAAACAAGAAAATAAGCAGCACTATCTATGTTCCAGAACAGTTTAGGTATACCTTGTCCAAACCAAATAGGAGAAAGAGTGTAAACAATCAGAGAAAAAATAAAAATAACAATCCTGCTTGAAACCATTCTGTGCAAAATATAATAATAAGTGAACACAATAAATAGACATGGGAAAAACCACAATGTAGCTAAAGGTGTATTGTTCCTTACTCCATAAACACTCATTTCAAACATCTGCAGAATATTGGTAAAGTCTCTTCCATCTTTTATTGTTAAAAAAATAATTCCTATGATTGAAAAAACAGCATACGGTAACATTATCCTTTTAAAAGAATTACTCAAACACTTAATTACTTCTATATTTGTCCTTGGGAATTTAACAAGAATACCGGATATAAAGAAGAACAAAGGAACGTGAAATGTAAAAACAAATGGGTACATTTTACCTGCGGCGCCACCAAAATGCCCAAGGTAAATATAAAACATTGTTATGAATCTTAAATAATCAATCCAATCAAGTCTTTCTTTATAAGCTTCCATAGCATACCAAATTTAAAAATTGCACGTAATGCAATTATAACACAATAATAACATTGCGTGTACTGTATAAATAAATAGGTTATATAGTGATGTTTGCTATAGCATCAGTAATCCATCCGTTAATTTTTTTGTTACCCCAATCATTGCAATGGTTGTATAAGAAATTTGTAAGGCATTATTTGACCCTGTACTTGCAAAGTAAAATCTATCCCCAGCAGCCATATCTGATGATTGTCGCTTTAACTTAATATTGTCAATTGTGGATAACGACATGTTGCATATAGTTTTCCCCACATATCCACCAGTTAATCCCCTCAGAGTAAAATTTCCACTGCCAAGAGAAACTATATCAACATCATCTACATTAATGCTATTACCAGTAAATCAGCTATCCAGTACGAATGTTGAGCTATTATTAACTTCAAATTGGAGTATCCTTTCCCCTGAGATATTGTAATTAATACATAGTGACTCATTATTTTTATTTATATATAACTCGTAATTATTTAAAGCTCCTGATGATAGGACACTATCGCTATGGGCGTTATAAACTCCTTTCAATTTATCGCCATTTAATGAATATATTCCCCCACTAATGTAGTTCTGGATAATATAAATAAACCATATACCAAAAAACTCGTCTGATCCAGAGGATCATATTATTCCATTACCGTCATCATCTCCTGTTGATGAAATATAGCCCACTGAATCAGTGTTAATTCCAGTAATTGGTGATTTATCCCATTTTTTTAGATCCCTACTAAGCCACACCCTATAGTCTGTTCTACCTACGCTGCTATCTGAGCGGCCGTTTGCACAAGTAAGCGCCCATAACTGGTTATTATCATAACCATTTGATAATTGAACTAAATCACCCTTTACGTCTGATGTGACAACGCTTGATAAAAATTCCCACTGATCAAATGCGCTGTAACTTATATATATTTTTTGCACTCCCTCTCCATCAGATGTTGCGTATGCTCTTGAATGTGCGACTACATTACCATTATCCAAAAGGTGGACCCCGACCTCTCCTCCTGTTTCACCGATATTTGAAGCACCTGCTGGCGAAGCAAGCGTTGCTCGCAATGTTGAATCATCAACGCTTAACCACGCTCCTGTTCCCACACCTCCAGATGAAGATGGCGTTAATCCTGAAGGAACTACTTTTGGAAAAATTCCGTCCCATCGGTAATACTCGCCATCGGTAGTATCTTTCAGGATCTGGTTTGGTGTTGAGAGGGTTGCTCCTGTTTGGAAAGTGCCCACAGAAATCCAACCAAACTGAGCAATAGCCTGCTGAGCAAACCATCTTAATCCTTCAATGGTGTAATGCTTATTGCCGAATCTGTCTTCATATTCACGCTGTAATGATGTGACAAACTCGTCAATCTTCCCTGCATTAAATTTCAGGTCGCGCGGGGATTCACTTGGTACTGGCAGGTTAGTAGGTTGCGTAGCCATATTATTTCCATAAAAAGCCCGGCGCTATGGCCGGGTTAGTTACTGGCTTCATGCCAACGATGGCCCAGAGGAATTTGACGACGCCACGATAGACAAGGCGTGTACCTGCCATTCATTTGTGACAGATGGACATATTCAATTCCTGAATGACTGCACACATAGCATGGCAGGTATGACGGTGCCGCTACCAGAGCTTTGAGGAGTGAGCGATGTCTAGCGTTGAGAACTGGTCTTACACTGCCACAACCACCATCTGGCGCAAACTGGAAGGCAATGACGAATACGGCGATTCTTTGGGCTATGCCGAACCTGAGCAAATCCTCTGTGATTATGAGGGCGGGCTCAGCAAGAAGTTAGCCAGCCTCAGCGCTGAAATCGTCGTGAAGAACACCATCTAGACGGAGTTTGCGCTGACCGCTGCGGGTGATTTCTTGCTGATTGGTGCGTCGACAGAACCCGACCCGGTTGTGGCGGGTGCTGATGAGGTGCGGCAGGTTATCCGCTACGCCGACACGTTCGAGCGCCAGGCGGATGATTACGCCATCCTGCCGGAATCTGACCTGCCTGTGCAATAATAGGGAAAATCATTAAATGGATTGAAAGGTCATGGGATTTCAATATTGGTTCACGGTGGGCGCAGTCTTTTTGGTTGGCCCAATCATTTGTCTACTGTCGTCGCGGTGTTTATACCAAAACCTTTAAAGGAACGAGCCGAAAGGAGTACATCCACAAGGATGACAAACCTATTGAATTCTGGTTCAGCATCATTTTTCACATGGTAATGGGCATGGCGATGATTGTTTTAGGTTTCTGGCTCCAGGAGGACATCCCTGTGGTTAACCATTGGTACACTGAAATCCGCGCAATGCTCCCTTTTTGATTCACCGTTAAATGACATCAAACCTCGCTCAGGCGGGGGTTTTTATTGCCTGGAGACAACCATGGGCATCAAAGTGAAAGGCATCAGCCAGGCGAAGATGCACTTGAACGATGTCATCAACGACGTTAAGAGGCGAAAGGTAATAGGCGCGCTGCAGTCGGCGATGATTCTTATCGGAGCCCGAGCGGCCTATTACACTCCGATCGACACTTCCACGCTGATTAACAGCCAGTTTCGGGAAATTGACGCTGGCGGTGTGCTAATCACTGGTCACATTGGTTACTCAGCCAACTATGCCGCGTACGTGCACGAAGCGTCAGGCAAGCTGAAAGGGCAGCCACGCGAGCACTTCGGGATCATCAGTAATCGTTTGTCAGTCGGCCCGCAGAAACCAAAAGAGTTCGGAGTCGGTGCTGGGATGGGCAACTACCGGGACCCTCATGGTGAGCCGCAATTCTTGATCACAGGCGCGAATGACGAGCGCTATAACGTTGACGCAGTACGCAGGATAGCGATGTGGTCGAACTGCATGTTGTGAGCGACCCAAGAGTATTTCTTGCCTTTCGACTCGCCAGCCTTTTGCTCTTTGTTAAGCAGCAGCCTTGTAGAGAGATGAATCGGCTCGGAACTTGTCCCTGCGATCATTTCATCGAGCCTGGCGATTAGGCGCTTACCATCGGATGGCCGAGCGGCATTAACTTGCGCTCCATAGTCTGGTAGCAATTGTTAATCTCCTCAGCCGGATACAGACTGCCATTCATCACGATGTCATCGACGATCGGATCCGCACCACGAATATACACTGCTGGCGGATATAGTCCTGCAGGTAGCCGACCTGCTTCGTCACTGTGACGATTAGCTCTCTAGCGCAACGCTGCAGATCATCAAACTGCTTTTTCGCATCAGCCAGTTCCCCGGTGTATTTAGTATCCAGCTCAGCGACATCGCGCTGGCTGGTCTGCATATCTTTGATAGTGGCGTTCGCTAGGCCGAACTTCTCAGTGGCCTTATCACGCTGGTTTTTGTAGGTGATGGCGTTGTCGCGGTAGTAATTAACAGCCCAGCCAAGCGACACTATGATGCAGAAGACAACGGCAATGATGATTGCGGTTAGCCTGCTCATGATTTTGGCTCGTTTACCGCACCGCCAGCCTCTTTGAAATTGGCGTGTCACGGGGCAAAGAAGAGAGGACGTATCGTTGTTCAGATTCAGCGATATCAGGGATGGAAGGTTGTTTGTCACGCAGGAAAAGACAGGTCACAAATTGGCGTTGCCACTTGATTTGCGACTGGACTCTGCTGATTTGCTATTGCAGGATGTTATCGATCGTTGCAGGAAAAACAATCCGTCAGACTTCATGCTGTATTCAGCGGTGAGACGTGGCGGAAGGAAGCCCGGTCCGTTAACTCCAGACGGAATTACCCAGGCATTTTCTGATATCAGAGATTCTACAGAGTTAAAGTTTGGTCCCAACCCTCCTCCTTTCCATGAGATCAGGAGCTTGGCGAGCAGACTGTATGAAAGGGAGCGCGGAGAGGATTTCGCACAGAGACTGCTGGGGCATAAAAATTTAACAATGACCAAAAAATACCTGGACGCACGCGGTGCAGAATATGTTATGGTTTAGACAGGATATGGAAATTTCGAGTAATTTTCGTGGGATTTCGTGATAGCACCGAAAAAACCCAACGAAAACAAGCACATAAAAAGAGACCGAATACGATTCCTGTATTCGGTCCAGGGAAATGGCTCTTGGGAGAGAGCCGTGCGCTAAAAGTTGGCATTAATGCAGGCTAAGTTACCCTGCCATTTAAGAATAGATGACAGCGCCAGGTTTTCCAGTCCGCGACTAAAGTGGCCGGAAAAAAAGGACGTCTGTTACGCATCCAAACGCGAAAACCGCAAGTTCTCCTGCGAGATCCTTGCGGTTTTTTATTGGAAATCAGAGCGCTACATCTGGCAATTAGCAGAGCTTTTCTGCACGCTCTACAAACGGTGCCAGGCTCATTTTTTCGCCCGGTTTCGCAGGATCATCGATCTGGATAATCTCGATCGGCTTTGCCGTGACTTTTCCGCTCTCCACCTGCTGTCTGGCGACATCATTCAACGGGTATTGCACCAGCGTACTGGGATTGATGACATACAGCGCGTTACCTGGACGGCAGGTCAGCATCACCTCTTCCCGATTAAACGCCCACTTATCTTTGCCAACCTCAAAACGGCTGACGGTAATGACCTGCGGCGCAGCCAGCGCGGTTCCGGTACTTGCCAGGAGTAATAAAGAGATAATGATTTTTTTCATGCGTTTCGCCAGTCCATCAATCAGAAAGGTTCAAGGGTTGCAAACAAGCTGACAATCGCCAGCACAACGGCTCCTATACCCCATTCCAGCTTGGTCATCCAAATAAAATAGAGAGTCATGCCGCGGTTATCCTGCCGCATGCGTGGTACCAGAACATACCGATTCACCAGCGCAATCGCCACCATTAACATGACCAGGGCACCTTTTAACAAAAGCAGTCGCCCGTAAGCCATGTGCCAGGGAACAGAAAAACCGACAATAAACAGCGCATTCATAATACCGGTTAGTAAAACACCGATAACGAAAAGATGCCCATAGCGTGAGAAGCGCATCATGGTACTGATGGCCTGTTCCCGCCAGCGACCTTGCGCCATTCGCATACAGTAAAGTACGGGCAGCAAACCGCCGAACCAGGCGGCAGCGCATACCAAATGTAAGGCGTGGTTAACCTGCTGGATTGCGCCAGGGATACCGCTGTGCAGCGTCGCATGTCCGACGCCAGCCAGCAAAATAAACTGCGCAATTGTCAGCATTAACAGCAGTCGCGGCATGCTACGCGGCACCATGATGGTCACCACCAGCGTGACCAACGCGAGGATAATCTGCCATAACCAAACGCCGCCAAATTGCGTTTGCAACACGGCGAGCCAAACATCAGTAGAGACAACATCCCGCCAGCCTGAGCCCATTAACCCACCCTGAATCGCCAGCATCAGCGTCGCGCTGATAAAGCTCCACGTTGCAGCATGCCGTTGCAGACGTAAAAAACGACGCATCATTAAACGACGAACCGAAACGGGGGCCAGCCATACGCCGTAAAGCGCACAGCCAAACACCAGCATCAAAGCGGTAAAATGGATAAACCGTAGCGCAACCCAGGTAAATGACAGCATTGGTTATTTCACGCTAAAGGTATATTGCCCCTTCGTCTTGTGACCATCCACGGAGACAACGTGCCAGTCGACCGTATATTTTCCTGCTTCAAGCGTTTGATCAAGCGGAACAATCAGCTGCGTTTTGTCCTGCTCACTGCGCGATGCCTTGCCCGTTTTGATCTGTTCTTTGTTAGGACCGGTCAGCGTTGCACCGCTGAATCCCGGCTCTACGCCTTCAGAAAAATTCAGCGTCAACGCCTGAGGAGATGCCGCCACTTCAGCGTTAGCCGCCGGACTTTGTTTTGTGAGGTGGGCATGCGCCAATGCCGCAGGTGTTGCCAGAACGCTGGCGAGTACGATGAGCGCGTTGCGAAGCATAGATGCAGATGAAGCCATTTCAACTATTCCTTTTTGTTATGTCTAACCTGTAGAGAATAACCTTCTACAATGGTCGAGTCGAGAATCATCATTTCTGTCTTGCCATTAACGCACACTCTTAGTAACTTTGCGCGCCGAAAGACAGAGAAAAGGAGAAGCCCATGAACATCAATCTGGCCAAACTTGAGCAAGCGGAAATGGATAAGGTCAATGTCGATCTGGCTGCGGCTGGAGTGGCATTTAAGGAGCGATACAATATGCCCGTTGTTGCAGAAGTTGTTGAACGCGAACAACCAGAGCATTTACGCGACTGGTTCCGCGAAAGACTCATCGCGCACCGCCTGGCATCCGTTTCGCTTTCACGTTTACCATACGAGCCTAAAGTTAAATAAAACTTATATTACGTTACGATTCCTTACATGACGCCTGCTACAGTATAAGCATATTCTTAATCCACACATTAAGGATGGTTGTAGACACTATGAAAAGGAAATCATTATGTCATACTGGAAAATCGCAGCAGCACAATACGAACCTCTTCACACCTCAGTTACCGAACATGTCGCGCATCACCTGCAATTCATTCATGCGGCAGCTCAATGCCAATGTGAATTGCTGGTCTTCCCTTCCCTCTCATTGCTGGGTTGTGTTGATGAGAATGACGCGCTTCCTGCCCCACCCGATGAAGCGCTGTTAGAACCTCTCGCACATGCCGCCGCGACTTATCGCATGACGATAATTGCGGGACTACCGGTAGAACATAACAACCGGTTCGTGAAAGGCATTGCGCTTTTCTCTCCCTGGATGACTTCGCCATTAACCTTCCATCAGAGCCACGGGGCTTGTATTGCCAGACAGCGAAATGCCATCAGCGTTGTAGATAGCCAACCGGAAGGCATTGATATCGACCCGGCTTATTCGCTGTTCACCAGCTGCCAGTCAGTCAGTGAACCGGAACTGCTCTCCTCTACATCTCGTCTACAAAGTTTCTCACATAAATTCGCCATCGCGGTATTAATGGCCAATGCGCGGGGTAGCAGTGCGTTATGGGATGAACGAGGTCGATTGATTGTTCGCGCAGACAGCGGTTCGTTGCTGTTAACCGGCCAACGCACGCCACGGGGTTGGCAAGGTGATATCATTCCATTACGCTAGTCGTTTTGGGTCAGGAGCATGGCATGTTGCGCATAATAGATACAGAAACCTGTGGTCTACAGGGAGGCATTGTTGAAATTGCTTCTGTCGACGTGGTTGACGGAAAAATAGTCAACCCCATGAGCCACCTGGTACGCCCTGACCGCCCCATCAGCCCACAGGCGATGGCTATACATCGCATTACTGAAGCAATGGTGGCCGATAAGCCATGGATTGAAGACGTCATCCCACAGTATTACGGCAGCGAATGGTACGTGGCGCACAATGCCAGCTTTGACCGCCGCGTATTGCCCGACATGCCCGGGGAATGGATTTGCACCATGAAGCTCTCCCGTCGGTTGTGGCCGGGGATCAAATACAGCAACATGGCGCTGTATAAATCGCGCAAGCTGAGCGTCCAGACGCCAGCGGGTCTCCACCATCACCGCGCCCTGTACGATTGCTACATTACTGCGGCACTGCTGATCGACATCATGCAGACGTCAGGCTGGACAGCCGATCAAATGGTCGATATTACCGTCCGTCCCGCGTTACTCACTACTTTCACTTTTGGTAAGTACCGCGGAAAACCGGTATCAGAAGTAGCTGAACGCGATCCGGGCTATCTGCGCTGGTTATTTAATAACCTTGACAATATGAGCCCGGAACTGCGATTAACGCTAAAACACTATTTGGATCACGCCTGAGCAGGCAGCGTTCCCTGCGCCAGTCCAATCAAAAAAGCGTACTCAAGGGCCACGCCTTCGTAAGATTTAAAACGCCCGGATTTACCGCCGTGTCCGGAATCCATATCCGTGCAAAGTAGCAGCAAACGATCGTCCGTTTTCAGCTCACGCAGTTTTGCCACCCATTTTGCTGGCTCCCAGTATTGCACCTGGGAATCGTGTAATCCCGTCGTGACCAGCAGATGTGGGTATGCCTGCGCGGTTACATTGTCATACGGGCTGTAGCTTTTCATATAGGTGTAATACTCTTCGTCCTGCGGATTCCCCCACTCTTCAAACTCACCGGTCGTCAGGGGAATTGATTCATCGAGCATTGTGGTTACCACATCGACAAACGGCACCTGAGCAATAACACCATGGAAGCGTTCCGGGCGTTCATTAATGGCGACGCCCATTAACATGCCTCCGGCGCTTCCGCCCATGCCATAACATAACTCAGGCGCGCCATAGCCCATTTTTAGCAACGCATCACAGACGTCGAGGTAATCATTAAAAGTATTTTTCTTGTGCAGAAACTTACCGTCCTCGTACCACTGTTGTCCTAATTCACCACCACCACGCACATGGGCAATAGCATAAACAAAGCCACGATCCAGTAAGCTCAAACGGCTGCTGCTGAAATCGGCATCCATGCTGGCGCCATATGATCCATAGCCATAAACCAGTAACGGATTTTTTCCTTTCAGAAAATACTTTTGATGATAAACCAGCGAAACCGGAACCTCGGTGCCATCACGCGCAGTTATCCATAGGTGTTCGCTACGGTAATTCGCCGCATCAAATCCGGTGACCTCCGTCTGCTTAAGCACACGACGTTCCCCGGTGTCCATATCCAGTTCAAACAACGTGTCCGGGGTGGTCATGGAGGAATAGCCATAGCGCAGGCGCGATGTCTCCGGCTCTGGATTATAGGCAAGCCAGGTCACATAAGCCGGATCGTCAAAGGCGATCCCGACCACTTCGCGCGTTTTACGATTAATCTGTCGTAGGCTGGTTAAGCCGCGCTGACGCTCTTCTACCACCAGCCAGTCAGTGAATAGCGTAAAGCCCTCCAGCATCACATTGTCGCGCGCAGGGATCAGCGTCTCCCAGGCTTGCTCATCACGAACGCGGGTACGATACAGGCCGAAATTTTTCCCCTGACGGTTGGAGCGCAGATAAAAATTGTGTTGATAGTGATCGAGACTGTATTCATGGTCTTTGCGTCGAGCTAAAAAGACCAACGGTTCGGCATCCGCCAGTTCTGCGTCAAGCAGTAAAACCTCACTGGTGGTCGCGCTGGCGATATGAATAACCACATAGTGTAGCGAGGTGGTTTTATGCAGGCTGACATAAAACATATCATCGGCTTCTTCATACACCAGCTCATCCAGTGACGATGGCGAGCCGACCGTATGTCGCCACACCTGATACGGCAATAACGTTGTTTCGTGCTTGCGCACGTAATAGAATGTCTGAGAATCATTCGCCCAGACCAGATCCGCTTCGACGTTTTCCAGCACTTCCGGATACCAGTTGCCGCTTTGCAGGTTGCGAAAACGCACGCCATATTGCCGGCGAGAGAGATAATCTTCCGCCAGCGCCATGATGGTGTTATCCGGAGATATCGCCAGTCCTCCCAGCGTATAAAACTCGCTGTGTGCCGCGCGCTGGTTCCCATCCAACAGAGTATCCCAATCATCCCACTCTTCACTGAGGGCAGACTGACGCTGATAAATAGCATATTCGCACCCCGGTTCATAAATATGCCGGTAGCGATAACCATTCTTCACATAGGGGGCGGAAGCATCCTGAGGCGGGATACGGTCGATAATTTCTTTCAGGACGCGATCCTGCAAAGCCTGCTGCGAGGCCATAACCTGGCGGCCATACGCATTTTCTTGTTGCAGATAATCCAGCACTTCTGGCTGCGAGCGAGTGTCATCTCGCAGCCAGTAATAATTATCAACACGAGTATCGCCATGCTGCGTCATGGCGTGGGGAATACGAGAAGCTTTTGGTAGCATGTCATTGTTCTTTTGCTTAAACATCCTATAAGGGTGGCAAAAGACAGCAATGATGCAAGCGAAACATGCGCCTTAGCGGTAAGTAATTAACCCGGTAAGGCCTGTTTTTGTTCTTTGAGATCCTGTTCAATGCCTTCTCGAACATCCTGCGGGATCTTCAACGCATCGCCCAGCGCATTGAGATAGCTACGCTCCATAAAGTGGTCGATATCAATCGCCGCACAGCTCAGGAAGTAAATTTCTAGCGCTTCTTCTTCGTTGCGGATCCCTTGCGCCAGGCGCTGGGGATCTAACGGTTGTTCAATGGCTCGTTCAATCAGAACGCGGCCCTGCTCTTCCACGCCCGCTTCACGAAGCTGCTGCTCAATGGCCGCTCGTTCTTTAGCATCAATATGACCGTCGCTTTTCGCCGCAAAAACCAGCGCCAGGATCAGACGCTCGGTTCGCTCATCCAGCGGTGAGCTTTGTACGCCGAACTGCGGCTCATCCTGATGCGCAGCGCGAACTTTATCTTTGTACTTGTTCCATAACACGGTACCGGCAACCGCACCGCCGCCCACCAGAAGCGCGCTGGTGCCGTATTTACTCAGTAATTTACGTGAAGATTTGTTGGCAACCAGTAATCCTGCCAGACCGCCTAACGCGCCTGGAACCAGAAGTTTACTCAGCCCTTGCTCGCCAGAAGATGACGTGGAGGATCCTTTTTGCCCAAGAAGAGATTGTAGTTGATTCAGCCAATTAGCCATTTTGCCCCTCAAGTACAGACGAATAATCATCAAAGCGTACCCGAGGGGATGTCAGGAAGTGTTCAGGTCATCAAAAGATGTGCAAATACCTGAGTTACTGCGGCTGATATTCCGCCGTTCCGGCTTTGCAGTCGACTTTTACCTGATAGTGAATATCCGCGCTTTTACCGCGAACCGTCAGGGGAACTGACCATTTCCCGTCTTTGCCCGTAATATCGGGCGTGTTGACCCAGGCGACAGGGTCGGCTTGCCCGACGAGTTTTTGATCGTCAGCCCAGCGCGCGATGCGATTTTGCTGATAGTCACGTTTCACGCTTGCCGCAATACCGTCAGCATCCAGTCCTTCGCACTTGGGGAACTGAACATTCTTGCTTTCCATATTTGCCGCAAATACCGATACGCTGGCAGACAATAACAGCAGGCTCAATAACGCTCTTTTTTTATACATTCTTTTCTCCTTAATCTCCCCTTCGTCCTTCAGGTTACCTGCGGCAACGTGAAATAACGTCAGAGATTGCACAATGATTCAGGGAAAAGCATGGTACAAAACGTCAGGAGCGCAAGTCGTTTCAGGCAGCCTGAGTATCATCCTCAGTGTGTGCATCGTTTTCGACAGCCTGTGGCGAAGGCAGCTTGCCGTTTTTCAGAATGGCGCTCAGCACATCTTTTTGCTCAGCCAGCCACAGGGAAAGAGCTTCACGCTGCTCGTCTTCGAGCGCTACCGGCGATTGCTCCAGCCATGTGTCGAGCAGATCTGCTGTATCCAGCATTTTGTCATACGCATCGGCTTCCTTTTTGCTGGTAAACGACATTTTTTCCTCACCTTCCCGAATGACTACGTATTTAACTTCAACCGCCATTTTTGCAGCCTCTTAAATTACCTGTATTTATGTACAGTATATTCTTTTTAAGCCCTGAAATCAACCTGGTAATAAAGACAGACGCAAACGTTTTCGTATATACTGCGCCCAGATAAAACAGGGGATTAATTTATGACGTTATTAGGCACAGCGCTGCGTCCCGCAGCAACGCGAGTGATGTTATTAGGTTCAGGTGAACTGGGTAAAGAAGTGGCGATTGAATGCCAACGCCTGGGTGTGGAAGTCATTGCCGTGGATCGTTACCCCGACGCGCCAGCCATGCACGTTGCCCATCGCTCCTACGTAATTAACATGCTGGATGGCGAGGCATTACGCCAGCTTGTCGAACGTGAAAAACCACATTACATCGTGCCGGAAATAGAGTCGATTGCCACGGATATGCTGATCAAACTGGAACAGGAAGGTCAACACGTTGTGCCTTGCGCACGAGCGACCCAACTGACCATGAACCGGGAAGGAATCCGTCGCCTCGCAGCCGAAGAATTGTCTTTACCCACATCATCTTTCCGTTTTGCAGACACCGAAACACGATTTCGTGAAGCCGTTGCCGAAATCGGCTATCCCTGCATTGTGAAGCCGGTAATGAGTTCTTCCGGCAAGGGGCAGAGCTTTATCCGTTCAGCCGATCAGCTCACCGAGGCGTGGAACTATGCTCAACAGGGAGGCCGGGCAGGCGCCGGACGCGTTATCGTCGAAGGCGTAGTGAATTTTGATTTTGAAATCACCCTGCTAACCGTCAGCGCCGTTGATGGTGTGCATTTCTGCGCGCCGGTAGGTCATCGCCAGGAAGATGGCGATTATCGCGAGTCCTGGCAGCCGCAGCAGATGAGTGACCTGGCGCTGGCGCGCGCGCAGGAGATTGCCCGCAAGGTGGTACTGGCGCTGGGCGGTCACGGACTGTTTGGCGTGGAGCTGTTTGTCTGCGGTGATGAGGTGATTTTCAGCGAAGTCTCCCCTCGCCCTCACGACACGGGTATGGTGACCTTAATTTCGCAGGATCTGTCTGAGTTTGCCCTGCACGTACGTGCATTTCTCGGTCTGCCCGTTGGCGAAATCCGCCAGTATGGACCTTCTGCTTCCGCCGTTATTTTGCCGCAACTTACCAGCAAGAATATCACATTTGATAACGTACAAGCCGCTGTAGGTGCGGGTATGCAAGTGCGTTTCTTTGGCAAGCCGGAAATCGACGGAAGCCGTCGTCTGGGCGTTGTGCTGGCCACAGCACAGAACATTGAAGATGCGGTGATACGCGCGAAAGACGCAGCCGCACAGGTGAAAGTTGCAGGATAAAAACCAGACCCGTAGGCCGGATAAAGCATTGATGCCGTATCCGACCTACGGTTTACGCATTAACGGCTTACTGCTTCGCGCCTTCTACTGCTTCACGAGCCAGCTTGGTAATACGATCGTAATCACCCGCTTCCAGCGCATCCGCCGGAACCAGCCAGGAACCACCGATGCACAGCACGCTTTTCAGTGCCAGGTAGTCACGGTAGTTCGCCGGAGAGATACCGCCGGTTGGGCAGAAACGCACCTGAGAGAACGGACCCGCAATTGCCTGCAGCGCTTTGGTACCGCCATTTGCTTCAGCAGGGAAGAATTTGAACTCTTTCAAACCGTAGTCCATACCCAGCATCAGTTCAGACACGGTGCTGATACCAGGGATCAGCGGAATAGTGCCTTCCGTTGCGGCTTTCAGCAGCGGCTCGGTCAGGCCCGGGCTGATAGCAAACTGCGCACCGGCTTCGGTCACTTCAGCCAGCTGTTGCGGATTCAGTACAGTACCTGCACCAACGATAGCGTCCGGAACTTCTTTTGCGATCGCGCGAATGGCATCCATCGCACATGCGGTACGTAAGGTCACTTCCAGAACGCGCACGCCGCCTGCAACCAGCGCTTTTGCCATCGGCACTGCGTGTTCCAGTTTATTAACCACGATAACCGGTACAACCGGGCCAGTGGTCAGGATTGCTTCTGCACTTGTCTTCCAGTTTTTCATCAGAGTTTTCTCTCGCCTGATTACAAAATAAGTCTTAAAAAGTGATACAGGTTGCGCCCTGTTCCGCACCGGACAGCTTTTCACGCAACGCGCTGAACATTTCACGGCCTGTGCCCACGCGCGATGCGCTGAGGTCAGGAATGTGAGGCTGACGAGAAGCAAGTTCCTCTTCATCAACCAGCAGCGTCAATTCACCTGTCTGTCCATTCACACGAATGATGTCGCCATCGCGTACTTTTGCCAGTAGCCCGCCATCATAGGCTTCTGGGGTTACATGGATTGCTGAAGGCACTTTACCTGAAGCACCTGAAAGTCGTCCATCGGTAACTAACGCAATTTTGAAACAACGGTCCAATAATACACCAAGTGGCGGCATGAGTTTATGTAATTCTGGCATTCCGTTTGCTTTTGGTCCCTGATGGCGCACAACGACTACGCAATCACGGTCGAGCAGTCCCGCATCGAAGGCCGGCAATACATCATGCTGACTTTCAAAAACAACCGCGGGCGCTTCAATTACCTGATTTTCTACCGGAACCGCCGACGTTTTCATCACAGCACGTCCGAGGTTACCGCTCAGCACTTTGGTACCGCCGTGGTGGGAGAATGGCTGATCGATGGTAGCAATCACATTGCTGTCCAGCGACTTCGCCGCCCCTTCACGCCAGTCCAGCTCACCATCGTTGAGCCAGGGTTCCATGGTGTAACGCGATAAACCAAACCCGGCAACGGTGTTCACATCTTCATGCAGCAGACCCGCGTTCAGCAGTTCGCGCATTAACACCGGCACGCCACCCGCTGCCTGGAAGTGGTTAATATCTGCCGGACCATTCGGATACAGACGCGCCATCAACGGCACGATATCGGACAGATCGGAGAAGTCGTCCCAGTTAATCAGAATCCCGGCTGCGCGCGCCATCGCAACCAGGTGCATTGTATGGTTGGTTGACCCCCCGGTCGCCAGCAGCGCGACAATACCGTTCACCACTACTTTTTCATCGATCATTTTACCGATCGGCATCCATTCATTGCCGTTGCCGGTCAGACGCGTTACCTGACGAGCAGCCGCGGCGGTCAACGCCTCGCGCAGCGGGGCATCCGGGTGTACGAATGAGGACCCAGGCAGTTGCATCCCCATAAACTCCACCACCATCTGGTTGGTGTTTGCCGTGCCATAGAACGTACAGGTCCCCGGTGCGTGATAAGACGCCGCTTCGGATTCAAGCAGCGCCATGCGATCGACTTTGCCTTCAGCATACAGCTGACGGATGCGCACTTTTTCTTTGTTCGCCAGACCACTCGCCATCGGGCCGGAGGGAATAAAGATCGAAGGCAGATGACCAAATGACAGTGCCGCCATCACCAACCCCGGGACAATTTTGTCGCACACCCCAAGGAATAACGCGCCGTCGAACATATTGTGTGAGAGGCCGACAGCAGCCGACATCGCAATCACTTCGCGACTCAGCAACGAAAGCTCCATCCCATCCTGTCCCTGGGTCACACCGTCGCACATCGCAGGAACACCGCCAGCGACCTGGCCTACCGCATTGGCTTCATGCAGCGCTTTACGAATGATGTCGGGATAATGTTCGTACGGCTGATGCGCGGAAAGCATGTCGTTATAGGAGGTAATGATCGCGATATTGTTACGCAGCATGCTTTTCAGCGAGGCCTTGTCATCCGGCTGGCAGGCAGCAAAACCATGCGCCAGGTTACCGCACGCCAGTTGTGAACGATGAACGGTAGTCGATTTCGCTTGTTCAATACGGGCAAGGTAGGCGGAACGCGTGTCGCGAGAACGTTCGACAATACGTTTTGTTACGCGTAACAAATTCGGATTCATAGAGGCTCCTAAAATTTATCTGTCAGAGCGTTGGATCAACAATGTGTTTCAGTTGGGTTAAAAACAGCTGAATCGCTTGTTAGCCGTAGCTCAGGGGCAAAATCGTTTCAGGCAGTGTAATAAAAAAAGCCCCGCGGGTGAATCCACGCGGAGCTTAAAAGTGCAAAAATTATTCTACAATCTGTGTTAGATCATGTTACCGGTAAAATAACACCTATGGGCTAGATGATATTTTACTCGAATTCGTTCCAGGAACGACCATCACGGGTAATCATGGCCACAGAGGCAACCGGTCCCCAGGTGCCGGCCTGATACGGCTTCGGTGCGTCGTTGTCCATTGCCCAGGCTTCGGTAATAGAATCGACCCACTTCCATGCTTCTTCAACTTCATCTCGACGCACAAACAGCGCCTGAATGCCGCGCATAGTTTCAAGCAGCAGGCGCTCGTAGGCGTCGGCCAGATGCGTTTGGTTGAAGGTTTCGGAGTAGCTCAGATCAAGTTTGGTAATTTGCAGGTTATGCTTGTGATCCAGCCCCGGCACTTTGTTCAGTACCTGGATATCGACACCTTCATCAGGCTGCAAACGGATAGTCAGCTTGTTCTGCGGCAGGTCCTGCCAGGATTCTCTGAACAGGTTCAGCTCAGGCGTTTTGAAGTAAACCACCACTTCAGAGCACTTGGTCGGTAAACGTTTACCGGTACGCAGATAGAACGGTACGCCCGCCCAGCGCCAGTTATCGATATCCACACGGATCGCCACAAACGTTTCCGTGTTGCTGCTCTTGTTCGCGCCTTCTTCTTCCAGGTATCCCGGAACTTTTTTACCCTGGGCAAAACCGGCGGTGTACTGACCACGAACTGTCTTTTCACGTACGTTCGAACGATCGATACGACGCAGTGATTTCAGTACTTTCACTTTTTCATCACGGATGCTGTCGGCGCTCAGATCGGACGGCGGAGACATCGCGATCATGCACAGGATCTGCAGCAGGTGGTTCTGGATCATGTCGCGCATTTGACCGGCCTGGTCAAAGTAGCCCCAGCGCCCTTCAATGCCCACTTCTTCCGCCACGGTAATTTCTACGTGGTCGATAGTGCGGTTATCCCAGTTATTCACAAACAGGGAATTGGCAAAACGCAGTGCCAACAGGTTCAGTACCGTCTCTTTGCCGAGATAGTGGTCGATGCGGTAAACCTGGCACTCTTCGAAATACTCGCCAACCTGATCGTTGATTTCACGGGATGTTGCCAGTGATGTACCCAGCGGTTTTTCCATCACCACGCGGGCAGGCTTAGCATTCAGCTTTGCTTCACCCAGACCTTTGCAGATCGCGCCAAAGGTGCTCGGCGGCATTGCGAAATAGTTGATGGTGGTACGCGATTTTTGATCCAGCATTTTGCCCAGACGCTTAAACGCGGCGGTGTCGTTGACGTCCAGGTTACAAAACTCAAGACGACCGCTGAGGGTTTCCCACAAACTTTCATCAATTTTTTCTTTCATGAAGGTTTCGAGCGCTTCGCGCACAACCTTGGTATAGGCTGCTTTGTCCCAGTCGGCACGCCCAACCCCAATGATGCGGGTATCCGGGTTAATCTGGCCGGCCTTTTCCAGTTGATACAGGGAAGGCAGCAATTTCCGTCGCGCCAGGTCGCCCTTCGCGCCGAAAATGACCAGATCACATGCCTGGGCTGTTTGCGTTACCGCCATGTCATTCTCCTCAATTAAGTGCCTGGTGCTTTTGCCAGACACTGGTTGTAATTTTATTACAGTGCACTGTACTGCTTTTACGTGAATCCGGAAACCGTAAACGCTTATCCAGCCGTGCTGTTACCGCGAACAGCCGCTTTATTGGCGTATAACCCATCAAAATGGATAAAAAAGTCGTCTTTTTCGTACCCATGAAGAAGTATGAAAATCCGACTCCGATCATGTAATGAAAAAAAACAACAACTATTTTGTCCATTTTGCCCCGTTGCTGCACTAGCAGGGGTACTATCTACCAGAGTTACCACTCGATTTCCCCTTATCGTTGAAATCGTTTTTGCCCATGACCCATGAGCCTACCTACATCATGAATATGCTGGAAAAAATCCAGTTAAAACTGGAACATTTGAGCAAGTCAGAGCGTAAAGTCGCCGACATTATTCTTGCCTCTCCCGAGCAGGCAATTCACTCAAGCATCGCTGCGCTTGCTGTAGAAGCCAACGTCAGCGAACCGACGGTGAACCGTTTCTGTCGTAGCATGGATACGCGTGGCTTCCCTGATTTTAAACTGCATCTGGCACAAAGTCTGGCAAATGGTACCCCTTATGTTAATCGCAATGTGGATGAGGATGACAGCGTAGAATCTTATACGGGGAAAATCTTCGAATCGGCGATGGCAAGCCTTGACCACGTTCGTCAGTCGCTGGATAACGCGGCGGTAAACCGGGCGGTAGATTTGTTAACCCAGGCAAAGAAAATCGCCTTCTTTGGTTTAGGTTCTTCCGCCGCGGTAGCGCACGACGCGATGAACAAATTTTTCCGCTTTAACGTACCGGTAATCTATTCCGACGACATTGTCCTGCAACGTATGAGTTGTATGAATTGTAGCGACGACGACGTCATTGTGCTTATTTCTCATACTGGAAGAACCAAAAGTCTGGTTGAACTGGCGCAGTTAGCAAGGGAAAACGACGCTATGGTTATCGCCCTCACCTCTCCCGGCACGCCACTGGCGCGTGAAGCCACGCTGGCTATTACCCTCGATGTACCGGAAGATACTGACATTTATATGCCCATGGTCTCTCGACTTGCTCAACTGACCGTGATAGATGTGCTGGCTACAGGATTTACTTTGCGCCGAGGGGCAAAATTTAGAGATAACTTGAAGCGTGTCAAGGAAGCGCTCAAGGAATCGCGTTTTGATAAAGAATTACTCATCAAGAGTGATGACCGCTAAAAGCAATAACAATGTTCTACCCTTTTATCATCCGGGTCGTTCATTTTACCGTTAATGTTTGAGAACGGCCGGATTAATGTTCACGCAACACCTAGTTGTTTCAGTCAACGGAGTATTACATGTCCAGAAGGCTTCGCAGAACCAAAATCGTTACCACGTTAGGCCCGGCAACTGACCGCGATAACAACCTTGAGAAGATTATCGCCGCGGGTGCGAACGTCGTACGTATGAACTTTTCCCACGGCTCTCCAGAAGATCACAAACTGCGGGCGGATAAGGTCCGTGAAATTGCCGCAAAACTGGGACGTCATGTAGCTATTTTGGGTGACCTGCAGGGACCTAAAATCCGCGTATCTACCTTTAAAGAAGGTAAAGTTTTTCTTAATGTTGGCGACAAGTTCCTGTTAGACGCCAACCTCGGTAAAGGCGAAGGCGACAAAGAAAAAGTCGGCATTGATTATAAGGGACTGCCTGCAGACGTCGTGCCTGGCGATATCCTGCTGCTCGACGACGGTCGCGTACAGCTTAAAGTGCTGGAAGTTCAGGGCATGAAAGTCTTCACCGAAGTCACTGTCGGTGGCCCGCTGTCCAATAACAAGGGCATCAACAAACTGGGCGGCGGTCTCTCTGCTGAAGCCCTGACCGAAAAAGACAAAGCCGACATCATTACCGCTGCGCAAATCAGCGTTGACTATTTGGCTGTCTCCTTCCCGCGTTGCGGCGAAGATCTAAACTATGCCCGCCGTCTGGCGCGCGACGCCGGTTGCGATGCGAAAATTGTCGCCAAGGTAGAACGTGCAGAAGCCGTCTGCGACCAGAATGCGATGGATGACATCATCTTGGCTTCTGACGTAGTGATGGTAGCCCGTGGCGACCTGGGTGTTGAAATCGGTGACCCTGAGCTGGTAGGTATTCAGAAAGCGTTGATTCGCCGTGCGCGTCAGCTGAACCGTGCGGTCATCACCGCCACACAGATGATGGAGTCGATGATCACCAACCCAATGCCGACTCGTGCGGAAGTGATGGACGTGGCTAACGCCGTCCTCGACGGCACCGATGCCGTAATGCTCTCTGCCGAAACAGCAGCAGGTCAGTACCCGGCGGAAACCGTCGCGGCAATGGCGCGCGTTTGCCTGGGCGCAGAGAAGATCCCAAGCATCAACGTCTCTAAACACCGCCTTGACGTGCAGTTTGATAACGTTGAAGAAGCGATTGCGATGTCAGCGATGTACGCTGCTAACCACCTGAAAGGGGTCACCGCTATCATCGCTATGACGGAGTCTGGTCGTACTGCGCTGATGACTTCTCGTATCAGTTCCGGTCTGCCAATTTTCGCGATGTCTCGTCATGAACGTACGTTGAATCTGACCTCTCTGTATCGCGGTGTCACCCCGGTTCACTTTGACAGCGAAACAGATGGCGTCGTTGCCGCCAATGAAGCAGTGAACCTGCTGCGCGATAAAGGCTATCTGGTTTCCGGCGATCTGGTGATCGTGACACAGGGCGATGTGATGAGCACCATTGGCTCAACTAACACCACGCGTATCCTGACCGTCGAGTAACACCAGAGTTTGATGTAAAAAGCCTCTCGTTTGAGAGGCTTTTTTTTATTTCTTCGGATAGAGATCTTTGCGCTTATAGGGCTCAATCTCGCCGGGTTTACGCGTCTTAAGCAGTTTCAGTATCCAGGTGTATTGTTCGACATGAGGCGTGACAAAAATCTCCACCTCTTCGTTCATTCGTCTGGCAATGGTGTGGTCATCCGCTGTCAGGATGTCATCCATCGGAGGACGGACCTTAATCGTCAGGCGGTGAGTTTTACCGTCATACACCGGAAACAGCGGCACTACACGCGCGTGGCAGACCTTCATCAAGCGACCAATTGCCGGTAACGTTGCTTTATAGGTAGCAAAAAAATCGACAAACTCGCTGTGCTCAGGCCCGTGGTCCTGATCCGGGAGGTAGTATCCCCAATATCCCTGACGTACAGACTGAATAAACGGTTTGATGCCATCATTACGCGCATGTAATCGACCTCCGAAACGACGGCGTACCGTGTTCCAGACGTAATCAAATACCGGGTTTCCCTGATTGTGGAACATTGCTGCCATTTTCTGTCCCTGGGAAGCCATCAGCATCGCCGGGATATCTACGCCCCAGCCATGAGGAACGAGAAAAATCACTTTTTCATCGTTGCGGCGCATCTCTTCGATGATTTCAAGGCCCTGCCAGTCAACCCGATTCTGAATTTTCTCCGGCCCGCGCAGGGCGAGTTCCGCCATCATGACCATCGCCTGAGGGGCGGTCGCGAACATCTCATCAACAATGGCTTCGCGCTCAGCTTCGCTGCGTTCAGGAAAACAAAGGGATAAATTGATCAGCGCTCTGCGACGTGAGCTTTTTCCCAAGCGTCCAACCATCCGTCCGAGCTTTGCCAGAATAGGATCGCGAAATGACGCTGGCGTTAACGCAATCCCAGCTATCGCCGCTACACCCAGCCAGGCGCCCCAGTAGCGCGGATGGCGAAATGATTTATGAAACTCAGGGATATACTCAATATTCTTTTTTTTCGTTTCCATGCTCTTCCAGTGTCTGGTGCCGCGAAAAGTAAATCTGCTGATAGTGTAGCGGCGCACCGTGCGCCGTACAAAATAAAAAAGCCGGCACGCATCGCGTACCGGCTTTATCAGTGTGCTAATTAATCAAAACGTAGCTGAGGCATAACTTCTTTCACCTGCGCCAGATAATCGGTGCGATCCGAGCCGGTCAGACCTTCTGTACGCGGCAGTTTAGCCGTCAGAGGGTTCACGGCCTGCTGGTTGATCCACACTTCGTAGTGCAGATGCGGACCAGTTGAACGTCCCGTGTTACCTGACAGCGCGATACGATCGCCACGTTTCACTTTTTGACCTGGTTTCACCAACAGCTTACGTAGGTGCATATAACGGGTGGTGTAAGTGCGACCATGACGTACCGCAACATAGTATCCGGCAGCGCCGCTACGCTTCGCTACAACCACTTCACCATCGCCTACCGACAGTACAGGCGTCCCCTGCGGCATCGCAAAGTCGACACCTTTGTGTGGCGCTACGCGTCCAGTCACCGGATTCAGGCGACGCGGGTTAAAGTTCGAGGAGATGCGGAACTGTTTCGCCGTCGGGAAACGCATGAAGCCTTTCGCCAGCCCGGTACCGTTACGGTCATAGAACTTACCGTCTTCAGCACGGATGGCGTAATAGTCTTTGCCTTCAGAACGTAAACGCACGCCCAGCAGCTGGCTTTGCTCGCGCTTACCGTCCAGCATTTCGCGAGACATCAGCACTGAGAACTCATCGCCTTTTTTCAGTTTGCGGAAATCCATCTGCCACTGCATGGCCTTAATCACCGCGCTGATTTCAGAGCTGGTCAGTCCGGCCTCTTTGGCGCTGGCGACGAAGCTTCCGCCCACCGTGCCTTTGATACGGCTGTTAACCCAATCGCCCTGCTGCATTTCGCTGCTCATTTTGAAACCTGTCGCAGTGCGATCGTAAGTGCGGGTTTCACGGCGGGACACTTCCCAGGTCAGACGCTGCAGGTCACCTTCCGCGCTTAAGGTCCAGGATAACTGCTGACCAATTTTCAGATTGCGCAGTTCTTTATCGGAAGCAGCGAGCTGACTGATGTCGCCCATATCGATGCCGTACTGATTCAGAATACTGCTCAGTGTATCGCCTGTGGAGACGACATACTCATGCACGCCGGCTTCACCAGACGTTTTGTCATCCAGTTCATCCTGCGGAATGGCTTCGTCTTCCTGCGCGGCCTGATCGATAGGTTCACTGGCCTCAGGCAACAGTGAACGAATTTCGCTTTTTTCCAGCTCGATAGTTTTAACGATGGGTGCTGAATCGGGATGGTAAACATAAGGCCGCCAGACGGCGACGGCCAATGTCAGTACGGTAAGCGACCCCAGCATAACGCGATGGGGTCGCGGCAGATTATTAAATGCCAGAGCGACAGAGCGGGCTATCTGTTGCACGTATTCACTTCCTCATTAATCTCCTTTCAGGCAGCTCGCATACTGGTTGGCTAATTGGTTCAAAAACGCTGAATAGCTTGTTTTACCCAGTTTGATATTCGTTCCGAGCGGATCCAACGTTCCCATTCGAACGGATGTCCCTCTCGCGACGGCTTCAACGACCGCTGGCCTGAACTGTGGCTCAGCAAAAACGCAGGTTGCTTTTTGCTCAACCAACTGTGTTCTTATTTCATGTAAACGCTGCGCACCAGGTTGAATCTCAGGGTTCACGGTAAAGTGACCAAGCGGTGTTAGTCCGTAGTGTTTTTCGTAGTAGCCATAGGCGTCATGAAAAACGAAATAACCTTTTCCCTTGAGCGGTGCGAGCTCGTTACCTACCTGCTTATCGGTTGCGGCTAATTGTGCCTCAAAATCCTTCAGGTTGGCGTCAAGTTTGGCTCGACTTTGCGGCATAAGTTCCACTAATTTTTCATGGATTGCAACCGCTGAGGCCCGCGCTATCTCTGGGGAAAGCCAAAGATGCATGTTGTAATCGCCATGATGGTGATGCTCGTCACTTTTTTCACCGCCAGCATCATTGTGTCCATGATCGTCATCGTCGTCATCGGCACCTTTCATGAGTAACGGTTTCACGTCATTGAGCTGCGCAATCGTTACCTGTTTCGCGTTAGGAATATTCTTGACTGACTTTTCCATAAACGCTTCCATCTCAGGTCCAATCCAAACAACTAAGTCCGCGCCCTGTAAGCGTTTTACGTCTGATGGACGCAGTGAATAGTCATGTTCGGAAGCCCCGTCAGGCAGGAGAACCTCAGTGTCTGTTACCCCGTCTGCAATGGCTGAAGCAATAAACCCCAGTGGCTTGAGTGAGGCCACCACAGCGGCATTTGCTGCCTGTGTTGCACTACCCCAAAGAGCAGCGGATAATGCTGCGAAAAGAAGCGTATTTTTATGTAACATAATGCGACCAATCATCGTATTGAATGTAAGAAATGTGATATTATAACATTCTATAACTTCTGCAAGACTAAAATTGATATGACGACTTTGGTTTCACTGGAAAATGTCTCGGTCTCTTATGGTCAACGCCGCGTCCTGTCTGACGTATCGCTTGAACTTCGACCCGGTAAAATTTTAACGCTTCTCGGCCCAAATGGTGCCGGGAAGTCTACGCTGGTGCGCGTTGTATTAGGGCTGGTAGCGGCTGATGAGGGAGTAATCAAGCGTAATGGTCAATTGCGGATTGGCTATGTACCGCAAAAACTGTACCTCGATACTACGCTGCCACTGTCGGTAAGTCGGTTTATGCGCTTACGTCCCGGTACCAAAAAAGAGGATATCCTTCCGGCACTGAAGCGCGTTCAAGCCGGGCATCTGATGGATGCACCGATGCAAAAGCTCTCTGGCGGGGAAACACAACGCGTCCTGCTGGCCCGTGCTTTATTGAATAAACCTCAGCTACTGGTGCTCGATGAACCAACTCAGGGCGTGGATGTCAATGGGCAGGTCGCACTGTACGACCTTATCGACCAGTTGCGACGTGAACTGGATTGCGCCGTACTGATGGTTTCCCATGACCTGCATCTGGTGATGGCCAAAACCGATGAGGTACTGTGCCTGAACCATCATATTTGCTGTTCCGGTGCGCCTGAAGTGGTTTCTATGCACCCGGAATTCATCTCAATGTTCGGGCAACGCGGCGCCGAACAACTCGGAATTTACCGTCATAATCACAATCACCGCCACGATTTACAGGGTCGTATCGTCTTACGCCGGGGAAATGGTCACTCATGATTGAATTGTTATTACCCGGCTGGTTAGCTGGGATCATGCTGGCCTGTGCCGCTGGCCCACTCGGCTCGTTCGTCGTCTGGCGTCGAATGTCTTATTTCGGTGATACGCTGGCCCATGCTTCGCTGCTGGGGGTCGCCTTTGGCCTGCTGCTGGATGTAAACCCTTTCTATGCGGTTATCGCCGTCACCCTGTTGCTGGCTGGCGGTCTGGTATGGCTGGAGAAGCGCCCTCACCTCGCGATCGATACTTTACTGGGTATTATGGCGCACAGCGCATTGTCATTGGGGCTGGTTGTTGTCAGCCTGATGTCCAACATCCGTGTGGATCTGATGGCTTACCTGTTTGGTGATTTGCTCGCCGTAACGCCTGAAGATCTTATCTCCATCGCCATCGGCGTGGTTATTGTTCTGGCGATTCTGTTCTGGCAATGGCGTAACCTGCTGTCGATGACCATCAGTCCGGATCTGGCATTTGTCGATGGTGTGAAGCTGCAACGCGTGAAGCTGCTGCTGATGCTGGTTACGGCGTTAACGATTGGCGTGGCGATGAAGTTTGTCGGGGCGCTGATTATCACCTCACTGCTTATCATCCCTGCGGCGACCGCCCGTCGCTTTGCCCGTACGCCGGAGCAGATGGCAGGGGTTGCCGTTGGAGTGGGAATGATAGCGGTTACAGGCGGGCTGACCTTCTCGGCCTTCTATGACACCCCGGCAGGTCCTTCCGTGGTGCTGTGCGCCGCGCTGCTGTTTATTTTCAGCATGATGAAAAAGCAAGCGAGCTAAGCATGCGTTGCCCGGTGGCGCTGCGCTTACCGGGCCCACAAAATCGCCCAGGCCTGATGAGCGTCGCGACATCAGGCATTAAGGCATCTGTGGCGGTGTAATGCCAAAATGGTTCCAGGCGCGCACGGTTGCCATACGTCCACGCGGCGTACGCTGTAGAAAACCTTGCTGAATCAGATACGGCTCCAGCACGTCCTCAATGGTTTCACGCTCTTCCCCAATCGCCGCTGCCAGGTTATCCAGTCCTACCGGCCCGCCAAAGAATTTATCGATAACCGCCAGCAGCAGCTTACGGTCCATATAATCGAATCCTTCCGCATCCACATTGAGCATATCCAGCGCCTGGGCGGCAATATCTGCTGAAATTGTGCCGTCATGCTTCACTTCGGCGAAATCGCGTACCCGGCGTAATAAGCGGTTGGCGATACGCGGTGTACCGCGAGCGCGGCGTGCCACTTCCAGCGCACCTTCATCGCTCATTTCCAGACCCATAAAACGCGCACTGCGCCCAACAATGTGCTGCAGGTCTGCCACCTGATAGAACTCCAGGCGCTGCACAATACCAAAACGGTCACGCAGCGGAGAGGTTAACGACCCGGCGCGCGTCGTCGCCCCAATTAGCGTGAACGGCGGCAGATCGATCTTAATCGAACGGGCAGCCGGTCCTTCACCAATCATGATATCCAGCTGATAATCTTCCATCGCCGGATACAACACCTCTTCCACCACCGGTGACAGACGATGAATTTCATCGATAAACAGCACATCGTGGGGTTCAAGGTTGGTAAGCATTGCCGCCAGATCACCCGCTTTTTCCAGTACCGGACCAGACGTGGTGCGCAGATTAACGCCCATTTCATTGGCGACAATATTGGCAAGCGTAGTTTTACCAAGACCAGGAGGACCGAAAATCAGCAGGTGATCGAGAGCATCACCGCGCAGCTTCGCCGCCTGGATAAAAATCTCCATTTGCGAACGAACCTGAGGCTGGCCAATATACTCTTCCAGCAATTTTGGGCGAATCGCACGATCCACCAGATCTTCAGGGGTAGTGCTGACAGCCGAAATCAGGCGATCTGCTTCAATCATCCGTTACCTCACAATGCCGCGCGAAGCGCTTCACGAATCAGGGTTTCACTGCTGGCATCAGGGCGGGCAATTTTGCTCACCATGCGGCTGGCTTCCTGTGGTTTATAGCCCAACGCCACCAGCGCAGCAACCGCTTCCTGCTCGGCGTCGTCCGTTGTCGGGCTTGCCGGAGACGTCAGGACCAGATCCGCTGCTGGTGTAAAGAGATCACCATGCAAACCTTTAAAGCGGTCTTTCATTTCTACAATCAGGCGTTCTGCGGTTTTCTTACCAATACCCGGTAATTTCACCAGCGCGCCCAGCTCTTCGCGCTCTACGGCATTAACGAACTGCTGAGCAGACATACCGGAGAGGATCGCCAGCGCCAGCTTCGGCCCCACGCCATTGGTTTTGATTAACTCTTTAAACAGCGTGCGCTCTTGCTTGTTGTTAAAGCCATACAATAGCTGAGCATCTTCTCGCACCACAAAATGGGTGAAAATAATCGCTTCTTGCCCGGCTTCCGGCAACTCGTAGAAACAGGTCATCGGCATATGCACTTCATAGCCTACCCCGCCCGTTTCCAGAAGGACCAACGGGGGTTGTTTTTCAATAATGATGCCTCTGAGTCTGCCTATCACGTGACGCTCCTGCGTTAAGGGCTAAAAGGTAATGCGCTATCATAAAAAAAGGCTGGATAGATATCCAGCCTCATTTGTCACTAACGTAACCGACCTCGCGCCAAATTCAGCCTCGACTCGCTCATTTGCATGGCGTTCTGACTGACATGGCAGTGGGTAATGGCAATCGCCAGCGCATCCGCGGCATCTGCTTGCGGATTCGCCGGGAGTTTTAGCAGCGTGCGTACCATATGCTGGACCTGGCTTTTTTCCGCGCTACCGATCCCCACCACGGTCTGTTTTACCTGGCGGGCCGCGTATTCAAAGACCGGTAGATCCTGATTGGTCGCCGCAACGATTGCCACGCCGCGAGCCTGTCCCAGCTTTAGCGCCGAGTCGGCGTTCTTCGCCATAAAAACCTGCTCAATGGCAAAATAGTCCGGCTGAAACTGGGTGATGATTTCCGTCACGCCCGCGTAAATCAACTTCAGACGTGACGGGAGATCGTCGACTTTGGTGCGAATGCAGCCGCTGCCGAGGTAGGTCAGTTGCCTGCCGACCTGACGAATAACGCCATAACCGGTGATGCGAGACCCCGGGTCAATGCCGAGAATAATAGACATCACGCATCTCCTGTTATTTTATGGCTTAACCACATCATTCTAAGGTGGCAGCAACCTCATCGGAGATTTCACCGTTGTGGTAAACTTCCTGCACGTCGTCGCAGTCTTCCAGCATATCGATCAGACGCATCAGCTTCGGCGCTGTTTCTGCATCCATATCCGCTTTGGTGGATGGGATCATAGACACTTCAGCTGCGTCCGCTTTCAGACCAGCCGCTTCCAGCGCGTCACGCACTTTGCCCATCTCTTCCCACGCGGTGTAAACGTCAATTGCGCCGTCGTCGAAGGTCACAACGTCTTCAGCACCTGCTTCCAGCGCCGCTTCCATGATGGCGTCTTCGTCGCCCTGTTCAAAGGAGATCACGCCTTTTTTGCTGAACAGGTAAGCCACGGAACCGTCGGTACCGAGGTTACCACCCGTTTTCGTGAACGCGTGACGCACTTCCGCAACGGTACGGTTACGGTTGTCAGACAGACATTCAATCATAACGGCTGTACCGCCAGGACCGTAACCTTCATAGATGATGGTTTCCATGTTGGAATCTTCATCACCACCCACACCGCGCGCGATTGCACGGTTCAGGGTGTCACGGGTCATGTTGTTAGCCAGCGCTTTATCAACCGCTGCACGCAGACGCGGGTTAGCATCCGGATCGCCGCCGCCCAGTTTAGCCGCCGTCACCAGCTCACGTATTATTTTGGTGAAAATTTTACCGCGTTTAGCATCCTGCGCTGCTTTACGGTGTCTGGTGTTGGCCCATTTACTATGACCTGCCATAAATAATATCTCCAAAAAGCGCGCCTTTTCAGGCGACGTTAATTACAAACTCTTCAATCGCCTGCCGGTTACTCCACGACTTGGTTAATTGGGCGGCTTCAACCGCATTAACCCAACGATAGGTCAGATGTTCGGTGAACACGATCTCTCGTTCTGAGGGAAGTGCCAGGCAAAACCAGGATTCAGTATTACGTTCAATTCCCGGTGCATAGCGATGACGTAAATGGCTAAAAATCTCAAACTCCACCGTGCGCTGACAGTCAATTAAGGTCAGTTGCTCAGATGCAACATCAATGGCGACCTCTTCCTTTACTTCGCGCATAGCGGCTTGCGACGCGGTTTCACCTTCTTCAAGGCTGCCGGTGACCGACTGCCAGAAATCAGGATCGTCGCGTCGCTGTAACATCAGCACTCTCCCGGTGTCCTTTGCATAAATCACGACTAACACCGAGACAGGCTGTTTATATGTCATATCAGTTATTCTCGGCCTTCTTAACAACCTGAATGCTCAGTTCCGCCAGCGCAGCTGCGTTGGCAAAGCTTGGCGCTTCAGTCATCAGACACGCTGCAGCCGTAGTTTTCGGGAAAGCAATAACGTCACGAATGTTGTCAGTACCGGTCAACAGCATAGTCAGACGGTCCAGACCAAACGCCAGGCCAGCATGCGGCGGTGTACCATATTTTAGCGCATCCAGCAGGAAGCCGAATTTCTCACGCTGTTCTTGCTCATTAATGCCCAGAATACCGAATACGGTTTGCTGCATGTCGCCGTTGTGAATACGCACGGAACCGCCGCCTACTTCGTAGCCGTTGATGACCATATCGTACGCGTTGGCAACCGCGTCTTCCGGCGCTGCTTTCAGCTCAGCGGCCGTCATATCTTTCGGCGCGGTGAACGGGTGGTGCATTGCGGTCAGGCCGCCTTCACCATCGTCTTCAAACATTGGGAAGTCGATAACCCACAGCGGCGCCCATTTGGCTTCGTCGGTGATGTTCAGGTCTTTACCCAGTTTCAAACGCAGCGCGCCCATCGCGTCGGCAACTACTTTCTTGTTGTCGGCACCGAAGAAAATCATGTCGCCGTCTTGTGCACCGGTACGTGCCAGAATCGCTTCCACAATTTCTGCGTTCAGGAACTTAGCAACTGGGCTGGTAATACCTTCCAGACCTTTCGCACGTTCGGTGACTTTGATGTAAGCCAGGCCTTTCGCGCCGTAAATCTTGATAAAGTTACCGTAATCGTCGATCTGCTTACGGCTCAGCGCAGCACCGCCCGGTACACGCAGAGCAGCTACGCGGCCTTTCGCATCGTTTGCCGGGCCAGAGAACACTGCGAACTCAACGTCTTTCACCAGATCGGCGACGTCAACCAGCTCCATCGGGTTACGCAGGTCTGGTTTATCGGAACCGTAACGACGCTCAGCTTCGGCAAAGGTCATGATCGGGAAATCACCCAGATCGACACCTTTCACTTCCAGCCACAGATTACGCACCAGCGCTTCCATCACTTCACGCACCTGCGGTGCGGTCATGAAGGAAGTCTCAACGTCGATCTGGGTAAATTCAGGCTGACGGTCAGCACGTAAGTCTTCATCACGGAAGCATTTAACGATCTGATAGTAGCGGTCAAAGCCAGACATCATCAGCAGCTGTTTAAACAACTGAGGTGATTGCGGCAGCGCGTAGAATTTACCTTTATGTACGCGAGAAGGTACCAGGTAATCGCGCGCGCCTTCCGGCGTCGCTTTGGTCAGCATCGGTGTTTCGATGTCGAGGAAGCCGTGGTCGTCCATAAAACGACGCACCAGACTGGTGATTTTGGCACGCGTTTTCAGGCGCTGCGCCATTTCAGGGCGACGCAGATCTAAATAGCGATACTTCAGTCGCGCTTCTTCGGTGTTGACGTGGTTAGAGTCCAACGGCAGCGAGTCTGAACGGTTGATGATGGTCAGATCGGAGGCCAGCACTTCAATTTCGCCCGTCGCCATATCGGCGTTGACGTTTTTCGCGTCACGCGCACGCACGGTGCCCGTAACCTGGATGCAGAACTCATTACGCAGTTCGGAGGCCAGCTTTAACGCGTCCGCACGGTCCGGATCGAAAAATACCTGCACGATACCTTCGCGGTCGCGCATATCGATAAAGATCAGGCTACCAAGATCACGACGACGGTTGACCCAACCACACAGAGTCACCTGCTGCCCCTCGTGGGACAGACGTAGCTGTCCGCAATATTCTGTACGCATGAGATATCCCTTAACTTTGCCGCAGGCGGATTGTCACCTGTCTCGCAGATGACGAAGTCGCAGCTTTAGCTGAATGTCACAACTGAATGAAAAAAGGCGGCTATTATACTGGAAATTCTGCCGCACGATAAGAGCCTACTGGGATAGACTCTCAGTCCGGTACTGACTGTACGCCTGTTTCCTGGACGGGCATTGCGTAATCTCACAAAAAATAACAAAAATTGTCGCCCCTTTCACACTGATTCGCGATTAAGGTGTAACGGAATTCTTTTATTACTGGAGTGACCATGCTGGAATTGAACGCTAAAACAACCGCCCTTGTCGTAATTGATTTACAGGAAGGGATCCTGCCTTTCGCTGGCGGCCCTCATACGGCACATGATGTGGTTACCCGCGCCGCGCAGTTGGCGGAAAAATTCCGTGCCCACGGTTCCCCGGTGGTAATGGTGCGCGTCGGCTGGTCTGACGATTACGCCGAAGCGCTGAAACAACCCGTAGATGCTCAGTCTCCGGCAAAAGCGTTACCTGAAAACTGGTGGCATTACCCGGCTGCTTTGGGGAAATGCGCCAGCGATATCGAAGTGACTAAACGCCAGTGGGGAGCCTTCTATGGCACCGATCTGGAATTGCAGCTGCGTCGCCGGGGTGTTGATACCATCGTCCTGTGCGGCATCTCGACGAACATTGGCGTTGAGTCGACGGCGCGAAATGCGTGGGAGCTGGGTTTCAGTCTTATCATTGCAGAGGATGCCTGTAGCGCCGCCAGTGCTGAGCAACACCAGGCCAGCATGACCCACATTTTCCCGCGCATTGCGCGCGTTCGCAGCGTGGAGGAGATTCTGCAAGCGCTATGATTTATATCGGTTTACCCCAGTGGTCGCATCCAAAATGGGTGCGTCTGGGGATCACCAGCCTTGAAGAGTATGCCCGCCACTTTAACTGCGTGGAGGGCAATACCACGCTGTATGCGCTGCCTAAATCCGATATTGTTGCCCGCTGGCAGGCACAGACCACCGATGCGTTTCGATTTTGTTTTAAATTTCCGGCGACCATTTCGCATCAGGCTGCGCTGCGTAATTGTGATGACCTGGTACAGGAATTTTTTACGCGCATGTCGCCGCTGGAATCGCGCATTGGACAATACTGGCTGCAATTACCTGCGACTTTTGGCCCACGCGATCTGCCTGCCCTGTGGCAGTTTCTCGATGTGCTCCCGAATTCCTTTACCTACGGTGTGGAAGTTCGCCATCCAGACTTCTTTGCCAAAGGCGAAGCCGAGCAGCTATTTAATCGCGGTTTACACGAGCGCGGAGTAAACCGGGTGATTCTGGACAGCCGCCCGGTGCATGCCGCAATCCCGCATACTGAAGCAATACGTGACGCCCAGCGCAAGAAACCGAAGGTTCCGGTGCATGCGGTGGTGACGGCAAACCATCCGATGGTACGCTTTATCGGTAGCGATAATATGGCACAAAACAGCGAGCTTTTTGCCGTCTGGCTGACCAAGCTATCGCTATGGCAACGCACCACGACGCCGTATCTGTTTTTGCATACGCCGGACATCGCGCAGGCCCCGGAGCTTGTTGATACGCTATGGGCAGATTTACGCAGCGCCCTGCCAGAGATCGGATCAGCACCCTCTATTCCACAGCAATCTTCTCTTTTCTGAAAATGCCACCTATCATAGTCAGTGCCATCAACCCAACCGTACTCTAAATAATTCGAGTTGCAGGAAGATGGCAAGGGAGAGAATCCTCAGGAGCTTACATTAGTAAGTGACTGAGGGGAGCGAGTACAGCCACCGCGCATGCAACTTGAAGTATGACGAGTAAAGGGAGTTTGTATGGTAAGCGCGCTTTATGCCGTATTGGGTGCGTTATTGTTAATAAAGTTCTCCTTTGACGTCGTTCGCCTGCGCATGCAATATCGCGTTGCCTATGGCGATGGAGGTTTTAGCGAACTGCAAAGCGCTATCCGCATTCACGGTAATGCGGTGGAATATATTCCCGTCGCGTTAGTGCTGCTGTTATTTATGGAAATGAACGGCGCAGAGACGTGGATGGTGCATATTTGCGGGTTGATGTTGATTGCCGGACGACTGATGCATTATTACGGATTCCACCACCGGCTTTTCCGCTGGCGCCGTTCAGGCATGAGCGCAACCTGGTGTTCGCTGTTGCTAATGGTGCTGGCGAATCTTTGGTATATGCCCTGGGAGTTGGTTTTCTCCCTGCATTAGCGCACAATACGCCACTTTATTTTTCCCGGATTTTTACGTTATGTCTCACCGCGACACGCTTTTTTCTGCGCCTATCGCCAGTCTGGGTGACTGGACCTTTGATGAACGGGTAGCTGAAGTCTTCCCGGATATGATCCAGCGTTCCGTTCCTGGCTATTCCAATATCATTTCTATGATTGGCATGCTGGCCGAACGTTTCGTACAACCCAACACGCAGGTCTACGATCTGGGCTGTTCTCTGGGCGCGGCGACGCTCTCGGTGCGTCGCAATATTCATCACGAGAATTGCAAAATTATTGCCGTCGATAACTCCCCGGCGATGGTTGAGCGCTGCCGTCGTCATATTGACGCCTATAAGGCACCGACCCCGGTTGAGGTTGTCGAAGGCGATATTCGCAACATTACTATCGAAAACGCCTCGATGGTGGTGCTGAATTTTACCCTGCAATTCCTTGAGCCACCTGAGCGCCAGGCATTGTTGGATAAGATTTATCAAGGGTTGAATCCCGGCGGCGCGCTGGTGCTGTCTGAAAAATTCAGTTTCGAAGACGCTAACGTTGGCGAGCTGCTGTTCAACATGCACCACGACTTCAAACGGGCCAATGGCTACAGCGAACTGGAAATTAGTCAGAAACGCAGCATGCTGGAAAACGTGATGCTGACCGACTCGGTAGAAACGCACAAAGCGCGACTGCATCAGGCCGGCTTTGAGCACAGCGAATTGTGGTTCCAGTGCTTCAACTTTGGCTCTCTGGTGGCGTTGAAAGCTGAGGTTAGCGCATGATCGATTTTGGTAACTTTTATCAGTTGATTGCCAAAAATCATCTGTCCCATTGGCTGGAAACGCTTCCGGCGCAAATCGCTGCCTGGCAGCGCGATCAGCATGGTTTATTTAAACAATGGTCAAACGCCGTCGAGTTTCTGCCCGAGCTGACGCCGCATCGTCTGGACTTACTGCACAGCGTTACCGCAGAAAGTAAAGAACCGCTCAGCGAAGGCCAGCTTAAACGTATCGACACCCTGATGCGTAACCTGATGCCATGGCGTAAAGGACCGTACTCGCTGTACGGCGTCAACATCGATACCGAATGGCGTTCCGACTGGAAGTGGGATCGCGTTCTGCCGCACTTGTCTGATCTCACCGGCCGTACCATTCTTGATGTTGGCTGTGGCAGTGGTTATCACATGTGGCGCATGATTGGCGCTGGAGCGCATCTGGCGGTTGGGATCGATCCTACGCAACTGTTTCTGTGCCAGTTTGAGGCGGTACGTAAACTGCTGGGCAATGACCAGCGTGCTCACCTGCTGCCGCTGGGTATTGAGCAACTTCCAGCGCTAAACGCCTTTGACACCGTGTTCTCCATGGGCGTGCTTTATCACCGCCGATCGCCGCTGGAACATCTGTGGCAGTTGAAGGATCAGTTGGTTAAAGATGGCGAGCTGGTGCTGGAAACGCTGGTCGTCGAAGGTGATGAAAATACCGTTCTGGTGCCGGGCGATCGCTACGCGCAAATGCGTAACGTCTACTTTATTCCATCTGCGTTGGCTTTAAAAAACTGGCTGGAAAAATGCGGTTTTGTTGATGTGCGCATCGCCGATGTCTGCGTCACCACCACCGAAGAGCAACGCCGCACCGAGTGGATGGTAACCGAGTCGCTAGCCGACTTCCTCGACCCGAACGACCACAGCAAAACGGTGGAAGGCTACCCCGCCCCATTACGCGCAGTATTGATTGCGCGTAAGCCGTAATAGATTGCCGAATGACCGTTACGTATAGCACCGTTTCTCCAAAATAGTTCAAGTTGCAGCAAGGCGGCAACGTAGCAAATCCCCGGGAGCGTAGATAACTACGTGACCGGGGTGCGCGAGGCGGCCAACGCTGCTGCGGCTTGAAATATGAAGGAGAAAAAAAGGCCCCTGTTGAAATTGCAGGGGCCTGGTACGAGCAAGCATCATATTGGGCGACATGATGCAACGGTAAAATCAGTTGGCCTGATGGTGTGCAATGATTGCTTTCATTTCAGCAACCGCCGTCCCGTCTACCGCATAGCGCGAATACTCATCCGCCTGCGCATCCGAAGACATCGACAACCCCGAATTGCGATAACGCATTGGTGAAGCCAGCCATACTCCGGCAGAACTGTGGACTTCCTGCACTCCAGCATCAAGGAACAGGGACAAATTCGAGGCGCGAACCCCCGCTCCGGCCATAATGATTGGAGCACCGGGCTGCGCAATAAGTTCCATTATTTTTGTTAAACCTTGCGCCGCATCTGATTTTTGCCCTGAAGTGAGTACTCTGGCAATGCCCAAATCAGCTAATTTTTTAAGCGCATTGAGTGGGTTAGCACACATATCAAAGGCCCGATGAAAAGTGACTTGCAGCGAACCGGCGGCAATCATTATTTTCTCCATGCGCGGCATATCGACATTGCCATCCACATCTAAAATGCCGGTCACCAGCCCTGAGAATCCCAGTTCCCTGACCATCGCAATATCATCCAGCATTGCAGCAAATTCACCTTCGGTGTAGCAAAAGTCGCCTCCACGTGGGCGAATAATGGGATTGACGGGAATCGAAATGTGCTGGCGAACGGAACGCAAGACGCCCAGTGACGGCGTTAAGCCCCCTTCTTTGGGTGCCGAGCATAGTTCAATACGATCCGCGCCGTTTTGCTGCGCCGTGCGCGCGCACTCCATGCTGTAACAGCAGATTTCCAGTATAGCCATGCTCACTCCTGACGTTCGCTTGCCACAATGGTTTCAATCGACCACGGATGGAATTTTATCGTCACGCTACCATCGCTAACCGCCAGCGTCGGATTCGGTAAACGCTCACGCTCACCTTTTGGCGAGCTGGTTTTCACAAAAATGCCCGGTTGACTCAGACCGTGATCGGAAAGCAGCGCCAGCGCTCGCGCATTCAGCGTTCCCGCCTCTCCCGGCAGAACAATTTCAATATGTTCCCAGCCTTCATGTGGGTAGCGTTTTTCGCCCGGCCACGGCAGTTCGACGATGGAAAATTGCCAATGTTGCACACAAACCGGCTCATGCAGTTTAAAAAGACAAATAGGTCTGCCGTTAATGATGTTTTCTGACAACAATTCACCGCACTGTTCAAACCCACGACGCCAGCGCTCTGCGGTGGTATTTTGATGGCAACGCAAGGAAATGTGATCGGCTTCCAGGCCTGTGATATCCAGCCCAAGACGGGTAGAAAGTTCCGTTAATGCCTGCGTGAAATGCGGTAAATCAGCAGAAATATCCTGTAGTTCTGCAACGGTTTGCCAGTTCGCCATATTAAAAGCTCATATCCATGTTCAAAGTCGCTAATTTACTCTGTTGCGCTGCGCCATCCAACCGCTGTTTTCTCCGAACACATCATGAATAAATTTACGCCATTGCATTGTTTATATTTCAGGCTACTGGCGGTACACACAATGCTGACGGCAACGGGCATTTGCAGTATACTCCCGCCCTTAATTCTTAAACTGGTGCGGTGAATTTTAGGCCGCTTCATAAATGTAAGGTATTCCGGTGAATATTCAGGCTCTTCTCTCAGAAAAAGTCAGTCAGGCCATGATTGCTGCAGGCGCACCTGCAGATTGCGAACCGCAGGTTCGTCAGTCAGCAAAAGTACAGTTCGGCGACTATCAAGCTAACGGCATGATGGCTGTCGCTAAAAAACTGGGTATGGCGCCGCGACAACTGGCTGAGCAGGTGCTGACTCATCTGGATCTCAACGGGATTGCCAGCAAAGTTGAAATTGCAGGCCCGGGCTTTATCAATATTTTTCTCGATCCAGCATTTCTGGCGCTGCACGTTCAGCAGGCGCTGGCTTCCGATCGTCTGGGCGTCACTCAACCGGCTAAACAAACCGTCGTGGTTGACTACTCCGCGCCTAACGTAGCGAAAGAGATGCACGTTGGTCACCTGCGTTCCACCATCATCGGTGACGCGGCGGTGCGTACGCTGGAGTTCCTCGGTCACAACGTTATTCGCGCTAACCACGTCGGCGACTGGGGTACTCAGTTCGGTATGCTCATCGCATGGCTGGAAAAACAGCAGCAGGAAAATGCCGGAGAGATGGCGCTGGCTGACCTGGAAGGTTTCTACCGTGATGCGAAAAAACATTACGACGAAGATGAAGCCTTCGCTGAACGCGCCCGTAGTTATGTCGTGAAACTGCAAGGCGGTGACGAATACTTCCGCGAGATGTGGCGCAAACTGGTCGACATTACCATGTCGCAGAACCAGTTAACCTACGATCGCCTCAACGTTACCCTGACCCGTGACGACGTCATGGGCGAGAGCCTGTACAACCCGATGCTGCCTGGCATCGTCGCCGATCTGAAGGCGAAAGGCCTGGCTGTTGAAAGCGAAGGCGCTACCGTCGTATTCCTTGATGAGTATAAGAACAAGGAAGGCGAACCGATGGGCGTTATCATTCAGAAGAAAGATGGCGGCTATCTCTACACCACAACCGACATCGCCTGCGCCAAGTATCGTTACGAAACCCTGCATGCCGATCGCGTACTTTATTACATCGACTCTCGCCAGCATCAGCACTTAATGCAGGCCTGGACCATCGTACGTAAAGCTGGTTATGTGCCAGATTCAGTGCCGCTGGAACACCACATGTTCGGTATGATGCTGGGCAAAGACGGTAAACCGTTCAAAACCCGTGCGGGCGGCACGGTTAAACTGGCCGATCTGCTGGATGAAGCGCTGGAGCGCGCACGTCGTCTGGTCGCGGAGAAGAACCCGGACATGCCTGCCGACGAACTGGAAAAACTGGCAAATGCGGTCGGTATCGGCGCAGTGAAATACGCGGATCTGTCCAAAAACCGTACCACCGACTACATCTTCGACTGGGACAACATGCTGGCGTTCGAAGGTAACACCGCGCCATATATGCAGTACGCTTATACCCGCGTACTGTCCGTGTTCCGTAAAGCAGATATCGACGAAAGCGCGCTGGCAAATGCGCAGGTCGTTATCAGCGAAGATCGCGAGGCTCAACTGGCGGCGCGTCTGCTGCAGTTTGAAGAAACGCTGACCGTCGTTGCGCGTGAAGGTACGCCACACGTGATGTGTGCTTACCTGTACGACGTTGCTGGTCTGTTCTCCGGCTTCTATGAGCACTGCCCTATTCTCAGCGCTGAAAACGAAGAGATTCGTAACAGCCGACTGAAGCTGGCACAGCTGACGGCGAAAACCCTGAAGCTGGGTCTGGATACACTGGGTATCGAAACCGTAGAACGTATGTAATCACTTCAAATAATGTGAAAGCCCGCGCTATGTCGCGGGCTTTTTTATTTCCCCGAATGACCGCCCTCGTAGGCAGCACACTCAGGCCGACGAGAAACGGCTACGTTCACTGTAATTTGTAACAACCCACAAGGAATGACACATTTCCCTAGAGATATGGAACATCTTTTGCCTGTCATCCCGTCTAAGCCTCCGTATCATTAGGCGGCGAATTAATCGGGTACGGGTCAATGACATTCAGAGATTTTGAGGCGGAAGAAAAGCTCTTCCAGCGGCGTGTATTGGTGGCCTTTGGCCTGGTAGTCATCTGTTTTGGCATCCTGATTTACAATCTGTATAACTTACAAATCTGCCAGCACCAGTATTACACCACCCGGTCGAATGCAAACGACATCAAAATGCTGCCCGTCGCCCCAACGCGTGGCATGATTTACGATCGCAACGGCATCCCGCTGGTGCGCAACGTTACCTGGTACGATATTTCCGTTACGCCGTATAAAATCAGCGATATGAATGCGTTACTCCAGCAGCTCACGCCGATCGTTGACCTCACACCTGATGACATAGACCAGTTTCGCCATGAGCTGAAAGCCAGCAGCCGCTATCGTCCTGTGGTGCTAAAAAATGCGCTAACCGATGTCGAAATCGCCCGTTTCTCAGTAAACCAGTTTCATTTTAGCGGCGTCAACATCAATAGTTACGAAGACCGCCAGTATCCCTATGGTGCGGCGCTGGCGCATGTCCTGGGTTATGTTTCAAAAATCAATGACAACGACCTGAAAGCACTGGATCAAAAGGGTCTGGCGGAGAACTACGCCGCCGATCACAACATCGGTAAGCAAGGTATTGAGCGCTATTACGAAAACGAACTGCATGGAAAAACCGGTTATCAGGAGGTGGAAGTAGATAACCACGGACGCATCGTACGCCTGATCAAAGATGTGCCGCCCGTTGCCGGAAAAGATATCCATCTGACGCTGGATTTACATTTACAGCAATACATTGAGAGCTTGTTGGCTGGCCAGCGTGCCGCCGTTTTGGTTGAAGATCCACACGACGGTTCCGTCCTAGCGATGGTCTCAAACCCCAGCTATGACCCCAATCCGTTTGTCAAAGGCATCAGCTATCAGGACTATAACAAACTACTCCAGGATAAAGACCTGCCATTAATCAATCGCGTCACGCAAGGATTGTACCCTCCCGCTTCAACGGTCAAACCGTATATGGCGATGTCGGCATTACTGAACGGTGTGATCACGCCGCAGACCAGTTTCTTCGGCGCCCCTACCTGGACGCTACCCGGCACCGAGCGACATTACCGTGACTGGAAAAAAACGGGCCACGGTATGCTGGATGTCACCAAAGCGATAGAAGAGTCTGCCGATACGTTCTTCTATCAGGTGGCGTATATGATGGGGATCGACCGGATTAACAGCATGCTCAGCCAGTTTGGTTACGGTAAACCGACCGGCATCGATCTTGATGAGGAGTATAACGGCCTGCTCCCGAGCCGCGAATGGAAGCAAAAAGTGCACAAAAAAGCCTGGTATCAGGGGGACACTATTTCAGTTGGCATCGGTCAGGGCTACTGGATTGCCACACCTATTCAGATGGTAAAAGCCATGGTCGCACTGATTAACAACGGCAAGGTTATCGTCCCTCACCTGCTGCTCGATGAAGAGAGCGGCAAAACCATCACGCCGTATCAGGCTCCAGAAGCACCGTCACAAATCGCCTCAGCCTCATCGCCCTACTGGGGACTGGTGCGTCAGGCGATGTTCGGCATGGCGAATGAACCAAATGGTACAGGTTATAAGTTCTTTCACACCGCGCCATACGGCATTGCGGCAAAAAGCGGCACCTCGCAGGTCTTTAGCCTGAAAGAAAATCAGACCTACAATGCGAAGATGATCCCTGTCCGCTTGCGCGACCACGTGTTCTATACCGCATTTGCACCCTATAAGAACCCGAAGGTCGCGGTGGCGTTAATTCTGGAAAACGGCGGCAGCGATGGTGTCACCGCCGCGCCGGTTATGCGTCAGATCATGGATCATCTGTTTGCCCCGCAGGACAACACGGTACAAACAGTGACGACTGAACAATCAGGTCCGATAGCGGTATCGCCATCGAATACCGATATCAAAAATACTTTCGCAAGTATTCGGTAAGGCACAGCATCGCCATCGCCTGTCCGTAAGGCATGGAGGTCCGAGGGATGTTGCGGTAGAAATCAAGATTGTGTCCCATCCCGGTACCAAACGAGGTGTGCAGCAGTTCACCTTCCGGTGAAATATGCTGCACAATGCCGCGAATGGCTTTTTCGGCTACCGGCACATACTCTTGCCCAACGTAGCGTTTACGTACTGCTTTGAGGATCCCATAGGCAAATCCGGCAGTTGCCGATGCTTCCAGATACGACTGCGGGTCGTCCAGCAAGGTATGCCACAACCCACTTTCATCCTGGCATTTCGCCAGCGCCGCGATTTGCGCGTTCAGGACCTGTACAAGATAGCGGTGAACAGCATTGTTTTCCGGTAAATCAAGTAATTCGAGGAAGTCCGGGATCACGATAGTTAACCAACTGTTGCCACGCGCCCAGCGGGCATTAGCAAAGTTATGATTTCCTTCATAGCTCCAGCCGTGGAACCACAGCCCCGTTTCTTTATCCATCAGGTTTTGCACGTGCAGCAGGAACTGATACGTTGCCTCTTCGATGTAGTCCGGGCGATTGAGTAGCTTGCCAATCTTCGCCAGCGGTAAAACCGTCATCATCAGCGTGTCATCCCACATCTGTTGATGGTTTTCTTCCGCCAGCGTGATGTGTTGCATACCACCAAATTCGGTACGCGGCATCTCATGCATTGCCCACTCAGCCCAGCTGTCGAGCCACGGCAGATACGCTGGATTACGCGTCTCTTCATAGCGATACGCCAACGTTAAAAATGGCGCCATGGTGTTCACGTTTTTAGTGGTTGCACCTTCAGCAAAGCGATCGGCAAACCAGCTATCGATGATATCGCGCATCGTTTCATCGCCGGTTTGCAGATAGTACTGATACATCCCGTACAGGCCGACGCCGTGTGTCCACTCCCATCCCGCCCAGCCTTTAGTATCAATTACGCGTCCATCGTCCAGACGCAGCAAGAACTCGCCGGTTTCGTCATGAATATTGACCAGGTTATGCGTCACCTTTTTGATCAGCGTTTTTAATTCATCCCTGGCAATAAAATGTTCTGGCTGGCGCAATAACGGGCTATGTTTAACCGGGTAAACAATCATTTACTAAACCTCTGTCAATGTCGGATTCAATGCTGTGACCTGCCCCTGTTACGGCGCAGCAGCTTTTTTGGAGGCCCCGCAATCCTCGCTTTGACAATGGGCATCCTTATAGGGTCACAGTAAAAGCTAACAGGAAGTGAAACCTTTCTATTTCTGCCAGAAGGATTCGTGAAATGGCAAGAATACAAAGAGTCCGGCAACGTACGTCACTTATTTTATAAAACGGCGTTTCTATTTAATTGAATGAGAGACTGGAATGTTGAAACAACCAGCAGTTTCAACTGCTGGTCTGAATGACGGAGGGGGTTAACGGTAGTTCACAATCACCTGATTGCTCTGAATGCGTAACGCAGGGATCAGGCGACCACCGCCGGGGACCTCCCAGACAAAATGCATCGGTTCAATGGCCGGAACGTTATTGAACCCGTTGGTGGTCCCACTTTGCCCGTCCAGTTCGACACAACGGGACTGAGAACATAAACGCACCCGCAAACCTGCGGGCGTTGGGCCATTCAGCTCATAGCGCCAGGCCACCAGCGTCATCAAGCCTGAGACCGGCTGGCTGGGAACCAAAGGATCAGACGAGGCTGACTGGCCACGGTGATTTAAGGTGATCCCCATGCCACTTGCCTGCCAGGCCCCTTCTCCGGCGGCCTGCGCCACCAGAGGAAAAAACAACAACCACAGTAACTTACGCATTATTTACCTCCAATGGTCGCCGTCATGCGGATATGGCGGTTATCGGAAAGCTCCATATTCGATAACACCACCAACTGCGGGATGCTGCGGCGTAAAAACCGCGCCAGTAACGGACGTAACGCGTGATTAACCAGCAAGACCGGCGGCGCGCCCAACATTTCCTGCCGGGACAGCGCTTCCTGAGTCTGGGCCAGCAGTCGGTCTGCAAGCCCAGGCTCCAGACCGCCGCCCCCCTGCAGCGCTTGCAGCAGCAAACGCTCGAGCGGAGTATCAAGACCGATAACCTGAACCTCTTCATTACCCGGGAACCACTGCTGAGTGATGGCACGTCCTAACGCAACACGGACGACCGCGGTAAGCTCATGCGGATCGTTTTGCAACGGCGCATGTTCCGCCAGCGTTTCAAGAATGGTGCGCATATCGCGAATCGGTACTTTCTCATCCAGCAAGTTCTGCAGCACTTTATGCAGCGTGGTGAGCGTCACAACGCCCGGCACCAGATCTTCCGTCAGCTTTGGCATCTCCTGCGACACTCGATCCAGTAACTGCTGCGCTTCCTGACGGCCAAACAGCTCAGCGGCGAACTGTCCAATCAGATGGTTTAGATGTGTAGCAACAACAGTACTGGCTTCAACCACCGTAAAGCCCTGAATCTGCGCCTGTTCCTTCAATGCGCTTTCAATCCAGATAGCGTCCAGTCCGAACGCCGGATCGACCGTTTTCTCACCCGGCAGCGACCCGGCGGCAGTACCCGGGTTAATGGCCAGCCAGCGTCCCGGATAGGCGTCACCGCTGCCAATTTCTACCCCTTTCATCAAAATTCTATAGCGGGCCGGCTGCAGATCCATATTGTCTCGAATGTGTACCACCGGCGGCAGGAAGCCCATATCCTGGGCAAATTTCTTACGAATACTGCGAATTCGCCCCAGTAACTCGCCATCCTGCTGAAAATCCACCATTGGGATCAGGCGGTAACCAACCTCCATGCCCAGCGAATCTTCCAGCTGCACGTCGTTCCATGTGGCTTCCACCACGGAGTTGTTTTCCGGCATTTTCACCGGCTGCGGTTCATCTGGCGCTTTTTGCTCACGACCGCGCATCCACCATGCCAGAGCCAACAATGCGGCAGTAAACATCAGAAACACCAGGTTAGGCATGCCCGGAACCAGACCCAAAAGTCCAAGTACCGCCGCACTGAGCAACATGACGCTGGGGTTACTGAACAGTTGGGTCACCATCTGTTCGCCTACGTCCTGGTCGGTACTCACGCGGGTCACGATAACACCCGCCGCGGTAGAGATAACCAGCGCAGGAATTTGTGCCACCAGCCCGTCACCGATGGTCAGCAGGGTATAACTTTCCGCAGCGCTGCCCATGCTCATACCATGCTGCAACACCCCAACTAACAGACCGCCGACCACGTTGATTACCATGATCAAAATACCAGCGATGGCATCTCCACGGACGAATTTACTCGCACCGTCCATTGAGCCGTAAAAATCCGCTTCCTGGGTCACTTCCGAGCGTCGTTTTTTAGCTTCATCTTCGCCAATCAGACCGGCATTCAAATCCGCATCAATCGCCATCTGCTTGCCGGGCATACCATCCAGCACGAAGCGCGCGCCAACCTCGGCGATACGCCCCGCACCTTTGGTGATGACCATAAAGTTAATGATGACGAGAATCACGAAGACCACGATGCCGATCGCAAAGTTACCGCCCACCAGGAAGTGGCCGAAGGCTTCAACCACCTTCCCCGCCGCCGCCGCGCCAGTGTGTCCTTCCATCAAAATGATACGGGTAGACGCGACGTTCAGCGCCAGACGTAATAATGTGGTAAACAGCAAAATCGTCGGGAATGCGGCAAACTCCAGTGTACGCTGGGTGAACATCGCCACCAGCAGCACCATGATCGACAGCGCAATGTTAAATGTGAACAGCAAATCGAGGACGAAAGCCGGCAGCGGCAGCACCATCATCGACAGGATCAGCAGGATGAGGATCGGTCCGGCAAGGATTTGCCATTGCGTGGATTTCAGGTTGCTGGGCAGACGCAGCATCGCGACCAGATTAGCCATCAGTATTCTTCTCGTTCATGAAATCCAGTGCTTCTGGCACCGGAAGGTTTTCAGGTTGTGGTGGACGTTTGCCGCCAGCCAGACGCCAGCGTTTTAGCTGCCATACCCATGCCAGTACTTCGGCAACGGCGGCGTATAATTGCCCCGGTATTTGCTGACCAATCTCAGCATGGCGATAGAGCGCACGCGCCAGTGGCGGCGCTTCTAATGTCGGGACACGGTGCTCTGCGCCAATTTCACGAATGCGCAGCGCAACCAGCCCGGCCCCTTTCGCAACAACTTTCGGCGCACTCATTTTGTTCTCGTCATACTTCAACGCCACTGAGTAGTGCGTAGGGTTAGTGACAATAACGTCTGCTTTCGGCACATCCGCCATCATGCGACGCTGAGCGGCCGCGCGCTGCATTTGACGTATTTTGCCTTTAACGTGCGGGTCACCTTCGCTTTGCTTAAATTCATCGCGGATATCCTGACGCGACATACGTAGCTTTTTCACATGGCTATAGATCTGGAAAAAGACGTCGAACCCCACCATCGGAATGACGCCAAGTACCACCAGAAGTGCACACATACCGACTAAATCCAGGGCGTTGCCCATCGCCGTAATCGGTGACTCCGCCATCAGACGCATCATCGCTGGCCAGTTATGCCAGAGATAAAATCCGGCCACGCTTCCCACCAACGTGGACTTCAGTATCGCTTTGAGCAGTTCTGCGCCGGTTTGCGCGGAAAACATGCGCTTAATGCCCGGCAACGGATTCAGCTTAGAGAATTTGGGTTGCAGGGATTTACCGCTGAAAATCAAGCCGCCAAGCATCACCGGGGAAATTAAAGCCACCAGAACGACGCCGGTAATCAACGGCAACAGCGCAATCATCGCGTCTTTAATCAGCAGGATGATTTGGCTGAGGATCAGATTAGGGTCGTTAACCATACTGTGGTCAAAACGTAATCCGGCCGACAGCATGCCAGCCAGCCTGCGGGCAAGCGACTCCCCACCAATCCAGATAATGCACACACCCACCAGCAAAATAAGCAGTGAGGTTAGCTCTTTGGATCGGGGGATCTGCCCTTCTTCCCGCGCTTTTTCAAGTCGGTGGGGTGTGGGGGCTTCTGTTTTGTCGTCGTCGCTTTCTTCTGCCACGCATCAGACCCTGGATAGAGATATAGGCGAGAATGATGCCAGAACAGCTATCCAGCAATGGGAAGAGTAAGCGGTAAAAAAGACGGGATTTATGGCTTTAAGCTGAATTGCGTGTAAGCCGGATGAGAGGCCCACGCCTCACATCCGGCAAATACGCATCAGAACCCGAGGCTATCCAGCAGGTCGTCAACCTGATCCTGACTTGCCACTACACCGGCTTTCGAGGCGTCAACCTGCGGGCCGTTAAGCAAGCTTTCGTTTTCACGTTTTGGACGAGCGCCCTGTTCCGGAATGTTTTCCAACAGAACCATCAGCAGCTGACGTTCAATTTCCTGGATAACATCCATCATGCGCTTGATGACCTGACCGGTGAGATCCTGGAAATCCTGCGCCATCATGATGTCCAGCAACTGGGCATTGGTAAAGCTGGTATGTCCAGGCACATCACCAAGGAACTGACGGGTATCGGTGACCAGTTCACGAGCATCGGACAGTTCGATCGGATTTTCGAACCATTCATCCCAGCGTTTAGTCAGGTCTTTGGCCCCTTTTTCCATCGCGTCCTGATGCGGCTGCGAAGCTTCTACGCTGTTTAGCGCGCGCTCTGCCGCCTGCGCGGTCATCTGTACAACATAATCGAGACGATCGCGGGCATCAGGAATCGCTTCTGCCGCTTCGGCAATGGCCTGATCCAGCCCCAGTTCACGCAGGCTGTCGCGCAGCATTCGGGTCAAACTGCCGATGCGCGCGATGATGTCCCCTGCAGAGTGTTCGTCAGCAGGTTTAATTTGTGGTTGCATCATCATCACACCCTCACATGCCCAGTTTCTCAAAGATTTTATTCAGTTTTTCTTCCAGCGTCGCCGCCGTGAACGGTTTCACGACATAGCCACTGGCACCTGCCTGTGCTGCCGCAATGATGTTCTCTTTTTTCGCTTCTGCCGTGACCATCAGCACCGGCAGAGAAGCCATCCCGCCATCGGCACGGATGGTTTTCAGCAGTTCCAGTCCATCCATGTTCGGCATGTTCCAGTCAGAAATAACAAAACCGAATCCCCCAGCCTGCAGCTTGTTCAGCGCATCCACGCCGTCTTCAGCCTCTTCAACATTGTTGAATCCCAGCTCTTTAAGCAGGTTACGCACGATGCGACGCATGGTGGAAAAGTCATCCACAACCAAAAACTTAAGCTCTTTATCCGCCATAAAAATAAACTCCTGATTCAAATACGTATTGCCTGTCCGGCACTAATTTTCACCAGCATTTGCTGGCTCACCTGGCTAAGATCGACCACTTCGCTTACGCCACCCATATTGATGGCCTCGCGCGGCATGCCGAACACCACACAACTTGCTTCGTTTTGCGCAATGGTCCAGGCTCCCGCCTGATTCATCGCTAACATTCCGGCTGCGCCATCGTTGCCCATACCGGTCAGGATCACCCCGACGGCATTGCGCCCCGCATGTTTCGCCACCGAATGGAACAGCACATCCACTGAGGGCCGATGCCGATTAACCGGCGGACCGTCATGAATTTTGATTTGATAGTTCGCGCCGCTGCGTGCCAGTTCCATATGCTTGTCGCCCGGCGCGATATACGCATGCCCCGGGAGTACGCGCTCTCCGTCTTCTGCCTCTTTCACGGTTATCTGGCACAGTTTGTTCAGACGTTCGGCGAACGAACGGGTAAACCCTGGTGGCATATGCTGGGTAATAAGAATACCGGGGCTTGAAAGCGGCAATGGCTGGAGTACATGGCGAATTGCCTCTGTTCCTCCGGTTGACGCCCCAATCACCAGCAGCTTTTCCGAACTGAGTAACGGCCCTGCTTTCAAGGTCGTCGGTGCCGCCATGGGCTTATGGGCCGCCAGTTTTGCGCGCGATGCGGTGCGGATCTTTTCGGCAATCATCTCGCTATACGCCAGCATCCCTTCGCGGATCCCCAGTTGCGGTTTGGTGACAAAATCAATCGCCCCCAGTTCCAAGGCCCGCAGCGTGACCTCTGAACCTTTACCGGTCAGTGAAGAAACCATCACCACAGGCATTGGACGCAGGCGCATCAACTTCTCCAGGAAGTCGAGGCCGTCCATGCGCGGCATTTCCACGTCCAGCGTCAGGACGTCTGGATTGTATTTTTTGATTAAATCCCGGGCGACCAACGGATCCGGCGCCGTCGCCACCATTTCCATATCACTGTGACTGTTAATAATTTCGGTCATGATTTGACGCATCAATGCAGAATCATCTACCGACAACACCCTGATTTTACTCATGCTTTATCCTTACCTGGCGCATGCGCATACACGGTCTGTCCACGCAGGCTAAACTCGCGCACAAGGTTGCTAAAGTTTTCTGAATGACCTGCAAACAGCAGCCCGTCAGGTTTAAGAAGTGGAACAAAACGGTGCAAAATGTCCTGTTGTGTCGTTTTATCGAAATAGATCATCACGTTACGACAAAATATGGCGTCGAACGGTCCGGGCACGTTGTACTGCTTATCCAGTAAGTTCACGCTGGAAAATTCAACATGACCTGCCAGTTCCTGCCTAACGCGTACCAGTCCTTCATGCGGCCCGGTGCCGCGCATGAAATAACGCTGCAACTGCTGAGGTGACAGCGTCTTTAGCTCATCGAGGCGGTAAATGCCGTTTCTGGCCTTTTCCAGTACTTCGGTATCAATGTCGCTGGCAAAAACGCGCCAGCGGCCCGGTGCCATACCTAAGGTATCGGCAAGCGTAATCGCAATGCTGTAGGGTTCTTCTCCGGTTGACGCCGCCGCGCTCCAGACGCGGTATTCACCGCTGCGCCGACGAGCGTGATCTGACAGCACCGGAAAATGATGCCCTTCGCGAAAAAACGCGGTCAGGTTGGTAGTCAGGGAGTTAATAAAAGCCTGCCACTCAGCACTGTTCTGGTTAGCTTCCAGCATGCTGAGATAGCGACCAAAGTCATCCAGCCCCAGGGTACGCAGACGACGAACCAGGCGGTTATAAACCATGTCCCGCTTATGGTCGGCCAGTACGATCCCCGCACGCTGGTAGATTAATTGACATATCCGACGAAAATGCGCGTCAGACAGCGCGAGGCGCTGTGTCATCTGTAACAATAATGACGTTTGCCCGGAGGGCAGAGATGATGTCATAGCGCCTTCTCAATCACATTCAGGATACAACGGGCGCAACCTGAGGCTGCGCCAACTCTTGTTTTGCTACGGTTTGCTCTTCAAGTTTAAAAAATGCGACACAAGCAGAAAGATGATCGGCCTGCGTGGCAAGTTGTCCGGCGGCGGATGCGGCTTCTTCCACCAGACCGGCGTTTTGCTGCGTCACGGAGTCCATCTGGCTGACGGCCTGCGCCACCTGCTCAATGCCTCTGCGCTGTTCATCGGATGCCGAGGCAATCTCGCCCATGATGTCGTTAACCCGGGTCACCGAACTGACTATTTCCGTCATAGTGCGCGACGCCATATCCACCAGCTGCGAGCCCTGATGAACCCGGGTGACAGATTCCTCAATCAGTCCCTTAATTTCTTTCGCCGCCTGTGCGCTACGGCTTGCCAGATTGCGCACTTCTCCGGCGACGACGGCAAAACCACGCCCTTGCTCCCCCGCCCTGGCGGCCTCTACCGCGGCATTCAACGCCAGGATATTGGTCTGGAAGGCAATGCTGTCAATCACGCCGATAATGTCGCCGATTTTCTGCGAGCTGGCAGAAATCTCATGCATGGTGCTGGCGACCCGGGACGTCTGCTCGCCACCTTTATGCGCTGTGTCTGCCGCACTTTTGGCGATTCCTGACGCCTGGCGCGCATTATCAGCGTTCTGGCCGACGGTGGCGGTCAGTTGCTCCATGCTGGCCGCCGTTTGCGCCAGAGCGGCCGCTTGCTGTTCGGTTCGCGAAGATAAATCGTTATTGCCCATCGCAATTTCTGAAATACCGCTATGCATGGCTGAGCTGCCCTGACGAACGTCACTGACCGTTTCGCGTAACGCCTTTTGCATCTTCTGCAGGCTGGCAAAAATGGCCGAGATCTCATTGCGCCCATAAACCGCTACCGGTCGTGCCAGGTTCCCCGCGGCAATACTGTCGAAATGGCTGCCAATAATCGCCAGCGGCTGAACGATCATCTTGCGCGACCAGAACAGCGCACCGCTGGTGAGCAGTGCCGTCAGTACCACCATGGTGGCGAAAATCACCCCCGACATGTGGTAATTGCGCTGACTCTGCTCTCCCGCCGTTTGCAACACGCTGTCGATGTTGCTCTGCCACGCATTCACATTCGCATCAAAAGCATCTTGAGCCGCCTGCACCGGCGCGGTCAGAAAATCTGACAACTGATTATTTTCAAGCCAGGTGGCCTGATGCGCGAGAGCGCTGTGCCACTGGCTGAAACTATTTTCCGTTGCGCCAAACAGCGCCTTGCCTTGCTCCGTCGAATCCGACGTCGCCATAAAGCGTTTAAACATCAACTCAGACTGCGCCAGGCTATCGCGCGCGAGGGTCATCAGCGTTTTGATGTCCTCTGGCGGATAGCTCAGGGCGGTCAGCGTCCCTGCCTTATTAAGGGCCGTACTGGCCTGTAATAACACAGCGCGGGTTTGGGCCAGCGCAGCGCGTTGCTGATTACTCCGTTCGACCTGATTCAGGTTCTGAAAACCGTCCCGAAATGCCCAGAAGGACAAGCCATTACTGCCAATCTGCAAAACACCGCAGAGGATTAAAATCAAAAACAGCGTGGTCGAAATTCGAATACGATTAAACATCAACGCTCCCATCGGGCGGCACTGGCCGCGGTTTAACTATCAGTCAAAATGTTTCCCAATTCGTATCTTGTTCAATGCTCTGGCGCGGATAGGATGCGCTCGGGGCTGCTGGTAATCGTGTATCGCGTGGTTTTGTCGAGGCCGGACGTGACGCAAGACGGAAAGTCGATACCGACTGCGTTAAGCGACTGGCCTGTTCTTCAAGAGCGGCCGCTGCGGCAGCTGACTCCTGTACCAAAGAGGCGTTCTGCTGCGTAACGCGATCCATTTCAGAGACCGCGAGCGCAACCTGATCAATCCCCCGGCTTTGCTCGTCAGATGCCGAGGCAATCTCGCCCATAATGTCGGTCACCCGCGTTACGGCATTGACGATGTCGTTCATTGTTTCGCCGGCGCTTTCTACCAGTACGGAGCCGGTATCAACCCGGGAAACGGAATCTTCAATCAATGCCTTAATCTCTTTCGCCGCCTGCGCACTGCGGCTTGCCAGATTACGCACTTCACCCGCTACCACGGCAAAGCCGCGGCCTTGCTCACCGGCACGCGCTGCTTCAACCGCCGCGTTCAGTGCGAGAATGTTGGTCTGAAAGGCAATGCCATCGATGACGCTGATGATGTCGGCGATTTTCTTCGAGCTATCGGCGATTTCGTGCATGGTGTTCACCACGCTATCAACCACTTTGCCACCATGCTGCGCGGTATCGGACGCGCTTTTCGCCAGTTGCGAGGCCTGACGCGCGTTGTCCGCGTTTTGCTTCACGGTTGCGGTCAGCTGTTCCATGCTGGCTGCGGTCTCTTCCAGTGCAGACGCCTGCTGTTCCGTACGAGATGAAAGGTCAGTGTTTCCGCTGGCAATTTCGCTGGTACCGGAATAAATCGCATCAGAGCCTTCACGCACCAGAGTGACGGTTTCCGTCAGCGAGCGCTGCATATGATCAACCGTACTGGCCAACTCGCCGATTTCGTTACGGCCACTAACGGCGAGAGTTGCGGTCAGGTTACCGCTGGCGATTTCCCGGATATGGGCAATGACACGGGACAGAGGATTAAGCAGGGTATGACGGATGCCATACCAGACCACCACCAGAATCAGCACCAGCACAACGGCCAGCACGCCGAGCTGCCATTGGGCGAAATGGTAATCCCGCGCGCTTTGATCAAATGCCTGGACGTAAAGCTTTTCGCTAACGCTGGCGTACTTGCCCAGCGCCTCGCCGAGCGCGTTTTGCATTCCCTGCGTAGGCTGCGCGAAGTAGGCGTCCATATTGCCGCTTTCCAGAAACTGAACCAGTTCTGCCAGGGCCGCATGGTACTGCTGATATTTTTCCTCAACGTTGCCGCTGGCTTCTGCCATTTCCGGCAACGGTGTGATGTTTTTAAATTTTGCGTAATGCGTTTCAGCCTGCGCCAGCGATGCTTTCGCATTCTTCAGCAGATCGTTTTTGGCGCTGCTTTGCTGGTTAGACGCATCCATCATCATGCGCGCAGAAGAACGGCTTAAATTGATTCGTGTCTGCAGCATCAGATCCCATGTTGAGGTGAGTTCACTTTGCTGCTGTCGAAGATCGTTAGAAATAACAAAACTTTGCTGATTCTGCTGCAATGAAGAAAACAACAGACCACCGGAAACAAGCTGTAGCAGTGCGAAAACCCCCAGCACCATCATCAGCATTGTGACAACGCGGATACGGTTAAACATAAGGCACCTTCCTGAAAACGAGTTATCAACGTTATCGGCATTCGCTGAGATAACTTTACGTTTGCAAAAAGGAAATCCTGAAGGGATGTGAAGCCTGGCGAGGGGAAGATAAAACGGGTGTGCAGCAACCACAAATCATTCACATAAAAACACCATAATTATCATGTAAATAACATTTATTTTCATCGGTGAGCACAGTCAGAATGGCCGAAATACGCATTTTTATGTGATTGAGATCACACATACGCATCGTAAATACCACAACAAAATGGATAAAAAATTAAAAAAAGTTGTATCCGTTTACGCTTTAATCCAATTTATATGATGAATACCTCGTTACCACTTAATAAGTATAAAAAATGAGTAACCAATCAATAAATGTTAAATCCTTACTGAGGGCTTTTTAGTGGCAAATGCAAACAAACTCACGTTGTTTATCGTGATCTTCATGCTGGCAGGGATCCTGTCGGGTGCGGTGATCCACTCTTATGCCTCCCCCGGCGTTGTGACCGCCTGGGCCGATAACATTACGCTTCTTACCGACATCTTTTTACGCCTGATTAAAATGGTGATCGCACCTTTAGTATTCAGCACCCTGACCGTTGGTATTATGCGCCTGGGAGAAACGTCCACCATCGGTCGCGTGGGCGGCAAAGCGATGATCTGGTTTATCAGCTCTTCTATATTGTCTATCCTGGTCGGTCTGTTTGTGGTTTCCCTTGAGCAACCCGGCAGCGGGCTGAACCTGGCGATCCCGCTGGAAGCCACCGACACCGGCCTGGCCGTAGGCGGCATGAGCCTGAAAGGTTTTCTGACGCATACCATTCCAACCAGCATCGCCGAAGCGATGGCTAACAATGAGATCCTGCAAATTGTGGTGTTCTCAATGTTTTTCGGTATTGGTGGCGCATCCCTTGGTGAGAAATTCAACGCCCCACTGGTTGCGGCGCTGGATGTGGTTTCCCATATTATGCTCAAAGTGACCGGCTACGTGATGTACGTTGCACCGCTGGCTATTTTTGCCGCCATCTCTTCCGTCATCTCCACCCAGGGTCTGGGGATCCTGCTTAACTATGCGTCGTTTATCGGCGGCTACTATGTGGCGATTTTGCTGACCTGCCTGGTTCTGCTGGCTGTGGGTTATGTCATGCTGAAAAAAGAGGTATTTCGCCTGGTGAGCATGCTAAAAGACCCGGTTTTGGTCGCATTTACCACCAGCAGCTCTGAGGCCGCTTATCCGAAAACGCTGGAGCAATTAACTAAATTTGGCTGCTCACCCAACATCGTGTCATTCGTGCTGCCTATCGGTTATTCGTTTAACCTGGTCGGTTCTATGGTCTATTGTTCATTTGCCTCCATGTTTATCGCGCAGGCCTATAACATCCACCTCTCCTTCGCAGAAATCACCGTCCTGATGCTGACGCTGATGCTGGCGTCCAAAGGGATTGCCGGTGTGCCGCGTTCAGCACTGGTAGTGCTGGCTGCAACCATCCCGAGCTTTAACATTCCGGTCGCCGGGATCCTGTTACTGATGGGAATTGACCACTTCCTGGATATGGGACGTTCAGCAATCAACGTATTAGGTAACGGGATTGCAACGGCGATGCTGGCGCAGGATGAAGGTTTACTGGAAGAAGAACCGGAGCTGGTTGAGCGGGAAGCGTAAGAGGGAAATCTGCCGGATGCGCTACGCTAATCCGGCCTGCAACAGCAATCATTGTAGGCCGGATGAGTTATGGCGATTATGCGACGTGGGAAGCGGCAATATCCAGCAGCGCCATTTCTTCGCTGTTCAGCAGTTTCTCAATGTTGACCAGAATCAGCATCCGGTCACCCAGCGCACCCAATCCCGTCAAATATTCCGTCGACAGCGTGACCGCAAACTCCGGTGCCGGACGGATTTGATCCGTTGTCAGCGACAGCACATCCGAGACGCCATCTACCACAATTCCAACCACCCGCTGACCCAGATTCAGCACAATCACCACGGTGTTTTCGTTGTAATCCACATCGCTCTGGCTAAATTTCACGCGCAGGTCGACGATAGGCACAATCACACCACGTAGGTTTGTGACGCCTTTGATAAACGCAGGCGTGTTAGCGATGCGCGTCACCTGATCATAACCACGGATTTCCTGCACTTTCAGGATATCGATACCGTACTCTTCATCCCCCAGCGTAAACACGAGGAATTCCTGACCTGACGGTTCGCCGGCCAGTTTAGTTACATTACTCATACCGGTCATATTATTCCCTTCTCACTCAATCAGGCGGCTGTGATCGCCACACGTTGTTCGCGGTTTAACCCCTGCAATGCAGAGACATCGACAATCAGCGCGACGCTGCCGTCGCCGAGGATCGTTGCAGCAGAAATACCTGGCACTTTGCGGTAGTTGCTTTCCAGGTTTTTGACCACCACCTGGTGTTGACCAATTAACTGATCCACCAGCAGCGCATAGCGACGCCCTGCACTTTGTAAAATGACCACTATGCCCTGAGTCGCTTCAGTTTTAGCGCCTTCAACCTCAAAGACTTTCCACAACTCAACCAGTGGTAAATATTCGCCACGCACTTCCAGAACGCGCTCTCCTCCGGCCAGCGGATGGAGATCTTCTTCGCGCGGTTGCAGCGATTCCATAACGGCATTCAGTGGCAGAATGAAGACCTCATCGGCCACACGCACGGACATCCCGTCGAGGATCGCCAGCGTCAGCGGCAGCAGAATGCGAATAGTGGTCCCTTGTCCCTGTTTAGACTGGATCTCAACATGGCCGCCCATCTCCTGGATATTTCGCTTCACCACATCCATACCTACGCCGCGTCCGGAAACATCCGTCACCTGTTCTGCGGTCGAAAAGCCTGGAGCGAAGATCAACATACCCACTTCGTCATCGCTCATGTTTTCGTGGATCGGCATGCCCTGAGAGACAGCTTTAGCCAGGATACGTTCGCGGTTCAGGCCAGCGCCATCATCGGTCACTTCAATACAAATATTCCCGCCCTGATGCTCCGCGGAAAGCGTCAGATTGCCGATTGGGCTTTTGCCGGATTCAAGGCGTTTTTCCGGCAATTCGATACCATGGTCGAGGCTGTTACGCACCAGGTGCGTCAACGGATCGATGATGCGTTCAATCAGGCTCTTATCGAGTTCGGTTGAACTACCTACCTGCGTCAGCTCAACCTGTTTACCCAGCTTACCGGCCAGATCGCGCACCAGACGAGGGAAACGGCTGAACACGTACTCCATTGGCATCATACGAATCGACATCACCGACTCTTGCAAATCTCGGGCGTTACGTTGTAACTGACCCATACTGGTGATGAGATCGCCATGATTGACAGGATCCAGTTCGTTAGAGCGCTGGGCCAGCATCGACTGGGTGATCACCAACTCGCCAACCAGGTTAATAAGCTGATCAACCTTTTCTACCGCTACGCGGATACTGGTCGACTCGCTGGCGCGGGCGGGTTTTTCACGTTCCGCGCGGCTATGTGGTGCTTCACTGGCGGTAGCTTTCACCACAGGTGCCACAGCAACCGGCTGCGGCTCAGTGACAACTGCCACCTCTTCAGCTTCAGCTGCCACAGGCGCTGCGCTGACGGTTTCGAATTCAATTTGGTCCGCTTCAATGACAAAGCAAAGCACCGCGATGATGTCATCTTCTGCGAGGTTGCCATCAAGCGTTGCTGATAGCGTGTCGCTTCCTTTTACCACATCGGTTAAGGTCGCCAGATTCCCCAGTTCCTCTTCCAGTAAATCCACTTCGCTGGCTTTCAGACGCGAGAGAGTAATGCGTTTTTTGCTCTCTTCACTGGCGGGTTCAGGCTTTGCAACCGCCTCTTCCTGCATCGCGGCGCTGTCAACAACGCTAAGTTTTGCTGAGTTGACAACTGCCGGTGCGGTTTCACCTTTCGCTTCGAGCGCTAACTGCCGTAACGCCTGGCAGATGTACTCAAAACTGTCGGCATCAGGCTCCACTGAGCTTTTATAGGCGTCGAGCTGTTCCTGCATAATATCTTTCGTTTCCAAAAACAGGTTGATAATGTCGGCATTGAGCTGCATCTCGCCACGCCGCGCTTCATCCAGCAGGTTTTCCATCAGATGGGTCGTTTCCTGCAAAATGGTAAAGCCGAAGGTGCCCGCCCCGCCTTTAATCGAGTGCGCTGCACGAAAAATGGCATTCAGCTGTTCGGAATCCGGGGCTTCAGGAACCAAATCAAGCAGGTGTTGCTCCATATCAGCCAACAGTTCGTCAGCTTCATCAAAAAATGTCTGATAAAAATCGCTAATATCCATGCTCACGCTATCACCTCGAATTGGCTGGTGGCGATGTGGGAACGCTTACCGGCGGGAGTTCCGCTGGCCGTTGTAAGACACTTACCGGCTCATTCTGGCTTTCAGCGTTTTCATGCAAAATGGCCTCTTCTGCCTGCTTATTGAGAACCAGCAGGCTAATACGGCGGTTGATAGCGTCTTCAGGACCGCGATCGCTCAGACGCATCGTGGCGGCCATACCTACCACACGTAATACTTTTCCATCATCCAGACCGCCGCTAACCAGCTCGCGACGCGATGCATTTGCGCGATCGGCAGACAATTCCCAGTTGCTGTACCCTTTCTCACCATTCGCGTAAGGGTAATCATCCGTGTGACCGGAAAGGCTGATCCGGTTAGGGATCCCGTTGAGCACTGGAGCAATCGCGCGCAGGATATCGCGCATGTACGGCTCAACTTCAGCGCTACCGGTCTTAAACATCGGGCGATTCTGACTGTCGATAATCTGTATCCGCAGCCCTTCCTGAACTAAATCAATCTTTAAATGCGGACGCAGCGCTCGCAGTTTGGGATCGGATTCAATCAGTTGATCGAGATCGCCGCGAAGTTTGCTCAAGCGGCTCTGTTCCATACGTTTTCTCAGGTCATCAATATTCGGCTGCTTGTTCACCTCGCCCTGCTGCTGGGTGTAATCATCCCCGCCGCCTGGGATCGGGCTTTGGCTATTCGAAATACGATTTCCCCCGGTCACTGCGGTGGCCAGCGGTGTACGGAAATATTCGGCAATCTGGATCAATTCTTTAGGGCTGGAAATAGAAATGAGCCACATCACCAGAAAGAAGGCCATCATCGCGGTCATAAAATCGGCGTAGGCGATTTTCCACGAGCCATGCGCCCCACCACCGTGATTCTTATGTTTGCGTCGCTTTACAACGATAATGGGATGGGCCTGATTTTTCATGCGTCCTCGGTCGTCTGTTGCGCAGTTGGATTTCTCACCGCACGAACATGTTCTTCCAGTTCGATAAACGAAGGACGTTCACTGGAGTACAATGTCTTACGACCAAATTCAACGGCAATCGGCGGCGCGTAACCATTCAGATTGGAGAGCAGCGTTATCTTCACGCACTGCATCATTTTGGTTGTTTCAGCGCTTTTCTGGCGCAGAACGCTGGCAAGCGGAGAAATAAATCCATAGGCCAGCAAAATACCGAGGAATGTTCCCACCATCGCATGCGCAATCAACGCACCCAGCTCTGCTGCCGGGCGATCGGCAGAAGCCAGCGCATGCACAACACCCATAACGGCCGCGACGATCCCGAATGCCGGTAGTGAGTCGCCGACCATCGCCAGACTATTCGCCGGGACTTCAGCCTCACTCTCATGAGTCTCAATTTCTTCGTCCATCAGCGCTTCAATTTCAAACGTATTCATGTTGCCGCTGATGATCAGGCGCAGATAATCGACAATAAAATCAAGCATTACCGCATCCGCAAGAATGCGCGGATAGCTGGCGAAGATTTCACTTTCTTTTGGGTTTTCGATGTCGCGCTCAAGCGAGAACATGCCCTGTTGACGTGACTTGGCCATCAGGCGATACAAGAGCGCCAGCAGATCCATATACATCGCTTTGGTGTATTTCGAACGACGGAAAAGCAACGGGATCGCTTTCATCGTCCCTTTGATGGCTTTCCCGTTATTGCCGACGATGAATGCCCCAATACCCGCACCACCGATAATCACCAGCTCAGCCGGTTGATAGAGTGCCCCAAGGTGTCCGCCGGTCATCATGTAACCGCCGAAAACTGTACCAATAACAACCAGGTAACCTAATAAGATAAGCACGACATCATCCTTTCGCAATTGACTATGACAGGATGCGCAGTCGGGCAATTAACGTAAGGTCAGGACAAAAAAAAGCAGCGGTAATCGCTTACCGCTGCTGGAGTGTTCATCCACACCGTATCAGTTAAACAGCCTGTTCGATCTGTTCATCCAGCAGTTGTGGAATAATATCGGCAGCATTCTGGGAAAGTTTACGTCTTTTTACGGCCCGTGATGGCGGTTGGCATAAACTACAGGCAAAGCTGCCTGCGGGTTGGTGTGCGTGGGTGATAAAATTCCCACCGCAGCAATTGCATTGGGACAACTCCAGCAATCCGCTGTCGACAAATCGCACCAGCGTCCACGCGCGGGTTAACGCCAACAATGGCCCTTCTTCAGGCTGCGGACACTGCTCAAGATATAACCGATACGCCTTGATCACGGCATCCACGCCGCTACAGAGACCCGTTTTGAGCAGGAATTGCCATGCATTGCAAAACATCGACGCATGAATATTTTGTTCCCACGTCATAAACCAGTCGGTGGAAAACGGGAGCATCCCTTTTGGCGGAGGACTACCGCGTAATTCTTTGTACAGCTTGATTAATCGACCACGGCTTAATTGCGTTTCGCTTTCCAGCATTTGCAAACGGGCGCCCAATGTGATTAATTCCATTGCTAACTGGATATCACGCGCTTCCTGAACAATGCTTTTTTCGCTCATCATCAAGCCCTTTTCTTACGTGCTGCATCATCGATGTCGCTTAACAGGCGTGTTGAAAGCATGATACCAGTATGAATTTGCTGAAGATCGTCAACGCGGGAGTCTTGCGTCAGGCGAGTAACAGTCTGGTGATCGTCGAAACGGAAATGACATACCAGTTGGTTTGTTTCGGCCAGTTTGACCATTTGAGGAAGTGTTAATGTTGCCAACGTGTCCGCCATTTCCTCGCTGATACCAAGGCGAAACATCGCAGATGCTTTGTCCTGAACGATCAAACGCTGTGCAAGCAATAAATATGACAAATTGATGTCATAGATGTGTTTCAGCAACTCGGATGTATGCATTATTTGCATCCATAATAACCAACATTGTTTTCATGCGGTAAAACCGCACCCCGTGATGTCGCCGGGAAGGCCCGGTAAAAAAAAGCAAAAGGTCAAATACATAGCAGCGTGACGACACTTACGCGTTGTCTAAACATTCCCTTTTAAGAAGGCAGCGTCCCTTACAAGCTCACATCAATTCTTACAAATGTCTAAGATTTTTCCTAATTCGACGCAACTCTACCCGCCGTCAGTTACACATACAACGGAGGTATGCTGCGAATTTAAAGAATATGTGATCAAGATCACATAAACCAGCCAAACACTTAACATAAATCCATCAGCGTAGCTTTTACTTTGCTTATTTTTTAATCCGCCATCATCCATTTCAATTCCTGATGTACGAATATTCTTGCAATAAAAGCGAATAGTATTTTGTTCACATCCGTTAATATCACGCCGTGAAATAGCGAGCTGGATCACATATTTAACTCAAAAAACTTTTTTAATTAAATTCTTTAGAAACAATAAGTTAAATATTTAGAGTGATTAATTAATACCGCGATGTGACGACCTTGCAAATGTTAATATATGTTTAATTTTTATTAACACATTGTTTTCATTAGCGGTGGGTTTCACTTAAGTAACCTGAACATATCTGCAACTAATATGAATCGATTATTCTATTTATAAGAATAATTAATGAATAATCATGATGACATTCACACTATCGAGGCGGGAAACGTTGCAGTATGGGGTAAGCTGAGTAAAGCTGAAAAGCCCTCTCATAATTCTTGAAAAAAAGGAGCGAGTTATGAGCTATTCGCACATTCTTGTTGCTGTTGCCGCCACCCCTGAAAGTCAGCAGTTGTTAGACAAGGCGGTTTCTATCGCTCGCCCTGTCAACGCCCGAATTAGCCTGATTACGCTGGTCTCAGACCCCGAACTGTATAACCAGTTTGCTGCCCCCATGCTGGAAGACCTGCGTGAAGTGATGCAAGAAGAGACTCAGGATTTTATCGACAAACTTAGCAAAGAAGCAGAATACCCCATTGAACATACCTTTATTACCTATGGGGCTCTGAATGAACATATCCTGGATGTATGCCGCAAACACGCCGTTGATCTGGTCATTTACGGCAACCATAACCACAGTTTTTTTTCGCGCGCATCCTGTTCAGCGAAAAGCGTGATTCATACCAGCCAGGTGGACGTTCTTCTGGTTCCGCTAGCTGGAGATTAATCCACAGTGCCACGACTTCATGCGAGTTTAGAACAGGAAGAGATATTGTCTGGCTGTTGGCATTGACTCCGACGCGGCGTGACCGTTTTAAGATCGCAAATGAACGTCGCCTGCCAGTTGTCGATATCGTTTTTAACGATAGTCTCAAGCATTTCAGCGTGGCGCGAGATACGTTCGGTAAGTGGCATCGTCAGCGCCTGGTTTAATGCGCCTGCCACTTCATCCCGGTCATAAGGATTAACAATAAGGGCGGAGGTTAGCTCGTTCGCCGCCCCGGCAAATTGCGATAAAACCAGCACGCCAGGGTTAGCAGGATCCTGTGCGGCCACAAACTCTTTCGCCACCAGGTTCATACCATCGCGCAACGGGGTCACCAACCCTACATCAGAGTAGCGGAAGATCTTCATCAGCAATTTACGATCAAAATACTGGTTCAGATAGTAAAGCGGCGTCCAGCCCAGTTGCCCATATTTGCCGTTGATTCGCCCTGCCTCTGTTTCCAGTTGGTGGCGAATATCCTGATAGGCCTGCACCTCTTCACGCGAGGTCGGTGCTATCTGCGTATAGCGAATTTTACCGTGGTGCTGCGGATAATGTTCCAGTAAGGCCTCATAGGCCTGAAAGCGCTCCGGCAAGCCTTTGGAGTAATCCAGACGCTCCACGGAGAAAATATTCTGCACATTTTTAAGCTCCGCTTTTAGCTGTGCCAGTTTTGGCGGCAGCGGACCGGACGCCTGTCGTGCAATCTCATCCGGTTCAATACCGATGGGATAAACCTGAGTACGAAACGCTTTTCCCCATGCCAGGTGCTGCTTATCTTTATGCGTGGTCACCCGAGTCTGGGCTGCGAGACAGTCCAGAAAAGCCTGGCGATCGTTTTCGGTCTGGAAACCAAGCAAATCAAAATCACACATTTGCTCAAGTAGCGCCAGATGCGGCGGGAGCGCATTAAAAATTTCCGGCGTCGGAAAAGGAATATGCAGGAAAAAACCGATGCGATTACGCACGCCACGCTTACGTAACTCGCAGGCAAACGGCAACAGATGGTAATCATGAACCCAAATAATGTCGTCATCGCCAAGCAACGGCAGAAGTTTATCTACCAGTAAGGCATTAACCCGTTGGTAGCCTTCCCAGGCAGAGCGCTGAAACTGAACTAAATCCAGTCGATAGTGAAACGCGGGCCATAAAACCGCATTTGAAAACTGGCAGTAATACTCTTCGTAATCTTGCTCACTCAAATTAAACGAGGCCCAGGTGATATTGCCACGGGTGACCTTTTTTAACGGTTTATCCTCATTACCTGTATCACCACTCCAGCCAAACCATAAACCACCAGCAGCTTTTAACGCGCCCAGTACACCGACCGCGAGCCCACCCGCGCTCCCTTTGTCATCTGGTGAGGCGATACGATTAGATACTACGACTAAACGACTCATAGCCACCTCTTCTGTTATTCGTTGCTTTCGGTTCTTGCTGCGAAGAGTTATTTTTCTCCAGCCAGTGCCAGACATCCCTGACACCATCCAGACGCCATGTTGCCTGCGTCGGCCCGCTCCCTACCTTTACAGAAATACCGCCAGCGCGGTTAACTACAGCAAACCCTGTTTCATCTGTCAGATCATCACCGAAAAACACAGGGATCCGGCCAGCAAAAGGCGCTTCCTGCATAAATGCAGCTATCGCGTCGCCTTTATTACTGCCCTTAGGCTTTATTTCCACGACACATTTTCCGTGCTGCAGAGCAAGCTGCGGCCATTTGCGCGTGATGCGTTCAGCCAGGGTAACCAGCGCCGCTTCGTGTTCGGGTGCCTGGCGATAATGCAACGCGAAGGCCATGCCTTTGGTTTCAAGTGTTGCCCCCGGTAACATCACCAACGCTGCGTGTAATAACGCCCCGGCTTCACGTTCGATACCTTCAGGCAGGTTTACTATGTGCGTTTGACCATTGATGTCACGGCGTTCTGCCCCATGTACTCCGGCAAGCGGAAAACGAAACGGAGTAGTGAGTGCGTCAAGCTCAACCATTGAGCGCCCTGAAATCAATGCCAGCGCATCCGCATTCTGCGTCGCTAACTGATGTAGACATTGCAGGATTGTCTTAGGGACAACGACCTGGTCGGGAAAAGGTTTAATCTCAGCAAGTGTCCCATCGAGATCAAAAAAGTAAGCACAGTTTGCAGATTGTTCAGGGGGTAAAGTCAGTGATGCTGTCACCCGGTTATCCTCCTCATCATGGTCAGAACGCCACGCGGATCGCGGCGTATAGATGATGTATGACGGATATAAGTATAGACAGTGTGACCATGCTCGCCATTTGAAAAAACAATCGCCAGCCGGGTAGCGGCTGGCGACGGGCAGAAGCTAGACTAAAAAGTTGGGGTTTAAAATCGTCAAACGGTACGCTTCGCTTTTTGCTTATAACGGTCGAAGATCACCGCCGCCAGCAGGATGAGGCCACGAACCACATACTGCGCGAACGGAGAGATATTCAGCAGGTTCATCGCATTCTCAACCGTCCCCAGGATCAACACCCCGGCCACCACATATGAGATTTTTCCGATGCCGCCTTTAAGCGAAACGCCCCCTAACACGCAGGCTGAAATCACGATCAACTCATAACCGATTGAGGTCATTGGCTGGCCGCTGGTCATACGCGATGCTAGGATAATCCCGGCAATGGCGGATACCAGACCGGAAAGAATAAAGATAATAATCTTGGTACGAACAACCGGAACCCCAGCCAGGCGCGCCGCCTCTTCATTGCCCCCAATGGCCAGCGTATTACGCCCAAACGTGGTTTTGTTCAGCAGTAAGCCAAAGACAATGAAACAAACGACCGTGATCCAAATAGGCGCCGGCAGACCAAACCAGTTAGCATAGCCGAGTGTGAAGAAACGCTCGTCTTCAATCCCGACTGCCTTACCGTCGGAGATAATATAGGCCAGACCACGTACAATCTGCATTGTCGCAAGAGTAGTGATCAGGGCGTTAATTTTTAACCGCGCAATCACGAACCCATTCACCAGACCACACAGAATACCGAGCAACAGCCCGGCAGCCACACCAATCCACAGACTTTCGGTCATGTTAATGACTACGGCAGTGGTAACACCAGCACAGGCAATTACAGACGCGACAGACAGGTCGAAATCACCGGATGCCAGGCAAAACAGCATCCCGCAGGCAACCATACCCGACATTGATACCGCCAGCCCTAACCCCTTCATGTTGATGAAAGTAGCAAAGTTTGGCACAAAGAGGGAACAAACCAGGAACAGCACGGCGAACACCACCAGCATGCCGTATTGGTCCCAAATGCGGCCCAGATTTAGCGCCGACTTCGTTGCGCCAGAACCCGATGTAGAAACGGAAGACATCATACTCTCCTTATTCAGGCTACAGCCTGGCTGACTTTAGGCATAGCAAGGCTCAACGCCTGGCGCTCATCCGCCTGTTCATGAAGTAACTCACCGGCAATTTCGCCTTCTCTCATCACCACAATACGGTCGGCGACACCGAGCACTTCTGGCAGGTCACTGGAAGCAAACAACACGGCCACACCGCGCGCTGCGAGGGCATAAATCACGTTGTAAATTTCATGTTTGGCGCCCACATCAATGCCGCGTGTAGGCTCATCCAACAAAATCACTTTCATCTCTTCCGATAACCAACGACCGAGAATAGCCTTCTGTTGATTACCGCCGGAGAGGTTCATGATCAGTTGCTCTGCACCCGGCGTTTTGATGTTGAGTGAACGAATATGGTGATCGGCATTGGTCTCTTCCCAGCCGTTGTTGATCACGCATCCCCCCAGAACATGCTTACGCCGTGCACTAATGTTGATGTTGTTGCGCACTGAATGGACCGGAATGATCCCTTCAGCTTTGCGATCCTCCGGGCACAGCATCATCCCCGCTTCAATGGCATGGCTTGGTTTACGGATATCGATAGGCTGTTCATCAATAAATACCTGGCCCGCCGTGATACGCGTACCGCCGAACAGCCCTTTCATTAATTCGCTACGTCCGGCCCCCACCAGGCCAAACAGCCCGACAATTTCACCGCTTCGCACGGATAAGCTGATTGGCGTACGCACGCCTGGAGCTTTGACTTCATGCAGCCGCAGACGCTCTGTGCCATACGGTCTGGATTTCCAGCCATAGATATCCCCGAGGTCGCGCCCGACCATCGCCTGCACCAGCGCATCGTGATCGACCTGCTGCATGTCCGTGAACGTTTTGACGTAATGACCATCTTTAAACACGGTGATGGCATCGCTGAGAGCAAAAATCTCCTCCATACGGTGCGAAACGTACAGAATGATGCGTCCTTCGTTGCGCAGCTCACGGATGACGCGAAACAGATTCTCAATCTCGCGAGCCGACAGGGAGCTGGTTGGTTCATCAAAGGCGATAATTTTGGCGTTTCGCGCCAGCGCTTTTGCAATCTCCACCATCTGCCACTGACCAATGGAGAGGTATTTCAGTGGGGTATCGGGATCGATATCCATCCCCAGATGCTTCAACTGGATTCCTGCTTCATAGTTCAGCAGCGAGCGGTTCACAATCCCGCCTTTGTGCGGTAACTGCCCTAAGTAAATATTCTCGGCAACGGTCATTTCCGGGACGAGATGCAGTTCCTGATAAATAATGGCGACACCGGCGTTGAGTGCGGCAGTGGTATCCGCGAACGAAACTTCCTGTCCGCGGATCGTCAGAGATCCCGTTGTTGGCGCATAGTTACCGCTGAGAATTTTTAAGAGTGTTGATTTCCCGGCGCCATTTTCGCCCATCAGCGCATGCACCTGTCCGGCATAGCAGTCGAAACTGATATCCGTCAGCGCCTTAACGCCCGGGAACGTTTTGCCAATGCCGCGAAATGAGAGATACGGGGTAGACTGTTGCATAACGTCTCCGTGAGTCAGGATTTTACCGGCCAGGAAAACCGCCGGACGTAGGCCCGGTAAGCACAGCGCCACCGGGCATTGCGCCGGAAGGCGGCTTCGCCTAATCCGGCCTACAACATCGCAGCACTTCTGTTACTTACCGCCTAAGCCTTTCTTCGCCAGCTCTTCTTTGAAGTTATCGCGGGTAATCAGCACCACATCTGTCACTTCAGTGAATGCCGGTGGCTCTGCACCTTTCGTTACCCAGTTGTAGAGCATTTCACTGGATTTGTAGCCGTGCACGTCCGGGCTTGGCAGCAGTGAACCGTAGAACCCGGTCGCTTCGCCTTTGGACAGTTCGCTCACCGCGTCAACGCCGTTGATCCCGATACCAATCACGTTTGGCGCTTTGAAGCCCTGCCCTTCGGTCGCACGTACGCCACCCAGCACGGTGTTGTCGTTCATGCCGACAATCAACCAGTTTTTGACTTCAGGATGCTGAACCAGCATGGAGTTGGCGGCGTCAAATGCGCCGGGGATGTCATTCGATTTTGTTGGGACCTGGTAAATCTGTTTTTCCGGGAAGCCTGCGGCTTTAAGCGCTTCCATTGAACCAGAAGTACGACGACGTGCGGTATCCAGTTCGTTGGCGGTAATGGCCATTACGGCGGTGGATTTCACATCCCAACCGCGTTTTTGCATCTCTTTGTACAGCTCCTGGCCCTGGCGTTCACCAATTTTGGTTGCCGCCATCATCACCAGCGGCACGGTATCCATCGGCTTACCTTTAGCGTTGGCAAACTGGTCGTCGACGGCAATGACTTTCATATCGTAGCCACGTGCCTTAGCCATAATGGCTGGCCCCAGTTTTGGATCTGGCGTGCAAATCACAAACCCTTTTGCTCCACTTGCAGCCAGGCTGTCGATGGCGTTAAGGGTTTTCTCACCATCCGGAACGGCAATTTTAATCACCTCAAAACCAAGGTCTTTACCGGCTTTATCGGCAAATTTCCATTCAGTCTGGAACCACGGTTCTTCCGGCTGTTTGACCAGGAAACCGAGCTTCATGGATTCAGCGATAGCGGATTGTGACATAATGGCAGCCAGACCGATGGCAGCCAGCGCTTTAGTGAATTTGTGCATGGTTAACTCCAGCTTTAACGTTCTTTTATGTAGGGTAAAATCAGACGATTTTTTGTAATTCGGACGTAAAACAAGGCATTACCTTTTATTGATAAGATCAATGCCAGTGCTGAGAGTATTTTTAGCGGGAAATTGATTCTCCATAAGAGAGCGGCATCACACCACAGAATTACAGTAATTGCGTACATAAATTCAGCGGGAAATGACATAAAAAAACGCGGTTTTGTCGACAGGAAAAAAGAGGGGTAGCAGATTAGTCCATAACATCAGCCAACGAATCCTTGTTCCCGAATACCGAAGCATTCGGGAGCACAATGATTACCATCTGTAATAAATGTGGTCAGCGTGATCGCGAACCGGAATGTCATCTTCCAGCAGACGCGCTGAAAGCGTGAAAGCAAAATCGAAAATATGCCCTAACCCTTTGCCGCTAATAAGGTTGCCATCTTCAACAACCGGCGCATCAATATATTCTCCATCCGCGACGTTTTGCCACAGATCTCCCGAACACACATAGCGACGCCCCTTCAGCAGGCCGTTGCCACCCAGCACGCGCGCCGCCGCAGAACACACCGGGCAAATGAGTTTTCCTGCCTCGTCATGGCGAGCGATAAACTGGATGACAGCCTCACTGGCGGCAAGGTTAACGCTGCCCTGCGGCCCGCCGGGTAACACAACGGCATCATAAAGATCCGTCTGACGCGCAGCCAGCGTGCTGTCCGTCACCATCGGCACGTCATGGTAGCTCACCACCGCACGGGACTCGGCGCAGGCCAGTGTTTCAACTTCGATCTGCAGGCGGCGCAGAATATCAATGGTAACAATGGCTTCCGCCTCTTCAAAACCAGGTGCCAGTAGCACGGCAACCTTTTTCATACACACTCCTCGATTTTTCCAAATACACCAAACAATAAATGTCGAATCATTCAGGCGCTTAACTTTATTAATTTCCACAAAACTGATCTGGCGCAAAAAAATTAGCCAGCAGATAGCGTTCACAGACGCGGGTCAATGGTGAAATTTCTTCATCCGAAGACCAGATAATCATCTGGCGACAGACAATACCTGATTGTGAAATTTCATTTCGTGATATGAAACATCATTTCATTATCAACACCTCACTTTAATACTATAAATATCAATCTGTTATATTCACAGCATTTATATGCACAAGTGGAAAAATCACTAATATTGCTATGACAATATGTAAAAAATCATAAATACGCAGATTTAAGGATTTTCTTATGTCGGGACTGGAGTTATGCTGAATCTCGATCGGGAGCGAATATAATTCGTGATCACTAAAGGACCGGCGGAACGGATTTATTCTGCTAACAGTTTTAATTGTACGTAGAGGTGACGTGTAGCGGCAGCCCGTTGCACTGACGTTAGTAACGTACATCCCCCTTTCTGGAAATAAGGATATTGATATGGCTGCAGTTGGAATTGTTCATAAACTCAACACGCAAATGAACCTCGAGTTCTACGCATCGAATCTTTACCTGCATCTCAGTGAATGGTGCTACGAACACAGCCTGACTGGCACCGCAACCTTTCTACGTACCCAGGCGCAAGGTAACGTGACTCAAATGATGCGTATGTTTAATTTTATGAAAAGTGCCGGGGCTAACCCTATCGTCAAGGCTATCGATGTTCCGGGTGATGAACTAACTTCCCTTGAAGAACTGTTTCAGAAAACGCTGGATGAATACCAACAGCGCTACAGCAAGCTATCACGCTTAACCAATGAAGCAGAAGCCTTGAATGATGCAACAACCATTGATTTTCTTCACGATCTGGAAAAAGAGCAGCAGCAGGATGGCGTGCTGTTACAGACGATTCTTGATGAAGTCCGCAGCGCTAAACGTGCGGGACTGTGCATGGCGCAAACCGATAAGCACCTGCTGAACGTCGTGAACTATCAACATCACTAATCTTCAATTTTCATCGTGTTAATGCCGGATAACGATGCGACGCACCTTATCCGGCTGGTGCTTAATTTTCTCTACGCTCACGCCTCTCATTCTGCGAGGCGCAAAAAAACCTTTCTAAAACCTGAAACAACGGTTTATTTTAGTGAGATTCATTCTGCGGCGTGAATTTCAACTCGATCAAGGCAACCGCTTTTTGTATTGCGCGCATAGTGACCGGATCGGCACCTGCAGGATGGCTGGAAAAGTCGATGCTTTTCAGCTGGCTGGACATTTTCTCCCGAACTTCAACTGGGGCAATAACATCAAGAACATCCAGAATCTGCTTGATAACCAGCTGACAGGCAACAACGTCCGAGAGCAGTTCCTGATCGGCATTCAGTGTTTGGGACATAGTGAGCTCCTTATAGAAAGGTCGTCATAGTACCCATTCAACGAACGAAACGATAGCCGCGCATGCCTTCCGAATGCGCTGAAAATAAAAATAGTTCCAGTCAGTTTCTTTTGAGATGGCAAGCACAACATGAGTGAACATTTAGCGGTTGAGAACAAACGCGGTCTATCCCCGGCTGCATTACTTGTTGCCGGGGCTTTCTTTATGGAGTTTATTGACGGCACGGTGATTGCCACCGCACTGCCCGACATGGCGAAAAGTTTTGGCGTGCAGGCAGTTGATCTGAACATAGGTATCAGTGCCTATCTGATCACCCTCGCGGTACTGATCCCCGCCAGCGGGTGGATTGCGGATCGCTTCGGCGCCCGAAAGGTGTTTACCCTTGCACTGGCGATATTTACTCTCGCCTCGGTTTTATGCGGTTTGTCCGAAAGCCTTGAGAGCTTTGTCGCCATGCGAATCTTACAGGGCGTAGGTGGCGCGCTAATGGTTCCGGTTGGTCGACTCGCGGTATTACGAACCACGCCTAAACATCAGTTGATCACCGCTATTGCGACCCTGACCTGGCCCGCGTTAGTCGCGCCCATCATTGGCCCTCCCCTTGGCGGATTCATTACCAGCTATGCCAACTGGCGCTGGATCTTCTTCATTAATGTACCGCTCGGAATACTGGCGATTGCGCTGGCGCTACGTTTTATCCCGGATATTCATGACGACGAGCGCCGCCCATTTGATATAACAGGATTTATCGCAACCTCTGTTGCGATGGTGAGCCTGGTGTATGCCATGGAGTTACTGGGAACCCAACAGCCTCAGGGCTGGCTGACCGCCGGACTTTTGGCGCTAGGAACATTGACCTTTCTGTTTGCCCTGCATCATTTTCGTCGCACCGCCTGGCCAATGATTCGCCTTGATGCCATGAACGTCCCTACTTTTCGCGTCACCATGTATGGCGGATCGCTGTTTCGTGCCTCTATCAGCGCCGTGCCGTTTCTGCTGCCGTTAATGTTTCAGGTAGGTTTTGGCATGAACGCTTTTCACGCGGGTTCGCTGGTGCTGGCGGTATTTGTCGGCAATCTGACGATTAAACCTGCCACCACACCGTTGATACGCTGGCTGGGCTTTAAGAAACTGCTGTTGATTAACGGTGCGCTTAACGTTCTGGCGTTGCTGGCCTGTGCATTAATTACGCCGCAGACCCCCGTGTGGGTTATTTTGCTGGTGTTGTATCTGGGCGGAGTGTTCCGCTCAATTCAGTTTACCGGCGTCAGCACGCTTGCCTTCGCGGACGTCCCCGCTGCACAAATGAGCTACGCTAATACGCTGTTCAGTACGGCGACACAATTAGCAGTGGGATTGGGCATTTCTTTAGCCGCTATTGGCATCCGCATTGGTGATGTGGTCAGCGAAAGGCTGGCATTGGGCAATATTCCGGGGATCAGTTTCCGGCTGGCCTTTGTCGCTATTGCCATTATTTGTCTGGTAGGTATGGTGGATACGCTGCGGCTCACCCGTGATGCAGGAAGCGCAGTATCGAACAGGAACAGGTAGCCCGGAGGGTGAACACCGCCGGGCCAACAGGATTTAGCCAATCACCTCGCGTACAAACGCTTCGATTGCTTTGTCCTGGCAGTTTTCAAAGAAGCACTGCTGGAAGCGCGGGCCTGATACAGCGGTTTTCACCAGTTCAGGATCGATCGCGCGCAGCGTGTCCAGATAATTTTCTTTTACCACAGCCGCTTTCACCTGATTCAGAATACCGGCGTTACGCACCTGCGGCTCTTTACGCTCCGGTGGGTAGCCTTCACCGTTACGCCCGGTGAACGCTTTTTCAAACATATAGCGCACATTCAGCTCAGCACCCCAGCCAAAACCTTTGGCGAATGCCAGAGAAAGCGCGTTGCCGTTGTTGATCTGAGAGAACAAGAACGCATCTGCAGGATCAAGGCAATAACCACACACCACACCCGGATGGATATTCAGTGACATCATTGCCCCCTGGCCCGTACCGCAACCTGTAACAACAAAGTCTACAGCTTTGGAATTAAGCAGGATGCTGGCCATAATGCCTAAATGGATGTAGGTCAGATGATGATCATTTTCGTCGCTCATCCCAACGTTATAGACCGGAAAACCTTTCTCATCCGCAACGGCCTTAAGCTCGTTATGGATGATGGCGTTTTTGCTTGCCTGGCTGTTTTCCATCATCAATGCAATTTTCATTCTGTACTCTCCTGAATGCGCTGCGGTAGCCCGCTGAAAGTCATAACATTCAGCCACATTACTATTTTGCAATCATATTTTCAAATTTAATGAAATTTAGTTTTAAAAAACAAAGTTACGCTCACATTCCTGTCTGAACAGTTCAGAATTACCTCAAACAAATGACCTCGTTGTGATTAATCGCAGGTGATCTTCGGGCTATTCAAGCCATTGATGAGGGTCTCTGTATGCCATGATAGTGTATCTTCGAACTTTCAGAGCGATCTCATGAAGACCATTATCCTAGCGCTTTTGCCGCTCATGCTGACAGGATGCACAATTACAAAACAGGCACAGGTCAGCGAAGCCAGCGCCATCACTGGTGTGGTTCGCCTGACTTATAATCAGGCCATGTTACAAACAGCACGTACCGATGACTACGTTACCCAAGGGACAGCCACCAAAGAGTGTCAGCGCCTGGGCTATGCCAGCGCAGAAGCGTTTGGCCAGCCGGTGTCAACCTGTAGCGTGTATGCAGGCTCTCTGTGCTTAAATACCAAAATTACACTCGCCTGGCAGTGTCATGGTGTCGCGGTGCCCCAATCACCTTCTTTCAATTATTAATATTTCCGACCAGCTCATTTTTGCTGGTCTTTTACCACTTTATTATTTATACCCTCCGTTTAATATCGTTAATGCGTTTTATTCCCATTCGCATTTTTAATAAATAAATTTATTATTTTACCTTTTGCAAATAATTAAATAACAAATTATAGTGGCGCCACGTCAATATATAATAACGTTTGTGGAGCAGAACCATGCTGAAAACAGAAATGATCGACCAACTGAATGAGCAAATGAATCTTGAATTATATTCATCTCTGCTCTACCAACAGATGAGCGCGTGGTGCAGCTATCACAGCTTCGAAGGTGCTGCCGCGTTTTTGCGCCGTCACGCCCAGGAAGAGATGACGCACATGCAGCGTCTGTTCGACTACCTGACCGATACCGGCAGCTTGCCGCGTATTAATACCGTTTCTTCACCCTTTGCTGAATATGCTTCTCTGGATGAACTGTTCCGTGTTACTTACGAACACGAGCAGCTAATTACCCAGAAAATTAATGAGCTGGCACACGCGGCAATGACCCACCAGGATTATCCAACCTTTAATTTCCTGCAATGGTATGTTGCCGAGCAGCATGAAGAAGAGAAATTATTTAAATCTGTTATTGATAAGCTGTCGCTGGCAGGAAAAAGCGGCGAAGGTCTTTATTTCATCGACAAAGAACTGGCTACGCTTGATACACAGAATTAATATTTTAGGGTAATGAAGGCAACCCGCCATCATTACCCCTTGAAATCAGTGACGGCAGATCTTGCTTTCGTGCGTAGAGAAGCCGTCTTCTTTTGCAATAAACTTTCCCTTCGCCGCTAAAAACGCCACCAACTCGCCTGCCGTCATATCCGCCGCAGAACAAGTGTGAAAACGCGCCTGCTCGCCGAAACGTGCCGTAATCGCCGCTTCAAGGCTGGCATTTGAATACTGCTCACCAGATTCAATCATCATGTTAAGCACTTCGTGACCGTGAATAGATTCCATATTACCTCCTTAATAAAGTCCGTAGCCTAATGTGAACCGCACATCGTCGCTTTGCGCTAACGCAGGTTTATCAGCAGATAAATGTCATTTGTTATACATCTTAATGGTCAAAACATCGTAAACATTAATGTACAGTCATTGTAACGGTGATTTGACGAAAATAACGTTTTGCCTTAATCTGCGCCGCAGATATAACCATTGATTATCTCTGGGACAGAGGAAAGCGTGAAAAACAGAACCCTGGGTAGTATTTTTATCGTGGCGGGAACCACGATTGGTGCCGGTATGTTGGCAATGCCGCTGGCTGCGGCAGGCGTGGGGTTTAGCGTCACGCTGGTATTGTTAGTCAGTCTTTGGGCGTTGATGTGCTACACCGCGCTGTTGCTGCTTGAAGTGTATCAACATGTCCCGGCAGACACCGGGCTGGGTACGCTGGCAAAACGTTATCTTGGTCGTTACGGACAATGGGTAACGGGCTTTAGCATGATGTTTTTAATGTATGCTCTGACGGCGGCGTACATCAGTGGTGCAGGTGAACTGCTGGCCTCCAGCATCAGCGACTGGACCGGAACAAATATTTCCCCGACAACAGGCGTACTGCTGTTCACCTTTGTTGCCGGTGGCGTGGTTTGTGTTGGGACCTCGCTGGTCGATCTGTTCAACCGTCTGCTATTCAGTGCCAAGATAATCTTCCTGGTGGCGATGCTGGCTCTGTTAATGCCGCATATTCATAAAGTGAACCTGCTTACGCTGCCGCTGCAACAGGGGTTGGCGCTCTCCGCAATCCCGGTCATCTTCACCTCGTTCGGTTTTCACGGCAGTGTTCCCAGTATCGTCAGCTATATGAACGGTAACATCCGTAAACTGCGTTGGGTGTTTATTACGGGTAGCGCTATTCCTCTGGTCGCCTATATCTTCTGGCAACTGGCGACGCTTGGTAGCATTAACTCGACAACGTTCATGGGGCTATTAGCCAACCACGCAGGCTTAAACGGCTTATTGCAGGCATTGCGTGAAGTCGTGGCTTCGCCGCACGTCGAACTGGCGGTGCATCTGTTCGCCGACCTCGCGCTGGCAACCTCTTTCCTCGGCGTTGCATTGGGATTATTTGACTACCTGGCCGACCTCTTCCAGCGCCGCAATACCGTAGCGGGAAGAATGCAAACCGGCGCGGTGACATTCCTGCCGCCGCTGGCATTCGCGCTGTTCTATCCGCGTGGTTTTGTCATGGCATTAGGGTATGCGGGCGTTGCCCTGGCGGTGCTGGCGCTGCTGATCCCCTCGATGCTGGCCTGGCAGAGCAGAAAACATAATCCGCAGGCCAACTACCGCGTAGCAGGCGGTGCTCCGGCGCTGGCGCTGGTATTTTTGTGCGGCATTGTGGTGATAGCAGTACAGTTTTCTATTGCAGCAGGATTACTACCAGAAGTGGGTTAAAACAAAGGGGCTTTCGCCCCTTTCTGTTAATGCAAACAGCACTGCTTATATTTCTTTCCGCTGCCACATGGGCAAGGGTCATTGCGCCCTACTTTGGCATCCACTTTCACCGGCACTTTGACCGGCGTTTCCTGAGGATGCGCCATCCAGTAAGCATGCAGGTCCAGCGCTGCCAGGCGGATGGCATCGACGCTCTCTTCAAACGCTTCCGGCGTTAGTTTCTCAACCACCGCAAAGTTCTCTTCCGTGCCGTGCAGCGCAATAGCTTCAAGTGCTGGTTTTAACGTGTCCGGTAACGCGGACCAGTCTGACAGTGCGACGCCGCGCATATAACCAAAGCACCACTCTTCAACGATGGTCAGTTCATGCTCGTCAATTTCACGCAAACCAAATAACGGCTCAAACTGCTCAGGATATTCATCCAGACGATCGGCCGTATCCGCCATATGTTGAAACGCCAGGTTCATGAAACGCGTCATTTCTTTTTCGGAGGACCAGCGAGGGACATACTGCGCGCCGCCCCAAATTGCGACCAGCCACTGCTCTGGTTCAATTTCATACGGTGAACTCAACACCGCCGTCAGCAAACCATCCAGTTCTGACACATCCAGAATAGCCTTGTCTGTATTGTACTTAGTCAGTACATCATCCAGCCATTCCAGTTCGCTCTCGTTTAATGGTCCCGTTTTCATAACGCTTTTCCTTAGTCAAAAAATCTTGCCTGTGATCATCCTACATGGCTGGAGGGATAACAGATAAAAATGGGCATATGCGGCATATAGCTGCCGCCTGTTCAGGTTAACAGGAAACGAGGGGAATTCCGGAAGTTAACGCACAAAAGAGAACACTAAGCCGCCGGGCATCATACCGGGAAAACACAATAAAACCACCCGTAGGTGGTTTACTGTTGTTCAATACGGTTGAGCGTTGCGGTATAGCCCGTTTTCGCTACCGCGTTAAGTAACGTATCGGTTGGGAAACCTTCTGGCACAATCGCTTCTGCTTGTCGGGTTTTTAGGGAGGATTTTGCTTTAATCACACCATCGGTTTCACGTAGCGCCTGATTGACCGAAATAACGCACAGCGAGCAGGTCATATTTTGTATATCCAGCACCACTTTTTGATTGGCCGCCTGAGCCCACAGCGGCAGCAACAAGCATGCAACTAATGTGAAGATTTTCATTCAAATACCTCATAAAACCAGGCAACGAGCGTTGGATAAAATAGCACCGGCAAAATCAACGCCAGCGCGCACCAGTAGAGAACGCGCGCTTGCTTCAACGTTAACCATCCGGAGCACCACAGCCGCCTGGAAAAATAGAGCCGCCAGAAGACGCGCAGTAATAAGCCCAATGACACCAGCATCAGGGGAATTCGCAAAAACTCAAACTGGGTGAAAACAGCAAAGCTCGCCGCCGAAATACCAAACAACAGATAGAGCAGCGGTCCAACGCAGCATAAGCCCGCGGTGACAGCAGCCGCAGCGGCCGTCAACAGGGTGAGTCCCGCCCCTTTAGCGTTGTTCTGTGGCGACATAGCTGTACGAGAACGCTTTAGGATCATAGAAATTGATCGGGTCACCATCGACTTCAGCGTAAGGATAGCCAAAGTTGTTCATGGCTCCCTGCTCCGTTGCTGGATACAGCTCGAAATCACGCCCGTAGTTAAATCCAACCCAGTTCATTTCCCAGTTACCAAACAGGTAAGTGTTTACCGCCTGGACATCGGCGTCCTGATGCGACTTTTTCTCTGCCAGACGCATTTTGGTCACATCAGCAGGATCGCACGGTAACCAGCCGTAACCGGCCAGATAGAATTCGGCGCGGCAATGTTGTCCGCCGCTCACATCGGCGACGCCTGCACTGTCTGCTTTGCCAAAAGCGCTTTTCGAGTAACGTTCGAGCTTATTGGCTTTGCCCAGACGGATGCCAAACAGTTCGCGCGCCGGAATGCCGCTGGCCCGCGCCAGAGCCACAAAAACGGAGCTCATGTCGGTGCATTTTCCTTTGAGCTTACCGCTTTTTAAGATCTCCGCCACATCCCCCGTGCCGCAGCCAATGACGTCGTTATCGCGCTCCATATGGCTACTCACCCATTCGTAAATCAGGCGCGCTTTTTTCAGCGGATCCTGCTCATTACCGGTGATTTTACGCGCAGTTTCCAGAACAAGCCCATCAACTGGGGTATGTGTCGTCGGCAGCAGGTACGGTTTTACATCCAGCGGATAAATAATCTGCTCCGGCGCTTGCCAGGTTTTCAGCGCGTCCTGCTTCAGCGGCTCCCAGTCGGCGGTTTCAATGTCGATATCAACGTTAATCAACAGTTCGCCCTGCGAGTCAGGCCAGGTGGCAAACAGCGTTTTCGCGCCATAAGTATTATTAGTGGTAACGTACGCCTGCTTATAGTTTCCGCTAAAGGCAAGCGCCGTCATTTGTTGAAACGCGGTATCTACCGGAAGCGGGATCCACAGTTTTACCACGCCGCTCGATCCCTTAGGAGGGTTAAGTTTATACGTCTGGGATAACACAAAGCGCCGACGCGCGACTGGTGCAACGGATGGTTCAGCGGCGTGAACCGTCTGGCTAATAACCGCAGGACCGACTAAACCGGCGGCGGAAAGGAGAACGCTATTTTTGAGAAATTGTCGACGTTGCATTGCTGTCTGTCCATGTTGTAAGAGTTGGGCTACGGCTAAGAAGGCAAAAACCGTATGCGATCATCACAGCAGACAGACGCTGACATAAAAAGGTGAGCCGATGGAGGTTATTCATCAATAACAGACCTGTTAACTGTGAATGAAATAAGAAACTGCGCGACAGATAGTAAGCCATAGGCAGGCAAAAAGTACAGCCGTGAGAGCGAATTCAGAATATATAAACATTCGTTGCCAGCTTACGGGCTAACCCTCTGGCCCCTTCGCGCATAACCATATCGTGATTCCAGCGAAAAACAGGTGCCGCCAGCGGAGCCAGGTAATTCATCCAGCGAATCGTGGTGCGAACATTCCAGTCATATCTGACGATAGTTTCTGCACCACTTGCAGAAAAAGACCACACGCCTCGCCCTTCAACCGCCCCGCTGGCTTGCCCCTCAAGCAGCGAGCAGGGCAGAATATTCAACACGTTGATGTCAAAGGTTAAGCGATAAGGAAGCGCTCCTTTCCAGGTATAACGATGCAGCGCCCCAATCCCCTGTAGATCGCCTTTCTTTAGCTCAACAATGCGTTCCAGACTTTCCCACCATTCCGGCCACTGATCGGGATGAGAAAAAACATCCCATACCTCCTGAATAGAAGCCTCAACCCGCCAGACGGTGGAAAACTGATAGTCAGCCATAATACAGACTCCTCAAGGCGAGAAGAAATTGGCGGGAAAACGGATGTTAATGACCATAGCATCCAGAAGCACGGTTTCTAATCGCTGCCCATCTGGCGCATAGCTGATCACTTTGGCAGGGAGTCCATGATAATTATCCAGCCAGACGTCATAACGATGTACTCCATCAACCGCTATTGTTCCAGGCCCAACCACAGATACGCGCGTCGTCGCCCGTCCTGCAAGGTTTTCCTTACCAACAGTGGTCGTTGTCCCTTCGCGTTGCAGATGACGAATATTACCCAACAACACGCCGATATCAGAACGATCCACCCGATGACCGCGCTCATCCTGGATCAATGAATTAGTAGGTGACAGGTGCAAAATGGGCAACGTCCCCACACCAAATGGCCATAACGTCACTTTACCGCTGACAGGATTAAAGATAAGCACCGCACCTGAATGCGGTTGGGTAAAATCCATCCGCACATACCCAGGCTTTTGAAAGCTATAGCGAATAATTTTGCTTTCATCGGATGGCGACGAGGAGCGCATCATAACCTGATAAGACGTCAGGTTATTAAATGACTGTTGAGAAAATGCGATGGGATCCGTAGCCCTGGCATTCTGCGAAAAGATATCCTTTTTTTCCACCGAATATGCTGCACCACTAAGGGTGAGCAATGCTGCGAGCATAACTATCGGAAAAGATGAAATGCTCATAGCAGCCCCCTGAACCAGCATTGCCAGCAAAAAGAAGTAATCACCTGTTGGCTGTTTTTATTATAGTTCTTAACTGCGCGGCACTACTCTTCCGGACTTTTAAACACAGTATGGATAGCAGGTTTAAATTATTGGTTTCCTTTTCAGTTAAGATGACAACATAAAGCTATACTTTAATAGCCATGCTTTTTATAGGTATTAATCATGAAACTGCCATCGGTATTTTCATGCGCCGTTCTCATATTACTGCTGCTGGCGTCATCGTCTGCCACAGCCAGCGCGTTACAAAACCAGGCTGTTAGAGAGCAAGAGTTGAGCGAGGCACTTCGAGCTGGTAATGGCGTGATCATCATTGGCGGGACGGATGATTTCGCTTTCACGTTCAGGGCACGAAACCGAATCCACAGACAGCTGGCGATACAGGATGGCTTTGGCGATCCCATACTGATGAATGGTTTCCAGGACCACAACTATAATCCCGCCCGCGATGGGTTTATCAACAACCCTGCCCGAGGGGGCTTTATGTTTAACGCGCCGATTCGGCGATAGATTGATTGGCAATAGTGAGTATATAGAGGGCAGTTTACGTTTCTGGCAGGTTGCTTGACGCAAGGTATCTATGCTTGTAAAAAACAGGCACAAAAAAACCACCCGTAGGTGGTTTCACGACACTGCTTATTGCTTTGATTATTCTGTTCTTTCCCATGGTACCCGGAGTGGGACTTGAACCCACACAGCGCGAACGCCGAGGGATTTTAAATCCCTTGTGTCTACCGATTCCACCATCCGGGCTCGGGAAGAAATTGGAGGCGCGTTCCGGAGTCGAACCGGACTAGACGGATTTGCAATCCGCTACATAACCGCTTTGCTAACGCGCCGAAATCTTCTGACTTTACAGCCGACATCCGCTATTGCCGATGTCTTAAATTTGGAGCGGGAAACGAGACTCGAACTCGCGACCCCGACCTTGGCAAGGTCGTGCTCTACCAACTGAGCTATTCCCGCATCACCAAGTAACTTTGTTAATCACTTGATTTTGTTATCGTCTGGCAATCAGTGCTGCCGTTCGATGCGTTGCATTCTACTTACCTGACGCAATGAGTCAACGATATTTTTCACCACTGACGATCGTTTGCTGAAATTTGCGTCGAAACGATCACTGATCAAGCAAATCTCCACGTGCAGCGCTCAAATACTGGAACATTGACCACAAAGTCAGTATCGCGGCGACGAAGAAAAGTGCGATCCCAGCATACTCTACCCAGATATTTGGACGCCACAGCAGCCAGGCCAGCGCGGCCATTTGCGAAGTGGTTTTCACTTTACCGATCCAGGATACGGCTACGCTGCTGCGTTTACCCAGTTCGGCCATCCATTCACGCAGTGCAGAGATGATAATTTCACGCGCAATCATTGTTGCGGCAGGAAGCGTCACCCACCAGCTGTGGTAATGCTCTGTCACCAGGACCATCGCGATTGCCACCAGCACTTTATCAGCGACCGGATCGAGGAAGGCGCCAAAACGCGTGCTTTGGTTCCAGCGGCGCGCCAGAAAACCGTCAAACCAGTCAGTGACCGCTGCGATACAGAAGATCAGCGCACAAACAAAGGGAGCCCAGGTGAATGGCAGGTAAAAAGCCAATACAAAGAATGGGATCAGGATGACGCGAAACAGCGTGAGCAACGTAGGGATATTAAATTGCATATGACGGATAACTATCTGTTGTCAGTGAAATTACCCCTATGTTGCTACAGAGGGCCTAATGTTTCAACGAGTAGAAGATCTTTTCTGCCAGAGCTTGCGAAATACCCGGCACTTTTGCAATTTCTTCGATACTTGCGTTACGAAGGCCTTGCAAACCTCCCATATATTTCAACAACATCTGGCGACGCTTTGGCCCGACACCTTCGATGGTCTCAAGCGTGCTGGTGCTTTTCACTTTCGCCCGCTTTTTACGATGCCCGCTAATCGCATGATCGTGAGATTCATCGCGGATATGCTGGATAACGTGCAATGCAGGCGAATCCGGCGGCAGACTGAAGCCCTCACCTTCCGGCTCAAAGAACAATGTTTCCAGGCCTGCTTTACGATCGGTGCCTTTTGCCACCCCCAGCAAGAGCGGGTGCTGTTTGTCCCAGGGAACATCCAGCTCAGCAAAAACGGCTTTTGCCTGCCCTAACTGACCTTTACCGCCGTCGATCAATATGACGTCCGGAATCTTACTTTCTTCAATCGCCTTACCATAACGCCGACGCAAAACCTGATTCATCGCCGCATAATCATCACCCGGCGTAATGCCGGTAATATTGTAACGCCGATATTCTGCGCGCAGCGGGCCATTGGCATCAAAGACCACGCAGGAGGCTACCGTCTGCTCACCCATCGTATGGCTGATGTCGAAGCATTCCATACGCTTCACCGCAGGTAACTTCAATACCGATGCCAGCGCCGTCAGACGTTGCGTAATCGTCGACTGCTGAGAAAGTTTTGTGGTGAGCGCCACTGCCGCGTTGGTCCGCGCCAGCTTGAGATAACGTGCGCGATCCCCTCGCGGTTTCGTCTGCACGTTAATCTTCCTGCCGGCCAGTTCAGACAGAGAGTCTGCCAGCAGGGTTTTATCGCTAAGATTAAAATCGAGCAGGATCTCCCCGGGTAAGGTACGCATCTGGCTCCCCTGCAGATAAAACTGCCCGACAAAGGTTTCGACGACCTCGCCGAGTTCCGTGCCACCGGGTACTTTCGGGAAATAGCTGCGGCTGCCCAGCACTTTACCCTGGCGAATAAACAGAACGTGCACACAGGCCATACCGGCGTCAAACGCCACGCCAATGACGTCCAGATCGTCTCCGGTATTAGAGACAAACTGTTTTTCTGTCACGCGGCGTACGGCCTGGATTTGGTCACGAATGCGCGCAGCCTCTTCAAATTCGAGATTTTGGCTGGCCTTTTCCATGCGGGCGATCAGCTGCGTTAATACCTGATCGTCTTTTCCGGACAGGAACAGACGAACATACTCGACCTGCTGAGCATACTCTTCCTCACTCACCAGACCCGCGACACACGGACCGAGACAGCGGCCAATCTGATATTGCAGACAAGGTCGAGAACGGTTGCGATAAACGCTGTTTTCGCACTGGCGGACAGGGAATATTTTCTGCAACAGCGCCAGCGTTTCACGCACCGCATAACCGTTAGGGAACGGTCCAAAGTACTCGCCTTTGGCATGCTTTGCCCCGCGATGCATCGCCAGACGCGGGTGGGTATCACCACTAAGGAATATAAACGGGTAGGATTTATCATCGCGCAGCAATACGTTATAGCGCGGCTGATACAGCTTGATGTAGTTGTGCTCAAGCAATAACGCTTCGGTTTCAGTGTGCGTTACCGTGACATCAATCTGCTGGATTTGCGCGACCAGCGCTTCGGTCTTGCGTGACGCAAGATTACTACGGAAGTAGCTGGAAAGCCTTTTTTTCAGGTCTTTCGCTTTCCCGACATAGATAACCGTCCCGGCGGTATCATACATACGATAAACGCCGGGCTGACTGGTCACGGTTTTCAGGAACGCTTTGGCATCAAACTGATCGGTCACTGGCTTGTTAATGTCTCCGCATTACACAGGCCATGGCGAATTGCCAGGTGAGTCAGCTCTACATCGCCGTGAATGTTTAATTTACTGAACATTCGATAGCGATAGCTGTTCACCGTTTTAGGACTAAGATTCAGCTGTTCTGAGATCTCATTGACCTTCTGACCTTTGGTGATCATCAGCATAATCTGCAACTCGCGTTCAGACAAACTGGCAAACGGGGTTTCCGTTTTCTCAGGCTCAATCTGGCTGAGCGCCATTTGCTGAGCGATATCGGAGGCAATATAACGCTGCCCGGAATAAACCGAACGAATGGCACTCACTACTTCCTGGGGGGCGGCGCCTTTGCTGAGATACCCTGCCGCCCCTGCCTGCATAACTTTTGCAGGTAATGGGTTTTCGGTGTGTACCGTCAGCATGATCACTTTAATGTCTGCCGTGGAACGCGCAATTTTGCGGGTTGCTTCCAGACCGCCAATACCGGGCATATTCATATCCATCAGCACAACGTCAACGGAATTTGAGCGGCACCATTTTACCGCATCTTCACCGCAGCACGCTTCGCCGACAACTTTTATGCCTTTTATATCTTCCAGAATGCGTCGTATCCCTGCGCGCACCAGTTCGTGGTCATCAACAAGAAAAACGTTGATCAAAGGAATATCTCCAGAATAGGGATAACGCTACCGATAGTTAATCGGTCCTATGTTAACGGGTTTTATCTCAACTTTGAAATGTAAAAAACGCCCGACTTTCGATTTTGCTCTCGTTTTTGGAAATTAGATTGTACGACGAGTGGAAACTTTCAGTCCTGACAGCCTTCTGCCACGGTTATATCTGCATAGCTGTTTCAGAATAGTGACAAAAAATTCATATTCCCTCGCTGAATGCAAAATAGGCAGTCAAAGTTGTAACAATAATTAACGAGGAAAATACTCGAAATAAACAACATGTGGAGAAAATATATGCACTGCAACATGTTGTTTATTTTAATGTCCACAACATTGGTCCGCGCAAAAAACAACCACAGATATTTTTAGCCTCGCTTATGGTATACTCCGCCGCCTTAAGATTTGACATCGCACTTTTTCATTGAAACATAACGAGGAAAATAAATGAGTACGCCTGACTTTTCCACTGCTGAGAATAACCAGGAACTGGCCAATGAAGTCACCTGCCTGAAAGCCATGTTAACGCTGATGCTGCAGGCAATGGGTCAAGCCGATGCAGGCCGCGTGATTCTTAAAATGGAAAAACAGCTCGCGCTGATTGAAGATCAATCACAGGCGGCGGTATTTTCCAACACGGTTAAGCAAATTAAACAAGCTTACCGCCAGTAAAAAGAAACCGGCTGATAGCAATGCTCTCAGCCGGTTTTGCGTCTGACACTCAGAACGATAATTTACTCAGATAAGCCCGGTTGCCGCGGCATAACAGGCTATCTGCGTTTTGTTTGGTGCATTGAATTTCTTTTGCATATTCTTCTGATGGAAGTTCACGGTATTTTCAGAAATCGACAGAATGATGGCTATCTCAGAAGAGGTCTTCCCCTCCGCCGTCCATTTCAATATTTCCTTTTCCCGCTTGCTAAAGCGCATTTCTGGCGCCATAACCATGTCATCTTCCAGCCGCGTCAGTACAGACAGGCTTTCCCGCACCAGAAGCTGCATCCTGAGCTCCACTTCATCGCTCGCAAGGCGACTGTTACGGATACTTGCACGCGATACCGATAAAAAACCCAACGCCCGATTAGGCAACATTAAGCATTGCGTCATCCCTTTGCGTAAACCGTGATTGCGTGCGGCGTCCCACAAAGGTTGCGCATCGCGAAACAGAGTATCATTCCAGGGTAAATGCCCCTGACTGAAGTTTTCAGGTTTCAGCACCGGATCAATGGCGAAATAATTTTCGGACTGATAATGCGCCACCCATGCTTTGGGATAGGTCGTATGAAGAGACGTTTTAGGTCGGGTAAAAGGTACCGGATGACGAACACAGAGCGCGTAAAAATCGAACTCTAAGTGCTGCGTCTGTTGTTGTAATTCCGTATAGACATCCTCTGCCGTCGCCATTTCCTGAAAGCGTAACAGCATGCTCCGTCGCCAGGTGAAGAAATCATGATCCTGCATACTAAGTGGTAATGCCCCTGAGATTGATAATCATCCAAACATATGAAACAAGCTAACACATAAATGTATTTTATATATGCAAATTATCGGACAAATGAAGAATTACTTGAGTATTACTCAGCAGTGGAAGGAAGTAACAGATTCAAGCGTTAATAATAAAGCAATAATTATAAATAGTTATGCGAACAGCACTCGCCAGAAACAATTCCGACGAGTGCTATATGCACTATTTATTGCATCAAAAACTTCTCAAGAAACTGGCGGGTACGCGGCTGCTGCGGATGCGTGAATAAGGATTTTGCTGGTCCCTGCTCCACTATCCGTCCTTGATCCATAAATATCGCTCTATCGGCAACATCGCGAGCGAAGCTCATTTCATGCGTCACAATTACCATGGTGCGTTTTTCCTGCGCCAACTGGCGAATGGTATTCAGCACCTCGCCAACCAGTTCAGGGTCAAGCGCTGAGGTAGGTTCATCAAATAAAATAACCTCAGGTCGCATCGCCAGTGCCCGGGCAATCGCTACGCGCTGCTGCTGTCCGCCCGATAAACGCCGCGGATAGCTGGTTTCTTTACCTGCTAGCCCGACTTTCGCCAGCAATTCACGCGCACGAGCTGTCGCTTCAGCTTTTGGTTCACCTTTGACTATCACCGGCCCTTCAATAATGTTTTCCAGCACCGTCCGATGCGGGAACAAATTAAAGTTCTGAAACACAAAACCGACGTGCTGACGTAACTGACGAATCAGCCCTTTCTGCTGAGTCAACGAACGCGCGGTATCAATGGTAATCTCACCCACTTTAATAGTGCCCGCCTCCGGTTGCTCCAACAAATTAATGCTACGCAGCAGCGTGGTTTTGCCCGATCCGCTCGGCCCAATAATCGCTACTACTTCACCAGGTTTGACGTCAAGATCGATCCCATGCAGCACCGTTTGCCCATGAAATTTTTTGACCAGGTTTCTGACTTCGATAGCACTCATTTCGGCTCTCTCTCCTGGCGGTTCAGTTGTTCTTCAAAATAGTTTTGCAGCGCAGAAAGCACCGTCGCCATCACCCAGTAAATCAACGAGGCCGCCAGATACATCGTAAAGACTTCCAGCGTACGCGAGGTAATCAGCTGCGCCTGACGGAACAGTTCCGGTACCTGAATAGTGGCGGCCAAAGAGGTATCTTTCACCAGACTGATAAAGCTGTTGCTCAGCGGCGGCAACGCAACGCGCGCAGCCTGCGGCAGGATTGCCCGGCGCATGGTCTGCCAGCGCGTCATACCAATACTGGCGCCTGCCTCCCACTGCCCTTTATCGATGGAAGATATTGCCGCACGCAGGGTTTCCGCAGCGTAGGCCGCTGTATTCAGCGACAAGCCAATCATCGCCGCCGGGATGGGATCAAGCTCAATACCAAACTGCGGCAGACCGTAATAGATCATGAACAGCTGGGCAATCAGCGGTGTTCCGCGAAAAATAGAGATATAAAAACGCGCCAGCCAGCGCACAGGCAACAGCGGCGACAGACGCATCAGCGCCAGGATAAACCCCAGCACGAGGCCAAAAAACATCCCGCCGATACTCAGTTGCAGCGTAAAAACCGCGCCTTTGAGCAGATACGGCAGAGAATCAATTACCAGTTGGATACTTTCATGCATTAGCGTTTTTCGACCTGGTTGTTACACGTGAGGATGGTAGGCAAACAGTGCAGGTGCCCCACCGGTATGAATAAAGAGGATTGGCCCTTCGTCTTTGAAGCGTTTCTGGCTGATACCGTCAATCAAACCCGCCATCGCCTTACCGGTATACACCGGATCCAACAAAATGCCTTCCAGTCGCGCCAGCAGTTTTACCGCCTCCATGCCCTCTTCGTTTGGCGTACCGTAGCCCGGCGCATAATAATCATCCCATAACAGGATATCCGCTGAGGCCGTCAGTTCCAGTTCACGGGCAATATCCTGCTGCAACGTTACAACTTTGGGCTTTTGATCGGCGACGCTGCGCGAGACGGTCACGCCGATCAGCTCGACGTCTGGCATCAGTTGTTCCAGGCCCACGGCCAGCCCGGCGTGCGTTCCCGCACTGCCCGATGCCACTACTACAGAAGAGAGCGCAACGGCCCCTTCACACTGCTGGGCAATTTCCAGCGCGCTTTCCACATAACCCAATGCGCCCAGGGCGTTAGAACCGCCAACGGGGATCACATACGGGCGGAAGCCCTGTGCTTCAATGCGCGTCGCCAGTTCCTGAAGTTGCGCATTCGGGTCGGTCAGCGCATCGCACATTTCAATTTGCGTATTAAACAGGTCCAGCAGCAGACGGTTGCCGTTGGTGAGATAGTTTTCCGCAGTAGTGCCAATCGGATTTTCCAACAGCGCCACGCAGTGCAGGCCAAGCTTCGCCGCTACCGCCGCCGTCTGTCGAACATGGTTAGACTGGATGGCACCCGCGGTTATCAGCGTATCAGCGCCTTCACGCAGTGCGTCTGCGGCCAGGAATTCCAGCTTACGCAGCTTATTGCCACCCATGGCCATCGGCGTGACGTCATCGCGTTTGATGAAAATATCGCGCCCGAGATAGTCGGAGAAACGTGGAAGATATTCGAGCGGCGTTGGCGCGCCAATAAATTCCAGACGTGGAAAGCGCGTTAAGTTATGCAGCGGCATACAGCCTCCGGTATTCGTTGTTGTGATGTTCTTTTTATTATGCACGCTCAGGCGCAATGAAATAAAAAAAGGCGCTGTTAAAGGCGCCTTTTTTCATCGGATGCCGATTATTTCGTCACATCCGCTCCAAACCATTTTTCAGACAGGGCTTTCAGCGTACCGTCTTTCTGCATTTCAGCAATGGCCGCATCAACCGCTTTCAGCAGATCTTCATTGCCTTTGCGCAGCGCCACGCCGGACTCCTGGCGGGAGAATGCTTCACCGGTCACAGCCAGCGTATCCTTGGTTTTCTTGACCAGATCCAGCGCCGCCAGACGGTCAACCAGAATGGCGTCGATACGGCCTACACGCAGATCCTGGTATTTGGTCGGGTCATCATCATAGGTACGAATATCCACGCCCTGCACGTTCTGGCGCAGCCACTCTTCATAGTTGGTGCCCAGACCAACGCCGACTTTTTTACCTTTCAGATCGGCAGCAGTCTTAATAACGCCTTCATTGCCTTTTTTCACCAGCGCCTGAATACCAGAAACCGTATACGGGGTAGAGAAATCGTATTTTTTCTTACGTTCGTCAGAGATGGTCACCTGGTTGATGACCACGTCAATGCGCTTGGAATCAAGAGAGGCCAGCATACCGTCCCACTTGGTCGGCTTCAGGTTAGCTTTCACCCCAAGGTGCTTGGCCAGTTCCTCAGCAAACTCCACTTCGAAACCGGTCAGCTTGCCGTCGTCACCCTGAAAACTAAACGGGGGATAGGTCCCTTCCAGGCCCACCAGCAGCGTGCCGCGCTCTTTAACTTTATTTAACAGACCTTCATCTGCATAAGTCTTTACGCTCATTCCGGCGACAAGTGCAACAGCCATTACACCCATCAGAGCCTGACGTCCCAGAAGTGCTAATTTCATAGTTACCCCGAATATTGTCATTAGTGACTATCATTTATGACTACAGTGTAAAGCGTTTACTGTGTTCCACAAACACGACTCTGTTACACCTTATTCGTTTTTAATATATATCAGAACTGGCTGTCCAGGAGGATTTCTGCATATGACCCATATGGGTATGGGCTTTGAACTGCTCATACTTACGTAAGGCGATGCGGTAATTGTTGGTGCTGGTTTCCGGCAGCCACGGGGCAAGGTTTTCGTCGAGGAACCCTTCCTGCAGCAGGTCATGAGAGATATTTTGTTCGGTCAGGTGATTCCCGAGGCGACGCAGGCGGACAACGTATTCACGTACCGTGCCGTGACTCATTTCGGTCTGCTCAAATAAAAATTGTTTAAAACCAATGATGTCGAAAAAGTCGCTCTGCTCTTTGCAATGCAAATCACCGCAAAAACGACACAGTGCCACCCACTCTTTTTTCTCCTGCTCCCACTCGGCTTCATCCAACAAAGTGTCCAGGCGGGCGATGGCGATTTTATTCACAATTTGCCCGCGACGAACCAGCGTGATCCGGTCGAGCAACTTAAAGCAATGGGCGCAATGCGTCTGGCTGTGTTTGAAATCTTTGAGGTAGCGGCTTAGAGGCCGTCTTTTTGATTGCTGCACCGTCATGAGAACTCCTGGTAGTCAATTCGTAATGCGGCATTGTTCAGGGGTAATAATGTACCCCTATAGCTTACCCAGCTTGGTGCGTAGACGTTTGATGGCCTGACTGTGCAACTGGCTGACCCGTGACTCCCCGACTTCCAGTACCGCGCCGATCTCTTTCAGATTCAGCTCTTCCTGGTAGTACAGCGTTAACACCAGCTTTTCGCGCTCCGGCAACGCCTCGATCGCGTCCATCACGCGCTGGCGGAGGTTACCCTCAAGAAGCTGTTGTAACGGGTTTTCCTGCTGATGTTCTTCCGTCACCAGCTCAATACTATCGCCATGCTCTTCCCGCCACTCGTCGTATGAGAAGAGTTGGCTGTTATTGGTATCGAGCAACATCTGACGATACTCTTGCACAGGAATAGCCAGACGCTCCGCCACTTCGGTTTCCGTCGCGTTGCGCCCTAATTCCTGCTCCAGTTGTCCCATCGCCTGTGCCACTTCGCGAGCATTGCGCCGAACGCTACGCGGCACCCAATCCCGGCTACGTAGTTCGTCCAGCATTGCTCCACGAATACGCTGCACTGCGTAAGTGGTAAATGCCGTTCCTTGCAAAGCGTCATATCGGTCAACGGCATTCAATAACCCGATGCCGCCCGCTTGTAGCAGGTCATCCAGTTCTACGCTCGCCGGCAAACGCACCTGAAGGCGCAATGCTTCGTGACGCACCAACGGTACATAACGCTGCCACAGCGAGTGTTTATCCATTACACCTTCAGCGGTATACAGTGAATTCACGATAAACAGCCCTGCGTTAAATGAGTTATCGGCATGATTATCCGTTTCTGCAGGGGTTTTAATCGGGTGAATAGTGGGTGAAATGGGGGGTTATTTAGGGGTTACGGGTAAAGCTAAATATAAAAAACCCCGCCGGAGCGGGGTTTGCGCGATAAGCGTAAATTAACGCAGCAGAGACAGAACGTTCTGCGTGGTCTGGTTAGCCTGCGCCAGTACAGAGGTCCCCGCTTGTTGCAGGATCTGCGCACGAGACATGTTAGACACTTCGGTCGCGTAATCAGCATCTTCGATACGGCTACGAGCAGAAGACAGGTTGTTTACGGTGTTACCCAGGTTAGTGATGGTAGAATCGAAACGGTTCTGTACCGCACCCAGGTCAGAACGCAGCGCATCAACCTGTGCCAGCGCTTTATCCAGGGCTTTCAGAGGGTCTTTGGTTTTATCAGTAGCTGTTTGAGCTTCAGCAGTGATTTTACCATTAGCATCTTTGTATGCAGCTTTACCGGAACCATTAGTGATTGCGCCATCCGCCTGAACATAGTAAGTAGCTACGTTGCTATCAACCAAAGCGCCTTTATCATTTTTAAAAATATCAAGACCAGCACCGGCTGCTGTACCGGCTTTTACTACGCCAGCAGCAGAAACGTTGTATCCAGTACCAGCATCAGTAGTAAATGCTTTGCCCTGAAGTGCGTTAGTCATTGACTCAGTGCTCATCTGAGCCTTAGCCACATCAATTTTCCCGGCAGTACCACCCGCTAAAGTCAGCACCGTGTCTGTACCATCGATCTTAATGCTTGAAGCTTTAGCTGCACCGCCACCATTGGTCTGTAAGGCAGTTAAAGTTGCAGCAGCTGGGCCACCCAAGTTGTTCTTCGTCAGGTTACCAGTTGAATCCAGGAACAAAGCAGCATTATCGTCAGCTGCAGTAATAGTGCCATCTTTTGCTATCAGCACATCTTGCGATGTTGTGCCAATAGTTACTGTTGCTTTTGTAACGTCACCAGTTTTTGGATTCAAATGCCCCAATACGTCATCAGCATCTACACCTGTCGCATTGAATTCATAAGATTTACTGGTTGCATTGTAGGTATAATCGGTGCTTGCAGCAGCACCTAAACCATTATCAATATTCGCAGTTACTTTTTTACCTGCAGTCACACCAGAAAGAACATCTGCTGCAGAAGCTGTAGCATAGCCCGCATCACCAGTGTAAGTTTTACCGCCATCTGCTGTCGTAAACCCAGCAGATGTCAAATCGTTAACTTTAGCCAGTGTATTAGCAACGCCACCCTTACCATTGACGTTAAAACCGTCCAGGCCCAGAGTAGAAGAAGTAATTTCTTTCAGGTCGATGGTGATGGTTTCGCCGTCGTTCGCGCCAACCTGAATTTTCATGGAGCTGTCGGACGCCAGTACTTTCACACCGTTAAACTGAGTCTGACCGGAAACACGGTCAATTTCGCTCAGACGCTGGGTGATTTCGTTCTGGATGGAGTCCAGGTCAGACTGGGAGTTGGTGCCGTTGGTTGCCTGAACGGACAGTTCACGCACACGCTGCAGGTTGTTGTTGATTTCGGACAGTGCACCTTCAGTGGTCTGCGCGATGGAGATACCGTCGTTGGCGTTACGGGAAGCCTGAGTCAGGCCTTTAACGTTGGCAGTGAAACGGTTAGCGATCGCCTGACCAGCAGCATCGTCTTTGGCGCTGTTGATACGCAGACCGGAAGACAGACGTTCGATAGCGGAGCTCAGGGAAGACTGAGATTTGTTCAGGTTGTTCTGGGTCAACAGCGACAGGCTGTTTGTATTGATGACTTGTGCCATGATCTTTTCCTTATCAATTACAACTTGATGTTATTGGGCTGTTGCCCACGGTTTCTCACCGTAACCCATGTATCGGCACCTTAAATTCGAACTTTAGAAAATTTTTACTTTCCGCCCTCTTTTTTCTTAGCCCCAGAAATACCCGCAATATGCCCCACTATTCTGCGCATTATTTTTACAAAACTATCATTAAACTTTGCGCGCAGATTGCCGATAACCCGCTTAACTACTGTTTGCAATCAAAAGGAATTAGGCATGGCTTCATTTACTTCTCTTGGCGTCGGTTCAAATCTGCCGCTGGATACGTTGCTGAACAACCTGACTATCGCGGAAAAAAAACGCTTAAACCCAATAACTCAACAACAAAGCGATAATACCGCGCGTCTGACCGCCTACGGCACATTAAAAAGTGCACTGGAAAAATTTCAGACTGCGAACACAGCGTTAAATAAAGCCGATCTATTCAAAAGCACAACCGTTACCAGCAGCAGTGAAGATCTGAAAGTGACCACCGAAGCGGGGGCGGCACCGGGTATCTATACCATTAGCGTCACCCAACTGGCACAAGCGCAATCTTTAAGAACCAATTCAGCGACTAAGATTGCGTCAACAAAAGACGCGCTGGGTGACAGTTCAGCAGAAACACGCTCCATAAAAATTGCGCAGGAAGGCCGTAAAGAGCCACTGGAAATTAAGCTGAATAAAGACCAGACCTCACTGGATGAGATCAGCAAAGCGATAAACGATGCCGATAGCGGAATTTCGGCCAGCATCGTTAAGGTTAAAGATGGCGACTACCAATTGGTACTGACTGCCAGTGAAGGCGAAGCCAATAAAATGACTATCTCCGTTGAGGGAGACAGCAAGCTAAATGACCTACTGGCGTATGACAGCAAAACCGGCACCGGGAATATGAAGGAACAGGTTAACGCTCAAAATGCGAAGTTAACCGTAAACGGTATCGATATTGAACGTTCCAGTAATAAAATTACCGATGCCCCTCAGGGCGTAGTGCTCGATCTGACCAAAAAAGTCACTGATGTTCGGGTCACGGTAACAAAGAATAACGACAAAGCAACCGAAGCCATTAAAGGCTGGGTCGATTCATATAATTCCCTTATCGACACCTTTAATACGCTGACTAAATATAAAGAAGTTGATCCGGGTGCTGAAGCGCAAGACAAAAATAACGGAGCGCTGCTTGGTGACAGTGTTGTTCGTACGATTCAAAGTGGAATTCGTGCACAGTTTGCCAACGGTGCCAGTGATGGCGCTTTTAAAACATTAAATGAAATTGGTATTAAGCAGGACGGCGCAACCGGCAAGCTGAAAATTGACGATGATAAGCTGAAAAAAGTCCTGAACGAAAACACAGCTTCCGTGCGTGAACTGCTGGTTGGCGACGGTAAAGAAACCGGTATCACCACCAAAATTGCCACCGAAGTAAAAAGCTACCTTGCTGATGACGGTATTATCGACAGCGCACAAGACAGTATTAACTCAACGCTGAAAAAACTGACCAAACAGTATCTGTCAGTCAGCGCCAGCATTGATGACACGGTTGCGCGTTACACGGCACAGTTTACGCAGTTAGACACCATGATGAGCAAGCTCAACAACACCAGTAACTATCTGAGCCAACAATTCACGGCGATGAATAAATCCTGATAACACGAGGTAAGCATGTATACCGCGAGCGGTACCAAAGCCTATGCACAGGTCAGCATAGAGAGTGGCGTGATGAGCGCCAATCCGCATCAGCTGATTGAAATGTTGTTTGATGGCGCGAACAGCGCCCTGGTGCGCGCTCGCCTGTTTATGCAACAGGGTGATATCGTCGCCAAAGGTGAGGCCTTAAGCAAAGCCATTAACATTATCGACAATGGTCTGAAAGCAGGCCTGGATCAGGAAACTGGCGGTGAAATCGCCACCAACCTGTCCTCGCTGTATGACTATATGATCCGCCGTTTACTGCAAGCTAACTTGCGTAATGATTGTCAGGCCATTGAAGAAGTCGAAGAGTTACTCGGCAACATTGCAGATGCCTGGAAACAGATCTCACCGAAAGCGTCGTCCCAGGAGTCTCGTTAATGACCTCAGCCGTGGAGTTTATCAACCGTTGGCAGCGCATTGCGCTACTCAGTCACTCACTGCTGGAACTGGCGCAGCGCGGTGAATGGGACCTTTTACTGGAACAGGAAGTTACCTATCTGCAAAGTATTGAAGTGGTCATGGAAGAGCAAACTCCACCGGGCATTACGCGAAGTATTCAGGACTTAGTGGCCGGGTATATTAAGCAAACGCTGGATAACGAACAATTACTCAAAACGTTGTTGCAGCAGCGCCTGGATGAGCTCAGCAACCTCATCGGCCAGTCGACACGCCAAAAGACGCTGAATAACGCTTATGGTCGTCTTTCCGGCATGCTGTTGGTACCCGACGCCCCCACCTCGCCACAATAATTTCCCGTCTCGTCTGAATTATCTTCCATACTCCAGAGGTCGGCCAAACGACTTCTGGAGCACGGAAGATGAAAAATCCCACGTTATTGCAGTACTTCCACTGGTATTACCCTGATGGCGGTCAACTCTGGCCCGAGCTTGCCGAACGCGCAGGCGGACTCAATGATATCGGCATCAATATGGTATGGCTGCCCCCCGCCTATAAAGGCGCGTCCGGCGGCTATTCCGTTGGCTATGATTCCTACGATCTGTTTGACTTGGGCGAATTCGACCAAAAGGGAACCGTCGCCACCAAATACGGCGATAAAAACCAGCTGCTGGCGGCGATAGACGCGCTTAAGCACAATGATATTGCCGTGCTGCTCGATGTGGTGGTTAACCACAAAATGGGCGCAGATGAGAAAGAAAAGATCCGCGTCCAGCGCGTTAACGCCGAGGATCGCACGCAAATAGATGATGAGATTGTCGAGTGCGAGGGCTGGACGCGCTATACCTTCCCTGCCCGCGCTGGCCAGTATTCGCAATTCATTTGGGATTTTAAATGCTTCAGCGGCATTGACCATATCGAGAATCCAACTGAAGACGGGATTTTTAAAATCGTTAACGACTACACCGGCGAAGGCTGGAACGATCAGGTTGATGATGAGTTGGGTAATTTTGATTATCTGATGGGCGAGAACATCGATTTTCGTAATCACGCGGTGACTGAGGAGCTCAAATACTGGGCGCGCTGGGTGATGGAGCAAACCCAATGTGACGGCTTTCGTTTGGATGCCGTGAAACATATTCCGGCATGGTTTTACAAAGAGTGGATTGAGCACGTGCAGGAGGTTGCGCCCAAGCCGCTGTTTATCGTCGCGGAATACTGGTCCCACGAAGTCGACAAGCTGCAAACCTACATTAATCAGGTTGAGGGGAAAACCATGCTGTTCGACGCCCCTTTGCAGATGAAATTCCACGAAGCCTCCCGTCAGGGCCGCGATTACGACATGAGCCAGATTTTCACCGACACTCTGGTGGAGGCCGATCCGTTTCATGCCGTCACGCTGGTGGCCAATCACGACACCCAACCCTTGCAGGCACTCGAAGCCCCCGTCGAGCCGTGGTTTAAGCCGCTGGCCTATGCGCTGATCCTGTTGCGCGAAAACGGCGTACCGTCGGTGTTTTACCCTGACCTCTACGGAGCGCATTACGAAGACACCGGCGGCGATGGCGAAACCTATCCTATCGACATGCCGATCATTGAACAACTTGATGAACTGATCCTCGCACGCCAGCGCTTCGCGCATGGGGTACAGACGCTCTTTTTTGACCACCCTAACTGTATCGCTTTTAGCCGCAGCGGTACGGATGAGGATCCCGGCTGTGTGGTGGTGCTGTCTAACGGCGATGACGGAGAAAAGACCATCAATCTCGGCGCCAATTATGGCAATAAAACCTGGCGGGACTATCTGGGAAATCGTGAAGAAAGCGTGGTCACCGATGAAAACGGCGAAGCGACGTTTTTCTGTAACGGCGGGAGCGTCAGCGTGTGGGTGATTGAAGACGTGTTGTAAAGCTCAACCCCGGTGACCGATGGTTACCGGGGCGTACGGCTTATGGCAGCGGTGTTGCCAGCGGCGTTTTCTTTAACGCGTCAGCACATTCCTGCGTCGGGCGATCCACCCGCTGCAGCGTCATACCGTCATATTCCAGCGTATTGCCTTCGCGCTCGATCTCGTACAGCTCGCGTTTCACCGTCACGTTGGTGAGATCGCCAGAGAGCATCGTCAGTTTCCCCGGCAACGCGATCACCCGCTGCCACTGGCGACAATCCAGCGTATCGCCCTCTTTCGTTATCACCAGGCTGGCAATCGCTTCCGGACTCACCAGACTGCGTTGCGGACCTTTTGACTGCCAGTATCCTTCCAGACCGGCTGGCGCTGGCGTTTTCACCACGTCGTTATAATTTTCTACTTCGGCGCATCCGGTAAGCGCCAGAAATACACCAACGATTGCTAATTTTTTCATCATTCATCCTGCATGCGAAGAAAATGGGATTGTGGCATTAAAGGCCTGATGTCGCCAGCCTTTCGGCAGCGTTGAGAAAGATTGATCCAGACGGTGTTACCTCTTATTACTCATAGTCAAAAATTCTGAACGGTGTAGTATCCACACTTCTTGTTACATACCTTCTGAGTTCAGAGGCACAACGCATGTCATGGCAACACTTCAAACAGGCCTGGTTGATTAAATTTTGGGCCCCCGCCCCTGCGGTCATCGCAGCGGGTATTCTCTCTACTTACTATTTCGGCATTACGGGAACCTTCTGGGCCGTTACCGGTGAATTCACCCGCTGGGGTGGTCAAATCCTGCAACTGTTTGGTGTGCACGCCGAAGAGTGGGGATACTACAAGCTGATCCATCTCGAAGGCTCGCCCCTGACCCGCATCGACGGAATGATGATCCTCGGTATGTTCGGCGGCTGTTTTGCTGCCGCACTGTGGGCCAACAACGTCAAGTTACGCATGCCGCGCAGTCGAGTGCGCATTATGCAGGCGATAGTCGGCGGGGCAATCGCCGGATTCGGCGCACGGCTGGCAATGGGCTGTAACCTGGCCGCATTCTTCACCGGCATTCCGCAGTTCTCGCTACACGCCTGGTTTTTTGCGCTGGCCACGGCTATTGGCTCCTGGTTTGGTGCACGCTTTACCCTGCTGCCAATGTTCCGTATTCCGGTCAAAATGCAGAAAGTCTCCGCCGCTTCGCCGTTAACGCAAAAGCCGGATCAGGCCCGTCGCCGTTTCCGCCTGGGCATGCTGGTGTTTATCGGCATGATCGGCTGGGCGCTACTCACCGCGATGGATAAACCCAAGCTCGGTCTGGCGATGCTGTTCGGCGTCGGGTTCGGACTGCTGATTGAACGGGCGCAAATCTGCTTCACCTCCGCCTTCCGCGACCTGTGGATTTCCGGTCGCACCCACATGGCAAAAGCGATCATCTTCGGGATGGCGGTCAGCGCCATCGGTATTTTTAGCTACGTGCAACTGGGCGTCGAGCCTAAAATCATGTGGGCGGGTCCGAATGCGGTGATTGGTGGCTTGCTGTTCGGCTTTGGCATCGTTTTAGCGGGCGGATGTGAAACCGGCTGGATGTACCGCGCCGTTGAAGGCCAGGTGCATTACTGGTGGGTTGGTCTGGGCAACGTTATTGGCTCGACCATTCTGGCCTACTACTGGGATGATTTTGCTCCCGCGCTTGCCACCAACTGGGACAAAGTGAATCTGCTCAACACCTTCGGTCCGCTCGGCGGTCTGCTGGTGACCTATCTGCTGTTGTTTGCCGCGCTGATGCTGATTATCGGCTGGGAAAAACGTTTCTTCCGTCGCGCAGGGCTGACGCCTGCCAAGGAGTCTGTATGAAAAATATCGTGCCTGATTATCGTCTCGATATGGTCGGCGAACCGTGTCCATACCCGGCTGTAGCCACGCTGGAAGCGATGCCGCAATTGAAGAAAGGTGAAATTCTGGAAGTGGTGAGCGATTGCCCGCAGTCAATCAACAATATTCCACTGGATGCGCGTAATCACGGCTATACGGTGCTGGATATTCAGCAGGATGGTCCAACGATCCGCTATTTGATTCAGAAGTAACTGGTTGCCGGATGACACTGCGCTTATCCGGCAAACATTCTCTCCATGTTGCCCCTACACTTGCATCGACATGACTTCCTGATACGCCGACACCAGTTTGTTACGCACCTGAATACCCATCTGCATCGATACCGACGCTTTTTGCATATCTGTCATCACATCATTTAACGCAATACCCGGCTCACCCAGGGTAAATTTCTCAGCCTGCGTACGGGACGCGGTTTGCACATCGCTGATTCTGTCTAACGCCGCATGCAGTTGTCCGGCAAAACTCACGGTCGGTTGTGGCTGCATATCCTGCATTTTTGCTGACATCGCCGTGGCCTGTAACTGGCTGATGACCCCTTCAATCCCCTGTATTGCCGACATTCTGATCCCCTGGATGATTTTTTACGTAGCTGAGATTACCAGTTAGTCAATAAGATAAAGGCGTTAAATAACGATAAAAAACCACGGTTTTTAACGCATAGAAAAATTCGAAACCGCAAATAATGAGACCGTCAATTTTTCGAGTTTGCTGACCCGGGAGTGAGTCTTGTTCCACTTTGCAAAAAACGCCGTCCACGATAAGCCACGAGGTGCGAGATGAGTGCGACAGCATCGACTGCAACCCAGCTTAAACCTCTCGAGTGGTTAAACCGCCTGCGCGCGAATCCCAGAATTCCTTTGATTGTGGCGGGAGCCGCTGCCGTCGCTATCATCGTGGCGATGGTCCTGTGGGCCAAAGCGCCTGACTATCGCACGCTGTTCAGCAATCTTTCCGATCAGGATGGTGGCGCGATTGTCACCCAACTGACGCAGATGAACGTTCCCTATCGTTTTACTGAGGGAAGCGGTGCTATAGAAGTTCCTGCCGATAAAGTCCACGAACTGCGCTTACGTCTGGCGCAGCAAGGCCTGCCGAAAGGCGGCGCCGTTGGTTTTGAACTGCTGGATCAGGAAAAGTTTGGTATCAGCCAGTTTAGCGAGCAGGTCAACTACCAGCGTGCGCTGGAAGGTGAATTAGCCCGGACCATTGAAACGCTGGGACCGGTAAAACGCGCCCGCGTGCATCTGGCAATGCCGAAACCGTCGCTGTTTGTGCGTGAGCAAAAAGCGCCTTCAGCCTCCGTGACCGTGAATCTTGAACCGGGTCGCGCACTGGATGAAGGTCAAATCAGTGCGGTCACGCATCTGGTTTCCAGCGCTGTCGCCGGGTTACCGCCGGGCAACGTTACGCTGGTCGACCAGGCGGGTCATCTGTTAACTCAGTCGAACACCAGCAGCCGCGATCTTAACGATGCTCAGTTGAAATACGCCAGCGATGTCGAAGGCCGCGTTCAACGTCGTATCGAATCGATCCTGTCGCCGATTGTCGGCAACGGTAACGTACATGCACAGGTCACCGCGCAGCTGGATTTTGCTAATAAAGAGCAAACCGAAGAACAGTACCGTCCAAACGGTGATGATTCCCAGGCCGTGCTGCGTTCACGCCAGTTAAACGTCAGCGAGCAGATCGGAAGCGGAGCGCCAGGCGGCGTACCGGGCGCGTTGTCCAATCAACCAGCACCGGCGAATACCGCGCCAATCGCCAACCCTCCGGCTAATCAGCAAAATGCGCAAACCACGCAGACGGCAAATAACAGTAATAATGCCGGACCACGCAGTACGCAGCGCAATGAAACCAGCAATTATGAAGTCGACCGTACCATTCGCCACACCAAAATGAACGTCGGGGATGTGCAGCGTCTCTCGGTTGCAGTGGTGGTCAACTATAAAACGTTGCCGGACGGCAAACCGCTGCCGCTAACCGCCGATCAGATGAAACAGATTGAGGATCTGACCCGCGAAGCGATGGGCTTCTCCGACAAACGTGGCGATACCCTGAACGTGGTGAACTCTCCGTTCACGGCGACCGACGATTCCATGGGCGAGCTGCCGTTCTGGAAACAGCCGTTCTTTATTGATCAGTTGATGACCGCAGGCCGTTGGTTACTGGTTCTGCTTGTTGCCTGGATCCTGTGGCGTAAGGCTGTTCGTCCGCAGTTGGTTCGCCGCAGCGAAGAAGCAAAAGCGGTACAAGAACAAACGCGTATTCGTCAGGAAACCGAAGAAGCGGTAGAAGTTCGCCTCAGCAAAGACGAACAGACCCAGCAGCGTCGTACGAATCAACGTCTGGGTGCAGAAGTGATGAGCCAGCGTATTCGTGAAATGTCAGATAACGATCCGCGCGTCGTGGCGCTGGTCATTCGCCAGTGGATGAGTAACGATCATGAGTAATGCCCTTACCGGTACCGATAAAAGCGTCATCCTGCTGATGACCATTGGCGAAGATCGCGCGGCAGAGGTGTTTAAACACCTTTCCACGCGCGAAGTTCAGGCGCTGAGTACAGCGATGGCGAACGTACGCCAGATCTCCAACAAACAGTTGACGGAAGTGCTGGCCGAGTTTGAGCAAGAAGCAGAACAGTTTGCCGCGCTGAATATCAACGCCAACGAATATCTGCGCTCCGTGCTGGTGAAAGCGCTGGGCGAGGAACGCGCCTCCAGCCTGCTGGAAGATATTCTGGAAACCCGCGATACCACCAGCGGCATTGAAACGCTCAACTTTATGGAGCCGCAAAGCGCCGCCGACCTTATCCGCGACGAGCATCCGCAGATTATCGCCACCATTCTGGTGCACCTCAAACGGGGCCAGGCCGCCGATATTCTGGCGCTGTTCGACGAGCGTTTACGTCACGACGTGATGCTGCGTATCGCCACCTTCGGCGGCGTGCAGCCTGCCGCGCTGGCAGAACTGACCGAGGTACTGAACGGTCTGCTTGATGGCCAGAACCTCAAGCGCAGCAAAATGGGCGGCGTGAGAACGGCGGCAGAAATTATCAACCTGATGAAAACCCAGCAGGAAGAAGCGGTTATCACCGCCGTTCGCGAGTTCGACGGCGAACTGGCACAGAAAATTATCGACGAGATGTTCCTGTTCGAAAACCTGGTGGACGTCGACGATCGCAGTATCCAGCGCCTGCTGCAGGAAGTGGATTCCGAATCGCTGCTGATTGCGCTGAAAGGTGCCGAACAGCCGCTACGCGAGAAGTTCCTGCGCAACATGTCGCAACGTGCTGCCGATATTCTGCGCGACGACCTTGCCAACCGCGGTCCGGTGCGCTTGTCGCAGGTGGAAAACGAACAGAAAGCGATTCTGCTTATTGTGCGTCGTCTGGCGGAAACCGGCGAGATGGTGATCGGCAGCGGCGAGGATACCTATGTCTAACGAACTGCCGTGGAAAGTCTGGACTCCGGACGATCTCGCCCCGCCGATGGCAGAGTTCGTGCTGGCCGACCACAGCGAAACGCCGCTGTCCGAAGATACGGAAGAACCCGAGCTTTCCGCAGAGCAACAGCTTGAACAACAGCTCGCACAGCTGCAAATGCAGGCCCATGAGCAAGGGTATAACGCGGGGCTGGCGGAAGGTCGACAAAAGGGTCATGAACAAGGCTATCAGGAAGGTCTGAGTCAGGGGCTGGAGCAAGGCCAGAACCAGGCGCGTGCACAGCATGCGCCGATTCATGCCCGTATGCAGCAGCTGGTGAGCGAGTTTCAGAATACGCTGGACGCACTGGACAGCGTAATTGCCTCGCGCCTGATGCAAATGGCGCTGGAAGCTGCGCGTCAGGTGATTGGTCAGACGCCTATCGTGGATAACGCTGCGCTGATTAAGCAGATCCAACAGTTATTGCAACAGGAACCGCTGTTTAGCGGTAAACCGCAGCTGCGCGTACATCCGGACGATCTCCAGCGTGTTGAGGAGATGCTCGGTGCCACTCTCAGCCTGCACGGCTGGCGGCTGCGCGGCGATCCCACGCTGCATCATGGTGGTTGTAAAGTCTCAGCTGACGAAGGCGATCTGGATGCCAGCGTCGCCACGCGCTGGCAAGAACTCTGCCGTCTGGCAGCGCCGGGAGTCGTGTAATGACCACTCGCCTGACTCGCTGGCTCAATACGCTGGACAACTTCGAAGAGAAAATGTCGCTGCTGCCTGCGGTGCGTCGTTACGGTCGTCTGACCCGCGCCACCGGGCTGGTGCTGGAAGCTACGGGGTTACAGCTGCCGCTGGGTGCCACCTGCGTCATTGAACGCCAGGATGGCAACGAAACCCAGGAAGTTGAAAGCGAAGTCGTAGGCTTTAACGGTCAACGTCTGTTTCTGATGCCGCTCGAAGAGGTCGAAGGCGTTCTGCCCGGGGCGCGCGTGTACGCGAAGAACATTGCCGGAGAAGGTCTGCAAAGCGGGAAGCAATTACCGCTTGGCCCTGCTCTGCTGGGGCGTGTGCTGGACGGCAGCGGCAAACCGCTCGACGGACTGCCCGCCCCGGATACCACCGAAACCGGCGCGCTGATTACACCGCCGTTTAACCCGCTGCAACGTACCGCAATTGAACACGTCCTGGATACCGGTGTACGCCCCATCAACGCGTTGTTAACCGTAGGTCGCGGCCAGCGTATGGGGCTTTTCGCAGGTTCCGGCGTCGGTAAAAGCGTCCTGCTCGGCATGATGGCGCGTTATACCCAGGCCGATGTTATCGTCGTGGGCCTGATTGGCGAGCGTGGCCGCGAAGTTAAAGATTTTATTGAAAATATTCTCGGCGCTGACGGTCGCGCACGCTCGGTCGTGATTGCCGCTCCGGCGGACGTCTCGCCGCTGTTACGTATGCAAGGCGCGGCCTACGCCACGCGCATCGCCGAAGATTTCCGCGATCGCGGACAGCACGTATTGCTGATTATGGATTCCCTCACCCGCTATGCGATGGCGCAACGTGAGATAGCCCTGGCGATCGGCGAGCCGCCGGCGACTAAAGGTTATCCGCCGTCAGTATTCGCCAAATTACCGGCGCTGGTTGAACGTGCAGGGAACGGTATTCACGGCGGCGGTTCAGTCACCGCGTTTTATACGGTACTGACCGAGGGTGACGACCAGCAGGACCCGATTGCCGATTCCGCGCGCGCGATTCTGGACGGTCACATTGTGCTGTCTCGTCATCTGGCCGAGGCGGGTCACTATCCGGCCATCGATATTGAAGCCTCGATCAGCCGCGCCATGACCGCGCTCATTAGTGAAAAACACTACGCACGGGTGCGCAACTTTAAACAGTTGCTGTCCAGCTTCCAGCGTAACCGCGATCTGGTTAGCGTGGGGGCGTATGCCAAAGGCAGCGATCCGATGCTGGATAAAGCCATCGCCTTATGGCCACAGCTGGAAGCGTTCTTACAGCAAGGCATCTTTGAACGGGCTGACTGGGAAGATTCTCTACAAGCTTTAGAACTGATTTTCCCTGGTGTGTGATTAAGCAGGAGAGCATAGGTCATGGCACAACATGGTGCGTTAGCAACACTGAAAGACCTGGCTGAAAAAGAGGTAGATGACGCCGCTGTCTTATTAGGAGAGATGCGTCGTGGCTGTCAGCAGGCGGAAGAACAGTTAAAAATGCTGATCGATTATCAGCATGAGTATCGCAACAATCTGAATACCGATATGGGCCAGGGTATTACCAGCAATCGCTGGATTAACTACCAGCAATTTATTCAGACGCTGGAAAAAGCGATTGAGCAACACCGCCAACAGCTCAATCAGTGGACGCAAAAAGTGGACATGGCTTTGAACAGTTGGCGCGACAAAAAACAACGATTACAGGCGTGGCAGACGTTGCAGGACAGACAAACCTCGGCGGCGTTACTGGCCGAAAACCGTCTGGATCAGAAAAAAATGGATGAATTTGCTCAGCGCGCAGCTATGAGGAAACCCGAATGATTACTTTACCCCAACTGATTACCACCGACACCGACGTAGCCGCAGGTCTTCAGTCAGGCAAAGCGGTAGATTCACCCGAGGATTTTTTAGCGCTGCTGGCTGGCGCATTAGGTGCGGGCGACGCGCAGGGTAAAGACGCTCCGCTGTCGCTTGCCGACTTACAGGCGGCCAGCAGTAAGCTGCAAAAAGGGTTACTGCAAAAAAATGGCGATGCCGCACAGTCGGTCAAATTAACCGATCTGTTGGCGCAACAGGAGCAACAAACCGAGGCTTCTCTTGCCGACATGACAGACGCTCAGCAACTGTTGTCCGCTCTCACACCTTCACTGAAAGCTAATGCCCTGACGACGCTGGGCAAAGTTGCTCAGCAGGACGAAAAAAACACTACGCTGAGTGATGACGATCTCGCCAACCTGAGTGCGTTGTTCGCCATGCTGCCAGGACAACCGCTGGCTACGCCTGCCGTCGACAGCGCACCAGCCCCGGTTGATGCCACACTTTCGGTGTTGTCACGTGGCGCGGTACACGGCGCGACGACTGATAACGCAGACGCATTGCTGCCGGGTGATGCCAAAAAAGGCAAAGCGGATGTCACAATTGCTGGCGGTGGTGCTAATCAGGCAAACAATCCAACACTAACCCCGCTGACGGCGGCGGCGAACGCCAGAGCTGAAATCGACAGCACCCCGTCACCGACCAGCATTGGCATGACTGCGGCCCCGCTAAGTGGTCCACAAACACACGCACAACCGTTACCGACGGCCGCGCCGGTGTTAAGCGCTCCGTTAGGTAGCCATGAATGGCAGCAATCGCTGAGCCAGCACGTCACAATGTTTACGCGCCAGGGCCAGCAAAGCGCAGAGCTGCGTCTGCATCCGCAGGACCTGGGTCAGGTACATATTTCTCTCAAGCTGGACGACAACCTCGCACAGTTGCAAATGGTATCACCGCACAGTCACGTGCGCGCCGCACTGGAAGCCGCATTACCGATGCTGCGTACGCAGTTGGCTGAAAGCGGCATTCAACTGGGGCAAAGCAACATCAGCAGTGAAAGCTTCGCCGGACAACAGCAGTCTTCCGGGCAGCAACAGCAGGCTGGTCGCGCTCAAGGACAAGACATTTTTGCCGCTGAAGATGACGCAATACTGGCAACCCCAGCCTCGCTGCAAGCCGCTGCCCGCGGCGATGGCGCAGTAGACATCTTCGCCTAACGCCAGAGGTAGCATGATTATCCGCGTCTTTTCCACGCTTTGTCGTGGACAGGACACGGGATAATCAGCCCATAAGCTGTACCGAAACAGGAAGCCCGTATCTGATGACTGACTCCGCGATTAACAAAAAAAGTAAACGCGCTATTTGGATCCCTCTGCTGGTATTAATTACCCTCGCCGCCTGCGCAACTGCGGGTTATAGCTACTGGCGCATGCAGCAGCAGCCGTCCGCCAGCGTCAAAGCGGAACCGCCTCCACCGCCAGCCCCGGTGTTCTTTGCGCTGGATACCTTTACCGTCAATCTGGGTGATGCAGACCGTGTGCTGTATATCGGTATCACGCTGCGCATGAAAGATGAGGCGACACGTTCACGTCTTAACGAATATCTGCCGGAAGTGCGCAGCCGCTTGCTGCTGCTGTTCTCTCGTCAGAATGCAGCCACACTCGCCACCGAGGAAGGTAAGCAACAGCTGATTACCGCCATCAAAGAGACGCTGGCGACTCCGCTCGTTGTTGGGCAGCCGAAACAGGTTGTCACCGACGTTCTTTATACAGCTTTTATTCTGCGGTAAAGACATGGGCGACAGTATTCTTTCTCAGGCTGAAATCGACGCATTGCTCAACGGCGATAGCGAAACCAAAGACGAACCCATTTCAGGTATCGCAAAAGAAAGCGATATTCGTCCTTATGATCCCAACACTCAGCGTCGCGTGGTACGTGAGCGTTTACAGGCGTTGGAGATCATTAACGAACGCTTTGCGCGCCAGTTCCGAATGGGATTATTTAACCTGTTGCGCCGTAGCCCGGATATTACCGTGGGTGCGATCCGTATCCAGCCATACCATGAATTTGCGCGCAACTTACCGGTTCCGACCAACCTGAACTTAATCCACCTGAAGCCGCTGCGCGGTACGGGTCTGGTGGTGTTCTCACCGAGTCTGGTATTTATCGCCGTAGACAACCTGTTTGGCGGTGACGGTCGTTTCCCGACGAAAGTCGAAGGCCGCGAATTTACGCACACGGAACAGCGCGTTATCAACCGCATGCTGAAGCTGGCGCTGGAAAGCTACAGCGACGCGTGGAAGGCCATCAACCCGCTGGAAGTGGAATACGTCCGTTCGGAGATGCAGGTGAAATTTACCAATATCACCACCTCTCCGAACGACATTGTGGTGAATACCCCGTTCCACGTTGAAATTGGCAACCTGACCGGTGAATTTAACATCTGTCTGCCATTCAGCATGATTGAACCGTTGCGTGAGCTGTTGGTGAATCCGCCGCTGGAAAACTCACGTAATGAAGATCAGAACTGGCGCAATAATCTGGTGCGTCAGGTTCAGCATTCTGAGCTGGAGCTGGTGGCAAACTTTGCCGACATTCCGCTGCGGCTATCCCAGATTTTAAAACTGAAACCCGGCGATGTACTGCCGATTGAAAAACCCGACCGCATTATTGCTCATGTGGACGGCGTGCCTGTGCTGACCAGCCAGTATGGCACCGTAAACGGTCAGTATGCGTTACGCGTAGAACATCTGATAAACCCGATTTTGAATTCGCTGAATGAGGAACAGCCCAAATGAGTGATATGAATAATCCGTCCGATGAGAACACTGGCGCATTGGACGATCTGTGGGCTGACGCGTTAAACGAGCAAAAAACCACGCCCACCAAAAGTGCGGCCGATGCGGTATTCCAGCAGTTAGGTGGCGGCGACGTCAGCGGTGCTTTGCAGGACATCGACCTGATCATGGACATTCCGGTCAAGCTGACCGTCGAACTGGGCCGTACCCGCATGACCATCAAAGAGCTGCTGCGTCTGACGCAGGGTTCGGTTGTCGCACTGGATGGTCTGGCAGGCGAACCGCTGGATATTCTGATCAACGGTTATCTGATTGCCCAGGGCGAAGTCGTCGTAGTTGCGGATAAATACGGTGTGCGTATCACTGACATTATCACCCCGTCTGAACGTATGCGCCGCCTGAGCCGTTAATCATGAATACCCAGGCTACCGTTTCTCAACCCGCCGCCGTTCCCGGCTCACCGCTGGTGCAGGTAAGCGGCGCGCTGCTCGGGATCATCGTCTTGATCCTGGCGGCGGCCTGGGTCATTAAACGTCTGGGGTTTGCCCCCAAAAGTGCCGGTACGCGCGGGCTGAAAGTCACGGCCAGTACCTCACTGGGTCCACGTGAGCGCGTGGTGATTGTCGAGGTCGAAGATGCCCGTTTGGTACTGGGCGTCACAGCCTCGCAGATTAACGTCCTGCACACCCTGCCCCCGGCACTTGCCGATGCAGAAGAAAAAACGGCCTCCCCTGCGGATTTCCAGGCCATGATGAAGAGTTTGCTGAAGCGTCCTGGGAGATCCTGATGCGCCGTTTGTTATCCCTTACGCTTGCAGGCTTGTGGCTTTTCAGCCCCGTTGCCCTCGCCCAACTCCCGGGTCTGGTCAGTCAGCCGTTGCCGGGCGGCGGACAAAACTGGACGTTGCCCGTGCAGACGCTGGTGTTCATCACCTCGCTGACGTTCCTGCCTGCAATTTTGCTGATGATGACCAGCTTCACCCGCATCATCATCGTTTTTGGTCTACTGCGAAATGCGCTGGGTACCCCCTCAGCACCACCTAACCAGGTGCTCCTGGGCCTGGCGCTCTTTTTGACCTTTTTCATCATGTCGCCGGTGATCGATAAAATCTACGTTGACGCATACCAACCGTTCAGCGAAGAGAAGATCTCCATGCAGGAAGCCATGGAGAAAGGCACCCAGCCGCTGCGTGAGTTTATGTTGCGCCAGACCCGTGAAGCCGATCTGGCACTTTTCGCGCGCTTAGCAAACAGCGGTCCGTTACAGGGACCAGAAGCCGTGCCGATGCGAATTTTGCTGCCCGCTTATGTCACCAGTGAGCTGAAAACAGCATTCCAGATAGGCTTTACCATTTTTATTCCGTTTCTGATTATCGACCTGGTGATCGCCAGCGTGTTGATGGCGCTCGGGATGATGATGGTACCGCCCGCCACAATCGCGTTGCCGTTCAAGCTGATGCTGTTTGTGTTGGTAGACGGTTGGCAGCTACTTGTCGGCTCGCTGGCACAAAGCTTTTACAGTTAGAGGCGCGAAATGACTCCTGAATCGGTCATGATGATGGGCACAGAGGCGATGAAAGTCGCTCTGGCCCTTGCCGCGCCTTTGCTGTTGGTTGCTCTCATCACGGGTCTTATCATCAGTATTCTGCAGGCGGCGACCCAGATTAACGAAATGACGCTGTCCTTCATCCCCAAAATTGTCGCGGTGTTTATTGCCATCATTGTTGCTGGCCCGTGGATGCTTAACCTGCTGCTCGACTACGTGCGTACGCTGTTCAGCAATATCCCCTATATCATCGGGTAGACAACGTTATGTTGCAGGTGTCCAGCGTTGAGTGGCTCCACTGGCTGAATTTATACTTCTGGCCTTTGCTGCGCATACTGGCGCTCATCTCAACGGCCCCCATCCTCAGTGAACGAGCCATCCCCAAACGGGTAAAGCTGGGGCTGGGGTTGATGATTACCGTCGTTATCGCCCCATCGATCCCCGCCGTTGACGTCCCCATCTTTTCTGTTGGCGCGCTTTGGCAGGCAATGCAACAAATCCTGATCGGTATCGCATTAGGCTTCACCATGCAGTTTGCGTTTGCCGCAGTACGTACCGCCGGGGAATTAATTGGCCTGCAAATGGGCCTTTCCTTCGCGACGTTCTTCGATCCCGGTAGCCGTCTGAATATGCCGGTTCTGGCACGACTGATCGACATGCTCGCCATGCTGCTGTTCCTGACCTTTAACGGCCATTTATGGCTGATTTCGCTGCTGGTAGATACTTTTCATACTCTGCCCATCGGCGGCAATCCGGTGAACAGCAATGCGTTTCTCGCACTGGCACGGGCGGGTAGCCTGATTTTCCTCAACGGGCTAATGCTGGCCCTGCCGGTAATGACGCTGCTACTCACGCTGAACCTTGCACTTGGTTTGTTAAATCGCATGGCACCACAGCTGTCGGTTTTCGTCATCGGCTTTCCTCTCACTCTGACCGTAGGTATTTCACTAATGGCGGCGCTAATGCCATTAATTGCGCCATTCTGCGAACGATTATTCAGTGAGATTTTTAATTTACTGGCCGATATCGTCAGCGAAATGCCTGGAAAATAATAACCCTTATTTTTTATCCTGTTTTACTAAGGATTGTCCTAAATTTAAAAAGTGACAACATCCACCAGGATATCTCTGTCGCGGCTTATTTATTTTTGCCTCACTCACATAACGCAACATTCACTTTACTTTAAGATGTTTCCTGGCAAATTATACGCAACTTTACGGGATAGTAAATCCGCCTGAAAAACAGCGAAAGCGTCATCTTGGGTCGTTATTATTCCGTTTAGTTGTGATGAAATAATCAGGTAAGGGGAATTATCGTTACGCATTGAGTGAGGGTATGCCATGTCAACGATTATTATGGATTTATGCAGTTACACCCGACTAGGGTTAACCGGATATCTGGTAAGTCGGGGAGTGAAAAAAAGGGAAATCAACAACATTTCCAACGTTGATGAACTCAGTCTCGCCTGTGTCTCTCAACAACCCGCTGTGGTGTTTATTAATGAGGACTGCTTTATCCACGATCCTGCTAATAGCCAGCAAATAAAGCAAATCATTAATCAGCATCCCAGCACATTATTTATTGTGTTTATGGCAATTGCCAACGTGCATTTTGATGAATATCTACTCGTCAGAAAAAATTTATTGATTAGTTCTAAATCGATTAAACCTGATTCACTGGATAAACTACTTGGCGATATTCTGAAAAAGGAAGTAGATATTGCTATTGATGTGAATCTGCCGACATTATCATTAAGTCGAACCGAATCCAGCATGCTGCGTATGTGGATGGAGGGTCAGGGAACAATACAGATATCAGATCAAATGAATATCAAAGCCAAGACGGTGTCATCCCATAAGGGGAATATAAAACGAAAGATTAAAACGCATAATAAGCAAGTTATCTATCACGTTGTAAGGCTTACGGATAACGTCACCAATGGTATCTTTGTGAATATGCGCTAAGACGTTCTGACTGGTGGCGACTCCACCAGTCAGAATCAAACAGCGAAACTCATCTCACTCCACTTTTTCCACAAAGATACCATCCTGATGACCTGATTCATTAAAGAACCAGATACCGAGCGGGTAGTCTTCCAGCGAAACCAGGTACATGGTGCCTTCACTAAACTCTTCGATTGCCAGTACCACGCCCGGTCGACGAGGACCGCCGTCCGTTTTGACTGTGACCCGATCATTCACCTTCATAGTTTTCCTCCTGTGGCTTTGTGCCAGTGTAGAACAAATTCCTTTTTCTGGCAGCGCTGTGCACGCGCGATTGCGGGTTTTATCGACGGTCTATACTTAAGTTGTGCGTATCTGATGTTTGGGTACGTTCCCCCGGTATCCTTAACGGTTGAGAGGTATGAGGATGAAAACCGCGAAAGAGTACAGCGATACGGCCAAACGTGAAGTCAGCGTCGATGTCGACGCGCTGCTAAAGGCAATCAACGAAATCTGCGAGAGTGAAATTCATCGCAGCCAGGATGACCCGGAGCGCGTCAGCGTTGACGGGCGTGATTACCATACATGGCATGAACTGGCCGATGCGTTCGAGCTTGATATCCATGACTTTAGCGTGTCGGAGATCAATCGCTGACTGAGGGCGAAAAAAATCCCGGCCCTTACCGGGTCGGGATCAAGCTTGCTTATGCAAGAAGCACTTGTAAATTCGTTACACCAGAAAATCTGATGTGAACCAAACCTTATCTGCAATTTTTTTGCCTGACAAGTAAATAATTCTCACCGGAATGATAAATATAACTAATGGGTGAGAGATCACCAGGTTACGGTCGAGCCAAATGTTCAGGCATCCTGGGAGAGCTGTCTTCGCTCGCCAGGCACCACCAGTTCATCTTCACGGAATGCTTCCCGTTTAACGCCAAAGCCGTCGTACCAGCGACACTCCACCATTCCGCTGGCATACCCGGTAACGATCATACGTGGGCCACCCTCTTTGGAGGTGACTTCCTCACTGACAGAAAAGACCATACCTGCCTCCTGTATCAAGAGAAACCTTTACACCTTAGATGACAAGGAGGCGTTTTGCGTAATCAGTCCTGTAACAATTAGTGCGAAATTCCGCGCACTCTGGCGACAGCTTTTACCAGCAGAACGACAATCCCACCGATGATAAAGCCGAGCACCAGGTTAAGCAGGGTCGGAAGCATTAGCGAAATCAATGTACTTTGCTGCTGAGCAAAATGTTCAATCGCATGATGCAGCGGCGATATTCCGTGTACCACAATGCCGCCTCCCACTAAAAACATCGCCAGTGTGCCGACCACAGAAAGTGTTTTCATAAGCCAGGGGGCAACCACCAGTAACCCTTTGCCCAACGACTGGGCAAGCAGGCTACGCTTTTCTGCCAACCAGTACCCAATGTCGTCAAGCTTAACGATAATCCCGACCAGGCCATACACGCCCACGGTCACCACTAACGCGATACCTGATAGCACCAACACCTGATTCAGCAAGGGTGCGTCTGCTACAATACCCAGCGTAATTGCGACAATCTCGGCAGACAAAATGAAGTCGGTACGTATTGCCCCTTTGATTTTATCTTTCTCAAAGGTGAGTGGATCCTGTGCGGCCAGAGCAGCCAGACGCTGCTGACGCTCTTCCGGGCTTTCTTTGTGCTTCCGCGCCTCCAGGGTATGCAGAACCTTTTCCACCCCTTCAAAACAGAGAAACGCCCCACCTACCATTAATAAGGGGGTGATCGCCCAGGGAATAAATGCGCTTATCAATAGCGCCAACGGCACCAGAATAACTTTATTAACAAACGATCCTTTCGCTACACTCCAGACCACCGGGAGTTCGCGGTTCGCCCGCACGCCCGACACCTGCTGCGCATTAAGCGACAGATCATCCCCCAGCACGCCCGCGGTTTTTTTCGCGGCCAGTTTTCCCATCACTGAGATATCATCCAGCAGCGTGGCGATATCATCGAGTAAGGTCAGTAAGCTACTTCCTGCCAAAATTTTCACCCTCAATATTATTTTTTTGCAGTCATAAGTATGAAGTAAAACACGCCATGCTGAAACTGACCTTTCTGGTCAACAAGTTTTTAACATCAACACGTAATTATAAATCTCGCTAGTAAGATAGTTTTGACGTTTACTATGTTGCACCTTTTTATTTCCACCGTGAGGGATTATGCGTTTCAGGCAATTGTTACCGCTTTTCAGTGCGCTATTCGCGCTGTACATCATTTGGGGTTCCACGTACTTCGTTATTCGCATTGGTGTTGAAAGCTGGCCGCCGTTAATGATGGCAGCCGTACGTTTTCTCTCCGCGGGCATTTTATTAACAAGTTTCTTACTTATTCGCGGGCACAAGCTGCCCCCCTTACGCCTAATCCTGAACGCCGCGTTAATTGGTATCCTGCTGCTGGCTGTGGGTAATGGGCTGGTCACCGTCGCAGAACACCAAAATGTCCCTTCCGGTATTGCCGCCGTGGTGGTCGCCACCGTCCCGTTATTTACGCTGTGTTTTAGCCACTTTTTTGGCATCAAAACGCGCAAGCTGGAATGGTTGGGGATAGCGATTGGGCTAGCAGGGATCATCATGCTGAACAGCGGGGGCAATTTAAGTGGCAATCCGTGGGGCGCTATTTTGATCCTAATCGGTTCAATAAGCTGGGCGTTTGGCTCGGTGTACGGTTCACGCATTACCCTACCCGTTGGCATGATGGCCGGAGCCATTGAAATGTTAGCCGCCGGTATTGTGCTGATGTGCGCATCGCTACTCTCCGGGGAAAAACTGACCACCATGCCAACATTTTCAGGCTTTATGGCGGTGGCTTACCTGGCCCTGTTTGGCTCCATTATTGCCATTAATGCGTATATGTTCCTGATCCGCAATGTCAGCCCGGCGCTAGCCACCAGCTATGCCTACGTCAATCCGGTTGTTGCCGTGCTGTTAGGTACCGGTCTGGGGGGAGAAAGACTGGCCCCTATCGAATGGCTGGCGCTCGGCGTGATCGTGTTTGCTGTGGTGTTGGTAACGTTGGGGAAATACCTGTTCCCTGTTAAAGCGGATGCCGTTGCTACCCCGTCGGAAAAAACGTTACAGTAAATGAATACCGAGAGTGTCGATCTGCGCGGTGTCACCACCGCAGCAGATCCACTCGATGACACGTTCAGATAACGCTTCATCGTCCAGCTTTTCGCGACCACGCAGGGCGCACTCCCAGACAATCAGTACGCGCCAGCCCAGAACCTGCAACTTTTCACAATCCCGCGCATCGCGCTGGACATTTTTGCCTATTTTTTCCAGCCAGAATTCCGTTCGTGTCACGGGGACTTTAAACAAATAGCAATCGTGGTGGTGCCAGAAACAGCCATGAGTAAAAATCACACAATGATAATCATCCACCACAAAATCAGGGCGACCGGGTAACGTCGCATCCTGCACGCGAAACGTTACCCCCTGCTCTGTCAGCACGCTGGCAAGGCGTTTTTCAATTGCGGTATCGCGGGTAGCTATCGCCCGCATATTTTTACTGCGTGTTGCTTTATCGTGAACGTCTGCCACGCTGGTTCTCTTTCTCGCGAATAGCAACTGCCTGCCTGATTTTCGGCTCCAGCAACCTGGCCACCGCCGCAAATGCCGGAACGACCACCGAATTACCAAACTGGCGATAAGCCTGGGTATCTGACACAGGGATCCTGAACTGATAGCCCTGCGGAGATTCAAACCCCATCAGGCGCGCGCACTCTCTGGGCGTAAGTCTGCGTGGGCGGTGTCGCTGATTCTGCGGATCGTCAAAATCTTTTTCACCCAGCGCCATATCCCAACCACGGTCAATCAGGATCTCCGCTCCATCCTTATAATAACGCGCAGATAACGTGCGCGTTACACAATCAGGGTTACCGGGATACACCATGCCATAGCCAAATCCATTGCCCCGCGCCTGATGCTTTTTCGCATAGCGATAGAGGTATTTCCACAGCACCGGCGTCAGTACATATTTCGCATCGACGGTCGGCTCAAGCAGTTCCGCCAGCGTGGTACGCCGCGGCGGATAACGCGTGACAATATCCCGCAGCGTGAAGTCTGATTTCAAATTCAGATCGCGTCGGAAGCCGACAAGCACGATACGTTCTCGATGCTGAGGCAAAAAATGTTGCCCATCGATAATTTTCGGATCGTCCGGGCCGTTATCCGCCGCATCCGCTACGTCATAACCCAGCTCGTCCAGCGTTTGCATAATGATGCGAAACGTTTTGCCCTGATCGTGACTCTTCAGGTTTTTGACGTTTTCGAGCACAAATATGGCGGGCCGACGCGCATCGATAATGCGCACCACGTCAAAAAATAGCGTGCCTTGCGTATCACAGGCGAAACCATGTGCCCGCCCTAACGCATTTTTCTTTGATACACCAGCCAGAGAAAATGGCTGACAAGGGAATCCGGCTAACAGCACGTCATGTTCAGGAACATGCTGGCGAATATGTTCTGCCGCCTGCTGGTCACTCACCCCATCGTGATGGCTGAGTGTGATATCACGAATATCTTCATTAAAGTTGTGCTGGAGCGGATCGCAGTAGTTGTTCGCTTTATAGGTGCGCACCGCATGCTTGTTCCACTCACTGGTAAACACGCACTGCCCGCCAATAGCTTCAAAGCCGCGACGAATACCGCCAATGCCAGCAAAAAGATCGATAAAGCGAAAGGCATAATGCGGATGATGCGCAGGTGGTTTCGGCAACAAAGTATTCAGATGAATGAGCTCGCGGTCGCTGAGGCGATGCCATGTTTCATTAGCAACCACTCGCTTAAAGATGGCCGGGCTCCAGCGGTTCTCACCAACGCCATTCAGATGAGCAACCAGCGTTTTCACGTCATATATTTCAAGCAACTTGGCCAACATCACCTGCACGTCGGCCTCGTTTTCATCTGTCATCGGGTTCATGGAGCCTGCTACTGAAAAATTATCCTGCATACATTTAACCGGCAGAAATGGATAACCGACAGATTAACATAAATTAGCACGGTTGACGTTTCAGCCGTATTGGCGACTAGCGCGCTTTAAAGGGTTGAATCGCGTCAAGATCCAGCATTTCGTATTCTCCTTTTAACTCCGCGCTCAGCTTCGCCATATACGTCAGTAAAAAATCCGCATTATGTTGTGCCAAATGCCGCCCTCGTTCGGTTTGCATCGTCAACGGCAACGTCAATAACTTGGTCTGGAAGTGATCGAGCGCGTACTGTTTATCGTCAAGGCTACGCTTTCGGGCAAACGGATCTTCCGCATCAAACAGCGCAACCCCCAACGCCCCTGAAACGGCAAATACGCGCGCTAAACCAATTGCACCCAGCGCCTCAAGCCGGTCCGCATCCTGCACAATTTTGGCTTCAAGGGTTTCTGGTGCAATTTTGGCGCTAAAACTGTGCGCCTCAATGGCATGGCACACTGCCGATAACCGCTGTTGTGGAAAATCCGGAAAATCGCGCATCAAAACATGACATGTTTCCTTGGCTGCCAGTACCGACGAACAATGACGCTCAGGATGGTTCTTTGGCAGGCTGACGAGATCGTGGAAGTAGCACGCGGTCAACACCACCAGCCAGTCTACGGTTGCATCTGTACTCAGCTTTTGCGCCGTTATCCACACACGTCGAAAGTGAAAGATGTCATGTGCAGCATCTTGTCCAGAATGGTTATCAGTTAACCAGGCTTCAAATCGCGACTGCCAGTTGTGCAGTTTCATGCTATCTCCCTTTGTAGAAAGAAAATCACCTTAGCAACAATTTTCATTGCAGACCACTGCCCGCCCCATTACATAATCATCTTTTATTATTGCACTAAAAATAAAATCCACATGAATTTATAAAGCCCACCACGCCAATATCGAAAAATAATTTATATGAATATTAAAAACAAACATCTAAAACAAATAAAATACACATAACAAATAAATAGATAAACACATATAACTAACTGATTAAAAACAATTCACATGGCGAATACCAATGTAATTAACACACACGCATAATTATATAAAGATGCAAAAGAAACATTTTGAAATATTTTAAATACATTTGTTACATGTTATATTTTAAATTAAATGAACTTCATAGATAGTATCCAAATGTAGTCACTCGGATAGTACTACATATTCATTTTAATTATCATGCAAAGGGAATACATAATGAAAAGAAAAGTATTGGCACTGCTTCTCCCTGCTTTATTAGCTGCAGGCGCAGCAAATGCGGCTGAAATCTATAATAAGAACGGCAATAAACTGGATCTGTACGGTAAAGTCGACGGTCTGCGTTATTTCTCTGACGATGCGGGCAACGATGGCGATCAGACCTATGCGCGTGTAGGTTTCAAGGGTGAAACACAGATCAACGAGATGCTGACCGGTTACGGTCAGTGGGAATATAACATTCAGGCCAACGGCACCGAAGGTGACAAAGGCGATTCCTGGACTCGTCTGGGCTTTGCCGGCTTAGGTTTTGGCCAGAACGGTACCTTCGACTACGGTCGTAACTATGGCGTGGTCTACGACGTAGAAGCCTGGACCGATATGCTGCCAGAATTTGGCGGTGACTCCTACACCCAGACCGACGTGTATATGACCGGTCGTACTAACGGCGTGGCTACCTACCGTAATAGCGGCTTCTTCGGTCTGGTTGATGGCCTGAACTTTGCACTGCAGTATCAGGGTAATAATGAAGGTGAAGGTACATGGAGTGGCCAGGAAGGTTCCGGTAATAGCCAAAACCGTAAACTGGCGAAAGAAAATGGTGACGGTTTCGGTATTTCTACCTCCTATGACTTCGACTTCGGTTTAAGCCTCGGTGCGGCATACTCCAGTTCTGACCGTACGGATGACCAGGTTGCGCGTGGTTACCAGGACGGTATGAACAAACGCAACAACTATGCTGGCGGTGAAACTGCGGATGCCTGGACCGTTGGTGCAAAATATGACGCGAACAACGTGTACCTGGCAGCCATGTATTCAGAAACCCGCAATATGACTTACTATGGCGGTGGTAACGGTGAGGCTAGCGGCGGTATCGCTAACAAAACGCAAAACTTTGAAGCCGTTGCTCAGTACCAGTTCGACTTCGGTCTGCGCCCTTCCGTCGCTTACCTGCAATCTAAAGGTAGCGATTTAGGTGGTCAGGAAGTCAGTCGTGGTAACTGGCGTTATGTCGACAAAGACCTGGTCAAATATGTTGATGTGGGTGTGACTTACTACTTCAACAAAAACATGTCCACCTATGTCGATTATAAAATCAACCTGCTGGATGAAGACGACAGCTTCTATGAAAGCAATGGTATCGCAACTGACGACATCGTTGCCGTTGGTTTAGTCTACCAGTTCTAATTGACGCAAAAATAAGCAAGCCCGCTTCATATGAAGCGGGCTTTTTATTTATACGAAACGTATTTTTTTATCACACGGGCATTACAACGATAAACTTGTGAGGATACTCAAAGAAAAAAACATCCATGAGAACTGTCGTTGAAAGCGAGGCGTGCAAGTGCTTGAATAGTGGCGGAGAGAGGGGGATTTGAACCCCCGGTAGAGTTGCCCCTACTCCGGTTTTCGAGACCGATTTCATTGGTAATATTTTCAATAACTTACCCTTTCTCGCTGGTATATCCACAATATTTTCACTTCATAAAATTCAACTATTTACACGTTTATCCATACTTAATATACCAACACTTTCTGAGCTAAAACCTATACTTCCAAGTACAACCTGGAGGTGAAAATGTGTGGACGCTTTTCACAGTCAATGACGCGTGAAGACTATCTGGCTCTGCTCGCTGAAGAAGCAGAACGCGATATCCCTTACGACCCCGAACCAATCGGACGTTTTAACGTCGCGCCAGGCACCAAGGTTCTGCTTCTAAGCGAACGTGACGAGAAACTCCATCTCGATCCTGTTGTTTGGGGATACGCCCCCGGGTGGTGGGATAAACCACCACTGATTAACGCACGCTCTGAAACTGCGGCCACCAGCAGAATGTTTAAACCACTCTGGCAGCATGGTCGTGCAATTTGTTTTGCTGATGGCTGGTATGAATGGAAAAAGGAAGGTGACAAAAAGCAGCCCTACTTCATTCATCGAGCCGATGGCCAGCCGATATTCATGGCGGCGATCGGCAGCACACCATTCGAACGTGGAGATGAAGCAGAAGGATTCCTGATAGTGACAGCTGCTGCAGACAAAGGACTGGTAGATATTCACGACAGGCGGCCACTGGTACTGTCACCAGAAGCCGCTCGCGAATGGATGAGGCAGGACGTTGGAGGGAAAGTCGCGGAAAAAATCGCTTATGATGGCATGGTAACGGAAGACTCTTTCATATGGCATGCTGTTTCGCGCGACGTGGGGAATACAAAGAATCAAGGAAGACACTTAATTACTAAACTCAAAAATCAATAAAGCTCAATAATATCCTTTACACTTATTGCGTTATACTTAAAATCATCACCCTCTATTAATGAAATATCATATGCATGAGCTATAACCCCTTGCATTAGCAACGAGTTGACACGTTCCTGTACATCTCCCAAGTCATTCCACCAAATCTCGGAGGCAAAGATATTCTCATGAAACGTGAAGATATAGTTAGCCAACCGATCTCCAAGCTCAAACATATCACACCCTCTCAGAGAGCCTACAAATTTCAGTATAATCTCGTCATCCTCTGGAAGCCATGAGAATATCATATAACCAATGCCATCAAAAGCTAGAAGATTGGTGATAATATATGCCGGCCTTATATTTTCATCAGATGTAATATCTTGAATTACCCTACCGAAAATATCCGTTATAGGACCATGCATTCCGCAAGCCATGATTTTTGGTATATTATTAAGACGCAGAACAACATGCTTTAGAGCGTTAAATGAGTTATCTTCTATAGAGAGCTCTACCTTACCCCTGATGTATTCCAAATCTTTCAGGGATAGCTTTGCACCGTTAACGTTTTCATCTGCCATCCTGGCCCAAGCTAACTGGTCTTGGAATGCCCACCCTCTGTCAAATTCTCTGGATTGTTGCATAAACTTATAATTTGCCTCCTTGACGTAAAACTCTCTCATTAGCGGTCTATAAGCCAACATAGTACATTGTTTTTTGGTAGCTTGAAATTTTTCATCCTCTATACAAGAAAATAATTCTTTGTCATGATACGAACAAAATCCTGAAAAAGTAGATGCTTGATTAATACCGATTCTCTCAAACTCAAATCCGCCATTTTTTCGCTCAATATTGCTAAGGCCATGTTTTAAACCTAATACATGCCCTTGATGAGCTATATTTTTTAAACTATTTCCTTTTGACAATGTATGAGCCCTTACTATTCTCGAATGGCATTCATATTTTCTAGCGTCAGGAACACTGCATTTACTTGTTGTAGTAAACAATCGCAAAGCTCCTTGCGCTTCACCGCGAGTAAAAGGTTCTTGCTTATCTCGACCTAAATGGCATTTTTTATATTTTTTACCAGAATTGCACCAACAAGGATCATTTCTACCAATTTTTCCCATTGGAACTCCACCCCTCACGAAAAACGAATAATTAGTGTATTATTCAACATATGTTAGCTTTTCTTATTTTACAATAATTAGGTCAGAAAAACGTGTTGTATATCGTGGTGACAGCATCTCCCGCTTCATCTGCCACTGCTGCTGGATACCTTGTCCGGCAAAGTACAGCGTTCCTCGCCCGCCTTTCGCATTCAGATGATCTAGAACTTCCATCAACTTCTCACTACCCCGGCGAGGCGCATTATCATCGAACAGATTCAACTGGGCGATCCCCTGACTGAAGAAATCCCCCAGCATTACCCCAGCTTTCTGATATCGATGCCCATCTTTCCATATTGCATCCAGACTCCTCGTTGCTGCTGCAATGATATCCCGGCTGTCCTGTGTCGGGGTGAGCAGCTTCACCGACGCGCTGTTACCGTAGTACGGTTCGTTCAACGCAAAGGGTGACGTTTTGACAAAAGTAGATATGAAGCGGCAATATTGATGTTCTCCACGTAACTTTTCTGCGGCGCGCGACGCGTAGCTGCAGATGGCCTGTCGCATAGCGTCATAATCCGTAATACGTTCCCCGAATGATCTGGAACAGACAATTTCCTGCTTTACGGGGGCAAATTCCTCCAGTTCGAGACAGGGTTCGCCGCGCAGTTCGCGCACCGTTCTCTCGAGGACAACATTAAAGTGCTTCCGGATAAAACGAATATCAGTATCAGCCAGATCCAGAACCGTTTTAATCCCCATAGCCTCCAGCTTTTTGCTGATACGGCGCCCTACTCCCCAGACCTCATCAACCGGCAGTGCAGCCATCAGTTTGCGCTGGCGATCCAGGTTTGATAAGTCCACCACCCCACCCGTTTGTCTCTGCCATTTTTTGGCGGCATGATTCGCCAGTTTCGCCAGCGTCTTTGTCTGAGCAATACCAACGCCAACCGCCAGACCCGTATTTTGATAAACAGCGTCTTTTAATTCCTGCCCAAACTCCTGCAGAACCCGGCAGTTTCTTACACCTGTCAGGTCACAGAAGGCTTCATCAATTGAATATATTTCGCAGCGGGGAGACATTGCCTCCAGTGTGGACATTACTCTGCTGGACATATCTGCATAAAGCTCGTAATTGCTGCTGAAACAAACCACACCATATCGACGGAATAAGTCCTTCTGCTTGAAATACGGATCCCCCATTTTCACACCAGCTCTTTTGGCTTCAGCGTTGCGGGCGATCACGCAGCCATCGTTATTTGACAGAACAACTACCGGCCTGCCTTTCAGATCTGGCCGGAATGCAGTCTCGCAACTCGCATAAAACGAGTTCACATCAACCAGGGCAAACATATCAGCTTGCCGCTTTCACGATAAACGTCACAACCCCAAAGATATCCAGCGTATCTTCGCTGTTTATCATAATGGGTGCATAGGAGCTGTTTTCAGGAACAAGCATAAGTATTGGGTGCAGCTGAAGACGTTTAACCGTGAACTCGCCATCAATGGCAGCGATAACAATATCTCCATGTGCAGGCTTTCTGGAACGGTCGACGACCAGCAAATCGCCATTCCCGATCCCCGCTCCAGTCATAGAATCACCGGATGACTTCACGAAATATGTTGCACATGGGTGCTGAACTAATAGTTCATTGAGATCAATGCGTTGTTCAACGTAATCATGCGCCGGGGAGGGAAAACCGCATGAAACAAGATCACTAAATAAAGGAAGCGCAACTATCTGGCGCAACTCAGCTGGTGAATAAAACTTCATAATAAACTCACTCGCGCTTATACTGTTTATATATACAGTATATACTGACATTAAACACAGTAAAGAGGAGTTAAAGCATGTTCGTGGAACTCGTTTATGACAAAAGGAATTTTGATGGTCTGCCCGGTGCAAAAGATATCATTCTGGGCGAATTGACCAGGAGGGTTCACCGGATCTTCCCCGATGCTGATGTTCGGGTTAAGCCGATGATGACACTGCCGGCGATCAACACTGACGCCAGCAAGCATGAGAAAGAACAGATAAGCCGTACTGTTCAGGAAATGTTTGAAGAGGCTGATATGTGGCTGGTTTCAGATTAAACGCCTTGAACCGTCATATTGCTAAAGTACAATCCGCCGTGACTGGCAATCATTCAATACTCGCACTATCGAACGTTCGCCAGTTGGCCGCAATCATGCTCTTGCATACGGTGTGATTGCGGCAACCATCATTTTTACGGCTGGGTATCCTGCTGATTTTGCTGGCGCTCACGTTCAGTTTTTTCCATCGCCTCCTGCATATCATTCTGTTTCTGGTTCCAGATGCTGTTCTGCGGCATCTCAACACGAACCGAAACAAACTGATCGGCAGGAATATCAACCGGAGCTCCGTCCATTACGTCATTGCGCTCATTACGTGCATTTCGTATAAACTCAGGAGCATTTGAGTGAGTACGGTGATAGGTCTTCACAAGTACCGAACCGTCGGCATTAACCTTATAGTCCAGCCATATCAGTGGCTGCCTGTTTCGATCTTTGGGAATATCAAATCCGCCATCAATACCTCCCCAGGCTGCATCAGCATTCAGGCCCATACAACCATTTATCAGATATTCACCGACCGACACGCGGGTAACGGCACAGCCTTCTGCCTCCTCGTTTGTTTCAGCACGTCCGTCAGAAAACAACCTGACTACTGGAGATGCAGCTTTCAGGGTACCATCAGCGGCTTTTGTGGTGTTTGCTGTACTGTAAAAAGTACATGCCTGTGCTGCGCCACCATTAGGTTGCGAAAACCCCATTAACTTTAAATTACCCGCCCCCATGAAGAGCTGGCAATTTATCGTGTCCAGGTAGTTAATCTTTACCCCCACACCATAATCGGTGTAAAAACCACCGCCACCATATGCAAAGAACATGGTTCCCGACGCGGCCGAATTAAGCTCAGCATTGGTGGCTATCTTGTATCGTCCTAACCCAAATGCCCCTGTTGTTAATACCCTTCCCTGAGTCAAATCTGTAGCGCTGGTGATAATATCTTTTGCGGCCGCAGTTCCGAGGGAGTTTTTATCTGCTTTCTCACCAAGTGTCTTACCTATGTCACTTATAGACTGATTAATGCCACTTAATGTAGTGGCTATCCCTCCCCATGCAGGTCCTGTAAATGAACTGCCATCAGGCAACTTAACAGTGGCATTTCCGCTTCCACTAAAAATGCTTTGCCAGTTCTGTTTGTCGTAGTTCAGTCCGCGCAGGGCTTCTGCACTTTGTGCCACCAGCGCTGCGGTGACCATATTCAGCGCCACACGGGGAACAGCTGACCAGGCCGCGCCAGATTGTGTTGGCCCGGTGAAATTGCTTACCAGAGTCAGTGATGTATTGCTGTTGACGGTCTTAACCGGGAGGGTGTAAGGAATACCGCCCACTGTAACAACAATAAAATCCCCGGCCGCCACCTCGGTGGTAAATGCGGTCCCGCTGCCAGCGACCGCAGCAGAGTTATTCGTCATGGTTAAGGTTCCTGCTGACATAGTTTTTCCTCAGTACATATTCGGAAGAATTAGAATGGGCATGGCGATATTTCTGTTTCGGGTCATATCCCATGAACCGGAGTTACGGTCCGCAAACACTTTGTTGTAGGCTGACCTGACGCTACCGCCTGACATGACTACGCCTTTGGTTCTGATATTTCCCCATCCACCAATCATTCGTACCTGAACGCCGGTATAGACTATCTGGCAGAACCCGCCGCCTATATCCTGGAATGCGTCGGTAATCTGGATTTGACGGTCATATACAAAGGGGCGTTTCAGCGTGGAGAACGTTACCTGGCCTGCGGCGTTGGTCATCGTGATACCGTCGCCGCCGACAGGTGCTGTCTGATTGAATATCACCAGGTCAATCGTCGCAGTTCCGGCCACGTCATCCCGCCCTGTGTAGGAAATGTCGCGCACGATGATACTGGTGCCATCAAACCCCACCGACACATTCGGGTTATCCCATTTACCGAAAGGAATACCGCTCACCGGAAGCGCAGCACTGCCGTTAACCGTAATGCGTCCGGACCATGCGCACGTCATCAGCGCGGCCTGATTGGATATAGCGGTGAAGTCAGTCGAGTTTGAAACCAGTAATCCTTCGTTATACGTCGCCGCAGGCAGCAGCTCCATGACGTGACCAGACCAGTCAGGGACAAGACTTTTTCCGCCGATGGTCTCAGCCCCGATAATCACCCCGGAATCACCGTTTCGGGTGACGCTGGTCATAATGGCCACATCAAATTCAGCATAGGAATAGATGTAAATGGGGTTAGTTGGCACAACGATAGCCTGTGAGCCAGGAACGAGTGGCGTATTGACCGGGTACTGCATGAACTGGGATGACCAGCCCGAGAACGATGTACAAAAACTGGGGGCACGCAGCCCCGCAGTAATTGCCATTGCCGGACGGCCATCGTTATAGTCGATTAATATCCCCTCCGGCATATCACCACCTCCCGACTACAACCCGACCACCACCGGACAAATTGACCGTCAGCCCATTCCCGTTGATGACGACAGTGTTATTGGTGCCATTAAATGCAAACTGGCCACTGTCAGCGTATAACTTCCCATGTAATTCAGCGTTTCCATTCTTATCAATGCGCCAGCCTGTTGAACCCGCTACGAAGTTATTCGACTGGATATAATCACCAATTTTGGCATTGGTGATACTGCCATTCTGAATAAACGCATCGCTGATAAAGACCTGACCATTGACCACCGCAAACGGTGAATATTGCGTATCACCGCTGCCACTCATCAGGACGAACTGATTGGCGTTAAAGCCGACACGGGTGACTACCGGCTTACCCGCTTCGGCCAGCACGGCAATCGACATCCCGGCACCGTAAAAAATATCGTTGATGCGCACTCCGACTTTCAGGGTATGAATGGCCGTAGCACTTGTAGCATCAACGGTGGCAGTGAGCTTATCCTCAAGCGAGGCGGTTACATCTTTAATCTGCGCCTGCACCTGCGTCGACATTTCAGCCATGGCCTTATCGACCTGCGCAATGGTCGTTTTAACCACCAGAATATCCGCGCGTACCTCGCCGTACTGCGCCCACTGGTGTTCCACGGTTGCATGGTTGGCCAGCGCGTTCTGCAATGCGGCTTCAAGATTGGTATCAATGTCGCCGGTCAGGCGGTCACCGTCGGCAGATGTCAGGAAGTCATCAGCAATATCGCCCAGGTAGTCGTCAGCATTCGCATTAGATTCACCACGAACCCAGTCGGTCCACCCTGATTCATTACCCGTTCTGTCTACCAGTTGCGCGCGGTACCAGAATTCCTGCCCCGCCTTCAGCCCCAGTTGGGTGTATTCGGCAGACGGATAAGGCACATCCGACAACAATAGGGGATTTGAGAAATCACTGTTCGCGGTGTACTGAATTTCCGTTTTCAGCGTGTCCCCGGTATTAGCCGGGAATCCCCAGTTCAGACGAATCCCCCAGTTGATCGGCGTTGTCGCAAAGCCGACAGGTTTCGGTGGATTTCCTACCTTGCCCGTCAGCATTTTCTCTTCGGAGTAGCCCCAGCCAGAGGATATTTCAGAGGCGTTAATGGCGCGCACACGCACGAGGTAGCGCCCTGCATAAATACCCGATACATCAAATGAGGTGGTGGAGCTGCGCGGCACGTTTACCCAGTTACCATCATTGCGGCGCCACTGTGCCTCGTAGGCGATAGCATTCTGCGCCTGATCCCAGCTCACACGCATGGTTTCGACGCTGATATTCTGCTGCACCACTGAAAACGAGCTGATCACAATGTTAGCCGGCGGCGACTGGTTACCCGGCGGGATTACACTCACGGGCCTCTGGTCAATGATGGCTCCGGTATCGATACGGGCATATTTATCCGGGTCATGCCATGCGCCGGTAATAGAGAAAGTGCCATCATCATTATCGGAGACGCCGACAACTCGATACTGCTGGGCGTAGAGTTCATCTGACTCAACCACCCATACAGCTTCGGCCTGTGGTGTCTCACTGTATGCCGTGGTGACTGTGACTGATTCCCCATTAATCGCCTGAATAGTCCTGCTCTGTGACGCACCGGAGGGAAGATTGATAATAAGGCGATCGCCTGCTGCTGCATCAGCTACGCGGTCAAGTTTTATCACGCGACCGTTAACAGCACTGATGCGGCCACCCATAACTTTGCCGGACAGAAGCTCGTCTGACACGGCGATGATGAATCCCGGCTGCGGAATGTTTCCGTCCAGGCCAACATCAAACGAAACAACACGATCCTTATTGTTGGTGAGAATACCCCAGCGCCCCTTTCGGTTCGCTTCTGATTGCCGGGTACAGCCGATGGCTGTCATTTCCAGCTGATTAAATCCGTACCGGGCTACCAGAGGCTGCTCAAATACCGGCTCCATCGCATCCGCATAGGCGTTACCCGGATCAGACCAGGAAACCAGCGCTGTGGTATACCGCATTTTTGTCGTGCTGCTGGAATAGGTAAAGCGTCCGTCGATAACGTTAGCGCGGGTGTAAGCGTAATCCACATCTCTCGGCATATCGGCAAGCGCCACAATCTGATCACCGCCCCAGTACGTCATACCCCGGAATATAGCCGCAAAGTCACGCAGCACAGTGTAAGCGTCATTCCTCTCCTGAACATAGACGTTACAGGTATAGCGTGGCTCTGTCCCGCTTCCACCCTTTCCATCCGGTACCGGCTGATCGCAATACTGCGATACCTGGTACAACGTCCATTTATCGATGTTGGCTGCACTCAGGCGATTACCCAGACCAAAGCGATCGGTAATCACCAGATCGTAAAATATCCACGCCGGGTTATCGGTCCAGGCCCACTTAAACGCGCCCTGCCATGTACCACTATAAGTCCGCGTATCGGGGTCATAGTTATCAGGCACGCGGATCACCCGGCCACGTGGTTCACAGGATATCTGTGGAATCGAACCATTGAACTGACTTGAGTCGAATTCGATGTACAGCAGCGCTGTGTTCGGATAGCGCAGCTTGGCATCAATCACTTCCGTGAAGCTTTGCAGCGTCATCGTGTCGCCGATCTTAGCGCTGTTTGCATCAGCGGTAATCTTACGCAGTCGGATTGTCCAGGTGCTGCCAGCCTGCGGTAAATCAATACGGTGGCTGCGCTCATAACCAGACGTTGTTTTGCCGGTTACGCTGGTATTAAGAACGGTTTGCCAGGTCCCACCATCAGTTTGCAGGTCTATTGCATAATTGATGGAATACCCTACCAGATCGCCGTTGTCCTCCTGCTTAAACAGAGAAGGCCATTTCAGTCGCAGGCGAACGGCTGATAGTTGGGTGTTGGTGAAGGTACGCGTCCAGGCTGTTGCGCTTGATAATTCAGTTCCAACGTTGATTTCGTTTTCGGTACCGGGAATGCCCTGAATGTAATTTTGTGCCTGAGTTCCCGCGCGAAACTCCCACGTCACGCCGCTAAAGTTTTGGGAGCCATCGGCGTTTTCCAGCGCCGTGCCGTCCAGGTAGATATTTTTTCCGGTTAATTGCCCTGCAAATTCCCCTTCCCCAAGCGCAACGAGGATTTTGGCCTTCGCTACAGATTGCAGATCATCAGGCTGTTCGGTAGGGGTTCGGGAACTGGAACTGCCGCCCTTGCGGCCTTTAATCTGGGTTGTTGTAGCCATATTGCGCCCATAAAAAAAGCCACCATCTGGTAGCCTGAAAGGAAGATTATTTTGGTTATTGCTGGTCTTCGACGTATATACCAGCAGAGATGATCGCCCCGCCAATGCGTCTGCGACCATAAAGAAGCGGGACCGGATAACCTTGTGCGGCAGTATTTGTCACCCCACCGAAAGCATATGAAGCGCGGTTATCTGCACTTTGCTTACTGGCAAGACCCGACGGTTGAGGTGAAAGCATTTGAACAACGCCACCAATGATCAACGCACCACCAGCCTGATAGAAGAAAGGCGAGGCCGCTGCAAAAGGCGTAAAATTTAGAACTACACCAACAGCTACTAATACTGCGCCTAGGATTGTCTGAAGGACACCGGATTTTTTACTACCTATAGTAACTGGAACAATTCTGATTACTTCACCAGTCACCGGGAAACCTAAATCATCTTCCCCAATATTTTTCTTTCCACGAAATACCGCAAAGGTCAGACCTCGCTGTTTACTGGTGTGCATGTACTGCTCGAAGCCTTTAATAGTGGCAGATAGCGCCCTGCATGCCTCGTGAGTAGTGCTAATCAAGCGATGGTGAACCTTACCAAAGGTTTTTCCCAAATGCCCATGTAGCTCAATTTGAGTCATTACTTCTTGCATTTGTTACTCCCATAAAAAAACCACCCGAAGGTGGTTCTCATATTTAATATATTTCAATTTACAGTCATTGGTAAAATATCAACATTACCACTTTGATCCGTGAATATTCTTAACACCCTCGGTGTGTCAGGTTTGATTATAAACTCCCGCTCTTTTTTTGGTGCTCCACTACATAGCCCCTTTCCAGCGAATCCAGCACCAATAATTATTTCACCCGCTGGTAAATAAGCTCTAACTTTTTCCCCTGTTTCAAGTTCAGCAACTGGCACGCCATTCACATAGGATGTGATAGCACACCCTCCAGCTACAAACCCTTTATCACGAATGATGGTAACTTCTGTCGTATTTGGTTTTTGATGAAATTCAACCGCGGCATCAACTTCTTTTGCATTTTGTGGAAGAACTGGTTCAGTTGAACAGCCCGCAACAGCTATTGCGATTAGAAGCAGCAAAGTCTTTTTCATATCCCTATCCCCTTTGGTTTTGCAAAAGGTTAGCACAGAGACTTATACCGTAGAACCTTCATCGTCCGTTCCTGCCAGTATCCCCCATATGGCACACGCTGACTCAAATGGCCATAAAGATGGTGGAGTAACATGTTACCTTCCAGCAGGATCCCTGCATGGTTCCACTTGTTGGCCTGGACCTGCATGATGACCATGTCCCCAGGCTGTGGCGCGCCGCTGAATTCACGGAATCCGCATTCATACCAGCAATCGTGGTAGAAATTTTCGGGGTAACTGTCTTCCCACCAAGGATAATCGACGCGATAGTCCTTCAGTTCAATACCATGCGTTTGCCGGAAATAGCTCATCACCAGTCCCCAGCAGTCAAAATGACCAAGAACAAACGGTCGTTCCAGCAGCGGTAATTCGCCCCGCGGCTGAATGGTGCGTAAATCCCCTTCTGGCCAACTGACGATATGCCACGGAAGCAGTGTAGCGTCGCACTGAGCCTTATCCAGTTCACTTGGCTGAGTCGTGGCATCCGGGTGGCTGTGGACAATGGCAATCACTGTTCCCCAGTCTTCGGCAGCGGCATAATCTTCCGGCGACAGGTGGAAATGCTCTGTCGGATCGGTTGCCAGATTACGGCAGGGAATGTACCGCTGCACCCTGTTTTTTTGCACCACCACGCCGCAGCATTCGCGCGGATATTCAGCAGCAGCATGCGCCATAGTGGCATCGATAATTTTCTGACGCATATCAGCTCCTGAGCAGGGATGTGCCAGGGAAACCACCAAACGGCAACTCGTTCCCCTCGCCATGTCTCAACTTGCACGCAGTGAGCGTACCGGGACATTCATCGAGTGACGGATCGTTGACAGGGTTGTTGTGCTTGTCGAAATAGCGCGTCCCGGCATAGTCGCATCCATCACCTGAGCGGTATTTGTTACGGATACACCAGGTACAAAGCGAATGTAGCTGGCGCGTCGGGATCATCAGCCCCTGCAGGTCCATCGGACTGGACAACGTAAACGCCACCACCTCGTTGGTTTCAGTGCTCTTGGCGTCAATGTAAAACACCTTCAGCTTTTCCTGCTGAGGATCCGCCGACGGGTTGCCCCCCGGATAGTTTTTCGCATCCAGATACTGCGCCAGCGTGTCATGAACAGTGACCTTTGCCTGCAGCAGGTCATCATAAGCAAGACACAACGCCGTAATGGAACTATCCAGGTTAGCGACCGAGAGCGTTGGCTGCGCGCTGGTCCCGTCGGTCGCCGTCTCAATACCCTCTATCTGACAAGGCCAGGCTTTATATTCCTGCCCCTGCCACCAGATCGATTTCGCCGGTAGTTTATTTTCATCGCCACCAGCAGCGGCGATTTCATCGGGAGTGTGGGCAATATTGTGGGCGTGGAAGCGGAGAACGTCGGAAACACCAAATGCGGTGCCATCGACATCAAAAAGCCGGACAGCATTGCCCGGCTCAAGTTTCTGATAATCACTGTTTAAGCTCATGGTGCAAATGCCTGTTCAAACGTGGCCGAAACGGTTTCCACCGTTTTACTTTTGGTGACGCGCTGCAGGCTGTCTGCCTCAACGCGCCACAGCGCAAGATCACCGCCTGGCGGGGTAAACGAAAATGATTTCGTCTTATGGCGCCGCAGGAAAGCATAAATATCCCGGACGGTTTGCGGTTCGCCGGTAAATAAAAACTCATAACTGAGCGTTTCATCATTCAGCCCGGCACCTGACACTTGCTTATAGCCATCACCAAACTGTGCCGTGCGGACGGTATCCTTACTTTTCAGGGTCGGCTGGCTGGATGCTTTAATCCGCCATGCAAAATGCTCGATCGCCATTGCTTACCTCTGTTTTGTTGCATTCCAGATGATGCCACCGGGCCGGACTTCTCTGGTGATACCTTCCCTGACGGAGCTGTTGATCACCTGCTGATAGGCTTTCCCCAGCGCATCGCCGCTTCCTTTCTGCTGACCGGAATCCCCCTGGCCTGTTGTAACCGAAACCGGCGCATACACGCTGACACCAAAAGGAGAAGCAACGCCACCGCCACTCCCCCCGACCAGACCACCAGTCGCATAGCCGCGCATCATGCGATAAAGGTTGCCGACACCGATTCGGTTGGTGGCTTCCTGAGTAAAGACAAACTCTCCACGGTGCACCACACCTGCAGGCTCATACTTGCCGCCGGACCCGGTATAACCACCACTAGCAAAACCCAGCGCTGACGTGGCAGAACTGACCAGGCCGGCCATGGCCTGCTTCATCAGGATCTGCGTCAGCATCGACAACGTGGAACGGGTGAAATCTGCCCAGTTTGCTTTCCCTGTCGTCAGCATATCGGCCATATTCTGGCTGATACCATCGAATGTGGCTGAAGCAGCGGACTTCATCGAACCATAGGCATCAGCTGCTGAATCGGCATAGTCAGCCCACGCTGATTTCGCCCCGGCCTGCCAGTTGCCACGTAGCTCGTCCTGCGCGGCATAATATTTCTTCAGTGCATCCAGTTCGTTCTGATAACCCTGATCGGTGTCCGTACCGCCGGCATTCATCCAGCCCTGCCGCAGCTGTGCCTCTTCGTTTTGCCGCTGCGCGCCGCGACTACTCATGCTGCCCCCGGCCACAAGCGCCCGGGTTTTCTCCCCAATCTGGGTAACGTACTTCTGCGAGCTGTCCTGCAGGCGGTTTAACCGTTCCTGGGCAACAATCTGATCGCCCAACCGGGCATTCACTTCGGCCCGCGCCAGTACCTCGTCTTTGTTCGCCAGCACCGATTTTTCATCGGCGGTTAGTGCGCGCTTTTTGGCGGCCTCTTCCAGCACCGAAAAGCGGGATTGTTGTTTCCACAATTCCTGCCGCTGCTGGCTGATGGTATCTGTGATGCTCTTATGCTCCTGCAGAGTGCGTAACTGCGCCTCCAGCTCCAGCGTCTGCGCGCTGGCAGTATCGACACTTTTTACACCTGCAGGTGTTTTTACCGCTGAAGGGGCTTTGGGTTTCTTCAGCGAGTCGTCGTATTCTTTTTTCGCAGCTTCCAGATTGATGTTGTAGTCAGCCTGCAGGATCCGACCGTCTTTCAGCGCCTTGTTCAGTTCATTCTGACGGGCCGTGTACTTCTCCAGCGCAGTCTGCGTCTTTGCATAATTCGACTGCGCCTGCGCGGCATACTTCTGGCGGTCAGATTCAATCACCGCCTCGCGCGCGGCGTTATCCTCAGTTGCCTTTGCCACACTGGCCTGCTGTTGCGCCATTTCCAGTGCAAGGCGTGCAGATTCCCGATCGTTCCAGTAGCTGGCGCGCGCATCATCATTGACATAAGCATCACCTTTACGCAGATTCCAGATTTCATCCGCCCGCTTAAAGGCCGCTTCCGCTTTGGCAACCATCTCCTGCGTGGTGTCAGGCCGCCCGATATCGAGCGCCGCATCCCACATCGATTTAAAGGCACGCTTCAGGCTGTCGGCAGCAGTCTCAATTGACCCCATATTGTCGCGCAGACTCTTTGTCTGCTCGCGAAAACCGTTCGTCGCCGCATCATTAGCTGCCTGTAGAGCCCCGGCCTCATCACCGGCACGCTGCAGCTGCGCCACATAAGCAATCTGTTCCGCTGTAACGTTGTGAAACTGCTGCGCCATGGCAATCAGACCAGAGGTCGGATCGTTCGTCAGTTTGCCGAATGCCGCTGCCACCTTATCGACCGGCACACCCGACGCATCGGTGAATTTCGCTACCGCCTGGCTCATCTCATCGAACCGGGCACCGGCACGCACTCCGGCGTTAACCAGCTCCGTCAGCGCACTGCTGGTCTGGTTAAACGTGAGTCCCGCCTGCTCGCCAGATTTCGCCAGCACCAGCATGCGGTTTGAGGTCAGCCCGGCAGTATTACCGGACAGAACCAGCGTTTTATTGAAATCAGACAGCGTGGACGAGCCCTGATACCATGCGTAAACCACCGCGCCAGTGGCGGCAGCCAGCGCGCCAACCCCCACCATCACCGGCGATATGGTGCCCAGCAGCGCCCGAAAGGTCGGAATAATACCGCCGAAGGAGTCTTTCACCTGACCGCCCTGCTGCAGCAGGATAAGCCACGGACTCTGTCCACCGGCCAGTTGGGTGGCGATATCCGTAAACTGCGCAGGCAGCATACGCATCGCCGCGTTGTACTGGCCTACAGAAATACCGGCCTTCTTCGCGGCGCTCTCCTGGCGGGTAAATGACTGCTGTACCTTCAGCGCCGAGTCATTCGCTGCGTCACCCGTCTGCTTAAACTGCCTTTTTACGTACTCCATCTGCTCGTTGAACTTTGACGAGTTAACATCAAGATTAACGACCAGGTCACCCACTGCCGTCTGGGCCATAGCGAACACCTCCTGAAATGCCCTCGGCCTTTGCCATCAGCACAGCGTCACCGGGTTCATCGTCGGCAATATCCTCCGCTGAAGGTGAAAGCAGGCTGAAGCTGGCAGGGGTTGATGTTGTTTTGGGGTCAAGCGCGGTGATAACGATATGCATCAGCGAGGAAAAATGTGCATCCAGTTGCACATCATTAAAAAAATTGTCCTGGTAGAACATTCGCCAGTCGGCGTATTCCGTTGACGACATACCAGCAAGCATGGCGCGCCAGTCCGGGCGGCGAAATTCACGCGCCAGTTTCAGGACGAATGTCAGCTCGCTGGCGAGGACTTTTCCAGACTGACCGACTCTGTCACAGCGACATCCTCCGGATCATTCGCTTCCTGCAGCGGCACCATGCCGGACAGCAGCTTTACGCTGTACTCTGCAGCGGAAATAATCTCCAGCGGCCAGGTCATCAGCACTTCATTCTGGATCTGCTCAACGTCTTCTCTCGGCGTTTTGTGCGTCCCTTTCAGGGGATGTCCATGCCATAAAGACATGGCCACCAGCAGTGCGCCGGATTTAATCGTCATATCCATCGCCGCCTGCATATCGGCATCAGAGATACTTTCCAGCGACTTCAGGTGTTCAAGATGCTCAATACGCTGTAGCGCCGACAGTTCATAGAGCGTGACGGTCTTGCCGTTGCGTTCGAACGGTTCACTTTTTAAAAACATGGATTACTCCAGAAAGCGGGGCCACAAGCCCCGGAGGTCAGGAAATGGTGACTTTACAGGTCGCGACAAACAGCCCGTCGTTGGTCATCACGATAATGTCGGCGGTTCCGGCGGCAATGCCGGTTACCGTCAGCACCGTACCGGAGACAGTCACCGTGGCTTTACCTGCATCTGTGGTAGTGGCCCGGAAAGATTGATCGCTCGCGCTGGCTGGCGCCACGGTGACATTCAGCGTGGTGGTGGCAGCAACCGCAACGGTGGTGGTCGATTTATCCAAGCTGACGCCGGTTACGTCAATCACTGCAGCAGCGCTGTCTTCAGCAAGACCTGGCTTGCCGTTGTTGCTGATTTTGACAGAACGGGTAATGGTGTCTTTTGCCGTCACCGTTTTACCCAGGCTGCTTACCCAGCCACGGAACACATCGATGGCACCATTCGGGTATTTGATTTTGTACGCCAGCACGGTACCGTCATCAAACCAGCGAACCAGATCCTGCTGCCCGCTCTCGGCAGGTTTCCAGGCCAGCGTAAAACTGGCCTCCCCCGCCGATTTCTGGCCCTGTGAAGTGGACGTCCAGTCAGCATCCGCATCATCCAGATAGGTGTCGTCGTTTGATTCGGCAGTCAGTTCACCGGGCTGCAGGTCTTTAATCTTTGCCAGGCGCGTCCAGTCAACATCCGATAATGGGTTGGCGAAGGGGTTACCCGATCCGGAATAAATCCAGAGCGTGGTGGTGGCACCCTTTACCGGCGCCAGTGGGTTTGGTGTAGTCATTACGTCCTCACATTTCGTAAGTAATGGAATATTTCAGATCAGCCGAACTCCAGAGCCCAAGATCGTCATCGCGCTGGTAGTCATATCCCTGCTGCACCATGTTATTGATCAGGAGGGAAAGTCCTGGCACATTGCCAAGCACCGGATAAATACGTGACTCCATCCAGTCATCGAGCTCGGAATCGGGTACCTGCGCCGGTAAAAAGATTTCGATATGCAGCGTGGCCTGCCAGATATCAGCATCCAGTTCTTCGCCGGTATACCCGGCATCCGTCAGGAAGACAGCGACCGCCGGAAAATCCCCCTCCTCCAGTACCGCTGGACGTCCGTCAAAATAGAGTGCGTCTTTACCAATATGGCTCTCCAGCGCATCAATAATCGCCTTTCTAATATCAGTGTGTTTCATCGTTTCAGAATCAGCCTGAGTTGGTTTTTAAGGGATGCCCGAAGTTCTTTAGGCATATCCGATTCCATGAGCTTCGGCAGCTCATCTTTAAATGCGGTCGTCAGTGGCGCTGCCAGTGGAATGCTGACCACTTCGATCGGATAGCGGGGTCTGGATGTCCTTCGCATCACATGCCAGCGACCATTTTCCAGTTGTTGAATAAAGGCCCCGGGGAAACGAAAAGGGCCAATACGCAACACACTATTGGCCCCTTTTTTGTCCCGTTTTCTGCGGGATAACCGTACGCTGGCGGTACCGAGCTTTATCGCGGGCAGGTTGCCCCGGTTCACGCGGATCATTGCCATCGGCTTTTTCGCCGTGGCGCGTTTTATCCTCGCGCGTTGTTTTACCAGCTTGCGTGGCACCCGCGTATCTTTCGAGACAACGGCAACGCTTCGGCTGACTGCCCGGGTGGCGACACGGTTAACAGCCTGCGCCGAGGCCCGCGGAACCGCCGTATTGCTGATGCTGTTCAGGTTTGCTATAGCCTGTTCAAGCCCTTTTAAAGACATAGTTTTCCCTTAACGGCGCCGGGTCGCTGCGGGAGGAGAACCCGTACCAAGCCAGATATGGCAGGAGCCACAGTCATCAGGACCAATACGATCAACCCAGAAAGGTTTTCCGTTAATATCCAGCGTGTCCAGCCGCGCCAACTGCCCAATCGTTGCTGATTTCACAAACAACGACGGGCTGGTCCCCTCGACACGGATGCCGGGTGTGGCGTAACCGATATTTTCCGGATCATCGAAAACACCACTCAACGTGACGCCAAAAATCGCGCCGGACGTTACCGTTGCAGAAGTCCCCATAACCTGCCGAATAGTGTCATCGGCCTGTGTTATTGCAGCATCAAAAAGGTTATCGAAATCAGCCACACAGCCCCCTGCTAGTACTCGCGGACCAGTCCGAGTGCAACCAGGCTGTCAGCATCCGCTTGTGTCACGCGAATCACGGTCCCCGCTTCCACAATAGATACCCGTTCCTCGCGGGTCGCGTGCAGCGCCTCAATGTGCAGCGTGGCCAGCGTTTCGACGGCCATCAGCGCGTCATCTGTTCTACCGCTTAACACAGTATCCACTGGCGGCACGGGTCCTACGGTGCCGGTGGATGCACTACCATCACTTACGCCACCATTTTCAACACTATCGGTATCAGTGCCGTCATTCAGTTCTTCCTCCAGCTCTGCAATGCGCATAGAGAGCTCGTGAATGGTGCCACTGGTATTCACTTCCCGACCAAGCTGCGCGCCAAGCTCATTAAGCCGCGCAATCAACTTTTCTTTTTCTGTCATAAGAACAACTCCGGAACAGGGCCCCGCAGGGCCACAGAATGGACATCAGGCGAGTTTGACAGACACGAACGCATCCGGGTCAGCCAGCAGCATCAGTGGTGCAGACTGGATCATGGTGAACTCACGCGCCGGATCGCCTGTCTGTACCCAGTTTTTCGGATAACGCGTGGAAGCGTTAATGCCTTCACGCTGGGCATCCACATCCTGAATGCAGCCGTAGGTGCGCAAACCGCGCGCCTGGGTATTACCCAGCACCATGCTCAAATCCGGCAGGTAGTTCTTTTTGGTGTCGTCTTCAATGTATTGCCCGGAGTAAACGACAATGGCCACATCGCCATACATTCCCTTATAGGAGACCGCTTCACCCAGATCTTTCAGCGCCGTTTCCAGTTCAGAGTTAGAACCGCGACGGGTGTCGAGCTTCTCTTTTACCGCTTTGAATGAACGGAACAACGCCCAGCCCTTCGGATCAAAGACGATAATATTGACCACGCCGCTGGCGTTCAGCGCATAGGTTTCAATATCGTCAGTAGGGTCATAGGTTTCTTTGTCGCGAGAGCTCCAGGCTGCAGCACCTGCCTGGATGATGTTGTTTCCGGCACTGCGTCCCATATCCACCTCAACCGGTTCAAACGCTTCGCCGGTCATGGTGTATTTACCGTTGAGAACAGCAGCCACAGCCTGTTTCTCTTCCACCTGAGCAATCGCCAGTTCTTCATCCTTCATGTTCTGCAGGATAATGCGACGGCGGCGGTAGGCCGGGTCAGCCAGATTTTGCGGGTCTTCATCCGGCAGGCGGCGCAGCGTCATCTGCGGGTTTACCTCGTGCTTTGGCTTGACGTAACCCGGCGTAAACTCTGACGTTGCGCCACCACGGGAGCGGATAACCTTGCCGGAAATAACAGGAGAGACGTACAGCGCCATGTTGACCATGCCCGGGATTTGCGACAGATACACCTTCTCGGTGCTGAAGGGGTAGCTTTCACGGAAGAAGATACGCAGGAAAAGCGGATCGAATTTGAATTTCTTCTCATTGACCGCCAGCAGTTGGGCAGTTGTGTAAATTGACATAGATTTTTCCCGTAAAAAAAGCCGCGATGGCGGCTTCTGTGGATGATGGTTACTGTTAAGTCGGGTGTCAGACGATGCTGATAGCTGTACCCGTGAACGCGTTGCGCTTGATGTGTTCATCCGTCACCGCATTCGGCCAGAGCACATTTTCAATACGGAAAGAGCCGGACTTATAGAATGCCAGCTCTGTGTTGCTCTGGTCCGCGGAAACAGCCAGAATGCCACAGGCAGCCCCAGCATGCTGGCCATCCCAGACGGTCAGCTTGCCGGAAGTGGCATCCAGCATCAGGGGCGTCATCGCCGGTACTGCTTTCGTCAGTTCACCAGGTGCAAAACCGGTATGCGCCGGATCACTGTTCCCGAGGGGCTGATTGTGCGTAAATTGTTCAGTGTTAGACATGTTGACCTCTTAAACAGGCGTATTTAACAAATCGTCACCCGCTTCGGCAGAAGCGCTACCTGCCGTTACGGTGCCGGGTGCGGTTTCCATCAGACGATCCAGCGCGGTATCCGTACGCGCCTGGGCACTCTGAGGAGCCGCGGCAAGGATGCGCTGGGCACTTTCCACCGTCATCCCTGGCGTTTCCGCCAGCGCGCGCGCCTGTGATTCACGCCCTTTCGCCTCTTCACAGTTCAGGATCCCCATAATGCGACCGTTTTCGGCTGCGACCGCCGCTGCCAGCTGGCTGCTGATATCAACAGTTGCGCCCGCGGCAGGGTCAGTAACGACCACAGCAGGCGCGTCAACGGTGGTCACGGTCTGGTCAGCAGATGCTGCTGGTTGAGTGGTATCTGCTGATGCAGTAGTACCTTTCATGCTTCCTCCTCGGGAAATCATCGTTCGTTTATTAATTGCATCGCGCATAACGTTCAGCGCATCCATGTTGTTGACCAGTTGCTCCGCCAGGCCGTTGTCTACTGATTCCTGGCCTGAAAACACAGCCGCTTCAGTATCAAGAACGGCCTGAACCGACATGCCGGTATAACCCGCCACCTTTTCAGCGAACATCTGCCGGGTAGCGTCAATACGCGCCTGAAAATCTGCGCGTACCTCTTTGGGTAATTTCTCGTAGGGGTTCCCGTCCACCTTGTGATCGCCGCTGTAAATCAACGTGACCTCAACGCCGCTGGTTTTAAGGGCGGCGCCGTAATTGCTGTGGGCCATCATGACCCCGATAGATCCCGTTCTGGCCGTCTGCGTCACAAGCCGACGTGATGCCGCACTGGCAATCAGCTGGCCAGCGCTGCAGTTCATATCGTTGGCTAACGCCCATATGGGTTTGATATCCCGCATGCGGGCGATGATGTCCGCACAGTCAAAGGCACCCGCCACCATTCCACCTGGCGTATCCATATCCAGAAGAATGCCGTCTACACCCGGATCGCTGATTGCCTGCTGGAGGCGGGCGATGATGCCGTTGTACCCCGTCATCCCCGAATACGGCTGGAGTGAGCGGGTTTTACTGACCAGCGTCCCGGAAACAGGCAGCACCGCGATACCATCAGTGACCTGGTAGCTTCGCGCCGGCTTTGGCCCCATTTCCTCATCATCACCAAAGAGTGCCAGCGGTTCAGCCATCTGCTCTGCGCCAAGCGTAACGCCCGACACGGTGTCGGTCAGACGGGTGATACCTAACTGACCAGCGAGCGCGCAAAAGAAAACCCGCGCATAGGCGGGTTCAAGTAAAAGCGGCTCATTGAAGGCCATACTGGCAATGTGCGGGAGATTACGCAGCTCTGGCGTCATCGGTCCCCTCCTCATTCGATTTTTTCAGTCCAGACTCAAAGGCCGAAGCCGCCCACGCTGGCGGTTTAAGTCCCGCTGCGCGGCGCTCCATCGTTTCGCGAACCTGCTGGGCAAAGATTTCCTGATAATCTTCCCCGCGTTTGGCGCATTCCTTCTCATAGGTGCTCAGCCCCGCCTCAATGAGCATGACGGCCTCCTGCACCTCCTTCAGACCGTCAATGGCCATTCTCCCGGAGCCGATCCAGTCTGCATTTCCCCAGGCGCTTCTCGCCTCCTGAAAACTGAATCGGGCTTTAGACGGTAGTGTCACCACCCGGCGAACAATGGCCTCTTCCAGCCAGCATAAAAACATCTGACAGGCCTGGCGGGAGGCAACAAATTTGCGACGCCCCATAAAGTACGCCCAGGACTCGTTAGCACTGGCGCGGGCGGTGGAATAACTCATCTGCGAATAGTTGCGAGAGAGTTGCTCATACGACACACCCAACCCTGCAGCAATGTAGCGCAGCAGAGATTGTTCAAACGTCGAATAGCCGTTATCAGTATCCTGCGCTGACTGAAGATTCAGGGAGTCGCCCGGCATCAGATGCGGCACCTTCGCGCCGCCGAGACGAACCGGCGCCGCGGTATAGTACGAGGCCATCTCCCCCAGCCAGCCAGTCATCTTGCTTTGATGCTCTTTACTGTCTGAGCCGAGAATAAAGTCCATCGCAGTTTGCGTATCCAGCTCACTTTCAATCGTAGCGGCATACATCGCCTTGACAATCGCACTCTGGAGCTGCGTATTTTGCAGTGTATCGAGCATTTTCATTTGCTCCATGACGCTGTAAAACACGTTAGCACCGCGTGTCTGCCCATCTTCCAGGGGTTCAAATACGTGGATAAAGGAAGGCCGGCCGCCGGGCAGTTCACGCGGGATGTAGGTCCACTTCTGCGCCATCCACCCCGGATAGCCATCCTCGCTGACGTAATATCCCAGCGCGGCGCCACTGTCATTTGTTCTGACACCTGCCCGACAGTTTCGCGTGTCTCCGGCATTATTGGGGTTGCTGATGCGTTTTGGGCTCACCATCTTGAACTGTGTGCGGAAAAGACGCGTGGAATCACTGTCCCAGGTGGCCTGTGCACATAACTCACCGTTAAACGCATGCATGGAAACACCCTCGCGGATCATCATGGTGAATGTACGCTTACGTTCCGCATCAATGCAGCAGCAATCATCCTCAGCAAATTCTTTCCAGGCCGCCTCAACTTCACGGGAGAACGCCCGGGCCTCTTCCTCTCCAATGCCCAGAAAACGCCAGCTGGGGCGATAACTGAGCCGGAAAAATGATCCGACAATGTGATCCTGATGGAGCTGTACCGCGTTTGCCGCATAGCCATTATTGCGGACCAGGTCGTCAGCGCGCGCGTTACCACGGGAAAAATTAGGCAATAACGCAGCATCTGCGCTTTCACTCGGTGGGTTCCAGGCGCGGAGCTGACCGCCAAAGCCACCAGCACCGCCATGATATCCGGCATAATCCCGCAGAGCGGTTTTACCGTCCGGTCCTAACAAAGCAGGTGTTTTCATGCGTAAAATCCTGCCGGTCCCCGGCGTCGTGGAGTGGTGCCAACCTGTGACTCAAGTTCGGCAATGTATTTTTTCAGGTCACTGACGGAGGTCGCGGTAAACTCAACCCGCCGGCCGTCTTTTTGCACCGTTGCCACCCGCTTTCCCATCATGAGATCGTGCAACGCAGCGCGGGCGGCATCCAGATCAGTCTGTGTCGCCATTATTCATCTCCAGATAATGCCCTGGCATAATCAGCCAGGGTTTTGTTATTGGTCCGGTTCCCCTCTTCCTCCAGTAGGCTCGCGAGCAGTGAATCAAGATCCAGTTGCCATCGTGAAATACTGATCCGCAGGGCAGCCAGCGCGTACACGAAGCAGTCCAGCGCCTCATTTCGTCGCTTTTTGCTGTCCCAAACAATTTTCTTACGCCCGTCCACCCATTTTTCAACCTGCTCCTCAGCAGTAAGCTGCTGTGCCTCAGCCAGATCGTAAATTTCGGGGTTATTGGGGAAATGCACGGCACCGGCAAGAGGATCACTCCCTTCCGGCTGAAGTGTGAAGCGGTTATAAATCTGCTCCTTTGCGGTATCAGTCCCCACTTCCGTCAGATAAACGCCGTTCTTGTTGCGTTTGCGCGGCATATTCGCCACAGGCTTGCCGTAAACGGAAGCCCCTTTAATTGGGATCACGCGAAACAGACCATGCTTTTTTGAGCGATTGTAGACAATGGTGGGGTCAATACCGCCGATATCCCAGCAGATACGGGATACCGACATTTCCACGCCATTCTTTCGGAGATAGGTTTTGTTAATCGCCTCGTCCACCCTGACGAGGGTCGCTTCATCATCATGACGGCCCATAATGATCTGCCGGTCAATCAGCCAGCTTTCCTCACCGGGCCCCCATCCCCAGACGCGCATTTCATATCGATCCAGTTGGGAGTCGATCCCGGCTGTCAGATAAGCAACACGCTCAGGTACGGATGCCCCGAAGAACTCTTTGCGTTCGGCCATGAGCTCCGCGTCAGGCCGTTCACCAATTTTAGGCTCCCATGTTTCGCCCAGAGTGGTGTTCACGAAGGTTTTACGCTTTCCTGTATCCCCTTTCGTTTTTAGCCAGTCTTTAACGATCTGAACCCAGGTGGTAAACGGGCTGTATGCCGTCCAGATGTGAAACGTCACGCTGTCTGGCGGGTCGATTTCGGTGCCTGTTGATGAAAACCAGGATAAACCGTCGCGCGTCCAGATCCCGGTGGTGTCGCAGATGTAACGAGCTTCAGTGAAATCCAGCTCCTGCTGCTTAATGACGCAGGCATTATGTTCACACAGGTAAAAGACGCTGGATGGTTCGCCCGGTGTCCATTTCAGCCCGAACGGGGTCTCTTTGTCGCCGAATTTAAGGTACTGCTCTTCACCACAGTGCGGACAGGCAACATGAAAACGCATGAAATGCCCGGACTCGCTGGCAGCACGCTCAATCTGGCAGGTCCCCTTTGTTTTTGGCGTTGAGCCGCGAATAGATTTGGGCCAGACAGACCCCTCAATACGTTTATCACCCAGGAACGTCGGGGATCCCTCTTTCTCAATATCTTCATCGAATGCCGCCAGTTCATCGTAACCGGCGACATCGACCGATTTCTCACGATAGTTTTTCGCCGCTTTACCACCCAGACACCAGAACCCGCGACCGTTGGAGAAGCGTTTCATACTGAGCGTATTGTCCCGGTGCTTTTTTCCATACCAAGGGGCCAGCGCCAGAAGTGACGGAATATCGCGAATCGTCGGCTCAACATGCGACTTCATAAAGTTTTCGGCGTCACCATCAGTAGGCAGCCAGATAAGGGAATTTCGCTGCTTGTGCTGAATAAAATACGCATAAACACCCAGCAACATTTTTGAATAGCCAACACGGGCAGACTTAACAACGTTGACCTCACGTATGTAATCGTTACCCATCGCATTCATGATCGCGCGTTGAAACGGCAACGTTTCCCAGCGCCCTTCCTGGTAGGCCGACTCTTTGGGGAGATAGTAATTATCGTCTGCCCATTCAACCGCCGTTTGCGGCTCAGGTCGGTACAGCGAAAGTAGACCCGCGCGCGCAGAGTGCTGCAGCCCCTTAACCTGACTGTTCGATATATTCACTCAGCAACCCCGGTATTATTTCATCCAGCGCAGCTGCTTTGTTCATGGCTTTAATGATGTCCTTCTTGAGGAAATCAATATGTCGGTTTTCCAGCTCCGGGAAGCGCCGCTGAACAGACAGAGGGACTCCATCAAGAATGCTGGCTACTTCTCCGGCCATCCGCGACAGCACGAACGTGCAGAATGCGGTTTCCACCACCTCAGCGGAATCTTTTGCATTTTTTAGTTCCTGGGCGTCAGCCTGTGCCCGGGTGAGGCGATGACGCTCATAGTCAATCGTACCAGGCTGAAGGTCGGATTCCGATGCAAGACGAAGGTCTTCCACCTCCTTGCGTAATTTCTCATTCTCAATCGCCGCGTCGCGTGCGGAATACCATTCAATAGCCGCGGAAGATTCATAGAGGACCTCATTACCTTTTCCGCCGCCACGTGCCACAGGCATTCCCTGATCCTGCCAGTTCTGGATGGTTCGCACGCTGACACCAAATATTTCAGAAAGCCGCTTTTTGTTGACCTCCATAGCCCACTCCATGCACAAAAACAGAGAAAGGAAACGCCCTCTGGCTATTTAACCGTTTTTAAGGCTTATCGTTTCCTTTCTTTTCAGGGGGTGTTTTCAGTTAAAACAATGAATTAGCGAGAAGAAGAACGGAAATGGCAAATGCCTGAAAATTTTCATAAATAGCGAGAATCTGCGAGGTCGCCGCCCCGTAACAGGCCGGATCGCCGGAAAGGACCCACAGAGCCCATGAGGTAGGGTTACCTGTTGAATCATATCTCATCACCCAAGTGCAACACTTTCTGGATAACTTCTCCCATGCCAAAAGTATTTATTTGTGTGAGGATGCCCATGGACTCAATTGAAAAACACGAGTAAAAATAACATTTCACTTAGAGAGGTAACTCATGGATATTAAAGATAAAATCAACACTGCATTACTTTGTGACATTGCCATTCATCTTGACATCGATACTGACTTTGACCCGGAAATCGTCAAATATGCGATCACTTCCGGTCAAGACTGGATTCTTGACGCAAAATATTCTGGAGCATTCTCCGAAGGTTCAGGAAAGGCTGAGCGAGATTTTGTAGTCGAATTACTGTATGCCTATAGGGGGCTTTCTAAATCGTACCGTTTGCTTAGCTCAACAGAGCAAGATGAGCTTAAGAAGAAACACCGCTTGAATATTGTTGGTGATCAGATTCAATTGCCTGGTTTCGATGGAAACAACGAGTATGAATACGAAGGTATAATCGAAGCATTTCAGAAAATTGATCGCTTCCCTGAACAAAAACTTCCTCTTAATAATACTCATTTACATACAGTGCATCACTACAAGGCGCTGATCGAAGCTTGTAAAAAAATAAATGCCCTAGATCGCCAATGGGAACTGAGTTCTGCAGAGGTTAGCGAAATCTTATCTCAAGCCCCGTTAGCTCTTTAATTTTGGATCAATTTTTATTCTCGGATGAGGATAAATAACGTTTTATACCTACTAGGGGATGGATTTTGATTTTCTTTCCCCTTCAATTTCTCTTATTCCTCTAAAATTATTATTACCCTTCTCGATAACGGACAGCAGCGGCTTAATCCACAGCACAGCTTGACAATATGTCATTGAGCTGGTGGCAACGGTACTAGCATCGGCTGCGTCAGATTTGCCGGAATCGGCGTGCATTGCGCTGGCACGTAAACGGTGCGCGTATTCGAGCAACCCACCAGCAATGTCAGCAGGAACAGGCAGATCACAGGTTTTTTCACGGCGGAGAATCTCCCGGTATTCGATTACGGTTTCTTCGGTGCTGGTATTGATCAGAGAGTTAAGCCTGTTGGCATGTTCAGCAACCTGATTGAATCGATTGAAATTAAGAGCCTGAGTTGCTATCAACTTGCCCTGCATAACGTTGTCACTTCTAAGAACGTCGTTATCACTTTTTATGCTTGTGACATCTGCACAACTCTTTATGAGAGCGAATGACAGGCCCGCAATAACGATAATAACGATCAGAACGGGATTAATTTTCATTGTCCCAGCCCCCAGCACGTCAGAGCGCTTTCCTGATCCCGTCTTTCTACCTGTCCATAGCAGCCATTTTTCTGGCCTTTGGTTAGACGACAATCGCGGCCACCGTCTTTAATCCACCAGCGAATGGCTTCACAGGCTCCTTTACGGTCGCCAGCATTGATCCGCTTATAGAACGTAGACGGGAAGCATTTTCCGGGGCCGATGTTATACGGACAAAAAGATGCTATCCCAGCTTTCTGTGGTTCGGTCAGTGGCACCTTGATATTTTGCTCGACCCACGCCAGCGCCTTGTCGCGTTCGATGGCGTTTACATGGGCACATTTCTCAGCAGAAAGCCTCATGCCCTGAACTACTGGCTTACCATCAACCATCGTGGTGCCACGGCAAATGGTCCAGATTCCGCCGCCGTCGCGATATGCTTTCAGGCTGTTACCCTCTTTCTCATCCAGAAACTGATCGAGAATCATGGGCGCGGAAGCCCCGGCAAGAATCAAACCAACGACCGCTGCACTCAGTTTATTCTTCAGCTTTGGTGGCATAGCCATTGCGACGATCCTCCCGTTCTTTCCAGCGGAAATACCAGTTCACTGCGCAGGTGATAACGGTGCATGCGATACCGACAATAATTGCCCAGTCACTCAGGCTTAACCCTGCAATTCTGTCGGCCAACATCCAGGACACCTCTTTTGCTGTTTTAGCTGTTTCGGCATATGCCTTCGCTGATACACCGCAGCCGGCAAGCGTGGTTCCTGATCCATATGAAAGTCTGCTGTAAATGGTGCTCATTCTGGTCATAGCCTCACCTCCGATTTTTCGGATGGCGCTGTGTGATGAAAGGAGGATCAGGCTTCACGGGCTGGATTTATCAACAAAGCACGCAGTGAGTGATACCCGTGAGCCTGAATAAGAAAAAGGCCGCCATTCGGCAGCCTCGATTAGATACGATGAATTGCGCTGACAGGCGCCATGAACAAAATAAAAAAAAGCCCATCATTCAGGACAGGCTAACGGGGTGGTTAATGTTGATAATATTTATTTTATTTGTGGCGCCGGGTGCCTCCCGGTGATTCTGCCCCGGCTTACAGAACCGCGTGAAACAGCGCTTACAGAGCTTTGCCAGACGCCCCTCCGCATAGGGGGATTCGCCACAACTGAGAAGATAGATTTAATCATTGCAGCAAACAACGCCAGCCTTTCAATTTTAGGAATCAGTTATCTTCTCTCTGTTAGCAGATACAAAAAATCCACCAACTAAGAACGCCATACTAAAACAACAAAAAAAAGCCTGCTCGGACGAACAGGCTAAAAGTCTGTATGCAACTTCTAAAAGATTATTATGTGGTGCCCGATTCCTTTCAGTGAAACTGCCCTAGCAGGCAAGCTTCATGAAGCAACTTTGGACCTCAGGAGTCCTTAACTGGTCACCCTCCGCACAAGAGGATTCACCACAATTTTAAAAATAAAGCCATCCTTCAGCCCTTACAACATCCACTGACTGAATTTCAGAATCAGTTATTTAAGATGTTACAGATCGACGATATGACAGGGGTACTGGTGCAATGCACCTCGCGAATACCCCTGTCGTATCGCCGGAAAGCAAAAACCCCGCGCTGGCGGGGTTCTCGTTATATTCAAATTGTTCGCTTTTCGTCGCTGCCATCGTGGCGCAGCTCTGCCAAGCATGAATGGATTATCTAACTTTCTGGGTAGTTTTCAATACCAGATACAAAAAACAGCACAAAAAAGCAAAAGCATTATTCCTCGCTTTCCAATAGTGCTCTCGCTGACAGGTACACCTTTGCTCTGAAAATCTGTAAACACCACTTAACTCGCTCTCTGGCCTTTTCTTGTGTCAGCCAGGGCGCAATCGCCTGCAGTTCCCGGGTTATATCTGAGATTTTTTTTCGTGTGGTGTAATACTGAAGACCAACAACATAAACCGGATCGTTAATATCCAGCGCCTGCAGTACGCATTGCTCAACAAAATCGACATCATCATTATGCAGGGCTTCATCAATCACACTGACAGGTGACTGGGGCCAGAGAATGCTGTGTGCCCTGTTCATTGCCTGCTGTCCACGGAATCCTTCTTCTCGAGCCTGGTTCAACGCCGCGGTGAAGCGCTCTAACGCCTTATCTGACCAGTTCCGTCCCTTAAGTACATTCCAGCACGCGTGTCCTCGCGGCATACGTGGTGCTGTTTTTCCACCCACACCATCACCCCATGTAGTGAGCAGGGATTTAATCCATCCGGACTGGATCCCCGTCAGGAGGATGCATTTCCCCAGCCAGCTTTTACGCGGCGCAGATGCTGCTTTACCAAGTGCTTCAAAATGATTACGTCGTTGACGTGGTGTCATCCTGTTCATCTCCTTACGCCAGAACACCGAGCCCGTAAGCCCGGTCCAGCACTCTGATAATCATTACCGGCTGAGGTACATGCTTTCGCTCAAACTTCACCGGGTCGTTATGTAGTTCTGTATGGCACTGACGACACAGGGGGATCGCGAAAATATCATGCGCCTTCGTTGCCATACCTCCCTGCCCCCAGCCAATTAAATGGTGTGGGTCGTCTGATGGTTCGCCACAGCATTCGCAGGGCTGTGTTTTAATCCATTCCAGATATCGGGGGGCCGTCCAACGGATACGCTTTGGACGTTTCATATAGGTTTGCGGAGATTCAGGATCGACCAGAACACCAACTACAGGCTTAATCGCAGGCACCTGCGCTGGTGGCATGTTCACGGTTACTGTGCTGGCTTTGGCTGTAATGATGCTGGTGGCGGTTACACCCGGCTCGATGTCGCATTCATGCATGACTGACTGATGCTCTTCCGGAGGAATACGAAGCGCCCGACTGGCTACTGATTCGGGAATTGCATCGGTAACACCCATACGCACCGCCCACCAGCATAGCTCCGCCAGCGACAGTTCTCTGGAAGGATCCTGATTTAGCGCCACCATGATGCTATTGATAATCCAGCTAATAACATTACGTCTCGCCAGCTCTGCAAGTTGCTCGCTGTAGTGGTCACGCAAATGGTTATCACAATGTCCACACAGAAGAACCGATCCGGGTTCATGACGCAGAGTGGTTAACTCGTGATAATGGTAATCGCTGTGTGGCCACTGGCAGCAGCTGCCGCCATAACGCAAAAGCCAGTAATCAAGCCCACTCAAACCACCAGCAGCCTTCATAACCTTTTCATCCAGGAAGAACGGCCACAGTGACTCGTCACACGCAAGCGGCTGGCGAACGTCAGGAACACGGCCTGCAGGCAAACGCTCCATACCTGCTGGCTGGCTTTCCACCAGCACACGTTCACAACTGAATAATGACATCAGCTCACTGCCCGGCTTGAGCAGCACAATTCCAAGCTCACGCACAACCACCGGCTTCAGCAGCGCCCTCATTCTGCAATCTCCCCGATAATTATTTGTCCCTTCTCTCCCCATAATTTTGTGACGCGTGAATCCCAGATGTGAGCGTCATCTTCGTAAATGGCATCCATCAGGGCTTTCATCATGTTGTCGAAATCAGGTTTAGCCTGGTGTGGTTTACCGTTGAACTCAGTCCGTTTCTTTTTGCTCCAGCTCGCTGGCATCGGAAGAATGAAAGTGACATGCGAACCGCTTTCCGCCAGCCCAACACCCTGCAGACGAACTTCATCACAGAAAGCCCGGTAACGTAGAACCTCGGGGCGCTTTTTCCATTTGTCAGCGCGCGTCATTCTGGGCTTGCCCATTGGGGTGATATCGTAGACTTTCACATTCACCTCCAGATCCGTTGTTGCCAAGTTCTGTCCTGACGCGGAGGCTTAGATACTTCTGGCAAGAACGCGCTGATCGTCCAGTGAATAAAGTCATTATCCAGACTACGCTCTGTCTTAATCTGCTTTGCGCGATAGCGGGCTTCCAGTTCGTCAGCCTGCTCAGTGGTGAGTTGGGTATGTTGAAACCAGCTTTTCTTCATAACGCACCTCTGGATGCGGCAAAAAGAAAATCGCTGGCGTTAGTTAACGTCAGTATGTGGGGTTGCTTGAATTGATCTTGCGCCATGGGGCTTTTCTCCTGTGGCGCAGCAGGTATAGGTTGTTCAGGCCTATGACGGGAGTGTAACAGATTTCTGGGTAACGCGATAACCAGCCCTTTCCAGCATCTGAGTAAACAACGTTGGTGTGCCAATAATTTCATCATCCTGAAGAGGCATGAAAGACACCATGCTGCCGCGCCGGTACATCAGGGCACGCTCACATTCTGGAAATGATTGCAGTCTGGCAACGATGACTCCATCGTGACATCTGATGACTGCGTAGCCTTTTTTGGGCAATTCTACTTTTTCTTTCACTTAAACTCCCCCATGCAAACGGGATCAAAGTAATACCCAAAAAATTAATAAAACCAGTCGTCAGCGCTTTCCCATGTTTCCTGCAGGATTTCCTCCACCTTCGTTTTATCGCCCTTATCGCCACCGAAAACAGTCAGGCTATCGCCGCCAGCCCTGCGGATGACCAGAGAGCAATTTTCATATTGATCCTGAAGTCTTTTAAGCAACTCTTTCTCAAGTGCGGGTATGGCGCCGCGCGGCAGGTCTTTTGATTTGTTGATGGTAAGTTCTATCTTCATAATTCCCTCTACACCAATATACTGTACATCCATACAGTATGCCTATTGAACCTCATATTCAAGTGGTTAATAGCACTTTTCGCCAAAGCCATGCCGTTGTATACGCTAAGTTTTTCCGAGTATTCGGAATTTACTAAATCAGTTATGCAAAAAGGATTGAAAGTAAAGAAATCCCCGCCGTAGCGGGGATGAGTCAAGCGGCAATATCCTTTGGCTGGCACAATTCTGGCAGGTTTGCCCGCACCAACGCTTCAGCGAACGGCGGTGGCACCGCGTTACCGCAGCGGGCAACCTGCTTATCCTTCGCGTACTTTTTGCCCCGATAGTCCTGGTCGATGATGTACCACTCAGGGAAGCCCTGCGCGCGATATAACTCGTGCGGCTGCAGCATGCGCATGCCGATATCAACGATGCGGTAAGTTATGTCGTCAACAGTCACCAGCCCGTCACAATCCTCACCGCAGTATTCCCGCAGAAACTCAAGCGTCTGCTGCGCGCGATGTTCGTCGTATTCATCGACCGCAAGAGTCGTTTTCACCTCCCCTACGTGCAGCCCGCCAGCCGTCACCGTTGGCATTGGCTCACTGGTTGGCTGGCCGTCACGGCAGGTGCCTCGCAGTTTTACCAGGTGAGAGGTGATTGCAGCATGATGATTTCCTGTCGTTACAGTATGAGCCGGATTGTACAGTGTGCCGCCAGGATGTCCTGTGTTATTGACCATCAAATGCGCAGCGACAACTGCGTGGTGATCAACCGTGGTAACTGAATGAACAGGCTCATCTAAACCGATGCCCGGTCCCGAGTAGTTACCGCCGTAGTGCTTCGCCAGGAACGCGCTCACCGTCGCGAATTTATTACCACCTGCAGTAACGGTCCCCAGCGGGTTATCCAGTCGCAGCACTCGCGGCTCCTGTCCTGGACGTTCGCCATAACCCATCTGGATCAACGTGGGTGTGACCAGTTGAGATTTGCCGCCGCCACCAGCGGTGATGGTGGCGCTCGGTTCGTCTGCCCGGTGTCCGACACTGGCCCCAAACTGGCGGGCTATCACTGGCGCAACCAGACAGGCGCGGGATTGCTTCAGAATGGTGTGAGCAGGTTTATCCAGCGGGCGCGGTTTAGCCTGGTATTCACTGCCACCATTACCGGCCAGGAACGGCGTCAGTGCAGCCTCAACAATCCCGAGTGCATGCCCATTCCCGCCCGGGCGTTTTGATGTACCAGCAGTTACCGTCGGTACCGGTTCGGTAACGGGCTGCCCAGTTGCGCCGGTACGGAACTTTGTAAGATGTGGAACAGCTAATGCGTAGCCGTGGGTTTTGGTAATCGTCTGTAGGGGTTCGCCCAACGCCTGACCACGGAAACAGTCATAACTCGTTTTTGTGCTGGTGTGATTGCACTTCACGATAAACGGCGACGCACTTTCGATAACAAAGCGCTGTATGCCGCGCGCGATACGCTTAAGGGTATTTTCTGCCAGCGGCTTTTTGCGTCCGAATATCGATGGGGCCGGAATTGACCAGTCGATACACTCCGCAGCTGTACGCCATGGCGCCAGCCTGCCAGCCTGAACCGCAGGTGATTTCGGATCCCCATGCGTTGGTTCCGGCCACACAATCGGCTTCCCATCGCGGCGCATGACCATGAAGAAACGTTTTCTGATTGTCGGTGCGCCGTAGTCGCAGGCGCGCAGTTCGCGATACTCAACGACATAGCCCAGACCTTTAACCAGTCGAGCAGCATCCTCGCTATCAAGTGAAATATTCAAAAACTCGCAGCATTCTGCCAGCGCCGGATGGTTAGCCGGGATGCCTGTTGTCAGCATGCCGATGAATGCCTCGAAAGTTTCGCCTGCGCGGGCCGGGTCCGGTCGCATTTCACCGGCCAGTAATGGCCCCCACGTTTTAAACTCTTCGACGTTCTCCAGTTTCATGACCCGCGGCTCAACATCCAGCCCCCAGCGCAATACTACCCAAGCCAGTCCGCGGATCGCTTTCTCGACAGGTTTAGCGCCTTTAGCTTTAGAAAAGTGGCGGCAATCTGGAGAAAACCACGCAAGCGCCACCGGACGGCCTGCAGTAGCTACCTTTGGTCGCACCTCATACACAGACTCGCAGTAGTGCAACGTATCAGGGTGGTTCGTAGTGTGCATCGCCACGGCGTTCTCGTCGTGGTTAATAGCAATATCAACGCTGCGGCCGATCGCCATTTCAATACCGGTTGAAGCGCCACCGCCCCCAGCAAAATTATCAACAATGATTTCTCTCACGCGTATTTCCCCATCGCGCATGCCAGCGAACGCGCCGCGGCAATAATTGACGGTACCGGCATTTTTTCCAGCCACATCCGGTTGATGTGAAACTTCAGACGCCGTTGGTGATGTGTAGGAAGATCCCCAACACTTTCAACCTGGCTGTAGACCATTCCCACTTCAGCAGGCCAGACGGTTTCCTCAACATCCACCAGCAACATACTTTCCAGCTCGACGATACGCTTCGTGGCGTATTCAAGTTGCGGGTTCATCACTTGTCCTCCTGTCTCAGTGATGCTGGCAAATCGCATCCCATACATGGACACGGGAAGGTATTTGCTGACTTTTGCCAGCGGAAATATCCTGTACCGCCGCAGTATTTGCAGGTGGCCCCCTCCGGAGTCACAGGAGAGTTGTCGGATTCCTTGATGTGTAGCCTTGGCTCACCGTCTTTCGGCTCAGGCCATTGGCGCTGCTTGTTCACCGCCAGTTTTTCTAGCATCGCCTGGGTAATCTGATCATCACTGATACCGGCACGGCGTTGCGCATCCCATAACAGGAATTGCATGTCAGCCCATTCGCTCAGGTCGCCTGGTTCCGCAGCAGCCTCGAGCGCTTCTTTGGAAAGGTGCTTCAGCGGACCAACTGGACCGACATCGCCGAAAGTAGCCTGTGACCATATCGCATGCTCACGACGTACCAGTTCGCGGGCAAACACCCCAGCAATCACCTTCACAGCATCAGCCATTGCGTAGCCGAGATTACCGCCGTCGCTTTGTGCTGATGCTTTGCTAAGTATTTCGCTTATCTGGTGCAGTCGCTCGAGTGATACATGGCCGTGCGCCGGATGGTTATTAGTTGTCATGAGTTAGTCCTTCACAAAAATAATCCAGTGGGTTTTGTCGTTCTTCCCGGTACGTTGACCAATTGCAGGTTTCACGTCTGTAAGCGCCAGAATCTGGCTTACCGGGATCTGTGTTTCGTTCCACTTGAAGATGAGTACACCGTGTGGCCACAACACGCGGAATGCCTCTTTGAATCCGGCGCGTAAATCTGTACGCCACGTTTTTTTGTTCAATCGCCCGTACTTTTTACCCATCCAGGCAGACTGGCCCACGCGTTCCAGGTGCGGCGGGTCAAACACCACAACCGGAAAAGAAGAATCAGCGAACGGCAATGAACGAAAGTCGGCAATCAGGTCTGGACTGATAACCAGGCGGCGACCGTCACACAGTTCGTGCTCTTCGGCGCGGATATCAGTGAACACGGCGCGGGTGTCCTGCTTGTTGAACCAGAACATGCGGGAGCCGCAGCACACGTCTAAAATAGTTTGTTCTGCCATCTCACTCCCCCTTCACGCCAATGCCAGCGGCGCGGATTTCGTGAATAGCGTTGTCATTACCGGCACACCATCCCTCGGCATAATCCCGGCTGAATCCGCTCATGTGCATGACTTCACCAACGCTGCGTTTTGATAAGTTGACAGTCCGCGCCTCCAGTTCAGCGTTCTGAGATTGCAACTCTGCGATCCCCACATTCACAATATCGCTGGCTTTTCCCACTACATTCATCAGTTCATTCATTGCTGCCAGCTTGGATTGCAATAATGCGCATTTTTTCTCTAATTCTTCGTATGATGGTTTCATGCTGGCATTCTCCCTACGATATCTATAACCCGGCGCATAACTGCACTTCCCCGAAAATCTGCTGGCAACTCAGTCACAGGCTTACTCGAACCGTATGAAAAACGCTGGAGATCGAAATCAATCACAGCCTTCTGGTCCCTGAACAAACCAAGACGGCCGTAACGAATGAGTTCGCCGCGTTCGGCTGCTACGCGGAAATACTTCTCAGCAGTCTGACGATGCAGCGACAACATCTGTGATGCCTCACTAACGGTTAAACGACCGCGGATTTTCACCTCTTCGATGATCACTCTGATAAGTGCCGCCTGCTCTTCTGGTGTATTTGGTCTTGGCATGCTGATCACCTCCGGGCCATACGCAAGCATTCATTACGTTGCTGCGCTATACGTGACACTTCAGCTGAACTACGGGCAATGTCTAACATGTCGGTATATACCTTTGCCGCGCGCCGCCAGAGTCCCCGGGACTTAAGGTCTTTCGCCATTTTCTCCGCTAATTGCGTTTCAGCCGGATCGCTTTTCTCTTCCATGAAGGGCAGTTTTACGTCGGGTATTTCTGCATCCGTAGCAATGTTATAAACATACTGAGTTCCGTTGTGAGTACGCAGGACTGTGCCGCTGACAGTCAGCGCGCGCAGAAACTTACCAGCGGTACCGGATGGAATATCCAGCGCTTCACACACATCACGTAATACACAGTTCGGGGTATGGCGTACCACTATCGCTACCCGATCTTTCTGAGAGATTTCTATGGTCATTGGTCAATACTCGTTTTAGTTACTTCACGACCCGTAAATGGGTCACATTTTTGCGATAACTTCCCCAGGCGAAATTTACCCAGATACCATCATCCATGGTTAAGCGGTCCATGACCCGCTCACCCAGAACTTTCGATAACTCGTCATAATTCAGGTTTGTTAGCACCCCCACTGGTTTCATTGACGCCATACGGCGATCGATAATCTGATTAAGTAATACCCACTCATTGCGCGTATCACGCTGAACACCAACCTCATCAAGAACAAGCAAATCAACCTTGCACAAATCGTCCAGCAAATCGGACTCAGACTGGCCCTCGTCATAGCATTTGCGTGCGCGAAGCATCAAATCAGGTACTGTCACGACCAGAACGGAATAATCGTGCTGAAGCAGGTAGTTCCCGATTGCCGCGGCAAGATGATTTTTCCCTGTTCCACAACTGCCGCTGAATATGAAACTGGTAAAGCCATTCCCAAAGTTATGTGCGTAGCTCTTTGCCATTGTCAGCGCGTGTTTCTGCCCGTCGTTGCTCACCTGGTAATTTGCAAATGAGCACCCCCTGTGCAACTCGCAGATCCCTGAGCGCCCAAAAATCCTTTCTGAACGGTTACGCTGATTTTGTTTTTCCAGCTCAGCTGCGCGCTTTCGCCCTTCTTCCTGCTGCCAGGCCATTAATTCCTGACTGCTGGTAAATTTCGGCTGAACACCTGCAGGCATGAGATTACGTAGACGGCCAAGCAAGTCATGCGTCGATTTCATCATTACCCCCTGAATCCTGGCGGGATCTGAGCGTCAGGTTGTGAAACGCCAAAGCCAGCCTGTCGACGTGTACCTGCCGATGGTGAGGAAGATTTGGCGCGTGATGTTTTCAGGCTGGAAGCAAAAGTCTGTTCCCACTGGATGTGGTGTTTAACTTTCCCTTCGCATTTCCAGTAGTCCCGGAACTGCTGTAATTCGACGGAGGTATACCCTGGTAGATCCCCAAGGTTTATTCCCCACTGCGCAGCCTGGCGTACAAAGTCATCACCAGGTGTCCAGTCATCTGTGATCGGAAATTTGCCTATGGGCGGTAAAAAGTCACCTGGCGCGTGTAACTCTCTCTCTTGGTTTTCTTTTAGATCTGTATCTGTATCTGGATCTTTATTAGTTGTGTTTCCGTTGGCGTTCTGTTTTAACGGAGGCTCAACACCCGTTGAACACCCGTTGTTATTTTGTTGGTTATTCGCTCCTTTTTTAGCTTTTCTCGCCTGAGCGGATGCTTTTCCAGCTGCTGACTTTTGGCTGATTGAGTTTTTAACCGCCTCCAGATCACGCTCTATACGCTCCTGTACCCATTCGGTACCGTTATCGTTAAAAAACTCTTTCAACGAAGGTTCAACGGCATCCCAACGGTCGTTACTCAGCCGTGCAATTTTCGATAGTCGGTTTTTGGGGATCGGGCGACCTGTTTGCCAATAATTGAACATCAGTAGCAGGTATGCGCCATGCTCTTCTGTAGACAGATGCATGGTGTCCGCCAGGTAATCAGCAATGTAAAGTTGCATGTAAGGCAGAGCTGCCATGGTTACTCCCTTGTCCGGTTTCCCGGCGCGTAATTGTTATTGCTCAAAACTCGATTAAAACAATTGCGGCGCTACGGCGCTTAAACTCGCCAGTAGTGGTCCCGCCGCATCAGCTGGTAACATGTTGAACAAAGCGATTGCTGCTTCACGAATTTCCTTCTCCAGTTTCTGTAACGGAGCGCCGATTAATTTCGCCTGATGTGCCTCACTGCATTCTTTGATAGCGTTGGCCACCAGCTCCGCTTCTGTGCTCGCATTACTTAACCCGTGCTTCCTGGCAATCTGAACTGGCATAGCAGCAATGATTGAACCTGACAGCTGCATAACGTAAGCCGTATACTTTTCCGAACCGCCCTCGTTTTTCAGATACCGGAATAAATTCTGCTTATTAACAGCAATTCCGCGGCCATCTGCCTTGGCCCACTCTTCAGCCACCAGCTGAGCAATTCTTTCCTGTGCCTGTCCTGGTATTGTCGATTCCCATTCACGAACGGCAGCCAATATGGCACGGTGCTGGATGCCGTCACGGCGCTGGGGTTTAAAATGATTTTCCGTTTTCAACGGAATAGCTAAACGCTGGCTATGATGTTGATACGTGGCTGATTGCATGATTAAGCCTCCTTTTGAGGTAAACCATCAGTGGGGTTTGGATAAAGATCCGGTCTGATTTCGTGTGGGGTGACTTTCCAATCCAGCGCCCTGCAGGCGTTTAGCACCTCTGTGCTGGCGACTTGAGTGCGAAACCAGACTGAAACAGTCTGTGAGTTTTTGCCTAAACGGCGAGCTAGTTCTGATTGGCTACCACACAGTGAAATGATCTTCTTTTGAATGTTTTCGTTCATACGACCTCCTAAATTCCGTACCACATATTTGATAAAATACTTATCAATGTCAAGAAATTTAACTAGCCACATTTGAAAGGAAACTTTGTATGCTTGGCTATTGGTTAGATTTGGAACTGAAAATGAACTTTGAAGAACGTTTGCAACGAGCTCTTGATGAGGCTGGCATGTCTCAATCTGAACTGGGACGTCGGATAGGTGTTAACTCGCAAACCGTTAGCCATTGGTGTAACGCAGGTATTTTTCCACGCAAAGAAAAACTCATACTCTTGCCCGAGGCGCTTGGAAAACCGCTTTATTGGTTCTTCATGACCGATGAAGAAGAGGAGCACATTGTTTCAGTTACACAAAGTAAAACTGTTCTGAACCCACATCAGTCTGCTCTCCTTGAGGTATTCGACCAGCTCCCTGAGGCTGAGCAAGAAAGGTTTATATCTTTAGCAAAAACCAGACTAGAAGAGCTCGATGCCTTCATGGCTGAGTTTTTACGCAAACGCAAAATAGATCCTCAACGCTAGTTTCTAAATCTACGTTGTTAAGGCCGCTAATAGCGGCCTTTTTTACGCCCGAACATGCCTCACCACTGATAACAAAAAAACATCATGGTATGTAATTTATCAATTTCATCTTGACGTCTGGTATATTTATTTGTAGCCTGATTTTAGAAAATCAGTCATCAAGGCAGGACGCCCACGAAGTAGCTGCCGGCGGCATACGAATCACCGGATGAGATGACAGGCATTAACACGCAGCAGGTTCAACGTTCCGCCAGCCTGGCGACAAGGGCAACGCAAGAGGATAAATCCATGATCGATTTCGCACGTAAACCAGTGCGGTGTCAGGCCGTACATCTAAACCGTATTGAAGTAATCATTCGACTGATTTGCTACATGCTCGCCCAGAAGGGCGACCCGTCTGCCGACCAACAGACTGCAGTTCGTTGATAACGAGTTTGACCAATGGCTGTTGCCAGCCTCATGCCCGGTGCACAGGGCATTGTGATGGTAATACCACCATCGTAACCAAACAGGAGACGAAGACCTGTTCTGGTTAAATTGGAAAAGTGTTCTTTGCCCGTCCCGTGGCGGGCTTTTTTCCGGAGGTTTTTATGTCAGCTAACGATCTGGCATTGCGCTTCAGCAGCGCACCAGCAGAGGCATTAATCGGCGTTTTGCCTGTTCTGGAAGTAAAAGAAGCATTACGTGAAGAAGTTGAAAGTGATGTGATGGATGAAGTCTGGACAGAGCACAACTTTGAAATAGAAGCGATGGGCGAACAAGTTGATGAAACAGCCAGGCTCGCTCGTAAATTTGAATGTGCGGCTGAAGCTCTTGGAACGGCGATCAAACTTGCTCTGACTCTCCCACACAATGAGGCAATGCGGGTTCTGAGTGATGCCTTGGACGATAACCCTGGATACGGTCGCGAACCGGCAAAGGATGCGTGATGGAGTTTGGAATAAAACGTGTGGTGGCATCTGTTCAGGTCGTTGCCATCCTCAACAGGATTTACAACGGCAGTCCGGTTTCCATCGCATCTATCAGTAAAGAATCAAAGCTGTCTGTGTCTTACCTCGAGCAGATTTTCTCGAAGCTGCGCAGCAGTGAAATCGTCACCAGCCAGCGTGGCGCTGGTGGCGGGTACCACCTTAGCAAAGTAAACCCCAGCGTGGCTGACGTCGTTCGCGCCGTTACTCACACGCCTGATTCATTTGAGCCCGTGCTGAATGCTCTGGAGTGGGTCCCCGTCGCACAGCTGGCGCAGGGAAAATCCCCTACCCCATAAAGCACAAAACCCGCGCAAGGCGGGTTAAGTACCCGGTCAGCCGACCAAAGCTTTCCGGAACGAGTTTTGACCAATAACCACTACCTTAGGCGGCGATCATCAGCTGCCGGGTATCTTACAATCCAATGGAGCCCGAACGCAATGTTAACGTATGCATATCTTATTAAAGCCAAAGCGAAAGCAACTGAGGCAAAAAACCTGTTTTGCTGGTTCTCTGCGAAATCAGATTCCCGTGCAGAACGCGAAATCCTCAATATTCTCGAAGACAACAATATTGCCGTCGGTCGTGGCGCCGACTATCAATTACCTGTCCGCACCAACTGGTTTGTTGTTGACGATCTTCCTGAGGAAAGCACTCTTGATGACACATGGTGCGATCGTTACGAACTGGCAGAAGACCAGCAGACGTGGCAACTGAAACAGAAGCCCGATGATGAAAATCTGGAGGCTTCCAGCCAGCAAAAACCAGAAACCTCCAGTGCCAATGTACCCACCAGCGATGCGCCAGCATTGCTCCGCCCCATATCTCGCCTGCGCCTGTCTCAACGGCTGATTGCACACCTGTTAAATGACGGTGAAGAGAAGGAAATCAGTGAAGCGCGGCACGTCCAGATCGGACAAATGGAACTGGACGAAAATGATCTCTATATACAAAACCTATTACTAGCCGTTGCAAATGTGCCAGCGGCGAAAGAACTTTCTGCTCATGTCGAGTGGAACCTGGCAAACGCAATAAAAGAAGTCTTCGACCGTGAGCAGGTCTATACCATTGCTTCATTTGAGGAATTTATTACCGAATGGATTGCGGAACCGAAAGCGCGGACTCAAACCGTGCAGGAGTGGGTTAACGATAAGAAAGCACGAATTGTGGGTGATGAGCCCACCGTTCCACCTGTAACGCCAGAACTCATTACCGTTGCGACTCTCCCGCTACGCCAGCGCCTTTTAGCTCAGTTTATTTCTGATGAATATGCTTACCATATTGATACTGAACAGAAGAAAACCATTCAGGAACTTGAGCTGGATGTGGATAACAGCTACGTGCAAAATCTGCTGCTTGCCGCCGAGAATGTAGAACCATTCAAGAAAGCGCCAGAGATCGATATCTGGAAAATTGTCAGCGCGCTAAAAACTATTTTCCCGGTTGATGGTAAACGAGTGGATCTGTCTACCGTAATTCAGTTCTTTAAGGCCTGGTTCAGTACTGAACACATTGACCGCGGGTTGCTGGTTAAAGAGTGGTGTAAGGGCAATCGTGTGTCACAGATTCAGCGCTCTGATGCAGGAACCAACGCTGGTGGTGGCAATAAGACCGATCGTAACCCGGAACTTATCCACACGCTGGAAACTCTGGACATTGATATTGCGCTGGCCACACTTCCAATGGATTTCAACATCTACGATATTCCGGGTGGCGTTTTCCGTCGTGCAAAAGAGATCATTGCTAAAAACGAAAGCCCGTTCAAAGAGTGGTCCGTCGCCCTGCGCAAACGCGCTGGCATCCTGGATTATTCCCGTGCCGCTATTTTCGCGCTTATTCGCAGTGCAGAAGAAAACGCTCACCATTTCCCGGAACTGCTGAGCCGTTACATCAATAAGAACCTGACTGAAACCGACCACCAGTACCCAACTGAAGAAATCCTGGTGGCAGCCGGTCACGTGCCAGAAAAAAGCTGGGAAAACGAGATTAACGAGAAAGTCACAGCTGAACAGAAGGCAGGAGTCGAACAACCAGAAATCGCCAACATGGGCAACGGTGTGTTCTCCATCGACGGCCTGATGGGTAACCAGCCGGCAGCCGCGCTTTCTGTCGTAGACCAGGTACGCCAGCGCGCCGTCGAAGAAAAATTACAACAAGCCAATACCGAGGAAACCACCAGCGATGTGCAGATGGAAAAAACTGACAACAGCGAAATCAAAGCTAATGCTGAAGTGCCTCAGAGCGAAACAGCAGTTTTGCCAGTTAAAAGCTCTGATGCAACTGGTGACGCGTCAGCTTCCCTGAATAATGAACCCGTTCACCATATTGAAACGGATCCCCTGAACGCTTTCTATACTCACCTGATGGTTGATATGGAAACTATGGGCAACAGTCCTGATGCCCCAATAGTCTCTATTGGCGCTGTATTTTTTGATCCTTCAACTGGTAACACTGGTGCCGAGTTTTACCAGGTTGTCAGTCTGGAGTCATCGATGTCGTTTGGCATGAAACCGGATGCGTCGACGATTCAGTGGTGGTTGAAACAATCATCTGAAGCCCGCTCTGCCATTCTTGTTGATGAAGCCATGGGACTGCTTGAGACTCTCGAACTTCTGGCTGATTTTATTGCTGAAAACGCTGCTAACGGAAGCCACACAGTTCAGTTATGGGGTAATGGTTGCTCGTTTGATAACGTCATTCTTCGCCGCGCATACGCGTTAACAGATACCCCCTTCACTGTTCCGTTCTGGAATGACAGGGACGTAAGGACCATGGTCGCGCTGGGTAAATCTGTCGGTATCAATCCACGCTTCGACATCCCGTTTGAAGGCGAAATGCACAATGCGCTTTCTGACGCCCGGCATCAGGTCAAATACGTCTCTGCAATCTGGCAACGTCTGACTGCAAACTGATTTTCTAATTTCACAATTTACGGATCCTGCCTGGTATGTTTCTACAGGCAGGCCATCAGAGAGATGAGCTATGCACAAACTTACACTGTCTCCTCAGGAAATTGCAGAAATTACTGGCTATCAGCGCTACACCCACCAGCAGCGACAGCTGCGGTGTCACGGCATACCGTTCACCACTGATGGGCGGAACCGCCCAATTGTATTGCGCAGAAGTATTGATCCCGGAGTTTCTGAATTACCTAAGGTCGATGAATATGTTGCACTTGAGCCAAATTACGACGCAATCAATGGGCAGACCAAGAAAAGATCCTAAAGACAAACACCTCCCGCCACGCGTAACTAAAAACCGTTATAGCTATGTGTGGAAGCCAAAAGGAACAAAACAAAGCGTAACTCTTGCACCTATTACCGGGACGAGTATGTCCCGGCTATGGGCGCGTTATGAGGAAGAAAAAGCCAAGCGCTCAGACGTAATGACATTTTCTAAATTATGGAAGTTATTCACCAGCAGCCCAGCTTTTGCTGAACTGGCTCCACGAACGCAGACTGATTACAGGTCGTATGAAAAAAACCTGGTTCCAGTGTTCGGGAATATGCGAGCAGATGACATAAAAATTGAGATGGTCAGGATCTATATGGATAAACGTGGCCAACGCAGTATTAACCAGGCAAACCAAGAACTCGGCGGGATGTCGCGTGTTTTCTCATGGGGATATGAACGAGGGTATGTGAAAGGAAATCCGTGCAAAGGAGTACGCAAGTTCTCTTTAAAAGCCCGTGACGTGTACGTGACAGACGAAGAATATCAGGCAATTTATGAAGAGGCGGCACCAGCTCTCCGGGTTGGCATGGAGATATCTTACTTATGTGCGGCTCGCGTTTCGGATGTTCTTTCTCTCAAATGGTCGCAAGTAAGCGAGGAAGGCATTTTTATCCAGCAGGGAAAGACCGGGACTAAACAAATAAAAGTCTGGACTGAACGGCTTCATAACGCCATCGAACTTGCAAAAACTCTGGGTGGGCGGGAAACGGTTATCTGTAGCAGCAAAAAAACTAAATACTCGAAAAGTGGGTTTAACGATCTGTGGGAAACTGCAAGGGAAGCAGCAGGAAAAAAACTAGATAGAAAACTGCCGTGTACATTTCATGATCTCAAAGCCAAGGGAATATCTGATTACGAAGGTTCAAGTAAGGACAAACAACTATTCTCAGGTCATAAAACTGAAAGCCAAGTTGTGATTTATGACAGAAAAGTGAAAGTCACACCAACTCTTGATTTACCTGCAATAAAAAACCCGCCTGAGCGGGTTAAATTGGACTAAAGATCACGCAGCTTTCTTTTCAGAACAGTTGCATAGAGGAATAGGAAAAGGTTTTCCTTTTTTTGCGTGCCGAACAACTCCATCTACACATACGGTGTAGCGGAAGATGACTTCGCAAGTATTCCCGCATTTAGTACAGGTCGTAGTAGCCATTAGCTATCTTTCCCTGCAGACCTGTAAACCCATACAGGTTGCGTATTGTCAGGAGAGCAGCTAAACTCCGTTTGTCAACATAAGTGTAGCGGCTGGGTTACCTCCATACACACCGGAAAGTTTCTCAGACTTTCCGCCCCCTAAGCCCTGTTCTCAGCAGGGCTTAATCTTTATTCTTCTACAGCAACCAATGGAACTGACCATGGAAGCTTGATGGTTCGCATTGGAGTACGTTCTAATATTGACTCAAATGCCAGCTTCAGTGTGATGGACGTGAAATTTTCGAAGAACCATAAGTTTGACTCATAAAATTCTTCCTCAATTGGCTTATCCCCGTCAATATCATAGAAAACGTCAATTTTCAGATTAACTTCGAAAGCCAAACCTTCTTCGTCAGGTTCGTCCGGATCGATTAATGCATCATCGTCATATCCCTTGATCGAGGCTTCTATTGCCAGTTGTGCCCAGCATTTTTTTTGTTCCTCGTCATATCCAGAAGCAAACTCACTGTCGCTGACAAGCAGTTTAAAGCGCCCACCTTCACTATCCTTGTGCTCAATAAATTGAGACGCAGAGATTGTAAAACCCTGGTATTTGATTTTTTCCAACATCAGTGGCGAGTCCCTTTTTCAATATCTCCTCTCCACTTGGTTTCACGCTCTGACCTTGAGACGTATTCATGAGTGAAAACTTCTGTTCTTTCGCGTTTTTCGAAGTGGAAATGGAATTCTTTTTTACCAGCGACTTTCTCTTCGATCGCCGTTTTTACATAATCATTAAGGCTCTTACCTTCAGCACAAGCTGCTAAATAGACCTTTTTATGGAGTTCTGAGCCGATACGGACATTAAAAGTACCGCTCATTGGTTTTTCTGGCTCTTTGTTCAAGGCCTTGCATGTATCCAAATAATCATCAACAGCTTCTTCAAAAGCAAGTTGTAAGCCATCTAGATTCTCAGCTTCGTAAGTAACAAGGTCATTGACGCATTGAATTTTTCCATGAAGAACTCTATCTTCTAAAGAAAACTCAACACTTCCAAAATAACCTTTATATTTCAGCATATTACTCATAATTATCTAGCTCATCTAAAAGAGTTTTTACTTCCTTGAGTATGTACCCTTTCACTATATTGCCGGGGTGTGGGCAATGAAATGACACTAACCTACCGTGATCATTAGCAAACTTTCTCTTTGAACCAGAACCGTTTAAAACTTTAAAACCATACTGACCAAGAAGTGTAACAAGCTCTTCCCAGGTAAAATCCTTTGGCAGCGCTCCAAGCCGCTCCCTTAGTTTCTTGCTTTTACTCATCAAGTATATCCATCAAGAGCATGTTTGCAACTAAAATTCAGTTGCAAGTGATTGTATAGGAAAATCCCCTTATGAGTCATCACATTTTATGTATTGAATAAATGCGATCACCAAATGCAACAAACACAACGCAGGTTTTAGAATCAAGATGGTTAAGTTGTCCCTTCACACCACAGCATAAGCATCAGAACGGATACAGGCTTAAGCTAGTTGCGTTTAGATCATTGGGACATTCTAAACGAAGAACATTGTATCAAGAAATTTACTCTTGCGGGAAATGTGGGTATGAAAGATGTGTATTGAATTCAAAAAGCTAAAGGAATATACCAAGAAAGTATACCAACACTATACCAAGTGTGACATGAGTCGTTGAAAGGAATTGAGCTAAGTGTTTGAATAGTGGCGGAGAGAGGGGGATTTGAACCCCCGGTAGAGTTGCCCCTACTCCGGTTTTCGAGACCGGTCCATTCAGCCGCTCTGGCATCTCTCCGTTTTGGCGGTTGCCATGATGCCAGGTAATTTGGCATTTTAACAGACCCCGTTCCGTCAATTTCGTTCAAGTGACGAGTTTGCGAGCAAAACGATGATTAAGTGGCCCTGGAAAGAGCAAGAAACAACCCGGAGTGACGACTGGCCGTGGGACGACGCCCTGGCTATTCCTCTTCTGGTGAATCTCACCGAGCAAGAACAAGCCAGGCTTATCGCCCTGGCCGAGCGCTTTTTACAGCAAAAAAGATTGGTAGCGCTTCAGGGGTTTGAACTTGATCCACTAAAAAGTTCGCGCATTGCGCTGCTTTTCTGTTTGCCTGTTCTGGAATTGGGGATCGAGTGGCTCGACGGGTTTCATGAAGTTCTCATCTACCCTGCCCCGTTTGTCGTGGACGATGAATGGGAAGACGATATTGGGCTGGTACATAATCAACGTGTTGTACAGTCCGGGCAGAGCTGGCAGCAAGGTCCGATAATCCTCAACTGGCTCGACATTCAGGATTCTTTTGATGCCTCCGGCTTCAACCTGATCATCCATGAAGTGGCACATAAGCTTGATATGCGTAATGGCGACCGCGCCAGCGGTATTCCGGCGATCCCTCTGCGAGATATTGCCAGTTGGGAGCACGACCTGCATGCCGCAATGAATAACATTCAGGATGAAATTGATCTGGTCGGTGAAACCGCGTGCAGTATAGATGCCTACGCAGCGACCGATCCTGCCGAATGCTTTGCCGTTCTATCGGAGTATTTCTTCAGTGCCCCTGAATTATTTGCACCACGTTTTCCGGCATTATGGCAACGTTTCATTCAGTTTTACCGCCAGAACCCCATGGAGCGGTTACGCGATACCCGCTAAGGTGGCCATTGTCGCTCACCAAATGTGCATTAACGCTGAATTTGAAGATTAATTAACCAATTGAAATGACGCGCTAATTTTACTGTTGACACCTCATGGTGAGGTCAGTAATATGCGCCTCGTTCACACGATTCCTCTGTAGTTCAGTCGGTAGAACGGCGGACTGTTAATCCGTATGTCACTGGTTCGAGTCCAGTCAGAGGAGCCATATTTAAGAAGCCTGCTTAGGAAACTAAGCAGGCTTTTTGCTTTTCAGGTCGCTATAAAATCCCTCTCATAAGCCCCCTGCCTGCTCTGCACCGCTGTTACATGCCGCATCACAACGTTGATTAAAGTTATGTAAATGTAAATCGTTTAAACTTTGCAATTATTGTAAGTGCTAGTGATTATCATTTATTGTACGCGAGCCAAAGGAACGAGCCCCCCGCTCGGTTCACTGTACGTTCCAATTACTCTGGGATATAAACGATGAATTCTCTGCCTCGCGCCGGACTGCGCCGTATCACCCTTGCCTCTGCCCTGGTCTTCTCTGTTAGCCTACCGGCTTTCGCTCAGGATACGTTAACGCTCTATACCACCCGTGAACCGGGTCTGATCCAGCCTTTGCTTGATAGCTGGACCAAAACCAGCGGCATCAAAGTCAGTACGGTCTATATCAAGGACGGTATGCTTGAGCGCGTTAAAGCTGAAGGTAAAAATTCACCTGCCGACCTGCTGATGACCGTCGATGCCGGTAACCTCATTGATTTAGTGGAAGCGGGTGTAACTCAGCCAGTAGAGTCAGAAGCACTGAAAACCGCTATTCCGGCTAATCTGCGCGGCGCAGATAATCAGTGGTTTGCGCTGTCGATGCGTGCCCGCGTGCTGTATGCCGAGAAGTCACTGCCAATCGATAACTGGCATTACGAACAACTCGCCAGCCCTGAGTACAAAGGTAAAGTTTGTATTCGTTCCGGACAGCACCCGTATAACACAGCGCTGATCGCCGCAATGATTGCTCATCACGGTGAAGCAAAGACCGAAGAATGGCTGCGCGGTGTGAAAGCTAACCTGGCGCGTAAAGCTACCGGTGGCGACCGCGATGTAGCTCGCGATATTCTCGGTGGCATTTGCGATATTGGTCTCGCCAACTCCTATTACGTCGGCCATATGAAAAACGCCAAAGAAGGCAGTGATGCACGTCAGTGGGGCGATGCGATTAAAGTCGTTAAACCCACCTTTGAAAATGGCGGTACACACGTCAATATCAGTGGCGCAGCTGTAGCCCGCTATGCACCAAATAAAGCCGATGCCGTTAAGCTGATGGAATATCTGGTTTCCGCACCTGCCCAGCAGCAGTATGCGAAAGCGAACTTCGAATACCCGGTACTGAAAGGCGTGACGCTTGACCCGGTTATTAGCGCAACCATTGGTGAAATCGACGTCGATAAAACGCCGTTAACCGAAATCGTTAAATATCGTAAACAAGCTAGTCTGCTGGTAGATAAAGTTGGATTCGATCAATAAACCTCTGCAGTTTCCGACGTTACGCGGCCTGGTTTCCGGGCCGCAGTCATTATTAACGCCGCTACATCTTGGCGCGCTGTGCGTAGCGCTTGGCGTTCTGACACCGATCATTGCGCTGATTTGGCAGGCTACCCAGGCCGATTTATCTCACTGGGATAATCTCCTGACGTATGTACTGCCTGCCGCACTAAAAAATACCGTGCTGTTATTAGCCGGTGTCGCGGTGATGGTCGGCGTGATTGGCGTAGGCAGCGCATGGGCGGTAACGGCATGGGATTTTCCTGGACGTAAAATTCTTAGCTGGGCGTTACTGTTGCCGCTGGCGATGCCGACCTACATTGTGGCCTTTGCGTGGCTCGATCTGCTGCATCCGATTGGCCCTCTGCAAACGTTTATCCGTTTTTTATTGGGTTTTGACAGCCCAAGACAGTTCCGACTGCCTGATTTACGCTCACTTTCCGGCGCAATCATCCTGCTCGGATTAGTGCTATACCCATACGTGTATCTGACAACCCGCGCCATGTTTATTAGCCAACCGGCTCATTTACTGGAAGCCGCACGCACGCTGGGATGCAGCGCAACCGGAACCTTTTTTCGAGTTGCTTTGCCCATGGCACGTCCGGCACTGGCCGTTGGGATCAGCCTGGCACTGCTGGAAACGCTCAACGATATTGGCGCATCGGAGTTTCTCGGGGTACAGACGTTAACCGTTACCGTATACACCACATGGATCTCGCGTTCTGATTTATCTGCCGCGGCACAAATTGCCTGCATGATGCTGATGTTTATATTCCTGATTCTGACGCTGGAATTTTATGGTCGCAGAAAACAAGGATTCAGCAGCCGCAGCCTGCGGGAAATTCAACCTACGCGCGTGCAGGGCTGGCGTGGTTGGCTGCTCGGTGGCGTTATTTCACTGCCGGTTGTGCTGGGTTTTCTGGCTCCGGTACTGTTTTTAATGTGGGAAAGCGCCAAACGTATAGGTGATGAGAACCCCCTTTCCTCTTCGTTACTGTCAGCATTGCAAAATACGCTATCGCTGGCAGCGGGAACTACGCTAGTGGTGGTTTGCGTCAGTATGCTGGTGGCCTGGAGCGCGCGTCATAGCGCCGCAGACAACGCCATGCCGGGATTTCGTCGCGGCGTGATGCGTCTGGCCTCTTTAGGCTATGCGGTTCCCGGCACAATTCTGGCGATTGGCTTTTTACCCCCCGCCATGGCTGTCGACCGCTGGCTGGCAGATTTACTGGATGTTCGCGGCCTGCCGCTGATGTCCGCCGGGATCCTGCTGGTAATTTGTTGTGCCATGCGATTCCAGGCGATTGCCATTGGCGCACTGGATTCTGGTCTGGGCCGCATTCCACCTTCGCTGGAACAGGCGTCTCGTCTGTTGGGTGAGAATGGTGCGGGGACGTTTGCACGAGTCCATTTTCCCCTGCTGCGCCCGGCGTTAGTCAGCAGTGCCCTGCTGGTTTTTGCTGATGCCATGAAAGAGCTGCCAACAACGTTGCTTTTGCGCCCGGTCAATTTTGAAACGCTGGCAACGTTGCTGTATGCGGAAGCCGCCCGTGGAACCTATGAAGAAGGTGCTATCGCCGCGCTAATGATTGTTTTAGCTGGCACGCTACCGGTTATTTTGTTGGTGCGTCACCAAATGACTCGCCGTGGTTAAGAGAGCAACAATGTCAGAAATTGCATTACGACTCCAGGATGTACACGTTGCTTATGGCAACAGCCAGCAATCGGTACTGAGCGGATTTTCAATGTCGGTACGTAAAGGTGAAATTGCCTGTCTGCTGGGCGCTTCAGGCTGCGGAAAAACCACGGTGCTACGCGCAGTTGCCGGATTTGAACGCCTGCAAAACGGAGAGATCTATGTGTCACAGCGACGTGTTGCCGGTCCCGGCGTTCATCTGCCACCGGAAAAACGTCATGTCGGCATGGTCTTCCAGGAATATGCGTTATTCCCCCATCTGACCGCGCAGCAAAATGTGGCCTTTGGATTGCGTCGCATGCCGCGTGAGGAACAACAGGCCAGAGTGACTGAGTTGTTGAAAATGGTGGAGTTACACAGCCATGCCAACCGCTATCCGCATGAGCTTTCCGGCGGGCAACAACAGCGTATCGCCCTTGCGCGCGCGTTGGCGCCACATCCGGAAATCCTGTTGCTCGATGAACCCTTCTCCAGCCTGGATAAGCGCACGCGTGAGCGTCTTGGCAACGAGGTACGGGATATTTTGCGCGCCGCCGGGCAAACGGCGCTGTTGGTTACCCACAGTGAACACGAAGCCCAGCTAATGGCTGACCATATTGGCGTGGTAAAAATGGGGCAGTATCAAATTAAAAAAGCGACCCATCCGACCTGAAGGTAAACAGGGTCGCCCTGAAAATTAATAATGCTTCTGTACCAGGCTGATGTTCACCGGCATACCGGAACGTCTTTCCAGCGCCTGGCTCCCGCGGCTCACATCCACGTCATTCCCGCTGATAAAGGTGCGCAAAGCGGGAGTGACTGGCAAAGGCACCTTTCTGTCAGACTCGTATTCCGAACGGTTTCGTGACAGCGGCTCATGTACTTCCACCCAGCGACTACCGTCCGGCTCTTCGCTGTATTTCACCGGTCGGTCAATTAATTGTACACGCGTCCCTACAGGCACCGTATCAAACAGGTACTTGATGTCATCATTCCGCAAACGGATGCACCCCTGGCTTACCCGCAGACCAATACCGAAATTGGCATTTGTCCCGTGAATGGCATAAAGCCTGCCAATATAAATTGCATACAGGCCCATCGGATTTTCTGGTCCGGCAGGAACAAAAGCCGGCAAGCTTTCCCCGCGAGCGGCGTATTCACGTCGGGTATTTGGCGTCGGCGTCCAGCTTGGTGCTTCCTGCTTACGTTCGACCGCCGTCACCCAGTTACGCGGCGTTTCTCTACCCGCCTGACCAATGCCAATGGGTAAAACCTCAACCGTATTGCTGCCAGCAGGATAATAGTAAAGCCGCATCTCGGCGACGTTGATGACAATCCCCTCGCGCACGGTATCCGGAAGTATCAGTTGCTGCGGCACAACCAGCGTTGAACCCGATTTAGGCAGAAAAACATCGACGCCCGGATTGGCTTCAAGCATATTGCTCAACCCCTGTCCGTACTGAGCGGCAAATGCCTCCAGCGGCTTGGTGTTTCCTGGTGGAACCGTGATAGTCAATGGGCTACCCACCAGGCGACTCCCCTCTGGCGGCAGCGGATAACTCACCGCCTGCGCGCCCTGACTCGCAAGCAGCATAATGAGTGAACAAAGCAGTTTTACACGACGCATCTTTTTCCTTTCCTTCGTCGCAACAGATATCCGTAAAGTATAGCTTTTATTATCTGTTTTAGTGGCTTACGACATATTTGCGCATAAAAAAACCTCGCCATCAGGCGAGGTTCAGGTTGAGCGGTAACTACGCTTCCTTACCATCTGGAAGCACGATGTTACTGGCGGCGAGCTGCCCCATATTTTTGTACATCGCACAGGCAGCTTCAATAATCGGCATCGCCAACGCGGCCCCGCTACCTTCGCCTAAACGCATCCCCATATTCAGATAAGGATCCAATTCAAGATGCGCCAGCGCGGTGCGTGCGCCCTTCTCAGCGGAGAAGTGTGACGGAATTAAGTAGGGTTTAATCTGCGGTGCAATCTGGCTGGCCGCCAACGCAGCAGAATACGAAAGAAAACCGTCCAGCACCACAGGCAGACCACAGGAGGCCGCCCCAAGCATCACCCCCGCCATACCGACAAGATCAAACCCGCCAACCTTAGCCAGCACATCGACACCGTCATGGCGATCCGGTTGATTGACGGCAATTGCCCGGCGCACAACGTCTACCTTATTCCCCACCCGGGAAAGAGGAAGGTTAGCGCCAATACCCACGACTTCCTCAGCATCACTGCCGGTCAGCACGCTGACAATGGCCGCCGCAGGTGTGGTATTTGCCATACCAAGCTCCCCGACGCCAAACAGCGTTACACCGTCTTTTGCCAGTTCATGGGTATAGCGGATGACTTCCAGCAACAGCTCTTCTGCCTGCGAACGGCTCATTGCCGGGCCTTCGGCTATATTGCCGCAACCGCGTGCCACACGCATATTCACCACACCGGGAATAGGTTCAGCATCAATCCCAACATCTATCACATGAACCTTCGCCCCAGCCTGAGCGGCCAGGACGCAGACGCCGGTCGTTCCACGCGTCATATTGGCAGCCTGTATAGCCGTGACAACTTTAGGCGAAACGGCAACCCCTTCATCCCACACGCCGTGATCGGCGCACATCACCAGCATCGCTTTGCCGTTCACATGCGGCACACCCTTCAGGCCAGGCATCCCGGCCAATTGTACGGCGAGAGATTCGAGTCGCCCTAAACTTCCCGGCGGCTTAAGCAAGCCGTCAATATGCTGCTGTGCACGCAGCATCGCGGCACTGTCGGGTGATGGGATCGTGCGGAGTAAAGAGGTTAAAGTCTGCATAAGGGTTCCAGTATGTGGGCTGACTCAGAGCAGAGCCAGCAAGAAAATCAACTCGCCAAGTTCAATGGCAGCGCCCAGCGTATCGCCGGTTTGCCCACCCAACGTGCGTTTTAATAACTGCCCAAGAATAAAAATCGCCACTATTGTGACAACCAGCGCTGCCACGCCGCGCATGCCGGGAAGTAGCACGGCGGCAAGGATCGCCGCTAATCCCAACGTAACGCAGGTTTGACGCCCGGTGACTTTGCCAATAAAAACGTTGCCCAGTCCTTCTTCGCGGGCATAGCGATGCCGATACATCAGCAACACCGCCGTTCCTCGCCCGGCGACACATGCCGCTGCCAGCGCGGCCAGCATCGGCGTGCCACGCAAAGCCAGTTCACTCACCACCAGTACCTTCGCCAGTAAAACGAAAATTAACGCCAGTCCACCGTGGGTGCCCAGACGACTGTCGCGCATGATTTCCAGCATCCGCTCGCGTCGGCGCGCCGAAAAAATGCCGTCACAGGTATCCGCCAGACCATCCAGATGAAATCCCCCGGTCAGCAATGCCAGTGTCAACACCGCAAAAAGGGCCGCCAACGGAATACCGCACCAGGGCTGGAGCGCCATAAAGACCAGCCCCGTCAGCCCTCCCAACACGACGCCAATCAGGGGAAACATTACAATACCGCGGGAATAGTGCTCGAAATCCAGTCCTTGCGACCAGCGAGCAGGAACGGGCAAGCGACTGATAAAAGAGAGCATTGCCCAGAACAACTTACTCATTTAATTTTGACTCCAATTCCTGATACCACCAGCCAGACCTCATCCGCCGCCGCCGCCAGTCGCTGGTTCACGCGTCCTGCAATATCACGAAAATGCCGCGCCAGACGGTTCTCCGGCACAATCCCCATTCCCACTTCGTTAGTGACCAACACGATCTTTGCCGGGCAGCGCTGACAGGCTGCGATCAGCGAACGGATTTCACCTTCGATAGACTGCTCCATCGCCGCGTAATCCCAGCTGTCCGGATCGCTTTCACCGCCCAGCGCAAACAGCAAGTTGGTCACCATCGTGGTGATGCATTCCAGCAGAATAGCTTCCTGAGGATCGTTCGTGTCCGTGATCAGTTCATCAAGATGTTGCCAACGTTCGGCTGTCCGCCAGTGCGCAGGACGTCCATCGCGATGATGCTGAATTCGCGCAGCCATCTCCTCATCAAAAATCTGCGAAGTCGCGATATACAAAACGTTTGGGGAATCAGCGATCAGCGCTTCCGCATGCCGACTCTTACCGCTTCGCGCGCCGCCAGTAACCAGAATCATCATACTGGCTCCCGGTGTTGCTGCATGATGGTATAAATTTTTTCAATATCGATGTGTTGCCGCATCGCATCCGCCAGCAGATCAAACTGCTGCGATTTATATTGCGCGTAATGGAAGGTGGAATCCAGCGGAGCTAACCCTTTACGTTCTCGCAGGCCATTGACCAACGCACGGGTGAAATCATCGCTGTCGAAAAGACCGTGAAGATAGGTGCCGAACGCCAGGCCATCCGGAGTGACCGCGCCGTCAACAACGTTGCCGCCGTCTTTGTGCAACGTCATCACCGACCGGCATTCATCGGTTAATGCTGTTTCGCCCATATGAATTTCATAACCGCGAACGGATAACCCCGCCGTGCCCGCCAGCCAGTCAGGCAGCGATGAAGACATTTGTCCCTCAACCAGGGTCGTGGTTTTGTGCTGGGCAAAATGGGTGACTGTATTAAGTAAGCCCAGACCCGGCAGCGTACCGAGGCCCGACTCTACTTCATCAATGATGGTGTCGCCGAGCATTTGATAGCCGCCACAAATCCCAACCACCGGTACGTTATTACGATGTAATTGCACGACGCCATGCGCCATCCCGCTTTCACGCAGCCACACCAGATCGCCAAGGGTGTTTTTGCTACCCGGCAAAATCACCAGATCGGCCCCCGCCAGCTCTTCAGGCTGGCGAACATAGCGCACGCGCACGTCCGGCTGAGCAGCAAGCGCATTGAAATCAGTAAAGTTAGAAATGTGCGGTATTTGAACTACGGCGATATCGATATCGCGTTTGTCAGTGCGCAAATACTTGCCCTTTTGCAGCGCAACGCCGTCTTCATCTTCCAGATCAACATCCAGCCATGGCATCACGCCCAATACCGGAACACCGGTCAGCGCTTCAATTTGCTCGATACCGGAGTGCAGTAGCGTCACATCACCGCGAAACTTGTTGATGATCACCCCTTTTACCCGCGCGCGTTCGTGATCGTGCAACAGCGCCAGCGTGCCGTAAATGGAGGCGAACACCCCGCCACGATCGATATCCGCCACCAAAACGACAGGGCACTGCGCCATCTCTGCCATACCCATATTGACGATATCGCGATCGCGCAGGTTAATCTCTGCCGGGCTCCCCGCACCTTCCAGCACCAGCACATCGAACTCCTGCGCCAGGCTATTATAAACTGACAAGATCTGTTCCCGCAGACGTGGCTTGTACTCGTGGTAACTCACCGCGTCCATATCGGTTGCCACTTTACCCATCAGCACTACCTGCGCTTTTCGATCGCTGGTCGGTTTAAGCAACACCGGGTTCATACGCACATCTGGCGTAATGCCTGCGGCTTCGGCCTGAAAAATTTGCGCGCGGCCCATTTCTTTTCCCTCTGGCGTAATGCCAGAGTTCAGCGCCATGTTCTGCGATTTGAACGGCGCGGTATGCAGTCCATCCTGATAAAAAATACGACACAGCCCGGCGACCAATACGCTTTTACCCACATCAGATGCCGTTCCCTGCAACATTATTGCCTGCGTCATGACGCCTCCTTCAGTGCGTTCTCTCGCATACAGCTAAAAAATTCAGCCTCTGTTTTACACAGCGGGAAGCCCAACTCTGTATGCAGCTTCACCAGCCAAGGCTGAGTTAATCCCGCTTGTTCAATAAGATCCGTACGGGCGAAAACGTCGCCTGGCGTACCGTGCGTGAGCACTTCGCCCCGGCGTAAAACGTACACCGCATCGCTGACTTCATAGATAAGATCGATATCATGGCTGGAAATTACGACGTGGTTTCCTTGCGCAACGATGCGTTTGATTATCTCAATCATCTGCGTGCGGCCTGACGGGTCGAGGCCCGCAGTAGGTTCATCCAGCAGCAGATACTGCGCCTGCAACACCAACGCCCCGGCAATCGCTACGCGTTTTTTTTGCCCATGGCTTAAACACTGAATGGGCTGATGGCGAAAATGCTGGGCGTCGACCAGCGTAAGCGCATCTTCCACGCGGCGAGCGATTTCAGCTTCATCCACCCCAAGATTGCGCAGGCTAAAGGCGATATCGCTGTCGATATCGGTATAAAAGATTTGCTGATCGGGGTCCTGAAATACCGTTGCCACCTGTTGACGCAGCGCCAGCAGGCCGCGCTTGCTGTAATCCAGCGGTTTGCCCTGCCACATCACCGCGCCTTGCTGTGGGCGCAATAAGCCACTCAGGTTCATAAACAGCGTGGATTTCCCGCAGCCATTAGCGCCTACCAGTCCGGTGACGGCATGCGTCGAAAAATCCAGAGTTAGCCCTTTGAGGATCGGGTCATCCTGATAGCGAAACCAAAGCGCTGAGGTGGCAAGCATACTTTTCCTTACAGGTGAAAATCACCCTGATACAGTTTGATATCCAGTGTGGTGGTCATTTGCTGGTAGCGGATCAACACACGGGTAAACAGCAATCCCACCAGCATTGCCAGAGAGCGGTAGCCCAACGGCAAGCTACGATAACCAAAACGCAGCGTTTGTGCGCGATGAATAGCCAGCGCCTCGTCTAACAGGATAAAAATAAACCGCCAGGTCAGCAGGATCTGCTCAGTTAGCAGGCGAGGAACGTGCGCGCGTTTGAGTAAGATAATTAATTGCGGAAACGGCAGATTCAGTACCAGCCAGAAGGTTGCCGCCAACGCGGCAAGGCTGCGCCAGAAGGTTTCATTGGCGGTTACCAGGCCTGGTGCGCTGATCCCCAACCAGTAACTTCCCACAGGTATGCTGGCCAACAGCGTCTGTGGATCGCGGCTGATGCTAAACAAAATGGTCACCACGCCAACCGTGAGAAAACCAAATGGCAATGCCATCCAACGGCACCAGCGCCAGAAGGAAATACGCAGCAGCCAGCAGCTCAGCGCGGCAATAAGTAAAAGCTCAATACCCTGCCCCAATGGGGGCAGAGTAAACGCCAGAATCATCATCACCAGCCAGAGCAGAAATTTCCGCACCGGCGAGACATGAACCCAACGGCTTTGATAGCTAAGCCTGTCAAGCCCGGTCATCACGGCGTTGCCTGCCCTTGGTGTAACCCAGGATATAGAAAATCACGGCTGCGCCAAGCGATCCCTGGAGCGTAAACAGCAGACTTTCAATTTCACCGCTTGCGGGTTCATACAACGGCTGGAACCAGGGCTCATAATGCGGGGCAATAGCCTGAATCTGGCTTTCCGCCTCACCATCTGAACCGCCGTACTCCCCACCGTGGTTGATAAAGAACGGCAGGATCACCAGCGCCACTACCATGCCCAATATAATCAGCGTCTTTTTCATCGTTAATGCCCTTGTGCGGTTATCAACTGGCGTTTGGTTAGCTGATCGTAAATCAGCACGGTAAGTAACCCTTCCGCAATCGCAATTGGGATCTGCGTCAGGCAGAAAATCCCCATGAACTTAATGATTGAGCCGGTAGCACCAGCAGAGGGATCCGGGAACGCAACGCCCAGCTGTACAGAAGTCACAAAATAGGTGACGAGATCCGCCAGCATCGCACACAGGAAGACGCAGACATCACGACGCAGCCCTGCGCGGCAGGCCATTTTCCACACCATGTAACCCACTACCGGGCCAATTACCGCCATCGACATGCCGTTCGCGCCGAGCGTTGTCAAACCACCGTGTGCCAGCAGCAGAGCCTGGAACAGCAGGACAATCGCCCCAAGGATGGCTACCACGCCCGGTCCAAACAGGATAACCGCCAGGCCTACACCGGTAGGATGTGAGCAGCTTCCAGTAACGGAAGGAATTTTCAGCGCCGACAGCACAAAAATAAAGGCGCCACACAGGGCCAGCAAAACCTTCTGGTGGTTATCCTCCTGCACGATTTGGCGCAGACGTACCAGTCCGTACCACAGGCAGGGTAAAAACAGCAGCCACCAGGCCAGCGCCCACATCGGCGGCAAGAAACCTTCCATAATGTGCATGGCGAACGCTTGTTCAGGAACAATCATCAGTAATAGCGCCGCAGCCAACCCGCTGAAAGACAGCTGTTTTAGCTGTTGTTCAAGCTTCATTGTGCATACTCCCACTGTTTATTGACCAGAATGGTCGAGAAGTAAGGCAGCGGCTGATCGTCGCTCACCTCATCGAGATGACGCCAGCACTGTTCACCTGGCAGCGTGGCTTCAGACATCATTAATGCACAGTCCAACAAACCCTCTTGTTGTAGCAGCGCTTTAATACGCGCAAAACGACCGTACACTTTCATCAACACCAGACTGTCATGCTGTTTTAACGCTTGCTGGATTTCCGCTTCCGGTGCGGTACAGGAGACCACCGCCAGTGACTGCTGTTCCATAGCGAGCGGCGTTTTGGAACGCGCGGCAATCGCGGCGAAAGACGTGACGCCAGGAACGATTTCCAGCCAGTCAGGACAACCAATACGCTGAAGTAAAAAGACCCAGGTGCTGAACAGCATCGCATCGCCGAGAGTGATAAACCCCACCTGCTTACCGGCCTCGACTTCCTGAACCAGCGCGGCAGCAACTTCATCCCAGACGGCCTCTTTTTCAGCGCTATCGGCACTCATAGGAAAATGGCAGCAGCGGACTTCGGTCTGTTCACCGATATACTCACGTACAATCGACAATGCCAGACTGTCGCCGCCTTTACGCCCGGCAGGCGCATAGAGAATATCCAGCTCGCCCAGCGTGCGTGCGGCACGCACGGTAATCAAGTCGGAAGCACCTGGCCCGGTGCTCAGTGCATACAGTTTTCCGCTCATGCTGCTTCCTCCATCGCCACATTAAGCGCCTGCTGTAAATGTGCCACGAACATGGCGCGAACCGCTGGGTTCTCACCCAGACCACTAAGCCACGGCGTAGCCGGTATCCCTGCTGCATTGAACAACGTTTTCCAGGAATCATCTTCGTCGGAGGCCATATCGTTGATGGCATGGTCGCCAGCGACTAACATCAGCGGCATCAGATGCACCGCCGTCACCCCTTCCTTGATCAAGCCCTCAATAATAATATCCACTTCTGGATAGCTTTCCACTGCGCCTACCCGCGCCGGAAAGCGCTGCGCCGTCATCATGTGGTCGAGACAGGCATAGGCGGCAAAAGCATGGTGGCTGGCACCGTGTCCCATAAAGACCACTTTTTCACTTTCGCCAAGCGCCGGCATCTGCTGTTGCAGCGCCAGCATCAACTGTGCGTAATCTTCATGGCTGCTCAGCAGCGGTACGCCGAGCGTCAGGCGTGAAAACAGCGGACGCATACTTTGCACTTCGCGGACAATTTTTTCGTATTCGTCACCATTAATAATGTGCAGCGACTGAATAGCCACATCCTGATACCCCTGCTCCGCCAGTTTTTGCAGCGCCTGCAGCGGCGTGTCGATTTCAATGCCGTCGCGCTGCTTGAGCTTGCGGATTATCATCCCGGAGGTAAACGCCCGGAACAGGTCGCGGTCAGGGCAGCTAGCTGCAAGATCGCGCTCACAGGCCACGATATTTTTCTCGCAGGTGTCGTGATAGCTGGTGCCAAAGCTGACCACCAGAAGCGCCTTTTTCATCTCAAACTCCTTAAGCAGTGGCCAGCCAGCGCGTTAAACGCGCCCCAAAGGCGGCCTGACTTTCCAGTAACTCTTCTCCCGTCACCAACGGTGCCGGACGTGTAATCACGATGCAGGGGATTCCGGCATCCAGACAGGGTTGAACCTTTTCCTGATAACCACCTTCAGCGCCAGATGCTTTGGTGATCACCACATCAGCCTGGCACTGGCGATAAAACGCAGCGTTGAACTCGGCGCTAAACGGTCCGCACAGTGCGAAGATTTCACCGACGCCAAATCCCAGATCCGCGCATTGCTGAATGACCTCAGGAACAGGCAGAACGCGCGCCAGCAGCGTTTTTTCAGGCAACCCTTCGCGCCAGATAGCCAGATCTTTACTGCCGGTCGTCAGCAGCACACGATCGCCGAAGCGTCGCGCCAACTCACAGGCTTGCTGAATGCTTTGTACGGTATACAGGTGCGGGTGAGTTAAACCACTCAACTGCTCAGGGCGCTGGTAGCGGCTCAGCAGTACGCCCGCCGCTTCGCAGGCGCTCATGATGTTGCGGCTCACCACCTCGGCGTACGGATGCGAGGCATCGATCACCCAGCGCGTCCGATTTTCCTGTAGCCAGGCAATCATTTGTTCGCGCTCCAGACGCCCGCAGCGCACCTGGCCTTTGATGTCTCCCGCCAGTTGTTTCCCTGTTGGGGTTGCAACTGACAGGGTGTAGGCCACGTTTGCCGCATCCAGTTGCTGGCACAGCATGCGCGCATCGCTCGTACCGCCCATGACCAGCACATCACCGTAATTCACAGCACATAACCTCGTGGCGTGATCATCAGGCCGTCCTGAACATAGGTTGTTTTGTTACCCACGATCACAAGGCTGGTCATATCAACCGGTTCGAAATCCATTTCACCGAGCGTGGTTAACCATTTTTCCTGCTTTTTACGTCCGGCAGACTTCACAATACCCACCGGCGTTTGTGCGCTTTTGCTGGCGGAAAGCAGTTCAAATGCGCGCGCCAGATGACCTTCGCGACCCCGACTGCGCGGGTTGTAGAAACAGATAACAAAGTCTGCCTCACCGGCGGCAACGATGCGTTTTTCGATAACCGGCCATGGCGTTAACAGATCGCTTAAGCTGATGTGGCAGAAGTCGTGCATCAGCGGCGCGCCCAGCAAAGAGGCCGCGGCAATGCTGGCGGTCATGCCAGGGATGAGCCTGACCTCAACATCCAGCTTTTGCTTGCTGACCAGTTCGAGCACCAGCCCGGCCATACCGTAAATCCCCGCGTCACCGCTACTGATCAGCGCCACGTTGTGACCCGCCAGTGCCAGTTCGATCGCCGCCTGGCAGCGTTCAATCTCTTTGCACATTCCGGTTTTGATCACCTGCTTGTCACCCGTGAACGCTTTTACCAGATGGGTGTAGGTTTTATAGCCAACGATGATTTCCGCTGCCTGCAGTGCTTCAACGGCTTCCATGGTCATCATTGCCTGCGAGCCAGGGCCAATTCCAATTACGCTTAACATCAGTGTGAAACTCCCAAAGTGATAGTGACGCCCTGTTCTCGCAGGGTCTCGCCCAACAGTTTTCCGTGGCTCAACAGCCAGGCTGCAGGACCGGAAACGCTTCCTGTACCCACCGTTTTGCGAACAAACGATGAGGCTGGAAAACGGTGCTCATGCTCACGCAGCGCGTCAGCAGTAAAGGTTTCGAAAGGAACGCGGCAGCACGAAGCCAGTTGGATAAGTCCCTGTTCATCCTTTTTCAGCGTGATGCTGCCAATCGCTTTTAGTGCCAACGGATCGAGCTGTTGAGCTTCAAGTTGCCGGGCAAGCAGCGCAGCCAGCAGAGGGAACGGCGTATCACGGCGACAGCCAATTCCGGCCACAACCCGCTGTGGCACCAACTTCCAGTGCGGAACAGGCAGGTCAGGTAAATTGGTGCGTAAGGTGATGCACACCAACGCATCCAGTTCGGGAAGCTGATTGAGATCGGTTACCGTGATAAAACCACGGCGATCACAATGGCTGACATCCTGGGTCAGTTCGTCATCCCACCACAGGCCAACCCGTTTGTTGCTGACCAGCATCTGATTAACGATCTTCACCGCCGAACGGAAATCACTCATCCGGGCATTCAGTTGAAATGCCAGCGTATCCAGTGCCGCCATATCGTTCACATCCGTCGCGGTAGTGATAACCGGGTCAGCGCCCAGCATGCCCGCCAGATAACGCGCCAACGCATTGGCACCGCCCGCGTGACCGGAGAGCAGGCTGATGACATGCTGGGCACGTTCATCAATGACCACCACCGCCGGATCGCAGAATTTGTCGTTGACCAGCGGGGCCAGTACGCGCACCGCAATGCCGGTCGCACCGATAAAAATCAGCGCCGAATAATTCGTAAACGCTTCGCGGGCGGTATTCGCAAAGCCGTTTTCAAAGGGAATAAACCCCTCCTCCAGCAGCTTTTCACTGGTAAAACAGGTAACCGGCAGCATAGCTGCCAGACGTTTCGCCAGCACAACGCCGCCAGGAGTCAGGCAAAAAAGCGCAATTGACTCAGGCTTTACGGTATTCATGGCTAAAGTCCGCCGCATAGAGTTTGGAGTAGTGATACTCCGAGCCCAGGAAATTACCGACCAGAATAAGGGCCGTTTTACGGATCCCCGCATCGCGAACCTTGTCGCCAATATCCGCCAGGGTCCCGCGCACGGTCTGGCTTTCCGGCCAAGTTGCTTTATAGATCACCGCCACGGGCGTGGTCGCCGGATAGCCGCCTTCAATAAGACGCTCGGCCACCCGATGAATACGCTGGACGGAAAGATAAATCGCCATTGATGTCTGATGGCTGGCAAAAGACTCCAGCTGTTCACGCTCTGGTACCGGGGTGCGGCCTTCCAGGCGCGTAATGATCAGGCTCTGTGAAACTTCAGGTACGGTGTACTCCACGCCCAGCTCCGCCGCCGCGCCGAGGAACGCGCTGACGCCGGGGACCACCTGCCAGTCAATCCCGCGTTTGGTCAGCTCCTCACCCTGCTCGCGTACGGAACCGTACAACGAGACATCACCGGTTTGCAGGCGCACAACGGTCTTGCCCGCTTTCACTCCGGCCTCCATCAGATCAAGGATCTGCTCCAGATGCAGTTCGGCACTGTCGTGACATTCAGCACCGGCAGGGCAATACTCCAGCAATTCAGTGTTAATCAGCGATCCGGCGTAGATAACAACCTGCGCCTGCTGCAGCAACCGGTAACCTTTGAGGGTAATCAGCTCGCGATCGCCAGGACCTGCGCCAACAAACCACACGCTACGGGGATCAAAAATCTCAGACATGGTTTCCTTCCTTCTGACAGGCGATAACAAATACGGGGTTATTCGGTTTAAAATAGTGACCATTGCCAAGCGAGGTAAGCGAGGAAACCTGTAGCTGCAGGCAATCCACTCCCTGTACGCCAAGATGATCCAGATGTGCCAGCGCGGTGTTGAGGTTTTCCTGGAGGATAAACGTCATCACCAAACGCCCTGCGGGATGCAATTGGCGCATCGACCAGTCAATCAGTTCGGTCAGATGGCCGCCGCTACCGCCCATAAAAATGGCATCGGCTTTTTCAGCGATGGTCATGGGAGCAACGCCGGGAAAAATATCGATATTTGCGCAGGCAAAATGCTGGCGGTTTTCATCCAGCAATCTGAGCGCCGCCGGGTTACGTTCGATGGCCGTTACACGTAATCCGGGATATTGCAACGCGGCTTCTATCGACACGCTGCCGGTTCCGGCACCAATATCAATCAGGTGACTGGCGCGGTGTAATTCAAGTTTTGAGAGGGCAAGTGCGCGTACCGCTTCTTTGGTCATCGGCACTTTCTCTCCACGCAGAAACAGCTCATCTTTCATCAAGGATCACCACTGCATTCATGTCATAGTCAGCGTTAACTTCACGCACAGGCAGGAAATGGATCTGTTCGTTTTCCATCGCCAGGTTTTCGCCAATCACCATCCAGCGATGCCCCTTGCCTCGGGCAATGAGCTGCTGCGCGATTTCACGCGGGCCACACAGCGCATCAGTCACCATCGCCACCTTGTTATGTCGCGCCAGCTCATCAAAACAGACGCTGCGGCCATGGCTACTGGTCAGCCACATATCGTTCATATCAATACCGGACTGCGCGCACAGGTACTGCACCGCACTAATGCCGGGAATAATCCGCACATTCTCAATACCAAAATGCGCCACCATGCGCGTCCCGATGCCGTAAAACAGGGGATCGCCAGACGCCAGTACCACAACATGCTTCTCCTGGTGCGCGCTAATCCAGCTCAGGAGTTCCGGGATATTGGAGCCAAGAGCAAACTGTTCACCGGCAAAATCCGGGAATTGCTGCAAATGCCGCTTTCCACCGACCAGAACATCCGCCGTCGCGACCGCTTCTCGTGCCGCAGGCGTCATCAAATGCAAACCGGCGGGGCCCATCCCTACAACGGTTAACATTGCATCTCCTCAGCAATCTCTGAGACCGGACGATTACTTCCAAGAACCTGATTATCAAAAGAAAACATGATGGCATCGCAGGTCGGGGGATTTTTGGTAAAGCGCAGCGTTTGCAGGACACGCATACAAATGCGCTGAGCCAGATGGTCATAAATGTGCTGGAAGCCGTACGCCTCGATATGTTCCATCGCCGCTTCGGTGGTATCGCACTCGCTGACCAACGTCAGCAGTTCCAGCGGTGCGCCAAGTAGCGCGAGGTGAGCCACCAGCGTTTCCATGCGGGCATCGGCAATATGGCTATGGGTATGGAAAATCCCCGCCGCGATTTTGACGAGCTTGCCTGGATGTCCCACCAGCACGATTTGCCGGAACCCCAGACGTACGGCTTCTTCAATCATGTAACCGACAAAGTTGCTCATGGTGACCACAACCTGGGTGTCGATACCCATCTGCTCGCGCACAAAACGCTCGCCGTGGTTTCCCGGCACCAGTACAACACGCTCCAGCCCTGCCGCCCGCTTAATTTCCAGCTCAAGCGACAGTGAACGCTTCCAGCTCTCTTCTGACATCGGCGTGACAATACCCGTGGTGCCGATAATCGAAATGCCGCCAAGAATGCCAAGGCGAGAGTTGTAGGTTTTTTGCGCCCGTTCTTCGCCTTCTGGCGCGAAGATTTCAATCTGCGCCCCACGATTTGGGCCAATCGCTTCGCGGACGGCTGATTCAATGGTCTGGCGAGGTGTACGGTTAATCGCCGAACTGCCCACCGGCAGGCCAATCCCTTTGCGGGTTACCGTACCGACCCCTTCACCGCCCTGTAAGGCAATCACGCCACTATCGTCTAACGTCACGCGAGCAAAAATCAGCATGCCGTGGGTGGCGTCCACATCATCTCCACCGTCTTTGCGGATGGCCGCTATTGCCTGCTGCCCTTCGATATGCGGTGACTCCACGTTCAGGCACAGCGTCACCCCGGAAGGCGTCACGATGGAAACCTGATGGATGAGGTGTTGGCGCAATACCATCAACGCGGCAACTTTTGCCGCCGCTGTGGCGCACGATCCCGTGGTATATCCTTTACGCAGCGCTTTACCGTTGTGCCACACCGGCGTATCGAAGGCCTCGCTCATCGCGCCCCCTGCATGTGATAAAGCATGGCGTTGACGATAGCGGCGGCGACATTGCTTCCCCCTTTGCGGCCTAACGCTGCAATGGCGGGCAAATTGCTTTGGGTCAGGGCATCTTTCGACTCTTCAGCACCAACGAACCCGACCGGTACACCCACCACACCGCTGACGGCAACATCATGCTCAAGCAGGCGGAACAGCGCAGTCGGCGCGTTGCCAAAGACAAACAGCTTTTCCCCCTCTTCCTTCACCGCAATGTCGACTGCCGCCATGGACCGGGTAATACCCTGCTCTTTTGCCGTACGCACAACCCGCGGGTCGCTGATGTAGCAGCGGCATTCACCGCCGAATTTTGCCAGCAGCGTTTTATTGATCCCGGAAAGCGCCATCGTGGTATCGGTGTAAATCACGCTCGAACGGCTAAGCGCCGCACAAAACTGCTCCAGCACATCACTGGAAAACCACAGAATGTCCAGCCAGTCGAAATCTGCCGTCGTGTGAATAACCCGCTTGATAATGGCTTCATGTAACGGACTGGCAAACTGATAGTCCGGACGGGTTTCACGGATGATCTCGCCAATAATGTCGAAACTTTTGGCTTCAATCGCTTGGGGTTGCTGGATGTATTGCATTATGTTGTCCTCAGGCTACACCGACCCACAGCCACCGCAGCGCAATAAACAGCGCCAGTGCCAGCGTCGATGCCACCCACATCAGTCGAATCGTATGGGAAATGTCGTCTACCGAAATGTCGCGTTGAGCATCACCGATCCACGGTTTCTCAACGCGCTCGCCAAAATAGTCATTAGGACCACCCAGACGAATGCCTAATGCCCCGGCTACGGATGCCTCTGACCACGCACAGTTTGGGCTGCTATGGTTGTAGCGATCGCGCCAGCCAATCTGTAAAGCTCGCGAGCCGTCTTTACGACATAAAAATGCCGCCACGCCCAGCAACAGCCAGCTCAGTCTTGCAGGAATAAAGTTCGCGACATCGTCCAGACGCGCGCTGACCATACCAATAGCGCGGTATTTTTCATGTTTGTAGCCCACCATGGAGTCAAGGGTGTTTACCGCTTTGTAGGCCATCGCCAAGGGCGCACCGCCGAGGAGGAGAAAGAACAACGGCGCGATAATGCCGTCTACGGTGTTTTCAGCCACGGTTTCCACCACCGCGCGATTGATCTGCTGCGGTTGCAGCTGTGAGGTATCACGCCCCACAATCCATGACAATTTCTCCCGACTCTGAGCAAGGTCACCGGCCCGTAGAGGACGTTCGACATCCTGCGCGGCCTTTGCCAGGCAGCGTCCGGCCAGCACGGTAAAGATCATCCATATCTCTACCACCCACCCCAACCAGGGATGAATAGATTCTGCCAGTGCCAGCACGCCCCAGGACACAGCCCAGGTCAGACCAACCACCACAATCCACATCACCGCGCCGCCGATGCGCAGCGCACGGTCGCTATGGCAATAACGCCGAATAACTCGCTGCACGGCAGAAATCAGATTGCCAATCCAGCGCACCGGATGTGGCCAGTTCTGCGGATCGCCGATGATAAAATCAAGCAGCCAGGCAATACACCATGCAAGGATCGTCATAGCGCACTCCTCGCAGCTGCCAGCCAATGGTTAAGCATCTGCGGACGTTGAGCAAAATGAACGTGTAGATAGCTGGCGAAGGTGTTTCCGACCTGCCAGCCGCCGGACCAGGCTTGCAGCGTTTTACCATCGCGCACTTTGCGACAGTTCATTACTGCTGGCGTTTCAGGAGTAAAATCGGAGTAGTGGAATTCATGTCCGCGCAGCACTTCGCCTTCTGCAGCTAACAATGTTTGCTGCGCGGCCTGCGCTTCGCAGTAGCCAAATCGGGTCAGACGTTTCCCCATTTTGCTGTGGCCGGGAATGATATCCGCCATCAGCCAGGTATCGCCGTTGCTGTCCTCAAGCGAACTGCCGAGATACATCAGCCCGCCGCACTCTGCATAAATCGCGACGCCACGTTGATGTGCCTCTCGCAGTTGATTCAGCATCGAGACATTGCGAGCCAGCGCCGCAGCGTGTAGCTCTGGATATCCGCCACCTAACCAGATCATCTGACAGTCCGGTAAACAGGTGTCGTGCAACGGGCTAAAACGAACAATATTTAGTCCAGTACGTTCCAGCAGCGTAATGTTATCCGGATAGTAGAAGTTGAAGGCTTCATCATCGGCAATTGCAAGCGTTAGCCCTGCTCCGGCGTCTGCGGCAGGAAGCGCGGGCCATTCGCCAGCAGGAAGATTGGTTGACTGGCTTAATGTCAGCAGCGCGTCGATATCAAGGGTATGCTCCAGAGTCGCGGCAAAAGCCTGCCACGGTTGCTGATTGATAACCGACTCACGTGCGGTTACTAAACCCAGATGACGTTCGGGAAGGGCAACACCCTCCATACGGGGTACGTAGCCCAAGACGGGTACATCGCAGTATCGTTCGATTGCGACTTTCAGTAACTGGTAATGCGTTTCGCTGTTAACCCGATTAACAATAACCCCGGCGATGTTCAGGGTGGGATCAAAATGCTGAAAACCCATTACCGTTGCGGCGATTGAAGTGGAAACGGCTTTGCCATCAACCAGTAAGATGACCGAACAGCCTAACTGTTTAGCCATCGCGGCGGTGCTGCAGTAGTTTGGATCGGTACCATAGCCGTCATACAGCCCCATCACACCTTCAATAACGGCGATATCCGCATGTTGCATCTGCTCGTTGAATAGAGCGTTCAGCGTGGGGACGGGAAGCATGAAGCTATCAAGATTGCGGGAAGCGGTACCGCATACCGCTGTATGCCAGCCGGTATCAAGGTAATCAGGACCCACTTTGCAAGGCTGGACGCGCAAACCGCGTTTTTTCAACAAGCTCAACAAGCCCAGCGTCACCGTGGTTTTACCACAGCCGCTTCCGGTACCTGCAAGAACAAATGCGTGAAAATTGGCCGCCATACCCTGATCCTGTTCAGGGTGGTAGGGGTGTAGAGATACCCAGTCTCTCGACTGTATGCATCTGAACCACCCACTTCCCACCGAAGTTGTTGGTAGTCACTGACAGGCAGGTCTTCTGGCTTAGCGTCATCCTCACCCGTCCTTCCCAATCTTGCGATCAGTGGTCCATACGGGGTCGTCAGCATCACAGCAGCGGGGGCTGCGGGGGATTCTCACCCCCTTCCCTACCACAAATGTGGCAAACCTGTCAGTTCAAGAGCCTGGTTAATTAAGCTCTCTGTTATGAGGTAAATTCACGACCTCATGACAATAATTCAATTTAATATCTTTCCGAGTTCATTCAGCCAATTTTCTGGCCTTAACCCACTTATTCACACGTTCACTTTTTGAATGAAAGTATCAGCTAAGAATAAAGAAAGTCATTCACACAGACACTGTATCTCATCACAAAAATAAAAACTGGTGCAGTTTATCCCTCTAATACCATTATTTTGTTGCGCTATGACAATTTATTGACTGCTGTTGTCACATTTCATTTTATAATGACTAACATAGCGCCCGATATCAAAAATTGGCAATAGCAAAATATTGCTATTTAAGCGGATTCACCGCGTGAAATGACATTTATTTGCTGACGAAATGCCTGCGGCGTAACCTGATAGGTCTGGCGGAAAACTTTGCAAAAATAACTTGTTTGCGAAAAGCCTAAATTACGCGCAATGCTGGCTATACTCCAGTCACTGTGACAAAGCAGCTCTTTGGCACTGGCCATTCTTTGCTGGTTTACCCATGCGTTAAAACCAATACCCTGATATTTTTTGAACAATTTGCTGAAATAGTACGGGCTAAGGAAAACATGAGAGGCAACATCTTCCAGACGTAGATCGTCTGATAAATGTGCATCAATATAGCGCAGGGCTTTTTTCATTTTACTGTCATGAGGGTTGGTACTACGGTTAGCGCGTACCGGCTCTGACTGCTGCGGGTTATCTTTGATAACAACAAAATTAAGTTGTTTCTTAAGGCAATTTTCGACGATGAGCTTGAGTAAATCCGCTGAAGCAATGACGCGAGAATAGTCCATTTCAGGTACATTACGGAACTCGTTTACCAGCTCTGGATCGGCTTGCCAGCGGTCATCGACGTTCAGAATATCAACGAGGCCTACATCGTTACTTAAGCGTACTTGTCCACAAAGCACGAACCCTACCAGGTGTCCCGCGATGACCAGCGGAATTGAGAAATCGGTAAGCCCGGCATGGCAGCGATAAATGCAGGGTTGATCGGATTTAGAGGCTTCCAACCCTCCACAGCGGTCGCTCATACGACAACGCGTACTATGCTGAGGATGCTGGCGCATCAACTGGCAAAAAGGAGTGAAATTAAAAAGCTCAGAAATTTCATCACCGTGAATATTGACAACCACAACAGCCAGACTGGTGGCCTGTGCAAAATCCTGTGCGATTTTATTAATGAGTTCTGAGTTCAGGGCACTCGCAGAAATCATGATAAAACCTCTCAGTTAATTTATTGTTATAAATAAAACATATTATTCACACATTCATTTTCATCTCGCGATCCAGCGCTCTGATGAAAGTCAGCATTGAACATAACAAAAGTCTCCCATTGTTGGGAGACTTTTTAAGCCGTTCAGGAAACCGGATCACGAAAACAGTTTTTACCTTTCAATAATAAACATCTTTCGTGAAGCTAGCTCTCGTTTTCCTCCAACTTACACGAATTACACGGTAAATTTTTGCCAATAAAATAACGATAAATTGCTGCGCCCGCACAGGCGCCGATGATGGGTGCCACAATCGGCACGATGAAATAAGGGATATCGCGCCCCCCGGTCATCGCAACATCACCCCACCCGGCCATCCAGGCAAACAATTTAGGACCAAAATCACGTGCCGGGTTCATCGCAAAGCCGGTAAGTGGACCGGTTGATGCGCCGATAACAGCAACCAGAATACCAATCAGCAGTGGTGCTAACGGGCCTTTGGGAACACCGTTACCGTCGTCCGTTAGCGCCATAATCATCCCCATCAGAATGGAAGTAATCACCACTTCAACCAGTGCGGCCTGCCAGACACTCAGTGCGGCGGCAGGATACGTACTAAAAATGCTGGCAAGTTGCAGGCTTTCCAGACTGCCGCGTACCATTTGGTGGGCTGATTCATACTCAATAAATAAGCTGCCGTACAACAAATAGGCCAGCATAGCGCCACCAAAGGCCCCCGCGATCTGAGCGACAGAATAAGGTAGTACCTTACGACCCGGAAAACAGGCAAACAACCAAAGTGCGATGGTAATAGCGGGATTGAGATGGGCCCCAGAAATCCCGGCTGTCAGGTAAACTGCAAGCGAGATCCCCAAACCCCATATGATGCAGATCTCCCACAATCCCAAACTGGCACCCGCGACCTTCAGGGCGCTCAGGCACCCAATACCAAAAAACAAAAATAGTCCGGTACCCAAAAACTCAGCAATACATTGCGCTCTTAGTGAATCGTTCATTGTGACACCTTCTAAGCAGAGTTCGTGTCTTTACCAGCGGACTCCTTGCTGGCAGGAAGATTACTTCAAGGCTTACTATAAAAATCTGTATCGGCAAATTGTTGGCAATCTGCAAGCGACATGCCCTTAAAAATCGTGTTGTGATAGCAAATTCTTGCTATCACCTTTATTAAAGCAGGCGGTAAAACGAGGATTTACCCTATTAAAAGCACATTTTCAAAATAATAAAATATTGCGAACAGCAGAATTCCATTTTCAAACGATCATCACAATTTCATTTTTCTCGCATAGCAAATGATATTTAAACTGTCACTCGGAAAAGTGTAAATATGGAATTAACATAACCAAATAGTCACATTACTTAAACTAAAAATAACCAACAAAAACAAATTGTTATGATGACATATAGCAATTTTATCTCACCATAACCCCACTATTTTTTCACTCTTACTTTCAACTCAGCCATTCTTTTTCCTCGCTTCTTTTTATAGTCATGAAAATCGGGACAACCCAGGCGAGGTCTTTATGCAACAAGAAGCGTTAGGAATGGTAGAAACCAAAGGCTTAACTGCAGCCATAGAGGCCGCAGATGCAATGGTGAAGTCAGCCAATGTAATGCTGGTCGGCTACGAAAAAATTGGTTCGGGACTGGTAACAGTCATTGTCCGTGGCGATGTCGGCGCAGTCAAAGCAGCAACAGATGCAGGTGCCGCCGCAGCCCGTAATGTGGGAGAAGTGAAAGCCGTACACGTCATCCCACGCCCGCATACCGATGTAGAAAAAATCTTACCGAAGGGAATTAGCTAATGAGCAGCAATGAGCTGGTTGAACAGATCATGGCGCAGGTGATTGCTCGCGTGGCAACGCCGGAACAGCAGGCTATCCCTGAAAATAATCCTCCAACACGAGAAACGGCTATGGCAGAGAAAAGCTGCAGTTTAACGGAGTTTGTCGGTACCGCGATTGGCGACACCGTCGGTCTGGTAATCGCCAACGTAGACAGCGCCCTACTGGACGCGATGAAACTTGAAAAACGGTATCGCTCCATTGGCATCCTTGGCGCCCGTACTGGCGCAGGCCCGCACATCATGGCCGCCGATGAAGCGGTAAAAGCCACCAATACTGAAGTCGTCAGTATTGAGTTACCACGTGATACCAAAGGCGGCGCAGGTCATGGCTCGCTGATTATTCTTGGTGGCAACGATGTTTCCGACGTGAAACGCGGCATTGAAGTCGCACTGAAAGAACTGGATCGCACCTTTGGCGATGTTTATGCCAACGAAGCCGGTCACATCGAAATGCAGTACACCGCACGCGCCAGCTACGCGCTGGAAAAAGCCTTTGGCGCACCGATTGGCCGTGCCTGTGGCGTTATCGTCGGCGCGCCAGCATCCGTTGGTGTCCTGATGGCCGATACGGCCCTGAAATCAGCCAACGTGGAAGTTGTGGCCTACAGCTCCCCTGCCCATGGCACCAGCTTCAGTAACGAAGCCATTCTGGTTATTTCGGGTGACTCTGGCGCTGTTCGTCAGGCCGTTATCTCCGCCCGTGAAATCGGTAAAACCGTACTCGGGACCCTCGGCTCAGAGCCGAAAAACGATCGTCCGTCCTACATCTGATATCAGTGAGGCTGATTCATGAGATCGAAAAGATTTGAAGCACTGGCGAAGCGCCCTGTGAATCAGGATGGTTTCGTTAAGGAGTGGATCGAAGAAGGCTTCATTGCGATGGAAAGCCCGAACGACCCCAAACCGTCGATTAAAATCGTCAACGGTACAGTCACTGAACTGGACGGTAAATCCGCCAGTGAATTTGACTTAATCGACCATTTCATTGCCCGCTATGGCATTAACCTGGCGCGCGCTGAAGAGGTCATGGCGATGGACTCGGTCAAACTGGCCAATATGCTTTGCGACCCTAACGTAAAGCGCAAAGACATAGTGCCGCTGACCACCGCAATGACGCCGGCAAAAATTGTCGAAGTGGTGTCCCATATGAACGTCGTTGAGATGATGATGGCGATGCAGAAAATGCGCGCTCGTCGTACACCCTCTCAACAAGCGCACGTCACAAACGTCAAAGATAACCCGGTGCAGATTGCCGCTGATGCCGCTGAAGGCGCATGGCGCGGGTTTGACGAACAGGAAACAACCGTTGCCGTTGCGCGTTATGCGCCATTTAACGCCATTGCGCTGTTAGTCGGCTCACAGGTTGGACGCCCAGGCGTATTAACCCAGTGCTCGCTGGAGGAAGCTACCGAACTTAAACTCGGCATGCTAGGCCACACCTGCTACGCGGAAACCATCTCCGTCTATGGTACTGAACCCGTCTTTACCGACGGCGATGACACGCCATGGTCGAAAGGCTTCCTCGCATCGTCCTATGCTTCCCGTGGTCTGAAAATGCGCTTTACCTCCGGCTCTGGCTCAGAAGTTCAGATGGGTTACGCCGAAGGCAAATCGATGCTTTATCTGGAAGCCCGCTGCATTTACATCACCAAAGCTGCGGGCGTACAGGGCCTGCAAAACGGTTCAGTAAGCTGCATCGGTGTCCCTTCCGCCGTGCCGTCAGGCATTCGTGCAGTGTTGGCTGAAAACCTGATTTGTTCCTCTCTGGATCTGGAATGCGCCTCCAGCAACGACCAAACCTTTACCCACTCGGATATGCGTCGTACTGCTCGTCTGCTGATGCAGTTCCTGCCGGGTACTGACTTCATTTCTTCTGGTTATTCCGCGGTGCCGAACTACGACAACATGTTTGCGGGTTCGAACGAGGATGCTGAAGATTTTGACGACTACAACGTTCTTCAGCGCGACCTGAAAGTAGACGGCGGTCTGCGCCCGGTTCGCGAAGAAGACGTTATCGCCATTCGTAACAAAGCGGCACGTGCGCTGCAGGCCGTCTTTGCCGGGATGGGATTACCACCAATCACTGATGAAGAAGTGGAAGCTGCGACCTACGCCCACGGTTCGAAAGATATGCCGGAACGTAACATCGTTGAAGACATCAAGTTTGCACAAGAGATCATCAATAAAAACCGTAACGGTCTGGAAGTGGTGAAAGCCCTTGCTCAGGGCGGATTTACCGATGTCGCTCAGGACATGCTCAACATCCAGAAAGCCAAGTTAACCGGGGATTACCTGCATACCTCCGCCATTATCGTTGGCGACGGACAGGTGCTATCCGCCGTCAATGATGTTAACGACTATGCCGGTCCGGCAACAGGTTATCGCCTGCAAGGCGAACGCTGGGAAGAGATCAAAAACATCCCTGGCGCACTTGATCCCAACGAGCTTGGCTAAGGGGTGAAAAATGGAAATTAATGAAAAACTGCTGCGCCAGATAATTGAAGATGTGTTGTCTGAAATGCAGACCAGCGACAAACCCGTCTCTTTCCGCGCATCTACAGCGGCAAGCGCACCTCAGGCTGCGGCGACACAGGGAGACAGCTTTCTGACCGAGATTGGTGAAGCCAAACAAGGCCAGCAACAGGACGAAGTGATTATTGCCGTAGGGCCGGCGTTCGGGCTCTCGCAAACCGTCAATATCGTAGGGATCCCGCATAAGAATATCTTGCGCGAAGTGATTGCCGGTATTGAAGAAGAAGGCATTAAAGCGCGCGTTATCCGCTGCTTTAAATCCTCCGATGTGGCGTTTGTCGCCGTTGAGGGGAACCGTCTGAGCGGTTCCGGGATCTCTATCGGCATCCAGTCAAAAGGTACCACGGTTATCCACCAGCAGGGGTTACCGCCGCTTTCAAACCTGGAGCTGTTCCCTCAGGCACCGCTTCTGACGCTGGAAACCTATCGTCAGATCGGTAAAAACGCCGCGCGTTATGCCAAGCGTGAATCTCCGCAACCGGTCCCTACTTTGAATGACCAGATGGCCCGTCCTAAGTACCAGGCCAAATCAGCCATTCTGCACATTAAAGAGACCAAATACGTTGTGACAGGCAAAAACCCGCAGGAACTGCGCGTGGCGCTTTGATAAAGGATACCTCCATGAATACCGACGCAATTGAATCGATGGTTCGGGATGTGTTGAGCCGGATGAACAGCCTGCAAGGCGAGTCCGCGACTCCGCCCGCGGCGAGTTCATCAGCACATACCGCGAAAGTCACGGATTACCCTCTCGCGAATAAACATCCTGAGTGGGTAAAAACTGCGACCAACAAAACGCTGGACGACTTCACGCTTGAAAATGTTCTGAGCAACAAAGTGACCGCGCAGGACATGCGCATCACCCCTGAAACACTGCGCCTGCAGGCGGAAATTGCCAAAGATGCCGGACGTGACAGGCTGGCGATGAACTTCGAGCGCGCAGCCGAGCTAACCGCTGTTCCTGACGATCGCATTCTTGAGATCTACAACGCGCTGCGCCCGTACCGCTCAACAAAAGATGAGCTGATGGCTATCGCCGACGATCTCGAAAATCGTTATCAGGCAAAAATCTGTGCAGCTTTCGTTCGTGAAGCGGCAGCGCTGTACGTTGAGCGTAAAAAACTCAAAGGCGACGACTAACTCAGGGACAGGATCATGCGATATATAGCTGGCATTGACATAGGCAACTCATCAACGGAAGTCGCTCTGGCTACTCTGGATGAGTCTGGCGTGCTGAGCATCACCGGCAGCGCGCTGGCAGAAACCACCGGAATTAAGGGCACATTACGTAATGTGTTTGGAATTCAGGAGGCCCTTACGCTGGCGGCAAAAAACGCCGGTATCAATGTCAGCGATATTTCGCTCATCCGTATTAACGAAGCCACCCCGGTCATTGGCGACGTGGCGATGGAAACAATAACCGAAACCATCATCACTGAATCCACCATGATCGGCCATAACCCTAAAACACCGGGCGGCGTCGGGTTAGGCGTGGGCGTCACTATTACGCCGGAAGACCTTCTCAGTCGCCCGGCGGATACGCCCTATATTCTGGTGGTGTCATCGGCATTTGATTTCGCCGATGTCGCTACGATGATTAATGCCTCCGTCCGAGCTGGATACCAGTTAACTGGCGTTATTTTGCAGCAGGACGATGGCGTGTTGGTCAGCAATCGTCTGACTCACCCCCTGCCCATCGTCGATGAAGTCCTTCATATCGACCGCATCCCGTTGGGGATGCTGGCTGCCATTGAGGTCGCTGTACCAGGAAAGGTCATTGAAACCCTTTCTAACCCCTACGGCATTGCAACTGTCTTTGGCCTCAATGCCGATGAGACTAAAAACATTGTTCCGATGGCACGGGCGCTGATCGGCAACCGTTCAGCCGTGGTGGTGAAAACGCCGTCAGGTGATGTGAAAGCGCGAGCGATTCCTGCCGGAAATCTGGAGCTACAGTCTCAGGGTCGTACCGTACGGGTCGACGTTGCCGCGGGCGCCGAAACGATTATGAAAGCGGTTGGTGAATGCCCGAAACTGGATAACGTTACCGGAGAAGCTGGCACCAATATTGGCGGCATGCTGGAGCATGTGCGCCAGACGATGGCTGAATTAACCAACAAACCCAGTCATGAAATTTTTATTCAGGACCTGCTGGCGGTCGATACCTCGGTTCCCGTCAGTGTGACGGGCGGACTTGCCGGTGAGTTCTCGCTGGAGCAGGCTGTCGGCATAGCCTCCATGGTGAAATCAGACCGCCTGCAAATGGCGATGATTGCCCAGGAGATCAAGCAAAAGTTCAACATTGACGTCCAGGTTGGCGGGGCCGAAGCCGAAGCTGCCATTCTGGGAGCCTTAACAACTCCGGGCACAACACGACCACTGGCTATTCTGGATCTCGGCGCGGGTTCAACCGACGCTTCTATCATCAATCCTAAGGGCGAAATTATTGCCACGCACCTGGCAGGCGCAGGCGATATGGTCACGATGATCATTGCCCGTGAACTGGGCCTGGATGACCGTTATCTCGCTGAAGAGATTAAAAAGTATCCGTTGGCGAAAGTTGAGAGCTTGTTCCACCTTCGCCACGAAGACGGCAGCGTTCAGTTCTTCCCTACGCCTCTCCCACCAACGGTTTTTGCGCGCGTGTGCGTAGTGAAACCCGATGAACTGGTGCCACTGCCTGGTGAACTGGCGCTGGAGAAAGTACGGGCCATTCGTCGCAGCGCCAAGGAGCGCGTTTTCGTTACTAACGCACTCAGAGCGCTACGTCAGGTCAGTCCGACCGGGAACATTCGGGATATTCCCTTTGTGGTACTGGTTGGCGGCTCATCTCTGGATTTTGAAGTTCCACAGCTGGTCACCGATGCTCTGGCGCATTATCGACTGGTTGCCGGGCGCGGCAACATTCGTGGTACCGAAGGTCCGCGCAATGCGGTTGCGACAGGACTGATCCTCTCCTGGCATAAGGCATTCGCTCATGGAAAGTAATCTCACCACACCAGCCATCGTTATCTTCACCAGTGCTGACTGTGCTGACGTCTGGAATGACGTACTGCTGGGTATTGAAGAAGAAGGGATCCCCTTTGTGATTCAGGAGAGTAGCTCAACTGACGTTATCCACAACGCATGGTTGGCCGCCTGCCAGTCGCCATTGCTGGTCGGTATTGGCTGTAGCCGCGAAAAACTGGTCGTGCACTACAAAAACTTACCCACGTCAGCACCACTTTTTACGCTGACGTATCAACAAAATAGCCACGATCGCCGCAGCATTGGTAACAACGCTGCGCGGCTGGTTAAAGGCATTCCGTTCCGGGAATGCCACTCATAACCCACAGGAGAAAAGCAGTATGAATAACGCACTGGGACTGGTTGAAACAAAAGGGCTTGTCGGCGCTATTGAAGCCGCTGATGCCATGGTGAAATCCGCAAACGTGCAGTTGGTTGGTTACGAAAAAATCGGCTCTGGCCTTATCACCGTTATGGTTCGCGGTGATGTCGGCGCGGTGAAAGCAGCCGTAGATGCTGGAAGCGCAGCCGCAAGCGCCGTTGGTGAGGTGAAATCCTGCCACGTTATCCCGCGTCCGCACAGCGACGTTGAAGCCATTTTACCTAAATCCGCATAAGTCGTTGCAACCAAGGAGCACAGCGTGAAGCAATCACTGGGATTACTTGAAGTTAGTGGTCTGGCATTAGCCATCAGTTGCGCGGACGTCATGGCGAAAGCCGCCTCCATCACGCTGGTGGGCCTCGAAAAAACCAACGGCTCAGGCTGGACGGTGATCAAGATAATCGGGGATGTGGCCTCCGTCCAGGCGGCCATTTCCACCGGTGTCAGTTTCGCTGACCAGCGAGATGGACTGGTGGCTCACAAAGTCATTTCCAGACCCGGGGATGGGATCCTGTCGCATAGCGTTGTCCTGGAGCCTGAGCCAACGCCCGAACCCATACCAGCCGTAGCGCATGAAGAGATATTTGTAGACCATGATGTACCCGAAGCACCGCAAGATGCAGAGTTGATTAGCTGCAATTTGTGTCTTGATCCTGCCTGCCCTCGCCAAAAAGGCGAGCCGCGCACGCTTTGTCTTCACTCTGGCAAACGAGGTGAAGCGTAATGGATAAACAGCAACTGGAGACCACTGTCGCTAAGGTTCTGGACGAAATGCGCGAGCGCCCGATTCCGCTGGGGATCTCTAATCGTCATATTCATCTGTGCGCTGAAGATTACGGTCGCTTGTTTCCCAATCACCCCATTAGTGAGAAAAAAGGGCTGCTGCAGCCAGGACAATATGCAGCAGAGCAGACTGTCACGCTGGTGGGGCCAAAAGGTCAGTTAAAAAATGTGCGTTTACTCGGCCCGCTGCGCAGTACCAGCCAGGTCGAAATTTCTCGTACCGACGCCCGCACGTTGGGAATTGCTGCTCCGCTGCGGATGTCGGGCAATATTCAGGGCACACCCGGTGTTCGTCTCGTCAGCCCATTTGCTGAACTGGACTTAGCATCCGGGGTGATCGTCGCCCAACGGCATATCCATATGTCTCCGCTCGATGCTCTGATTCTGCGGGTTTCCCATGGCGATAAAGTTTCGGTCGCCATTAATGGCGATGAACGTCGACTGATTTTCGATAACGTCGCCGTACGCGTTTCGCCGGATATGCGCCTCGAAATGCATATTGATACAGACGAAGCCAATGCTGCAGGCGCTGATAATCCCCAGGCATTCGCCACACTGGTGACCTCACGATGAACAACGAACTGCTGCAACGCATTATCGAGGAGGTTGTTTCCCGATTAAAAAAACGCGCGGAAAGCACGCTCACTCTTAGCGTCGCGCAGTTACGGGAAATCGATTCACGAACAGTATGCTGCCAGTACTCGTCGCTCCATCTCCAGCAAGTGGATCTGCCATTACTGGAGCAAATTGCCGAAGGCTGCCCAGCCAACATGTCGGTGGGAAAGATTCACGACGCGCTGGCATGCGGAGTCCGCGTGAAAATTTCACTACAACACCGATTGTTACCGGCAATCCCCGTGAAAAAACTCGCACGTCTGCCGCTGGAGTTCGATGACGAACGGGGACGAATCATCTTTTTGCATCCTGAGAAGCTTCTCAGCTATGCCGACGTCGCCCAATTAAGGGATGGCGTACTGGTGTTGCGCCGTCGGTGTGTCGTGACGGCTCTGGCTCAGGAAGCAGTCAGTCTGCGAAATGTCCAACTAATTAAGCAGGAGTGAGCTATGCATCTGGCCCGGGTTACAGGCGTTGTGGTTTCCACGCAAAAATCCCCATCACTGGTGGGAAAAAAACTGTTGCTGGTACGTCGGGTAAGTGCTGACGGAGAGCTTCCTGCATCCCCTGTGAGTGGAGATGAAGTCGCTGTTGATTCTGTCGGCGCAGGGACCGGCGAACTGGTATTACTCAGCAGCGGATCCAGCGCCAGACACGTTTTTTCTGGCCCTAATGAGGCCATCGATCTGGCTATCGTCGGCATTGTCGACACGCTTTCTCGTTAGGAGGAACTATGGCGATTTATACCCGCACTGGTGATGCCGGAACAACAGCCCTCTTTACCGGACAGCGCGTGAGCAAAACGCATCCACGCGTGGAAGCCTACGGTACGCTGGACGAACTGAACGCGGCGCTAAGTCTGTGCGTTTGTGCAGCGAAAACCCCGCAGCACCAGCAGTTACTTGAAAATATCCAGCTGCAGCTTTTTTGGTTCAGCGCCGAACTGGCAAGCGAAAGCGAAGAACCAACGCCAGAGCAGCGCTACATCAGCTCAGAAGAAATTGCGGCACTGGAAGCGGCCATCGATACCGCAATGGGAAGAGTACCGCCCCTGCGCAGCTTTATTTTACCTGGCCGCAGCGAAGCCGCCAGCCGACTGCACTTTGCCCGTACGCTGGCACGCCGTGCAGAGAGACGACTGGTCGAACTCTCCACCGAGATATCCGTCAGACACGTGCTGATGCGTTATATCAATCGCCTGTCCGACTGCTTATATGCGCTTGCACGGGCAGAAGATCATGACACCCATCAAAACGACATCATTCAGAAAGTGGCTGAGCGCTATCTCGCTGCCGTTCAAGCACCAGCCATAAAGGAGCCGACTATGTCTCTGTCTTTTCAGGAGCTCCACCAACTCACTCGCGCTGCGGTGACGAGAGCAGAAGAACTTCAGGTTCCGGTCGTCATTAGCATTGTTGATGCCAACGGAACCCAAACGGTGGTCTGGCGCATGCCTGACGCATTACTCGTGAGTAGCGAACTGGCACCCAAAAAAGCCTGGACTGCCGTGGCGATGAAAACCGCCACGCATGAGCTGACATCAGCAGTGCAACCCGGCGCCGCGCTTTACGGTCTGGAAAGCCATATGCAGGGAAAAGTCGTCACCTTCGGTGGCGGGTACGCATTATGGCGTGAGGGTTTACTCCTCGGGGGTCTTGGCATCAGCGGGGGAAGCGTTGAACAGGATATGGACATTGCAGAAACGGCCATTGCGGCGATTAACGTGAGAACACATCAATGAATACTTCAGAACTTGAAACCCTTATTCGTAACATTTTGAGTGAGCAACTCGCCCCGGCAAAAGCAGAAGTTCAGGGTAACGGTATTTTTCCGTCCGTTGGCGAAGCTATCGATGCAGCGCATCAGGCTTTTCTGCGTTACCAGCAATGTCCATTGAAAACCCGCAGCGCCATCATAAACGCCCTACGCGAAGAACTGACGCCTCATCTTGCTTCACTGGCCGCTGAGAGCGCTGCCGAAACGGGGATGGGTAACAAAGAGGATAAGTTCCTTAAAAATAAAGCCGCGCTGGACAACACTCCGGGTATCGAAGATCTCACCACCACGGCGTTAACCGGCGACGGCGGCATGGTGTTATTCGAGTATTCACCGTTTGGCGTGATTGGTTCTGTCGCCCCCAGTACAAACCCGACAGAGACCATTATTAACAACAGCATCAGCATGCTGGCGGCAGGGAATAGCGTTTACTTCAGTCCGCATCCGGGTGCTAAAAAGGTTTCACTCAAGCTGATTGCCATGATCGAAGATATTGCTTTCCGTTGCTGCGGAATTCGTAATCTTGTCGTCACGGTCACAGAACCCACTTTTGAGGCTACCCAGCAGATGATGGCGCACCCTAAAATCGCAGTTCTGGCGATTACCGGTGGCCCTGGCATTGTTGCTATGGGCATGAAAAGCGGGAAAAAAGTCATCGGCGCAGGCGCAGGAAATCCCCCCTGCATTGTTGATGAAACGGCCGACCTGGTTAAGGCGGCGGAAGATATCATCAATGGCGCATCCTTTGATTACAACCTCCCCTGCATTGCCGAGAAGAGCCTGATTGTTGTTGATGCCGTTGCCGAACGGCTGGTTCAACAGATGCAGTCTTTTGGTGCGATGCTTCTCAATAGCGAAGAGGTAGACAAACTGCGCGCTGTCTGTCTACCAGAAGGCATAGCCAATAAAAAACTGGTGGGTAAAAGCCCGGCAACCTTACTGGAAGCAGCAGGAATACCGGTTCCGGCAAAAGCACCTCGACTACTGACAGGCATCGTCAAGGCTGACGACCCGTGGGTTACCAGCGAGCAATTGATGCCAATGCTCCCCGTCGTAACGGTGAGCGATTTTGACAGTGCATTAACGTTGGCCCTGAAAGTTGAAGAGGGATTGCATCACACCGCCATTATGCATTCGCAAAATGTGTCACGTTTGAACCTTGCCGCGCGCACGCTTCAGACCTCCATCTTTGTGAAAAATGGCCCCTCTTACGCCGGGATCGGCGTTGGTGGCGAAGGTTTTACAACCTTCACTATTGCGACGCCAACCGGTGAAGGAACAACATCTGCTCGCACTTTCGCACGCTCTCGTCGTTGCGTGCTGACAAACGGTTTTTCTATTCGCTAATGGGGCCGTTATGAAAAGCTTTTCACTGCAAACTCGATTGTACAGCGGCCAGGGAAGTCTGGATGTGCTCAAGCGCTTCACGAATAAGCATATCTGGATTATCTGCGATGGTTTTCTCGCGCGTTCTCCCCTGATTGAAAAGCTGCGCAACGCTCTGCCAGCGGATAACCGCATCAGCATTTTCAGCGATATCACCCCCGATCCCACCATCGGCACGGTAGTACAAGGGATTGCACAAATGCAGTCCCTGCGACCGGACGTCGTGATGGGTTTTGGTGGCGGCTCAGCACTGGACGCCGCAAAAGCCATCGTCTGGTTCAGCCGACAGTTCGGTATTGAAATTGAAACCTGTGTCGCAATTCCCACCACCAGCGGCACAGGCTCCGAGGTAACCAGTGCCTGCGTGATTAGCGATCCGGATAAAGGCATTAAATATCCATTGTTTAATAATGCGCTTTACCCGGACATGGCCATCCTTGATCCAACGTTGGTCGTCAGCGTACCACCTGCCATCACCGCGAATACCGGCATGGACGTGTTAACGCATGCGCTGGAGGCTTACGTGTCCACGAAGGCCAGCGACTTCACAGACGCACTGGCTGAAAAAGCGGCTCAAATCGTCTTCCAGTACCTGCCTGTCGCCGTCAGCAAAGGCGACTGTCTGGCAACCAGGGGGAAAATGCACAATGCATCAACGCTCGCGGGAATGGCATTTAGTCAGGCTGGACTGGGGATCAATCATGCGATTGCCCATCAGTTGGGTGGTCAGTTTCATCTGCCGCATGGACTTGCCAATGCGCTGCTGCTGACCCATGTCATTCATTTTAATGCCCGCGACCCGCGGGCTGCGAAGCGCTATGCCCGTTTCGCTAAAGCCTGCCATTTATGCCCGGATAACGCGAACGATACAGCGGCATTGAATGCGCTCATTCATCATATCGAGCTACTCAAAAAACAGTGTGCGTTGCCTTCTTTTGTTGACGCGCTTAAAGACGGAAAGCAAGCCTGGTCACAACGTATCCCATTGATGGTTCAGGCCGCGCTGGCTGACGTCACGTTGCAAACCAATCCTCGTGTTGCCGATGCCAGTGCCATGCAGGAACTGCTTGAGGAATTATTATGAAGACAGCCATGACGGCAGAGTCCACGCTTTATGATGCGCAGACTATTCGCGAACGCGTTCGCGCAGCGGGTGTTGTCGGAGCCGGAGGCGCAGGCTTTCCTGCTCACGTAAAATTACAGGCGCAGGTCGATACCTTTCTGGTCAATGCGGCTGAATGTGAGCCAATGCTGAAAGTTGACCAGCAGTTGATGGCCGTCCAGGCTGATCGACTTATCCGCGGCGTTCAATATGCCATGACGGCGACCGGAGCCAGTGCCGGAATTATTGCGCTCAAGGAGAAATACCAGAAGGCTATCAATGCATTAACGCCCCTTCTACCTACCGGGATCCGCTTACATATTTTGCCCGATGTCTACCCGGCTGGTGACGAGGTTTTGACCATCTGGATGGCAACAGGTCGGAGAGTTCCGCCTGCCGCGCTGCCGGTCAGCGTCGGTGTGGTGGTCAATAACGTCCAGACCGTGCTCAACATCGCCAGAGCAGTTGAGCAGCAGTACCCCGTTACGCGTCGCACCCTGACCGTTAACGGCGCAGTCGCCAGTCCCATAACACTCACTGTCCCTATCGGAATGTCTTTACGTGACGTTCTGGCGCTGGCCGGTGGTGCAACCGTTGACGATCCCGGTTTTATTAACGGTGGTCCGATGATGGGCGGCCTGATTACTTCACTGGATACCCCCGTAAGCAAGACCACCGGGGGCCTGCTGGTTTTGCCTAAGTCTCATGCGTTGATTCAGCGGCGGATGCAGGATGAACGCACCGTGCTTTCTGTAGCAAAAACCGTTTGCGAGCAGTGCCGTTTGTGTACGGATTTGTGCCCAAGGCATTTGATCGGCCATGAATTATCCCCGCACCTGTTGGTTCGTGCGGTTAATTATCAGCAGGCGGCCACACCGCATCTGCTGCTCACGGCCCTGACCTGTTCAGAATGCAACGTGTGTGAAAGCGTAGCCTGCCCGGTTGGGATTTCACCGATGCGCATCAACCGTATGCTGAAACGCGAGCTGCGGGCGCTCAACCATCGTTATGAAGGGCCGCTAAATCCTGAGGATGAAATGGCGAAATACCGGTTGATCCCGGTTAAGCGCCTTATTACCAAACTGGGTCTTAGCGACTGGTATCACGATGCGCCACTGGCTGAGACTGATTATTCCACAGATAAAACGACGCTGTTGTTACGCCAGCATATTGGTGCCAGCGCCATCCCATGTGTAGAACAAGGCGAACGCGTTGTTCGCGGTCAATGCGTTGCCGATGTGCCGTCCGGTGCATTAGGCGCGCCTGTTCACGCCAGCATTGACGGTATTGTCAGCGAAATCACTGAGCAATCTATCACGGTAATTAGAGGTTAATCATGTCTCAGGCTATAGGGATTTTAGAACTCACCAGCATTGCCAAAGGGATGGAAGCTGGTGATGCCATGTTAAAAAGCGCGAATGTGAATTTACTGGTCAGCAAGACCATCTGCCCGGGAAAATTTCTACTCATGCTCGGTGGTGACGTAGGTGCCGTACAACAGGCGATTGCCACTGGAACATCTCTTGCTGGCGATATGCTCGTTGACAGTCTGGTACTCCCCAACATTCATGCCAGCGTACTCCCCGCAATCAGCGGACTAAACAGCGTGGATAAGCGTCAGGCTGTTGGTATTGTCGAAACATGGAGCGTTGTTGCCTGCATCTGCGCCGCCGACCGGGCGGTTAAAGCCTCCAACGTCACGCTGGTACGTGTCCATATGGCATTTGGTATTGGCGGCAAGTGCTACATGGTCGTTGCTGGCGATGTATCCGATGTGAATAACGCAGTGACGGTTGCCAGTGAAAGTGCGGGTGAAAAAGGCCTGCTGGTTTACCGCTCGGTCATACCTCGCCCGCATGAAAGCATGTGGCGACAAATGGTGGAGGGATAATGGAAAGACAACCCACCACGGATCGAATGATTCAGGAATATGTACCAGGCAAACAGGTCACGCTGGCGCATCTTATTGCTAATCCAGGTAAAGATTTGTTCAAGAAGCTGGGATTACCAGATGCGGTTTCCGCAATCGGTATTCTGACCATTACCCCCAGCGAAGCCTCAATCATCGCCTGTGATATCGCCACGAAATCCGGGGCGGTAGAGATTGGTTTTCTCGACAGGTTTACCGGCGCGGTGGTACTGACGGGTGATGTTTCCGCCGTTGAGTACGCGCTGAAACAGGTAACCCGAACGCTCGGCGAAATGATGCGTTTTACCGCGTGTCCCATCACCCGGACGTAATATCATGAAACGTATCATGCTAATTGGCCCCAGCCAGTGCGGTAAAACGTCGCTCACGCAGTGCATGCGGGGAGAGGCGCTTCACTATCAGAAGACCCAGGCCATAGTCTGGTCTCCTACGACAATAGACACACCGGGTGAATATCTTGAGAACCGCTGCCTGTACAGCGCGCTGCTGGCCAGCGCCTGTGAAGCAGACATTATTGCGCTGGTACTCAATGCTGACGCGCCGTGGTCACCATTTTCTCCCGGTTTTACCGGACCAATGAACCGACCCGTTATTGGCCTCGTTACCAAAGCCGATTTAGCCAATCCGCAGCGTATTTCTCTTGTGGAGAGTTGGTTAGTTCAGGCTGGTGCGCAAAAAGTATTTGTCACCAGCGCGCTGGAGAATACTGGGGTCGATGAGATGTTCATTTTTCTGAATGCAAAGGAACCTTCATGTCTCACAAAATAATGGCCATTAATGCAGGTAGTTCCTCGCTTAAATTTCAACTACTGGCGATGCCGCAGGGTGAAATGATCTGTCAGGGGTTGATTGAACGTATCGGTTTGTCTGATGCGCAGGTCACCCTAAAAACGCCAGCGCAGAAATGGCAGGAGACTTTGCCCGTAGCCGATCACCGTGAAGCCGTAACGTTGCTCCTGGAAAAACTGCTCAACCACCACATTATCAACAGTCTGGAAGAGATCGACGGCGTGGGTCATCGCGTCGCGCACGGAGGAGAATCTTTTAAAGACTCCGCGCTGGTAACTGATGAAACGCTGGCAGAAATCGAGCGACTCGCGGAACTGGCCCCTCTGCATAACCCGGTAAATGCGTTGGGGATCGCGGTATTCCGCCAGCTATTGCCCAAAACACCAGCCGTTGCGGTGTTCGACACCGCCTTTCATCAAACGCTTGATGCGCCTTCTTTCATCTATCCCCTGCCCTGGCGTTACTATGCAGAGTTGGGTATTCGTCGCTATGGTTTTCATGGTACCAGCCACAAATACGTTAGCTCACAGCTTGCTGAAAAACTGGGTGTACCACTCAGCGCCCTGCGCGTTGTTTGTTGTCATCTGGGCAACGGCAGCAGCATCTGCGCCATCAAAGGCGGACAATCGGTGAATACGTCAATGGGCTTTACGCCGCAGTCTGGCGTGATGATGGGCACGCGAAGTGGCGATATCGATCCGTCCATTTTACCGTGGATTGCCCTGCGAGAAGGCAAAACACCGCAGCAGCTCAACCAATTGCTCAACAATGAGTCCGGATTGCTCGGTGTTTCTGGCATCTCACCTGACTACCGCGACGTTGAACATGCCGCAGATACGGGCAATAACCAGGCGGCGCTGGCGTTGACGCTTTTTGCTGAGCGCATTCGTGCCACCATTGGTAGCTATATTATGCAGATGGGCGGTCTGGATGCCCTGGTGTTTACCGGTGGTATAGGCGAAAACTCCGCACGGGCGCGCGCTGCGATTTGTCGTAATCTGAATTTCCTGGGGCTGGCCGTTGATGAGGAAAAAAATCAGCGTAATGCCACCTTCATTCAGACTGAAAATGCGATGGTCAAAGTGGCGGTGATTAATACCAATGAAGAGCTGATGATTGCGCAAGACGTTATGCGTTTAGCGATATCTGAAACTGTGACATTGGGCATTCCTGCATAATACTGCCGCACCGCAAATTGCGGCAAATCATGGTAATAGCGCGATCGCCATGACACTATGCGCCGAAGATTTCTGATCACATAGGTGAAGACGTGGCTGTTGCGCAATGTCCCGCATCGTGCGGAGAACTTATCCAGGGCTGGATTCTGGGCAGTGAGAAATTGGTCTCCTGCCCGGTTGAATGGTATAGCACCGTTGAGGTCACTTCAGGTTCACCGCTGACAGATGAACGTCCACTTTCGCGGGCGATGGTTGAGAGGTTATTGCTGCACTGGCAATACCCGGCACAAATGAGTCAGGATATTCGAATTGATGTCCAGTCAACCATTCCTGTCGCTAAAGGGATGGCCAGCAGCACAGCGGATATCGCCGCCACGGCAATCGCCACGGCGCAGTATCTGGGTCATCAGCTAGACGAATCCACTCTGGCGCAGCTTTGCGTTTCGCTGGAACCTACCGACAGCACCGTTTTCCGCCAGCTTACGCTGTTCGATCACAACGACGCCTCCACGCAAATTGCCTGTGAAGCCCAGCCTCAACTCGATCTGCTGGTTCTCGAAAGCCCGGAAACCTTGCTTACTGCTGATTATCACCGTACTCCACGTCAGTCAGGGTTACTGGCAGGCGCTCCAGCGCTGAAACGCGCATGGGAAAAGGTACAGGAAGCCTGTATCAGTCAAAATCCTTATCGGATGGGTGAAGCCGCCACGCTGAGCGCGATCGCCAGCCAGTTGCTGTTACCTAAACCAAATTTTGATTCACTTTTAGCGCTGGTAGAAGAATGTGATTTATACGGTGTCAACGTTGCGCACAGTGGCAGCGTAGTCGGTCTGATGCTCGACAGAAAGCGTCATGATGTGGACTACATTAAATGGATGCTGACGCAGAAAAAATTGACGGAACACTGGCCGGAACAGCATTTGTTGCGGATGGTAACTGGCGGGGTCGAACTGCAATAAGGGCCGCCGCTAAGCAGCGACCCGAACAAGCATAAAATCGTTACTCGGCTTTCGCTTCGCCGTTCTTCACTTCGCCCATCGCTTTCAGCTTTTTAGAGATGTCGCGGCGCTCTTTAGAGATCTCAGCGTTTTTGATGATGTAATCATCAACACGATCTTCATAATCGCTTTTCATGCTGGCGATAATGCCCTGAATCGCTTCCACGCTCATTCCAGGCTTGATGTAGTCGCTCAGGTTGTCCAGCAGCAGAACACGTTTCTGGTTGTCACGGATCTTTTTCTCAACGTCCTGGATTTCACGTTGCAGTTTGTTTTTACGACGGAACAGACGAACAAATTCCAGCACGTCCTGGAAAGAAGGCTTGGTAGTTTCCATTTTTACACCCCTGATAATGTGAGATTCGGATTCGTTAAAACAACGGCTAAAGTGGGTCAACATTACTTTCATGCCCGCCATACTTCAAGTTGCATCTGCATCGACCATGCATGGTTGAAACCTGAATTATCGAGGGTAAAGCCATTGCAGTTACCAATGGTTTTAGCCTTTTTCAGTATCATACCTCTAATCGTTGCTGAATCGAAGCAGCAGTAGAACCAATCCCCTCATCTGCTCTTTATTTGCGCAGCGCGCGACAGATCAAATGAGAGAGCAACTCCAGCTGTCGCGCCAATTCCATATTTAGCCAAACGTAGCCGTGAATGGGCGTTTCAGCGACATTATCGCCCTTATGCTCAGCAATAAGCTGACGTAACTCCACCACGGTGTCATTGAGTTTTTCCGTATTGGCAAGCACCGGTTGTGGATTACCTTCATACAATGCGTGGGTTATCGTCAGTAGCGCCTGTTGTGTCCTGAGCTGTGTTTCACGCAAAGTATGCGCATTCAACATGACAAAGTGGCTGGTACGGCTGGCCCATAGCGCATTGATTTGCAGCTCAAGCATGCAGACCAGGTTGCGATTAACCGTCTGAATAGCTTCAAAGATTGATTTTTGAATGCGGGTTTCTTTGCTGGCAGGAACGATGAGCCCACGCATTTTGACAACATCGCTTAAAAGCTGTTGTAAATGCTTTTCCAGTCGCGGTTGCTCCAGCAGGTTGGGAGATAGCGCAGCCTGATACACCCGATTGTACCCCGTTACGCAATGCGCCAGCTGAATTCGCCAGTGTATAAATGCCCGCTGCGGCCAGATACCGGTAAACAGCATTGCCAGTAATGAACCCAGAATAACATCGCCACCGCGCCATAACGCTGTGTTCATATCTCCAGCGGGGGCACCCACAACGACCGCAAGCGTTATACCAATCAGCAACGCCTGATACGGCTTTTTACCCAGTGCCAGCCAGCCGCAGAGAAACATCGCCACCGCGCACCATATCAGCATTAGCGGAAGTGAAAAGAGCTCCAGACGAAGAGCCACCAGCCCAAGTACCGAACCCAGAATTGTCCCGCCAATACGCTCAAACGCTCTGGGGACAACGTTCCCCCAAAAGGAAATAGGCCCCATGATTACCACCAGCGTAATCAGAGGCCATGTACCTTCAGGAATGTTCAACAGGCGAACCAACAGAAAAGTAAAAAGAAACGCCAGCGCAATGCGAACACCATGCACCACACGATAATGACGATACAAACGAATTTCAAAAGGACTCAGTGACTTATCTGCACGCACTCATGCACTCCGTCAGGGAATTGCAAAGAACAGAATTGTACCTGTTTTTTAAGTGAAAACATCACCCTGATGACCAGGACATTCATCCTGATTTACACCAAAAACAGTTACTTCGACTGTACCGGCACGTACATTTCAATGTCCCAGTAACCGTCCTCCATGCCATTGTTCATATAAACTTCAAAGCAGGGTTTAGCGGCTATCGCATACGTCGAATCCTGCAGCAGGCGCTCAAAGAACTGATACCACGGCGTCGCGAAGTCATGATTTTCAACGCGCGCAACGGCGATAGCATAGTCGCCCCCCGCCAGTTCGGTCTGGATCACCCCTTCGCTGTTTTCTGGGATCTCAAAACCTTCAGGCACAGACACCACGGTATCACAACGCAGTTTTTCCGCCGGAACAACGTCAGGATTGTCGTAATAAACGGCTATCCATTCCAGCGGTACGATCTGCTTACCGTCGACCCACATCATTAACTGCTCGAAACCCTGCTTTACCGTTTGTTCCCACGGTCCAACCATATGGAAACCGGCAATTATGCGTTTCTCAACCTGCTTTATCTCGTACTCCATATAACCTCCGTTATTACACTGTATTTATATACAGTGTAATTTTTAGGTATGACGGCCACAAGGAATCAGTGATTATTATGTGAGCAGATTCGCACTCTTGCCAGTCAGGCACATCAGGAAAAACTACGCCTTGTGGTGGAAGTAATCGCTCAAACGCGAGAAGACGCCGCCTTCGTTGACAGACTCCAGCGTAACCAGAGGCCAGTGAGCCACCAGTTTATCCCGATCGTAGAGTTCAATTTCCCCCACACGTTGATGGGCAGCAATGGGGGCAACCAGTTCTTTCTTATCAAGAACATATTTTGCCTTGATATTAGCGACTTCGGCTTTAGGCAGAGCCATCCAGAAATCCTGCTCTGTGCCAAGGCTAATTTTTTCTTTATCGCCGTACCAGATCCGTTCAATACCAACCTGCTTACCGCTACGTAAAACCTGCACGGTATCGAAGTTCTGTTGTCCCCATTGCAGCAGTTTTCGCGCCTGGTCTTCACGCCCTTTCGCACTCTCCGCCCCCATCACAACCGCAATCAGGCGGCGCTGACCATCAACAGCTGAAGCAATCAGATTGAATCCAGCGCCGGAGGTATGCCCAGTCTTCAGACCGTCGACGTTCATGGTTTTATCCCACAACAAACCGTTACGGTTTTGCTGCGTAATTCCGTTCCAGGTAAGGCTTTTTTCACTGTACATATGGTAGAAATCCGGCTCTCCATGGATGATAGCTCTCGACAGCACGGCCAGATCGTATGCTGAGCTGTGCTGACCTGGCGCATCCAGACCATGTACCGTTTCAAAATGCGTGTCCCGCAAGTTCAGCTTTTGCACATAGCTGTTCATCATCGCGACAAACTGCGGCTGCCCTCCGGCGATGTAATCCGCCAGCGCCACGCAGGCATCATTACCGGAATCAACAATTAGCCCGCGACTCAGGTCGCGCACAGAAACGCGATCACCTTCTTTCAGGAACATTAAGGATGAACCGACGAATACCGGATTATCTTTCGCCCAGGCATCGCGCCCTACGGTGACAATATCTGTCGGACTAATACGCTTGCTGTCGATTGCGCGATCAACAACATAGCCGGTCATCAGCTTGGTCAGGCTGGCAGGGTTGCGCTGCTGGTGTTCATTTCCGGCTGTCAGGATTTGGCCCGTGGTGTAATCCATTAATACCCACGCACCGGCATTAATTGCCGGAGGCTGTGGAGCGAAACTGGCGACGTCGGTCGCGTACGCGGGCGAAAAACTCATCGCAAATAGTGAAGCGGCAATAAACAAACGGCGTTTCAACAGCATGTCCTCAGGAAATGGAGAAATAGCCGTTCTTTTTACGGAAGTTCTGGCGAACAAACATGGATAAATTGCAAGAAAATGTGACATAAGGCACATTTTCTTGCTGTAAGGAAAGGTTTTCAGATATCAACCGCGGCGGGCATTACCCTTTGCGCGGTGCTGTCTCTGCGTGATGGCTGCGATGACGATGATAGCCATCTATCATGCTGCGGAAAATTTGCCCCGGCGTGTCACCCAGCGTGCACAGGTAAATATGTGCACAGATGAACAGTAAGCCGACAATCGCCAACACCATATGCAGCACCAGCATCACAGGCCCTGCCCCTATCACCTGCGGGTAGAGGCATAACAACCCGCTGATGATTAGCAGCGGAACCAGCGCATACATGATGGCCAGATAAGCCAGCTGTTGTAGCGGGTTAAATTTACTCTCTGCCGTTGCGGCAAACGGGTGTGGTTCACCCTTCATGATGCCATACAGATAAAAGCGCGTTTGCAACAAGCAGCGTGATATCAACCCATTAAACTTCACCCGGTAATGACAACCGTTGCCGCTGGTTGCGTTGATTAGCACAAAACCAACCCAGAAGGCCAACAAGGCGAAACCGCACCAGGTATGTATCTGCACCATCAATGCCACCGGTCCGACAGAGAAGTGCCCAAACAGGCCACTCAGCAAAAGCAGGATAAAAAGCAGCGCATTACCCCAGTGCCAGCGGCGGACTGCCAGAGAATAGAGGTAATCCCGGTGCTCTTCTCCGGTTGCCGTCTTGGGTGCCAGCATCCGACGTAACAGCGCGTGCATAACCAGGCCCGCAATCATCAGCACAACAACAACGCCTGCATAAATGAGCCACAGCGGCCAGTAGTCCGGCGCATAGTTAAGCTCTGCTCCCCAGATAGAATTCATGCTTTACCCTCCTGATGGATCTCTTTACGCCGATAAACACTCACCGGACCGCTACGCGTATCCTGCTGGCGATAAACCTCTTTTTGATTTATCCAGTGCTGAATTTCCGGATCGTCACGACGACCAAATTTCAGCGCATCCGTCGGACAAACGGAAACGCAGGCGGGCGAGTGACCGCTCTCGAGTCGGGTATCTGCGCAGAAGTTACATTTGTCGGCAATTCCCGTTTGCGGATTGAGATAACGGACATGGAACGGACAAGCGGCAACGCAGTAGTCACAGCCAATACAGCGAGACTTATCCACTTGCACAATGCCATTTTCGTCGCGAAATGATGCACCGGTCGGACAAACGCTGACGCAAGGCGCATCTTCACAATGCTGACAGGAAACGCGAACAAACTGGAAGTGGGACAGTACCTCGGGTTCATGTTCGGGTGAACGGATCTGCACCTGTAGACGGCTAAATCCCTCTGGCACATCATTCAGAACTTTGCAGGCAACCGTGCATGCCTGACAGCCGATACAGCGTTTCTCGTCATGCAGCATGACATAAGGGTTTGTAGATTGATTCATGATGTTCTCCTTTCTCATGCCCGACGAAGCGTAACGCCAGCGGTGTGGACCACCGTACCGGAAACCGGACTGGTAACATGCGGAAGCAAATTACCGCAATGGATACCGTGCGTTGTCGCTGCGGTTTTGGCTCCCGCCTTGGCGCCAAATCCCATATAAACAAACAGCGTATCGGGCCGAATTCCGGCGGTGACCAGCGCTTTGCCTTTTTCCTTGCCGGTCGCATTTTCCAGCCAGATGTCATCACCGCTTTTGATGCCTTTTTCACGGGCCGTTTGCGGGTGGATCCACACCGCGTTATCCCACATCAACTCGCTAAGCAGTGGCACGTATTGCGTCGCACCGTTGGTATGAACCGCCACTTTTCCCTGGATAAAATAGAGTTCACTGTCGCCTTTAAGCGCAAAATTGCGCGCGCGCGGAATACCATAGCCAGGCAGGAGCGTTTCCAGCTCTTCGGAATAGAGTTCGATTTTTCCTGACGGAGATTTAAAGCGCAGTTGCTCGCCATAGGTACCGTCGCTGTCAACCGCCACCGCGCCCGGATAGCGTTCCACAAACTGACGCACCGCTTCAGGTTCACGCAGCAGCAACGGAACACCCCACTCCCGATACCCTTTCTGACGCAATTCAGCAGATAGCGCATGATCGCCATTAAGCTGGTATAACTGACGCGTTTGCATATCCTGCCATGGGTAGAATTGGCCAAGGCCTAACTGCACGGCCAGCTCTTTCCAGATTTGCCAGCTCGGACGCGCATCACCAATAGGTTCTACTACCTGCTGACGCAGGGCATAGGCTGGATTCAGACCCGACATGTCTGAAACTTCTTCATCGCGCTCAAGATAAGTACATTCAGGCAAAAGGTAGTCGGCATACGCCGCGCTTTCGCTTAGGTAGACATCACAACTGACCACAAGGTCGAGCTGTTCAACGGTTTTGACCAGATCTGGTCGACAGGTTACGGTTTGGAAAGGGTTGTGTCGGGACATAATCCATCCCTTCACCGGATAAGGCGTCTGGTTTAACACAGCATCAATGATGCTTTGCACCACACCACCGCCCGCCGCGATGTACTTAAACTGCGGGGCTACCAGATCGATACGCTGCGCCGTTGGCTTGGGTAATTTGACATCGGGTTTTGCCAGCACCGGAGCGACCTTCTCTCCAGCCAGCTTATTGTAAGTTGCCGCCGCTTTTTTCTGATACAAACCGCCTTCACGCTCAATATTGCCAAGCAGCACATTGAGGGTAAAAATCATGCGCCGCATATCAATTTCTTCTTGCGAAAACGTCGCGCGATGGCCCGGACTGACGATGGCATGAGGCGCGCAGGCGGCCATTTCGCGGGTGACCCGAACAATGACATCAGCAGGCACATCCGCGAGCTGCTGCGCCCATTCCGGCGTGGTCTCTTGTACCGCTTCTGCCAGTTGCTCAAACCCCGTGGTGTAGCGCGCAACAAAGTCCGCGTCATACAGATTTTCATTGATCATGACGTGACACATGGCCATCAGCACCGGTAAATCGCCGCCCGGCTTGAGCGCATGCCATTCATCCGCCTTGCTGGAGAATACGGACAGACGGGGATCGAAGCTGACCATCTTCGCCCCCTTCTCCTGCGCGGTCATCAGCTCATGCGTATCAGCAACCTCGATCCCTTCATAGAGGTTATGGCCAAAAGAGACCATATAACGGGTATTGGCGATATCCATGGCTAAATCGCCACCCATCATAACTTTAGCGGCAATGGATTTACCGGCAGGACACGTTGATGCGTGAGTAAAGGTATTCGGTGACCCGAAAGCCGTCGCGAGGTGAAATAAATGGCCAGACAGCGAGCCAGATTTAGACGAGAAGACGACTCCCTGGGGACCATATTGCGTTTTTATTGCCGTCATTTTTTCGGCGATTTCTTTATACGCCTGTTCCCAGCTAATAACCTGCCAGTCACCGCTCCCGCGAGGTCCTGTGCGTTTCATGGGTTTAACAATGCGATGAGGGTCGTTGACCAGGCTAACGCCGCTGCCGCCGCGAGCGCAGACACGTGTCCCCTGCTGTGGCGCATTAGGGTTTCCCTGAATAAAAACCGTTTTATTATTAATCACCTGAGCCTGAATTGGGCAGCGAAAAGAACACATCTCGCACAAACTTGGCGTCAGGGATGTTTTCCCTTTGATACTCTCTGGAGAATTTCGCGCCAGTGCCCCAGGCGGGAAACTGCCTATCGCACAGGCTGAACAGCCTATACCCACTCCTCGCAAAAAATTACGCCGACTAATGCTCATATAACCTCCTGTTATTAGATATATCCAATAATTATATGGCGTTTAGATTATTTATTTTTTACATCAATCACATTTCATTACAATGCATGACAGCGAATTGACATAAATAAAAAACCATTGTTTATAAAAGATTTTTAAAGTTTCCAGAACACAGTAAATAAAAGGGAAATAACAATAATGGTTATCAGTTAGATTATTTACAAACCCGCAACCTCAAGATATTTTATTTCCGTAATTTATTTTAACAGTACGGAATTTATTAATTAATTCCATTAATGTCCTGTTTATCTCAATTTTATTGCGTACACAATCCAGCTTCGATAATGCCATAGCTGATTATCTCGCTATTTTTTGGTATTCTTGAACCAGCGCTAAATTGATCCCGGACATAACTGAACAATGAATGACGGCAAGCAGCAACCTGGTTTTCTCTTCCACGATTACGAGACCTTTGGTACCCATCCAGCGCTGGACAGACCCGCGCAATTTGCGGCTATCCGCACAGATAATGATTTCAACATCATCGGTGAACCAGAAGTCTTTTATTGCAAACCCGCGGACGATTATCTGCCGCAGCCTGAGGCGGTGTTGATTACGGGTATCACACCGCAGGAAGCACGTGAAAAGGGAGAAAATGAAGCCGCTTTTGCTGCACGCATCCACGCCCTGTTCACCGTGCCGAAAACCTGTATCCTGGGCTATAACAACGTGCGCTTCGATGATGAGGTGACGCGCAACATCCTGTATCGCAATTTCTACGATCCCTATGCCTGGAGCTGGCAGAACGATAATTCGCGCTGGGATCTGCTGGATGTGATGCGCGCCTGCTATGCCCTGCGCCCTGAAGGCATTAACTGGCCGGAAAACGACGACGGCTTACCCAGCTTCCGCCTGGAGCATTTGACCAAAGCCAACGGTATTGAGCATACCAATGCTCACGATGCGATGGCGGACGTATACGCCACAATCGCAATGGCGCAATTAGTGAAGTCGCGCCAGCCGCGTCTTTTTGATTATCTCTACAGCCATCGTAATAAGCACAAGCTGGCCGCCCTGATTGATGTCCCGCAAATGAAGCCGCTGGTCCATGTCTCTGGTATGTTCGGCGCATGGCGCGGCAACACCAGTTGGGTAGCGCCGTTGGCGTGGCATCCGGAGAATCGTAACGCGGTTATTATGGTCGACTTAGCCGGTGATATTTCGCCGCTGCTCGAACTCGACAGTGACGCCCTGCGCGAGCGGCTCTACACGTCTAAAGCGGATCTGGGTGATAACCCGGCCGTACCGGTTAAACTGGTGCACATCAACAAATGCCCGGTACTGGCACAGGCGAATACCCTGCGTCCGGAAGATGCTGACCGTCTTGGCATTAACCGCCAGCACTGTCTGGATAATCTCAAAGTTCTGCGTGAAAATCCGCAGATACGCGACAAAGTGGTCGCGATCTTTGCCGATGCGGAACCCTTTACACCATCAGATAACGTAGATGCCCAACTTTATAACGGCTTTTTCAGCGATGCTGACCGTGCGGCGATGAAAATCGTTCTGGAAACCGAACCGCGCAATTTACCGGCGCTGGATATCTCCTTTGTCGATAAGCGCATTGAAAAACTGTTGTTTAATTACCGTGCACGTAACTTCCCCGGAACGCTGGACGAAGCTGAACAGCAGCGCTGGCTGGACCATCGTCGCCAGGTATTCACACCGGAGTTTTTGCAAAATTACGCCAATGAACTGCAGCTATTGAGCCAGCAATATGCGGATAACAAAGAAAAGTTGATGCTGCTGAAATCACTCTGGCAGTATGCCGAAGAGATTGTATAAATCCCACGTATAAAAAAACGGAGAACATGTCTCCGTTTTTTTTTAGTTAAATGCCGTTATTACGCGACATCTTCGTCGTACTGCGGCACCGGATTGCGGAAGCTTTTGGTCACACAAGCCAGGTAAATCAGACCGATACCGGCCCAGATCAGACCCAGAACCATTGAGCTCTCTTCCAGATTCACCCACAACGCACCAACGGTCAGCGCGCCGCACATCGGCAGGAACAGATACTGGAAGTGGTCTTTCAGCGTCTTGTTACGCTTCTCACGGATCCAGAACTGGGAGATCACCGACAGGTTAACGAAGGTAAACGCCACCAGCGCACCAAAGTTAATCAGCGCCGTCGCCATCACCAGGTCGAAGTTGATTGCCAGCAGAGCAATCGCACCAACCAGAATGATGTTCATAGACGGAGTACGCCATTTCGGGTGTACATAACCGAAGAAACTTTTCGGGAACACGCCGTCACGCCCCATCACGTACATCAGACGCGCTACGCCAGCATGCGCCGCCATACCGGATGCCAGTACGGTAATGGTAGAGAAAATCAGCGCGCCAACCTGGAAGAACTTACCGGCGACGTACAGCATGATTTCCGGCTGCGAAGCGTCTGGATCCTTGAAGCGCGAGATATCCGGGAAGTACAGCTGCAACAGATAGGTGGAGACGATAAAGATCAGGCCACCAATCAGCGCGGTCAGGAAAATCGCACGCGGGATCACGCGCTCAGCGTCTTTGGTTTCTTCTGACAGGTTGCTGATACCGTCAAAACCGGTGAACGAGAAGCACAGGATGGTCGCGCCCGTGATCATCGGGATCACGTGTGCATCACCTGACCAGAACGGACGGCTGCTCGCCAGCGTACCGGCACCTTCCCCTTCGAACACGCCATAAACGACCATGCCGAGGATCACTGCAATCAGCACCACCTGCAACAACACGATTACGGTGTTGAAATTCGCAACGGATTTAAGGCTGCGCAGGTTGAAGGCGGTCATAAAGGCCACCAGCGCCACCACGAATATCCATGACGGTATCGACGGCACCAGGGCTTCAAAATAAATTTTTGCCAACAGAATGTTGATCATCGGAGCGAACAGGTAGTCCAGCAGTGATGACCAACCCACCATAAAGCCAACGGTCGGGCTAATGGATTTCTGGGCATAAGTGTAGGCAGAGCCTGCAGACGGATAGCGACGCACCAGTTTACCGTAGCTCAGTGCGGTAAAGAGGATGGCGATCAGTGCAAAGGCGTAAGCTGTCGGGACGTGACCATCGGTCATTCCTGATACGATACCGAATGTATCGAACAGCGTCATCGGCTGCATATAGGCAAGGCCCATCATGACAACCGGAACCAGCGTAAGCGTTTTACGTAATTCCACGCGAGAGGTGTTTGGAGTAGCGTTATGCGACATGGTTATCCCCCATTACGGCGAAAACCGTCGCGTAAGCAAAAAATTGCCCCATTTTTTGTTAATCCTCAGCGACAACAACTGTCGATTTTTAAGTAAGTATCTATCCGGTACGAAGCCCGGCCTCTTTTATGAATGATTGGTTTGATGCAAAAAAATAACCGACGCGTATTAAAACGTCGGTTAATGTCATTTTTTGCAAGCGGCGTATTTTGCCCTAAATTGGGGAGAAATAACAAGAGATTGAAGCGGCCACAAAAGAATATTTTTTCTTAACTGATTGATTTGTCAGCAGCCGTTTTAACATACACCCCCGCAATAGCACTATTTGCTAAAATTTCATCCCGCCACCAGGCACTGGCCAACCCGGCGGTCTGTTCATTCCAGCCTATCCACACGGGTTCAAAGACAATTTGCGCGACCACTTTTTTCTCAATCAGTGCGCCGCTCTCCAGAAATCGCTGCGCCAGGTAGCGCGGAATATAGCCACATCCCAGACCGCTGATTTGCAGTTCCAGCTTGGTTTTGAAGTCAAAAACGGTAATGGCTTCTTGATCGTCAAGCACCTGGGAGCCTGAGACGTTGGCATGCTGCGCATTGTCCCCCACCACAATGGCGCGAAAACGGCGAATGGTACGACGATTTAACGGTTCCTGTTCCTGCGCCAGCGGGTGATGCGGCGCAACCACAAACACCTGTTCCAAAACCCCGAGCCGTGCAAAGCCAAATTCGCTCGCTGCTGGGGGTTCATGCATTGCGCCAACGATAATATCCGCCCGGCCCTGAGTGAGGGCATCCCAGGAGCCGCCCAGCACGCCATTGATAAACTTCAGGCGCGTCACGCTGTGGTGTTGATAGAAAGATTCGATGAGTGGGGCCAGCAGTGAAAAGGGAAACGTATCATCTACGCCAATAACCAGTTCATTCTCCCAGCCTTCGTGAAGTTTAATCGCCTGCTTTTCAAGTTCGCGGACGGTGTGCAGCACCTCCCGCCCCTTTTCCAGCAGCATCTGCCCGGTGCGGGTGAACTTAGCCCGGTGTCCGCTGCGATCGAGTAGCTGAATATTAAGATCGCTTTCCAGCTTATGGACGGTGTAGCTAAGCGCAGACGGCGTCTTAAACAATTTTGCCGACGCCGCCGCGAAACTGCCCTCTTTTTCTAATGCATCGAGGATGATAAGAACGTCCAGCAGTGGTTTCATACTCGCCCCCTGGCGGTATACAGCGGCACTCTGCTGGATTGTCACTCCATCGGCATCACCAGCGGGTCAGGATACTGGTACTCAAACCCAAGCTCATTACAAATACGGTTGCCATCAATGACTTTACCTTTACCGTTATCCGTACCGCCGCGAAATTCCGGCGGCTCCATCCCCAACTGGCGGGCCATCTGCGGATAGAACACGTTACGCGCCGGATGCATAGGCGCACATATATTATAGATGTGTCCCCCTTTAGGCGCTTGCAGCAGTAACGTGATGGCAGAAACCACATCGTCCAGATGCACCAGATTGACGCCATGATGTCCGTCTGGTGCCGTCTTGCCGGCAAAGAAGCGACCAGGATGTCTTCCCGGACCGACCAACCCGGCCAGACGCAAAATATCCACCGACGTGCCTGGCAAATTGTGCAACCAGTCTTCAAGTTCTTTCAGGACACGACCGCTCGCCGTGACCGGATTACGCGGCGTCCCCTCTTTCACTGTGCCTTGAACGTCACCATAGACTGACGTCGAACTGGTAAAAATAATTCGTGGGATCCGATACGCCAGCGCGCTGTCGACCAGCTCCTGCATTGCCTGCAAGTAAAATGCTTCCCCAGGACCGCTACGACGCGCAGGCAGCGTAATAACCAGCGCATCGGCGTCCATCAGTGCATCGAGATCGTCAGCCTCACAGACCAGTTCAGGTTCCAGGCGCAGCGAATAACTCTCGATACCGCTCATGCGGGCCGCTTCCACCCCATCCAATGTGGTTTTGCTGCCGGTAACCTGCCAGCCTCTCGCCGCCAGCGACATGGCTAACGGCATGCCTAACCAACCTAACCCGACAATTGCGACCTTTTTCATGCCTTCTCTCCTGACTTTTGGCCTATAACGCAAGGCTACGCCAGCCCACGGTGGCTGACAATTCATAGTATCAATATGAAATGAATTAATGATCAAAAAAAGCCCTTGCTTTCCGTAGCTAAAGTGGTTTAGGTTAAAAGACATCAAATGAATAAACATTCATCGAGAAAATTTATGACACGCGCTCAATTCAAACACCATCATCACCATCATCCTGACTAGTCTTTCAGGCGATGTGTGCTGGGAGACGTTTAAATCTTCCAGCGGTGCATGAGCGTATGAGAAAGCCCCCGGAAGATTTCTTCCGGGGGCTTTTTTTTGTGCGTGACCCAAACTGATTCAGACAGGATAACGAGGAATAAAGAATGTTAGACAACACCCGTTTACGCATAGCTATGCAGAAATCAGGCCGCTTAAGCGATGATTCACGCGAATTACTGGCCCGTTGCGGCATTAAAATTAATCTTCACACCCAGCGCCTGATTGCGATGGCGGAGAACATGCCGATCGATATTCTGCGTGTGCGTGATGACGATATCCCGGGTCTGGTGATGGACGGTGTCGTTGACCTCGGCATCATCGGGGAAAACGTTCTGGAAGAGGAACTGCTCAACCGCCGGGCACAGGGTGAAGACCCTCGCTATTTTACCCTGCGCCGTCTGGACTTCGGCGGCTGCCGTCTCTCGCTGGCTACCCCGGTTGATGAAGCCTGGGATGGCCCGGCAGCGCTGAACGGTAAACGTATCGCGACCTCTTACCCACACCTGCTCAAACGTTATCTCGATCAGAAAGGAGTTTCGTTTAAATCTTGTCTGTTAAACGGTTCTGTAGAAGTTGCTCCCCGTGCGGGTCTGGCTGATGCGATTTGCGATCTGGTGTCCACCGGCGCAACGCTTGAAGCCAACGGTCTGCGCGAAGTAGAAGTGATCTACCGCTCTAAAGCCTGTCTGATTCAGCGCGACGGCGAAATGGCCGAAGCCAAGCAACAACTGATCGACAAACTGCTAACCCGTATCCAGGGGGTTATTCAGGCCCGTGAATCCAAATACATCATGATGCACGCGCCGAGCGAGCGTCTGGACGAGGTCATCGCCCTGCTGCCCGGCGCTGAGCGCCCTACCATTCTGCCTCTGGCGGGCGACCAGCAGCGTGTTGCCATGCACATGGTCAGCAGCGAAACCCTGTTCTGGGAAACAATGGAAAAACTGAAAGCGCTCGGTGCCAGCTCAATTCTGGTGTTGCCGATTGAGAAGATGATGGAGTGATCTGATGCCTGATGGCGCTTCGCTTATCAGGCCTACAAGAATTGTCACAATCATTGATATTACGGGTCTTGTTGGCCGGATAAGGCAGCGCCGCCATCCGGCAACACCCGATGATGGAGTAACGACCATGAGCTTCAATACCCTGATTGACTGGAATAGCTATAGCCCTGAGCAGCAGCGCGAACTGTTGATGCGCCCGGCAATTTCCGCCTCTGAAAGCATCAGCCGCACAGTGGCTGAGATCCTTGAGAACGTCAAAAATAACGGCGACCGGGCGCTGCGTGAATACAGCGCAAAGTTCGATAAAACCGAGGTTGGCGCGCTGCGCGTGACCGAGGAAGAAATCCAGCAAGCCAGCAGTCGCCTGAGCGACGAACTGAAACAAGCCATGCAGGCGGCGGTGCGTAATATTGATACTTTCCACACCGCGCAGATCCTGCCACCGGTGGATATCGAGACCCAGCCAGGCGTGCGTTGCCAGCAGGTTACCCGCCCTATCGCTTCCGTGGGCCTGTATATTCCTGGAGGTTCGGCGCCGCTGTTTTCCACCGTATTAATGCTGGCGACCCCGGCGCGCATCGCCGGCTGCAAAAAAGTGGTGCTGTGCTCACCGCCGCCGATTGCCGATGAAATCCTCTACGCCGCGCAGCTGTGCGGCGTAAAAGAGGTGTTTAATGTGGGCGGCGCGCAGGCTATTGCCGCGCTGGCGCTGGGCACCGAATCTATTCCTAAGGTCGATAAAATCTTCGGGCCAGGCAATGCATATGTGACCGAAGCCAAACGCCAGGTCAGCCAGCGTCTTGACGGCGCGGCCATCGACATGCCTGCTGGCCCGTCCGAAGTGCTGGTTATCGCCGACAGCGGTGCGACGCCGGACTTTGTTGCCTCTGACCTGCTTTCTCAGGCAGAACACGGCCCCGACTCGCAGGTTATTCTCCTGACGCCAGACGCTACGCTTGCCGAAGGCGTTGCCAAAGCCGTTGAACGCCAGCTCGCTGAGCTTTCCCGCGCTGAGACCGCACGTCAGGCGCTCTCCGCCAGCCGCTTAATCGTGGCGAAAGATCTGGCGCAGTGCGTTGAAATATCTAACGCCTACGGTCCGGAACACCTGATTATTCAGACCCGCAACGCGCGTGAACTGGTTGATGAGATCACCAGCGCCGGTTCGGTGTTCCTCGGGGACTGGTCGCCGGAATCCGCAGGCGACTATGCTTCTGGCACCAACCACGTTCTTCCGACCTACGGCTATACCGCGACCTGCTCAAGCCTTGGGCTGGCTGATTTCCAGAAACGGATGACCGTACAGGAATTAACCCCACAAGGTTTCTCTGCCCTGGCCTCAACCATTGAAACACTGGCCGCTGCTGAACGACTGACTGCCCACAAAAATGCCGTCACCCTGCGCGTTAACGCCCTGAAGGAGCAAGCATGAGCACTGACAACTTTCTCAGCGTCACTGATTTAGCCCGTAAGAATGTTCGCGAATTAACGCCCTATCAGTCTGCCCGTCGTCTCGGCGGTAACGGCGATGTCTGGCTCAACGCGAATGAGTACCCAACCGCCGTTGAGTTCCAGCTCAGTCAGCAAACGCTGAACCGCTACCCTGAATGCCAGCCGAAAGCTGTGATTGAGAATTACGCGCAGTATGCTGGCGTCAAGCCGGAGCAGGTGCTGGTCAGCCGCGGCGCAGATGAAGGGATCGAACTGCTCGTGCGCGCGTTTTGCGAACCCGGTAAAGATGCGATTCTGTACTGCCCGCCAACTTACGGCATGTACAGCGTCAGCGCCGAAACGATTGGTGTTGAGTGCCGCACCGTTCCAACCCTTGATAGCTGGCAACTTGATTTGCAAGGCATCGCGGACAAGCTTGATGGCGTGAAAGTTGTTTACGTATGCAGCCCGAACAACCCAACCGGCCAACTGATCAAGCCACAGGATCTGCGTTCGCTGCTCGACATGACGCAGGGTAAAGCTATCGTGGTTGCCGATGAAGCGTATATCGAGTTTTGCCCACAGGCCACGCTGGCAGGCTGGCTGTCTGAGTATCCGCATCTGGTGATATTACGCACGTTGTCCAAAGCGTTTGCGCTCGCCGGTTTACGCTGCGGGTTTACGCTGGCGAATGAAGAGGTTATCAATCTGCTGTTAAAAGTGATTGCCCCTTACCCACTCTCTACGCCGGTGGCAGATATCGCCGCCCAGGCGCTGACGCCGCAAGGGATTTCCGCCATGCGTAAACGCGTAGAGCAGATCCTGGAAGAGCGTCAGTATCTGGTAGATAACCTGAAAACAATTCGCTGTGTAGAGCAGGTATTCGATTCTGAAACTAACTATGTTCTGGCGCGCTTCACCGCATCAAGTAGCGTATTTAAATCTTTGTGGGATCAGGGCATTATCTTACGAGATCAGAATAAACAACCTTCGTTAAGCGGCTGCCTGCGAATTACTGTCGGAACCCGTGAAGAGAGCCAGCGCGTCATTGACGCCTTACGTGCGGAGCAAGTATGAGCCAGAAGTATCTTTTTATTGACCGTGATGGAACCCTGATTTCCGAACCGCCAAGTGACTTTCAGGTCGATCGCTTTGACAAACTTGCCTTCGAGCCGGAAGTTGTTCCCGTTTTACTGAAACTGCAAAAAGCAGGTTTTAAGCTGGTTATGATCACTAACCAGGATGGACTCGGAACCCAGAGTTTCCCGCAGGCTGATTTTGACGGTCCGCATAACCTGATGATGCAAATTTTCACCTCTCAGGGCGTAACGTTTGATGAGGTATTGATCTGCCCGCACTTGCCAGCGGACGAGTGTGATTGCCGTAAGCCAAAAGTGAAGCTGGTTGAACAGTATCTGGTTGAACAGGCCATGGATATGGCGAACAGCTACGTCATTGGTGATCGGGCGACCGATATTCAGCTCGCTGAAAACATGGGCATTAGCGGATTGCGTTACCATCGCGATACCCTGAACTGGGCTATGATCGGCGAGCAGTTGACCAAACGTGACCGCTACGCACACGTTGAGCGCAATACCAAAGAAACGCAGATTGACGTCAAAGTCTGGCTGGACCGCGAAGGCCGCAGCAAAATCAATACTGGCGTTGGCTTCTTTGACCACATGCTGGATCAAATCGCCACCCACGGCGGTTTTCGCATGGAGATTGCCGTCAAGGGCGATCTGTATATAGACGATCACCACACCGTTGAAGATACCGGTCTGGCGCTGGGCGAAGCCTTAAAGCTGGCGTTAGGCGATAAACGCGGCATCAACCGTTTTGGTTTTGTGCTGCCGATGGATGAGTGTCTGGCACGTTGCGCGCTGGATATCTCCGGCCGCCCACACCTGGAGTACCGCGCGGAGTTTACCTACCAGCGCGTTGGCGATCTGAGCACGGAGATGATCGAACACTTCTTCCGTTCACTCTCTTACACTATGGGCGTCACCCTGCACCTGAAAACCAAAGGCAAAAATGACCACCACCGTGTGGAGAGCCTGTTTAAAGCCTTTGGCCGTACGCTGCGTCAGGCGATTCGTGTAGAAGGTGACACGCTGCCCTCCTCAAAAGGAGTGCTGTAATGAACGTGGTGATTCTGGACACCGGTTGCGCCAACCTGCACTCGGTAAAATCCGCCGTCGCACGCCACGGATACGATCCTGTTGTCAGCCGTGACCCGGACGTAGTGCTGCGCGCCGATAAACTGTTTCTGCCGGGCGTCGGCACCGCGCAGGCGGCTATGGACCAGTTGCACGAGCGCGAACTGATTGAACTGATTAAAGCCTGTACTCAACCGGTACTGGGGATCTGTTTAGGTATGCAACTGCTGGGCCGTCGCAGCGAAGAGAGTAACGGTGTCTCCCTGCTGGGCATTATTGAGCAAGACGTCCCGAAGATGACCGATTTCGGTCTGCCGCTGCCGCATATGGGCTGGAATCGCGTCTATCCGCAGGCGGGGAACCGTCTGTTCCAGGGCATTGGAGATGGCGCCTATTTCTACTTTGTACACAGCTACGCTATGCCGGTAAACCCGTGGACCATCGCCCAGTGCAATTACGGCGAACCGTTTACCGCGGCAGTACAAAAAGACAATTTCTTTGGCGTACAGTTTCACCCGGAACGTTCGGGCGCGGCTGGGGCACAGTTGCTGAAAAACTTTCTGGAGATGTAATGATTATTCCGGCATTAGATTTAATCGACGGCACGGTGGTGCGTCTTCATCAGGGCGATTACGCTAAGCAACGTGATTACGGCAACGATCCTCTCCCCCGTTTGCAGGATTATGCAGCCCAGGGTGCTGAAGTGCTGCACCTGGTAGATTTAACCGGCGCAAAAGACCCGGCGCAGCGCCAGATCCCGCTGATCAAAACGCTGGTCGCTGGCGTCAATGTTCCGGTACAGGTTGGCGGCGGCGTGCGTACGGAAGCAGACGTGGCGGCGCTTCTTGACGCAGGTGTGGCGCGCGTGGTGGTGGGTTCGACGGCGGTAAAATCTCCCGAGATAGTCAAGAGCTGGTTTGCCCATTTTGGTGCCGATGCGCTGGTACTGGCGCTGGACGTTCGTATTGACGAGCACGGGAATAAACAGGTTGCGGTCAGTGGCTGGCAGGAAGATTCAGGGGTTTCACTGGAAGAACTGGTTGAGACCTATTTACCCGTTGGCCTGAAGCACGTGCTGTGTACCGATATCTCCCGCGACGGTACGCTGGCAGGCTCAAACGTCGCGCTGTATGAAGAAGTGTGCGCCAAATACCCGCAGGTGGCATTTCAGTCATCTGGCGGCATTGGCGGAATCGAGGACGTAGCGGCCCTGCGCGGGACTGGTGTTCGTGGCGTGATCGTCGGACGCGCCCTGCTGGAAGGAAAGTTCACCGTTGAGGAGGCCATTCAATGCTGGCAAAACGCATAATTCCTTGTCTGGACGTCCGTGACGGGCAGGTGGTAAAAGGCGTCCAGTTCCGTAATCACGAGATTATTGGTGACATCGTCCCGCTGGCAAAACGCTATGCCGATGAAGGCGCAGATGAACTGGTGTTCTATGATATCACCGCTTCCAGCGATGGCCGCGTAGTGGATAAAAGTTGGGTATCACGCGTGGCGGAAGTGATCGATATTCCGTTCTGCGTAGCTGGCGGCATTAAATCCATCGACGATGCGGCGCGCATTCTCTCCTTCGGGGCGGACAAAATCTCCATCAACTCCCCGGCGCTGGCCGAACCGGAGCTTATCACCCGTCTGGCGGACCGCTTCGGCGTGCAGTGCATCGTGGTGGGCATTGATACCTGGTATGACGCCGACACCGGCAAATATCATGTAAATCAGTATACCGGAGATGAAAGCCGTACCCGCGTCACGCAGTGGGAAACACTGGACTGGGTGCAGGAAGTCCAAAAACGCGGCGCGGGCGAAATCGTCCTGAACATGATGAACCAGGACGGCGTACGTAACGGTTATGACCTTGAACAACTGAAAAAAGTGCGTGATGTTTGCCACGTACCGCTGATTGCCTCCGGCGGTGCGGGCACCATGGAACACTTCCTCGAAGCTTTCCGGGATGCCGACGTTGACGGCGCGCTTGCCGCCTCCGTCTTCCACAAACAAATTATCAATATTGGCGAATTAAAAGCGTACCTGGCAACACAGGGCGTGGAGATCAGGATATGTTAACGAAGCAACAATGCCGCGAGCTGGACTGGGAAAAAACCGACGGACTGATGCCAGTCATCGTGCAGCATGCGGTTTCCGGTGAAGTATTGATGCTGGGGTATATGAACCCGGAGGCGCTGGATAAAACGCTCGAAAGCGGCAAAGTGACCTTTTTCTCACGGACCAAACAGCGCCTGTGGACCAAAGGAGAGACCTCCGGTCACTTCCTGAATGTGGTGCGCATTGCGCCTGACTGCGACAACGACACCCTGCTGGTGCTGGTTAACCCGATTGGCCAAACCTGCCATAAAGGTACCTCAAGCTGCTTTGGTGACGCAAGCCACCAGTGGCTGTTCCTGTATCAGCTTGAGCAACTGCTGGCCGAACGTAAAACCGCTGACCCGGCCAGCTCCTACACCGCGAAACTGTATGCCAGCGGCACCAAACGTATCGCGCAGAAAGTAGGTGAAGAAGGCGTAGAAACCGCGCTGGCTGCGACCGTTAACGACCGTTTTGAGCTGACAAATGAAGCTTCTGATCTGATGTATCACCTGCTGGTGCTGCTGCAGGACCAGGACCTCGACCTGACGACGGTGATTGAGAATTTACGTAAGCGTCATCAGTAAGTTGCAGATATGAAAAAACCGGGCACTGCCCGGTTTTTTGTTGTCAGCTTTAGACTTACTCAGCTTTGGCTTTGTAACCACGCAGAGCATTTCGCCCCAGCACCACGCCTGCACCAATCATCCCACCGAGCAAAACCGCCAGCACGAGGGTAATCGCTTTTTTCGGGCTGTCACGACGAATCGGTAACGTTGGTTTCATCACATAGCGATAGGCGTGCAACTCAGTCCCTTCAAGCTTAAGATTTTCGATATCCAACAGCTTTTGTTTGGTCTGAAAGTAGTTATCAGACAATATCAAAGGGCGTGTAGATTCGTGCTCAATCATGGACTTCAGGGCATCACTACCCAACAGGAACATACTGTCCTGCGTCACATCCTGCGTCTGCTGAATTTGCGGTTTCGTCACACCTGCTTGTTCTGCATAACGTAGCGCTTCCTGGATTTGCTTAATTCGCAGATCTTTTTGCTCCTGAGCAACCACTTCCTGAGTTTTCAGAGAGTCTTGCAACGTGGTGGTTTGCAACTTGATATTATCAATCAGGTCAAGCTTCAGCTCTTTAGCAACCTTTTCATCTGTTTGTTGAATGTATTCGGCGAGCTGACGCTGAGCGTCTTCTGGTGAGCTACCCACATAAGAAACCGCCAACGGCAGCGGTTGACCTTTAACAGATTGTTCAATTGACAGTTTCTGTGGTTCTTCCTGATTATCAAGCGTTTCAGCCAATGCAGAGAGAGAAGTACTGAAACGACCAACCACGTTTGTCTGCAGTTCAGTAGCCTTGGGGGCGCTGACACCATACAACACATTGAGGGCGTTGTTATATGTGGCTATCTGACCAACATCCGGTTGAGTAATAATGGCTGTTGAGGTCCATTTCTCCTTAGCAACTGCCAAATAGCCCACAGCAAGCACTATGGCAATAACAATCGCGATAACGATTGTTACTTTCCCACGCCACAACTGTACCAATAAATCAATCAGATCAATCTGTTCCGGATCGTGACTGCGCCCGGACATGTTGTTATCACTTACAGACATAGAAACCCTAGATAAGGAAAGACTTAAACTGGAATCAGTTTAGCTATAAATCGAGGTAATGCCATAGGATTAATGATAAAAAAATCAAATTGTTTCAGGGATTTTGATTGGTATTTCAATCACTACTGAAAAACGATACGATTAAAAAAAAGTGTCAATACTCAAAGAACATCTTCATGCGCAAAAAACCATCAACAAACAGGTTTCATGCCCGCTAATCGTTATACTTTACAATTCATTTTATTGAATTCATATCGTGAATACTTACCGTCTGACCAGTAAAAATGGTAGGCGTAAATAATATAACAATTAGCTTTTTTACCATCTAACGGTATCATTCCACTTTTTAGTAGCACCTGTTGGTGCCTGGCTATTATTTAGCCAAAAAGAGGAATAAACATGAAATACCTGGTTACGGGTGCCGCTGGTTTCATCGGCTTCCACGTTAGCAAACGCCTCCTTGAGGCTGGCCATCAAGTAGTCGGTATTGATAACCTGAACGATTACTACGACGTCAGCCTTAAACAAGCTCGTCTGGAATTACTGGCACAGCCTGGTTTCCAGTTTCATAAAATTGATTTAGCCGACCGCGAAGGCATGACTGAACTTTTCGCATCCGGGCATTTTGAGCGTGTGATCCATCTCGCGGCACAGGCTGGCGTACGATATTCACTCGAAAACCCGCATGCCTACGCAGACTCAAATCTCACAGGATTTCTGAACATACTGGAAGGGTGTCGCCATCATAAAATTCAGCATTTACTCTATGCCTCATCCAGTTCAGTTTACGGCCTGAATCGCAAAATGCCTTTCTCAACGGATGATTCCGTTGATCACCCCGTATCTCTGTATGCGGCAACCAAAAAAGCCAACGAACTGATGGCCCATACTTATTCCCATTTGTACGGATTGCCCACAACCGGGTTGCGTTTCTTCACCGTGTACGGTCCTTGGGGTCGTCCTGATATGGCGCTGTTTAAGTTCACCAAAGCGATGCTGGAAGGGAAAAGTATTGACGTCTATAACTATGGCAAAATGAAGCGTGACTTTACCTATATTGATGATATCGCAGAAGCAATCATTCGCCTGCAGGATGTCATTCCACACGCAGACACACAATGGACCGTTGAAACAGGCACGCCAGCAGCCAGCATTGCGCCCTATCGCGTTTACAATATCGGCAATAGTTCACCGGTTGAGCTAATGGACTATATCCAGGCTCTGGAAGATGCACTGAGTATTGAAGCGAAGAAAAATATGCTACCGCTACAGCCAGGTGATGTGCTGGAAACCAGCGCGGACACTAAAGCACTGTATGAGGTAATTGGTTTTAAACCTGAAACCACGGTAAAAGATGGGGTGAAGAACTTTGTTGACTGGTATCGTGATTTCTACAAAGTTTGATTACTGGCCTGATTAAAATAAAAAAGGCCTTATATAAGGCCTTTTTATGGAGACGAGATTAATCACTACCAAACAAATCGCGGGTATACACTTTATCGGCAACATCAGCTAATTCTGACGTCATGCGGTTAGAAATAATAATATCTGCTTCATTTTTGAACGCATTAAGATCACGCACAACTCGGGAATGGAAAAATTCATCCTCTTCCATGACCGGTTCATAGATAATAACGGGCACGCCCTTTGCCTTAATGCGCTTCATGATGCCCTGAATCGATGATGCCCGGAAATTATCGGAACCACTTTTCATGATCAAACGGTACACGCCAACTACCTTAGGCTTACGCGCAAGAATAGAATCTGCGATGAAGTCCTTACGCGTACGGTTCGCATCAACGATCGCGCCAATAATGTTATTCGGCACAGACGCGTAGTTCGCCAGTAATTGCTTAGTATCTTTCGGCAGACAGTAGCCACCATAGCCGAATGACGGGTTGTTGTAGTGATTGCCGATACGCGGATCCAGGCACACACCTTCAATAATCTGCCGTGAGTTCAAGCCAAGACTTTCTGCATAGCTATCCAGCTCGTTAAAGTAAGCCACACGTAACGCCAGATAGGTGTTAGCAAATAACTTGATGGCTTCGGCTTCAGTCGAGTCAGTAAACAACGTCGGAATGTCTTTTTTAACCGCTCCTTCCTGCAGCAGCGCGGCAAAACGCTCGGCACGTTCGGAACGTTCACCAATAACGATACGGGACGGATGCAGGTTGTCGTACAGTGCACGACCTTCACGCAGGAATTCTGGCGAAAAGAAAATATTGTCGATATCCAACTGTTCTTTAATGGAGTTCGTAAAGCCAACCGGAATCGTTGATTTAATTACCATCACCGCATTTGGGTTGATTTCGACTACATCGCGGATCACTGACTCGACGCTCGAGGTGTTAAAGTAGTTTGTTTTCGGATCGTAATCAGTCGGTGTCGCGATGATAACGTAGTCCGCGTCGCGGTATGCATCATACTTATCGGTCGTTGCACGGAAATTCAGCTGTTTTGTCGCTAGATATTCTTCGATCTCTCTATCAACGATCGGCGATTTTTTCTGATTCAGCATCTCGACCTTCGTCGGAACGATATCCAGAGCGACCACTTCATGGTGCTGGGCAATCAGAATACCGTTCGACAAACCAACATAACCTGTTCCTGAGATAGTTATCTTCATTCGCTGTGTAACTTCTTCCGGTTAAACATTTGAGGGTGAACACGCTGCCAACAACGTCGCGCATCGGCTCTGCATTGCACCAGTATATCGTGCTTTGCTACAACACCGGATATCAGACCTGACTGAATCCCATTTTTTGGCAATAAAAAAGCCCGGAGGAGCGCTCCGGGCCTGCATTTACAGTTAGACTAAATCAGATTAATCCAGCCATTCGGTGTGGAACACACCTTCTTTATCAGTGCGTTTATACGTGTGCGCACCGAAGTAGTCGCGCTGGGCCTGGATCAGGTTAGCCGGCAGTACCGCAGAACGGTAGCTATCGTAATAGGCTACCGCTGCAGAGAAGGTCGGTACCGGGATACCATTCTGCACAGCATAAGCCACTACATCACGCAGCGCTTGCTGATATTCGTCAGCGATATTTTTGAAGTACGGGGCCAGCAGCAGGTTCGCGATGCCTTTGTTTTCAGCATACGCGTCAGTAATTTTCTGCAGAAACTGCGCACGAATGATGCAGCCTGCGCGGAAGATCTTCGCGATTTCACCGTAGTTCAGATCCCAGTTATATTCGTCAGACGCGGCGCGGAGTTGAGAGAAGCCCTGCGCGTAAGAGACGATTTTACCCAGGTACAGCGCGCGACGAACTTTCTCAACAAACTCTGCTTTATCACCAGCCAGTTTAGCCTGCGGGCCAGACAGCACTTTAGATGCCGCAACGCGCTGGTCTTTCAGAGAAGAGATGTAGCGCGCGAATACAGACTCGGTGATCAACGACAGCGGTTCGCCCAGATCCAGAGAACTCTGGCTGGTCCATTTACCGGTACCTTTGTTCGCCGCTTCGTCCAGGATCACATCAACAAGGTATTTACCGTCTTCATCTTTTTTAGTGAAGATGTCTTTAGTGATGTCGATCAGGTAACTGCTCAGCTCGCCTTCATTCCACTCGGTGAAGGTAGTTGCCAGTTCTTCGTTAGACAGGTTCAGACCGCCTTTCAGCAGAGAATAGGCTTCAGCAATCAGCTGCATGTCGCCGTATTCGATGCCGTTGTGAACCATCTTCACGTAATGGCCTGCGCCGTCAGCGCCAATATAGGTCACGCACGGCTCGCCATCTTCCGCAACGGCTGCGATTTTGGTCAGGATCGGCGCAACCAGTTCATAGGCTTCTTTCTGACCACCAGGCATGATGGAAGGGCCTTTCAGAGCCCCCTCTTCACCGCCGGATACGCCAGTACCGATGAAGTTAAAACCTTCAGCGGACAGTTCACGGTTACGACGGATAGTGTCCTGGAAGAAGGTGTTACCACCATCAATGATGATGTCGCCTTTATCCAGATACGGCTTCAGGGAATCGATGGCAGCATCGGTGCCAGCGCCCGCTTTCACCATTAACAGGATACGACGTGGGGTTTCAAGAGACTCGACGAATTCTTTCACCGTGTAATAAGGAACCAGTTTCTTACCCGGGTTCTCGGCAACAACTTCTTCAGTTTTCTCGCGGGAGCGGTTGAAGATGGAGACGGTATAACCACGGCTTTCGATGTTGAGCGCCAGGTTGCGCCCCATCACTGCCATACCGACGACGCCGATCTGTTGCTTGGACATTACATACTCCTGTCAGGTGTGGTCACCGCGCAGCATGTGCGCGGCTTAAAATGTGGTATAGATGTTAACTCATGTTTAGCTTGGGCAGATAGCGGAAGATGCGTTCAAACAGGCATCACACGAACGATTTTGCAAAAGAAGGGTCGAATGGTCCTTCTTTCACTTCCATCATAAGCGCACGCGGAGACAGGCATTCAACACTGTGTATATCTCCTGGAGAAAACTCCACAATACTAATTCCTGTATTCTCTCCTGCAACAAATTGCTTTATAACTTCGCCATTTTTACTATGCAAACAAACCTGCAGTTGCCCCTGCAAAACAATGAACATTTCCCACTGATGAGGTAGTTCGTGGTAATGCGGTTCCACATAGCTGCCCTTGACTAATGCAATGAGTAACCGCTGTACCTTTTCTTGATGCGATTCATGCATCAAAAGATGGGAGCGCAAACGTTCTGATTGCTCGGCTTGATCGTATAATTCGTCAATTTGGTTATTATCAACTAACCGCATTGTATGCCTCCAGTCTCATTTCTATCGTCTGCGCTGCAGACTCAACAGAGAATTCCGCTTTCAACAACATATTTGCGCCTAAACCAAGTTGGCGGCGAACATTAACATCATTCAGCATTAACAGCGCAGATTGGCATAGTTTATCATCCTCACCATTGACATGTATTAATCCAGCGTTATTTTGATTGACGATATCAAGCAAATCATTTCCAGCATTAACGCTACCTAAAATAGGCAGAGACTGAACCATATAACCCAGCAACTTACCGGGAAAATTATGGGAAGAGTGTTTAGCGGAAAGAGAAAATAATCCTATATCCACTTCTGATAAAATGAATTTAAATTCATCCTGATTAACCGAGGCCAAATAGGTAAAATTCGTCAATGCCCACTCAGTAGCCAAGGAATTAATTAATTCAACTTCATCACCCTGGCCAATAAAAAGGAAATGGGCCTGCGGATATGCCGCCATGTTTCTCACAAGGCGCATCAAGTTTGCCATATCCTGTGCATGACCGATGTTTCCACCATAGAAGAAAATGATTTTATCTTCAAGGCCAAGTCGCTTACGCAGTGGTATATAATCCTTGGGTAAGACCGTTGGTGTTAGGGATGCCCAATTACGAAGAACTTCGCACGGATAGCCCTTATTTGTCATCCGAAAAACCTCAAGATTCTTATCAGACATAAGTCCAATACGATTAGCCTGACGATAAGATATTCTTTCAAAAAGACGAAAATAGCGTTCTATGGGGGAACCTGCATTAAGCATCCCTGCATCAATTACCCATTGGGGAAACATATCTCTTAAAATAAGATAGGCTGGACATTGGCAACGGGACTTTATTTTTTTAACTAAATACCCCCAGAATATAGAAGGTGAGTAATAAACCACCCCATCAAAGGTCTCTTTATTTACCCGATTTTTGATGGCTTTCCACGCGCGATAAGACAAAAGTGTTTCATTGATAGCTCGTCGAATTTTACTTACATCCTTGAGCGGTCCACTTTTAAAACGCCATGTTTTGACCCCCTGAAAGGTATCAAAAGAAATATCTTCTTGCATGCCCGTATCAGGAGTAATTACCGTAACATCGTGCCCACGATGAATAAATTCTTGAGCCAGGTCATGGAACATTTTTGCACCAACACGAGTACTGTTGGGAAGGTAATCATCTATGATTAAAGCAAGTTTCATCAATATTCTTTCCAGACAACTCTCTTAACATAATCCGTGTAAGAGTGAACAATTCTAACAACTTTATCCGACACATTCGGCATGCTGTAATCACTAACCTGACGTAAAAGACGGACTTTGCCACGCGGTTGTGTTGCCAGAATGTCCAGCGCCTGTAGTACGCGCTCACACTCCAAGCCCACCATCATGACGGATGCTTCTTCAAAGCCCTCCGGACGCTCGTGCGCTTCCCGAATGTTTATCGCAGGGAAATTCATGATGGATGACTCTTCAGTGATAGTGCCGCTATCTGAAAGCACAGCACGTGAGTTTTTCTGCAAGTGGTTATAATCATGAAAACCCAGTGGTTTCAGTAGGTTTATATTTGGATGAAATTCAATTCCTTGTTCATTGATTCGGTTACGTGTCCGTGGATGTGTGGAAACAATTACTGGAAGATTATATTTTTCAGCAATAGTGTTTAGAATGTTCGCAAGTTTTACGAGCTGTTTAGGAGAATCAACATTCTCTTCACGATGTGCACTGACAACAAAGAATTCACCAGACCGTAGATTCAAACGCGAGAGTACATCTGAATCATCAATTTGGGGCATATAATATGAAAGTACCTCAAACATGGGGCTACCAGTTTTTATGATCCGATCAGCTGGGATACCTTCAGCTAAGAGATATTCACGAGCAATATCACTGTAGGTCATATTGATATCAGCCGTATGGTCAACAATACGCCTGTTGGTTTCTTCAGGCACGCGTTGATCGAAACAACGGTTACCTGCTTCCATGTGAAAAATAGGCACTTTACGACGTTTGGCCGGAATGGCAGAAATACATGAATTAGTATCTCCCAACACCAGCATTGCTTCAGGTTTTTCGATTTCTAATACTTCATCTACCTTAATAATAACCTGGCCAATAGTTTCCGCCGCATTTTTACCGGCTGCATTTAAAAAATAATCAGGTTTTCGAACACCCAAGTCATTAAAAAATACTTCATTTAATTCGTAATCATAATTTTGACCAGTATGGACAAGAATATGATCGCAGTGTTCATCAAGCTTAGCAAGAACTCTGGACAAACGGATAATCTCAGGGCGGGTCCCAACAACAGACATAACTTTTAATTTTTTCATTATAGAGGTCTCGCAATAGTATCAGGCTCATCACGGTTGAAAATTTCATTTGCCCAGAGCATGACTATTAATTCATCATTTCCAATATTTGTAATGTCATGTGTCCAACCAGGGACTGTTTCAACAATCTTAAACTCATCAGATGAAACTTTCAGTTCATATCGCTCACCGGTAATCACATGTTCAAATTTAAAGCATGCCTGACCTCGAATGACCAAGAATTTCTCATTTTTACTGTGATGGTAGTGTCCGCCACGCGTAATACCTGGGTGAGCAGTAAAAAATGAAAACTGCCCCGCTGTAGGCGTTTTCAGCATCTCACAAAAGACTCCGCGAGCATCCCCATAAGAAGGTACCTTGTACGCAAACTTCTCTGCTGGTAGATAACTCAGCCATGTAGAATACAATGCACGGGTAAATCCCGTCCCGACAGCTTCTGTGATAAGGGTGGAACGGCTATTTTTGAAGCTATAAATTAATTCTGCAACTTCACCAACTGTAGTTGAATAAATTGGCGCAACAACTTTATATCCGCGTTCAACCGTCCCAGAGAGAAGAGCTATCGCATCAGTACAAACATCATCAATATAAACCAGATTGACTGGCGCTGATGCATCATTGATAGTAATGTCAATATCATTGGCAATGTTATGGCAAAAAGTCGCTACAAAAGAATTATAGTTTGGCTGGCACCATTTACCAAAAACGTTTGGATATCTGAAAATATAATATGGAGTACCACTAATAGCGGCATACTTTTCGATATGTCTTTCAGCTATAGCTTTGCTTAATCCATAAGCATTATTAAGTTCAGCTTGTATCGAAGAACTTAGCATAATTGGTGTATTCTTTTCAATAGAAAGGAGATACTCAACTATGTACTTAGTTAAATCACTATTTCCAGAAATAAATTCATCATCAGTCTTAGGTCTATTGATACCAGCTAAGTGATAAATAAAATCAGCATCCTGTAAACCGCGTTCAAGATCTTGATTTGTTGAATCTCGATCAATTCTGATGAGATTCTTATAACCGAGTTCCTCAAGCCTCAAACATAAATTACGACCAATAAAACCATTTGCACCAGTAATCAATATTCTCATATCATGAGTCCAGGTCATATTGTTCACCAGCACGAAGCGCTCGAATGAAGGCCAATTTGAGCAAGAGAGCTTTCATGCCTTCAATGTCCAACCTTTGAGTATTATGAGAGTTATAATCTTCAACCTCAGATATGCGGCTATCACCTTGTTCAACATACTTTCCATAATTAAGGTCACGAAGATCTGGTGGGACGCGGTAATAATCTCCCATATCTACAGCAGCGATCATTTCCTCTCGACTAAGCAGAGCTTCAAATAATTTCTCACCATGACGTGTACCAATAATATTTACTGGATGATTCGCAACATTTAGTAAATCCTTTAAAGCAATTGCTAATGTTTCGATAGTTGCAGCAGGAGCTTTTTGTACAAAGATATCGCCATTATTACCATGTTCGAATGCATAAAGAACTAAATCTACTGCATCCTCAAGAGTCATCATAAAACGGGTCATATTAGGGTCAGTAATTGTAAGTGGCTTTCCGGCTTTAATAAGATCAACAAATAATGGAATCACTGAACCGCGAGATGCCATAACATTCCCATAACGGGTACCACATATTACTGTTTTGTTGCGATCAACATTACGGGATTTCGCAACCATAACCTTTTCCATCATAGCTTTTGAAATACCCATTGCGTTGATCGGGTATACAGCTTTATCAGTACTTAGGCATACAACCCTTTTCACTTCATTCGCTATGGCTGCTTCAAGAACATTTTCCGTACCAAGGACATTAGTTTTAACAGCCTCCATAGGATGAAATTCACATGATGGAACCTGCTTAAGTGCTGCTGCATGATATATAAAATCAACACCACGAGTCGCATTCAAAATACTACGGTAATCTCTGACATCACCAATATAAAACTTCAACTTTTGATTATTATATTTTTTCCGCATATCATCTTGTTTCTTTTCATCGCGAGAAAAAATCCGAATTTCTTTTATATCTGTGGAAAGAAAACGATTCAATACAGCATTACCAAAAGACCCGGTACCACCAGTAATCAATAGTATTTTATCTTTAAACATCGTAAACCCTTATTAATAATTTTTTATTAAACCATTACAAATCATATCTTTCTGTTCAGGTGTAGGATAGCTTATCAATACCGCTCTATACTTCCCTTTAAATACAAAAAGACTACCAGCCGCTGCCCCAACGATGCCACATTGGTCAATCAATTCGGAAAGATGTTCATAACTACCCGCCCCACCGAGAAATGTAACAGGAACGTTTATTTGAGATTTGATAATCGAGGAATATGTCACATCATATCCCCCCATAACACCATCATTATCTATAAAATTGATGACAATTTCACCCGCCCCCAAAGCAGCCATTTCTTGTGCAAACGAGATAGGATCGATTTTATGCGTCTTGGTGTTATTCCTAGTCGAAAGCTCATATCCTTTTGAGAAAAGACCTTTTCGTTTGATAACATCCAGCACGACAACAACACTTTGTTTACCAACTGCTTCTGCTAACTCTCTGACAAGATTTGGATTTTCAACGGCAGCTGCACTTATTGATACCTTTTCAACACCAAGAGAGATAATTTTTGCAGCCTGTGCTGCACTGGTTACCCCACCTCCATAGCACAAAGGCATACGACATTCCGCTGCGAGTTTTTTTATTAAATCATAATTAGGCTCTAACCCCATGGACGTCGCATCAATATCAAGGACCATCAATTCATCAGCTTCTTTCTCATTGAAAATTTTGACGGCGTTAATTGGATCACCTACATACTTTGGGGATTTAAAATTAACTGTTTTGACTAAGCCAGAATCGTGGATAAGTAAACAGGGTATGATTCTTGGTCTAAGCATGTTATTAGATCTCTGCGAAATTTTTTAATAGTTTACAACCTGACGAATGGCTTTTCTCTGGATGACATTGAATACCATATATGTTGTTCCTACCAATAATACAATGAAAATCATGGCCATATTCGGCAGTTGCTAATACATCACCTGCATCATCACATTCGTAATAGAATGAGTGTAAAAAATAAAAGGAAGGTTCTTTTTCAAAATCTTTCAGCAATGATGCATTTACTTTCTTAATTAGATTATTCCACCCCATGTGCGGCATAGGGAGGTTTTTTGACAAGATATTGCTGCTGAATGCTCGAACTGTACCTGGAATCCATCCTAAACCAGGCATGCTCCCCTCCTCACTGGAGGTCGCAAGCATCTGCATACCTACACAAATACCAATAATTGGAATCTTTTCCTCAAAAATACGCTTTTCAATACTATCTCGTAAACCTGAGTTATTAAAAAGAGTCATGGCCTGGTCAAAAGCGCCAACTCCAGGTAGTATTAAATGCGTAGCACTTTTAATATCATCGACGGAACGAGCAACATCTGCATTAATGCCTAGTCGCTTATATACATTTAGGAATGCTTGTATATTTCCAATACCATAATCAATAATTTTGATCATCTGAAATACCGTTTTTCCAATCCAAGTGTACGTAGGATATTTGCACCTAAACCAATCAACCAACGTTTATTTTTATAATCTTTGTAGGTTTTTTTTGGCATAGTAAATAGCTCTTGTAACTCTTCAACACTAATACCAAGTTTATGAGCAACATACTCAAACTCTTGCTCAAGAAAATGTTCATCCATTTCTGGCTTTGAAAGCCTCTCAAGAGCTTGTTCTCGAGTCATCTGGCCTGTCATAATTAAGCTTGAGAAATGAGCTCTCCGTTTCTCGTAACCAAATCTACGTGGCAGCCAATAATCTTCATAGAAGCGAGTGAAACGGGACTCATGATGCTTATGCTGGAAGGGTTGCCAGCCAAATTTTTCACTAAGTTCATTTTCAGCATCCTTCTTATTGAAAGGAACTAAATTCAATGGGTGATGCACTTTCATACCAAGAATTTTCTGGTAAAAGAGCTTATAGACCAATATATCCACCAAGGGGAATGTATTTAATGGCCGTGTTCCAAACTGTCTGTGGATATCATTAAATAATAGAGTATCAATACCTAAATACCCTCCCCATTCTTCTGGTTCACGACAACACTCAGTAGAGAAATTTGAACCAGTAATAACATGTTTAATTTTATGTTGTCGAGCAAACTTATATAAAGATGAAAAGAACGAAGCGTCCTGAACTAAATCTTGATCTGGAATTCCTGATTTCAGGAAAGATAGTTGAAGATCCTTCATTTCCTCCCAGTTTACCACCTCTGTATAAAGATCTAACCCAAGTCCTTCAATAAGTTTTTCAATATTACCAACTGCCTGATCTGTATTCCAGCCAGCATCAACATGGAATAATAACGGGCGAAGCCCCATCTTTTCTTTTGCAATATATGCAGCATATGAGCTATCTAGTCCCCCTGAAAGGCCTATAATACAATCAAAATCATTACCTTTAGCATCTTCCTTTATTTGTGCAGCAAGTTTCTTAAGGTCATCTCCATTGACTACCCCAAAATTCCAATTTGGCAATATGTTATTCTTGAAATTATTGCAATAATCGCACTCTCCTCTTTCATCAAAGACTATATTAGGATCAGATGTATCCATAATACAGCTGCTACAAATTTTATAATTTTGACTCTTCATATTTACCCCAATTTAAAATAACTTTCGCAACAATTTCATCAACTTCATCTGAGTGTACTACATGTAGCCCATGAAATAAAACCGGTATTCCCTTTTCTTCATATTGATAAGCAAGAGTTGATGGATATGAAATTACTATATCTACATCAGGAAAAAATCTATCATCTGTAATAAAATTGAAGTTAAAATTTCTGACTTCTAAGGAGGCTCTTGCCTTAGGATGTTCTTTATAATAAATAGTACAGTTATTAATTTTTCTATTTATTTGAGAACAAATCCTCAGTTGCTCTTTCTCACACAATGAGTGTCCAATGAAAAGCAATGTTAGCTGACTAGATGTCACCTGAGACAGAGATAATTCAGGTTTGCTATATTCCACTTCTATAATTTCGGTTAAACTTGGATCTAATATTTTGTCAGAAAAAAACTTATATTCTAGTTCATCGAATACTACTATTTTACCTACATGCTTCAATTTATATGGTATTTGAAAAGCCAAGTAGGCATTTGAATCAAGTGCTTTTAAAGAACCATGCTGCACAAGAGTATATCGGTTCTTTTTTTTGCCAGATATAACATCAATCAGTACCGCCCAGCGATCATAGTGTTCGCTACTTACAATCTCTCCTTGTATCTTATTCAGTGCTATTGCTACAAGAAACCATGATGGGGCAGTGTATATTTGAAGGACCCATTTAAGGTGATTGACAGACTTAAAAAAATATAAAAACGTAGATATACTAAGTAACATGCTTTTGAAAATTTCATAATATGAAACAACTTCATATAATGAAATGACTGTATCATTATGCTTACTTTTACAAGACAATGGCGCTATAATATTTAATTCATTTTCATTTAATCTATTTTTCTTGAAATAAGTAATGACTTGTTCCGTCTCTATTTCTGAGAATGAAAAGTAGTAGATGCCATTTTTGTTAGTTAGGTGGCGTTTTTTTGTTTTTATTTTCCCACATACTGCGATTATAAATTTTAATATTGGATAAAGTATAAAACCACCCAATATAAAAAAAATCATAAGTAAAATATACACCGCCCACAACTTATAGATGGAATATACCCACTTGCTGATACGAGGCATCGCTGGCATTCTATTTTTCATGCCAGCAATTAATAGTTCATCAATGGAGATTTCATTTTCAGTTGCCAACATATAGCAGTGTAGATATTCTTTATAAGAAATATTCATTAAGACATGCCCATTGTTTATGGTAAAAATTACATTCTAATAAAAACTTTTATTACTTAGTTTTATACATGCTTGCAATCAATTTAAGAAACTAAGACGTAATATTTTAATTCGTCAATTTCTTTTTATCTCTATTTTCCTTGGCTAAATAGATCACTGATATAAATATCAACATTGCTGATGGAGTGAAATAACCTGAGCCTCTTAACAAAAAGTACATTATGCTCATTATTAAAACTGAACTAAAAAACTTTGTTTTTTTGTCATTATTTTTAAACCATATGCAGGCTAAGAAAATAGTATAAATAAAGAAAGCACACCCTAAAAATCCAAATTCGACAACTAATTTAGATATAAATAATCCGCCATCATATAAGTTTGAATCTGTATTACCACCTCTTAACTGTCCAATTATTGAAGCAAACATACCTCTTTCATTGGAATAGCCCATTTGTTGCAACCCATACCCAAGTCCATAACTATCTCGTAAAGCTAAATATGCCTGTTCATATCCAGATAATAAAGTTAATGTTGAGGTATTTGTTGATTCTTGACTGACATCTAGACGTTGTGAATAATAACTTAGTTCATCATTATTTAATAATCCAATGATAGATACGTATACCAAAGCTATGGCAACTGTTATGGCAAATAATGATTTTGCTCTCATGAAGTTTATAGCTATCGCAATAATAACCCCTACAATCAATGTTAGATTCTGGATAACTAGTGCAGTGAATAAAAGAGGAATCCCATAGAGTATGTTTGATTTTTTTTGAGAAATTTTATAACAATAAAAAATTGTAACTATAAGAGCATAATGAGAGGGCTCAGTAAAAAATAACATTTTCTTGCTAGTACCACTACTTGATAATATGAAAACGGAACAAGCCAGTCCCAAAATTATCAGCAACATAAATAGATGTGATACTATTTTTTCAAATTCCTGCTGAGTGATATTAGCAATTGCTATACTTGAAAAATAACATGCAGATAATATGTAGATTATAGATATTAATGACATGATACTTTTTAGATATGTATTATCACTATTCTGGAAAAGAATAGTACAGATCACCAAATGAAGTAATAGCACCAAGAACAATGTGACACTGAAGATTAAAAATGAGCGATCTATTTTAAATTTATTAAAGCCTGTTAGAAATACTAATAATAGTAGTATAGTTGATATCAATAAAACACCAATAAAGTTTGAGTCAACTCCATCGAACAACACCATTAATAGACCTGGAATCAGTACCATTCCATTCAAAAATAATGTAGCCAGTACTCTATTGGTATTCAATTGCATTGTGTGGTTCAACCTTTTCGTATCTATTGAATTTAATGAAGATCCATTGAGAGCAAGAATACTCATTCAAAACAATAAAATTTCAATCATACTTCATTATGCCTATCAAAACGAAGTAATAAATTAATAGCTAATATAATATTATAAAAACTGTTAGCACGTGTATTATCTGATTCTAGCCAAAAGTTTCATAAACATAGCTAGCTTTAAAAAAAGTAAAACTGTAAACGAAATAATCATTCCATAAGCAATATAATTAATGTCAGCAGCTTTTAGTGTTACATAAAGGGACGCCAAAAATAATAAAAATGTCAGACACTGACTCCATACTATCATCTTATCTTTTCGTAAAGCATAAAGACCTAAATGAGGGATAAGGCTTAAGCAATAGATGAACGTTGCTATAATTAATAACAGAAATAATGGAAGCAACTCAAAATACTCTTTCTTACCAATCCAATTAATAAGGATATAACCAGTAAAGAAGCAGCAAATACATAATAAAAATGACACAGCTATTAATTTTATTGCAAATAACTTCATCCCAATAATAAATTCAGCATATTCCTTTCGGTAACATAGTTTTGCTAACTTGGGAAAAGAAAAGGATATAAGGATAGTATCAAGGAAAGATTGTATTGCTGCAGTCATACTAATAAATAAAGTGTATGCACCAAGAGTCTTAAGTCCAGAGATGTGTTCAACGGTAAATCTATCAAATGTAAAAAATCCTCTAAGCGCTAAAGCCGCTATTAGCATCGGTGCGGAAAGGATAATGCCTTTCTTTATCCAGTGCCAGCTAATTGTTGATGAATGATAATTTTTATGTTTTATTAATATATAAGCAACACCAGTAACACTTGCGCAAAACGTTCCAAATAGCCATAGAGTGAAAACGGTAAGCAAAGTTCTTTGTGAAGGGAAAAATAGCATAATAGCTATCACTATCCAGCACCAAAGTCCTTGTCGGATAAACAAAACAAGACTAGCAAAAGCTTGACTTTCGAGAGTGATCAATATTCTATTAATTTCTTGAGCCACATGTTCAAAGAAGAGAATAGCAATGAACCAGTACTCACTTCCTTCTGGAAGGAGAGAATAGTATTTGATAATAAAAAAAATAGGAATGTAAAATATATATGATAAGACATAGAAAAATGATTGATTCTTCAAAATAAAAAAAAGATCATCAATTTTCGAATTTATTATTTCACGTGTACTATAAGTATAGAATTCAAACCCAATAGCAAAAATTGCGTAACCAACTGCAGCGCTAATAAGCCCATAAACCCCCAAATCAGATGATTGCAGCAGTTTAGCTAATAAAATTATAAACGCGAATTTACTCAGTAACGTAAAGCCCCGTATACCTATACTAGAGTAATATACAAAATGAGATTTTTTCATTTAACAATTCAAAATACTTAAACAGTATAGTTGATACAACATTAAAATTAGAGTTTTCTAAATAGATAGCTCCTTCGAATTTACAAATCATAAAATTCTTTGAAGCCTAACTTAGCAAGATCATTTGATATAAATTCTTTTATTATTTTTATAATTCTATCTTTAACGTTTTCCATAAAATATGGGTTTTTAGAATTTTCCAAGTTACTAATAAAACTATTTTCGGTTACCTTTAAAATTGCTTCACGGATATCTTCTCTTTGACAAAGAGTATCGACAACACTTTCTCCACGAATACGCCCTTTCTGACGATCGCCAATATTTATTGTTGGAACTTTAAGGCTAGGTATTTCAATTAAACCCGATGAGGAATTTCCAATTAAACCTATGGAATATTTATTTAGTGCAAGATATTCTTCAGGTGTTACTGATACCAGGTAACGACATCCATAGCGTTGGCAAAAAATATCTGTCATTTCTTTTATTTTGTGTGCACCTGTATCAGAATTAGAGCCAATAAAGATAAAATCGTATTCTTTTCTAAAATATTCTAGTGCACTTAAAAGCTCAGAGAATTGACTTTCAACAGATGAGTTTGACAATGTCTCTGGATGGAAAACCACAACAAAATATTTGCGATCCAGTTTACCTAATTTCTTCTCTAATTCATTTTTTTTTGGTAGGTCAAGTAAGAAACTATTTTCTGCACCTAATGCACCAACATTAAATACGAAATGAGGATCTTCACCAAGTTGAATAACTCTTTTTCGATATTCTTCTGTTGACACTAGATGCAGGCGGCTCATTTTCGTTATTGAATGTCGGATAAATTCATCATAGTTACCTAACGTCTTCTCACCGCCATGAAGATGAATAATAGGTAGGTTATGCATAGCAGCAGCTACTGCTACTGAGAATATTTCGTATCGGTCCCCTAATATAATGACAGCATCATATTTATTTTCCTGGAAATGCTCACCAAATTTTTGCTGGCATATTGACATAGATTTCAATATATCGGCATTAGTTTTATTATTTAGCTCTAAATCAATTAATTTTTCAATTATAAAACCATCTTTCTCGATGGTTTTATATGTATAACCATATTTTGAATCGCAATGCATTCCTGTGGCAATAATAGATAAATCAATATCATTATCATCTTTCAGACTTTTTAAAAGTCGTTTCATAATACCATATTCGGCTCTTGAGCCAGTAACATAGAGCAATTTTTTTTTCATTTCAAGACACTCGAAATATCATTTTCTAACTGTTTGTATGCTTGTAATGTGAAATGCAAACCATCATAAGTATATTCTTTATTCAGATTGCCAAATCCATCATAAAAAGATGGTGATAAAGGCGTCCAAATAACATTATCTAGTTTGCTAAAATATTCCATCATTGCTGAGTTTAATTTTTTTATGGTATTATTATTCCTATCTATTCTTCCAAGAACAGGCGGCACTGCAAGTAGGAATATAGTAACATTTGGGTTTATAGATTTAATTCTATCGATCAGTTTTTTTGTCCATGTTATAGTATATTCTGGATTCCAACCATCGATAACAATATCATTTGTTCCTGAAATTAATAATACATACTTACCAATATTTGTGAGTATGTCTTTTTCCATTATATATTTATAATATCTTTCGCTATCAATGCCAGCAATTCCTAGATTATTAACCTTCATTCCAGATATATTGTTAAGCTCCCAATAATCAAAAATTGAATGTCCAATCAGTGTAATCGGATAAGCTTTATTAAATAAATCCTTTTTATCAGAAATACGTTTGATTATGGCATTGTCTAGTATTATTCTTTTATTTCTTTTGGTTTGGATAAGAATTGCCATTTCAAAATCTAATTGATCATCTATATCAATAGAATCTTCTTTATTCATGATATAGGCAATACTGTCAGCACCAAAGAAATGTTTTTTCCTTAAATAATCAGATACGTAACCAATAAAAATTGCACCGTTTGGGCAATATTCTTTTTTATTTTGTCTACGATAGTTGCTGAAATCAGCGTCAAAGTTCTTCAATGATAATGAATCATCAATCGGTTTAATTAATGCTGAACTTTTATTACTTTCTACTACAGATACTAAAAATTTCGCATCATTATTATTTTCAAATTGTTTAACAGCGTTCTTGATATGCTTATAATTACGGAATGGAGATGTTGGTTGTAAAAGTACAAAATAATCATAACCCTTACATTTATCAAGCACATCTTGAATTACCATAAAGGAGGTAGCCGAATCTGATGCTAATTCCTCTGAACGCAATATTACTTCCGCACCATATTTCTCTGCAATGTTTTTATATTCTAACGAATCGGTTGAAACAATAACCTTATCAAATATATCTGAATTAATGGCTGCTTCGATAGTATAAGCAATTAAGGGACGATCCAATAGCATTAGTATATTTTTACTAGGCAATCCCTTAGAGCCAGACCGAGCAGGAATTATGGCAATTTTTTTTAATGACACAACTTAGACCTCTTGTTCACTAAATTCAGAGTGTTCAATTAGTTGATCCTCATCAAAATCCTTTTCAGCTATTTTCCCTAATACTTCATACCAATGCATTGGGCTAATTCCGTTTCCTGGTCGTTTTGTCGTGATATTTTCCGTTGTAAATACGTCACCTTTTTTTATTACACATTTAGCGACAATTGATTTACGGGCTACTATTTTATTTTTCCGTTCTGAATTCGTTACTAATTTATCATAGCTGCCAAGCGAGGCTTCTACTGCACGTATACCCTCGCATAGTAATTTAAGTTCTTCTGGTGTTACGGAAGCTTTATGATCTGGACCTTCAAAATTTTTATCCAGTGTAAAGTGTTTTTCAATAAAAGTGATACCGTAAGGCACGGATGCAATACCAGCAAAATAACCGGGTGAATGATCAGAAAATCCAACATTGTATTTACTGAAAATGTTCTTGAATCCAGAAATCGTATTCAAGTTTACATCTTCATAAGGCGTTGGATATTCTGTATTACAATGCAATATTGTTATATTTTTAGGAACAATGCCATTATCAGTAAAAACTTTTAATGCCAAATTGATCTCATCAACTGTTGCCATTCCTGTTGACAATACGATCTTTTTATCTTCGATTGGTAATCTGGCAATTTTTTCTAAATACGGTAAGTTCAATAATTCACCTGATGGAATCTTCCAAACCTTTTGATTTCTGGATGCAAGAAAATCGATCGAATCAAAATCAAATGGTGTTGAGAATACATCTAAGCCAAGTTCTTTTGCATATTCTTCCAGTTTCACAAATTCTTCATATGGTAACTCTAACTTACGAGTCATATCTAATTGAGATTCTTCATTACCTGTAACTTTAATTTGATATTCGGCCTTAGGGGCATACTTTGAGATAAGTTGATCAGCTTTAAATGTTTGGAATTTCACAGCATCAACCCCAGCTGATTTTGCTTCTTCAACCATTTTCTTAGCTAACTTGAAATCTCCGTTATGATTACACCCAATTTCAGCAACAATATAAATCTTCGACATAAAAATCACCTTGTTCTAATAAATTTTGTAGGGGCTCCAGCCACTACTACATTGTCAGGAATATCACGAATAACTACAGATCCAGAACCAATAATTGACGAATTACCTATTTTAAGTTGCCCATTAACAACGGTACAACTTCCTATAAAGGATTTATTCCCAACGGAAACATCGCCATTTAGAACAACATTAGTGGAGATATTTGTACAATATGATATATAATTCCCATGTTCTACTAATGCTCTCGTGTTTACTACTACACCATCTTCTAGTTCTGAATCACAGTTAATGATGGCCATTTTCCCTACATAAATACAGGTACCAAGCTTGGAACGCTCAGAAATTATAGATGTTCTATCAATTACATTGATTGTTGTAAGTTGCATCTCTTCTATTAACTTCATCCATAAGGCTCTGTAATCAGGATCACCGATCGCAATGAAGTAAACGTATTGGTTAGGTTTATCTATGACATTAAAAGTATCACCTAAAATAGGGTATCCTTGATGCTCACCTGTTTTAAACGTATCAATGAAACCTTTGATTTCGTATTTTTTATGATCCAAACTATCAATTACAGTCTTAGCAAAACCACCAGCGCCAATAATTATTAATTTTTGCTTCATATTCATACCATTTAATGATTTGGTAAGATAATTCCACCTTTGTTACTTATATTGTTGGTAACGATAATATATGGGCATTTCAAAAATGCACGCTACCGCCCCTGGCCTTACAGCTACCAGAGCACTACCTAACAATGCGCCAAAGATGTATCCAGCCCCGCCTGCTATAGCAAAGTAATCTTAAACTCAAACGCTAATTGTCTTACCAAATGCGACCAGAAACAAGAAAAAATCCAACAAAAAGCAGATTTAACTTGGTAGGTTAACTTGTTGTTATTGGTCATTTTTCATAAAAAAACGACAGTAACATTCCATTGCTTAATGGCATAGAAGCTGGGATGTTAACTGCCGCTATTTTTTCTGACTTACCGTCACAAAGACATGTAAATCTCTACTCGCTCAGTAGCTTCTCAATGCTCTTATGGAACTTCGCCCCTTCTTTAAGATTGCGCAGCCCGTACTTCACAAATGCCTGCATGTAGCCCATTTTTTTACCGCAGTCATAACTATCACCTGTCATCAGCATGGCATCAACAGACTGTTTTTTAGCTAACTCAGCAATTGCATCCGTCAGCTGGATACGCCCCCAGGCTCCAGGCTGTGTGTGCTCCAGTTCTGCCCAGATATCAGCAGAAAGCACGTAGCGCCCTACGGCCATCAGATCGGAATCAAGTGTTTGCGGCTGATCCGGTTTTTCGATGAACTCAACGATACGGCTGACTTTACCTTCGTTGTCCAAAGCCTCTTTGGTTTGAATAACAGAATATTCAGACAGATCGCCCTCCATACGCTTAGCCAGCACCTGACTGCGCCCGGTTTCATTAAAACGAGCAACCATAGCAGCGAGGTTGTAGCGCAGCGGATCCGCACTTGCGGTATCCAGAACAACGTCAGGTAATACCACGACAAACGGGTTATCACCAATAATAGGGCGAGCACAAAGAATGGAATGACCCAAGCCCAGCAACTGAGCCTGACGAACGTTCATGATAGTCACGCCCGGAGGACAGATAGACTGCACCTCGGCTAATAGCTGGCGCTTTACTCGCTGCTCAAGGAGTGATTCGAGTTCGTAAGAGGTGTCGAAGTGGTTCTCAACTGCGTTCTTAGACGCATGAGTCACCAGAACGATTTCTTTGATACCGGCAGCTACAATCTCGTCGACAATGTATTGAATCATCGGCTTGTCTACGATCGGCAGCATCTCTTTAGGGATTGCCTTCGTGGCAGGCAACATGTGCATCCCCAGACCTGCTACCGGAATAACTGCTTTCAAATTAATCATTAAGTCATTCACCTATTCAATTGTTGCTGAATTATAGCTTTTTAGCTTGTTTTAGCCAGTATGAATTACATTACTCCGATGCCGCGTATGTTACGCCGCTTAGCTGCGGAATGCAGTAATCTTAATCCCAGGCGGGTACAACTTTTGCCAGGAATGGTCGCAAAGTTACCTCCCCTGCCCCGGCAGTCGAAAATTCACCGCTTCGACATTCACCACCTGATGGTTTACCCGGTCAATGTCAACTGAACTTTGCCCGCTTTCGTTTACCGCATGGATATTCGCCAGTGATAGCAAGGTGTCCTGCTTAGCCATAAACTTACCGCGTACGTCCTTGCGCAGATCGAAGTGCATCTTGAGCGCGGGTCCTGTTGCGGATTGCTGCATCACTCTGATGTTACGTAAAAAAAGGTGCTGCGGTTGGTTGTGCAACTCAAGTGTGGCTCGCTTCATCTCCACGTTGGTGATGGCCACGAACGACGTTGCATTACCTGATGAGATCTGAATGCCGCGTAATTTATATTCAAGTTTCGTGTTATCCAGATGGATATTATTTAACTTAAAGTTCTGCGGGATGGATAAATATCGTCCTTTAATAACACCGTAGCCAATGAGCATACCTGCGCTATTTTCCATATTGATATTATCAATCACGAAATTATCGCAGCCATAAATAGCAACCGTTGCATTATCAATGCCTGCTTTCTTACTAAAATCTGGGGTAATATTTCGTGCGGTGATATTACGAATGATAAAATGTTTGCCGTTCTCTACATGGATTAACTGTCGACAGTCAGTGCCGGTGATATTCGCCACGACAAAGTTTTTTACCGCCAGTTCATCGGGATAGGTATTGTCATAGGTACTGCCCGCCAGCCCAATGCCGATGCCCCAGTTCACGTTGCCATTGGTACAGTTGATACGTTCAATGACATGGTCAGAAATGAGGATGTTGCTGTCGTTGATCGCCACATTCCACTCAATGGCATCTCCCTGTAGATCGCTAAAACGGCAGTTTGTAATCTTTACGCCATCCATCCGGTTATGAAAGCCCTGACGCAGGATCCCATAGTTGGCGCGCGTGACGGTAATATCATCGATAATCAGATTGCGCATCAGCCTCGGTGTTTTGCCGCCGATATAGACTTGTGTCACTGGGCCAAAACCACTCATGGCAATCCCTTTTATCACACAGTCTGAACCGCGCACATCGAGGGTAACATTCCTCAGGCTCCCCCCCTGCTCACCCACTACCTTACATCTATCCTGCAGAACAAAGCGACCACGGCCATTGCCGCTGATTCTGCCTTGCAGGTGTAGCGTTTTGCCAGGAGGAATAACGATAGCGGTATTGAGATCCTTACATTCCAGTCCATATGGTACGACTACCGTTTGTCCTTCTTTGAACGCCTGCCGGAAAGAAGCGACCCAATCCTTTGGGTTGTAATCCTGAATGTTAACACTGTCCGATGATTCAAGCGCCCGGACAACGGGAGAATGCAGTACGACAAGCGCAGAGCCTGCCGTCAGAAAAGTACGGCGTGAGAGTTTGTTCTCTGACATACGGCCTCGATTTACATCGTTTGCAGCAGACTGGCTAACTGTTTATTGATCGCTAACTGATTAAATTCAGTTTCAATTTTTTCGCGCGCACACTGCACAATCGGCTGTACCTGCTCACTGTCGAGCAGGCTAAATGCCGCTAAACGCTCTGCCAGGGCCTGCGCATCGTTTTCCGGTGCCAGCCAGCCAGACTTGCCCGACTCGACCAGCTCAGGGATCCCACTGTGAACAGTTGAAATCACCGGAATACCTACCGCCATCGCCTCCATCAGCGCCACCGGGATCCCCTCCATATCGCCGTCTCTTCCGGTAATCGACGGCAGTAAAAATACATCCGCCTGCTCAAGCATCTCCTTCACCTGATGGCTGGGCTTAAAGCCGGGCATCTCAATCACGTCATCGAGTTGATATTGCTCGATCAGTGTGCGTAAACGACGCTCCCAAGGGCCGATACCCAGAATGCGATAACGAAATGAAACGCCCTGCTCTTTTAACTGACGACAGGCTTCGATGGCGACGTGCAGTCCTTTTTTCTCGGTTAACCGGGCGACAGAGATAATTTCCAGCGCTGCAGCTGGTGCTTTCAGTTGGCGAGGGGTAAAACGCGTCATGTCGATACCCATACGCGAAACCGCGATTTTATGCGGCGGGCATCCCATGTTTTTTAAACGTCCGGCCCAGAGATTGCTGATGGGTAACATCAAATCTCCACGTTGAAACAGCTGCTGATACTCAGGGGTATAGCGGGTAAGCACATCCCGATGCGAAACATCGACGCCGTGAAATACCGTGGCGATTTTTCCGCGGATCATCCCAAGCTCTCGCAGCTTGGCGGCCGTTACGCCTGCTGGCCCAAAATGAGCAATAAAGACATCCGCTTCAAACGCCCGCGGATTCCCACCGCAAATGGCCGCCAAAATCAGATTGCGCGCTTCCTCGCCATAGCGTGCAACATTAAGCGCTTTCCAGGTCGCTGCGCGGGTGAGACCGTGCAGAGCCGCCGCCGCCCTATATTTCAGCTTCGCCAGTTTGCTTTCCGGTTCATTCAGCAACCAGCGCGTTTTTTCACCCAGCCGGTAGGTATTAAATGAGGCATGCGTATTTTCAAGATCGCCCTTCTGCAAAGCGACAATCTCCACGTCGTAGCCCATATCGATAAATGCGGTTATCTGATTGAGTACAAAGGTCTCAGAAGAGAGAGGAAATTTAAGCAGGAAAAAGCCAATCTTCATTTTTCCCCCTCAATACGCGTTAAAACCGACTGCACCATGCGTACCCCGCGTTCGCGTTCGCGTGTCACAGCGTCCCCAAGTCGTATGTTCAGATCAGGTAACTGTCCGAGGGTATCGGCGACCTTTCCTTCCAGGCTGCCATCGAGCAGATGGCGAATATCGACAGCCATCTCCGGCAACCCCAACTGTTGCATGATCCCTGCCGATTTATGCTCGTAGTTAATGGCGATGGCTGGCGTCATAAAATTCATCGAGATAATGGCCGAGTGCAACCGAGTGCCCACCGTCAGATCGCATGCCCCCAGAATCTTCCCCATCTCCAGATCGTTAAGTTCATCCATCACCACGTGATATCGGGCCGGGTCGTTAACATACTGGCGCAGGTTTAACGCCACCATGCGGTCATCTTTGTTGTAACTATCAATACCGGTGCAGGTTGACAGTGCAATCACCTGGTAACCTTCATCGAGGATGCGGTTCACCACCCCAGCAAAGGCTTGCTCATAGGCCTGCTGCGTTGTCCCCAGACGCTTATCAAAAGGAGCCAACTCACGCAATGTAATGGCAACGGTCTTCTGTTTAGCCGCCATGTCTAACCAGTGCTGTACCGCATAACCTGGCTCAAAACCCTCATGATGATTGTCGACAAGCCAGGCCGTATCCACGCCTGTTTCGACTTTATCCGTGGTAATTGCGCTGCGTTTCATCAGATCCAGACTGACAGATTCACGTAAAATCAATGCATTACAGTGGCCAAACACGTAGTTCGCCAGTTGATTAAACTGCTCATCCTGGAATGGCCCCACGCTGTGACCAATCATGTACAACGGTTTTTTCGCCATAAACGAACACAACGCATGTTCAAACTGCGGCACACCATACAGATCGACAAAGAACGATCCACCGACCTGGATGATGGCGTCATAGCGCGACAACAAACGAACAAAATCGGTAAAGCCCTGGGCGATAGCGATATTGCGCAGATTACCGGAGTCGGTAACACGCGAGAGCAGTACCTGGTGCTGATAGCGACGACGCAGCACCTTCTTCACGCGCCCCATAACACCCGCTGCGTTGTTGTGTTGCTTCATCTGCGAATACAGCGGATCGCCCATAACCGGGCGGTTCAGCAACCACGAAGAGCTCACCGGGTAACGGCTCATAACATCCACTTCAGTCTCAGGACGCAACGCGTTAATGGCATCCAGCAAACCGCGCAGGATCGCGCTATCCCCTCGGTTCCCGCAGGTATGGTTGCCCAAAATTAATAGTTTCATTATGACCTCTTAAAGCGTTGTTCTTATCCTGCACGGAGCAAGGTTTTCATTTTTTCACTACGACAGAGCTGGCGTTTTATTTCCACCACCAGCGGATGACGCGACAGCACTATCATTAGCGCAAACGCCAGCGCCCCTGCCGCTATCTGGCTCCCCAACAACACGCCCAACGACAGTTGGCCATGCAGCATTACGCCCAGCGCATAGCTCACCACAAGGGTTGGCAAGGAGAGATACAACGGCAGCCAAAGACTGAGCATGTACTGGCGGTAGCTGGGGCCAAGAACAGGTTTAATCATCACGAAATAGCTGAGGACTGTGTTAATCACCTGGACCAGCAAAAAGCCCAGCGTCACGCCAATCGCCCCCGCCAGATGCCCACCGATGAAAATGGCCGGAATAAACAGAAAGGTTTTGAACACATTGAATTTGAAGCTGATATCAACCCGCGCTTTCGCCATCAAAAGCGATCCTATTGGATTCCCCACCGAGCGCAGCAGCCCAACAATGCACAGCAGTTGCAGGATGGGGATAATGCCATTCCACTTCTCACCGAATACCAGCGGTACCACGTTATTCGACACCACCATCAGTCCCAATAGCGCCGGGAAGTTGATAATCCCAACCACCGACAGCAGCTTGTAAAAATTCACCCGTAGCTTTTCGCTGTCGTCCTGGATTTTGGCAAACGCCGGAAACAGCACGCGGGTGATAATCGGGTTCAGTTTGATCGGGGGGACAACCGCCACATTCCAGGCGAGATTGAATCCGCCCGCCACGCCAGCTCCCAACGTGCGGGCTAAAACCAGCGTGGAAAGGTTGGTATTGATGTAATTGATGATGCTGTCTGCCGTCAACCACGCACCAAAACGCAGATTCGACGAAACGGATGCCAGCGAAAAATGCAGCCCCGGACGGTAAATCCGGCGACCAAAATAGCCGAACAGCAGCGTACGTAGCGTACTGTTCACCAGATACCCTAGAATGGCCGTCAGCGCGAGCGGCCAGAAATGGGCACTGACTACGGTGAAGGTAAAACCGGCCAGCACCGAACTGGTTTCAATCATGCCAATTTTGTTGAAGGCCAGCTCTTTTTGCATCAGCGCGCGAAACTGCTGTCCGTGCGGTATCACCACAAACGCCAGTGATAAAGTTTTGATGAGCGGTGCCAGTTCTGGGTTATTGAGCACATGGGCAATCGTCTCGCTCAGCAGAAACATCGCCACGCATACCACGATACCCAGCCCAACGTTGAGCCAGTACAGCGTGGTCAGTTCAAGATAGCCTATCTCTTTGCGCTGAATAATTGAGTTGGCGATACCAAAGTCAGACAGCGTATCGGCCAGCGCGATGATCACCAGCGCCACGGTTAACAACCCGAACTGGTGGTTATCAATAATCCGCGCCAGGACGGTCATCTGGATAAGCCCCAGACCAATGATGATCACCGTGGCAATCGCCGACCACTTTGCGCCGTTCAGCGTTTTTTCTCGTAAGCTCATGTTAATACGCCGCTTTGTTGACAAAGCCTTTGAATACCGTCAGAAAAACAATTTTGATATCAAACCACACGCTCCACTCGCGAATGTACTCGAGATCAAATTCCACACGTTTTTCCATTTTTTCCAGCGTATCGGTTTCACCGCGCCAGCCGTTGATTTGCGCCCAGCCGGTAATACCCGGTTTCACCTTATGGCGTAACATGTACCCTTCGATCAGCTGGCGGTACTGTTCGTTATGCGCCACCGCATGCGGGCGTGGCCCGACGATAGACATGCCCCCGGTCAGCACGTTAATAAACTGCGGCAGTTCATCGAGCGACGTTCGGCGCAGGAAATTCCCCACAGGGGTAACGCGCGGATCGTTTTGCGTCGCCTGCGTCACCACCGCGTCGTTTTCCATCACTTTCATCGAACGAAACTTCCAGACTTTGATCGGTTTGCCGTCCATGCCATAGCGGGTCTGGCGGAAAATCACCGGTCCTTTGGAGGTCAGTTTTACCAGTAGCGCTATGCCACACAGCACCGGGGAAATAAGCAGCAGGATCAGTGAAGCCAGCACGATATCTTCCGCGCGCTTTAACAGACGATTAATCCCCGAGAGCGGCGTGTCATACAGCGGCACCACCGGAATGCCGTTCATTTCTTCAATTCGTGAATGCAAAATGTTGAAGGTAAAGACATCAGGAATAAGGATCACTGAACAGGTTGTATCGGCCAGCTCGCGCACCAGTTTTTTGACGCTGGCGCCATCGCTCATCGACATGGCGATATAAACGTTATGAATACGTGAGGCTTTGGCGTCATCCACCAGCTGTTGCAGATTACCGGCCCAGTCGCGGGAGTTTTTTCCAGGGATAGGATCGTGATAGACACCTGCTACTTCAAATCCCAGCCACGGTTCATGGCGAAAGCTGTCCAATAGCATTTGTCCCGCGGGCAGGTCCCCTGCCACCGCCACCCGGCGAGTGTTATACCCGCGATTACGCAACCATCCCGCGCCGTAGCGAATAAACGAACGGCTCAACACCAGGCCAACACTGGATAGCAGATACCACGCCAGCCAGACGGCGAGACGGTTATCAAAATCGTTATTAAAGGCGATCAGACCTGAGCAAAAAATCAGACTCAGCGTCCAGTTTTGCAGCAACAGCACCAGCTCAGTGGAAATTTTGACACCGCGCCAGGAGCGATAAAAATCCGTTATGCCACCGAGCATCTGAAAAACGACCAGCGTGATCAGCGCCACCAGCAGGTGCATGTACAGGAAAGGCAAACCGCTTAATTCGCAGATTACCCACAACCCGCCAAACATGATGGTGATATCTGAAAAGCGTTGCACCATCGAAATTAACGACGCATTGGTTTTGGCGCGTTCGCGCTTTTTTAGATGTGTCATCGTGGTTCCTGTTAGTCACCCTTTGCCCAGAATCGGGCAAAGGAAGCACCAGCATTACTGATTCAGTAACGCCAGAAGAGTGCGCGTTCGCGCTTCCATCAACGGAATATCTCCGCGCGATTCCACGTTCAGGCGCACCACCGGTTCGGTATTGGAAGAGCGTAAATTGAAGCGCCAGTCGACAAACGACATGCTGATACCGTCCGTTCTGTCCACCGACAGCGCCTCACGAGAAAAATGCTGCTCCACGCGCGCAATCGCTGCCGTCGGCTCTGCCAGCGTACTGTTTATTTCACCACTCGCCGGGTAGGCCACCATCCGGTCACGGACCAGTTCGCCCAGCGACTGTCCTTTCAGACACAGCAGTTCCGCCACCAGCAGCCACGGGATCATTCCGCTGTCGCAATAGGCAAAATCGCGGAAATAGTGGTGCGCGCTCATTTCGCCACCATAAATGGCATCTTCATGGCGCATCCGCTCTTTGATAAACGCGTGCCCGGTTTTAGACATCACCGGTTTACCGCCTGCCGCCGTCACCACATCCACGGTGTTCCAGGACAGGCGTGGGTCGTGGATAATTTTCGCCCCCGGATTCTTCTCCAGAAACGCTTCCGCCAGCAGACCGACAATGTAGTAGCCCTCAATGAACTGACCTTTTTCATCGAACAGGAAGCAGCGGTCAAAATCACCGTCGAAGGCAATCCCCATATCCGCGCCGTGTTCAATCACCGCGTTACGCGTGTCTGCCCGACACTCCGGCAGCAGAGGGTTGGGAATACCGTTGGGGAAGTTGCCATCCGGCGTGTTGTGAATTTTGATGAACTCGACCGGCACGCCCAGCGCCTTAAAACGGGCTTCAATGGCGTCAACCACCGGGCCTGCCGCGCCGTTGCCGGAATTGAGCACCAGCTTCATCGGTTTCAGGTTGGCGGGATTGATGTAACCCAGCAGGTGATCAATGTAGGCATCGCGGGTAGTAATGCGCTGGTAGCGGCCACGTTTTGTCTCATCAACCATCGGGAAGTCATTGGCTTCCGCCAGGCGCTGCACGTCGCGCAGACCGGTATCTCCGCTGATGGGCCGTGCCCCTTCCCGCACCAGCTTCATGCCGTTGTAATCCATCGGATTATGGCTGGCGGTCACTTCAATACCGCCGTCAATGCCCAGGTGGAAGGTGGCAAAATAAATCTCTTCGGTGCCCGACATACCAATATCCAGCACATCCACGCCTGCATCCTGTAGTCCTTTCGCCAGCGCCAGCTTCAGCGTCTCACTGGTCAGGCGCACATCGCCGCCGAGGACAATCGTTTTAGGCTTCAGGAACTCGCCATAAGCGCGACCAATCCGCCAAGCGATATCTTCATTCAGCTCTTCGCCCAGCCTGCCGCGAATATCGTAGGCTTTGAAACAGGTTAATTTCGTCATGATTTACCCTTCTTCAGGCAACAGGAGGCCCTGACTCTTAATGAGCCTTTTAATGAGTGTTAAATGCATTTCCCGGCGCGCTTCGCTTATCGGGCCTACGGTGTTGTAGGCTGGATAAGCGCAGCGCATCCGGCATCAGGTACGCCCGTATCTGTCCGCAAACCGCACCACATCATCCTCATCGAGATAAGATCCGGAACGCACTTCAATCAGATCGAGCGGAATTTTCCCCGGGTTCTCCAGACAATGGGTCGCCCCCAGCGGAATATAGACAGACTCGTTTTCAGCGAGCAGTTTGATGTCATCATTGATTGTCACCTTCGCGGTACCAGCCACCACAACCCAGTGTTCAGCCCGGTGATGATGCATCTGCACGGACAATCCCTCACCGGGTTTAACGGTAATCCGCTTCACCTGGTAACGGTCTCCGGCATCAATAGAGTCGTACTTGCCCCATGGACGGTAAACTTCACGGTGAATATGGTGCTCATGACGTCCGTCAGCTTTAATTTGCTCCACCACTTTTTTGACGTCCTGCACCGCGTTGCGATCGGCGATCAGCACCGCATCTTTGGTCTGCACCACCACCAGATCCTTCACCCCGACGGTCGTCACCAGGCCAGACTCGGCATACACGTAGCTATTTTCCGTTTTATGGCTAATGACGTCACCATGATGCACATTACCTTCAGCGGTATGGGCGCTGATTTCCCACAGCGATGACCAGGAGCCAACATCGCTCCAGCCTGCGTTCATGGGCATCACCACCGCATCGGCCGTACGTTCCATTACCGCATAGTCCACAGACTCTTCCGGGCAGGCGAGAAACGCCTGTTCATCAACGCGGATAAAATCGAGATCGGGATCAACCGTACTCATGGCGTTTTCGCAGGCCTCAAGAATGTCGGAGCGATATTTTTTCAGTTCTTCCAGATAGCGCCCGGCCCGGAACAGAAACATGCCGCTGTTCCAGTAGTAGTCGCCGCTCGCCACGTAAGCCTGCGCGGTTTCCAGATTGGGCTTTTCAACAAACTGCGCCACCTCAAAAGCCACGGCGTCGGTATTGGTCGGCGAAACCTCGCCGCGACGTATATAGCCGTAGCCGGTCTCCGGCTGGTCCGGCACGATACCAAACGTCACCAGCTTACCCGCGCTGGCATACGGCATTGCATTGTGAACCGCCTCGCGAAATGCCTCTTCATCGGCAATCATGTGATCGGCCGCCAATACCAACAGCAGCGGATCTTCCCCCGGACTTTGACGTTTTGCCGCCAGCGCGGCCAGCGCTATCGCCGGTGCAGTATTGCGCCCGGCGGGTTCGAGAATAATATTCTCAGTCAGCTTGTGCAGTTGTCGTAGCTGTTCCGCCACGATGAAACGGTGTTGTTCATTACAGATAACCACCGGACTTTCGCACTCCACGCCGTTCAGACGACAAATCGTTGTCTGCAGCATAGTGAGATCGCCTTTCAGGCACAGGAACTGCTTTGGATACAACACGCGGGACAGAGGCCATAAACGGCTACCCGAGCCACCGGCCATTACCACCGGAAAGAGTTTGCTTTGACTCATCATGTACCCCGAATATCTGCAATAAATTGGCTCAGCACGTTTTCTTTATCCAGCGTGCGTTCGGCATAATCACGTGCCACCGTGTTCACTTTTGGCATCATCAGCGTCTGTTGAATGCCACTAACCAGCGCGTTTACCGACTCTGGTTCCACGCACACCGCAATACCCGGATGCGTGTCACACAGCTGACCCAACTCGGTTTCAGGCTCGGCGGTAATAACCGCATTACCACCAACGGCGAGGATATTGGTCAGTTTGGAGGGCAGTACGGCATCCGCCGCACCGCGTTTTTGTACCACCAGATGACAGTCCGCCATCTTGAGCAACGCCGGCAGGGCGTCATAAGATTGCAGCGGAAAGAACATCACATTGTTCAGGCCGCGTTCGCTGGCCATACTCTCCAGCCGCGCTTTACCCCCGCCCTGCCCGACAATCACAAACAGCCAGGGCCGCTCGCTCAACAGGTCCGCTGCGTCGATCACACTCTCCAGCCCTTGCTTTTCACCAATATTGCCAGAGTAGAGAATGATCTTTTTACCATCAGGCAAGCCCAGCTGCTGGCGCAACGCCAGAGCCTCGGCGGCGTTCACGTCGCGAAAACGCGCTACTTCTGACCAGTTCGGAAAGAAAATGACCTTCTGTGCATCAACGCCCTTTTCCTGTGCTTTATTCATCATTGAGCGAGAAATGGTCGAAATATGATCCATATTCAACAGCCCACTGAGCTCAAAGGCGCTGGCCAGTTTTGCCACCGCGCCACGCTTGCCTTTTCCCGCCATGCCAAGCCCCAGCATGGCATCGACTTCGTAATCCTGAATATGCAGCAGCGTGCGCGCCCCGGACAGCTTCGCCAGCAGGCGCATTCCCGGCGTACAAAACAGCGTCGGCACTACCCCAATGATGCGATCCGGCTTCCAGCGGCGCTGCGCCAGCAGCGGGAAGAAACTGCTCAGGGCGAAACTGCCTAAATGCAGCAAGCGCTTGAGCGTAGAGGGCTGTTCAGGCACATACAGCGGGCAACGCCAGACGATGGCATCGCCTTCTTCACGACGATAGCGCCAGGATGAATAGCGACCGTTGACCTTCCACTGCGGATAATAAGGCGGCGCGGTGATCACCCGTACGTCATGCCCCTGTTGCGCCATCCACTCCACCATTTCACCGGTGTATTTACCGATACCGGTCAACTCCGGCGAATAGTTGATGCCATACACAAGGATCTTCATAGCCCGGGTACTCCGGCCTGACTCTTCTCACAGAAGTAAGCCCGGCTGTTGTCGTGCACGTGGTCACTGGCCAGAATCTCTTCAATTGCCAGCCAGCGGTACGCGTCATGTTGAACGTCAGGCAGTTGCAGGTCGTTTTCCGACACCCGCAGACGAAATCCCAGCACGATGTAATGCGTTGAGAAATCTTCCCCGGAAAAGTTGTCGTCATAGAAGTGCTGCCAGACCCCGTAAAACTCTGCAGCGGACAGCGGTAAACGTAACCCCAGCTCAGCTTCAGTAAGCCGCTCAAAAGCCGCGCACAGCGGTTCATCTTTTTGCACCCGACCGCCGGGCACGAACCAGTACCCCTGCGCCGGACGGTTGAGGCGCTTGCCAAGCAGAAATTCGCCCTGGGCGTTTTCCACGATCAAATCGATGGAAATCAGCGGAGTTGAACGTACAACAGTGGCAAAATCCTCATGACGTAAAAACATGCTTACCCCCGGTAACGCTGCTGGTTTTCAAGGAACCACTGATATGTACTGGCAAGCCCCGCTTCCAGAGATATCTCGTGATACCAGCCCAACTGATGCAGACGCGTAACATCGAGCAATTTGCGCGGCGTGCCGTCCGGTTTGCTGGCGTCAAACACCACGCGCCCCTTGTAACCCACAACCTGTGCGATGGTCTGGGCCAGTTCACGGATGGTGCAGTCCACACCGGTGCCCACGTTGATATGCGACAGCATTGGTTGGGTATATTCCTGCAACACTTCCTGAGCCAGCTCCATCACGTGGATACTGGCCGCCGCCATATCGTCGACATGCAGAAATTCACGCATTGGCGCCCCACTTCCCCACACCACCACATCCGGCGTATTTTGCTCGCGAGCCTCATGAAAGCGACGCAGCAGCGCCGGGATCACATGCGAATTACTCGGATGAAAGTTGTCATGCGGTCCGTACAGATTGGTCGGCATCACCGAGCGATAATCACGGCCATACTGTCGGTTATACGATTCACATAGCTTGATACCGGCAATTTTGGCTATCGCATACGGCTCATTGGTCGGTTCAAGTGTCCCCTGCAACAGTTCACTTTCGGCGATTGGCTGGGTAGCTTGCTTGGGATAAATACAGGATGACCCGAGGAACAACAGTTTATTCACGTTATGCAGATGCGCTGCATGAATAATGTTGCTCTCAATCATCATATTTTCATAAATAAAATCAGCAGGATAAGTATTGTTCGCCACAATCCCCCCCACTTTTGCCGCCGCCAGATAAACCTGGTCAATACGTTCAGCGGCAAAGAACGCCTGCACCGCACCGGCGTCCAGCAGATTAAGCTGGTCGCGAGTACGCAGCACCAGTTCTACGTTATCTCGCTGCGCCAGTTGTCTGACGATGGCGGCCCCCACCATCCCGCGATGGCCCGCCACAAAAATACGTTGTGTCTTCATCCTCAGTACTCCAGCGCGATAGCGACCTCGTAACCGTGCGACTTGAGCAGGGAATGTTTCTTCGCCGCATCAAGATCGTTGGCAACCATTTCCGAGATCATCTGGCGCAGCGTGATTTCCGGTTTCCAGCCCAGTTTTTCATGTGCTTTGGCCGGATCGCCCAGCAGCGTTTCCACCTCAGCCGGACGGAAGTAGCGCGGGTCAACGGCAATCATGACATCCCCGGGTTTCACCCCCGGCGCATCGTGTCCGGTCACAGAAACCACGATGCCTTTCTCATTCACGCCCTCGCCTTCAAAGCGCAATTTAATCCCCAACTGAGCGGCCGCCATTTCCACGAACTGGCGCACGGAATACTGCACGCCGGTGGCAATCACGAAATCTTCCGGCTTATCCTGCTGCAGCATCATCCACTGCATCCTGACGTAATCTTTGGCATGCCCCCAGTCGCGCAGTGAATCCATGTTGCCCAGGTACAGGCAAGACTCCAGCCCCTGAGCGATGTTGGCGATCGCCCGGGTAATTTTGCGAGTGACAAAGGTTTCGCCGCGGCGCGGAGATTCGTGGTTGAACAGAATGCCGTTACAGGCATACATCCCGTAAGACTCGCGGTAGTTGACGGTGATCCAGTAGGCGTACAGCTTGGCAACGGCATACGGTGAACGCGGATAGAACGGCGTGCTCTCTTTCTGTGGGATTTCCTGTACCAGACCGTACAGCTCAGAGGTGGACGCCTGATAAAAACGGGTCTTTTTCTCCAGACCAAGGAAGCGGATCGCCTCCAGCAAACGCAAGGTGCCGATCGCATCAACGTCTGCGGTGTATTCCGGTGAGTCAAACGACACCGCGACGTGACTCATGGCACCCAGGTTATAGACCTCATCCGGTTGGACCTCTTTTAAAATACGGGTCAGGTTGGATGAATCCGTCAAATCACCATAGTGCAGATGAAATTTGGGATTGCCTGAATGCGGATCCTGGTAGATGTGGTCCACACGTTCGGTGTTGAATGATGAAGCGCGACGCTTAATACCGTGTACTTCGTACCCTTTTTCCAGCAGGAGTTCTGCCAGGTAAGAACCATCCTGCCCGGTTACGCCAGTAATGAGAGCGACTTTTGACATGTTATAACCTCTTCAGTGATCCCCTCAGGGAGTAACTTTCTCGACGCGTTCGCGCGTGACTACTGCGGGATTTCCCCGACAAATGACATTTGCTGGCAGCGATTTAAATACGCTGCTTCGTGCTCCAACGACGGTGCCATCGCCAATCGTCACGCCAGGCGCGACAAAGACATCTGTCGCGAGCCAGCATTTAGCGCCAACCACAATCGGCGTGGCGTTAATATCAAAATGTTGACTGGCATAATCATGACTCCCGGTGCATAAATAACTTTTTTGCGAAATAACTGCATGGGCGCCAATCGTAATATCACCTAACGTATATAAAACCGCGTCGTCACCCACCCAGGCATAATCTCCCAGGGTTAATTTCCACGGATAAGTAATTTTTACTGAAGGCCGAATGACTACGTTTTTTCCTATTTTTGCACCAAACATTCGTAATAAAAACGCACGCCAGCGATACATGACCTGCGGTGACCAGCGAAATAATGTTGCTTGCACCGCCCACCATAATTGCACTTTAATAGCACCACCACCGCGAAAACCTCCAGGCACTTTAAATCCGCTTAAGTCCTGCATAATATGCCCTTACGTTTTCCCATATAAGGTTTTTGTTTTAGCGGTTGTGCGCAGACGTAAATACTCTGACAAACCGGTCCAAAAACCTGGCATGTGTAATATCTGGCGCTGTACTTTTTTGGCATCCCGACACAATTCCAGATTATTCGTCGTTGACACTCCGCCCATAGAAAACTCCGATACCAACCCGTTCAACTTTTTAAAAGCGTAACCGGACTTGTATAATTGGGCTGCCAACGCGTAATCAGACGATATTTTATATTGCAAATCATAATGCCAGACATTCAGTCCTGAGAGCGGAAAGAATATCGCCTGATGACTGGCGGGCAGGCTGTGATAAATATACCAACCCGGTTTTGCCCGGCGCTTAATTTTGTTGCCATTGCCGAAATCCAGCAACGCATCGCCAATGACCATGGTTTGGTCGCTCTGCATTTTTAGCTGGCGGATAAAATGTGCCGCGTCCGCATGCAAAATATCCCCGGAGTTGAGGAACAGCGCGAACCGTCCGCGCGCCATCGCGATGCCTTTGTTCATCGCATCATAGATGCCGTTATCCGGCTCGCTGACAAACCGTAACCGGTGTTCCCCACTAAGCCCTTCAAGAAACGCCGACGTACCATCCGAGGAGCCGCCATCAACAACAATCCACTCAAAACTGATATCACCCGCTTGCGCCAGATGTGCCAGCGATGCGTGAGTTTTGACGATCCCTTCCAGATTGCGAAAGGCGACGGTAATGATACTGAGCAGCATGTGAGTTACCTCGCGATATTCAGCGCCTTGCGCAATATAAACGGACACACAATTAAAAATGCGTATTCCGGACTAAATACTGAACCTGTAAAAAACAGTGACAACGGTGTAAAAAGATAAAGCTGCACCCGATAATTCTGATTATCGCCAAACGCATTGATCATCATTTTCATGACCTTCCCCATGTACCACAGGGCTAATATCACCGCGAACCATGAAAAATAAATAATCAGCAGATACAAACCATTGTCTATTGTTTTACCGACATCTGCACCGTTAAAAATTCCGAATGACGCAACGTATTCATAAAGTGAGCCAAATCTCACTACGCCATCAACATTCAGTAATGAATAACCGACCATCACCAATGGTCCTACGATACGATAATACGATGACGAACCTTCAGTTCCTAAATCACCAAGCCGCGTTGCGATGTACGGAAAAGCAAATATCACCCCAACTAAAAACACGCTTAATGAGATTATCGCCAGCGGTAGCTTCTTTTTTATCGCATCCTTATTCAGGTACTGGAACGCCCACTCCAGGAGATAAAACAAAATAAACGTCATCACCCCTGAAAACGATCCTGATAATATTATCCCTGCCAGAATCATAGCATCGGACTTAGGTGTTTTGATACCAAACTGTTTGATGCTGAGCCAAATTGAGATTAACGCCAGAGCGAAGAATGCCGGTTCGAAATAGAGCGCAGTGGTACGTTTCCCACCAAACTTAATAAAGTTCAGAACATAGCTGTTACTGTAAATAAGATATTTCGAAATAACTTCCATTAAACTGCTGCCGCCGCTGAGAATTATCTGTGCCATTTCAACCGCAGCTAACCCCACCACCAGCCCCACCACCAGCCAGAAAAAACGCAAAATCTTAATGTAGTTATGCGGTGAAATGGTTTTGAAGCGAATACTCCACACCATGCCAATAATCACCACGGTATAAACAAACAGCATCGCTGACGTTACGTACTTACTGGCATCCAGTGATTGACCGAACAGGTAGTTAAACGCCGTCAGCCCGCCCCCCACCCCCAGCGCAATCATTAATTTTTTGATATTGATGCGCTCGACAAACAGCAACAGCAGAACGGGCAAGAAGGTGACGATAGTTATCGGGAAGCTCTCGCCAAGCTGGGCAAGTTTGACGTTAACCAGCAGATAAAGCAGCGGTAGCACCAGATAGCTACAGATTCTGATAGAACGAGACATATTCCTCCAGCATCTGTTGCCCACTGTATGCCACCCGACTGCGCTGACTGAACGCGGTAAGGGACGTGTCAAATACCGCCTGCGCAATGTCTGATTTTTTCAGCTGCACCAGATGCAATACGTCCGCTTCGCTGAACGTTTTGCCGCCTGATTTAGCCAGCACTTCCTGCGCGGCATCGCTGTGCGTGGCAATTACCGGTACGCCGATGGAAAGCGCTTCGCACAGAATCAGCGGGTAGTTATCGACACGGGAGCTGAACACCAGTCCATCCATCTGGTTAAGCGCACTCATCAACGTGCGCTTATCGCTCTCAAAACCGTGGTTGATGACGTTATCTCCCGCAAATGGCGAAAATTTGCCGAAGGTATGCAGCTCAATTTTGTCCCCAAGCGCGCTAATCGCTCGCACCAGTTGTTGACTGGTTTTGCCGTCATAGCGCAGGTCATGAGCCACCACGGCAATTTTCGGCCGACCGCTCTCCGCAGGCATCGCGGGTAGTTCGGCAAGAATGGCTTCGGTTGCCACATCAATGCCATTATTGATAACGCGGCAGCATCCCACGCCATACAGGCTGTTGAATGCGTCGGCCACATGTTGACTGGGCGAGATAAACTGGCAGCCCAGCGCCAGCATGGCACGGAACATCTGCCGCTTACCGGGCAACTGCTGATGGGCTTTATCGACTTTTACCGGCGGATAGTTGCTGAGCGTTGGGCATTTCTGACAGCCCGTTCTCCAGCCTTCGCAGCCATCGGTAAAGGCACAGCGCCCGGTCACGCTCCAGTGATCGTGCAGGGTCCAGACGAAGGTGATATCCGGTTTATGCGCCTTCACTTTTTGACAAAAGGCCACCACCTCTTCCAGGTTCAACCAGTAGCTGTGCAACACATGAAAATGCAGTACCAGTGGGCCGCTGGTGCGGGTAACTTCACGGTATAACTTGTTGAGATTGCCAAACATGTCGCGGTTCGCGAAACGAAACAGCGCAATGTTCGCCGCCGACGTCAGGCGCGGCGTATATTTGATAACCTGCGGGTAATTCGCATGACTGGCGCTTTTTTTACCACCTTTGCCATAGCCATAGACAAATCGCGACGACAACCCTTTCTCCAGCGCGCGAAGATGCAAATCTAACGCCACGCCTGCCGCCCCACCTTCTGCGAGTCGCACATTAAACTGTAATATCTTCATTTTATTACCTTCACCCGTGCCTTCTCGCCCACCACCAGCGTATTCTCCGGAACGCTATCCACCACAACGCTCCCGGCGCCAATCGTCACGTTATCGCCAATAGCAACGTCGCCGAGCAGAGTGACATTGGCCCCCAACTCAACGCCGTTACCGATGACCGGACAAGATGGATCGTTGGCACCAAGATTGCCGATAGTGACGCCGTGGCGTAGGGTAAAATCGTCCCCTGCCACCACGTGTTTATTGATCACTACGCCATAGCCATGATGGATGGTGAAACGGCGGCCGATAGATGCTGCGGCCTGAATTTCATAGCCAAACAGGCATTCAGTGATAAGGCGATACATCACCAGCACCGGGGCAGCCCACAGGTTGTTTATGATGTTTTTTTTACGCCAGACGGAGCAAAAATGGGCAATCCGATAGGCCGCCACCATGCAGCAGGGGCGCAGACTCCAGCCGTTCGCGCGTAAATCTTCCAGCATAATTAGCATAATTAGCGTCCTCGCAGTCCGTCGGCCAGACGCTTACTGTTACGAACAGAAAGCAGCGTCAGCAGCGTGCGCCAGTTCATCCGTTTGTTGCGGATCTGATAGAGGGTAAACAGCTGATATTTCTTGCTGGCCCGGTCAAATTTGCCTTTGTGCTTGCGGTAAAACTGAAAGTAACCGGAGAATTTATTCGGCGATGAGGTAATACGCATCTCGCCGTGATTCACATGCAGGATCTGCGTCGCCTCTTTGACCTTCCACGGTTTGCCATACGCCACCACCATGCGCAGGAAGATGTCGTAATCCTGCGCCGCTTTCAGCGTGGTATCGAACAGGCATGCTTTAAACCGCCATGCCCAGGTAAATACCTGATTACCAATGATGTTGCGTTTATAAAACCTGCGGCGTGAATATACGGACTTCGGATAGAGCGGCAGACTGGTCGGCTGCGAATACACTTCGCCCTCACAGACATAGTCATTGGCATACAGAAACGCCCGTGTGACCAGTTGATGCCGGTACTGCAGGAACACGCTCAGGCGGTTCGGCGTCCATTCATCATCATCATCAATCCCCGTAATGTATTGCCCGTTGGCCTGCATAATGGCCTGATTACGCACCGCGCAGGCCCCGGAGTTGGTGGAATTATGCGTATACGACACGCGCGGATCGTTGAGTTCCTCAACAAACTGCTGCAACTGCTCATATGAGGAAGAGCAATCATCCACAATGATCATCTCCCAGTGAGGATAGTCCTGGCGCAACACCGATTTAATCGCCCGAATGGCCAGCTGCTGGCGGTTCCAGGTTGGCATATAAATTGAAATTAGCGGGTTTTCTGTCGTCATTTTCGTTTCCGGATAGATACGCTTTTGTAGGCCGGATAAGGCGTTTTCGCCGCATCCGGCAGGGTTGGTGATTTATTTCGCATCCGACGTGTATTCGTATTCGTAGTAGCCGTAATCCTGATACCCGCTGGCACGACGGAAGATCGAGTTGAGGATCACCCCTTTCACTTGGATGCCATTTTGCTCGAAGCGACTCAGGCTGGTTTCCACCTCTTTCAGCGTGTTGACCGCATAACGCGCCACCATCAGCGTGGTGCCGACATGACGGCCAACAATCGCCGCGTCGGTCACCGCCAGAATTGGTGGGGTGTCAATCAGCACCAGGTCATAGTGCGAGCTGGCCCAGGCAATCAGTTCGCCGAAACGCTCGCTCATCAACAGCTCGGAAGGATTGGGAGGGACTTGACCGCGAGGGATCAGATCAAAATGCGGAATCGATGTCGGTTTGGCGCTGGATGAGATATCCCCCTTACCAATCAGGATCTCAGACAGGCCGTTGACGTTATTGGTCCCCAGCAGTTCGTGGGTATAGCCTTTGCGCATGTCGCAATCGATCAACAGCACGCGTTTGTTGGTCTGGCTGATGACTGCCGCCAGGTTGGCGCAGACAAACGTTTTACCAATCGATGGGCTGACGCCGGTCAGCATCAATACGTTGTTACGCGCCTGCATCATGGCAAAGTGCAGACTGGTACGCAGGCTGCGGACCGCTTCTATGGCGAGATCCGTTGGATTCCCCACGGCCAACAGCTGGCTTTGCTTGTAGCGTTTCACACCTTTAATGGTCTGAACGTTATCACGCGCTTTTTGCCATTCAGATAGCGGAATACTGGCATACACGCTGATACTATGCTCTTCCAGCGCCTGGGGGCTTTCAATACCGCGATTAAACAGAGAACGCAGCAGTACGCCCACCACAGAAAGCATCAAACCAAGAATGATACTGCCGAGAATAATCAGCGCCGTTTTCGGCTTCAGCACGCCAGGCTGGGCAATCGCGGGATCGACAATGCGCACATCGCCAACCGTACTGGCCTCGGTAATCTTCAGTTCCTGTTGCTTGTTCAGCAACTGCATATAGACCTGCTGACCGGACTCCACATCACGCGTCAGACGAACAATTTCCTGCTGCGTTTTCGGCATCGCCGTTACGCGCCCGTTCAGCTTACTTTTCTCATCTTCCAGCGCCTGGCGTTTTTCCAGCAGCGTGCGGTACGCCGGATGCGCTTTGGTGAACAGCTTGGAAATCTCCGCTTCTTTGAAGGTCAGTTCATTCAACTGCGCATCGATATTCACCATCGAATCCAGCACCGCTTTGGCTTCCAGCGGCAAATCCACGGAGTCTTTATCCTGACGAAAGGCGTTCAGCTTGTTTTCAGCAACGTCCAGCCGATTACGCACCTCAGGCAGTTGCTTTGCCAGAAACGCCAGACTTTTGGCGGCCTCTTCAGATTTACGTTCCACGTTTTGTTGCAGATAGTTGCGGGTAATACTGTCGAGGATCTGGCGGATTTGCTCGCGGTCTTCGCCGGTAAAGGTCAGGCTCAATACGCCGGTGTCTTTGCCTGTTTCCGCCACCATCAGATTATTTTGCAGGGTGTTTATCATGCCCAGCGTGGAGAATTTGCTGACGGTAAATTGGCTCTCCGGGCTGGCATGAATCGCCTCAACCAACATCGTCACGCCATCGTGTTCCAACACTTTGCCGACTTGCCCCCGGGCGCTAAAACCCCCGTCACTCACCAGTTGATAGCTTTTGTCATTCAGCACATTGAGCGTGAAGGTCTGTTCATTCATTGCCTTTGGCAACGTGAAGGTGGTCACATTAACCGTTTCGTTCTGGCGGCCCATCAGCCGGTCCCAGCCCGCGCCAAAAATAGGGAATGTATCTTTGGTAACGGCGATATCGAGGTTAAGATCGTCTACCGTTTTCCCTAATACCAGACGCGACTGGATGAGCTGAATTTCCGCTTCCGAGGCCGGCGGTTTGTTCGACAACGCTGAGCCAATATCCTGCACCAGTGAATTTCCGGTATTTTGCTCAATTTGCACCAGCGCGTCCGCACTGTAGATGGGTGTGGCGAACAGCGTGTAGACCGCGGCACACAATGCAAAGCCCGCGGTAATGCCAAGAACCCACCAGCGGGCTTCCACTACCGTTGCGACCAGACGACCAATATCGATTTCATCATTGCCCGTTACCGGCGCAGCAGACTGTTTAACTTTTTCTGTCATTGTTTTCCCTGCTCTGCGTTCAGTGCCTGAGCCCATTGGCGGGCAGACCGTTCAAGTAATGCGTACACCGCGTCAAACGCATCACGGCTTTTACGATACGGATCGGGAATTTCGCGCTCGCTGTCCCAGTGCCCAAAAAGCATCACTTTGCCGCGCATCTCCGGCACCATTTCACACAAGGCAGAGATATGGCGCTTTTCCATGGTCAGGATCAGGTCATACTCCCGGCACATTCGTCCCGAGATCTGCCGGGCACAATGATTATCCAGTGACAGGTTGTGCGCCTGCGCCACGCTAATAGCACAGGGATCCGCGCCTTTCCCCACCAGCGCCCCAAGACCGGCTGAAGAGACCGTTAACGCCGGATGAAATTGCCTTAATAAGCGCTCTGCCGTCGGGGAACGACAAATGTTCCCCACACAGACAACTAAGATTTTGTTAAACATGATGATTACCAGTTGTGAAGGTCGCTGGCCGTGTCCGTCATATAGCGAACACCGCTAATAGTCGGCAGCAACTGATTGATCAAACGGTTCCAGCGAGCAACCGGTGCGGTAGTGACGTACACCACATCGTATGGCTGGAGTCGGAATGATGTTGCCATCACCAGCGACGTCGCATCGGACATATCAAGCTGATAGATATTGGCGATCTTGCCGTTGTTCCCGCCCTCACCTTTCAATGGTCGAATAACGAAAATGCCGCTGGCATTGGAGGTGGTCAGGTCAATACCTTCGGCATTGCCCAGCGCTTCGGTAAGCGTCATGCCGCTGAAGTCCATTTTGAGGGTGCTCTGTTTTTTCACTTCCCCCATTACGAAGACTTTCAGATCGTCATTACGCGGAACAAACAGAATGTCGCCAGGATAGAGCAGACGGTTCTGGCTCAGGTCGCCATTTTGCATCAGCGCTTGCAGTGAAATGCGTTGCTCCTGCCCTTTATGAGTCAGCACAACGTTGCGCCAGTCTGCTGCCTCGGTGAGACCGCCAGCGGCGTTAATGGCATCGAGAACGGTAAGCGGCACGTTGGTGATAGCCTGCTGGCCGGATTTGTTCACCTGCCCGGAGACATAGGCCTTCTGCGAGCGGAAAGCGGCGATATTAACGTCCACCTGCGGGTCAGCAATGTACTTCGCTAAGCGCCCGGTAATATCACTACGAATCTCTGCCAACGTTTTCCCTACCACGCTGACTTTGCCGATGTAGGGGTAAAACATGGTGCCATCAGGCTGCACCCAGTTGCCGGTATCGCTTGAGCTACGGTACTGCCCGGCCGGCGTGGTGAGTTCGGGATGGTCCCAGACGGTCACATTCAGGACATCCCCCGGGCCGACCCGGTACTGATATCCGGAAATCTCCTGGTCCAGCGACATATTTGGCTGGGCAACATTTGGTCGAGGACGTAATTGTTCGACCAGCCGTGGCGTGAGTGGATAAACATTCACCATGCGATCGATATCAAAATCAGCGTCATGCTGTTTAATCACATCTTTGCCCATCGTAGACATATTGCTGCCCGGAAGCACGGTACAACCGTTTATCAAGATCACCGATACCAATACTGGCATCAATTTAAGTTTGGATTTCATCATTGATTATTTATCACTTTGGCAGAGTATTTATCACATGCAATCTAAATAGCGACTTCGCCTGTACGTATTTACCTTGCCGTTAATTGAAATGAAATTTAACTGGCATCAGTCCTAAAAAAAATGAATTCATCTGCGGTCTCTTGACAGAATAATTTAGGCTTGTTTCAGGCGACCAGACACGCTACCGCCCCTGGCTTCACTAGCTACCAATGCACTGATTAATTTAAATTTTTATCTTCTCCTTTATTTTCATCACATTTACAGCGTTAACGCATCGGGAATGGCGCCACTGATTGATGAGGAAATATTTATCTTTTGATTATTACCGCAAGAATTGTTGCAGCTATGCGAATATCAGGCAAGATAACAAACCGCCGATACCTGGCTTTTAAGATTAATATTAAGCGTCGGATTTATATATTTTTAGGATTTTATTGATATTGACAATATTGATATAAAAATATCCCACCTGCGATATTTCCTAAATATGTTTAGATTAATAAAATCATTTCCTGTAGTTACATTAAGGCTATTATCCTGCATCAGTTCTGATATAACCGACAGAGAAATCCCTTCTCGCCATTGCATTTTTCGCCAGTTTTACCCATGATCGAATTGTGACAATTGTCATACAACTATGGGTATAGCATTTACTATGGAATGGATTGCCGATCCGTCAATCTGGGCCGGACTGGTCACGTTAATCGTGATCGAACTTGTTCTTGGCATTGATAATCTTGTTTTTATTGCCATCCTCGCGGAGAAACTACCTCCTGCCCAGCGGGATAAGGCGCGTATTACCGGGCTATTGCTGGCGATGGTTATGCGCCTGCTGCTGCTGGCATCAATATCCTGGCTGGTAACGCTGACCACGCCGCTGTTCAGCATTCGCGATCTCAGCTTCAGCGCCCGCGATCTGATCATGCTGTTCGGTGGTTTCTTCCTGCTGTTTAAAGCCACTATGGAGCTCAACGAACGGCTGGAAGGGAAAGACAGCGATAACCCCACCCAGCGTAAAGGCGCTAAGTTCTGGGGTGTGGTCGCGCAGATCGTGGTGCTGGACGCCATCTTCTCTCTGGATTCCGTCATTACCGCTGTTGGCATGGTCGATCACCTGGCGGTGATGATGGCGGCAGTCATTATTGCCATCAGCCTGATGTTGCTGGCCAGCAAGTCGCTGACGCGCTTTGTTAATAGCCATCCAACTATTGTTATTCTTTGTCTGAGCTTCCTGCTGATGATTGGTTTCAGTCTGGTGGCCGAAGGGTTTGGTTTCCATATCCCGAAAGGTTACCTGTACGCGGCCATCGGCTTCTCGGTCATGATCGAAGCATTGAACCAGTTGGCTATCTTTAACCGTCGTCGCTTCCTCTCAGCCAACCATACTCTGCGCCAGCGCACCGCCGAGGCGGTAATGCGGCTGCTGAGCGGGCAAAAAGAAGATGCTGAACTGGATGCCGAAACCGCGGCGATGTTGGCGGATCATCATGAAGGTCAGATTTTTGCGCCTCAGGAGCGGCGGATGATTGAACGTGTGCTGAACTTCAATCAGCGTACCGTCAGCAGTATCATGACCTCGCGCCATGATATTGAACATATCGACCTCAATGCGCCCGAAGCAGAAATCCGCGCCTTACTGGAAAAAAACCAGCATACGCGTCTGGTGGTCACTGGCGAAGACGAGCAGGAGGAACTGTTGGGCGTGGTGCATGTCATCGATTTACTGCAACAGTCTCTGCGCGGCGAACCGCTCGACCTGCGCGTCTTGATTCGCCAGCCGCTGGTGTTCCCGGAGACCTTGCCGCTGCTTCCGGCGCTTGAGCAGTTCCGTAATGCCCGGACGCATTTCGCGTTTGTAGCCGATGAATTTGGTTCCGTCGAAGGGATTGTGACGCTGAGTGATGTGATGGAAACCATCGCCGGCAATCTGCCAAACGAGGTAGAGGAAATCGACGCCCGCCATGATATTCAGAAAAACGCCGATGGTTCGTGGACCGCTAACGGACATATGCCACTGGAAGACCTGGTGCAGTACGTGCCTATCCCGTTAGACGATAAGCGTGAGTATCACACCATTGCCGGACTGTTAATGGAGTATTTGCAGCGCATCCCGAAAACCGGGGAGGAAGTCCAGGTTGGCGACTATCGGCTAAAAACCCTGCAGGTGGAAAATCATCGCGTGCAAAAGGTCCAGCTGATACCGCTACACAGTGAAGAAGAGATGGATTACGAGGTGTAAGTCACGAGCCGGATGGGGCATTAGCCACCATCCGGCAATATGAATCAGAGCTTATCCAGCAACTTTTTAACATCTTTGCCGTTGCGGGAATCTTTATTGCGATCTGCCCAGTCATTCAGACGACGTTTTGCTTCATCCTGCAGATGCTTACGCAAAAGCTGATCAACTTGCAGACTGTAGTTCAGTGATTGCCACTGGCCATAGACCCTGAGAGGAACCGGGGTGGCCTTCAGGAAACTAATCAACTTACTTTCGCCATCCCAACCGCCCAGCACGCGAATGTTAAACAGCGTGTCGCAATTCTGCTTCACCAGATCTAACGTTCCTTTGCCGGTTAGCGCCAACATCGCGGACTCCCCTGCCATGTTATCCAGCGTCACCTCACCGTTATCCAGCGTCATATCGGTTACAAAATGATCCAACCGGGTCACGTTATCGAGGTTTTGCTGAGATTTAACATCCCCACCGCTGCGTTCTACAGCCTGTTGAATCATCTGCTGGAAGTTCATCCCTTCCATTCGCGTATCGTTCATTTCGACATGGGCCTGCCCTTGCCAGCTATGGCGAAACGCCTGGGCATCAATATCTGAGCCGGAAAAATCTCCTGCCAGCGACAGCTTGCCGGTGAGTGCGATGGGGTAATCAAAGGCCTTCAAAATAGTGCCAATTTCCACACCTTCCAGGCGCGGATGAAAGACCGCTCGCGGTTCTCCCTTTCTGGCATCCAGCGTGCCGGGCAGTGAGATCAGCCCGCCATCACTTTTTCCCTGCAACTGCGCAATGTTCAGTAAGCCGAACCGGTTGTCTATTTTTGCCGAGACATTCTCAAACGCCATTTTCCGCCACAGTACTTTGTCAGCCTGCAAAGCGATGTCTGCCGAAAAACCCTTGAGTCCCTGATACGAAACGGCATCAACCTGGGAAGCAATGACGGGGCGCGCCAGCGTTGACTGACTCTGACCTTGCTGAACGTCACCTTTTGCTGTCGCCGCTGCGTCATGCTGTACGAGCAGGTTATCCAGATTGAGCTGACCAAATTTCAGGTCGACGGCCCATTCCGGTTTTTCCAACAAGGATACGTGCGCTTGCCCGGAGAACGAAGAGTCATTGGCGGTCAAATTTATCTGGCTGAACGAAAGCTGTTTTTTCTCTTCCAGCCATTGCGCCTGAAGATGTCCCTGACCGTTGATCCCCTGCGGCGGCAAATCGGCCCCCTGCAATTGCCAGCTTAACTGCTCGATATTCGCAGATAAGTTGTGCGGATAATCGGAGGCATCGACCGTACCGTTAAAGGATAACGCGAGATCGCGCTGATCGCGGTTCACACGCCCGGAAAAATCAAACGTGCCGCGGTGCTGGCTATCTTGTTCCATCTCCAGACGAATATCACGAACGGTAACTTGTTCATCGTCTTCATGCTGGAATACCAGAACACTGTCGGCAACGCGCAAACGGGCGATATCAAACGACCATCCTTTGTCTTCCGCCAGATCGGGCAACATATTGTCTTTTGGGGCAACAGGTGCATCTTTGCCGCGTACCGCCTCAGTTTGCGGGGTCAGTTGAATCACTGCGCCTTTGAGCATCACCTGCTTCACGCTGAGCTGGTGGCTCAACAGCGGCCACAACGCGACGTCGAGACGCATATTGTCGGCACGAACCAGAGGTTCGCTGGCACCTTCAGCCGTTAACACCACTCGCCCTGAGAGGATACTCAGTTGCGGCCATACGTGCCAACGCAGGGGGCCATCCAACTGCAGCTGATACCCACTACGTGCGGCAACCTGCTTGACCATATACGCGCGGAAATCATTCGGATTCACCAACAGTACTAACGCAGAAAAGCCAGCCACCAGCACGACCAGAAGAATCATCAGCGTCGTCAGAAATCGTCTCATGCTATCCCCAATGGACTGAAAAACACTCAGTCTTTATCGATCCGGCTGGCTACGGCGCCCTGCTGGTCGCGATACTTCGCATCCTGACGACGGTTGTATGGTCGCGCTGCCGGACCGGAAAGCGGTTCGAAACTTAGCGCGCCAATCGGCATGCCCGGACGCAGAGCCAGCGGTAATTTTCCGGAGTTGTAAAACTCCAGTACAATACAGCCAGACCAGCCCGGATCGATACGGTGTGCGGTGACGTGTACCATCAGTCCCAGACGCGCCAGAGATGAACGGCCATCTAACCAACCGACGAGATCGGAAGGCAACGTCACGGATTCGAATGTTACTGCCAGCGCAAGCTCACCCGGATGCAAGAAGAATGCCTCGCCGTCCTTGAGGACGATTTCATCACTCATCACGCGATCCAGCGCGGCGCTGACTTCATCTTTCGGTCCGCTCAAATCGATATACGCCGCCGTATGACCGCGGAACGTACGGAATTTGTTGCCAAGACGCACATCTACCGTGGCGCCATTGATTCGCTCGACAGGAGGGCGTGGAGTGATCGACAGGCGACCTTCATCCAACCAGGCTTCAATATCTCGGTCACATAAACGCATGGCACTTTCTCCTTTCGTGCTTCAAACCCTTAATGCCAGGTGCGTTAAGGGTGAACCAGGTTATCACTGAACGGTACACAATTCGCTGAACTTATTCAAAGAACTGACTGATTTTAGCCTTCAGAATATCGATGGCGATGCGGTTTTTACCCCCGCGCGGCACAATGATGTCGGCGTATTGCTTTGAAGGCTCAATAAATTGCAGGAACATTGGACGGACGGTTTTCTGGTATTGCGCCATCACCGAATCCATTGAACGACCACGTTCATTCACATCGCGCTTAATACGGCGCATCAGACAAATATCCAGCGGCGTATCAACAAAAATAGAAAAGTTCATCTCATCGCGCAAACGCGCATCCGTCAGCAGCAAAATGCCTTCCAGGATAATGACTTTCTTCGGTTCGATATGAATAGTGTCTTGCGTACGCGTGTGCTCAACATAGCTATAAACCGGCAGCTCAATGGCAGAGCCGCGTTTCAGCGTTTGCAGATGTTGAAACAGCAGGCTGTGGTCCATCGCGTTCGGATGGTCGTAGTTGGTTTTTACACGTTCTTCCATCGACAGATGGCTTTGATCTTTGTAATAGCTGTCTTCGGGAATAACGCCAATATGTTCGTCACCGACTTGTTCACGCAATTCGCGATAAAGAGTACTGGCAATAAGGCTCTTGCCGGAAGCCGATGCGCCGGCAATGCCGATAATGACGCACTGATGGGACTGATCAGTCATAAATTTAGCGACCTGATTAACCTGGATGTAAGGAAGGGCGGCGCCGAAACGCCAAACGCGGCAATTATAGGGATTTCAGCGGCGCGATGCCACCCCAGGCTGCACCAATGCTGTCCCTGTCGCAAATTAAAATGGTCAGATTTAGAACAGCCGCTATATTTATTCACCTGCCTTAGGAATTAATAGCTTGGGAGTGTTAATTTATGAGCAGCTGGCGTATAAATTGTAAATTGTTTGTACTAGCATAATCCCAGATTAAATGTGATGCGTCCGGCATCTCTGCTGGGCGACAACGGCTATTTGGGTAGAGTGGTAATGAGTAAACAATCCCAACATGTTTTAGTTACCTTACCCCATCCTCTACTGCGCCTGGCCAGTTTAGGTCTGGTGGCTTTCATCTTTACGTTGTTTTCGCTGGAACTATCACGTTACGGCGCACAGCTTGCCCCTCTGTGGTTTCCAACCTCTATCATGATGGTGGCTTTTTACCGTCACGCGGGAAAGATGTGGCCAGGGATCGCGCTGGCTTGCTCATTCGGTAGCATCGGCGCCTCTTTACTTTTTTTCCCCGGACAGTCGCTTAATTTCTCCTATACGGTCATTAACATTATTGAGGCTGTTGTTGGCGCAATGTTATTGCGTAAACTGCTGCCCTGGTACAATCCCTTACAAAATTTGAATGACTGGGCGCGCCTGGCATTTGGTAGCGCGGTTGTTCCGCCACTGTTGGGCGGCATTTTGATGTGGTTGTTGCTGCCGAAGGACACGTCGTTAAATACCTTTCTCATTTGGGTACTGTCAGAATCCATTGGCGCACTGGCGTTGGTGCCGTTAGGTTTACTGTTTAAACCACATTACCTGTTGCGCCATCGCGACCCGCGATTATTGCTTGAGACCCTGATTACCCTGCTGGTGACCTTAACGCTCAGTTGGCTGTCCATGATGTACATTCCATGGCCATTTACCTGCGTTATTGTCCTGCTGATGTGGAGCGCTGTCCGTCTGCCGCGTATGGAGGCGTTTTTAATATTCCTCAGCACCGTGATGATGGTTTCGCTGATGCTGGCTGCCGACCCTTCGCTACTTTACACCCCGAAACCGAACATGATGACGGACATCCCCTGGTTGCCGTTTTTGATGATCCTGTTGCCCGCTAATATGATGACCATGGTGATGTACGCGTTTCGAGCCGAACGCAAGCACATTTCAGAAAGCGAGTCACGCTTTCGCAACGCCATGGAATATTCCGCGATTGGCATGGCGTTAGTCGGTACCGAGGGGCAATGGTTACAGGCCAATAAAGCCTTGTGTCAGTTTCTGGGCTATAGCCAGGAGGAGTTACGTTCACTGACCTTCCAGCAATTAACCTGGCCGGAAGATTTGAACAACGACATTGAACAGTTGAACATGCTGGCACGCGGAGAGATTAATAGCTACTCCATGGAAAAACGCTATTACACCCGTTCGGGCGACGTCGTCTGGGCGTTGCTGGCCGTTTCGTTGGTGCGTCATAGCGACAATACCCCTCTCTATTTTATCGCGCAGGTTGAGGACATTAACGACCTGAAGCATACCGAGTGGATTAACAAACGGTTGATGGAGCGCATTACCCTCGCCAATGAAGCCGGGGGGATTGGGATCTGGGAATGGGAACTCCAGCCTGACGTGATCAGCTGGGATAAACGGATGTTCGATCTCTACGAAGTTCCTGCGCATATCAAGCCCAGTTGGCAAGTCTGGTATGAGTGCGTGGTACCCGAAGATCGTGAGTACGCCGAAAATGTAATTCGTGATTCACTGGCCGCACGGGCTCCGTTTAAGCTTGAGTTTCGTATCGCGGTAAAAGATGGCATACGCCATATCCGCTCGTTGGCCAACCGGGTACTGAATAAAGACGGTGAAGTTGAACGCTTACTTGGTATCAATATGGATATGACCGAAGTCAAGCAGCTTAACGAAGCGCTGTATCAGGAAAAAGAGCGCCTTCACATTACGCTGGATTCAATCGGCGAAGCGGTGATTTGTATTGATGTCGATATGAACGTGACCTTTATGAATCCGGTTGCTGAGAAAATGAGCGGCTGGCAGCAGGACAGTGCCATCGGCATTCCGCTATTGACGGTACTACATATTACTTTTGGCGAGAACGGTCCGCTGATGGAAAATATCTACAGTGCTGACATGTCGCGTACGGCAATCGAACAGGAAGTGGTCCTGCATTGTCGTAACGGCAACAGTTATGACATTCAGTACAGCATCACGCCCCTCAGCACCCTTGATGGTGGCAGCATTGGCTCGGTGTTGGTTATTCAGGACGTTACCGAGTCGCGGAAGATGCTCCGCCAGCTTAGCTACAGCGCCTCGCATGATGACCTGACCCAGTTGGCAAACCGGGTCAGCTTCGAAAACCATCTAAAACAATTGCTGCATTCGGTACACGACACGCACCAGCGTCATGTGCTGGTTTTTATCGACCTGGATCGTTTTAAAGCGGTGAACGACAGCGCGGGTCATGCCGCTGGAGATGCCCTGCTGCGTGAACTCTCAGCGCTTATGCTCAGCATGTTGCGATCCAGCGATATGCTGGCACGCCTGGGCGGCGACGAGTTTGGTCTGTTGCTACCGGATTGTAATATCGAAAGCGCCCGCTTTATCTCAGGTCGCGTCATCAGCGCCATTAATGATTACCACTTCATGTGGGAAGGCCGCTTACACCGTATTGGCGCCAGCGCAGGGATTACGCTCATTGATGAGAAAAACCATGTCGCGACCGATGTGATGTCTCAGGCCGATATCGCCTGCTACGCTGCGAAAAACAGCGGCCGTGGGCGAGTCTGTGTCTATGAACCTCAGCAAAGCCAGGCCCATGCCGCGCGTAGTCAACTGACATTGGATGAACAAAGACACACCATTATGCACAACCCAATGCTGATGATCGCCAGAGGTGTGGCTTCCCCGCGTATACCGGAGACGTTTAGCTTCTGGATTATTTCGCTTCGCTTAGGCACCGCTGAGGGTGAAGTCATTGAGGAGCAAGCCTTCCGCGCCGGGCTGGTCGATCCCGCGTTAAGCAAGGCGCTTGACCGTCGGGTATTTAGCGAGTTCTTCCAGAACTCTGCCCAAGCAGTAGCCAGTAAGGGCCTCAGTATTGCCCTGCCCCTTTCCGCCGTCGGCCTGCTCAACACAGAACTTATCGATGAGCTGCTGGAGCACTTGCAACGCAGTCCACTACCGCCGCGATTGCTGCATCTGACCGTTCCGGCAAGCGTCTTCAAAACCAACCCAACGCAGGCTATATCCGCCCTGCATCGACTGCGTCAGTACGGTTGTCGAATTGTATTAAGTCAGGTTGGTCGCGATTTAGAGCTCTTTGACAACCTGAAATATCGCATTGTCGATTACCTGTTGCTCGACAGCGAGCTAAGTGCCAGCGCTCCCGGCAACCTGATCGACGAAATGTGGGTGTCCATTATCCAGGGTCATGCCCAGCGCCTGGACATAAAAACTATCGCCGGTCCGGTGCAGTTGCCACTCATCATGGATACGCTTTCTGGCATCGGTGTTGATATGATTTATGGCGATATTATTGCCGATGCCCAACCGCTGGATCTGCTACTGAATACCAGTAATTTCGCCATCAACTGACGGTTGCCAGCCATCCGTATACCAAATATGTAACAGCGCATAGGAGCGCCAGGGTTTCCAGCGCTCTGCATACCGTCGGATCTGGGCCGGTGTCATGCCGGGAAAACGCTGCTTAATCAGATAGTCATCCGGCAGAAAAACATCTTTCGCCTGCCAACCACGTAGCGCGAAATAGTTGGCGGTCCAGCGCCCTATCCCGGGAAACGTTTGTAGCTGCTTAACGCCTTGTTCGATATCGGCAGGGGCTGTTGTCGCGAGCGTTCCTTCAAGGGTTGCATGAGCCAGGTGAATCAACGCTTCGGCGCGTTTGAGCGGCATTCCTAACGCTTTCAGGTGCAGCGGTTCGGCATTGGCAAGCGCTTCCGGCGTAGGAAAACACACATACTCGGGCGCATCCTCCAGCGCTTCCCCGTAAGCATGCGCCACTTTCGCCGTCAGTTTCGCCGCCATAGCCACGCTGACTAACTGCCCTAAAATCGCTCGTACTCCTTGTTCAAAAGCATCGACACTGCCCGGCAAACGCAGTCCCGGACGCGCTGCACCGAGGCTGCCCAGCGCGGCGATAATTTGCTGCGGGCAACAGCCAAGATCGAACAAGCGCGTTATTTTTGCCAGACACTCGGAGGCGACCGGCTGTAACCCTGTGCTCAACGTCACGTGTAGCACGTTGGCGTGCAGATCCGGGACAACGCGCACCAGACCACGATGCCCCCCTACGCACAGGCTTCTGACATAGCTCAGTTCCTCTACGGTTTCGACACCTTCAACCGCACGGGCGGCAAGAAATCCCAGCATCCAGGGCCAGTCATAAGGTGGTTGCCAGCTCAGCGTGAACATTCAGTTTTCCTTTTTACGCAAACCTACAGCATAAACGGTATTCAATCAGTACGCCTTGCTTTCATATTCCAGTTGTCGGGGCGTCAACTATTCGTTAAAGTCACGCCCCTTCTTCACTGGCATGGGGATTTTTACGGTGTTTATTGGTTTTGACTACGGTACGGCAAACTGTTCAGTGGCCGTTATGCGTGATGGGCAGCCCCACCTGCTCAAAATGGAAAATAACAGCACGCTGCTACCCTCAATGCTGTGCGCACCAACGCGCGAAGCGGTTAGCGAGTGGCTGTATCGCCATCATGACATCCCAACTACGGACGATGAAACGCAGGCGCTGCTTCGCCGTGCGATGCGCTACAACCGCGAAGAAGACATCGACGTTAACGCCAACAGCGTACAGTTCGGTCTGGCATCGCTGGGTCAGTATATTGAAGACCCGGAAGAGGTGTACTTCGTTAAATCGCCAAAATCATTTTTGGGCGCCAGCGGTCTGAAGCCGCAACAGGTTGCGCTGTTTGAAGATCTGGTCTGTGCAATGATGCTGCACATTCGCAACCAGGCGCAAAGCCAGCTGCCGGAAGCTATCACTCAGGCCGTGATTGGTCGGCCCATCAACTTCCAGGGATTAGGTGGCGATGACGCCAACACCCAGGCGCAGGGTATTCTTGAACGTGCGGCCAAACGCGCCGGTTTTCAGGATGTCGTCTTCCAGTACGAGCCGGTAGCGGCGGGACTGGATTACGAAGCGACGCTGCAGGAAGAAAAACGCGTGTTGGTGGTGGATATTGGCGGGGGTACGACCGACTGTTCACTGCTGCTGATGGGGCCGCAATGGCATCAGCGTGCCGATCGCGAAAACAGCCTGCTGGGACACAGTGGCTGCCGCGTAGGCGGGAACGATCTGGATATCGCGCTGGCGTTTAAACACCTGATGCCACTGCTAGGTATGGGCGGTGAGACAGAAAAAGGTATCGCCTTACCGATTCTCCCGTGGTGGAACGCGGTCGCAATCAACGACGTTCCCGCGCAAAGTGATTTCTATAGCAGCGCCAACGGTCGATTGCTCAACGATCTTGTCCGCGACGCGAGAGAAGCCGATAAAGTCGCTCTGCTGCTTAAAGTCTGGCGCGAGCGTCTGAGCTATCGCCTGGTGCGCAGTGCAGAAGAGAGCAAAATCGCACTTTCCGACCAGACTATTGTAACGGCGGCGATACCGTTTATCAGCGACACGCTGGCAACCGATATCAGTCAACACGGACTTGAAGCTGCGCTCAATCAGCCCCTGGCGCGTATTCTGGAGCAGGTCCAGTTGGCGCTGGACAACGCACAGGAAAAACCGGACGTGATTTATCTGACCGGCGGCAGCGCGCGTTCGCCGCTGATTAAAAAAGCCCTCGCCCAGCAGCTTCCCGGGATCCCTATCGCGGGTGGCGATGACTTCGGTTCTGTCACCGCCGGACTGGCCCGCTGGGCTGACGTTGTTTTCCGCTAAGCCGCTCGCACGCTGAAAAGTGTGCGTATTGACATCATCCTTGCTGTGGCTTATTTTCAGGAGTGAGGGTTAGGGAGGGTTTCCCCTCCCCCTGGTGTCTTAGTAAGCCGCGAAGCTAATGACTAAGAGTATCACCAGTATGATGACCTGCTTCATCATAACCCTTTCCTTATTTTGGCCCCTTCCTCGGGAGGGGCTTTCCCGTTCCAGCGTCCTGCTGAAATCTCTGGCTTTCCTCCTTTTTGCCTTGTCAGCACTCTATCGCACAATTGCGTATTCGCTATCTTCACCACCGATTGTTGCGTAACGCCTCGCAAAGCCGCGTCAGCATTCAGACGAATCCCGACAGTGTTTCATAATTCCTCCATTTTTCTCCCTTGTTCGCTGGCTAAACTAGTATCATTCCGCGAATCGTTTCAGGATGAGAAACTCATAACAATGAAAGGCAGTAATAAATCCCGCTGGGTGATAGCAATCGTGATCGTCGTGGCCGCCGTCGCCGCCATCTGGTTCTGGCAAAGCCGTAGCGCATCCCAGGGAACCGCACCGGGCGCAACCAAACCCGCGCAGCACACTGCGGGGTCAGGACGGCGTGGAATGCGCTCCGGACCGTTGGCTCCCGTGCAGGCTGCCACCGCCACCGAGGAAGCCGTGCCACGTTACCTGACAGGGCTGGGGACCGTTACTGCCGCAAATACCGCCACGGTGCGTAGTCGGGTGGATGGTCAACTCATCGCCTTACACTTTGAGGAAGGACAACAGGTAAAAGCCGGCGACCTGCTGGCAGAGATAGATCCCAGCCAGTTCAAAGTTGCTCTGGCTCAGGCGCAGGGACAACTGGCAAAAGATAAAGCCACGCTGGCGAATGCCCGTCGCGATCTTGCCCGCTATCAACAGTTGGTTAAAACCAATCTGGTCTCCCGCCAGGAGCTGGATGCCCAGCAGGCGCTGGTCAACGAGACGTTAGGCACAATAAAAGCGGATGAAGCCAGTGTCGCCAGCGCTCAGTTGCAGCTCGACTGGAGCCGGATAACCGCGCCTGTCGATGGTCGTGTCGGCCTGAAGCAGGTCGATGTCGGTAACCAAATTTCCAGTGGCGATACCACCGGAATCGTCGTCATTACGCAAACGCATCCCATCGACCTGATATTTACGTTGCCTGAAAACGACATTGCTACCGTATTGCAGGCACAAAAATCGGGGAGCCAGCTGAAGGTCGAAGCCTGGGACCGAACCAATTCGCAAAAGCTCAGCGAAGGCGTCCTGCTCAGTCTCGACAATCAGATTGATGCCACCACCGGAACAATCAAAGTTAAGGCTCGTTTTAACAATCAGGATGATGCTTTATTCCCTAACCAGTTCGTTAACGCCCGCATGCTGGTCGACACACAACAAAATGCCGTTGTGATCCCAACTGCCGCTCTGCAAATGGGTAACGAAGGCCACTTTGTCTGGGTACTGAATAGCGACAATAAAGTGAGCAAACACCTGGTTAAACCGGGTATTCAGGATAGCCAAAAAGTGGTGATTGCCGCCGGGCTTTCTGCGGGCGATCGGGTCGTGACCGACGGGATTGACCGTCTGACGGAAGGCGCAAAAGTCGAAGTCGTTGAGGCGCACGACGCCTCTGTTCAGGACGAGAAAACAGCGCCACGCGGATACGGCAAAAAAGGAGCTAACTCCTGATGCAGGTGTTACCTCCGGACAACACAGGCGGACCATCGCGCCTGTTTATTCTGCGCCCCGTCGCCACCACGCTGCTGATGGTCGCGATTTTGCTTGCCGGTATTATCGGTTATCGCTTCCTGCCAATCGCTGCCTTACCTGAAGTGGATTACCCCACGATTCAGGTCGTTACGCTCTACCCCGGCGCCAGCCCGGACGTCATGACCTCGGCGGTAACCGCGCCGCTTGAACGCCAGTTTGGACAGATGTCTGGCTTAAAACAGATGTCATCACAAAGCTCCGGTGGCGCATCGGTCGTTACGTTACAGTTTCAACTGACGCTCCCGTTGGATGTTGCCGAGCAGGAAGTTCAGGCCGCGATTAACGCCGCCACCAATTTATTACCCAGCGATCTCCCTAACCCTCCGGTCTACAGCAAGGTAAACCCGGCAGATCCACCGATCATGACGCTGGCGGTCACATCCAGCGCCATGCCGATGACGCAGGTGGAAGATATGGTCGAAACCCGCGTCGCGCAGAAAATCTCTCAGGTATCCGGCGTGGGCCTGGTAACACTTTCCGGTGGGCAACGTCCGGCGGTCCGCGTGAAGCTTAACGCTCAGGCCATTGCCGCACTCGGTCTGACCAGCGAAACCATCCGTACGGCCATTACCGGTGCCAACGTCAATTCGGCAAAAGGGAGTCTTGATGGTCCAACGCGTGCCGTTACCCTTTCAGCCAACGACCAGATGCAGTCCGCGGATGAATATCGTCAGCTCATTGTTGCCTATAAAAACGGGGCACCGGTTCGTCTGGGCGATGTCGCCACCGTCGAACAAGGTGCCGAAAACAGCTGGCTGGGCGCATGGGCCAATAAGCAACAAGCTATAGTGATGAATGTTCAGCGTCAGCCTGGCGCAAACATCATCTCCACGGCAGACAGTATCCGCCAGATGCTGCCGCAGCTCACCGAGAGCCTGCCCAAATCGGTTAAGGTCAGCGTACTTTCCGATCGTACAACCAATATTCGTGCGTCCGTAGCGGATACCCAATTTGAATTGATGCTGGCGATTGCGCTGGTAGTCATGATTATCTACCTGTTTTTGCGCAATATTCCGGCAACCATTATTCCTGCGGTCGCCGTACCGTTATCGTTAATCGGTACTTTCGCGGTGATGGTATTTCTTGATTTCTCCATCAACAACCTGACCCTCATGGCGCTAACCATTGCGACAGGTTTTGTGGTAGATGACGCTATCGTGGTTATCGAGAATATTTCACGCTATATCGAAAAAGGCGAAAAACCGCTGACTGCTGCCCTGAAGGGCGCGGGCGAGATTGGTTTTACCATCATCTCTCTGACATTTTCACTGATCGCCGTACTGATCCCACTGCTATTTATGGGTGATATCGTAGGTCGATTATTCAGGGAGTTCGCTGTGACGCTGGCCGTGGCGATTCTGATTTCCGCCGTTGTCTCGCTCACTCTTACGCCGATGATGTGCGCGCGTATGCTGAATCAGGCCTCATTGCGTAAGCAAAACCGCTTCTCCCGTGCCTCAGAGCGCATGTTTGATCGCGTTATTGCCGGGTACGGCCACTGGCTGGCGAAAGTGCTCAACCATCCGTGGCTCACGCTGAGCGTTGCGCTCGGCACGCTGGCGCTGAGCGTTATGCTATGGGTCTTTATCCCCAAAGGCTTCTTTCCGATCCAGGATAACGGCATTATCCAGGGCACGCTGCAGGCACCGCAGTCCAGCTCATTTGCCAGCATGGCCCAGCGCCAGCGTCAGGTTTCAGATGTCATTCTGAAAGATCCGGCGGTAGAAAGCCTGACCGCTTTTGTCGGTGTGGACGGCACTAATACGGCATTGAACAGCGCGCGCTTACAAATCAACCTTAAGCCGCTGGATGAACGCGACGATCGGGTGCAGAAAGTGATTGCGCGCCTACAGGACGCGGTTGACAGAGTTCCCGGCGTTGACCTTTATCTTCAGCCCACTCAGGACCTGACGATTGATACTCAGGTCAGCCGGACGCAATATCAGTTCACGCTGCAAGCGACATCCCTTGATGCCCTCAGCACCTGGGTTCCACAGCTGATAGCAAAACTAAATCAGCTACCGCAACTGTCCGATGTCAGTAGCGACTGGCAGGACAAAGGGCTGGTAGCATATGTGAACGTCAATCGCGACAGCGCCAGCCGTTTGGGCATCAGCATGTCAGATGTCGATAACGCTCTGTACAACGCCTTCGGCCAGCGACTGATTTCAACCATCTACACCCAGGCCAATCAGTATCGCGTGGTGTTAGAACATGACACCAACAATACGCCGGGGCTTGCGGCACTGGATACAATACGTCTGACCAGTAGCGACGGCGGCATAGTACCGCTCAGCGCGATCGCCAGTGTTGAACAGCGTTTTGCCCCGCTGTCGATTAACCACCTCGATCAGTTCCCGGTCACCACCATCTCGTTCAACGTGCCAGACGAGTGGTCGCTGGGTGATGCGGTACAGGCCATTCTGGATACCGAAAAAACGCTTAACCTGCCCGCAAATATTACCACCCAGTTCCAGGGCAGCACGCTCGCCTTCCAGGCCGCGCTGGGAAATACCATCTGGTTGATTGTGGCTGCGGTTGTCGCGATGTATATCGTCCTCGGCGTGCTGTATGAGAGCTTTATTCACCCAATTACTATTCTCTCCACGTTGCCGACGGCGGGCGTCGGGGCGCTCCTGGCGTTAATGATTGCCGGGAGCGAACTGGACGTCATCGCGATTATCGGCATTATTTTGCTCATCGGTATCGTCAAGAAAAACGCCATCATGATGATCGACTTTGCCCTTGCCGCGGAGCGCGAACAGGGAATGTCACCACGCGATGCCATTTTCCAGGCTTGTCTGCTGCGTTTTCGCCCGATCCTGATGACTACACTGGCGGCACTGCTCGGCGCGTTGCCGCTGATGTTGAGTACCGGCGTGGGCGCAGAGTTACGTCGTCCATTAGGTATTGGCATGGTCGGTGGGCTGCTGGTGAGTCAGGTATTAACCCTGTTTACCACCCCGGTGATTTATCTGCTGTTTGACCGTCTGTCGTTGTACGTGAAAAGCCGCTTCCCGCGTCAGGAAGAGGAAGCGTAAATGAAATTTTTCGCGCTTTTCATTCATCGTCCGGTGGCGACCATTCTCATTTCGGTAGCGATCACCCTGTGCGGCATACTCGGATTTCGTCTGCTGCCGGTCGCTCCGCTACCGCAGGTGGATTTTCCGGTGATCATGGTCAGCGCATCGTTACCGGGTGCCTCACCCGAAACGATGGCGTCCTCGGTCGCAACTCCGCTGGAGCGCTCGCTGGGGCGCATTGCGGGCGTGAACGAAATGACTTCGAGCAGTTCACTTGGCAGTACGCGTATTATTCTCGAATTCAAATTCGACCGTGACATCAATGGCGCGGCGCGGGACGTTCAGGCCGCAATTAACGCCGCGCAAAGTCTGCTACCCAGCGGGATGCCGAGCCGACCAACGTATCGCAAAGCCAACCCTTCCGATGCGCCAATCATGATCCTGACGCTAACATCGGACACGTACTCGCAAGGTGAATTGTACGATTTCGCATCAACACAACTGGCGCAGACCATCGCACAGATCGACGGCGTGGGCGACGTGGACGTTGGAGGCAGCTCTCTGCCTGCGGTGCGTGTAGGGCTCAATCCGCAGGCGCTGTTTAACCAGGGCGTGTCGCTGGATGACGTGCGTAGCGCAATTGACAACGCCAACGTGCGTAAGCCGCAGGGTGCTATCGAGAATGATACTCACCGCTGGCAGGTTCAAACCAACGATGAGCTGAAAACCGCCGCCGAATACCAGCCGATTATCATCCACTACAATAACGGCGCGGCGGTGCGACTGGGCGACGTTGCGTCTGTAACCGACTCGGTGCAGGACGTACGCAACGCAGGGATGACCAATGCCAAACCGGCCATTCTGCTGATGATCCGCAAGCTACCGGAAGCCAATATCATTCAGACGGTAGACAGCATTCGCGCCAAATTGCCGGAGCTACAAACGCTGGTCCCGGCCGCTATCGATCTGCAAATAGCCCAGGACCGCTCGCCGACTATTCGCGCCTCGCTGGAAGAAGTCGAACAGACGCTGATTATCTCCGTGGCGCTGGTTATCCTGGTGGTCTTTATTTTCCTGCGCTCCGGGCGCGCGACGCTGATCCCCGCGGTAGCGGTTCCGGTCTCGCTGATCGGTACCTTTGCCGCCATGTATCTGTGCGGATTCAGCCTGAACAACCTGTCGTTGATGGCGTTAACCATTGCCACGGGATTTGTCGTCGATGACGCCATCGTGGTGCTGGAAAATATTGCCCGCCACCTGGAAGCAGGAATGAAGCCGCTCCAGGCGGCGTTACAGGGTACGCGCGAAGTGGGATTCACCGTGCTCTCCATGAGTCTGTCGCTGGTGGCGGTGTTCCTGCCACTGCTGTTAATGGGCGGATTGCCTGGGCGCTTGCTGCGCGAATTTGCCGTCACGCTGTCGGTTGCTATCGGTATCTCGCTGCTGGTGTCGCTGACATTAACGCCAATGATGTGCGGCTGGATGCTCAAATCCAGCACCCCGCGCGAACAGTCTCGCAAGCGGGGTTTTGGTCGTGTGCTGGTGGCGCTGCAACAGAGTTACGGTACCTCGCTTAAATGGGTGCTGCGCCATACGCGGCTGGTAGGCGTGGTGTTACTCGGTACCATCGCGCTGAATATCTGGCTTTATATTTCCATCCCCAAAACCTTCTTCCCGGAGCAGGATACGGGTGTATTGATGGGTGGGATCCAGGCCGACCAGAGCATCTCATTTCAGGCCATGCGCGGCAAACTGCAGGACTTTATGAAGATCATCCGCGACGACCCGGCGGTGAATAACGTCACCGGTTTTACCGGTGGTTCGCGGGTCAACAGCGGGATGATGTTTATTACCCTCAAGCCACGTGATGAGCGCCATGAAACCGCTCAGCAGGTGATCGACCGCCTGCGCGTCGCGCTTTCAAAAGAGCCAGGTGCGAATCTGTTTTTAATGGCGGTGCAAGATATTCGCGTTGGTGGACGCCAGGCCAACGCCAGCTATCAATACACATTGCTGTCCGACGATCTCGCGGCGCTGCGTGAGTGGGAACCGAAGATCCGTAAGGCGCTTGCCGCCCTGCCCCAACTGGCAGACGTCAACTCCGATCAGCAGGACAATGGCGCGGAGATGAATCTGATTTACGATCGCGACACCATGTCTCGTCTGGGGATCGACGTGGCAGCCGCCAACAGCCTGTTGAATAATGCTTTCGGACAACGACAGATCTCTACCATCTATCAGCCGATGAACCAGTACAAAGTGGTGATGGAGGTCGATCGACGTTACACCCAGGACATCAGCGCACTGGACAAAATGTTCGTCATCAACAATGACGGTAAAGCGATCCCGTTATCGTACTTTGCTAAATGGCAGCCAGCGAATGCACCGCTATCTGTGAACCATCAGGGTTTGTCTGCCGCCTCAACCGTGTCGTTTAACCTGCCGACGGGTTCTTCACTGTCAGAAGCGACAGAGGCCATCAACAGAACCATGACCCAGCTCGGCGTCCCTTCCACGGTTCGCGGTAGCTTTGCCGGTACCGCACAGGTATTTCAGGACACCATGAATTCGCAGGTGATCCTGATTATCGCCGCCATCGCCACGGTCTATATCGTGCTGGGTATGCTGTATGAAAGCTATGTCCATCCGCTGACCATTCTCTCCACGCTACCTTCGGCTGGCGTCGGGGCGTTGCTGGCGCTGGGACTGTTCAATGCCCCGTTCAGCCTAATCGCCCTGATAGGGATCATGCTATTAATTGGCATTGTGAAGAAAAACGCCATCATGATGGTCGATTTTGCGCTGGAAGCGCAGAGAAACGGCAAATTACAGCCGGAAGAAGCTATTTTCCAGGCCTGCCTGTTGCGCTTTCGCCCAATAATGATGACCACGCTGGCGGCGTTGTTTGGCGCGTTGCCGTTGGTGTTATCCGCAGGGGATGGCTCTGAACTGCGTCAGCCCTTGGGGATAACCATTGTCGGTGGGCTGGTCGTGAGCCAGCTCCTGACGCTGTACACCACGCCCGTGGTCTATCTCTTTTTCGACCGTCTGCGTCTGCGTTTTTCGCGTAAAAACAGCAAACCGGTAGCAGAGTTATGACAGAACTTCCCGACAGCACCCGCTGGCAACTTTGGATTGTGGCATTTGGCTTTTTTATGCAGTCGCTGGATACCACCATCGTTAACACCGCGCTTCCCTCGATGGCGGCAAGCCTCGGGGAAAGCCCGTTACACATGCATATGGTCATTGTGTCATATGTTTTAACTGTTGCCGTGATGCTGCCCGCCAGCGGATGGCTGGCGGACAAAGTTGGCGTGCGTAATATCTTCTTCACCGCCATCATCCTGTTTACGCTTGGCTCGCTGTTTTGCGCCGGGTCGAGCACACTCAACGAACTGGTGATGGCGCGCGTCTTACAAGGCGTTGGCGGCGCGATGATGGTGCCGGTCGGCAGGCTAACGGTGATGAAAATCGTCCCGCGTGAGCAATATATGGCGGCAATGACGTTTGTCACTTTACCCGGTCAAATCGGCCCGCTGCTGGGCCCAGCGTTAGGCGGGATTCTGGTTGAATACGCCTCCTGGCACTGGATATTTTTGATTAACATTCCGGTAGGCATTGTCGGCGCGATAGCGACGTTAATGCTGATGCCCAACTACACCATGCAAACCCGACGTTTCGACCTCTCAGGGTTCGCGATGCTGGCGGTCGGCATGGCGGTACTGACGCTGGCGCTCGATGGCAGCAAAGGAACCGGCCTCTCCAGTATCACGCTGGCGGCGCTGGTTATCTGCGGGGTATTGGCTATTGCGCTGTATCTGAAACACGCCCATCGTAATCCGCGTGCGCTATTCAGCCTGAATCTGTTTCGCACACCAACCTTCTCGCTAGGTCTGTTCGGCAGTTTTGCCGGACGCATCGGCAGCGGCATGTTGCCGTTTATGACACCGGTGTTTTTACAGATTGGCCTCGGTTTTTCACCTTTTCATGCCGGGCTGATGATGATCCCGATGGTGCTGGGCAGTATGGGCATGAAGCGCATTGTGGTGCAGGTCGTTAACCGCTTTGGTTACCGTCGTGTGCTGATTACCACTACGCTTGGCCTGTCGCTGGTCAGTCTGTTGCTAATGACCACGGCACTGCTGGGCTGGTATTACGCCCTGCCCTTCGTGCTGTTTTTACAGGGAATGGTCAACTCAACGCGTTTTTCATCCATGAACACGCTTACGTTAAAAGATCTGCCTGACGATCTGGCCAGCAGCGGTAACAGCCTGCTGTCGATGATCATGCAGCTATCGATGAGTATTGGTGTGACCATCGCTGGCCTGCTGCTGGGCATGTTCGGCCAACAGCATATCGCCATCGACAGCGGAAGTACGCATACCGTCTTTATGTATACCTGGCTGTGCATCGCCTTCATTATTGCGCTGCCCGCCATTATTTTTGCCCGCGTGCCGAACGACACGCAAACCAACGCGGTGATTTCACGGCGCAAAAGGAGCACCTGATGAAGTTCTGGCGGCCCGGTATCACCGGCAAACTGTTTCTGGCGATTTTCGCCACCTGCATTGTGTTGCTGATCAGCATGCACTGGGCCGTACGCATTAGCTTCGAACGTGGTTTTATTGACTATATCAAGCACGGCAACGAGCAGCGGCTGCAAATGCTCAGCGACGCATTAAGCGAGCAGTACGAGCAGCACGGCAACTGGCGATTCTTACGCAATAACGATCGTTTTGTTTTCCAGATCCTGCGCTCTTTTGAACACGACAACGACGATGATAAACCGGGTCCAGGCATGCCACCGCACGGCTGGCGTACACAGTTTTGGGTTGTAGACCAAAACGCCCGTGTGCTTGTCGGCCCGCGCGGCCCAGTTCCTCGCGACGGCATGCGCCATCCCATACGCGTTAACGGTAGCGAAGTGGGCGCCGTGATTGCCTCTCCTGTGGAACGCTTAACGCGGAATACGGATATCAATTTCGACATGCAGCAACGACGATCCAGTTGGCTTATCGTTGCGCTCTCCACGATCCTGGCCGCGCTGGCGACGTTTACGCTGGCGCGCAGCCTGCTGGCCCCGGTTAAGCGGTTGGTGGAAGGCACGCACAAACTGGCGGCGGGCGATTTCACCACTCGCGTTACGCCAACCAGTACGGATGAGCTGGGCAAGCTGGCGCAGGACTTCAACCAGCTCGCCAGTACACTGGAAAAAAACCAGCAGATGCGTCGTGACTTTATGGCCGATATTTCTCACGAACTGCGTACGCCGTTGGCGGTGTTGCGCGGTGAACTGGAGGCCATTCAGGATGGCGTACGCCAGTTTACCCCTGACTCCGTTGCCTCGTTGCAGGCTGAAGTCGGTACGCTCACCAAACTGGTTGACGACCTTCATCAGCTCTCCATGTCAGATGAAGGCGCGCTGGCCTACCAGAAAACATCGCTGGACCTCATCCCCCTATTGGAAGTGGCAAGCGGCGCATTTCGTGAACGCTTCGCCAGCCGTGGATTGACCATACAGCTTTCGCTCCCCGACAGCATGACGGTATTTGGTGACAGAGATCGTCTGATGCAGCTGTTCAACAACCTGCTGGAAAACAGTCTGCGCTACACCGATAGCGGTGGCGGGTTGCATATCAGCGCCGAACAACGCGAACGCATGGTGTTATTAACCTTCGCAGATTCCGCTCCCGGCGTAAGTGACGAGCAGTTACAGAAGCTGTTTGAACGATTTTATCGCACCGAAGGCTCGCGCAACCGCGCCAGTGGAGGTTCCGGGTTGGGGCTGGCGATTTGCGTCAATATCGTACAAGCGCATAATGGTCTGATTCGTGCCGCCCATTCGCCTTTTGGTGGGGTTAGCATTACAGTAGAGTTACCGCTGGAACGCGATTTACAGAGAGATGTATGACTGAGTTACCCATTGATGAAAACACACCACGTATTCTGATCGTAGAAGATGAGCCTAAGCTGGGGCAACTGCTGATCGACTACCTGCGGGCAGCGAGCTATGCCCCTACGCTGATCAACCACGGGGACCTGGTTCTGCCTTACGTGCGCCAAACGCCGCCCGATCTGATCTTGTTGGATCTGATGCTGCCCGGTACCGACGGTCTGACTCTGTGTCGGGAAATCCGCCGCTTCTCAGAAGTCCCCATCATGATGGTAACCGCTAAAATCGAAGAGATTGATCGCCTGCTGGGGCTGGAGATCGGTGCTGATGATTATATTTGTAAACCTTACAGCCCGCGTGAAGTTGTCGCGCGCGTAAAAACGATCCTGCGTCGTTGCAAACCGCAGCGCGAACTGCAACAAATGGATGCAGACAGCCCGCTTATCGTCGATGAAGGCCGTTTTCAGGCCTCCTGGCGTGGGAAGATGCTCGATTTAACGCCCGCCGAATTCCGCTTACTTAAAACGTTGTCACATGAGCCGGGAAAAGTGTTCTCCCGTGAACAGTTGCTCAATCATCTCTATGACGATTACCGCGTCGTTACAGACCGCACCATCGACAGCCATATTAAGAACCTGCGACGCAAGCTGGAGTCGCTGGATGCCGAGCAGTCGTTTATCCGCGCGGTCTATGGCGTGGGGTATCGCTGGGAAGCCGACGCCTGCCGAATTGCTTAAACTCTCCTGCACTTCAGGGCTCCGCTGCTCCGTGAGCCCTGGTAACTAGCAACTCTCCAAATATCGCTCATACTCTTTCTGACAATACTGTCGTCAATAACTGTTTGATATAAAACTTTTAATCAAGGAGTTCATATGGCTGGTTGGTTTGAATTAAGTAAGAGTAGCGATGATCAGTACCGCTTTGTTCTTAAAGCTGGGAACGGGGAAATAATCCTTACCAGTGAGCTTTACACTACAAAAGGCGCTGCAGAAAAAGGGATCGCATCTGTCCAGGCTAACAGCCCTCTGGATGAGCGTTATGAGAAAAAAACAGCGTCTAATGGCAAATTACATTTCAACCTGAAAGCAGCAAACCACCAGATTATTGGTAGCAGTCAACTGTATGCGAATGAACAGTCACGCGAGACCGGTATTGCTTCAGTTAAGACCAATGGTGTCAGTCAGACGATAAAAGATAAGACCTGATAATTATTTGCTCAGCCGGGTAACGCAACGCTGTCGCCCGGCGTTTTTCTTTACCTGACTTCCTCGCAGCGCTACAATGCCCGCCCTTAATATGGGGGCACTCCCCTAACCGCCTCATTGAGTGAGGCGAGTCTGACCTGTCATCAGAACGAGAAAATTATGTTTAAACCGGAACTCCTTTCCCCGGCGGGAACGCTGAAAAACATGCGTTACGCTTTCGCCTATGGCGCTGACGCTGTGTATGCGGGCCAACCGCGTTACTCACTGCGCGTACGCAACAACGAATTCAACCACGAAAACCTGCAGCTCGGCATTAATGAAGCCCATGAACTGGGTAAAAAATTCTATGTGGTGGTTAACATTGCCCCACACAATGCCAAGCTGAAGACCTTCATTCGTGATCTGAAACCGGTGGTGGAAATGGGGCCGGATGCACTGATCATGTCAGACCCTGGTCTGATTATGCTGGTGCGCGAAAACTTCCCTGACATGGACATTCATCTTTCAGTACAGGCTAACGCCGTAAACTGGGCAACGGTGAAATTCTGGAAGCAGATGGGGCTGACCCGCGTGATCCTCTCCCGCGAGCTGTCGCTGGAAGAAATCGAAGAGATCCGCACCCAGGTGCCGGATATGGAGCTTGAGATCTTCGTTCACGGCGCGCTGTGTATGGCCTACTCCGGCCGTTGCCTGCTTTCTGGCTATATCAACAAGCGTGACCCTAACCAGGGTACCTGCACCAATGCCTGCCGCTGGGAATACAACGTGCAGGAAGGCAAAGAAGACGTGGTGGGCAATATCGTGCATAAGTACGAGCCTATCCCGGTACAAAACGTTGAGCCTACGCTGGGTATCGGCGCACCGACAGATAAAGTCTTTATGATTGAAGAAGCCCAGCGTCCGGGTGAGTATATGACCGCGTTCGAAGACGAACATGGCACTTACATCATGAACTCAAAGGATTTGCGTGCCATTGCCCACGTTGAACGCCTGACGCAGATGGGCGTGCATTCCCTGAAGATCGAAGGCCGCACCAAGTCATACTATTACTGTGCACGTACCGCGCAGGTCTATCGTAAAGCCATTGATGATGCCGCAGCCGGTAAACCGTTCGACCCGCAACTACTGGAAACGCTGGAAGGCCTGGCGCATCGTGGTTACACCGAAGGGTTCCTGCGCCGCCATACCCATGACGACTATCAGAACTACGAATACGGCTTCTCTGTTTCCGAGCGTCAGCAGTTTGTCGGCGAATTCACCGGCGAACGTAAAGGTGAACTGGCCGCCGTACTGGTGAAAAACAAATTCACCGTCGGCGACAGCCTGGAGCTGATGACCCCACAGGGCAACATTAACTTTACCCTCGAACAGATGGAAAACGCGAAAGGTGAAGCCATGCCGGTTGCACCGGGCGACGGTTACACCGTGTGGATGCCAGTACCAGAGGATATCGATCTGAATTATGCATTGTTGATGCGTAATTTTACCGGTGAGTCCACGCGCAACCCGCATACTAAGTAGTTAATTACGGTTATTTTTCAGCGTTCGGAAGATTCTTAGAAATCGATCACATACCGTTTCGTTCATTAAGGGTATTATCCCCTCCGCTGAAAAACATAACCCATAAATGCTAGCTGTACCAGGAACCACCTCCTTAGCCTGCGTAATCTCCCTTACGCAGGCTTATTTTTTGCCTGTAAGATACTGAAATAAATGGATTTATTTCTTACAACGTCCACACATTGACCACATCGATAAAAAACCCCGCATTTGCGGGGTTTTGTTTTAACAGATACTGATCCATCTGCAATAAGCAAAGAGCAGCATTATGAATGCTCGTAAGAGAGTTCGTTTCTTAAGTCAGGTCAATCGCTGCTAACTGTTAACCATGTACTAACAAACCCACGAAGTCATACCCGTGATTACAGCTTTAGTTAACGTAACTAGTTCTTCGTCCGAAAGATCATCTAATGCCCTACCCGGATAGAGGGCGGGGAGCATTCCGTTAGCAACATTTTCCAGTTCAATATATTTCCCCAAAAGCAAGCTGTCCTTATATAATTCAATCAGTTCTGCTTTCATCAATAACTCCTTTTCACGTAATCCTGCAAAATCATCGGTTTAAGAGACTTATGTTGTTCCTAACTTAATGCTACTACAATCCAGTTTTAATAACGTTTGCTCATGGCACGATACCAGCAAGAATGTACTTAACATTATTCTGTTCAATAAGTTGCAAAAAGCCCTGCAGTTGCAGGGCCTTATCTTTCATCACATCCATTGGATTTGCTGCTGTCCTGATGTTGTAGGATGCGGTGGAGCCGGTACGACTTCCCCCGGCGAAACGATGAAACGCTCAACGGTTTCCGTTGTGACAAAAGTACAACTGCAGTTGATGTTTGTGCACTGATGATACCGCTCTTTTGTGGTGTCAGAAAAATAGCGACTCGTGCGGGCGTGAGCGGCGTAATGGCATTTCGGGCAGTGAAACATGATGAGCACCTCTGAGCGTTTTCAATACAATGATTTTACTCATTTTAACCTTATAAAACAAATGCATATATTAAATTAGTGCGTTATTTCCTCGCTCTCATACTCCACATCAGAAACCTTAACCTCAAGCTCTAGGCCCGTCGTGAAGCCGCTCCCGTTAAGGCTGTGCACCACACGGCTGATTACCCACGCCTGCTCGTCTATCACGCGCTTAAAGCCTTTCACGGCCACTGGCGTTTCAGGAAATAAATCAGCCCGGCCAGTGGCAAGCGTAATGGAAAACTCCGCCACGCCCCGCTGTATCTTGTCCCACTTTGCCTGAGCCGCGCGCATGGCCTGCGCCTTTGTGGCATAGATGGTCGTGAGCTCAAGAACGTTGTCCGACTCTCCGGCCATGTACTCACCTTCCCGCGCTTCCTGCTCTTTTTTCTTCTTAGCCTTTATCGATGTTTTAGCGGCTTTCGGGTGCTGCAGCGCGCGCAGGTGCTGCTCTTTGGGTTTACGTTTGAGCTTTACCTTTTGCTTTTGTGGTTCAGGGTCTCTGGTGTGTAGCCATTTCGCCGTCACGCCGGTGTAAGCCTCCCGATCTGCAATGGCGAACTGATGGCGGTCGCCGTCGCCACGCTCGACAGTCATTTGTGGGATCGGCTTACCACTGGCCGTCATCGCACTACCGGCTTTCAGGAACAATAATTTCCCGGCTTTCACCGACACGGATGCACCGTTACGCTCAGCAAGGCGGGACAAAAACGCCACGTCGGATTCCTGCGTCTGGTCGATATGGGGAATGGCGATAGCTTTCAGGGAGTCAGCAACACTGGCCGTCAGCTTATTACGCTGCGCGATGGTCTCCACAATCACCCCGAGCGTGGTGTCGTGCCATGACTGCTCGCGCCGCGAGTTTAGCGAGCCGCGAAAATCTGCACTACGTCCCCGGATGGTCAGCGTATCAGGCGCGCCCCGGTGCTCGATTTCATCAACCGTGAAACTCCCCTTGTTGACCAGTGCGGATACCTGCCAGCCCAGCCACAGCGTCAGCGATGCCCCGCGCGGCGGCAGCTCGACCAGCCCGTCGGTATCATCGAGCGCAATATCGAGCTGGTCAGCCTCAAATCCGCGATTGTCGGTCATGGTCAGGCCGATGAGCCGGTCGCTGAAATTCTGCGTGATATCCGCCCCGTCCAGCGTGAGCATATACGCAGGCGCAACACGCGCCCCGGCCTGAATATTCATTCCCGTTATCATCCTGCCAGCCCTCCCGCCCATTCACCGGCAGACGTGACCAGATTATCCGCCTGCGTTTTCAGGTCGCCATACATGGCCGCGAGCGACTCGTCGACACGTTTCAGGGACAGAGTGAACTCGATTTTTCTCGCTGCGCCGTCGCTGAAAAGCTCGGTGTGGTTATGAGTCACTTTATCGATAACGTACATCCCGTGGATCATACCGGTTCCGTCAATCAGTGGCCACGCACGCCCCTCGTCGGCCATCAGCTCAATCGCCTGCAACGACAGACGCCCGCCGGTGATTTCAGGGTAAAGCGTCCCCGACAGGGTGCGCGAGGTTTCCCCCTCCCCGAGAAACTGATAAGCCGGTCGTTTGCCGATACGGTCATTGGACACCCACCGGTAGTCCTTCGAATACTGCATCGACTGATGCGGCAGGGTGCGCCGTTCAAACACAAAAAAGCCCAGCACCATTAACATTTTGCCCCCTCTCTCAGTCGAGTCTCATGTTGGATCGCTGACGCGCGCGCTTTTCACGGTCAAGTTTGTCGACGGCGTCGCGGAGCTGGCGATCAAGGTCACCACCCGGCGCAACGCCACCCTGCAGGGTGATGTTGTATTCGCTTTTGCTCTGGTCGATATAAGAGCGACCTGCAGGCGCAGTGACCGGCTGATACGCCTGATACCCGCCATAACTCGCTGTCGCAGGGATATACCCGCCACCCGGTGAAGCCTTATCCGCGTTGGCTGCAGTCTGGTCGAGGTCGGTCGATTCTTTTTTGATAACGCCGAGTTTCTCCAGCAGCCAGTCAACCTTGCCGCTCAGGCTGTTAAACAGGTTGAGCGGCGTCATCAGCGCATCAGCCAGCGCCTGACCAAACGCCACGCCGACATTTTTGCAACTGTCGAGCGTGTCCTGCGTGGCTTTCACCGGCGCAAGCAGGTCTTTAAACCACTGGCAGACAACGCCCAGCTTTTCCGCAATGGCATCAAACACCGGCGCGAGCGGGGTAAACATTGCCCCCACCGGGGCAAAGGCAGCTTTCAGCCCCTCCACCACCCCCGAGAAAAATGCGCCAATCGGCTCCCAGTATTTACGGATGAGCAGCGCCCCGGCCACCACCGCCCCGGCAACCGCCAGCACCGGCAGGCTGATTGCGCCAATGGCCGTGACAATCGCGCCGCCGACCGTACTGAAAACCACCCCGAGAACGCCAGCCGCCGCAATGATGGCATTTATCCCCATCACCACCGGCCAGGCAATCAGGCCAATCCCGCCCATCACCCCGATCAGCGCCAGCGCCCCCCCGACCACCACGCCGAGGGTGGTCGCCAGCCCCTTATTTTTCTGGATCCAGCCGTCGAGTCTGAGCACATACTGCGTGGCCGTCTGCGTCAGCTTACGCAGTGAGCCCTCCTGCTGGTCAAACAGGTCAGTCCCGACCGCCTCATAGGCTGACTGAAATTCTTTGAAGTCGCCGCCGAGGTTATCCTGCATAACCTTAACCAGCTCCTCAGTCTTACCGTCCGAGGCTTTAAATGCGGCAGTGAGCTTATCGAGCTTGCCGATTGAGGCCGCCGTCATCAGCACGGCGGCCGCCGAGCTGGCTTCCTCCCCGAAAATGGTTTTCATGTATTCGGCGCGCTGACCCGTCCCGAGATTATTTTTCTCAAAACTGCGCTGCATTTCTTTCAGGATGGAAAATATCGGGCGCGTGTTGCCCTTGCTGTCGGAGGTTTTCACCCCGAGCTCTTTGATGGCGTCGTAGGCTTTGCCGGTCGGTGCCTGCAGGCGACTCATAACAGCACGGCTTCCCGTCCCCGCCATCGAGCCGGTGATTTTAGAATCGTGCAGCGCCCCCACCATCGCGGCGGTTTCCTCGATACTCACCCCGGCATTTTTCGCCACCGGCGCGGCATAGGTCAGCGCATCGCTCATCCCGTCAAAATCGGCGGCGGTTTTGTTCATCGTCATCGAGAGAACATCACCAATATGCGCGACCTTGTCATTTGAGAGCTGAAACGCTGATTTCATCCCGGTCAGCAGCGCGGCGTTCTCTTCCATCGTGCGCTTGTTGGACAGCGCCATATTCAGCGTGACCGGCGTCGCCGCCTGAATGGCCGCCGCATCCCCGCCACTTTTGGCGATAATAATCTGCGCCCCCGCCGCATCATCGGCAGAGGCCGCCGTATTGTCCCCGAGCTGACGCGCCTGTTTGCGCAGCGCCTGCATTTCAGGTGACTGCTTGTCGACACCGAGCACCGCCTGCAGCTCTGAGTTCTTCTGCGCAAATTCATAGCCCGGCATCAGCAGCTTAACCCCGGCCATCGTTCCCGCCGTCGCCACACCGACACCGACAGCTCCCGCCGCCGCCGCGTTACCGGCCAGTGATTTACCGGCCTGATACCGCTCTTTCACCCGGCTTAACTTCGCCTGCTGTGCGCTGACTTTCGCCAGTGCCTCGCGCTGACGGTTAAGCTGCGCGGTGGTTTCACTGATACGGGATTTAAGCCCCCGCTCATCATTTGCCAGATTACGGGTATTAATCCCCGCCGCACCGAGCTCGCGCTGCTGGCGCTTTATGGACTCCGTGAGGCTGTTGTATTTCGCCTGCAGCCCTTCGGCGGCACGCTTCGCGGATTCAAGCACCTGCGCCTGTGCGCGCGTCGGGCGCTCCGTGTTTTTAAACTGCGTGGCGAGTGCTTCGGCTTCCTGTTTCGCTTTATCAAGCGCGTGGCCGGTTACGACAAGCTGCGCGCTGGCTTTTCGGAATCCGTCAATACGGGATGCCTGCGCATTCAGTTCGCGCAGGCTTTTCTGTGACGTGCGGATTTCACCGGACAGGGATTTACTGGCGTTCTGAATGGCTTTGAGCGGGCGGCTTGCCCGGTCGACGGCATTCAGCAGCACCTCGATTCTGACGTTATTGCTCATGATGGTTTCCGCTTCGTTGCAGCGCCTTGTCGCGCCATATCAGGAGCTCGGTCACGCTCAGGAAATGTAACTCTGATGGCGGCCAGTGGAAAATCACCGCGATATCCGCCATCAGGTCATCGACCGACAGGTTTTTCGGAAAGGTCAGCGACCCGAAGCAGGCGACAAAAAACCGACCACCTTCCCGGCCAGCGAAATCAGATCAGACGCATCGAGACGCGTGACCTCGTGCTCGGTCAGAGCGGGATACGTCATGCGTGGCAGCACTTTAATCAGCGCATCAACGTCGGAATTCGCCAGCGAGGCCAGCGACACCCCGCGCAGGGTTCCGGCATTCGGTTTGGTCAGCGTGACCTGCTCAATTTTCTGCTCACCGCGCATCAGCGGAGTGTCAAAAATCACCACATTCGGATTGACGGTTTCAGTGTCAGTAACGGCAGTTTCATTGATATTTTTCATGGGTATTCTCATCAGTAAAAGTGACCGGCCAGCCTCACTGACCGGGTAAGGGATTACAGGCCAATCGCCCTGCGGTGCTCCGCCAGACGGTCGACGCCGTCGACTTTCAGCACCATGTTAACGACGTCAATCTCGATGACTTCGCGGCCATCAATCGTGAGCTGGTAATAGGCGCACTCAGTCGACATTTTGGTCGTGCCGCTTTCGCCCTGCTTGTTCTCACCGCCGTCATACTCTTTGTGACGGCCACGCATCACCACCTCGACGGCAGAAATCGCGCCGGTGTCATCACGCTGGAAAGAGCCTGTAAAGCGCAGCGGCACACTGTCAGCGCCCGGCGAGGCATACTGCGCCCACAGTTCAACGTCAGGCAGACCGCCGAGCGTCCATTCCAGCGACAGCGCGTCGTCATCGAGGCCAAGGTCAATTGATACCGCACCCGGCATCCCACCGCCGCGATATTTCTCCAGCTTGCGGGTCAGTTTTGGCAGGGTGACGGACTCAACGACGCCCATGTAGCTGAGGCCATCGTTGAACATATTCAGATATTTAAGTTTGCGGGGTAACGCCATGTTCTGAGCTCCTTAGCTGTTGACCGAGTCCGACAGATTCGCCAGATAGGTATCGGTGATGCGCTGGCGCAGGGTCAGGTTCTCCAGCGGCGGGACGGGGGTGTAGTCGTAATCGATATACAGCTTCCCGACTTTGAGGGTCGCGGTCTCGTTCGACTCCGGGTCATACCAGCAGGAGCCGTCAACGATATACCCGTTATTTTTCAGCTCGCGGAATTTGGCATTGATACCCGATACGATGTCGCGAATGAGGGTTGGGGTAATGGGTTTATCCATCGCCCACGCATGCGCCTCCGCCATCGTGTCGGCCAGTACCTGCGCAGTGCGGGTGTAGTTCTCATACAGGAAAAGCGGGTCATCTGAGCAGGTGCGGTTTCCCCAAAACTTGAAACCGTCATTGCGGATAAGCGTCGTAACACCGGCTTTGTTAAGCAGGTTGGCGTCGGTCGCGGGCTCCTGCAAATCCCACGACACAGAGGCGCTGACGCCGGTGACGCCATTCACGCCGACGTTTGACAGAGTTTTATGCCAGCCGACGGTCTGGTCAATTTTGGCACGCAGACCGAGCGCGCGCGCCGTTGCCCAGGCTGTCGCAGTCTCATTCGCCGTGGTGTCCCATGCCAGAAAATCAGGGAAGATAACCATCAGCTCACGCTGGCTGAAATTCTCGCGGTAGTTAATGGCGTCAGAAATGGTTTTGCAGCCCCACGCACTGACATAGCCAAAGGCGCGCAGGCTCTGGCAGGTGGACGCGAGCGCCGTCGCCACTTCCTGCGGATCCAGACCCGGCACGCCGAGAATGCGCGGCTTCACGCCGGTGACGGTCTGCGCCGTCAGCAGCGCTTTCAGGCCGGTATATTTGCCGTTTTCGTCGGTCGTGCCGATGATGTTGGAAATGGTTTGTTTCTTCCCGGCCTCCGGGTCATCCGGGTCTTCTGCGCCTTCGGCCACGCGCACGGCCACAATGACCGGTTTGCACTGGTCAGCGATGGCCTGCAGGGATGTCGACAGCGTCCCCTTTTTGCCCGCCTTACCGATAGCGCTTTGCACGTTAGTAATGAGCACCGGCTCATTGAGGGGAAATGTCTTTTCGTCAGCATCGCTGGCCGTGCAGACCATGCCGATGATGGCCGTTGAGACGGTGGAAATGGTGCGCACGCCATCGTTAATCTCGATGACTTCTACGCCATGATGAAAATCACTCATCCGTTTAACTCCGTGGCTAAGGGTGAGTGTATTTTCTGTTGTGTGGTGATGGCGGGCTATTTGTCAGGGTTGGATAAGGTCTGACACAACCGGGGAGCAGGAAAGCGCGGGCAACCGCCCGCCTGAGTGATGCCGGTTATGCGGGCAGTTCCGGCCATGTGATATCAGGGGCATCTTCGGGTTTGACCCTGTTGAGCATGACGCGATACTTTTTCCATGCGAGTAAACGCGCGGCTTCGTCTTCCGTTGCCATATCCATATCAACAGCATCCTGAAGGGGAGCGATGGTCGATGTTGCTATAATCAGCAGGTTTGCTTTTTCCTGCGCCGCCTGTCCCTGACGAAATGTTTTTTCCGCTTCGGCATCGTGGATCCACTTAGCGCCATCCCATTTTACATACTCCCCGTCAGGTGCAACCGACACAACGTTATCAGGCAGAGCGCCCAGCTTTTCAATAACAACGGGCTGACCGGTGCTGATGTCATAGACGGTTGTCCCGCGGTGGTCTTCCACCCGAGACCATTTATTAGCCTGAGCATCGAAAACAGCCACAAAACCCGCCGTCACTTTTGGGGGCGCAATATCGGTGCTGTAGGCAGGCAGGCCTGTATTGGCCGGAATAAAACCATCCCCTTTACCGATAAACTCATTCGTGGAAGATGACAGGTTGTAAATCGTAATAACCCGGTTGGTGCTGGTCATTTTAAAAGCCATTATGCAAGCCTCACTAAATAATTAAATGCGGTGTTTTTTACGGTGTTTTCAGCCTGACCCGAGGGCGAAACGGTCACGCCGTGACTGTGCGCGCCAATGTAGACAGAGTGAGCATGCGCCCCGATCCCCACAACGTGATCATGCGCGCCAATGCCGACGGCGTGAGCGTGGTCGCCGACGCCACCAACAGCCCCCCAGTTTGTCCTGTCAGAGCCGGTATTGGACATGGCAACAACATCCCCCGCTTGCCCGAACTGCGTTCGCCCGGAAATCGGGTGGTTGTGTGCGCCCGCGCCGGTTGTGGATTTGGTGCCATAGTCAAAGACCGATACCGGTTTGGTTCCGTAATCAAATCCGGTGGTGTCCCGGTTTCCGAGGTCGGTACTTGCGACCGTTGCGCCGTGGTCGTGCCACTTAATGCCGTCCAGCTCCTGAGACAGGACAGCACGGCCATCAGGTCTGCCCTTTATCGTCTGGCCGCGCATATCAGGAATAACGCCGGAGGGATACGCCACCGCCAGCAACGGATAGACTGATTTATCAAACGGTTGTCCCTGCATTAAGGCGTGAGCGGGCGGAACGGTATCGGATGGCCACGGAATCGGCGCGCCGACAGGAAAAGCATCATCGGGTGTCCACGTCGTCCACGGCTGCGTGGAATATTTGCTCCGCGAATAGCTTCGGGAACTGCTGTACACGCGATAAACCTGCGTTATCCCTGCGCCCTTTAACACCATCAGCGAACCGGCGTTGTTTTCCGGGTAATGCAATGCTGCGCTGGTATTGGCATTTGCGGGCTGAAAATACAGACCCGGCGTCTGGTAATTATCCAGATCCTGACCCGGACCAATTTCAACACACTGACCGTCAAAAATATCCTGTGACGTGACGCTGATATCACCTGTCAGCGAATGTCCGTTAACTTTTCGCTCAGACGGGACGCGACTATTCGCATTATCATTCACCGCCTTAACCGCTTTCGGTGTCGCGGCGAGGGTCTCAGATGTGCTGTCGGTGGCGCTGCTGAGTTTCACCAGACCTTTCTGCGCCGTGCTCGCGTCCTGAGCCGTATATTTACCACTGGCAAGGTCATACGCCGCCTTAACTGCCTTTGGCGTCGCGGCGAGCGCCTCAGACACGCTGTCGGTGGCGCTACTGAGCTGCACCAGACCTTTCTGCGCCGTGGTCGCGTCCTGAGCCGTATATTTACCACTGGCGAGGTCATACGCCGCCTTAACCGCTTTCGGCGTCGCTGCGAGGCTCTCAGACGTGCTGTCGGTGGCGCTGCTGAGTTGCACAAAGCCTTTTTCTTTCAGCGTGGCGTCAGGATGCCTGCGGGACTGCTCATGCTCTGCCAGGTTGTCGTCAACATAATCCTGCGTCGCCATGACCGTTGTCGCGTCAATGGACAGCTCTACTGAGGCGATACTGCTGACAATAATCACCATACGACAGGTCTGCGCACGCCCCGAGCCCTCCGCCAGCTCCGGCTTGTAGCTCTCCGCCATATTGGCAACGGCTATCAGCGTGCCTGCGTCATCATACAGACCCAGCTCACGCATCCAGAAGCCGCCCACCTCGGGAGGAATGACCAGCTCCGCAACGATATAGTTTTTATTTTTGTTGTCCTGGCTGATTTTATTCAGCGCATGACGCCAGACTTCATTGATGAGCTTTACCTGCCCGACGTTCGGCTCCGGCAGTGCGCCGCCGCCATCACCGACGGCCATCGCGGTAAGGTTCACTTTTTTACCACCCGGCACCGTCGCCGCCGCCAGTTTTGCAGCTCCGGCAGTGGTAATGATTGTTTTAAATTTCGTGCTCATTATTCCTCACTCATCCGGGATAAACCGTAATAATGTCGCCGTCATACACCACACCACCGACAAACATATGACCGGGAATGTCCTGGATAATATTCAGACCAATCAGATGACGGCTGGCAGGCTTCGCATCCGCAATCAGGCGCTCCATTTCAAAATACATTTCCTCAGTGATACCGCTTTCCAGCACACCGATATCAAGCCGGAATGTGCCGGGCGGGTCGCTGGTCTCCCACCACTCCGTGACGTTGATGACATAGCCGAGCGGCTCCACCACCCGACGAACAGCACCGATAGTCCCTTTGTGGCAGTGAATAAAGTACGCATCACGGATGACCGCGCGCTTCGTTTCCTCCGGCCAGTTCTCATCCCAGCGGTCGACAGAAAACGCCCACGCCAGCCACGGCAGCAAATTTGCCGGGCAGGTGTCAGGGCTCCACAGACGACGCAGCGGGACGGGGGTGTTTTCGATATCCGCGCAGGCACGCGCCGCCACCACCTCAAGCGGTGACGAGCCCACCGGCAGCAGACGGGTATCACTCATCCGAGCCCCCGATCACAATGCTGTAATCAGTGCAAAATGACGCCTGCGCACTGCTGAGCACGAGGTCAGCCACCGGTGCGGCCAGCTCCACTCGCTGGACACCTTCGACATGCAGCGCGGCATAAATGGCAGACAGGCGAATGTCACGCCCGAGGCGGTGCTGCGCACTGATATAGCCCTCCAGCTTTTTCACGGCAGCGGCGCGAATGGGTTCACTCTCGGGACCGGGATAGAGATAAAGCGAGGCGGTTATCTGGTAGTCAACAATGTCGGCTGACTGCACCGTCACACGGTCTGCGACCGGCCTGACATCTTCGGCATTAAGCGCGTTACGGACAACTGTGAGCAACTCATCAGAGGCGACGCCGTTGTTTTCACGCGACAGCACAGAAATCGTCACACAGGCAGGTGACGGGCTGGTTACTGAGATATCTGCGACCCGCCCGTCAGCGCTGCGGCCATGGAACTGATAAGCGCCGACAGACCCGGCCACACTCATTCCTTCAAATGCCTGCTGAACGCGCAGACGGTAATCGGTGTCCGACTCCATAACGGCAGGTGTGGGCGGCAGCGTGGTCTCATCGGCAGGCGTGATAACAAGACGCCCGACACTGAAATTTGCGCCGATATTATCGAGGTCATTACCGGCGGCATACGCCAGCATGACCGCGCGCGCCGATTCATTCACGCGCTGACGCCAGATAACCTCCCGGTAAGCGTTCTCCTGCAGCAGCTTAACAATCGGCTCAGATTCAAGCGTCAGCGTGCGCGCAACCGCCTCCTGCTGTTCCTCCGGGTACAGTGAGACAAGCGTCACTTTTCGTTCTGCCAGAATGGTTTCATAATCCAGCTCATCCACCACATCAGGCGCAGCGAGCAGGCTCAGGTCAACAATAGCCATAGTGTTTAACTCAGTGGAAGGGTGATAGAAAAGGGCTGGCCTGACGTCGACCGCGTGCCGGTGATATCGACATACATCGCGCCGTCATTCTCCCCGCGTTCAAAGGTGATGGTCGTCAGGCTGACGCGTGGCTCCCACTTCTGGATCGCGGAATAGCACGCGGCCATAATCTGCAGACGTAGCGCCGGGGTCTGCGGCTGGTCAATAAGCGCCGACAGCAGCGAGCCGTATTCACGACGCATCACACGCGAGCCAACCGGCGTGACCAGAATGTCGCGCACGCTCTGCCTGATATGCTCAACCTCAGAAATACTGAGCCCGGTATGACTGTTCATGCCCAGATAGCTCGTTGTCATTTTGTCCCCACAGTTCTGTCATCGCCCCGTTTCACGCCGCCGTGGTCATGGTCATCCACCTGCACGCCGTTTGATTTAAACGTACCGCCGCCGTGCTCGATGTCGCCGCTCATCTTCCCGCCTTTTTGCACCTCAAGCGTGGCCGTGGTCAGCTTTTTGGTGCAGACCACCTCGGGGGTATCGAGCGTAATGCGGGTGGACGCTTTGACCAGTACCAGCGGCGCCGTTGCGGTAATCGAGTCCGACGCGGTAACGTCAGCAGTTTTGATACCACTCACAGTGAGCGCCCCGCTCTCGGGTTCGTACTCGATAACCGCCCCGTCAGGAAATGAAACGTGAAAGGCATCAGGCGAGGCCGACGGCGCGGGATGGTCATCAGAAAAAATACCGGGTAGCACAAAGGCGGTATCAAGCTCGCCGCCAATGGCAAGAATGAGCACCTGCTCGCCAACCGAGGGAGCCCACCAGACCCGCGAGCGACCGGCGCGGCAGGTCAGCCAGTTTAACCAGGTAGTTTGCATGCCACCTGTCTGGACACGGCAGAGCCCCTCATCGGGATTGACTGCAGTCACAATGCCGGTGCGGATAAGGTTACGGATCGCGCGGGCGATATCCTGAATGGAATTTAATGTATTCATGGGGAAAGAATGCCGCCGGGCAAGGCCAGCGGCAATCAAGGGAAGTTTTGTTAAGGATGAAACAACAAACGGCAATTCAGATTTGCCATTTCGGGCCAGATCCTCCTTTGAGGCTCTGACTGAAACCTAGCCGGACTTCCAGCTTTGTTCCCTAGGTATGTGAAAATGCTTCTGATCGCAGAATTGCCAAAACCAAGCTGAAACTGACATACTACGAAAAATTCGATTCCACTAGCTTATAGCTCGATTTCAGATTTTTATTACCTTACGCAATAAGTTTTTGAACGGAGTTTTAACACACCCTATTCCAAAAGAGGCAGGTGTATATTTCTGCCTATTGCATGTCACCTTATGGGTTAGGCTTCCCTGAAGCTTCTTTTTTTATTTCAAACTTTCCACCCTTGAACATAATATTCGAATCTTTTATACCATATAAAAGCATTTCATAAGGATGATTGATTTTTTGTTCTTTTGTTGCGATACTGGAATTCATCAATTGCAACAAAGCCACATGATGTTCACTTGTCCCTAACTCTACCATTTTAGCAGCCATATTACTTATTTGCTCTCGTTTTAAAAAATCTTCCCGAAGAGAAAGTAACGTTAAACTTCGTGCGTTACAAAATTTAATCATATAAACAACAAACGCACCCAACCCAATATAGGAAAACGATAACGCCAAGTAAATAGCTGGTGTAGTTATTATGCTTTGCCCAAAAATAAGAAAGCCTAACATACCAAAAAAATAAAAAACATTCACCAAAATAAACATATTACTCATCAGAGCCTTTGTACTTCTAGTAGCATCATATTCTTTCTCCAGATGCTCCAAAAATGATGATATTTTTATTAAATTTAACTTTTCAATAGTTTCTTTCTCTAAAACCTTAAACTGCTCACTCTCTCTGATTAATTTTTTAGTAGTAGCCTCTACTGTATCATGCAATGATTCAGCGATCGCCTCTTCAATTTTATTTTCAGAAAAAACGCTGGTTAAAGCATAATCAGCCAATTCCTTTTGCCTTATCTCTATTAAATTTTCGACATTTTCCTTGTACGCATCAAAATATTTTTGACCGCTCTCATTCAGAAGTATTTTACGAATATGAAATTTTATTTTTTCATCTGTCATTGGTTGACTTTCAGTATTACCACCTTTCTTTGCATCATTATCTTTAGTTGCCGTATTATACCTATCCTTGCCAGAATCAAGTAAGTTCCGAGCAATAAATCTCAACGCAGGCCCCCGCAGAGCGAATAAGGCCACTATCACAAAAATAATGAATGGTGAAGCATCGATAAATGATCGAAAAAATGCGTAAGAGATTTCATTCATAAAAACCTCCCTAACTAAAATCAAAGAATTTACATTTACACATATTTTCTACTGACTGAACCAATTTGACAAGAAAGATAAGCATATTTATATCTATTTTTTCCAACACCCATAGAGAACAAAAAAACTCCAACAAAATCAATCTATTAACATGAATCCGCTTTAAGACCCATCATCCGTGACCAATAAATTATCTGACCATGATATTCTTGATAATCATACAGAAGACACTTTCCATCATATCGTTTTTAGATTTTCATCAAATATCAATCACACACCATCAGCAGGGACAGATAAACTCGCAGTTCATTCAACTTAGATGAGCAAAAACAAGAGCCTCAATTAACTGTTTATCGTTCCTGCTAAAACCGAGTAACTTGCGCTCTGGATACTGCACTTCCTGAGTATGAGGGTTAGGTCGGTCTTTGAGTCCGAGCTGATGAATCTGCGCAATACGTTGCACTCTGCCCTTAAACTCCACCACAGCAGAATCATTGCGGCCACTGGCTTTCATGTAGCGACTCGTTCGCAGCTTCTGAAACATCGCCCGTTTTATTCGCCCTTTTTTTGCCCTGAGCGGCTGGCGTTTTCGAGCCTGATAGGGCGAGCCATCAGGTGCTTTTTGCTGTTTGATACGTTGCTGTTGGGATCTGCGCAGTTGCTTTGCTATTTCAGCGGCCAGCTTACGCCGACCAGCCGGTGATATTGCCGAAATCAGCCCCGCTAGTTTATCGTCAAAAGGCTTAAATTCATTCATCCCATTTGCTCACCAGTTCACCATTGATATAGAGCTCTGTCGGACGGGTGACAGGCTCAGGCAGTGGCGGCTCCGGGGCATAGCTGACATGTAATGCGCCGTTTTCTTCCCGGACAAGGGTGCGCTCGGTCAGTTGCAGGCTGATACTGATATCAACATTATCGCCGTCGTTTAAATCCATCTGGAATCGATAGCCCTTTTTGCGCCCCTCATCGAGCGTGCAGATATCCGGCTGGTTTTCTCGCAGCCACGCCACCACCGGCACAAAAATCAGGTCGGGGTCGCCGACAAAGTCACACACGATCACATTCAGCGTGTATTTCTTTTCATGGGACAGCGAAGCCGCGAGACGCGCATCAATATTCCCCTCATCGACAAAGATACGCATCATCTCGGGGTTATTCAGGAGCTGCGGGACGGCGTCATTCAGCGCTTTGCGCAGGCTTTTCATTTTCTGCATCGATTTTATCCTGACAGTCTTTGATGGTTTCGACCTTAATCGCGCAGGCGGTGAGCGCGTGCTCAAGCCTGCGAATATCGGCACTCAGATCACCGTTAGTGACGGGTTCGCTTCCCGGCATCGGGCAGAGGCTCACCTTCGGGCAGGCGTTGTAAACAACGGGCGGCGGAGGCGCAGCCTGTTCGGATGTGCAACCGGCGCACAGCATCAGGCAGCTTATCGCTGTACCAGCGGCGTAGCGTCTCATTTTCATTCATCAGCCTCGTTATGGTTTCTTCCCGCCTTGCCGCCTGCTCACCGGCAACGGCCAGATCATCACCGAGCCTGACCTGCGCTTCCTCGTTCGCCCTGGCGATTCGCTGCGATACGGCAAGTTGATTTTTCAGCATGCCAATCGTCGTCTTTTGCGCACTGGCGACGCGGTTCGCTTTCTCAAATGACTGGGATAAGTTCTCATTTTCATGTCTCAGCCACAGCACCACAGCGAGCAGCCCGGCCAGCAGGATCATCAGCACTTTCATTGCATCGCCTTTACGCAGTAAGCCCATTCCCGCGCGCGGCGGTTCTCCAGCCCTTTGTTTTTTGTGCCATTGACATACACCCAGCGGGTGAGCTGGTCGCACGCCTGCCACCACTGGTGACGTTTGATAAACGAGACCAGCGTCGACCTGCAGGCCGCACCGGTTCCGACGTTAAACGCAAAACTGACCAGCGAGTCATAGACGCGCGGTGGCATATCCACCGGCACACAGACCGCGAGCCGTTGCTCAACGTTGAGCACATCGGCAACGAGATTCTCCGCCGCCTGTCGCTCGGTGATATCCCCTTTCGGGACCACCCCGGCAGTGTGGCCGATGCCCGACGTCCACACTCCCGCGCTGCACTGGTAAGGTGTCAGGCGACATCCTTCGAGGTCGGCAATCAGTGCCAGCCCCTCGGGCGAGGTGTTAAGCAGACGAAAGTCAGGCATCAGCGCGGCCAGCACCAGCACGGCGGCCACACTGCAGCGTTTAATGATTGAACTCACGGGCAGCCTCCTTATCGAGTCCGAGTGAGGTCAGGTAGCGGTAGGTTTTGCGCTTAAACCAGTAATTCGTCAGCGCGGTAAAAATGGCGCAGGCACTCCCCACATAGAGCGCCAGCTTTTCGGGGGACATCGCCCCGAAATACGCCAGCCCCACGGCCAGCCAGTAAGCGATAAACGTCGTGATTTTTTCCACACTCAGTCCCATAAATTCACCGTCTCGGTTTTCGGGGCGCTGTCAGTTTCGGGCAGCTCTATTGTCGTGCCGTGCGGCAGAATAACGCCCAGCTCCGACAGACCCGGATTCGCCTGCAGCACCGTTTCAACGACGCCCTCAGTACGCCCGTAATACCGGGCGCAAATCGCATCGAGGGTGTCGCCCTGCATCGCCCTGACCTTCATCAGATTTGACCGACAATACAGCGCGGCTTGTCCTGAATACGCGCCACAGACCAGCGCATATCCCGCCACAGCTCATCGATAACCGCCTCGGTGCTTTCCGCCTTGCGGTCGCCTTTTGCAGTCGCATCGATGCCGCGATAGCGCTCAAACAGCGTGGCGCTGGTCATGGCGCAGACAGCGCGGAAATAGTGGAAACAGCGCACGCTTTCGCCATCGATATCATCGGCAGGCACATCGGCCAGCGTGTCATGCCCTGCGGCCATCTGCTCAACCCGCCACAGGGCAAGCTCCGCATTGGTTTCAGCCATACCGGCTTTAATCGCATCATTCAGGCGTAGCGCGGAAACGGTCTGCTCCAGACGCATCAGCTCGCGCACGCGCTTCGGATCCACATCAGGGAAAAAGAAGGTGTTTTTTATTACTGGCTCGCTCACGCCAGGTGGCGGAATGACCATGCCCGGCACGTCCTGCGGCTCTTTTTTTGGCTCAATAATCACTGTCGTCATGACAACCTCGGGTAATGGGTGGGCGGTGGACGCCGGTCGCAGTCAGGGCAATCAATACCCGCATTGACCAGCGTGCCGCCCGGCTCGGGGAGCGTTCTGTTAACCGGCGACTTTCCTCGGGCGTCCCCGCCCTCGTTTCACCGGTGAATCTTGTTTTTTCGCGGGTGCCTTTTTCGCCGCTTTCGGCGCCAGTTTTTTGACGGCGACCGGTTTCGGGTTCAGCTCGCGAGTGAGGGTTTCAATGTCTTTTCTTACCCCGGCGTGGGTGTCGAGCTGTAAGGCGCGTTGCAGGTGAGAAAGCGCATTCTCAGGCTGACCGGCATCACGCAGAGTCAGACCGGTGACCTTGTGCAGTCGGGCGCGCACTTCGTCAGGCATATCGGCCTCAGCAGTCAGCCCGATGACGTAAAGGAGTTGTGCGGCGTCGACCGGCTCACCGGCAATACGGGCGCGGGTTGCCGCGAGTGCGACCTCTTCGGCCAGCATGTAAGGTGTGGTGCGGGAATGATTTTCCGGCATCGACAGACCGAAACGCAGCGCGTAGCGCGCAATCTCAATCGCGCCGGTGATATCCCCCGCATCAAGACGCCAGAGCATCACCGTCATCAGAATGTCATCCTGTGCGCCGGTGCCGCTGTCCAGTACGCCAGCGACCCACGGCAGGTACAGCGGGAGTAATTCGCGTTTTTTATCCGCTTTGCGTTCTTTCGAACGAATTGCTGATAGCGTCCGGCGGTCTGCGGCCAGCTTGACGAGCATTTGCTCGTAAGGTGAGGCATGACGCAGCGGGGCGTTATCCCGCTGCGATGCCCTGATAGCCGAGACCCGCATCGCGTGACGCTGTGCGGGGGTTGCCATCGGTTATGCCTCCGCGCCGTCAGTGGTGTCGGCTTTAGCCGGAGCAGTACCGGTCATCGACTGCATCGCCTTGAGCATTGCCGCCGCGAAGACTTCCGCGCTGGTCGCTTCCGGCGTGGCGGTTTCTTCCGGCTCGAGGATCTCGATATTTTCAATCAGGCACCCGGCCTCGTAGTCCTCGATAACGAAATCGACTTTGACCTGTTCGTAGTTTTCCACCTGGTCGAGTTTCGGATTTTCGACGATGTGGCGGCGGTGGCCGTCCTCGTACAGATAAATCGAAATGTTATCCAGCGTGGTAATGAAGACGCTGTTTGCCGGGAAGAACGGCGCGCGCACCGCCTGAAGCTGGCCGATGGTTTTCTGGCTGATAATCAGCTCACCGGCGAGCTGTTCGCTGTTCGCCTGGAATTTGTTAATCATCGGGAAGTATTTGTCGGTCAGGATACGGCGACCACAGATAACCACCATTTCCGGGTTCTCGCGGTGAATTTCCGCGACCAGCGACTCGAAAGCATCCATGACCAGCGCGTCGAGGTTGGCGTAATGCCCCCCTTTACCCACTTTGATGGTATTCGAAATCACGGTGCCGTCAGCGTCTGTGATGCTGGACATCACCCGCTCAGGCGCATCGTTGCGGTATTTCTGCAGCCAGCCGACAGCCACATCCTGAAGTAACGGGTTTTTGCTACGGTCAGACGTCGCCGCCCGGCTCACGCCGTTAAAGCCGATAGTGATGTAATCCAGTGCCTGACGCTTGATGATGGCGTTACGAATGCGAATCTGGAAATCCTGAAAACGCGCCCACAGGTCGAGTTTGTTGTACTTCAGGTGATAGTCGAAGTTCACCGGATGGCAGAAATAGCGGTACGCATCCATTTTCGCGAAATCAGCGGTTTTACGCTCGACCCCGCCGTCGGTGTCAGCGGTGCTGGCAATGGAGCCGGTCACATCGATGCCGACCTTCTCTTCGGTCAGCTCGCCAACGGTCACCATGTTGATGAGCTTCAGGAAGCTGGACGACTGCTGGATTTTGTCAAACAGGGTCTGCGTCACCGACGGCTCGACGGTGAATTTTTTGTTGAGGTCGCTGACCTCGATGCCGTTCAGTTCGGCGATACGGCTCAGGTACTGATTGAATTTAAAACGGGTGTCTTTACGCATGGCGTTTCTTTTCCTTCGGGTTTATCAGGGGTTAGCAGTCGGTCAGCGTGGAGACCGCCGAATCGCCGTCACCGCCGGTGCTTAACTTGCGGCGCGCCTGTGATCTGCTTTCGGTGTTTTCCAGCGTGGTGGTCAGGGTGCTGAATTGCTGCGAGGTGGCGTCGGCCTGTTCGGCCAGCGCTTTTTTGACGTCGGCGAGTTCGGCTTCAATTGCACTGAAACGCACCCCGGCGCTTTCGCCGCCGGTCTGCACCCGCTCGGCGATGGCGGTCACGGCTTCATGTACATCACCGAAACGCGCATCGTCGTCAGTCTGTTTACGGCTGAAGATGCCTTTCACGGTGTCGCTGAGTCTGGTCAGCAGGGTGTCTGGCAGGTCTTCGAATTCCAGCTCGGCAAGGGTTGCCACTGAGAACAGGTCGCCCGGCTGGTCTTTCTTCCCGGCCAGTGGGTTTTGTTGTGCGCGGGAGCAGAATTGCAGGTATTCAGTGCCGAGACTCGCCGGATCGTCGGTTACCGCCAGCCCGATGAGGTGACATTTGCCGGTGTTGGCAAAGTTCGGACGAATTTCCATCGAGGTGTAAACCTTCTGGCCTTTAGCCAGCATCGCGAGAAGGTTGTCGAGCGGGGCAATTTTGCCGAACAGCGCCAGCTTGCCGTTCAGCGCCGAATCGTCGTCGATCACTTCTGCTTTCACTTCCGTGACGTCGCCATAGCGGCAAAACGGGCTGTCGGGAATAACGCTGCGGATATGTTCGAGGTTAATGCGACAGCCGTAGACGCGCGGGTCAAAGCCGTCGGCCATTTCCTGAATATCGGTCGCACTGATGACGCGACCGTCGCAGGTGTCCCCCTCGACGCCAATGCGAAACCATTTCGAAATTTTTTTAGCCATGAGTCAGGTGTCCTGAGTTGGGTTATCGGGTCGGATGTAGTTTCCCGACTCCCTCCCTCGCCAGCCACCGGTTACAGAAGTGCAACCCCTGACACAACAGGGGGTTAGCGATTCATCTCCCCTGAATCTTTAGCCTTGCCGTGTACTCATCACAGTGAGGTTTTATGACCACCACCAACGACACATCACTACTCAGCGACCCGCGACGACAGGCCGCGCTTTTGTTCTGGCAGGGCTATTCCGTGCCACAAATCGCGGAGCAGTTACAGGTCAAGCGCCCCACGGTGCAGAGCTGGAAACAGCGCGACAAATGGGAAGAAACCGCCCCGCTAAACCGGGTCGAGTTCACGCTCGAGGCGCGGCTGATTCAGCTCTATGCAAAGCCTGACCTGACGGCTCACGACTTTAAGGTCGCGGATTTTCTGGCGCGCCAGATGGAGCGCCTCGCGCGGGTTAACCGCTACGGCCAGACCGGCAACGAGGCGGATTTAAACCCGAACGTGGCCAACCGCAATAAAGGGGAAAAGAAAAAGCCGAAAAAGAACTTTTTCAGCGAAGAGGCTATCGGGAAACTCGAAGAGATTTTTCTCGAGCAGTCTTTCGACTATCAGCTCGAATGGTGGCGCGCGGGGCTGGCGCACCGCATCAGGCACATTCTGAAATCGCGACAGATTGGCGCGACGTTTTACTTTGCGCGTGAGGCGCTGTTACAGGCGCTGAAGACCGGCCACAACCAGATATTTTTGTCGGCCAGTAAGACACAGGCCTATGTATTCCGTAAATACATTATCGCCTTTGCCCGACAGGCTGGCGTCGAGCTCACCGGCGACCCGATAGTGCTCGGCAACAATGGTGCGGAGCTGATGTTTCTCGGTACCAATGCCAACACAGCACAGAGTCACAACGGTGACCTGTATGTCGACGAAATTTTCTGGATCCCCAACTTTCAGAAACTGAAACGCGTCGCCGGGGGGATGTCGTCACAGGAGCATTTACGCACGACCTATTTTTCGACTCCCTCATCGCTGGCGCACGGCGCCTACCCGTTCTGGTCGGGTGAGCAGTTCAACAAGGGGCACTCAGACAAGAGCGAGCGCGTCGATATAGATATCAGTCACGCCGCACTCGCGAAGGGCGTCGCCTGTCCTGACGGCCAGTGGCGACAGATTGTCACCATCGAGGACGCACTCGCCAAAGGGTGCACCCTGTTCAACATCGATACGCTGAAGCGAGAGAACAGTGTCGATGAGTTCCGCAACCTGTTTATGTGCGAGTTCGTCGACGATAAAGCGTCGGTATTCCCGTTCGAAGAGCTGCAACGCTGCATGGTCGACAGCCTCGAGAAATGGGAGGACTACGCGCCATTTGCCGACCGGCCATTCGGTCACCGCCCGGTGTGGATTGGCTACGACCCGTCATTACGTGGCGACAGCGCCGGATGCGTCGTTATCGCGCCGCCGGTCGTTGCCGGTGGTAAATTCCGCATCCTCGAGCGCCACCAGTGGAAAGGGATGGACTTCGCCCAACAGGCCGAATCCATTCGCGAGCTCACGCAGAAATACACCGTGGAATATATCGGCATCGATGCGACCGGGCTCGGTCAGGGCGTCTTCCAGCTCGTGCGTTCGTTCTACCCGGCCACGCGTGAAATCCGCTACACGCCGGAAATGAAAACCGCAATGGTGCTCAAAGCAAAAGACACCATTCGCCGCGGTTGCCTCGAGTACGACGTCAGCGCGACCGATATCACGCAGTCATTTATGTCTATCCGCAAAACCATGACCAGCAGCGGGCGCAGCTCGACCTATGAGGCCAGCCGCACCGAGGAAGCCAGTCACGCCGATCTCGCTTGGGCAACCATGCACGTATTAATCAATGAGCCGCTGACCGCCGCGACCGGTGAGCAGTCATCCAGCATCATGGAGTGGAACTAATGAGCAAGAAACGCAACAAGCGCCAGCCGCCGCGCACCCAAAACCACACCGCCGCACCGGCACAGAGCATGGAAGCATTCACTTTTGGTGAGCCGACGCCGGTACTTGACCGCCGCGATATTCTCGATTACGTCGAGTGCATCGACAATGGCCAGTGGTACGAGCCGCCGGTGAGTTTCTCCGGGCTGGCGAAAAGTATGCGCGCCGCCGTGCACCACAGCTCACCGATTTACGTAAAGCGTAATATTCTGGTGTCGACCTACATCCCGCACCCGTTGTTATCCCGTCAGGATTTCACCCGGTTTGCGCTCGACTATCTGGTGTTTGGCAATGCGTTTATCGAAGAGCGGCGCGGCCTGACCGGCAAACCGTTAAAACTGGAAACCTCACCGGCAAAATATACCCGCCGTGGCATCGATGATGACGTTTACTGGTACATTCAGAGCTACACACAGCCGCACCAGTTCGCGCCTGGCTCCGTCTTCCACCTGCTCGAGCCCGATATTAATCAGGAGCTTTACGGGATGCCGGAATACCTGAGCGCACTCAATTCAGCCTGGCTGAATGAATCGGCGACCCTGTTCCGTCGCAAGTATTACCAGAACGGCGCGCATGCGGGTTACATCATGTATGTGACCGACGCCGCGCAAAGCAGCACCGACGTCGAGGCATTGCGAAAGGCGATGCGCGACTCAAAAGGCCTCGGCAATTTTAAGAACCTGTTTTTCTACGCGCCGAATGGTAAAGCAGACGGGATTAAAATTGTGCCACTGAGCGAGGTTGCCACGAAAGATGATTTTTTTAATATCAAAAAAGTCAGCGCCGCTGATCTTCTCGACGCGCATCGCATCCCGTTCCAGTTAATGGGCGGCAAACCTGAGAACGTCGGCTCAGTAGGTGATGTTGAGAAGGTGGCAAAGGTCTTTGTGCGTAACGAGCTGACCCCGTTACAGGCGCGGTTTATGGAGTTGAACGAGTGGGCGGGTGAAGAAATTATCCGCTTCGAAAAATACAGCCTCGGCTACGACGAATAACTCCACTCACAGCCGCCCGTCGTGGCGGCTTTACCCCCACCGCACACAACGCCCTCAGCGCCACGACACGCCGTCGCCGCTTCGCTTCATCTCGTTACTCACCCGCAACCATAATAACGCCACAAGGGCACGCTCAGGCGCTGGAAAAATAAAATAAATACCCGCCTCAGCGCGCAATGCTATCCCCGCCACGCCTGCCCGCTTGATGGGTCGGTTTTAATGCAGGTGCATTCTCAGTTACCGTCTTCTGCACTACAGCCCGTACTATTAAATTTATGGCACACTACTCATGCAAATAAATGCATGTCAAGATAAAAATTGCGATTATTGAACATTAAAAGTTTTCTCTTAATGCTCAACATCTTTTAGTTCCCACAAGCAAAACATGAGATGGTTCACACCTTTTTGTCACTTTTTAAGAATTTTACACTAAAATATTGTTAACATATAGTTTTGATGCTTTAGGCTTACACAGTACTCAAATGAGGATGTTATGATTGACAATTATGTGGCTGATGAGAAATTATTAATTAAAAAAAGGACTGTTAAGGACCTTGCTGATTACATAAATATACGCTCAGGACAAACACCAAATTATTCGTTATTTCTTGGAGCCGGAGCATCGGTAACATCCGGTATAAGAACTGGTTTTGAGTTAGTTCAAGAGTGGCGGAAAGAAATTTTCACTAAGTTTTCTAAAGAGGATTATACAACATCTGACAACGCTATTGAGTGGTTATCTAAAAAACATCCCGACTGGTATGATAAGAATAATGAATATTCATCTTTGTTTGAGAGGAAATTTGTTCTACCTTCTCAACGCAGACGTTTCGTCGAACTACAAGTTGATAAAAAACTTCCATCAATTGGTTATGCTTATTTAGTTGAATTATTTGAAAGTGGTTTTTTTGATACTGTATTTACAACAAACTTCGACGATCTAATCAATGAAGCATTCTATCAATTTTCATCCAGCCGGCCATTATTATGTGCCCACGACTCTTCGATTAAAGGAATATCAATCACCTCAGCGCGACCAAAGATCATAAAACTCCATGGTGATTATTTATTTGACAGTATTAAAAGTTCTTTAAGAGAAACGGAATCACTTGAAAACAACACTCGCGAAAAATTAATAGAATTTTCGAAAGAGTATGGTCTGATATTCATAGGTTATGCTGGTAACGACACATCTATAATGGATGTATTAAAGCATTTACTTAAGCAAAGCGACTATTTAAGAAATGGAATATACTGGTGCACACGTAAAGGCGATCAAATCACCCCAGAACTATTTAAATTATTGAACCATGAAAAAGTTTATTGGGTTGAAATTGATGGCTTTGACCAACTTATGGCTGAGTTAGTACATGAACTAGGGGGTGAACTATCTTTTGGCGGGAACCAAAAATCTACTAAAAGAGAGAAAATGATTCACAACTTCATCATTGATGAATTCGAATTACACAACCACAACTTAATATATAAAGATATTCAAAAACTTAAAAAACAGAGTTACACGCAAGACATTTCAGCATTGATTAATGAACTATCCGAGGGAGATAACGACGAACAGAGAATTCCAGAGGAGGCATTTAAAAACCTTTTATCAATAGATAATTTAATTCGTTCTAAAAATTATAATACTGCAGAAGATAAACTAAAAAAACTCATTATAGAAACTGAAGACGATAATCTAAAATCAAAATACTTACGACGTTTAATCGATATTAAAGAAGATCAAGAGGATACTAAATCCGCCTTAGAATATAGCGACAAATTAATCGAACTTGACGAGTTCAATATAGGGTATTCATTAACCCGCACAAATATATTCCCAAAATTAGAAGACAAGATAACATATCTAAAAAGTTTACTTGAAAAATTCAAGTATAACATCGATCTTAAAAATTACCTGTGTTCAATATCTTTAAAACATCTAGAAACCAATGACGATAAAGTTATAGAATTCCCTGAAATTTACAAACTTCTTGAGGAAAGCTTAAAGCAAGACAACAGTTTAACCAATGATGCTTGGAAAATCAAATATAACGCCATCAAGTGCGAGCACTTAACAAACCATGATAAAACAGATAGAAATAAATTATCCCGAGAAGTATTGGATATAATTAAAGCCACCAATCCTATCCACGACACCTACCTTCAACTTTATTCAGATCATATTTGCTCATCGCAAAAAAGAAAGAAAATTTTCGAATGCATTGATGATTTGAACGAAGCATACAAGATAAGCTCAAAGAGTAAGAGAAAAAATATTCTAAAATATCTAACTCAATTACATCTCTCATTATTTGAAATCGGAGTTACTGAGGATGAAGATGATAAGATAGATGTTAAATTTGACTTATCACTATACATGAAAAATTTCATAACCCAATATGAAGATGAATATGACGTTTCGTCAATAGCGCCATTTATTATATTTAAAGCACGATATGAGATTGGTTGCAATAAAAACATCCAAGCTGGCATTAATTATGCTATAGAGGCTATGGAAAGCCCATGGTATAACGACCACATCCAGTTAATTGTAGATATTTTATTAATTGATCGCACTAACATACCTATGGTAGAAGAATTTTTGGATACATTGCCACGTGACACCTCTGAGTCTTTAATTCTAAAAATTAAATCTGATATTGCCTATTTAAAACATGATTATTCAACTTCATTAGCATTACTTGATGAAGCCCTAGATAAAAAATTAAATTTCGGCAGTTATATTCTTGCAAAAACATTCATAAACTTGCTCGCCAGAAATTACCATGAAACCATAGAATTAGTTAACAAAAACATCGATAAAGTTAAGGATGTGAATGAAAAAGACATACTAATTGTAAACAGAGAACTAGCCAAGAAAAAATTAAATATGGAAATAAAGAAACACGAAACATTATCCATTTTATCTCACCATAGTTCCAAGGGTATCATTTCCATGTCCGCATTCTTTATCCTCGACAAGGAGTTTGAGGGTACTAGGCTACTTGAGGCCCTCTTAGAGCAAGACTTCATCAACTACTTCAGGTTCATCGAATGGCCAGTATTGCCAGAAAATATTATGTCTCCATATGCGCCAAATATAATTAAAGCAGCTTAACATAAAGCTGGCAGACGCTAACTCTGCCAGCATCTTTTCTCAGCTTCTCATTATTTAGTTCCAATTTAGCTTTAGAGGCATAATCATATTGCGAATTATCTGCCTTGTTAAGACTTAATCCACAGTTATTGACAGGACTCCGAGGCGCGGCAATGCCGCTTTTTAAAGTCAAAGGCTCAACGGCCAACAGCTTTGGAACGATGCGCCATTCGGCTGTACGGGTAACATGTATCAGCTCAGAGCCCAAGTGCGGAGCGTAGATGCCCACGACTCTCTCTATATCCTCTTCGTAGGCGTTGACCTCGTCAGTCACGTTACGAGCCACACGGACGGTCTGACTATCACGTGGTACGTTCGCCCCACCCTGCGCCGCGATATAAAGGTCAAACTCACCCTCGTCAGCTGCGGCTCTTGTAGCCTCGACTCGCTCATCAAATTCATCAGCAATGCTTACGCCACGAGGTAATTTGCGCAGCTCACGATATGCCCCCATCGTTGGCAGTCCAATAGATTTAAATTGCGGGATACGCCACGTTGACGCCCATGCGGTTACTGCTGCTGCAGTATCAGTGAGAGGTTTACCGGTATCGTGATCGACTTGCCCATCAAGTGCATACCCGTCGATATTCTTCGCAATGTATTTTGCGATGTAACCGGCTGCACCACCTTGATTGAGGTGCTTCGCTTCAAAACGCTGTGCTGCAGCACCCTTTTCGTCGCCATCTTCCTTTAAGGCATAGCGTCGCATGATTTCAGTAATATGTTTACGTTGCTCTGGTTTGCAAAAAAGCATCATGTGCCAGTGCGGCGTTCCGTCATGATGCGGCTCTACAACGCGCATACCATAGACCTGCAAATCATTATCTTTAAAGGCTGTACGCATCAGGCTCCAGATACGACATAAATACCGCTGACCATCCTTCGGCGTAAAAGCGGTGTCATTCCATCCGTGATTAAGTTGCACCGTCTTTTTATCGCCCTTTCCGACCTGACGTGTAGGGTGATACTTCGATGGCGTGGTGATAGTGATAAACATACCGACGTCACCCTGCCCAGACGCATAGCGTTCAATACCTGCGATTGTGTTCATCAGTTCCATACGACGGATTTCAGGGTTTGAAATACTTCCCATGACTTTGCTGATGAGATCGATACGCTCACCGGTAACTTTGTTTTCCAGCTCGCACGATTTGAGGTATTCGAGATTAGCCAAGCGGCGAGAATGCACGTCGCGGATCGCCGTTCTGCTGGCGTATGGGGAACGGTCTTTATTCACCTCACCGGCAGCAATCAGCAATGCCTCGTGCCAGCGCATACGCTGCGCCTTAAACTGGTTAATCCACCACTCATCATTAATCAAACGAGATATAGCGGAAAATGCCTGGCGGATCGTGATTTGCCCTTTGCAGTATTTTTTCCAGAACATCGGTGTAATGTTGAATGCGCGAGCTGCACCAGCAACGTGGCCGTACAAATGCGCCTGAGCCTCATCAGTAAAAAGAGTCTCTTTACCGCCGTGAGTATCAGCCCAGGCGTCGCTAAGTTCTTCATAAGCAACATAGAGCTGCGAAGCGATACGGGCAGCAAATTTTTTGAGAGCCTTGTCACTCATACCTGCTAAACGCGAATAGCTTTCGCGCTCACTCAGGAAGAGTAGCGATGCCGTCTCGTTCATTCCGTTTAGCTGATTGACCCGCTCAAGACGCGGCCCCACCCTTTTCTCGACAGTGTTCTTGAGGAAATAGAAACCATGAAGGGGGCTTTTATTACGACGGATGAAATCATAACGCGAGTTAAACAGCGTTTTTAAGACATAAGGCAGACGATTAACTTTACCTAAAACACCTTGCACCTGACGGAATTCGCCACGTGTAAGAGGTCTGTCACGGCCAATTGCAGAACGTGGAGCATTCCAGGGATAAGCGCCGACGAATGTATCATCGGTGTGCTTCGAGAAAGGAGGTGGTGGCGAAGGGGCAGTACGCCCCCGAGGTTCAGCAGCCATTCGAATTGAAGGCGTCCAGACATTGCTTCGCTACGCGCTCAATCTGAGTTTCAAGCGCCGAGAAACAGGTAGCATCTCCCGTTAAAAGGTCATGCAAAGTAAGGCCTGAAACGAGCTTAGGGATAGTTGGGTAGTAACCCACAACATCCAGCCATTCCTTACCTTCGTTTTTCCCGGAGGTAGCGATTTTCTTTTCCTGCAAAATAAATTGATAGCGGTCGCTGGTAATAACGTACTGGTTATTTATATCGATACGGATACTCATTCTTATTTCCTTCTAAAGTGGATAACCCGTTCAACCGAAAATTGAGTTATGCAATTTTTCTGATTCTTGACCTAGCAACTCGATAATCTCGGTGCGGTTAAGTTCTGACTTGCTGATGTGCGCGATAAGCCCGTCAAATTGAGAAGAGAAACGGGTCGCAATGTCGCGCTGTGCTTCACTTACTGCCTGCTCCAGAAGTGCCGAAAACATGCCTCGCTGCGCTGTTTTTTGTTTTTGCATTTGCCTATCTCCAGACAAAAGGAGTCCCCACGCTGTAAGGCGTGTAATAAATCGAATCCAGATTAATTAATGTAAATACTGCTCAGGTTTTACCGAGGTTAAAATGGTCGGCGCGTACTCAAAAAGGCTAAACAGCTCTCGCAAGGCACGGAAAAGTTTATCCCGCCAATAGCATTCCTCCTCGTTCAATCGCCAGTGCGGCATACTGAATTCTTGATCTGTGAGACCGGCATGACGAAAAAGAGAACGCCTTTGGCTAACAGTAAGACGGCTAATAAACGTTGTCCTAGAAGAGCCATGCTGGCGAAACCGACAAAATGCGAATCTCAATTCATCCAGCGCACAAACAAGACGCTCACGATCTGCTTCATCCATTTCTTCTAAGCGCATGACAGAATGGCGTTGTTTTAATTGAGCATGGAAACACACTGTCAGTCGTTCGCGTTCCATCATTTGGTCGTAAAAATCACAGGTGTCCTGCCAGCGTGGTTGAGCCAGGTACTTACCAACCAGCCCTCGTAGTGCCGCTGGCTGTTTCTGGATCACATCAAGAGTCATAACGGTCATAGCCATGTCCCTCTTTTTCTGACCAAACGGCAAAGCGTTTCAATAACGCCAGGCTTACGAGTGCGGATGATGATGCCTTTACGCCCCTTACCATGAGTAATCTTGAACGTCATAGAGCGTGGGCTTTCATTACGCAGTAATTGAGCGATACAGCGAGGCTCTTTCATTTAGCTTTTCTCCTTTATGCCCGTCCACCCAAACCCAGCCACATGAGCCAACCTTCACGAATTTCTTTCGGGCGGCTTTCATAGGCAAGTTTCATCCCATTGTTCCAGGCAGGTAGGTACACCCAGTATTCTCCTGCCCGACCTGATGTCGATTGCGGATCCGTCATTTCAACTACCGGTAATTTCCCTTTTTCAATCATTCCTCTCACCGCTGCTGGGGTCTTACCAATAAGCTTGGCAAACTCTTGATAGGGGACGGCATCACTACTACTGACAATTTGTTTACTCATCTGTTAACCTTTCATCTAGATCTAACCAATGGGTTTCAATGTTCTCTAATGTGCCTTAATTAAACTTAGAAAAACTTGAAACATAGTAGAAGATGTCGTGATTATTAGAGGATCTCGATAACATGTCAACAGCAATCAGTGTAAAGCTGGCTCTCATACGTGAGTCAGAGAGGCTAAACAGGAAGCAATTCTCTGAAATTACTGGAGTTCCTTATAGCTCATTAACCTATTATGAAAGCGGCAGAACGATACCCCCGACGGACGTCGCCATGAAAATTCTTCAACATCCTCGTTTCAGCAAATACACCCTTTGGTTTATGACTGAACAAATATCACCAGAAGCTGGGCAGATTGCACCGGCTCTCGCGCACTTTGGGCAGCAGACAACAACGTCACCCCACTCCGACCAGAAAACTGGCTAACCATTTACGGCTCTTATTTGTGTAGTAAATGCACCAAGAGTTTTTGTTATTTAAATCAGGAAATTGAAGTAAGCAGTAACATCATCGGGAGGCTTTATGTCTGTTAAAAAGCTCGATGATGGTCGATATGAAGTGGACATCAGACCTGCAGGGCGCAACGGAAAGCGCATCCGCAGGAAGTTCGATAAGAAAAGTGAAGCTATCGCTTTTGAAAAACATACGCAGTACAACCATCACAACAAAGATTGGTTGGCTAAACCGACAGATAAGCGGCATCTGTCTGAATTAACAAAAGTCTGGTGGGATCTGAAAGGTAAGCATGAAGAACACGGAAAATCCAATTTGGGTAAGATTGAAATCTTTACCCGGATCACTGATGACCCTTGCGCGTTCCAGATAACCAAAGCGCTTATTAGCCAGTACAGCATGACTCGCAGAGGGCAAGGCATAAAACCGGCCAGTATTAACCGCGACCTTACCTGCTTGAGTGGTATGTTTACTGCGCTAATTGATGCGGAACTGTTTTTTGGTGAACACCCTTTCAGAGGGATGAAAAAGCTAAAGGAGCAGAAACCAGAAACAGGCTATCTGACACAGGAAGAAATAACATTGTTGCTTGCCAATCTTGACGGGGACAACAAGAAAATCGCGATTCTTTGTTTAAGTACCGGCGCTCGATGGGGTGAGGCCGCGAAACTGAAAGCTGAGAACGTAATACAGAATCGGGTGACGTTCGTTAAAACAAAGACGAACAAACCACGTACTGTCCCTATCTCTGAGGAAGTAGCTGTAATGATTGCGGGTAAGGGGTATCTGTTCCCTGATGCCTCATATCCGAAATTCAGGCGAACAATGAAAGATGTAAAACCGGATCTACCGGACGGGCAACCAACTCACGCATTGCGTCACAGTTTTGCTACCCACTTTATGATTAACGGCGGGAGTATCATCACCTTGCAGAGAATACTGGGACATTCACGGATAGAGCAGACAATGGTCTATGCGCACTTTGCCCCGGAGTATCTTCAGGATGCTGTTTCACTCAATCCGCTACGTGGTGGTGTTGACTCCCAGAGTGTCCACACTGTGTCCACAGTAGGGTAGTTTATTATGGCTTTCAGTGGTCTTGCGTGCCGCGCAAACCCGCATTGCACCGCTGAAAGCCCATGTTACCTACCCTGAAAAACGCCCTTACGCAGGCTTATTTTTTGCCTGCCGTTTAAACTCCCTGAATATCCCAATTCAAATCACGATTATCAGGCGAAAAAAAACCGGGCATTACGCCCGGCTGATTAGGTGATTAAAGATTAATGTGCTGCTTCTGGCTTGTGCTTTTGCGCACTCTGGAAGCCATAGGTCAGCTCATTTTTCTCTTTATCCAGCGCAACGGTCACCTGGCCACCATCCACCAGCGAACCGAACAGCAGTTCGTTAGCCAATGGTTTTTTCAGGTTATCCTGGACCACACGCGTCATTGGACGTGCGCCCATTGCGCGGTCGTAGCCTTTCTCTGCCAGCCAGTCACGCGCTTCCTGACTCACTTCCAGAGAGACACCTTTCTGATCCAGCTGAACCTGAAGCTCGACGATAAACTTATCAACAACCTGATGAATCACCTCGGTAGAGAGATGATCAAACCAGATAATGTTGTCGAGACGGTTACGGAATTCCGGCGTAAACACTTTTTTGATTTCGCCCATTGCATCAGTACTGTTGTCCTGATGAATCAACCCAATCGATTTACGCTCAGTTTCACGCACACCAGCGTTGGTGGTCATGACCAGCACCACGTTGCGGAAATCCGCTTTACGCCCGTTATTGTCGGTCAGCGTACCGTTATCCATCACTTGCAGCAGCAGGTTAAAGACATCCGGGTGCGCTTTTTCGATTTCATCCAGCAGCAGTACCGCATGCGGATGCTTAATAACAGCATCGGTCAGCAAACCGCCCTGGTCGAAACCGACATACCCCGGAGGCGCGCCAATCAGGCGGCTAACGGTGTGGCGTTCCATATACTCGGACATATCAAAACGCAGTAGTTCAATGCCGAGTGCTTTGGACAACTGCACCGTGACTTCAGTCTTACCGACGCCAGTTGGTCCGGCAAACAAGAACGAACCAACCGGTTTATGCTCGTGTCCCAGACCGGCACGGCTCATTTTGATCGCTTCAGTCAGCGCCTCAATGGCTTTATCCTGTCCGAATACCAGCATTTTCAGACGGTTGCCCAGGTTTTTCAGCGTGTCGCGATCGCTCTGCGAAACGCTCTTCTCCGGGATCCGCGCAATGCGGGCCACAACGGACTCGATATCCGCCACGTTGACGGTTTTCTTGCGCTTGCTGACCGGCATCAGACGCGCACGCGCGCCCGCCTCATCGATCACGTCAATCGCTTTATCCGGCAGATGACGATCGTTAATGTATTTCACCGCCAGTTCGACCGCTGCACGCACCGCTTTGGCGGTATAGCGGACGTCATGGTGAGCTTCGTATTTCGGCTTCAGACCGTTGATTATCTGCACGGTCTCTTCTACCGATGGCTCAGTGACATCGATTTTCTGGAAACGACGCGCTAAGGCACGATCCTTTTCAAAGATATTGCTGAATTCCTGATAGGTTGTGGACCCTATCACACGGATCTTACCGCTGGAGAGCAGCGGCTTGATCAGGTTAGCCGCATCCACCTGGCCGCCCGATGCCGCACCCGCACCGATAATGGTGTGGATCTCATCGATAAACAGAATGCTGTTAGTATCCTGTTCCAGCTGTTTCAGCAGCGCCTTAAAGCGTTTCTCAAAATCACCGCGATATTTGGTGCCAGCCAACAGCGAGCCGATATCCAGGGAGTAAAGGGTGCAATCAGCCATGATTTCAGGCACATCACCCTGGACGATACGCCAGGCGAGGCCTTCAGCAATGGCGGTTTTACCGACACCAGACTCTCCCACCAGCAGCGGGTTGTTTTTTCTGCGACGGCACAGTACCTGAATGGCGCGCTCCAGCTCTTTGTCCCGGCCAATGAGCGGATCAATTCCGCCCACTCGGGCAAGCTGGTTAAGGTTAGTCGTGAAGTTTTCCATACGGTCCTCCCCGCCAGCTTGCTCTTCGTTATTTGGCTGATTCCCAGAGTCAGAAGACTGACTGGGTTCGTCTTTGCGCGTGCCATGAGAAATAAAATTCACCACATCAAGACGACTTACTTCATGCTTACGCAGCAGATAAGCCGCCTGAGATTCCTGCTCGCTGAAGATAGCGACCAGCACATTTGCGCCGGTAACTTCATTGCGCCCGGAGGACTGAACATGAAAGACCGCGCGTTGCAGTACACGCTGAAAACTCAACGTTGGCTGCGTGTCGCGTTCTTCCTCACTGGCAGGCAATACAGGTGTGGTCTGTTCAATGAAGGCTTCGAGTTCCTGACGGAGCGCCACCAGATCCACAGAACACGCTTCCAGCGCTTCGCGGGCCGATGGGTTACTGAGCAACGCCAGTAACAAGTGCTCGACGGTCATAAACTCATGTCGGTGCTCGCGCGCTCTGGCGAAAGCCATGTTTAAACTGAGTTCCAGTTCTTGATTGAGCATAGGCACCTCCCCCAATGTTTATGCCTGCATTCAGGCTTTTTCCAGCGTACACAGCAACGGATGCTCGTTCTCCCTCGCATATTTGTTCACCATCGCTACTTTGGTTTCAGCCACTTCGGCAGTGAACACACCGCAGATAGCTTTGCCTTGATAGTGAACTGCAAGCATCAGTTGCGTTGCACGTTCTACATCATAAGAAAAGAATTTTTGTAACACGTCAATAACAAACTCCATCGGAGTGTAATCATCATTGACTAATATCACTTTATACATAGATGGCGGTTTTAGCGCGTCGCGCAATTTGTCTTCCGCCAGCAGATCGAAATCCAGCCAGTCGTTCGTCTTACCCATTGTCAGTCGTCATCTTCAGTTACGGTTTCCGGCAGAAAATCTTGCCGCTGACAAGCAGCCTATGCGCACAATCAATCTACCTCAAGTATTAGATAACTATCATCTATTAGTGCCATCCGCGACATCTGTCACATAACCGACAATAGCGTTAACTGCTTCAAATTTTGATGCATTTTTACCCTATTCCGTCTGCATGGCGCTTGACGCCCCGCCTGATTTCTCTAAATTGTAGTCTCGAGAGTTGGCGAGGTTTTGAACAGCCCCCACTCCGCCACCGGTTCATTCCATCTTACTTATATAAGATTTACGAAGGATGTCGAAGTATGGAAACGGGTACTGTTAAGTGGTTCAACAACGCCAAAGGGTTTGGTTTCATTTGCCCCGAAGGCGGCGGCGAAGATATTTTCGCCCATTACTCCACCATTCAGATGGATGGTTACAGAACGCTAAAAGCCGGACAGTCTGTCCAGTTTGATGTCCACCAGGGGCCAAAAGGCAATCATGCCAGTGTCATCGTGCCTGTCATTGAAGCAGAAGCTGTCGCATAGCTCTTCTGTCTCATTGTGTACATCCCGCAGTCAAAATGCCAGCCCTTGCGGCTGGCATTTTTATCTCTGTGGCATTATTCCCGCGCCAGAGCATCTACCGGATCCAGACGTGCCGCATTCCGCGCCGGTAGCCAGCCAAACAACACACCGGTTGCAGTCGAACACAGAAACGCCGTCAACAGCGCGACGGGTGAAAATCCAATTTCCCAGCCCGGCAGAAATAGCTGTAGCGTAAAAGCGATTAGCATCGACAGGCTAATGCCCAACGCGCCGCCAACCAGACACACCAACACAGCTTCAATTAAGAACTGCTGCAGCACGTCACTGGCGCGAGCGCCAACCGCCATACGAATGCCAATCTCACGCGTTCGTTCGGTTACTGAAACCAGCATAATATTCATCACGCCAATCCCACCGACCACCAGCGAAATCACCGCCACCAGCGTCAGGAAGAGTTGTAATGTACGTGTGGTCTTTTCGGCGGTTTTCAAGATGCCGTCCATATTCCAGGTGAAGAAATCCTTCTTACCGTGGCGCAACGTCAACAGTCGGGTCAGTTGCTGTTCGGCCTGGGCACTGTCAAAACCATCCTTCACCCGCACGGTGATCGAGTTCAGCCACGACTGTCCCATAATGCGCCCGGACATAGTGCTGTAAGGCAGCCAGACACGCAGGATCTTGCTACTGCCAAACATCGACTGTTTCTCTTCTGCAACACCAATCACCGTGGCAGGCATATTCCCCACCAGCACGACTTCGCCAACAACTTTCGCTTTATTGGGGAACAACTGACGACGGGTATTGCTGTCGAGCACCACCACCTGAGCGCGCCCCGCCAGTTGCTCGGCGTTAAAGGTGGTCCCTTCGCTAAATGTCATGCCATAGACGTTGAAATAGTCGCCGCTAACGCCATTAGCACTGGCAGCAACATCGATATTGCCATAGCGTAACCGCAGGTTCTTCGACACCGCAGGCGTTACTGAACTGACCCAGGGCTGCTTCTGTAGCGCCGTCAAATCGTCATACTTCAACGCCTGTTGATATTGCGGATCGTCGTCGCCGAAGTCTTTGCCTGGATAGATATCAATGGTGTTAGTACCAATAGCGCGAATATCTGCCAGTACCAGCTGTTTAGCCGCATCGCCTACCACCACGATCGACACCACCGAAGCAATACCGATGATGATCCCAAGCATGGTCAGTAGCGTACGCATCTTATTCGCGGCCATTGCCAGCCAGGCCATCGTAAGCGCTTCACGAAAACCGCTGACAAACTGGCTCCAGCCGGATGCCGTTTTCACCGTTGGCTCCGCGATATCGCGTCCGCCAGAGGGGTTCTGTGGCGGTGGATTGCGCACAATCTCGCCGTCACGAATTTCAATGACCCGTTCGGCCTGCGCGGCGACCTGGCTATCGTGAGTAACGATAATTACCGTATGCCCGCGATCGCGCAGCTGATGCAAAATCGCCATCACCTCTTCGCCGGAATGGCTATCCAGCGCACCGGTGGGTTCGTCGGCAAGAATAACCTGCCCCCCGTTCATCAGCGCACGCGCGATACTGACCCGCTGCTGCTGACCACCGGAAAGCTGGGAAGGTTGATAGTCAACCCGGTCACCCAACCCCAGCCGCTGGAGTAATTCCTGCGCACGCGCCAGGCGCTGCTTACGTTCAGTGCCCGCGTAGACCGCCGGTACCTCAACGTTTTGTGCGGCGGTTAAATGCGACAGCAGGTGATAGCGCTGGAAGATAAAACCAAAATGCTCACGACGCAGTTGCGCTAGCGCATCGCTATCCAGCGTAGAGACATCACGTCCGGCAACGCGATACGTACCGCTGGTTGGCTTATCCAGACAGCCGAGAATGTTCATCAGCGTCGATTTACCCGAACCCGACGCCCCGACAATCGCCACCATTTCCCCGGCCTGAATGCTCAAGGATACGTCCTTCAACACCTCAACCTGGCCTTCGCCTGACGGATAGCTGCGGCGGATATGGCTCAGCTCAAGCAATGCTGTCATTTTGCAGCTCCAGCGTTGCCCTCACCGGTAATGACTTCATCCCCCTCTTCCAGCCCTTTCACGATCTCCACATCGGTGTCATTACGCGCGCCGATAACCACTTCACGTTCGCGGGTTTCGCCGTTACGCAGCAACCTGACGTTATAACGATTATTGCCGATAGGATCGCCCAGCGCCGACAGCGGGATGGTCAGGACATTTTTGACATCAGTGAGCTGGATATGGACCTGCGCGGTCATATCCAGACGCAGGATCCCTTTCGGGTTGGGAACTTCGAAGCGGGCATAGTAGAAAATCGCATCATTCACTTTCTCTGGCGTCGGAAGAACATCTTTGAGCTTACCTTCATAGCGTGTTTGCGGATCGCCCAGCACGGTAAACCAGGCCTTTTGCCCAGGATGCAGGTGAATTACATCAGCCTCAGAAACCTGCGCTTTTACCAGCATGGTGCTCATATCCGCCAGCGTCAGAATATTAGGGGCCTGCTGGGCGGCAATAACGGTTTGCCCTTGCAGGGTAGTAATTTGCGTTACTTCGCCAGCCATTGGCGCAACGATGCGGGTGTAATCAAGGTTGGTTTTTGCCGTATCGAGAGAGGCCTGATTACGCTTAATTTGCGCGTCAATTGTGCCAATTTGCGCCTGTTTGACCGCCATTTCGGTGGCCGCCGTGTCGAGATCCTGCTGTGAAACGGCCTGGGTTTTCGCCAGCTGTTGTTGGCGGGAGAGAGTGACCCGCGCCAGCTTCCACTCAGCTTCGGCTTGTAAACGCTGGGCGCGCAATTCCATTAGCGTCGCTTCAACCTCTTTGATTTGGTTTTGCGCCTGTTCAGGATCGATAACACCGAGCAACTGATCTTTTTTCACTTTATCGCCAATCGCGACCGACAGCGTTTTTAACTGCCCGCTGACCTGCGCCCCGACGTCAACTTTACGCAGCGCATCCAGCTTACCGGTAGCCAGTACGCTTTGTTGCAGATCGCCAGGTCGAACAATTAATGTTTGATACTGAGGTAAAGGCGCATTAAGCGTTCGCCAAAGTGCAATTACCGCCACAATAAGGATGACGGCGAACAGAAAATAGCGTTTTTTGATTTTTCCCTTGAGCTTCATAAATGTCCCAATACCCCCAATACGTCCACCAGAGTGGAGTGCTAATCATCAACGTTAAATAAATCGCCGTTGAAAAGCGCAAGAATAACAGAGTTATTGATGAATGGTTAAGATCCGCTGTGCTGAAATTAGTACAAGGGTATCAATCGGATTTATATTATGAGCCAGCTAACTGAAAGCACTTTTCTTTCCACCAAACCAGTCACGCGTTTTGGCCTTTTTTTCAGCCTGAGCAGCGGTCATTTACGGCCCGCACATTGCTGGGATAAACGGAGCTTTCGTCGTAAGTTTATCTGGCGTTCATTATTGATACCCCGCCTCACTCAGGAATGGATGACTGAACTGGCCCAATGGCCGGATCTTGGCCCCCTGCTCGCCCGTCAACCCCGACTGCCGGTTCGTTTGCACCGTCCTTATCTTGCGGCAAACTTCTCCCGCAAAATGCGTTTAGATGCGGTGCGTTTTCATTACCATTTTATCCGCCACGCATTCTTACCCGCTGAATTTAACGCCTTATTAAGCAATGACGGCTTACATCTGGCGCAAACCGAAGGTAAAGACGGCGATATATTTACCATCACCATGATGATGTTTCCGGTACTGGATAAAGAGGGTGAAGCCACCATTCAGGTGCGCAATGGTGACGGAGACGTGCTAACTAAAATGACGTTTACGTTCTGCGAATATAATGGGAAAAGGACATTATTTATTGGCGGTGTGCAGGGCAATGCGCAACTACCGCACGAAGCAATCCAAAAAGCGACGAAGTCCTGCCATGGAATTTTCCCAAAACGTATTGTGATGGAAACCATTTGCCGTTTAGCCGAACAGTTGAATATTGAAAAAGTTATGGCTGTAAGCAATGAACAGCATATCTTTCGCAGTCAACGCTACCACGATAAAAACAAGGTGATCCATTCTGACTACAACGCTTTTTGGGAGTCGGTTGGCGGTGAGTGCGACAGCAACGGGTACTATCATATTCCGCGCACGCTGGCGCGAAAAAGCGAGGCGGATATTGCGAGCAAAAAACGCGCAGAATACCGCCGCCGCTATCAGCTACTGGACAGCATCCATTCGCAGCTGTCGTCGATGTTTCGCCACTAATCCGCTCTACCGCGTGCCAGCCACAGCACGCGGGAAAACATTTTTCGCAGCAGCGTTGGCACCGCATCAACGCCCCGCCGCCCGGCTTCCATCGCCACCTCAATGGCCAAATCCGGTTTTGACGAACGATGTATCGCCTTGGAGATTATTTTGCGCATATTCATAGGCACATTCTCCGGAATTTGCGCCACCCGGTGAAAGACGTCAGCAAATCCCTGGCGATACATAAAGTGTTCCATATCCAGCGCGGGGAGCATGGTCAAATGCTCACGCTCTTCCTCTCTGTCGTCATTCAATAGGCTACGTACCGTGGCCGCGTACTTTTTCCCGGCTTCATCGCCATCGACCAGCACATGCCACTCTATCCCCATCCGGCGGGCGAATTTAACCAGCGGCTTAAGACCGGACTGGGCAAATTCAATGACTTTAATCCCTTCTGCATCAAAGTGATGTCCGCACTGGCGGGCCAGTTCGTTAATAACCCAGGTTTCCGTTTCACCTTCCACCAGCAGCCAGCAGCGGGCAAACAACGATGACGCACGATTAAAACGAATATGAAATGCGATTCGCCGACCATCTTCTGCACTGATCCCACCCGGCCCCAGCCGCCAGGCAGCGACGCGGGATGATTCACGTACCAGACGAACAACATGCTCAACAGGCGTAAGGGACAGCAGCTCACCGGAGTTGGTGGTCGCCACTCGCTGCAGAGGCAGTAAATTCAACAAGTGCCAGGCCACCGACAGCATGATGGGATGTAAACGCGTTTCCGGATCTTCCACCAGCAGTAAAGGTCGGGCGTCTTTATCGAGCCTTAGCGTGCCTTTGGCCTGCAACAAGGTCGAAAACAGGCCCAACAGAATAACCCGGTGCGTACGTCCGCCGGGTTTATCAATCATGCGGTTAATAATGTCCAGATAGCGCCAGCTTCGTTGTTCGTTATTGGAGCGACGGCGCATCAGACGGTAGCGGGACTGGCCAGCCCCCTGCTCGGAAAAATAGTGCTCCAACAACTGAACCATGGCCGATAACCCCTGGCGGATCTGCCCGTCGGTCAGGTTTTGCGGCCGGGTAGCCAGCTCACGCGCCAGAAAATCCAGTTGGCGCGCGGTGACTTCGACATCCGCCGAGTCCGGCACGGTACCGTTGCGGATCCGTCGCATAAATCGCGCGTCGCGCAGACGCAGTACCGGCATCAGACGCACAAGGTGGCGCGCCTGATCGTTAATGTCATCGAGAGGTAATGGATGGCCGTCGCCGTCAAGAAAACTGCGCAAGGTCAGAACGCTACCGTCATCCGCACACTCGCCTTCCAGGCGATAAAAAATGCGGTGATAGCCATCCTGGCACGGCGTCCAGCTGGCTTCCAGAGGACGATAGCGACGCACCCGGTGACGACCCGGCTGGGATTCACGAAACGTCAGGATAATGTGCAGGTGGTGTTCCCGGCCCTGTATATCACCCGGCGGGAACCAGAAATCCTCGCGGACAAAATGATACAAGTCTGACTCCGGCGACAGCAGCAGGGTCAAGGCATCCAGCAGACTGGATTTACCCCACGCGTTCTCCCCAATCAGCACGTTGCTCTGCTCCAGCATCAACGACAGACGGTTAATACCACGAAATCCAACAATCTCAACGCGTTCGAGAATCATATAGCCTCCGGAAATGCTAACTTTTTCCTTCAAGTTATCAGGAGTATAACGGCAAGCGAGCGCTCAGGACACCCGATATCAATCTGGCGTGAATCGCAAAAGCAAAAAAAATAAGAATATTCTTCTTATGTTTTCTCCTGAATATAATTTCAGAACTTAATCATCGTCCTTTCGCTAATTGAACTATGCTTCATTCACCCAAGATTCAAAAAGGAATCGCAACATATTGCCTTAAATCAAATTTTTTCATCAATTTAACTGGCGAAGGGATGATATTTTTTTCTAAAATACCCGCTCTTTCATCATCGTCCCTTTTAGCGATGAATTACCGGGCAAGGAACACGAACCCGGAACTTTTAATTGAGGTGGTTATGTTCAGGAAATTAGCAGCTGAATTCTTCGGTACGTTTTGGCTCGTTTTTGGTGGGTGCGGTAGTGCAGTGCTGGCAGCCGCATTCCCGGAATTGGGTATTGGATTTGCCGGTGTCGCGCTGGCATTCGGCCTGACAGTATTAACCATGGCATTCGCTGTGGGTCATATTTCAGGTGGGCATTTTAACCCGGCGGTAACCTTCGGTTTATGGGCTGGCGGTCGTTTCCCGGCAAAAGATGTTATTGGTTACGTTATTGCTCAGGTTGTGGGCGGTATTGTTGCAGCTGCGGCACTGTATCTTATTGCCAGCGGTAAAGCAGGTTTTGATGCAACGGCCAGTGGTTTTGCTTCGAACGGCTTTGGTGAACATTCACCAGGAGGTTATTCCATGCTTTCTGCCGTCGTCATTGAAATTATTCTGACCGCAGGTTTCTTATTAGTGATCCACGGCGCGACCGATAAACATGCTCCGGCAGGTTTTGCACCTATCGCAATTGGTCTGGCGTTAACACTGATTCACTTGATCAGTATTCCGGTCACCAACACCTCCGTAAACCCGGCACGTAGTACCGCAGTAGCCATTTTCCAGGGCGGCTGGGCATTGCAACAATTGTGGTTCTTCTGGGTCATGCCGATTATCGGTGGGGTTCTCGGCGGTCTTATTTACCGCACCCTGCTCGAAAAACGCGATTAATCGCTAACAAAAAGGCCTGGCGAAAGTCAGGTCTTTTTGTTCCTCTCTATATTTCCTTTTATTTGCAACTTTACTCCCCTCTTTGCATTGAGTAGTGTGTATACCCGTTATACTTCAAGTTGCAGATGTGTTGACTGCGCTCGCTCCCCCCAGTCACGTACTTATGTACGCTCCCGGGGATTCACTCCCTTGCCGCCTTCCTGCAACTTGAATTATTTAGGTTATAGTGACGCATTTCGTCTTACTTCTCAGCAAGGATCTGGTTTTCATGTTTTCAGGGCTGTTAATCATTCTGGTTCCCCTAATTGTGGGCTACCTTATTCCGCTCCGGCACAGGACTGCATTACAACTTATCAATCGCCTGTTAAGCTGGATCGTCTACCTTATTCTCTTTTTTATGGGTATTAGCCTGGCGTTTCTGGATAATCTCGCCAGCAACCTGTTAGCCATTCTTCATTATTCTGCGGTCAGCGTGACGGTCATTATACTGTGTAATATTGCGGCGCTGTTCTGGCTGGAGCGTTCGCTGCCCTGGAGACACAACCACAAGCAAGAAAAGCTCCCCTCGCGAATTGCAATGGCGCTTGAGTCGCTTCAGCTTTGCGGCGTCGTCGTCATCGGTTTCCTGCTCGGCCTCACTGGGCTTCCCATTCTGCAGCATGCCACCGAAGCCAGCGAATATACGTTAATCTTTTTACTGTTCCTGGTGGGGATTCAACTGCGCAACAGCGGCATGACCTTAAAGCAAATTGTGTTGAACCGTCGGGGGATGATCGTGGCCGTCGTCGTCGTCGCCAGTTCGATGCTGGCGGGGGTTATCAATGCCTTGATCCTCGGTCTACCGCTGAAAACCGCGCTGGCGATGGCATCAGGTTTTGGCTGGTATTCCCTGTCCGGTATTCTGTTAACCGAATCGTTCGGGCCAGTAATTGGTAGTGCCGCCTTCTTTAACGACCTGGCCCGTGAGCTGATCGCCATTATGTTGATTCCAGGAATGGTGGGCCGCAGCCGCTCTACCGCGCTGGGATTATGCGGCGCGACATCAATGGATTTCACCCTGCCCGTTTTACAACGCAGCGGCGGTCTGGAAATGGTCCCGGCAGCCATCGTCCACGGCTTTATTCTGAGTCTGTTAGTGCCTCTGCTGATGGCGTTTTTCTCCGCCTGACGCCGGGACAAATACCTCTCTGGCGGTAGTCAGCTACCGCCAAAATTGCGCTAAATCAATCTCCCTGCAAGTAGTAGCAGAAATCCCTTTTATCCCTTCGCGCACAGGCATAATCTTAAACATGTATATTAAATATAACTTTAAAAGGTGTGACCATGTTTTGTGTGCAATGTGAACAAACCATCCGTACTCCGGCAGGAAACGGCTGCTCTTACGCGCAGGGTATGTGCGGTAAAACGGCTGAGACCTCCGATTTGCAGGATCTGCTGATTGCTTCCCTACAAGGTCTGTCTGCATGGGCTGTTAAAGCACGTGAATACGGCATCATCGACCATGAGGTTGATAACTTTGCGCCGCGTGCGTTCTTCTCCACGCTGACTAACGTTAACTTCGATTCCCCGCGTATTGTTGGCTATGCCCGTGAAGCTATCGCCATGCGCGACGCCCTGAAAGCGCAATGCCTGAACATCGACGCGAACGCAACGGTCACCAACCCGATGGCCGATCTGCAACTGGTCAGCGACGATCTGGGCGACCTGCAACGTCAGGCCGCTGAATTTACCCCGAACAAAGACAAAGCAGCCATTGGCGAGAACATTCTCGGCCTGCGTCTGCTGTGTCTGTACGGCCTGAAAGGTGCGGCAGCTTACATGGAGCACGCGCACGTTCTCGGTCAGTACGACAACGAAATCTACGCTCAGTACCACAAAATCATGGCATGGCTGGGTACCTGGCCTGCCGATATGAACGCTCTGCTGGAGTGTTCAATGGAAATCGGCCAGATGAACTTCAAAGTGATGAGCATTCTGGACGCCGGTGAAACCACCAAATACGGCCACCCGACCCCGACTCAGGTCAACGTAAAAGCAACCGAAGGTAAGTGCATCCTGATCTCCGGTCACGACCTGAAAGATCTGTACAACCTGCTGGAGCAGACCGAAGGTACCGGTGTTAACGTTTATACCCACGGTGAAATGCTGCCGGCGCACGGCTACCCGGAACTGCGTAAGTTCAAGCACCTGATCGGCAACTACGGCAGCGGCTGGCAGAACCAGCAGGTAGAGTTTGCCCGCTTCCCAGGTCCGATCGTCATGACCTCTAACTGCATCATCGACCCGACCGTTGGCGCGTACGACGACCGTATCTGGACCCGTAGCATCGTCGGTTGGCCGGGTGTGAGCCACCTCGAAGGCGACAACTTCGGTCCGGTTATCGCTCAGGCACAGCAGATGGCTGGCTTCCCGTACAGCGAAATCCCGCACCTGATCACCGTAGGTTTCGGTCGTCAGACCCTGCTGGGCGCTGCTGATACCCTGATCGACCTGGTGAGCCGCGAAAAACTGCGTCACATCTTCCTGGTTGGCGGTTGTGATGGTGCACGTGGTGAACGTAACTACTTCACCGACTTCGCCACCAGCGTGCCGGATGACTGCCTGATCCTGACCCTTGCTTGCGGTAAATACCGCTTCAACAAACTGGAGTTCGGCGATATCGAAGGCCTGCCGCGTCTGGTGGATGCTGGTCAGTGTAACGATGCTTACTCTGCCATCATCCTGGCGGTAACCCTGGCTGAGAAACTGGGCTGTGGCGTGAACGATCTGCCGCTGTCTCTGGTGCTCTCCTGGTTCGAACAGAAAGCGATTGTTATTCTGCTGACCCTGCTGTCTCTGGGCGTGAAAAACATCGTCACTGGCCCGACTGCACCTGGTTTCTTCACACCGGATCTGCTGGCAGTTCTCAACGAGAAATTTGGTCTGCGTTCCGTGACCACCGTTGAAGAAGACATGAAGCAACTGCTGAGCGCGTAAGGAGTAAAGAATGACAATGCCAACTCATCAGTGCCCATGGCGGATGCAGGTTCACCACATCCATCAGGAAACGCCGGATGTATGGACAATTTCGTTGCTATGCCACGATTATTATCCTTACCGCGCCGGGCAGTATGCACTGGTCAGCGTACGTAATTCAGCGGATACGCTGCGTGCTTACACCATTTCTTCAACGCCGGGCGTTAGCGAGTACATCACGTTGACCATCCGCCGGATTGACGATGGCGCAGGTTCACAGTGGCTAACCCGCGACGTGAAGCGCGGCGACTATATCTGGCTGTCGGATGCAATGGGTGAGTTCACCTGTGAAGATAAAGCTGAAGACAAGTTCCTGATGCTGGCCGCCGGCTGTGGTGTTACGCCAATCATGTCAATGCGTCGCTGGTTGGCAAAGTACCGCCCACAAGCGGATGTACAGGTAATCTTTAACGTTCGCTCGCCGCAAGATGTCATTTTTGCCGACGAGTGGCGGGAATATCCGGTGACACTAGTTGCTGAAAACAATGCCACAGAAGGTTATGTTTCCGGCCGACTGACGACCGAACTGCTGAAAAGCGTACCGGATCTGACCTCGCGTACCGTGATGACCTGTGGCCCGGCACCATATATGGATCTGGTCGAGAAAGAAGTCAAAACGCTGGGTGTGACGCGCTTCTTTAAAGAGCAGTTCTTCACACCTGTTGCCGAAGCCGCCACCAGTGGCCTGAAGTTTACCAAGCTACAGCCGGCGAAAGAGTTCTACGCGCCAGTGGGCAGTACGCTGCTGGAAGCGCTGGAAAGCAACAAGGTTCCGGTTGTCGCCGCATGCCGTGCAGGTGTTTGCGGCTGCTGCAAAACCAAAGTGGTTGACGGTAACTACACGGTCAGCAGCACCATGACGCTGACCGACGCAGAAATCGCTGAAGGTTATGTGCTGGCTTGTTCCTGTCATCCGCAGGGTGATTTAGTGCTGGCGTAATTGGCCGGTATCTGATGTGCAAAAGGCTGCCTGGCTGTACCGGGTGGCCTTTTTTTATGCTGTCAGGCGTTGAAAAATTCTGATGTTTTCACTCTCCCCGCAAATTATCGACCACACTTACCCTGCGCAGATTAAACATAATCCCTGACTACCACGTCGAACTTTCTACAAGGATCCCCATGAAAAAAGTGGCCATTGTCGGCGTCGGTCCCACCGGGATTTATACGTTTCATGCCCTGGTTGAGCGCGGTGAACCGCTGGAAATAGAGCTTTACGAGCAAGCTGAAGAGGCGGGCGTCGGCATGCCTTACAATAGCGACAACAACGCAGACCACATGCTGGCAAATATAGCCAGCATTGAGATCCCGCCGATCTATATCAGTTATCTGACGTGGCTTCAGAATCAAAGTGATGACTATCTGGCCCAGTTTCAGATTGAACGCGCGTCTTTGCATGAGCGGCAATTTTTGCCCCGCGTGATCCTCGGCGACTATTATCGCGATCGTTTTTTAGCCATTGTCGAGAAAGCGCAACAAGCCGGTTTCACGATTCGCGTACATGAATCAAGCGAAGTCACCGACCTGCGAGCAGACCCGAATGGGGTTTCTTTGTGGATCAACCACGCGTCACAGCCCGTTGAGGTGGATTTCGCCGCTATCGCCACTGGTCATCTGTGGCCTGAAACGGATGCTCAGGAACGCAAATTTTTCCCCAGTCCGTGGACCGGTCTGATGGACGCGCAGATTGGTGCTTGCCGGGTAGGGATTCTGGGCACCTCGTTAAGTGCTATCGACGCCGCGATGGCTGTGGCCAGTCAGCATGGCACCTTCACTACCAATACCGACCATTCACTGCAATTCACACCTAAATCCGACAGTCAAAACCTGAAACTAACCCTGATGTCGCGCAGCGGGGTACTGCCTGAAGCGGATTTTTACTGCCCCCTTCCGTATGAATCGCTGAATATCGCGACGCCAGAAGCAATTGAAGATGCCATTGCCCATGGACAAAACGGATTACTGGACCGCATCTTTCAGCTTATGGCGCAACAACTGCAAGACGCAGCGCCAGGCTGGTGCCAACAGGTGGCGCTTGCGACGCTTAACGCCGACACGTTCCCCGAAGTCTATTTCGCCGACAGGCTCAGGCATGACCCTTTTGACTGGGCGAGACGTAACCTGGTAGAAGTTGAGCGCAACAAGCAGAAACAACATACCGTCGCCTGGCGCTATACCTTGCTGCGCCTGCACGAGGTTATCGAGGAGATAGTCCCTCATCTTGATACCCGCGACGAAAAACGTTTCAAGCGCGGACTGGCGCGGGTATTTATTGATAACTATGCGGCAATCCCGTCAGAGTCAGTTCGCCGACTGCTGGCGCTGCACGAAGCCTGGCTGATTGAGATCCTCGCGCTCGGCACAGATTATGAGCGCATGAATGAACAGGAAATAACGGTAATTTCCCACCACGGTCAGCGCAGCGAATTTGATGTGTTTATTGACGCCCGAGGACAACGGGCATTGCAGAGCAAAGATATCCCGTTCCCAACGCTACGCGATCAACTGCTGGCCTGTGGCGATGAGATCCCGGATATCGGCGAAGATTACACGCTGCAAGCGCCGGAAAACGCCCGCAATCGCATCGCTTTTGGCGGGCTGCCGTGGTTAATGCACGATCGTCCGTTTATTCAGGGACTGGTGGTCAGCGCTGAAATAGGCGCCGCGATGGCAAGGGCATTGACGCAGCGAGCGCTGAGACGTCGGCACAAACTATGGAACAGTGACGACATATAGATTAGCGACAAATTGAACGACGAGGCGGAGCAATGTTACGCTTTCCCGCCTCGGTATTGACTCTCAGATGGTAACTATCGCCAGGCAGAATTCCCGGCAACGGAGTAACGCCCCGCCCCCAAAAACGCCACGGCCAGCGCGCCGATAAAGAAATAAACCAGACTTTCAATCGCCCATGCACCGGTTTTATCCAGTGTCCAGGTTTCCCCCATCCCGACCATCAGCCATGCCACAACCATCGTAAACGCCAGCCCCAACGCCGCCGGACGCGTCAGGATGCCAAGAATAATCAGGCACGGTGCCACGACCTCTCCCAACAGAACGCCATACGCAATAAAGCCTGGGAAACCTTTCGCTATCAACATACCGCTGATGCCATCAATACCCGCAAAGAGTTTATGCAGCCCATGAAACAGCATCAGCCCACCGACGGCAAAGCGTAACAATAACTTGCCAAAATCTTCGTGAGTCAGTACTCGGTTAACTGAATTTAATAGTTTTATAACCATTTGAATTTATTCCTTGTTTCACCATGTCCAATAACAAACTACGCTTAATACAGGTTAAATGAAACCTGCCGGAAATAAGGGGGAAATGAGAAGCATAACTATTATCTTCATCTAAACTTGTAACCGGTATCACATTAGAGGAGAAGGAAAACCATGAAACAAACGGTTGCCGCTTTTATTGCTAAAACACTCGAACAGGCTGGCGTAAAACGCATTTGGGGTGTAACGGGTGACTCGCTAAATGGTCTGAGTGACAGTCTGAATCGTATGGGAACAATTGACTGGATGCCAACCCGTCATGAAGAGGTTGCAGCCTTCGCTGCGGGCGCTGAAGCGCAGTTGACGGGCGAACTGGCCGTCTGCGCAGGCTCGTGCGGGCCAGGCAACCTGCACCTGATCAACGGGCTGTTTGATTGTCACCGTAACCACGTCCCGGTACTGGCAATCGCCGCGCATATTCCCTCCAGTGAAATAGGCAGCGGTTATTTTCAGGAGACCCACCCGCAAGAGTTGTTCCGCGAATGTAGCCACTATTGCGAGCTGGTTTCCAGCCCAGAACAGATCCCGCAGGTACTCGCCATTGCCATGCGTAAGGCGGTACTCAACCGTGGCGTATCCGTGGTGGTTTTACCCGGTGACGTGGCGCTAAAACCTGCGCCTGAAAGCGCCACCACGCACTGGTATCAGGCGCCGCTCCCGGTGGTGACTCCACAAGAAGAAGAGCTGAGAAAACTGGCGCAACTGCTGCGCTACTCCAGCAATATCGCCCTGATGTGCGGCAGCGGCTGCGCCGGTGCGCATAAAGAGCTGGTTGAGTTTGCGGCTAAAATTAAAGCGCCGATTGTTCACGCCCTGCGTGGTAAAGAGCATGTTGAGTACGATAACCCCTATGATGTGGGTATGACCGGGCTGATTGGCTTTTCATCCGGCTTCCATACCATGATGAATGCCGACACGCTGATCCTGCTTGGCACCCAGTTCCCCTATCGCCCGTTCTACCCCACCGACGCCAAAATTATTCAGATTGATATCAATCCGGCGAGCATTGGCGCGCACAGTAAAGTGGATATGGCGCTGGTAGGCGATATTAAATCCACTCTCCGTGCCCTACTGCCTCTGGTGGAAGAGAAAACCGAGCGGCAATTCCTGGACAAAGCGCTGGAGCACTATCGCGAGGCGCGTAAAGGGCTGGATGATTTAGCCAAACCCAGCGATAAAGCCATTCACCCGCAGTATCTGGCGCAGCAGATCAGCCACTTTGCCGCTGACGATGCCATCTTTACCTGCGACGTTGGTACGCCAACGGTGTGGGCAGCACGCTATCTGAAAATGAACGGCAAACGTCGTCTGCTCGGATCGTTTAACCACGGGTCGATGGCTAATGCCATGCCGCAGGCACTCGGCGCACAAGCGACCGAACCAGGACGCCAGGTTGTGGCAATGTGCGGTGACGGCGGCTTTAGCATGCTGATGGGAGACTTTCTGTCGGTTGTCCAGATGAAGCTGCCGGTGAAGATTATTGTCTTCAACAACAGCGTACTGGGATTTGTCGCAATGGAGATGAAAGCGGGCGGTTATCTGACCGATGGCACTGAACTGCACGACACCAACTTCGCGCGGATTGCCGAAGCCTGCGGCATTACAGGCATTCGCGTGGAAAAATCCTCAGAGGTTGATGAAGCGCTACAAAGGGCGATGTCGATTGACGGCCCGGTGCTGGTCGATGTGGTCGTGGCGAAAGAAGAGCTGGCGATCCCGCCGCAGATCAAACTCGAACAGGCCAAAGGTTTTAGCCTGTATATGCTGCGTGCAATCATCAGTGGACGCGGTGATGAAGTGATCGAACTGGCGAAAACGAACTGGCTCAGGTAAAACATCCTTATTAAATCACACACAAAATCATTCATGATGCATCAAGGCGGCTAGCCCGAAAATCCCCAGGAGCATAGGTATACTATGTGACTGGGGTTTAAGGGTGCGGCCAACGCCGAGGCAGCCTGAAGGATGAAGTGTAATAAGGAGACACCATGATTGATTTACGCAGTGATACCGTCACCCGGCCGAGTCGCGCCATGCTGGAAGAGATGATGGCAGCCCCGGTCGGGGATGACGTGTATGGAGACGACCCTACCGTTAACGCCCTCCAGCAATACGCCGCAGAGCTTTCTGGTAAAGAAGCCGCTATTTTCTTACCTACCGGTACTCAGGCTAACCTGGTGGCGCTGCTCAGCCATTGTCAGCGTGGCGAAGAGTACATTGCCGGCCAGGGCGCGCATAACTATCTCTACGAAGCAGGTGGCGCAGCGGTGCTCGGTAGCATTCAACCGCAACCTATCGACGCCGCACCGGATGGCTCCCTGCCTCTGGACAAAGTAGCTGCAAAAATCAAAGTGGACGATATCCATTTTGCCCGCACCCGCTTGCTCAGCCTGGAAAATACCCACAACGGCAAAGTGCTGCCGCGCGAGTATCTGAAAGACGCCTGGGAATTCACCCGTGAGCGTAATCTTGCCCTGCACGTCGACGGCGCACGTATTTTTAACGCCATCGTCGCCTACGGCTGTGAACTTAAAGATGTCACGCAATACTGTGATTCGTTCACCATTTGCCTCTCCAAAGGCCTCGGCACCCCCGTTGGTTCACTGCTGGTCGGCAGCCACGAGTACATCAAACGCGCTATTCGCTGGCGCAAAATGACCGGCGGCGGAATGCGTCAGGCCGGTATTCTGGCAGCGGCCGGGCTGTATGCGCTGAAAAATAACGTGGCGCGTTTGCAGGAAGATCATGACAACGCCGCCTGGATGGCGGAGCAGCTGCGCGAAGCAGGGGCGGACGTCATGCGCCACGACACCAACATGCTGTTTGTTCGCGTTGGCGAAGAGCACGCTACCGCGCTGGGCGAGTATATGAAAGCGCAAGGTGTGCTGATTAACGCCTCCCCGATTGTGCGCCTGGTGATGCACCTGGACGTATCACGTGAACAACTTGCTGAAGTCGTCGCCCACTGGCGCGCTTTTTTAACCCAATAAGGAGATGGGCGTGCCGCAACGGATTTTGGTTCTTGGCGCCAGTGGCTACATTGGTCAGCATTTGGTACAGGCGCTCAGTCAGCAAGGGCACCAGGTGTTGGCTGCGGCACGTCGCATTGAACGGCTGGAAAAGCAGCAACTGGCCAATGTCAGTTGCCACAAGGTCGATTTGAATTGGCCAGATAACCTCACCCCGCTGCTGACGGGTGTTGATACGGTTTATTATCTGGTTCATGGTATGGGCGAAGGCGGTGATTTTATTGCCCACGAACGTCAGGTGGCGATGAACGTGCGCGATGCGCTACGTAATACGCCAGTTAAACAGCTTATTTTCCTGAGCTCATTGCAGGCTCCCCGGCATGAACAATCCGATCATCTGCGTGCGCGACAGATAACCGCAGACACCCTGCGCGAGTCAGGCGTGCCAATGACGGAATTGCGCGCGGGCATTATCGTGGGGGCGGGTTCCGCTGCCTTTGAAGTCATGCGCGATATGGTTTACAACCTGCCGGTTCTCACCCCTCCACGCTGGGTACGCTCGCGTACCACGCCTATCGCGCTGGAGAATTTAATGTACTATCTGGTGGCATTGTTGGAAAATCCCACACCACATCACCGCGTCCTCGAAGCCGCCGGGCCGCAGGTGTTGAGCTATCAGGAACAGTTCGAGCATTTTATGGCGGTCAGCGGTAAACATCGCCTGCTCATCCCCATCCCCTTCCCTACCCGCTGGATTTCGGTCTGGTTTTTGAACGTCATTACGTCAGTGCCGCCAACCACGGCCAAAGCGCTGATCCAGGGCTTAAAACACGACCTGCTGGCCGATGACACCGAATTACGTGCGCTGATCCCACAAAAACTGATTGCCTTTGATGACGCGGTGCGCAGCACGTTGAAGGAAGAAGAGAAGCTGGTCAACTCCAGCGATTGGGGTTACGACGCACAGGCGTTTGCCCGCTGGCGTCCAGAATATGGCTATTTCGCCAAACAAGCTGGCTTTAGCGTTGAAACCTCTGCCAGCACAAAAGCGCTGTGGCAGGTTGTGAATCGACTCGGCGGCAAAGAAGGCTATTTCTTTGGCAATATTCTATGGAAGACGCGCGCGGCGTTGGACCTGCTGGTCGGCCATAAGCTGGCAAAAGGTCGTCCCGAACACCCACTATTGCAGGTTGGCGACACCGTTGATAGCTGGAAAGTCATCATCGTTGAGCCGGAGAAACAGCTGACGCTGCTGTTTGGAATGAAAGCGCCGGGACTGGGTCGCCTGAGCTTCACACTGGAAGATAAAGGTGACCACCGACGCATTGATGTACGCGCGTGGTGGCATCCGCACGGTATGCCTGGCCTCTTCTACTGGCTGTTGATGATCCCCGCCCACCTGTTCATTTTCAGGGGGATGGCGAAGCGTATAGCCAAACTTGCAGAACAAATCACAGACTAATGATAAAAAGAGCCTGTATTCTTTCATGTTTCCCATTGCATACAGGCGTAATTCACGGAAGAATGCGCACGACGTTTTTTAAACACAGTGGATTGATATGAAGGTACTGGTTACCGGAGCCACCAGCGGCTTGGGCCGAAACGCGGTTGAGTTTTTATGCAGCAAAGGCGTCAGCGTCAGAGCCACCGGTCGCAACGAAGCGATGGGCAAGCTGCTGGAGAAAATGGGCGCAGAATTTGTGCATGCGGATTTGACCGAGCTGGTTTCTTCGCAGGCAAAAGTGATGCTTGCCGGCATTGACACGCTGTGGCACTGCTCCAGTTTCACCTCTCCATGGGGAACTCAGGAAGCTTTTGATCTGGCCAACGTTCGTGCTACCCGCCGTCTGGGCGAGTGGGCCGTAGCCTGGGGTGTACGTAACTTTATTCATATCTCCTCTCCGTCGCTGTATTTTGATTATCACCATCATCGCGATATCAAAGAAGACTTCCGTCCCCATCGCTTCGCCAACGAATTCGCCCGCAGCAAAGCGGCTGGTGAAGAGGTGATTGCGCTGCTCGCCCAGGCCAACCCGCAGACTCGCTTTACTGTCTTGCGCCCACAAAGCTTGTTCGGACCTCACGATAAAGTCTTTATTCCCCGCCTCGCCCATATGATGTACCACTACGGCAGCATCCTGTTGCCGCACGGCGGGAGTGCGCTGGTGGATATGACCTATTACGAGAACGCGGTTCACGCGATGTGGCTGGCGAGTCAGGAAGCCTGCGATAAACTGCCGTCGGGTCGCGCGTACAATATAACCAACGGTGAACATCGCACCCTGCGCAGTATTGTGCAGAAACTTATCGACGAGCTGAATATTGATTGCCGTATCCGCTCCGTGCCCTACCCGATGCTGGACATGATTGCCCGCAGCATGGAGCGCTTAGGCAATAAATCGGCGAAAGAGCCAAAGCTTACGCATTACGGCGTTTCGAAGCTAAATTTTGACTTTACGCTGGATACCAGCCGCGCCCAGGAAGAGTTAGGTTATCAGCCCGTTGTGACGCTGGATGAAGGGATTGAGCGTACCGCGGCCTGGCTGCGCGACCACGGTAAGCTGCCGCGTTAGGCTGATAGCCATTGCAGGGTGGCGGCACAAGCGCCACAAAAACCTGCCAAATTAACCGTAGGCCTGATAAGCGAAGCGCCATCAGGCATTGGTGTCTGCGTTAACCCTGCCCGTATTTCTCCAGTAACGCTTCGGCAATCGCCTGCGTTTCCGCATCCGCCACGCCATTCCACAACGTCGGGCGGAAATGCATCTGGAACGCCATAATCACCCGCTGCTGTTCACGCGGCGTCATCTCGGGTTTTACCTCATAGCCATAGCGTGACAGCAGATCGAGCAATGACGCGGTTTCTACCGGTGTATGGGGCGCTCGTCCGGCGAGATAAAATGCCACACGCTGAGCATCCGGCCATGCGCCAATGCCCTGAGCGGCCAGTGCTTGCCACGGAAACAGCGGGCCGGGATCGTCCTTACGCTGCGGCGCAATGTCTGCATGAGCCACCACGTTTTGCGGTTTTATGTCGTAGCGGGCGATAATATCTTTCGCCAATGGGATTAACGCCTGAATCTGCGCGGGCTCAAACGGCGCAAAATACTTGCTGCCCGCTGATTTTTGCCAGCCGCGGTTTTCCAGCTCAATGCCAATTGAGGTATCGTTAATACGCGTAGCGCCGCGCCAGAAGCTAATCCCCGCATGCCAGGCCAGATCTTTTTCCGGCACCAGTTGCCAGATACGCGGTTTACCATGGTAAAGCGGCGGCACTGCGGGGATCAAATAGTGTGAACTGACGTTTTTATCGGTCAGCGTAGCCAGGGAAGAGTCAAAATCATCGGCCGTGTAATGAATAACCAGTACTTTAATGCGCGGATAAGCAGCCTGGGCCTGACGGCGGGTATCTAACTGATACCCGTCTTTGTCGACAATCCCTTTTTCGCCAGCACATCCCACCAGCAACAGCGTAAATGCCAGCAGACACAACAGACGTTTCATCGGCGAGTTTTCACCGCGGTACCGCTGACGCTCACCATCAGCATGCTACCGTCTTTGCCTACGGTTTCGTAATCGATATCGATACCGACCACCGCATCAGCACCCAGCGCTTTCGCCTGTTCGCCCAGCTCCTGAAAAGCAATTTCACGCGCTTTACGCAGCTCTTTTTCATACGCGCCGGAGCGACCGCCGACAATATCGCGAATACCGGCAAAAAAATCGCGGAAGATATTCGCGCCTAAAATGGCTTCACCGGTAACAACACCGCAGTACTCCACGATGCTCTGTCCTTCCAGCGTAGGGGTTGTCGAAAACTGCATGGTTAATCTCCTTTTTGCGCTAAGAGCACAATCTCAAAAGCATTATCAAACCAATACACTATGACACTCAAAGGAAAGCCCGCCAAATAAAACTGCTATCCTTGTTGATGTGTAGCGGTTTCAGGTGGTGCGTTTTTTATTTTTATTTGACTGGCATGCCGCCAAAAATAAAAAAGCCCCCAGATGCTTGGGGGCCTGAAGTTATTATTTTCTAAAATCTAATGGCGCCTGGCCGGACTGAATGTACATTGCTACGTTATCAAATGTAATCATTTTTGATTTACAAAAAATACATTTTGCCCCGAACGGATTTCCCTCAGTAACATCAAAGGTTGATGTTCTGTATTGGGAACCATGGCAACATGGACAGCGAAAGTGAATATGATTAGTAATAATAGTTACCTCAAAGCGCCACAACATTAATTGCGGATGGACCTTTAGGTCCCTGCTCCACACCGAATTCGACTTTCTGGTTTTCATTCAGCGTCTTAAACTCATTACTTTGAATCGCTGAGAAATGGACAAAGACATCTTTGCTGCCATCTGCAGGCGTAATGAAGCCAAAACCTTTTTCAGGATTGAACCATTTAACTAAACCAGTCATTTTAGTAGACATATATTTATTCCTTAATTTGAGCCTTTCGGCAAGCTTGGTTTTTATGACAGAAACTTCGTAGTGCTTAATGAAGAAACTCAAAGAGGGGAAAAACGGGTTACACCTGAAAATGAGAACTGCTTGAGTAAACTACTTTGTATATCGTCTGTTATTCAAACCGACCGGATCATTAACGCACGAGCACCGAGATTAAGCAACTCTTATTTTAGCCATCCGGAGTCCCTTATAGCCAACAACACGGCATGAATTTTGTTTAGCCAGGCGTAAAGCGCGGCAAATGGAACATGCAAATGCTCAGATGGTCTATACAGTATAAGAAGCATGAATGGCCGCCAACGCCCCGTTGCAGGTTGATATACTAAAGCTGAAGCTGGCAACGAGCGCCACCAACATGCTTCAGGTGGGGTGTCCGCGAATTTGCTTTAGCAAAAACAATGTGTTAATCGATCATACAATCTTTAGTGAGACCGAATTGTTCATCGTAGAACACAATTAGTAGGAAGCTTATAAGGAAATCATTATGCGCTATTCGAAACTCTCTCTGCTGGTTCCATGTGCACTACTTCTCAGCGCCTGTACGACCGTGACGCCGGTCTATAAAGATAACGGCACGCGTAGTGGTTCATGCATAGAAGGTGGGCCAGACAGCGTGGCTCAACAATTCTATGATTACCGTATTCAGCATCGAAACAATGACATTACCGCCCTCCGTCCGTACCTGAGCGACAATCTGGCTAAACTGCTGACCGACGCCAGCCGCGATAATACACACCGCGATCTGTTTAACAGCGATCCGTTCTCCAGTCGCGCTACGTTACCAGACAGCGCCAGTGTCGCCAGCGCATCGACTATTCCGAATAGTGATGCACGCAACATTCCACTGCGCGTAGAGCTCAAACAGGGTGACCAAAGCTGGCGTGATGAAGTGCTGATGATCCGTGAAGGTCAGTGCTGGGTCGTTGATGATGTACGCTATCTGGGCGGCAGCGTACACGCGCCAGCCGGGACGCTACGCCAGTCTGTCGAAAACCGCTAACCGCCCCATTCACCCGCTTAAATCATAACCCCCATAAATTGTCTGGCATTCTGCATAGAATGCCGACATTTATTCTTGCCCACTGGTGGCCCCGCTATTTTGTGCTATGTTTAGAGAAGAATGCGGTTTGCATTTAACTTTTAACGCATAAATATTGCATAACTATTCTGTCAAAGGTAGTATCTGCGGCTTCAATAGCTATCAGACTGCCAGTATCGAGTGTCAATGAGTATTCAATTAAACGGCATTAACTGCTTCTACGGCGCACATCAGGCGCTGTTCGATATCACGCTGGATTGCCCTCAGGGTGAAACACTGGTGTTACTTGGCCCAAGTGGAGCCGGGAAAAGCTCGCTGCTGCGCGTACTCAACCTGCTTGAGATGCCGCGCTCGGGCACGCTCTCTATTGCAGGCAACCGTTTCGACTTCACGAAGACCCCGTCAGATAAAGCCATTCGGGATCTGCGTCAGAACGTAGGCATGGTCTTTCAACAATATAATCTCTGGCCGCATCTCACGGTTGTGCAGAACCTGATTGAAGCGCCCTGCCGCGTACTGGGTCTGACAAAAGAGCAAGCGATGGCGCGTGCCGAGAAACTGCTGGAACGTCTGCGCCTCAAGCCTTACAGCGATCGTTACCCATTACATCTTTCCGGTGGCCAGCAACAGCGTGTGGCCATTGCCCGCGCGTTGATGATGGAGCCGCAGGTGCTGCTGTTTGATGAACCGACCGCCGCGCTTGACCCGGAAATTACCGCCCAAATCGTCAGCATCATTCGCGAACTGGCGGAAACCAACATTACTCAAGTGATCGTCACCCACGAAGTGGAAGTTGCACGTAAAACGGCCAGCCGTGTGGTGTATATGGAAAACGGTCATATCGTCGAGTTTGGGGATGCGAGCTGCTTTGCCAACCCGCAAACCGAAGCGTTTAAAAACTATCTTTCTCACTAAGATTCGGGACAATACAATGAAAAAAGTTCTGATTGCCGCGCTAATCGCAGGTTTTAGTCTTTCCGCTACCGCAGCCCAAACCATTCGTTTCGCCACCGAAGCGTCTTATCCTCCGTTTGAATCTATCGATGCGAATAACAAGATCGTAGGTTTTGACGTTGATCTGGCAAACGCGCTGTGTAAAGAGATTGACGCTACTTGTACCTTCACCAATCAGGCCTTCGACAGCCTGATTCCGAGCCTGAAGTTCCGTCGTTTTGACGCGGTGATGGCCGGTATGGACATCACGCCTGAGCGTGAAAAACAGGTGCTGTTCACCACCCCTTACTACGACAACTCTGCGCTGTTTGTGGGCCAGCAGGGTAAATACACCAGCATCGACCAGCTGAAAGGTAAAAAAGTCGGCGTTCAAAACGGTACCACGCACCAGAAATTCATCATGGATAAACATCCGGAAGTGACCACTGTGCCGTATGACAGCTACCAGAATGCCAAACTCGATCTGCAAAATGGTCGTATTGACGGCGTCTTTGGTGATACCGCAGTAGTAACCGAGTGGCTGAAAGACAATCCTAAGCTTGCCGCGGTTGGTGACAAAGTGACGGATAAAGATTACTTCGGTACCGGTCTGGGCATTGCTGTGCGCCAGGGCAATACCGAGCTGCAGCAGAAATTTAACGCTGCGCTGGAAAAAGTGAAGAAAGATGGGACTTACGAGACCATCTACAACAAATGGTTCCAGAAGTAATATTTGATGAATGAATTTTTTCCTTTAGCAAGCGCCGCCGGGATGACCGTCGGCCTTGCCGTTTGTGCGCTGATCATTGGCCTTGCGCTCGCCATGTTTTTTGCCGTCTGGGAGTCAGTAAAATGGCGCCCGGTGGCATGGGCGGGCTCGGCCCTGGTCACCATCCTGCGCGGTCTGCCAGAAATTCTGGTGGTTCTGTTTATCTATTTCGGCTCCTCACAGCTGCTGCTGACGCTGGCCGATGGCTTTACGATCAATCTCGGGTTTGTACAAATCCCGGTTCAGATGCAGATCGAAAACTTCGACGTCAGCCCGTTCCTGTGCGGTGTCATTGCACTGTCATTACTGTACGCCGCTTACGCATCACAAACGCTGCGTGGCGCGCTGAAGGCCGTGCCACTCGGACAATGGGAATCAGGTCAGGCGTTGGGTTTGTCTAAAGCCGCGATCTTCTTTCGTCTGGTGATGCCGCAGATGTGGCGTCATGCCTTACCGGGACTGGGTAACCAGTGGCTGGTATTGCTGAAAGATACCGCGCTGGTCAGCCTTATCAGCGTGAACGATCTGATGCTGCAAACGAAGAGTATTGCCACCCGTACCCAGGAGCCGTTTACCTGGTACATTGTGGCGGCCGCTATTTATCTGGTGATTACGCTGGTAAGTCAGTACATTCTCAAACGCATTGACCTGCGCGCGACACGTTTTGAGCGGAGACCAGGCTGATGCTTGAGTATTTACCTGAATTGTTGAAAGGGCTGCATACCAGCCTGACGCTGACGGTCGCCTCCATCGTGGTTGCTCTGGTGCTGGCGCTGATCTTCACCGTCATCCTGACGCTGAAAACGCCGGTGCTGGTGTGGCTGGTTCGCGCTTATATCACGCTGTTTACCGGTACACCGCTGCTGGTGCAAATCTTCCTGATCTACTACGGACCAGGACAGTTTCCGGCATTGCAAGAATATCCGGTACTGTGGCATCTGCTCTCTGAACCCTGGTTATGCGCCTTAATTGCGCTGTCGTTAAACAGTGCGGCCTACACTACGCAACTGTTTTACGGCGCTATCCGTGCAATCCCGGAAGGCCAGTGGCAGTCCTGCGGAGCGTTAGGGATGAGCAAAAAGGATACGCTGGCGATTCTGTTGCCGTACGCCTTTAAACGCGCCCTCTCCTCGTATTCCAACGAAGTGGTGCTGGTATTTAAAAGTACCTCACTGGCTTACACTATCACGCTGATGGAAGTCATGGGTTATAGCCAGCTGCTGTACGGCCGCACGTACGACGTTATGGTCTTCGGTGCCGCGGGTGTGATTTACCTGATCGTCAACGGTTTGCTGACGCTGATGATGCGCTTAATCGAACGTAAAGCGCTGGCGTTTGAACACCGGAATTAAGCATATGCCTGATGGCGCTACGCTTATCAGGCCTACGGTTCATGCACCTTTTGTAGGCCGGATAAGGTGCTAGCACCGCCATCCGGCAAATATGCATAAAGCAAAATAATAAAGACGGACAACAACCTAAATTGTCCGTCTTTTTTTATACCATAAAAAAATATTTAATCATTTTTATTGCATACAAATTCATAAAATGGCATTGTTACCCCACGCCGCAGACACGGTAATAATCATAAGATTGACAGACGGGAGTTCCACCATGAAAAAGTTAGTACTGGCCGCATTACTTGCTACTTTCGCCGCTGGCGCCTCAGCTGCTGATAAAATTAGTTTCGGTGTATCAGCCACGTATCCGCCATTTGAGTCACTGGACGCGAGCAATAAAATTGTCGGTTTTGACATAGACCTGGCAACGGCGCTGTGCAAACAAATGCAGGCAGAATGTACTTTCACCAATCACGCTTTCGACAGCCTGATCCCCGCGCTGAAATTCAAGAAATATGATGCGGTAATTTCCGGAATGGATATCACACCTGAGCGTAGCAAGCAGGTTGCATTTACTCAGCCTTACTATGCCAACTCCGCGCTGGTGATTGCGAAAAAAGACACCTATAAAACCTTTGCCGACCTGAAAGGTAAGCGCATCGGTATGGAAAACGGCACCACCCATCAGAAATACCTGCAGGACAAACATCCTGAGGTGAAAACCGTGGCCTACGATAGCTATCAGAATGCGATTATCGACCTGAAAAATGGCCGTATTGATGGCGTATTTGGCGATACCGCTGTGGTTAACGAATGGCTGAAAACCAACCCGCAGTTGGGCGTAGCCACTGACAAAGTAACCGATCCGCAATACTTCGGTACTGGCCTTGGCATCGCGGTTCGCCCGGATAACAAAGCCCTGCTGGAAAAACTGAACAGCGCGCTGGCGGCAATCAAAGCTGACGGCACGTACCAGAAAATCAGCGATCAGTGGTTCCCGCAGTAACGTCTGCCCAATCTGAAAAGCCGCGCTCTGCGGCTTTTTTATCTCTTCGCCTGCGCTTTCAGTCAGTTCTTACGCCATAAACGCTTTCCTGGCATACACTTGTTAAAACGAAAAAAAGTGAGGCAAACGGATGATAGCGTTCCCTGCCAGTTTACTGATCCTCAATGGAAAAAGTGCTGATAATCTCCCCCTGCGTGATGCCATTGCGAAGCTTCGCGATGAAGGCGTGGAAATCCATGTTCGCGTGACCTGGGAAAAAGGCGATGCCCAACGCTACGTTGATGAAGCTCGTCAGCTAGGCGTTGCTACGGTGATAGCCGGCGGCGGTGACGGCACCATCAACGAAGTTTCGACAGCGCTGATTCAGTCGCAGGGTGGCAATATTCCAGCGCTGGGTATTTTACCGTTGGGAACGGCGAATGACTTTGCCACCAGCGTTGGTATACCCGATGACCTTGATAAGGCGTTAAAGCTGGCTATCGCTGCAAATGCGACTGCAATCGATATGGTGCTGGTCAACGATAAAACCTGTTTTATCAACATGGCGACCGGCGGGTTTGGCACTCGCATCACCACCGAAACGCCGGAAAAACTCAAGGCCGCACTGGGCGGTGTATCGTATTTTATTCACGGATTAATGCGCATGGATACGCTCAAGCCCGACATCTGTGACATTCGTGGGGAGGATTTTCACTGGCAGGGTAAAGCGCTGGTGATTGGTATCGGTAACGGTCGCCAGGCCGGTGGTGGGCAACAGCTTTGCCCGACGGCGCTGATCAACGACGGCCTGCTGCAACTGCGCATTTTTACCGGCGAAGAACTACTGCCAGGACTGCTTTCGGCGTTAACGCAATCCGAAGACAACCCTAACATTATTGACGGCGCATCGTCGTGGTTTGATATCCGCGCCCCACACGAAATTACCTTTAATCTCGATGGTGAACCACTCAGCGGACAAGAGTTTCATATTGAAATCCTGCCCGCTGCGCTACGTTGCAGACTGCCACCGGGTTGTCCGCTATTGCGCTAACCCAACGACAATCCGAGGGATCAGGCAATAGTGACTTTGCTGTCCAGATAAACGTCCTGTACGGCGTTAATCAACTTAACGCCGTCGGCCATGGTTTTCTTGAACGCTTTACGCCCCAGAATCAGCCCCATACCACCCGCACGTTTGTTAATAACCGCCGTACGCACTGCATCGCTCAGGTCGGTGTCGCCGCCGGCCGCCCCGCCAGAGTTAATTAACCCGGCACGCCCCATATAACAGTTCGCCAGTTGGTAACGCACCAGGTCAATTGGATTCTCGCTGGTCAACTTGGTATAGACGCGATCGTCGGTATAGCCAAAATTAACCGCTTTATACCCGCCGTTATTTTCCGCCATTTTCTGCTTAACGATATCCGCTCCGATAGTGGCAGCCAGATGGTTAGCCTGCCCGGTAAGATCGGCGGAAACATGGTAATCCACGCCATCTTTTTTAAACGCGGAGTTACGCAGATACGCCCACAGCACGGTAACCATACCCAACTCATGGGCGCGCTCAAACGCTGCAGAAATCTCTTCAATCTGGCGGCGAGATTCCTCAGAACCGAAATAGATGGTTGCCCCTACCGCAACCGCACCCATATTGAACGCCTGCTCTACGCTGGCATACAGCGTCTGGTCAAAGGTATTCGGATAGCTGAGCGTTTCGTTGTGGTTAATTTTAACGAGGAACGGGATACGGTGCGCGTAGCGGCGGGAGACAGAAGCCAGCACACCGTAAGTCGATGCCACGCAGTTGCACCCTGCTTCGATAGCCAACTCCACAATATTCTTCGGATCAAAGTACAGCGGGTTAGCTGCAAACGAAGCCCCAGCAGAATGCTCTACCCCCTGATCCACCGGTAGGATCGACAGATACCCTGTCCCGGCAAGTCGCCCCGTGTTATACAGCGTCTGCATATTACGCAGCACGGCAGGCGGACGATTGTTATCCACCATTACGCGATCGACGTAATCATGTCCAGGCAGGTAAAGTTGGTCAGAAGGAATGGTCATACAACGATGCTGTAAAAGGCTGTCGGCATCTTTGCCAAGCAACTGCGCAATATCAGTCATAGCTATGCTCCCGTAAGTTCCGGTTTAAAACCGGAATATGGATTGTCCTGACCCGCCTTTTTGCGGGCAGCATTAAGCCTGGTACCGACTGCGCTTTTTTTCCATCTTTAGCGCACTTTTCAGCAACTTCTGCTGGCTCGATTCAGGAAAAAATAATGTTAAGACGGTCAAAGTTTAATCTCAAAGGTATTTTAAAGGTATTATTGAATGGTACTATCAGCGCGTACCTTACCTGTCATGAAGGATTTAAAGATGAAAACTACAGTTAAGCTGTCGTTCATGATGTTTGTAGAGTGGTTTATCTGGGGCGCCTGGTTTGTACCGCTGTGGCTTTGGCTGAGTAAAAGTGGCTTTAGTGCCGGAGAGATCGGCTGGTCCTACGCCTGCACCGCCATTGCGGCGATCCTGTCGCCCATTCTGGTCGGTTCAATCACTGACCGCTTTTTCTCCGCGCAAAAAGTGCTGGCGGTGTTGATGTTCGTCGGCGCTATTCTGATGTACTTCGCCGCCCAGCAAACCACCTTTAGCGGATTCTTCCCTCTGTTACTGGCCTATTCGTTGACCTATATGCCGACGATTGCGCTGACCAACAGTATTGCTTTTGCCAACGTACCGGATGTTGAACGTGATTTCCCGCGCATCCGCGTGATGGGCACCATTGGCTGGATTGCCTCCGGTTTGGCCTGCGGTTTCTTACCGCAAATGCTTGGCTATAACGACATCTCACCGACCAATATTCCCCTGCTTATCACTGCCGGAAGCTCCGCATTGTTAGGCGTTTTTGCCTTCTTTTTACCGGATACGCCGCCAAAAAGTACCGGCAAAATGGATTTCAAAGTTATGCTGGGTCTGGATGCGCTGATCCTGCTCCGCGATAAGAACTTCCTCGTCTTCTTCTTTTGCTCTTTCCTGTTTGCGATGCCACTGGCGTTCTATTACATCTTTGCCAACGGTTACCTGACAGAAGTCGGTATGAAAAACGCCACCGGCTGGATGACACTGGGCCAGTTCTCTGAAATCTTCTTTATGCTGGCGCTACCGTTTTTCACCAAACGCTTTGGCATTAAAAAGGTATTGTTGCTTGGTCTTATTACTGCGGCGATCCGCTACGGATTTTTCGTTTACGGCGGTGCGGAAGAATATTTCACTTACGCCCTGCTGTTTCTCGGCATTCTGCTGCACGGCGTCAGTTACGACTTCTATTACGTCACGGCTTACATCTATGTCGATAAAAAAGCGCCGGTCCACATGCGCACCGCAGCGCAAGGGCTTATCACCCTCTGCTGTCAGGGGTTCGGCAGCCTGCTCGGTTACCGTCTGGGCGGCGTGATGATGGAAAAAATGTTTGCTTATCAGGAACCGGTTAATGGTCTCACCTTTAACTGGGCTGGCATGTGGGGATTTGGCGCGGTCATGATTGCCGTCATTGCCGTGATGTTTATGATTTTCTTTCGCGAATCAGACAAAGAAATCACCGCCATTAAGGTGGACGATCGCGATGTAGCGTTGAAACAAGGGGAAGTAAAATGAAAGCAGAACGTATTCTCGGTGCTCTTTATGGGCAGGCGTTAGGGGATGCGATGGGTATGCCGTCGGAACTGTGGCCAAGAACCCGGGTTAAAGCACACTTCGGTTGGATCGACCGTTTTTTGCCCGGCCCTGCGGAAAATAATGCCGCCTGCTATTTTAACCAGGCGGAGTTCACTGATGACACGTCCATGGCACTGTGTCTGGCAGATGCCCTGCTTGAGTGCGACGGCGAAATTGTGCCAGACGTTATTGGTCGCAATATTCTGGCCTGGGCCGAGCAGTTTGATGCTTTTAATAAAAACGTGCTCGGCCCGACCTCGAAAATTGCGTTGAAAGCTATTCGTGACGGTAAACCGGTCGCCGAACTGGAAAACAACGGCGTGACCAATGGCGCGGCAATGCGCGTTTCCCCGCTGGGATGCCTGCTGCCCGCCCGCGATCTTGATGCCTTTATCGATGATGTGGCACTGGCCTCCAGCCCAACGCATAAATCGGATCTGGCTATCGCGGGAGCCGTTGTCGTCGCGTGGGCGGTATCGCGCGCCATCGACGGAGGAAAATGGTCAGAGATTGTCGACGCGCTACCTGCCATTGCCCTGCATGCGCAGCAAAAACGAATCACCACCTTTAGCGCATCGCTTTGTGCACGCCTTGAACTGGCGCTGAAAATCGTCCGTAACGCCGATGGCGTCGAGTCCGCCAGCGAGCAGTTGTATCAGGTTGTGGGGGCAGGAACCAGCACCATTGAGTCCGTTCCTTGCGCTATCGCCATGGTTGAGCTGGCACAGACCGATCCTAACCGCTGCGCCATTTTGTGCGCTAACCTCGGCGGCGATACCGACACCATCGGGGCGATGGCAACCGCCATTTGTGGTGCATTACACGGCGTGAGCGCGATCAACCCAGCATTGAAGCAGGAGTTGGATGCGGTGAATCAGCTGGACTTTACCCACTACGCCAACGGGTTAATGCGACTGCGCGAGCAGCGGGAGGCGCTATGAGCAACACGCATCTGCAACAACTTCTCTCGCAGTTACGTACACAGCGGCCAGTAACGGTGGTGGGTGCGGCGGTGATTGATGTCATTGCCGATGCGTATGCCCTCCCCTGGCGCGGCTGTGACATCGAGCTCAAGCAGCAAGGTGTTAACGTTGGCGGCTGCGCACTCAATATCGCCGTCACGCTTAAGCGTTTAGGTATCGATGCCTGCAATGCTCTACCACTGGGCCAGGGAGTGTGGGCCGACATTATCCGCAACCGGATGGCAAAAGAGGGACTGCACAGCCGGATCGACAATGCCGAAGGCGATAACGGCTGGTGTCTGGCGCTGGTGGAGCCGGATGGCGAGCGTACCTTTATGTCTTTTAGCGGCGTTGAGAATCAGTGGAATGCCGCCTGGCTGGCACAGCTGGATATCCCGCGTCATAGCCTGGTGTATCTTTCGGGTTATCAGCTAGCGTCCCCGTGCGGTGAATTGCTGGTGCAGTGGCTGGAAGGTCTGGAAGAGGTGACACCATTTATCGATTTTGGCCCGCGCATCGGCGACATTCCCGAGCCCTTACTGGCAAGAATTATGGCCTGTCGTCCGCTGGTGTCACTTAATCGTCAGGAGGCGGAAATTGCTGCCGAGCGGTTTGCATTAAGTCAGGATGTGGAAGGTTTTGGCGCAGAATGGGTGCAGCGTTTCACCGCACCGGTGGTCGTGCGTCACGATAAAGACGGCGCATGGTATTTCAGCGCACAGACATCCGGCTGCGTACCGGCATTTGCAACGGCGGTCGTTGATACTATCGGCGCAGGTGACAGCCACGCTGGCGGCATGCTGGCTGGGCTGGCGTCTGGCTGGACGCTGGCCGACTCAGTGCTGTTAGGTAACGCGGTGGCGTCCTGGGTAGTTGGACATCGCGGCGGCGATTGCGCCCCGTCACGCGAGGAGCTACTCCTCGCACACAAAAACGTATAGATCGCTACGACAGTAACTGATGCTGTATTCAATAGGCCGTTGCTGCTGGTCAAGCGCTACCTGCTTGATCACCAGTACCGGCACTTTGCTATCCATTTGAATGTGCGCCTGGAACTCTGCGTCAGGCATTCTGGCGCTAACACGTGAGCGCGTGCGCTGCGGGAAAATATGCTGGCTACGAAAATAGTCATACAGCGAAACACCGATGGCATCCACGTCATGAATTAGATGTGCGGGTACCCAGGACTCTTCAATAGAGACTGCGTCTTCGTCAACGTAACGAATGCGTTTGAGCAGGAAGACATCACTCCCTGCGACAACAGCCAACTGCTGCGCCACCTCTTCCGGGCAAGGCACAATTCTTTTGTTAACCCACAACGTATCCGGTTTTTTACCGCGCAACACCACCTGCTGAGAAAAACCGCGCGCTTCTTTAAGCGAATACTCGAAGATATTGTTAATTTGCGTTCCGTAACCGCGGGCACGTGTTACTACACCTTCTTCTTCCAGAGCCTGCATCGCCTTGCGTACCGTAATCCGAGAAACGCCGGTCAACTGGCTGAGGTCGCGCTCGCCGGGCAGGATATTGCCGTGCTCCAGGATCCCACTGCGCACAGCATTCTTCACCGTCTGCGCAAATTTCATATACAGCGGCGTGTTATCCGCCGCTGAAATACGTTCATTCAGTTGTGCGATAAGCTGGGTATGCGCTTGTTCCATTTATCTTTTTCCTAGCCGCCGTTTCTGCAGCCAGTATACCCATTACCACCACGCGTGGAAATGATGCACCGGACCAATTCCCTCGCCAACTTCCAGCGTGTCGGCCTGTGCCAGCGCCGCTGAAAGCCACAGTTTGGCTTCCTGTACGGTATCGGCCCAGTTGTTATGGCGCGGACGCAGGGCTGCCAACGCCGCCGATAGCGTACAACCGGTGCCATGGGTATTTTTGGTCATCACCCTTGGTGCGGTAAAACGCTGCTCACCATCGCGCGTAAAGAGCCAGTCGGGGCTTTGTGCATCATCCAGATGACCGCCCTTCATCAACACTGCCTCGCAGCCCAGCGCCCGTAGCGCCCTTCCCTGCTCTAACATCTCCTGCTCAGTCTGCGCATGCGATGCCCCGAGCAGTGCAGCAGCTTCGGGTAAATTAGGGGTGATAATCGAAACCTGCGGCAGCAAACGCGTACGCAACGTTTCTACCGCCGAGGGCGACAGCAACGGATCGCCGCTTTTCGCCAACATCACCGTGTCCAGTACCACATTTTGTACCCGATGGCGACGTAAACGTTCGGCGACAGCTTCGACAATGTCCGTCTCCGCCAACATACCGATTTTAGTCGTATCAATACGCACATCATTGAACACAGAGTCCAACTGCGCGGCGACAAAATCAGGTTCAATGCGATACACCGACTGCACCCCACGCGTATTTTGCGCCACCAACGCCGTGATAACGGAACAGCCGTAAGCGCCCAGCGCCGAGAAGGTTTTTAAATCAGCCTGAATACCCGCGCCACCGCTTGGGTCGGTTCCGGCGATCGTTAATGCGTTAATCCGTTTCATGCTTGCTCCTGGGCGTTCAGGTTATAGAGGGCGTCGAGAAATGCCGGGACAAAGCTGCCCGGTCCGTTTGATTGTTGTGTGGCTATTTGCCCGGCCTGTTTCATCCAGCTACAGGCGGAGGCGACGTTATCAAGTCGGTCACCACGTAAAGCGCAACTGGCCGCAACAACCGCTGATAGCGCGCATCCGGTGCCCACCACGCGAGTCATCAACGGGTCACCACCGTCTACGCAAACGGTACGCTGACCATCGGTGACGTAATCCACTTCGCCGGTAACCACGACAATGGTCCCAATCTGACGAGCCAGCGCCTGCGCTGCCGGAAGCGCAGCGACAGCCGTATCGGTTGTATCCACGCCGCGTCCCCCACCGTTCATGCCGGCCAGAGCAAGTATTTCCGAAGCGTTGCCACGAATAGCCGCAGGCTGTAGTGACAATAATTCCAGGCAGAAGCGGCGGCGAAACGCAAGCGCGCCTACGGCAACGGGATCGAGAGTCCACGGGGTTTTAGCATGATGAGCCTGCTCAACTGCGGCACGCATCGCCGCGGCCCGTTCCCGAGTTAAGGTGCCGACATTAACCAGCAATGCACTGGCAATAGCGGCGAATTGGCTGGCTTCTTCAGGCTCGATCACCATCGCAGGCGATGCGCCCAGCGCCAGTAACGTATTGGCAGTAAAGCTTTGCACGACCTCATTGGTCATACAGTGTGTGAGCGGGGATAAGGTTCTAAATTGGTGCAAAGTGTGAGCCGCGAGCGCGCGGCTGTGCAGGTCAGGCTGCATGGTTCAGCTCCTGCCCGCGCGAAGAAGGGACACGAGCAGTGTCAGACTTCCCTACGCTGGCATTATCCAGATCAGGTGGTACGGGTATTTCTCAGCCTTCACCAGAAGGGCACCCCGAGTCGTTGAATTGATCTCTTTTAATTTTACAGTAAGTTATGCCTGAAAAATTAATTTGATCCGGAATCAATATACACCATAACACCCCGCAAAGGTGTATCTCTTTTTGTGTCATACGTCGTGCCCCGCTTTAGGCATTATCCCGTTAATTGCATTTCAATGATTTAAGCTCTAGTAAACCGGAATATTAATTTTACTAAAATCTATTTTATTTTCATGATGTTATAATAAGCACTCATTCCTTATTCCCATTTTGCAGGAATATGATAACGAGGGATACCATACTAACTAAGAGGGATTTTGATATGGCAATACCTGTTTATCTATGGCTTACAGACGATGTAGGAAATCAGGTTAAAGGATCGGTTGATGTACATGGTAGAGAAGGTTCTATTGAAATTGTAGAACTGATGCATAACGTAGAGCTACCTACTGATCCACTGACAGGACAGATTACAGCTAAGAGGAAGCATGGAGATTATTTTTTACTGAAAGAGGTAGATTGTTCATCGCCTTATCTCTATCAGGGTGTATCCAGTGGACAGATATTCAAACAAGCGGTATTGAAATTCTACCATATCAACCACAACGGGCTGGAAGAAGAATATTTTCGAGTGACAATGGATAATGTAAGGGTCAATGAGATTGAACCTTTTATGTTTGATGTCAAGAATCCAGCATATGAAAAGCGAAATCACATTGAGGCATTCTACTTAGCCTACGAAAAGATCACATGGCTCTATCTGGACGGGAACATAACTCACTCCGATTCATGGAACGACAGCAAGGAGGCGGCGTAATGACTTGGGTATACAAAGTAAGTTCTCATAGCTTCTATCTGAATGGTACATACCAATTTGATGCATTGTATTCAGGTAGACCAGGTTTTAAGAATGATTCAGCTAACGAGTGCGTGAGTGAAAAGGGGCCACTTCCTAGAGGAACCTACACTATCGGTCTTGCTTTCTATCACCATAAGACAAAAGCGTACACAATACGCCTTACACCTTACCCTGAAAATCAGATGTGCGGGCGTGATGGTTTTATGATACACGGTAATAGTTCAACACATCCTCTTAGTGCCTCGGATGGATGCATCATATTAGGACTGGCTGGTCGCAAAGAGATCAATGATAGCTCTGATAAGATTCTGGTAGTTGAGGATTAAATGAAAAAATTATTAATCCTTATAACCTTCATACCTATTCTTTCATTTGCAAAAAATGAGGGTTGTGCATCAGTAGGCTCAGCAATGGAAGCCATATTATTCAATAAGTTAGCAGAGGACTTGAGTATAGATACATCTACTGTTGATGAAATGAAAGCAAAAGTAGATGTGCTTGATATTACACCTATTTCACGGATGTACGCTGAGAAATTAGCAAGAATCGACTTTGATAAAGATCCTGATAAGGATAAAACAGAAGATAAGTACAAAAACATTTATCTTTCAAGTTATTATGATAATGAAGTGAAGTCCATTACAGCTAAATATACCTACACCGATAAGCACGGTAAGAAAGATGTATTCATTGCCTCAAGCCTGATGAACAAAGACGAGTGTTCAGTTAGGTTCAACGGGTACATCACCCTATCAAGAGAATTTTAATATTAATAATAGGGGTTAGCAACGGTCCCTATTATCTAATAAATGAAAGAATGCATGGTTGTCAGCCATAGAACAGCCGTAAAGCTGACAGAATGAATCGTGCTGTACCTCCCCTATTGCGAAACTACTGGTCAAGGTTGCTGCAATTCTGTACTTTCATTTACACTTTTTACGAAATGACTGGAGTGATCACAAAATAGTGCTTGTCAGACATCTGGTATGCCAGGAATGATACATGACTGATTTTGATGACCCGAAGAGGTAGAGAAGATGGGTATGAAGAATAAAATGTTGCTGGGTGCACTTCTGCTTGCAAGCAGCGTCGTCTGGGCCGCGCCAGCCGCAACAGCGGCACCCACCGGTATCGATAAGTATGAACTGAGCAGCTTTATTGCTGACTTCACCCATTTCAAACCCGGTGACAAGGTTCCACCACTGTATCTCACCGAAGAATACACCATTAAACAGTGGAATCTGCGCAACCTGCCCGCGCCGACGGCAGGTACCCACTGGACCTACATGGGCGGCGCGTATGTGCTGGTCAATGATGCCGATGCTAAGATCATTAAAGCCTACGACGGCGAGATTTTTTATCATCGGTAATAAAACAAAAACACGTACTTTCAGCAAGAAAGTACGTGAAATACCCGCAATTAGTCATAAGATACTGCAAATATCACTTTACTTTGTACCTCACCGGGCCGTAACGATTCACCTGTTACGCGAATATATTTCGCAGTGATAGGGAAAGTGTACTGATTGTTGATTGTTTCCAGTTTAGTAATTCTGTTCATCAGAGTATCCCCCAGTTTTAGGGGAGTAGTCGCGGTGCCGTTATATATCTGGAACCCTACTCCTTTTGCGCCATTCGTTAGCGTATTTTTTAGTATTTTCCCGCTTTCATCCCAGTCACCTCTCGCCACCTTAAAACTAACGGGATTGGTGGTAACGTTATATATACTTTCACAATTCAGTATCAGATTTGTGGAACCTGATTTAGTATTAGTTGCCGCATTCATTTCGTTTAACGTTGTATCGGGCATTTTAATTTCGTATATTGCCTGTGAAAAACGGCAGGTTGTTGGTCTGTGCTTGACTGTAAACGTAATATTTTGTGAATAAGATACGTTGCTGTTAAATTTCCCTCCAATCCAACAGACAATCCATGACCATAGGCTGCTATTACAGGTATTATCAGTTAATATACTAATAGCGGGACGTCCAAGGTTTATCGTATTGCCACTGGCTATCGTCAGATCAGCAGTACCAGATCTGACATAAGATGCCTCGATAACGAATGGTCTCGGGTTAATAACTTCTTGTGTTTTATACTCTTTGGGCGTTGAGTTATATTGACCATCATTGCCTGTTGCAACAGGGAATCCGCTTCCGGTCAGTTTTAACTTCATAAAGATAGATTTTGTTGCACCGGGTTCTTTAAGTTCAATAATATAGTCTTGTAATGGCGTTGCGTAATACATTTTATCAGTTGACGCATTACATGAAAATGTATCATTCAGGTTAGTATTGAACGCTACAGTAACTACAGAACCAACTGTTGCTGACGTCATATCAAGTTCTACAGTTTGCTGTGCGGTCGTATTCGTCCCTAGGGTACATTTAGCCTGACCCCAAAAAGAGAATGCCAATAAAAACAAAAACATATATTTTTTCATAAACCAATCCCTTAGCGGCAAATATAGACTTTGTTCTCATCAATCGCCTTATCAAAGGTAATCGTGCAGAACTGTCCCTGCTGTTTATTAACTGCAACGCGTACCGAAGCGGGAATATCGTTGGTACGAACAAATAACCGGCTACCCTGGCCCACCAGGCCAACGTTATTGCCAAGTTCATCTTCCACTTCATAACCAAACGATAACGGAGATCCGTCAGGACGCTCAGCAATGAAGAACCAGGGTTTACGCCGATCGGTTTCAAACTCCGTCATCACAACCGCGCCGCGATAAGGCACTGCGCCTTTGCGATTGCCAAGCAAGGCGACATCGCTATTACTGTCGGAAAGATCCAGCACCAGCATATTCTCACGATACGGCGTCAAACTGTCGTAAACCGCGTAGCCTTTGCTGTTGGTTGTTAAATAACGATGCCCCTGCACAGCTGCCCCCTGCAATCCAGGCGCTTTGATAATGGCGAATGTATCTGAAAGCCGAGGAGCTAACGCGACACCATCTGACCATACCACTAAACCCCCCTGAATATTGCCGCTGACCTGTTGATACTTATTAGATTGGCTGTAACTACCGCCTACAGTAGCAACCGGCGCGCGCCATACCAGGCTACCGCCCGCCGTTGTCTCATTCCCCTGCTGTTGGTGACTAAGGTTGGCGCCATAGCTGAATTGATCGCGATTCCCCGCCACCCCGCTTAAGCTGGTGTTGTTCGATTGATAACCATCGTCATCAAACGTCGTTGAGTTAGAGACAAACAGATCGCGTCGAGGAGTGGAAATACCGTCACCCCACGAGAACGGGATGGAGATATACAGGTTAAAACGTTTATCCTCGTGGTTGTCCTCATCATAGGTCTGGCTGACGGACAAGGTATAGCTGACACGCTGCCAGGCGTTCGAGTAGCTCAGCTGATAATCTTTGCCGGTTCCACTGCGCTGCCAATAGTCTCGCCACAGGCCGCTGACGGCCAGGGATCCCCAGTTTTCGGGTAATACTTGATTGATATTTAGCGAAAAGCTGTTCTTTCGACCAAAGTCGTTTTGATAGTAGTCCGCAACGTCATAAACATCATTTTCATCACGATCATAGTGATTTTTGTTATTCGCCCATACGTAGTCATTAAAGGTACGATAATCCCGCGAGGAATAACGATAAGCTGCCAGCGCGAACTGCGTTCCAGTCTGTGTGACATATTTGTTCCACGCAATCTGATAGCTCTGACCATCAAAAACATCGCCATTATCCTGCTCGCTGTGCGATCGCGTGGCATCTATTGATACCGCGCCAATGGGTGTATTCCAACCGGTCCCGAGTACAAATGAGTTATAGTTTTGTGACAGCATTGTGCCGCCATAAACCGTAAGCAGATTGTTCAGACCATACTGATAGCTGCCTTGTAGGAAATCATACTGATTGCCTGCTCCCTCAATATGACTGCGCCCTGCAGCAAAATCATATTTCGATACGCCCGACTGCAGCATATTTGGCACGGATGAATATGGCACCAGATAATGAGATATTGAACCATCCGCTTCTTTCACGCTCACATCTAAATCCGCACCGCCGCCAGCGAGCTGTAGATCATCAATAGCAAATGGGCCAGGTGGAACTTCTTTCTGGTAAATAACAAAGCCGTTTTGTTCGATGGTTACCAGCGCGTTGCTCTGGGCGATCCCACGTACTACAGGGGTAAAGTTCTGTTTTGAGTTCGGTAACATTTGCATATCGCGCCAGATACGCACACCACGAAAACGTACCGCATCAAAGATATCCGACCCGGTGTACATATCCCCGGTACGTAGCGTGCCAAGTATTTGCGGGATACCTCGCTCCATATATAGCGTGTTGCTTTTCCAATTGCCGCTGCCCTCATTGCCTTTCGTGTAGTTAGCATTTGAGTGCAACTGCCACCCTAGCAAGTTCAACCCGCTATTCAGGTTCACATAGCTACTTTTATCATCACCACCGTGTTTATAGCTACTGTAATACTGACTGGCGTAATAAGAGGTATAAAAAGCATTAACCCCGCGATCCCAGGTTTCAGACGGCATATATCCCGGTTCATATTCAACCACAAACGCCTGAGGCACGCTTAAATTCAGAATAAATTGCCCAATATCATAACCAATACTGCCGCCCTGCACTGCTTCACGTAGCGGCACACAATCTTCTTTTTTATCCGTTTTAATGTTATTGGTACGAATACCAATTTGCTGTAATTGCGCCCAGGATAAACATGTCGCATCAGGGTCTGCTTTGATATTAATATCGTATCGACCACGCCACTGATTGTTAAGATAAACATCCATTTCATATATGCCCGGCATTGGCTTATCACCATCAATTTGATAGCGAGAGATTTTCTCACCGTTCAAACCGCCGATCATAAAGTGGGTATCAAATGTGTCTTCTTCAGCCCATGCGGATGAAGTGACCAACACCGACAGGATTGCCAATGTAATAGAATTTATCTTTGACATGATCAGTCCTTGACTATTTTTCCGTTTTTATTTTTTCACTCAAGTAGTTTCCGTGATCATCAATAAGAGTGACCTTGTAATGATTAACAACAGCAGCAGTGATAACTTTTTTATCTGACCACGGAGCAAGTAACACTGTCTCACTATTTATTTTAGAATTACCCACTAATTCAGGAATAGTTATCCAGTTGGCTGAATTATTTTTAATATTAATACCACCACTAACATACCTGACACTTAAGCGAGAAAAGCTTTTTTCATCCACACCAGTAAGACCCTGCGGACGATAAATAAATTTGATGCGATTCTGCATAGCAAATTTAATCATATTCTTACCTTCAAATTCCGCAGAATTAGGAGGAATATCCAGCACATTAAGAAAAAAAAGGCTTTCACGATCTTTCGGCAGCGTGTTTGCCAGTAGCTTAATTTTCAGCTGTTGACCAGAACCTCCGCTGACCTTAGCCACAGGAGGGGTCATCACGAATGGCACCTGGATTTTTTCTGGTGGCAGGCTGGTGTCTCCGTCATCTATCCAGGATTGGACCAGCGAGCTGCGGTTGCCTTCATTCATTAACTGAACGGTAATTTCTTTTTTCTGTGCCGGATAAATTACACGGGTGCCGTAAATGTAAATGCCACCCCACGCAGGCATTACCGTACCGACCAGCAATAATGCGAGTATTTTTTTCATTATAATTATCCTTGTTATCGAAAAAGACGGCGGCCATAGCCGCCGATAAACAGGATATTAATCAGCAACAACCGTCATGGTTACCGACGAGGTAACATCGCCAGGAATAACCGTACCACTCAGGTTTGCATAACGGGCAGTGAAGTCCAGATTATATTTCCCATCCCCTTGAGGAGATGTCCCCAGATCAATATTACTATCAGGCTTAATCAGAGTACCGTTATAATAAACAGCAAAACCAGCGCCATTATCTTTTGATGCAGTGTTAATTGTAATTGCGTTATTTGCGCCAGGGTTAAACTGTGATGATGAAAAACTTATATGAGGTGTTACTCCTGGATCACATTCTACAGACAGGGGCATTGTAGTTTTGTTAGAATAACCATCATAGATTCCACCAGCAGATACAGAATTCAATCGGTCAACACCAATTTCGTTCATGGCAATAGTTGCCGTAGTATCTCCTGTAAATTTACAGGTTGTTCCAACCACCTTACCAGTAATAATCAGTTCACCCTGATCAGAATCAGCAGCAAACGCCCCAGCGCTCATAAATACAGCAGACAGTACAGCGGCAGAAATAATTGAACGTTTCATAGTATCTTCCTTAATCAAGTAATTTCTATTTATTAAGAGTTGTTATCTCTTGAAATTAAATTCGCACAACAAAAACGTTATCGCAATGTGAACACGTTGTTTTGTTGATTTAAAACAAGTTACTAATTGCAATATAATTGCAACAAATAAGTGAAGATAAACACTATTTATATATTTAATAAATTAGCGTTATTAATTGTCGTTTTTTATTTGTTAGAGAAATAGAAAAGCACTCATCATTCATATAAATGATGAGTGCTTAATATCAACACTGAGATTCTTAGTCTAATCGTAACGGTTTAACACTATCTGTCGCATAGAATCCCCTGGTACAGAAACGATCTCGGTCACGACGCCCTTCGCTGGAACAGGATCCACATGACTAACATTTGAAAGATGAAGAGATTGACCGCATTTCTGTTGAACGTTGTTATTCACGACGTCAGCACTACAGGTTGGTTCAACGACTCGCCCACTGATTGTTAAGGTCGCAGTATCGGAAGCGAAGGTAGGGGCGCTCATTCCATAAGTCAGAGCTATAATTCCCATCAGTAAACTTTTTTTCATTTTAATCGTTATTCCTGTGGTTAGCATCAAATAGCATACAGAGGACCTGTTCAGCAGATTATGGGCATAACACCCTGTTTGAACCAATTGAAATTGTAGATTAATGAGATAGATTTGATCAATTGTAATGATGCATTGAGGTGATTTATTCGGAAAAAGGCATGAATTATAAACGTAGAATGAACAATATCGTGAGATTTTTAAATTTAATATATTCACCGCATCAATAATACATTAATGCGGTGAATATCTGTAACGCTATAAATTACACCGCGCGGAAGGCAATCTCGCCCGGAATAACTTCTCCTTGCCAGTAGAGCTGTGCAGCCACTCGTCCTGCCAGGTCGCGGTAAATAGCAGTAAATTCGCTATCAGGACGGCTAATCACCGTCGGCGTACCACGATCGAGGTCCTCACGCAGAGAAATATGCAGTGGCATCTGTCCCAGCAGTTGAGTGCGATACTGCTCAGCCAACTTCTGTGCCCCACCGGTACCAAAGATCGGTTCATGGTGACCGCAGTTGCTGCAAATATGCATACTCATATTCTCAACAATACCCAGTACCGGCACTTCGACTTTTTCGAACATCACGATGCCCTTTTTCGCATCGATCAGCGCGATGTCCTGCGGCGTAGTGACAACAACTGCGCCCGTTACCGGAATGTTCTGCGCCAGCGTCAGCTGGATGTCACCGGTGCCCGGCGGCATATCCAGTACCAGATAATCAAGATCCGGCCATAAGGTTTCCTGCAACATCTGCAGCAGCGCTTTGCTGGCCATCGGGCCGCGCCATACCATCGCGTTATCGTCAGTGACCAGATAACCAATGGAGTTCGTTGCCAGACCATGAGACATGATCGGTGCCATGTGGGTACCATCTGGCGAGGTTGGACGCTGGTTTTCCGCGCCAAGCATTGTCGGGATAGACGGACCATAAATATCGGCGTCCAGAATCCCTACCTTCGCCCCTTCTGCAGCCAGCGCCAGCGCCAGGTTCACGGCGGTAGAGGATTTACCCACGCCACCTTTACCTGAACTGACGGCGATGATGTTTTTCACACCATTAATACCCGGCTGGTTTTTCACGCGTTTCAGCGTCGCGATGTTATGCGACAGTTTCCAGTCGATCGCTTTCGCACCGGTAATACGCAGCAGATCGGCGCTACATTGCTCTTTTAAGTCCTCAAACGCGCTATGCCAGACAAACGGCATGACCAGCTCAACGTGCAACGTGTCATCCATCCAGGCGACGTGGTGCAACGCTTTAAGCGTCGTCAGATTATGCTTCAGGGTTGAATGCTGAAAATTCGCCAGCGTCCCGGCAACCATGGCGCGCAGGGTCTCTGGTGATTTGGCCTGGGATTGTGCGTTCATCCCGACTCCTTTTTGTTGTTCTGAATATACAATAGTCACCAGGTAGTTTACTCCAACCGCAACAATTATTCATTTACGGATAAATGCCCTTATCGCTTGGCGCAGTAATTACCATTTTGGTACTATCAAAGCCCTTTTCACTACAAAAGAAGTAATTGCCCACTATGACTCAAGTCGCGAAGAAAATTCTGGTAACGTGCGCGCTGCCGTACGCCAACGGCTCAATCCACCTCGGCCATATGCTGGAGCACATCCAGGCTGATGTCTGGGTCCGTTACCAGCGAATGCGCGGCCACCAGGTTAACTTCATCTGCGCGGACGACGCACACGGTACGCCAATCATGCTGAAAGCACAGCAGCTTGGGATCACGCCAGAGCAGATGATCGGTGAAATGAGTCAGGAGCATCAGACTGATTTTGCAGGTTTTGACATCAGCTATGACAACTACCACTCAACGCACAGCGAAGAGAACCGTGAGTTGTCTGAGCTGATTTATACTCGCCTGAAGGAGAACGGTTTTATTAAGAACCGTACAATCTCCCAGCTTTACGATCCGGAAAAAGGCATGTTCCTGCCGGACCGTTTCGTTAAAGGCACCTGCCCGAAATGTAAGTCTCCGGATCAGTACGGCGATAACTGTGAAGTCTGCGGCGCAACCTACAGCCCGACCGAACTTATCGAGCCGAAATCCGTCGTGTCTGGCGCAACGCCGGTGATGCGTGACTCCGAACACTTCTTCTTTGATCTGCCGTCATTCAGCGAAATGCTGCAGGCGTGGACGCGCAGCGGCGCGTTACAGGAGCAGGTCGCCAACAAAATGCAGGAATGGTTCGAATCCGGCCTGCAACAGTGGGATATCTCTCGCGATTCCCCGTACTTCGGTTTTGAAATCCCGAATGCGCCTGGCAAGTACTTCTATGTCTGGCTGGACGCGCCAATTGGCTATATGGGTTCATTCAAAAACCTGTGCGATAAGCGCGGTGACACCACCAGTTTTGACGAGTACTGGAAGAAAGATTCTGACGCCGAGCTGTATCACTTCATCGGTAAGGATATCGTTTACTTCCACAGCCTGTTCTGGCCTGCCATGCTGGAAGGCAGCAACTTCCGTAAGCCGACCAACCTGTTCGTACACGGTTATGTGACGGTGAACGGCGCGAAGATGTCCAAATCTCGCGGCACCTTCATTAAGGCCAGCACCTGGCTGAAGCACTTCGATGCCGACAGCCTGCGCTACTACTACACCGCGAAGCTTTCTTCACGTATTGATGACATCGACCTGAACCTGGAAGACTTTGTCCAGCGCGTTAACGCCGATATCGTCAACAAAGTAGTCAACCTGGCATCCCGTAACGCTGGCTTTATTGCTAAGCGTTTTGACGGCATTCTGGCGGCTGAGCTGGCCGACCCGGCGCTGTATAAAACCTTCACCGACGCCGCAGCGGTGATTGGCGAAGCATGGGAAAGCCGTGAATTTGGTAAAGCTATCCGTGAAATCATGGCGCTGGCCGACGTGGCAAACCGCTACGTTGACGAACAGGCACCGTGGGTCGTAGCTAAACAGGAAGGCCGCGATGCCGACCTGCAGGCGATCTGCTCCATGGGTATCAACCTGTTCCGCGTGCTGATGACCTACCTGAAACCGGTTCTGCCAACGCTTGCTGAACGTGTTGAAGCTTTCCTGAACAGCGAACTGAGCTGGGATGCCATTGAGCAGCCACTGCTCGGCCACAAGGTCAACACCTTTAAAGCGCTCTACAATCGTATCGACATGAAACAAGTTGAAGCGCTGGTTGAGGCGTCGAAAGAAGAAGTGAAAGCAGCTGCTGCACCGGTTACCGGCCCGCTGGCTGATGACCCGATTCAGGAAACCATCACCTTTGACGATTTCGCCAAAGTTGACCTGCGTGTAGCGCTGATTGAAAACGCCGAGTTCGTGGAAGGTTCCGACAAACTGCTGCGTCTGACGCTGGATCTCGGTGGTGAGAAACGTAACGTCTTCTCTGGTATTCGTTCTGCGTATCCAGATCCACAGGTCCTGATTGGCCGCCAGACCATTATGGTTGCCAACCTGGCACCACGTAAGATGCGCTTCGGCATTTCCGAAGGGATGGTGATGGCCGCGAAAGATATCTTCCTGTTAAGCCCTGACGAAGGTGCAAAACCAGGCCAACAGGTGAAGTAAATCAAACATCTCAAGCGCTGCAACCGCAGCGCTTTTTTTTGCTATGCAAGTGCTTCCTCTAATCTTAACCCCTGCTCCATTTTCGGACTGCTTCGTTGTTAATATTAGATTTATTCTATACTGCTCTGGTATCAAGGTAGTCCGGGCTCACCAGATTCGTGGACGTTATTATTTAACATCCGATATTCATGAAATGGAGTTTTACATGAAAGCGTTACAAAAATTATTTTCTCTCGCCGTGGCATCGATTGTGGTTTTTTCCCTGGCGGGATGTGGTGATAAAGAAGAGACAAAAACATTCAATGCCAACATTAATGGTTCTGATATCACCGTCTCTTACACCTATAAAGGTGATAAGGTCCTGAAGCAAATCTCCGAAAGTAAAATTAGCTATGCGTCAGTCGGTGCCAGCAATAAAGAGGAAGCAGCAAAAGTATTCGACGCATTAAGCGCCAAATATCAGAACATTACTGGCATAGAAGAAAAACTCACCTATTCAGATACCTACGCGCAAGAAAATGTCACTATCGATATGGAAAAAGTTGATATAAAAGCGTTGCAGGCCATTTCAGGGATGAAGCTATCTGAAAACGCCGATAAAAACATCAGCATGAAGCAAATGCAAACGGTAATGGAATCGGCGGGTTTTAAAGAAGTGAAGTAAAACCATTGGCGACCCGATGTTAATCGGCGTCGCCCATTTTCTCTTTATGGCTTCGCGTTATGTACCCGTGATGTCAAACCACGCAGAAAATAACGCAGGAACTGATCGCCGCATTCGCGATAGTTCTTATGATCAGGTGCACGCATCATGGCGGTAATTTCCGGCATCGACACACGGAATTTCTGCTCGGTCATAATAGCCAGAATATCGTCAGTTTTCAGCGAAAAGGCGATACGCAGCTTTTTCAGTACCGTATTGTTATTAACACGACGCTCCAGCGCCAGTTCCGGTGCAGAATCATCTTTACCACGCAGATGATAAATCAGGCCGTTTAAAAAACCGGAGAGAATGATATCCGGGCAACGAACAAACCCAGCCTCATCTTCTTTTGTCATCCAGGTATCGAAACCTGCGGAGGTGGATTCCATGTCAGCAAGCGCAAGAATACGCACCATGTCGTTATTGTTCGCTTTCAGGGTGTAGCGCAGGCTACGAAGAATATCGTTACTTAGCATAGAGCCTTCAACTGTCGGTGATGCAATGGCGCGCAGTGTATCAGTTTTACAGTCCAATCGCCTCTTTTAGACTTTTAAGATAACGACGACTCACCGGAACGGTCAGTCCGTTACGCAAAATCAGTTCCGCCTGACCGTTGTCTTCCAGACGGATCTCCTGCAATTGCGCCATATTTACCAGATATTGCCGATGACAACGCAGCAGAGGAGTACGGCTCTCCAGCGTCCTGAGCGTCAACTCAGTGAAGCCTTCTTTGCCATCGCTGCTGGTCACATACACACCACTCATGCGACTGCTGATAAACGCCACATCATCCATTTGCAGCAAATAAATCCGGCTATGGCCGCTGCACGGAATAAACTTCAGCGCCTGCTGATTTTCTGGCAGCAGTGATACATCCTGCTTAGTGCGCTCCTGACGCAAACGGATCAGCGTTTTTTCCAGCCGTGCTTCTTCAATCGGCTTGAGCAGATAATCAAACGCATGTTCTTCGAAGGCTTTCACCGCATACTCATCAAAGGCGGTCAGAAAAACAATGTACGGACGATGCTCGGGATCAAGCATGCCAACCATTTCCAGGCCGCTGATTCGCGGCATCTGAATATCAAGGAACAGAACATCCGGACGCAATTTATGCACCGCGCCAATGGCTTCCACCGCATTCGAACATTCACCGACAATCTCGATGTCGCTTTGCTCTTGCAACAGGATCCGCAGATTCTCCCGGGCTAACGGTTCGTCATCGACAATCAGCACTTTGATCATGCCAGTTCCTCCAGAGGAAGTCGTAAAGTGATTCGGGTAAAGCGGTCAGGTTCACACGCTACGCTGATGCCAAAATCATCGCCAAACCGCTCGCGCAGTCGTTTATCGACCAGATTCATACCCAGTCCACTGGCTTCTGAGGTTGGCTGATACAGCCCGGCATTGTCTTCGATATCCAGCATCAGATATTGCCCTTCGCGATGGGCGGTAATCGATACTTCACCGGTATCCAGTAACTGAGAAGTACCGTGTTTAATGGCATTCTCCACGATGGGTTGCAGAGTAAAGGCGGGTAATTGCTGATGCGAAAGTTCTTCTGGCACCGTCAAGGTCACCTGAAGACGCGACTGGAATCGTGCCTTTTCAATTTGCAGATAAGCATTAACGTGTTCAATTTCATCGGCCAGCGTCACAATTTCCGACGGGCGTTTTAAATTTTTACGAAAGAACGTCGACAGATACTGCACCAGTTGGCTGGCCTGCTCGCTATCGCGTCGGATCACAGCTTTGATGGTGTTGAGTGCATTAAACAGAAAATGGGGATTGACCTGGGCGTGCAGGAGTTTTATTTCCGACTGCGTGAGCATCGCTTTTTGCCGCTCATACTGCCCGGCCAGAATCTGTGCCGAAAGCAGTTGGGCGATCCCTTCCCCCAGCGTACGGTTGATCGAACTAAAGAGGCGGTTTTTGGCTTCATACAGTTTGATGGTCCCCATTACCCGCTGGTTTTCACCTCGCAGAGGGATCACCAGCGTCGAGCCTAATTTGCATTGCGGGTGCAAAGAGCAACGGTAAGGAACTTCATTCCCATCGGCATACACCACCTCTCCGGTTTCAATCGCGCGTTGGGTATATGACGATGAAATAGGTTTGCCGGGTAGATGGTGATCGTCACCAATACCGGTAAATGCCAGCAGTTTCTCACGATCGGTAATCGCCACCGCACCGATATCCAGCTCTTCATACAGCACCTGAGCAACCTTCATGCTGTTAACCTCATTGAACCCCTGGCGTAAAATACCTTCCGTTGAGGCGGCAACTTTGAGTGCTGTGGCGGAAAAAGCGGAGGTATATTTTTCAAACATCGCGCGTTTATCGAGCAAAATACGCATAAACAAGGCGGCGCCCACGGTATTGGTCACCATCATAGGCGCGGCAATATTGCTGACCAACCGAAACGCATCGTCAAACGGACGAGCAATTAACAAGATAATTAGCATCTGCACCAGTTCGGCGACAAAGGTAATCGCCCCCGCAGTCAGCGGACTAAAGACTTTATCGGTACGACCACGACGGGTGAGCACGCTGTGCACCAGCCCGCCGAGCAACCCTTCCACAATGGTCGAGATCATGCAGCTAAGCGCAGTCATCCCACCCATCGAATAACGATGCAAACCGCCGGTAAGACCAACTAAACCGCCAACCACCGGGCCGCCAAGCAGCCCGCCCATCACCGCGCCAATAGCGCGAGTGTTGGCAATAGAATCATCAATGTGCAGCCCGAAATAGGTACCTAAAATGCAGAAAATGGAAAAAGTAACATAGCAAAGCAGTTTATGCGGGAGTCGGATAGTCACCTGCATCAGCGGAATAAACAAACGCGTTTTGCTCATGAGCCACGCGATAACGAGGAACACACACATCTGCTGAAGCAGCAGCAACACCAGATTAAACTCGTACATACCCGCCAACCACACATCACTTAAAAGCGCGTAACATACATGGGCTGCGTGTAACTTTCTTTGAAGTGTTGCAAAAAAAGACGAATTTGTGAGAACGATCACTCGAAAGCGCGAGCATGGTTACAAATTCACCCATTCATAGATCAAAAAACAGACAAAACTACCTGGTTCGCAAAAGAGCGTCTAAAGTAAAACTGGGACCTCGCGAGCAAGAGTGAGACGACGATGGCGCTTTACACAATAGGTGAAGTGGCTTTGCTTTGTGATATCAACCCTGTCACTTTACGCGCGTGGCAGAGGCGTTACGGATTACTTAAACCGCAGCGGACAGACGGCGGGCATCGCCTGTTTAACGATGCGGATATCGACCGGATCCGCGAGATAAAACGCTGGATAAACAACGGTGTCCAGGTCAGCAAGGTTAAAATGTTGCTCAGCAATGAGAGCATTGATGTGCATAACGGTTGGCGTGAACAACAAGAGACGCTGTTGAGCTATTTGCAAAGTAATAATCTGCATAGCCTCAGACTTTGGATCAAAGAGCGTGGCCAGGATTATCCCGCGCAAACGCTCAACACCCATTTGTTCATTCCGTTACGCCGACGTCTGCAATGCCAACAGCCGATCCTGCAGGCGTTACTGGGGATCCTCGACGGCGTATTGATCAACTACATCGCGATTTGTCTGGCCTCAGCACGTAAGAAACAGGGGAAAGATGCTCTGGTGGTTGGCTGGAACATTCAGGATACGACCCGCTTATGGCTGGAAGGTTGGGTCGCCAGCCAGCAGGGATGGCGCATTGACGTCCTTGCCCATTCGCTGAACCAACTGCGACCGGAGCTGTTTGAAGGTCGCACCTTGCTTGTCTGGTGCGGCGAGAACCAAACGCCCGCACAGCAGCAACAGCTGAACGAATGGCGCGCGTTGGGTCACGATATTTATCCACTCGGTATTTAGAGCCTGGCCCATTAGGGCTATTTTGCTTGCCATTTCGAACCTGGGCAGTGCTCAGACAACACTCAGAGAGTTTTGAACGCCCTTTAGGGCGGCCCGGAGGGTGAGCGTAGCGAATAATCCTCACGTACTACGTGTACGCTCCGGTTCTTCCGCGCTGGCCGTGTTCAAACTGTCTGCGCCAATAACGCCTAATGATCCAGGCTCTTAATATTCTATTAACAAACGTGTACAATCCTTGAATTCACATAAGGAGTGCATAATGAGCGCAGCTAAAATCGGTGTCATTACCCTCTTCCTGCTGATGGCCATCGGCGGTATCGGCGGTGTCATGCTGGCAGGCTATACTTTTATTTTACGTGCCGGGTAAGATGCCTCGCTAATTTCTCAAACCCGCGGTCAACAATTACCGCCGCCAGCGCGACCAGCAGCGCTCCCTGAATCACATAGGCGGTATTGAACCCACTCAACCCGATAATAATCGGCGTACCCAGCGTGTTTGCCCCAACGGTTGAGGCGATGGTTGCGGTGCCGATATTAATAATCACCGACGTGCGAATCCCGGCCAGAATCACCGGGGCCGCCAGCGGCAACTCGACTTTACGCAGCCGCTGCCCCTGACTCATGCCCATTCCGCTGGCAATATCCATCACGCTGGGTGAAATTCCGCCGAGTCCCGCCAGTGTTGCCTGCAAGATCGGTAATACGCCATACAGGATCAACGCGATAATTGCCGGTTCAGGACCAAATCCCATCACCGGTACAGCTATCGCCAACACCGCAACTGGCGGAAAGGTCTGCCCCACGGCGGCGATGGTTTCCACCATCGGCCTGAATTCCGCGCCCCAGGGCCGGGTTACCGCTATACCGGCCCCGGTGCCAATAAGTACGGCAATCAGGCTTGAAATCCCCACCAGGCCAAAATGGCTCAGTGCCAGCGCCGCAAAACTTTCCTGCTGATACACGGGACGCGGTAGCGCCGGAAATAGCGCACTGAACAAGGCCTGACTATGAGGCAACCCAACTAACAGGACCAGAAACAGGACAATAAGCCATAACAACGGATCAGCAAGACGTTTCACGGGTCGGCATCTCCGAAAGCAAATCACGAAAATGAAGCGTCCCGCAGGACACCCCCTGCGGGGTCACGACCGGCAAGACGTCGCAACCGCGCGCTACGAACACCGACAACGCATCACGCAGCGTCATTTCATCTACCAACGGTTCACCGGCTGTGTGTTCACCGCGACGGATAAAATCCCCTACCGTGCGAAGCGACAGTAGACGTACGCCCAGTTCACTACGGCCAAAGAATGTTTGCACGAATTCGTTCGCCGGTGCTGTCAGCATCGACAGCGGCGTGCCTTGCTGCACTACCTTTCCTGCATCCATCAGAACCAGATGCTCCGCCAGCCTTAGCGCCTCGTCGATATCATGCGTCACCAGCACAATGGTACGCCCGAGCAGACGATGAATACGCGTCATCTCCTGCTGCAGCGCACCGCGGGTGACCGGATCCAGCGCGCCAAAAGGCTCATCCATCAGCAGTACCTGCGGATCTGCCGCCAGGGCACGCGCCACTCCGACCCGCTGCTGTTGCCCGCCAGACAGCTGATGCGGGTAACGATGGCGCAAACTTTCCTCAAGACCCAGCAGCGCCATCAGTTCGTCTGTTCGGTCATCAATACGTGAACGCGACCACTTTTGTAGCTGCGGCACCGTGGCGATGTTCTGCGCGACGGTCCAGTGGGGAAACAAGCCAATAGACTGAATCGCGTATCCCATGCGCCGCCTTAACTCCAGCACAGGCAGGCTGCGGATCTCTTCCCCGGCAAAGCGAATCTGTCCGCTGTCATGTTCAACCAGCCGATTGATCATTTTCAGCGTGGTGGATTTCCCGGAACCTGACGTGCCAATTAACACCGAAAAGCTGCCCTCCCCCAACCGCAGATTAAGGTCGTCAACGGCTTTTTGCTGACCATAGGTTTTACTGACATGGCGAAATTCAATCATTATTCGATACCTCTAGCAGCGCGAGCCCTAAATCAAACAGCGCATCAATCATTACCGCCAGTACCACAACCGGGATCACGCCCAGCAACACTAAATCGACGGCGCTACTGAGCAATCCCTGAAAGACCAGCGCGCCAAATCCCCCTGCGCCAATCAGTGCAGCAATCACCGCCATTCCCACCGTTTGCACCATCACTACCCGTAAACTGCGCAAGAAGACCGGCAATGCCAGCGGGAACTGCACCGAGACAAATCGCTGGAAAGTGTTCATCCCCATCGCTCGGGCGCTTTCCAGTACATCCTGCGGCACCTGATTCAACCCAGCCACAACGCCACGTACCAGCGGTAACAGCGCATACAGCACTAACGCAATAAGCGCAGGCGTCAGGCCGGTTCCGGCGACGCCGAGCGAACCCAACAAAGGAAAGTGCTTCACCAACCCGGCAAGGGGCGCAATTAACAGGCCAAACAGCGCGACTGAGGGAATGGTTTGGATGATATTCAGTACCGCAAAAACCGGCCCCTGACGGGAGACTGAGAAAGCACACCAGATGCCCAACGGCACACCAATAAGCAGCGCGGGCACCACGGTAGCGAACAGAATTGTCAGATGCTGCGCCAGGGCGTCGTTGAAGACATCCTGACGGTTGGCATATTCTTTAAGCAGGGATAGATCGTTAAACGTGCCGGAGAACAAAAGCACCAGCGGAAAAATAAACATTTGCGCGTGCAACAGCCAACGCCATGATGCCAGCTCGGTTATGCGACGAATGGCGTCACTGGCGGCCAGCAACATTAGTCCTAGCCCCAACCAGAACCCGCTGCCCAGGCTGGTTCTGGCCAGTGGACTTCCCGTCTGGGCCAGATACGTTGCCGTTGTTCCTGCGGTTACCAGCGCTGCAATAACCAGCAACTGGCTAATAACAAGCGTCAATATATTGCCGGGCTTTCCCGGTACAAAGCACAGAAGAAACAGCAGCGAACAGGCTACTGCCAATCCCCACGCCATGTCGGGCCGGATATCCCAGAGTTGGCGCCCCTCACCGGAGACCAGGCGATTAGGCGCATAGCTAATGAAAGGCAGCGCTGCCGCCGCGAAGGTAAGAAGTACCAGCAACAACAGCACCCGATTAACTGAAATCTTTGACAAAACACCCACCTGCTGCAAACTCCGTTACTTCACCCATCCTTTTTGCTTCAGGTAATCTGCTGCAACTTTTTTCGCATCCAGCCCCTCCACGGCAATACTGGCATTCAGCTGCTGCAACGTTTTTTCATCCAGGCTGGCAAAAACCGGTTGTAGCCATTCTCCCATTTGCGGGTAGTCTTTCAGCACCGATTCACGTACGACGGGTGCTGGCGCATAAATGGGCTGGACACCTTTTGGATCGCTTAAAGTTTGCAGACCGAGCGCCGCAACCGGGCCATCTGTGCCATAAGCCATCGCCGCATTGACGCCAGAAGTCTGCTGCGCCGCTGCTTTAATCGTCACCGCGGTATCTCCCCCAGCTAGCGACAACAGCTGATTTTGATTTAGTTTGAAATCATAGGCTTTTTCAAACGCAGGCAACGCGTCAGCCCGTTCGATAAATTCAGCAGAGGCAGCAAGTTTGAACGTTCCCCCGTCTTTCAGGTAGCGGCCTAAATCAGCAAGGGACTCAAGCTTGTTCTTTTGCGCGACATCCTGGCGTACCGCAATGGTCCAGGTATTGTTGGCAGGAGCAGGCGTTAGCCAGACCAGCTTATTTTGCTCTGCATCCAGCTTTTTCACTTTCTCGAAACCGGCCTGCGCATTTTTCCACGCCGGATCATTTTCATCTTTAAAAAAGAATGCGCCATTACCGGTATATTCCGGATAAATATCCAGCTCACCGGAGGTGATTGCCCCACGCACTACTGGGGTGGTGCCCAGCTGTACTTTATTGACAGTTTTCACGCCATGGCTTTCGAGCACCTGCAAAATAATGTTGCCGAGCAGCGCCCCTTCGGTATCTATTTTTGAACCAACTGTGACGGGTGACGCGGCCTGTAAGGGTAGGCTGATCGCGGCTAACAGCACCAGCGAACCCACCGATACTTTTGAGATTATCATGCTGTACTCCTCATCCTTTTGCGGCCCTTTTCAGAGACTTGAGGAAAAAGCATAGTCGAAAAATCAAGCCTTAACCTGGCAATTGGGTGGTAACGCTGAGAGTTATTAGCGGTAAGGCGATAATAAAATAAAAAAAATCCGGCAAACCCAATATGAATTTGCCGGATGATACGACTTTGTCAGCCTGATAAGCGTAGGGCCATCAGGCATGCTGCATGACTTTATTCATCTATTACAGCAGTTCAAATTCGCCCTGCTTCACTCTGGCGGAATCCACGCCGATGAAAACGTTAAATTTGCCAGGTTCTGCATCGTATTTCATCTGCTGGTTCCAGAATTTGAGCGCTTCAATATCAATCGGGAAGCTGACGGTCTGGGTTTCACCAGGCTTAAGATTCACTTTTTCAAAACCTTTCAGCTGTTTTACCGGACGACTCATGGAGGCGGTCACATCCTGTAAATACATCTGAATCACCGTTGCACCTTCGCGTTTGCCGGTGTTGGTCACCTGCACGCTGGCCGTCACGGTTCCGTCACGCTTCATCGTCGGAGAAGAGAGCTTCACATCAGAAACCGTAAACGTGGTGTAGCTCAGGCCATAACCAAAGGGATACAACGGACCATTGGCTTCATCAAAGTAGCGCGACGTGTACTTGTTCGGCTTATCGGCGTTATACGGACGGCCGGTATTGAGATGGCTGTAATAGACCGGGATCTGTCCAACAGAGCGCGGGAAAGACATCGGCAGCTTGCCTGACGGATTGTAATCACCAAACAGCACATCGGCGATGGCGTTACCGCCTTCCGTCCCAGCAAACCAGGTTTCGAGGATCGCATCGGCTTGTTGATCTTCCTTCACCAGCGCCAGCGGACGACCGTTCATCAACACCAGAACCAGCGGTTTACCCGTGGCTTTCAGCGCAGCAATCAGGTCACGCTGGCTTTGCGGAATGGTGATATCGGTGCGGCTGGAGGCTTCATGCGCCATGCCCTGCGCTTCACCGACTACCGCGACAACCACATCAGATTGCTTCGCGGCGTTAACGGCTTCATCGATCATCGCCTGCGGCGAACGTGGGTCAACCTTTACCGCTTCTTCATACAGGTTGAGGAAATCGACAATGCCTTTGTCGTTGGTGATATTCGCCCCTTTGGCGTACAGCACTTTGCCCTGTTCGCCGACGGCATTTTTAATCCCCGTCAGCACCGTTACCGACTGATCGGCAACACCGGCGGCGGACCAACTGCCCATTACATCACGCTTGCTGTCGGCCAGCGGTCCGACAACCGCCACGGTGGCGGATTTTTTCAGCGGCAACGTTTCCAGACGGTTTTTCAGCAGCACCAGGCTTTCGCGCGCCACTTCACGCGCCTCTTTGCGATGCAAACGGCTTTCTGCGTTGGTGTCCTGTGGGTCAGATTCTTTGGCCCCCAAATGGCTGTACGGATCGTTAAACAGCCCCATATCATATTTCACATTCAGCACATGACGCGCGGCGTCGTCCAGCTCCGCCATCGTCACTTTGCCGGATTTAATCAAGCCCGGCAGATATTTGCTGTAATACTCATCGCTCATACTCATGTTGATGCCGGACTTGATCGCCACACGCACCGCATCTTCAGGATCGGAGGCGGTACCGTGCTTAATCAGTTCCTTAATCGCGCCGTGATCGGAAACGGTAATCCCCTTAAAGCCCCACTCATCACGCAGCACGTCTTTTAACAGCCATGAATCTGAGGTTGCAGGCGTACCGTTTAGCGAATTAAGACCCACCATCACCGCACCGCTACCGGCATCCAGCCCGGCTTTATACGGCGGCATATAGTCGTTGAACAGACGCTGTGGGCTCATATCGACGGTGTTATATTCCTTGCCACCTTCAACCGCGCCATAGGCGGCGAAGTGCTTGACGCTGGTCATCACCGAATAGCGATCCGCCGGGCTTTTCCCCTGCATCGCTTCCACCATGGTTTTACCCATCGTAGCCGTTAAAAACGTATCTTCTCCAAAACCTTCTGAAGCTCGGCCCCAGCGCGGATCGCGAGAGACATCGACCATTGGCGCCCAGGTCATATTCAGACCATCATCGGCAGCCTCATACGCGGAAATACGGCCAACGGTTCTGACCGCATCGAGATTAAAAGAGGACGCCAGGCCGAGACTTATCGGGAACACGGTACGCTGGCCGTGCAATACGTCGTAGGCAAAAAAGAGAGGAATTTTCAGGCGGCTGAGCTCCATCACCTGATCCTGCATTTTGCGGATATCCTGGCGCGTGACGGTGTTAAAAATTGCCCCAACCTGCCCGTCTTTGATCATCTCGCGGATGGCTTCTTTCGGGTTATCAGGCCCGACGCTTATCAAGCGTAGTTGCCCAATTTTCTCATCCACGGTCATCTGTTTAAGTAAATCGGTAACGAATGCATCCCGCGCTTCTGGCGTCAGAGGATGGTTACCAAACAGCGTGTCCGCCAGCGCTGGTTGCAACGCCAGACTCACCGCGACACCTACAGAACATAGCCATTTCATGTTGATTCTCTCTTTATTTTTTCCCGACGAGGCAGCGAAAATATAACAAAAACCGCAGTTTGCCGTAAGACTAAACGGGAGCGATAAAGAAAGCTAAGGTTATTCTCCTAATTTTCGAAACCAACGCGACTCAGTGGAAGACAACCCAGAGACAATGTGAATGAGAAAGCGTATTGTCATACAAAGCGCTATGCTTGTTCCTGATATTGAGTCCCACCACAAGGAGTGGAGAATGTCTTCCATTACAACAGATAATAAAGCTTTTCTGAATGAACTGACCCGTCTGGTAGGTCATTCACACCTGCTCACAGACCCTGCTAAAACCGCCCGCTATCGCAAGGGATTCCGCTCCGGTCAGGGCGATGCACTCGCCGTGGTGTTCCCTGGCTCGCTTTTAGAATTGTGGCGCGTCCTGAACGCTTGTGTCGCCGCAGATAAAATTATCCTGATGCAGGCCGCCAACACTGGGCTGACCGAAGGCTCTACGCCAAGCGGTAATGATTACGACCGCGAGATTGTCATTATCAGCACCCTGCGCCTTGATAAGCTGCACGTCATCGGCAAAGGCGAACAGGTGCTGGCCTATCCCGGCACCACGCTTTATTCACTGGAAAAAGCGCTCAAACCGTTTGGCCGTGAGCCGCATTCGGTGATCGGATCTTCCTGTATCGGCGCTTCAGTGATTGGCGGTATTTGTAACAACTCCGGCGGCTCGCTGGTTCAGCGCGGTCCGGCATACACGGAGATGTCGCTGTTTGCGCGTATTGACGAGCAGGGTAAGTTACAGCTGGTTAACCATCTGGGTATCGAACTGGGCCAGACACCGGAACAGATCCTGAGCAAACTTGATGACGAGCGGATCAAAGATGACGATGTGCGCCATGACGGGCGTCATGCACACGATCACGACTACGTTACCCGCGTCAGAGATATTGAGGCGGACACGCCCGCTCGCTATAACGCCGACCCGGATCGGTTGTTTGAATCATCCGGTTGTGCAGGCAAGCTCGCGGTTTTTGCGGTGCGTCTGGACACCTTCGAAGCCGAAAAAAACCAGCAGGTCTTTTACATCGGTACCAACCAGCCAGAGGTGCTGACGGAGATCCGCCGTCATATTTTGGCAAAATTTGAGCATCTGCCGGTTGCCGGTGAATATATGCACCGCGATATTTATGACATCGCTGAGCAATACGGCAAAGATACGTTTCTGATGATCGACAAGCTCGGCACCGACAAAATGCCGTTCTTCTTCACCCTGAAAGGTCGCACCGATGCGATGCTGGAAAAAGTGAAAATTTTCCGTCCACATTTCACCGATCGGGCAATGCAGAAATTTGGCCATTTGTTCCCCAGCCACTTACCCGCGCGCATGAAAAGCTGGCGCGATAAGTACGAACATCACCTGCTGTTAAAAATGGCCGGTGGTGGCGTGGCTGAAGCGCAAAACTGGCTAAGCGAGTTTTTCAAAACCGCTGAAGGCGACTTCTTTGCCTGTACGCCGGAAGAAGGCAGCAAGGCGTTTTTGCATCGCTTTGCGGCGGCTGGCGCGGCGATTCGTTATCAGGCCGTACATGCCGATGAAGTGGAAGATATTCTGGCGCTGGATATCGCGCTGCGCCGTAACGACACCGAATGGTACGAGCATCTGCCTGCAGAGATCGACAGCCAACTGGTGCACAAACTCTATTACGGCCACTTTATGTGCTACGTCTTCCATCAGGATTACATCGTGAAAAAAGGCGTGGATGCGCATGCCCTGAAAGAGCAGATGCTGGAGCTTCTGCACGAGCGCGGAGCACAGTATCCGGCAGAGCATAACGTCGGACATCTGTATAAAGCACCGGAAACATTAACCCGTTTTTACCGCGAGAATGACCCCACCAACAGTATGAATCCGGGGATTGGTAAAACGAGTAAGCAAAAGTTCTGGAAAGAGTCGTAAACCAGAAAAAGATAAGCGCCACCGGGCATGCTGCCGGGGGCGCTTCGCTTGCCCGGCCTACCGCTACATTAGCTATGTGTATGCCGGATGAGGTGTCTTATTTAATCGTTCTGTGCAGTTTGCTCGCTCGTCGCTGAACCCGCCGCTGCCATCTGCGCCGCTTTTTGCTTTTTATAGCTCAGCGCCGCTGCCGGAACCGGCATCACCTTGCCCGTTTCGATCCAGGTACGTAAACGGCTGGCATCGGCAAAGTGGGTATATTTACCGAACGCATCCATCACCACCAGCGCCACCGGTTTGTTATTGATCACGGTGCGCATCACCAGACAGTGGCCTGCCGCATTGGTAAACCCGGTTTTGGTTAACTGAATATTCCAGTTATCGCGGTATACCAGATGGTTGGTGTTACGAAACGGCAGCGTATAAGCCGGGTTGGCAAAGGTCGCCATATCTTCACGCGTGGTGCTTAACTGGCCAATCAGCGGATACTGCTTGCTGGCGATCAGCAGCTTGGTTAAATCACGAGCGGTCGAGACGTTATGAATCGATAAGCCGGTTGGTTCCACAAAGCGTGTCTGAGTCATGCCGAGCGCTTTCGCTTTGGCATTCATAGCCTTAATAAACGCGTTATAACCGCCAGGGTAATGATGCGCCAGGCTCGCCGCCGCACGGTTTTCTGATGACATCAGCGCCAGCAGCAGCATGTCTTTACGGCTAATTTCACTGTTCAGTCGCACACGAGAGTAGATGCCTTTCATTTCCGGCGTCTGGCTGATATCAACTTTCAGCTTCTCATCCAACGGCAGTCGCGCATCAAGCACCACCATCGCGGTCATTAATTTGGTAATCGACGCAATCGGACGCACCAGATCCGGGTGGTTCGAATAGATAACTTTGTTGGTATTCAGATCAACAATCATCGCGCTACCGGACGCTATCTCAGGCTGAGAAGCTGCTGCGGTAGTTGCCGTTTTAGCCACGGCTTGGGGTGCAAAAGGAACGGCCAGCACCAGGGCAAGGCTTAATAATGAAACTCGGAATTTCAGCATGATGAGATTTCTGATAATGGTTCACGCACGTCACAACGCACACCGCCAGAGACTAAGTATTATCTCAAGCTAGCTCAGGCATCATAGCGATCCGGCAGGTTTGCCGCCACAGGAGAATCGTCTCGAAATGCTGCGTTGCTGACTTTTACGTCAACAACGCAGCGCAGACAGGTTTATCCGTCAGAATAACCGATAGCCGTAACCCCACAGGATTACCGTAATCGCCAGCAGAACTTCCAGTACCAGCACACCGATCGCCAGCGTCGAACTGGAAAAGCTCAGGCCTTCCTCTTTAGAGATATTCAGGAACGTCGGAATGCCGAGATAGAGTAAATAACCGGTGTAAAACAACGCAATGGTCCCCACCAATGCGCACAGCCAGACCAGCGGATAAAGTGCGACCAATCCGCTTAAAAACAGCGGCGTCGCGACATATCCGGCAAACACCATGCAATGCGCCAACGACGGGCGCTGCGGGTAATTACGTGCCATCCACCAGATAACCCGGCCCATGACGGCGACGCCTGCCAGCATCACCCCGTAAAACAGAATTGCCATCGCAAATCCGGTCAACAGAGATAACTTCAGGATATTGCCATCGCCAAAATTCCAGCCGATTTGCGTGGTACCGATAAATGCGCAAACAACCGGGATTGCCGCCATCAGCAGTACATGGTGGGTATAGTGATGCGAAACACTTTCGTTTTCGCTGTTGATCACGTGCATTTCACGATCGGGATGGGAAAACAGCCCCCAGACATGGTTCATACCGCCCCCTTCTTGTCAGCTCCGGACCTCAACACTTCAAGTATAATTCAGCTTTTGATTATTTTATGTACACATGAAAAATACCGAAGCGCCGGGTAAAAAGTGTGTAAGCCGTAGGCTTGATAAGCGAAGCGCCATCAGGCATTAGGGAACTGAACGACGTTAAGCGCTACTATGCGTCTTTTCCGGCATCAAGTATTCATAGGGTGTATGCTATTACCGTGGAGGTCATACAACGTATGGATATAACGCATTATGTTGCGCAGTACGGCTATGCTGCGTTAATCATCGGCAGCCTGGCGGAAGGTGAAACCATTACCCTGTTAGGCGGCGTCGTGGCGCATCAGGGAGTCCTGAAATTCCCGCTGGTGGTACTCTCGGTCGCACTAGGTGGGATGATTGGCGATCAGTTGCTCTATTTACTCGGACGTCGTTTTGGCGGCAAAATTCTGCGTCGTTTCTCGCGCCATCAGGCGAAAATTCATTATGCGCAGAAAATGATCCAACGACGTCCTTACCTGTTTGTGGTCGGTACGCGCTTTATGTACGGCTTTCGCGTTATTGGTCCCTTACTGATTGGCACCAGTCACCTGCCGCCGAAGATCTTTCTACCGCTGAATATTCTTGGCGCGTTTGTCTGGGCATTGCTATTTACCACCCTTGGCTACGTCGGTGGTGAAGTGATTGCACCGTGGCTGCACAGCCTCGACCAGCATATCAAGCATGGCATCTGGCTGGTGCTGGTTATCGGGATAGTCGCGGGCGTCCGCTGGTGGATGAAACGCCGAAGCACGCGTAAAGCGCAATGAAGATGGCCCGACAGCGGAACACCGTCGGGCCGAACAATCAGGATGCGTGATAACCGCCGCCCAGCGCGCTGGTCAACTGGATTGATGCATCCAGCCACTGGCCTTGCAAAAGTAGACCGTTGCACTGCTCACGTAATGCCGGGATCTTTGCCTCGCTAACCCTGGAGCCCGCAATAATACCCGCATTAAAGCGCGCCTGTGCCAGCCCCACTACGCGCTGAGCGTCATGTTCAATCTGCTGCTGATGCTGATTTTTCTGCGCCAGTGTTTCTACCTGCGATGCCGCACGTGCCACGTCATTCACCGCATCCACCACAGCTTTGTTGTAATTCGCCACCGTCAGATTACTTTGCGCTTTCGTAATATCGAGATTCGCATTCAGTCTGCCACTGTCAAAGATAGGCAGCGTCAACCCGGCGGTTACGCCCATTTGCTGCGCGGAATGGCGGAACAGGTCACTCAGATGTAACGCATCCTGTTGTAAAAATGCCATCAGATTCACATCGGGATAAAACGCCGCTTTCGCCGCATCAATACTGCTCAGCGATGACTCAATGTACCAGTGTGCTGCCTGCAAATCTGGTCGACGGGCAAGCAGCGAATAACCTAGCTGGGACGGGAGCTGACTTTCAACCACGGGCAGTTTGGTCGAATGGAGCTTCAGGGCAACGGACTGCGAGTTGCTCAACGCGCTTAGGCGCGCCTCAATCACCTTCATTTTACCGCTGACATCGTTCAGTTGCTGCTCCGTCTTGCTGGAATCGATATCGGTTTCAACACCTTCCACCGAAGAAGTGAGGCCGTTTTGATACAGTTGACGATCGACGGTAATCACATTTTGCTGCTCGCTTTCGATTTGCGTCAGCACGGTTTTCAGTGCGGCCTGCGTCTGCCATTCCCAGTAAAGACGGGAGACACCGCTCGCCAGTAGCTGCCGGGTTTGCTCGCGCTCAGCCTCACGCGCCTTAACGGCTCCAATGCGCGCAGTCACTTCGGCCCGATTCTTACCCCACAGATCCAGATTCCAGCCGGCGGTTAAACCAAAGGTTCCATTGGTGTACCACGGCCCCGTGGTTCCTGCTGCGGGATCAGTTATGGCGAAAGGTCCCATCAGCCCCTCAGCTGACATTCTCTGACGCTCAACGTCTGCGGAGAAGTCGATCTCCGGGCCATCTTGCGCTTCCACGGCCTTAGCCTGCGCCTCCGCCAGTTGAATGCGCTGTTCCGCGACCTGCATATCAGGAGAATTTCGCAAGGTGCTGTCAATCAACGCATTAAGCTGGGGGTCGTGATATGCCTTCCACCACTGGCTGTCCGGCCAGCCATTTTTTAACGCGGCAGGCAATGTGGTATCGACATTTGCGGCAGGCGTCTGCTGTGACAGAGACTGGCGGTCATCATGCATCGGCGCGCAGCCAGACATCAGAACAAAAAGCGGCAACAATGCCGTCGTGACAAACACAGAATTACGATTCATGGAGATATACAGGTAAGAAAAGATGTGCAGAGATTACGACTTGTCGCTGTTGCTTTTTTAGTTACGCGTGGCAATACATCTTTGGCAATAAAAATATATAATCAGAAAAATATACACCCAGTGAATAATATAGATTAAATAATTTTAATAATTAATGGATGGAGATGTTATGTCACAGAATATCTATGACGATCCTGAGTTCTTTGCCGGATATGCCACGCTGGATCGTTCAGTAAAGGGACTCGACGGCGCGCCAGAATGGCCGACAATACAAGCGATGCTCCCCTCTCTTCAAGGCAAAAACATTCTTGATTTGGGCTGTGGATATGGTTGGTTTTGCCGCTACGCGCGCGATAATCAGGCAGCCAGTGTAATGGGACTGGATATTTCACAAAAGATGTTAACCCAGGCACACAGTATGACGCAGGGTAATGGCATCGTTTATCAGCGTGAAGATCTCGAAACGCTAACCCTGTCCCCAAATTCTTTTGACCTGGTTTATAGCTCGCTTGCCCTGCACTATTTGCACGATATAGAACGATTACTCGTAACCATTTACCAGTCATTAACACCAGGCGGTATGTTAGTTTTCTCTGCCGAGCATCCAATTTATACCGCCCCGCTTAATCAGGGTTGGATAAAAGATAAAACTGGGCAGCTGTCCTGGCCGGTTAATCATTATCAGCAGGAAGGTGAGCGCATCAGTAACTGGTTTGCTGAAGGCGTCAAAAAACAGCACCGTAAGCTGGCGACCTGGATTAATGCGCTGATTGCCGCCGGATTCGAGATCGTCTGTGTCGATGAATGGGGACCGTCCGCGCAACAGATTGCTGAAAACCCGGCTTTAGATGAAGAAAAAGAGCGGCCAATGGTGTTTCTGCTCAGCGCACGTAAACCAGCATAACAACGCCTCCAGGCAGAATGATTGATACTTTCCTATACTCAATCTGAACTTACCAAAAAAAGGAAAGTTAATGAAAATTCTGCTGTGGGTAATTCTGATTATTTTTCTGATTGGGCTATTGGTGGTAACAGGCGTGTTTAAGATGATTTTCTGATGTCGTCATTTCGCCCAGGCCTGATAGCAGAAATCTCAGGCTATGATTCTCTCTGATGCCGGATGGCGGCGTAAACGCCTTATCCGGCCTACTGGAACTGAGATCAGGCAGTAATCTCGATAGCCTGAATCGCACGTGCGATATCCGGCGAATTATTTAACGCACGAATTTCCTGAAACAGTTCTGTTGCCTCTGAATATTCTTTGCGCAAATACCCTAACCACTGCTTAATCCGCGCTACATGATACAGCCCGGTGTCCCCCTGCTTTTCAAGGCGGGTATATTTTTGCAACAGCGTCACGACTTCAGGCCACGGCATACGCGGCTCGTTGTATTTCACCACGCGGCTCAGGTTCGGAATATTTAATGCGCCACGTCCGATCATCACCGCATCGCATCCGCTGATGGCCATACAATCCTGGGCGCTCTGCCAGTCCCAGATTTCGCCATTCGCAATAACCGGAATGGACAGCCGCTGACGGATCTCGCCAATCGCCTGCCAGTTGATATGTTCCGCCTTGTAGCCCTGCTCTTTGGTTCGGCCATGCACCGCCAGTTCGCTGGCACCAGCCTGCTGGACGGCATCGGCAATTTCAAACTGCCGGTCGCTGTTGTCCCAGCCCAGACGAACTTTCACCGTCACCGGAAGATGAGCCGGGACCGCCTCGCGCATAGCTTTTGCGCCCCGGTAGATAAGCTCAGGATCTTTCAATAATGTTGCGCCACCGCCGCTACCGTTCACCAGCTTCGATGGACAGCCACAGTTTAGATCGACACCGTACGAGCCCAGTTCTACCGCTCGTGCGGCATTCTCCGCCAGCCACTGCGGATACTGTCCTAACAGCTGAATGCGAACCAACGTGCCGGATGGCGTCCGGCTGTTGTTATGCAGTTCCGGGCAGAGTCGATGAAATACTTTTGCCGGCAGGAGCTGATCCACCACGCGCACAAACTCGGTGATGCACAGATCGTAATCATTCACTTCAGTCAGCAGCTCGCGCACCAGTGAGTCGAGCACGCCTTCCATCGGCGCCAGTAAAACACGCATATCGTCACCCGCAAAAAAAGAGGCGCTATGGTAGCGCCTCCGTTCGGGAGATTAAAGAGGCTCAGCGCGGCAACAGGCAGTTATCTTCTTTCCAACCGTACAGCCATTCCATACCGCGATAAAACTCTGCCTGCGATTTGTCTTTCCACAGCAGATTACGTACCTGACGCTCGACGCCTGCGGCGTGGTAGACACGGCCCATTTCACGCGTTGACCAGACGATGCGTGCGGTACGCGGAATACGCACCGACTCATACAACGCAAAGGCATCAGCCGCATCGCCACCACACTGCTGTAGCGCTTTACCGAGCGTTACCGCGTCTTCCAACGCCATACAGGCACCCTGCGCCATATATTGCGCCACCGGGTGCGCGGCATCCCCCACCAGCGTGATGCGGTCGGTTCCCCATTTTTCTACCGGCTCGCGGTCGGCGGTGGACCAGCGCCGCCATGACGTCGGTTTATCCAGCATCTGACGCGGGCGCGGATGAATACCCGCAAAATAGGAGAGCACTTCCTCCTTGCTGCCATCCTTCACGCCCCACTCTTCCTGCTGACGACTGTGGAAGGTCACCACCAGGTTATATTGCTTACCGCCGCGCAGCGGATAGTGCACCAGGTGACAGTGTGGTCCGGCCCACAGCACCGGTGCGTTAATGCGTAAATCCTCCGGCATATCATCGCAATCAATCACGGCGCGATAGACCACGTGTCCGGTAACCCGTGGCGCATCGCCAATCAGAGACTGGCGGACAACCGACTTCACACCGTCACAGCCCACCAAAATATCTGCCGTCCAGCTGTTGCCGTGCTCATCAAATACCGTCACGTCATTCTCTGTCTGGCGGATATCAACCACGTTAGTTGAAGTGCGATACTCAACGTTAGGATGCACCAGCGCCGCTTCCCACACAGAAGCATGAATATCAACCCGATGGATAACCGCATAAGGACCGCCAAAGTGATCGCGGAACGCCTGGCCGGTTTCAATGCGGACCACCTCTTTTGCGTTTACCGCATCCATCATTGTGATGTGGTCGGTAAAAACGGCACGCTGACGGGCGACTTCTCCCACGCCAAGGCTGTCCAGAGCAGAGAATGCATTCGGCCCGAGCTGAATACCCGCGCCAATTTCACCAATCTCGTGCGCTTTCTCCAGCAACATCACTTTAATGCCCTGACGGGCCAGCGATAGCGCGGTCGCCGCGCCGCCAATCCCGCCACCCACGATAATTGCGCGTGTCACTTTAGCCATTGTCGTTCTCCTTATCAGGCTGGAATTTTATCTTGTTGATTCTCGGGCGCGGCGGCGATAAACGCCGGAAGCTGAGTACAGGCATCATATACCGCCTTACAGCGCGGATATCCGCTCAGATCGCACCCCATACGTAACGCATTCGCCCACTGTGGGATCAGACAGCAATCCGCCAGCGTCGGCGCATCACCCACGCAGAACTTCCCCGAATGACTCTGGCGCAGCATCTGTTCCACCGCGCTTAACCCTTGCTGGATCCAGTGTGCATACCAGCGTTTTTTATCCTCTTCACTGACCTTTAACTCTTCGCTCAGGTAGCGCAGTACCCGCATGTTATTCACCGGGTGGATATCACAGGCGATGGCATAGACAATTTCCAGCACCTTACTGCGCACCGGGAAGTCGGCAGGCAGCAGTGGCGTTTGCGGAAAGTGGCCATCCAGCCAGTCAATTATTGCCAGCGACTGCCCAAGTGATTCTCCGTCATCGGTCACCAGAGTCGGCACCAGTCCCACCGGGTTCATCCGTCGGTAGGCCAGTTCGTTCTGCTGACCGATGCGAATGTTGACGCCCACCGTCTGGTAATCCAGCCCCTTCAGCGCCAGCGCAATGCGCACCCGATATGACGCCGAGCTATTAAAGAAACTGTACAGCTTCATCATCCACCTCAGATAATCTTCACGGCGATGGGGGTTAAACCGTCTACGTTTCCGGTGATCACATCCCCTTTCACTACCGCCCCCACGCCTTCTGGGGTACCGGTGTAGATCAGATCGCCCGGCTGCAGTTCAAAGAAACCAGACAGATAGCTGATGGTTTCATTCACAGACCAGATGAGGTGGCGAATATCGCTACGCTGATGATCGTCGCCGTTGACCTGCAACCAGATTGGCGCATTGTTAACATCCACACTTTCGCTGGCTTTATGCAGCGGCGCGATGGGTGCGGAGAGATCAAACGCTTTGCCAATTTCCCACGGACGCCCCATCTGGCGCATCTCCATCTGCCGATCACGGCGGGTCATATCCAGACCGGTGGCATAGCCCCAGATATATTCGTGCGCTTTTTCCAGCGGAATATCGCTGCCCTTTTTGCCAATCGCCACCACCAGCTCTATCTCATAGTGATAGTTATCGGTTTGCGATGGGTACGGCAGTTCGAGGATCTGACCAGCCGCCACCGGGACTACCGCATCGGCAGGTTTACAGAAAAAGAACGGCGGTTCGCGATCCGGATCAAAGCCCATTTCACGGGCATGGGCGGCATAGTTACGGCCCACGCAGTAAACACGGCGCACAGGAAATTGTTCATCACAGCCAACAACCGGAACGGTAACAGGCGCTTGTGGTTCAAATACGTATTGCGTCATTTTCTCTCTCCCAAATTAATAGCGTGCTTCGCGGAACAACCCCAGAGCTTCCTGAACCGGTCTGTCCGAAAAACTGAATAAGACGGTATCTTCGTGGGTCTGGAACGACACGCCGTGCCAGGTCGGCACCACAAAGATATCTTTTGGCGAAAAGTTGAAGGTCTCGTTACCAATGGTGACCTGCCCACTTCCTTCCACCACGTGGTAGATAGTGCTGTCGGTGGTACGCGCCATCCGTGAGGAAAAGCCCTGCGGCAACAGTTGCAGGAAGGTTCCCATCGAAGGCATGGGATAACCGCCGGTTACCGGGTTGACGTAACGCATCTTGTAACCGTCCCACTCATCGGCGTCGCCCATGCGCGTCAGGTCATGCAGTGCTTCACGGCTGCGATCGTAGCGATAGTTAAAAATCGGCGATGAGTTACCTTTCTGATGACGCAGCGGCAGCATATTGGCCGCGTAGCGCGGTAAGTAATCCCCTTCCTTGCGCGTGACCGGCTGCTGATCTTCCGGGTAGTCTTCCGCAAAGCCACAGCCCAGCAGGTTCACCAACGGCAGGTCCAGACCGTCCAGCCACACCACCGGTTCACTGCCCGGGTTGCCGTGATCGTGCCAGCGCCACTGCGGCGTCAGAATAAAATCGCCTTCATGCATCTGGGTGCGCTCACCGTCCACAGCGGTAAATGCCCCTTTCCCTTCGACAATAAAGCGCAGTGCAGACTGATTATGACGATGACTCGGCGCAACCTCGCCCGGCATAATTAACTGCAATCCCGCGTACAGCGTTGGGGTGATTGAAGACTGTCCACGCAGCATTGGGTTTTCCAGCACCAGCACGCGGCGAATCGCCTCTTTCGCGCCAATCAGATCGCCACTTTCCAGCAGCAGCGGGCGGATCTCCTGATAGTTCCAGTACGCAGGTGCGCAATGTGCATTCGGTGTTGGCGGCACCAGGCGGTGCAGCGACTCCCACAGCGGGGTCAGATTCTGCCCGGAAATATGCTGGTAAAACTGCTGACGGCTGTTCTTAACGTCCTGATTCAGTTCAGACATAGGGATTCTCCTTATTCATTCACAACACCTGCGCGTGGCAGAGTATTTGAGGCAGAGGCCGACTGGCGGATAACAACCGTCAGCAGCGTAAGCATTACCGCGCTGATGGCCGCCGGGACGGCAATAATGAAAAACAGGTTATCGAATGAGAAATTCATCGCCATCATCACCCCGCCGGAAAGCGAGCCGACAATCGCGCCGCAGCGCCCCACTGCATTAGACCAGCTAACGCCCGTCGCCCGGCTTTGTGTCGGATAAAGCGTGGCGGTTAACGCATTAAGACCAACCTGAGAACCGCTGATGCCGATGCCGGTGCCAAAAATAGCCAGTGCCATCAGCCCCAGACCGTTTTCGCTCAGGCCAATCATGACGATGCACACTGCGCCCAGCGCATAACTCACGGCCAGCACGCGGAAAGGATTGTATTTGTCCATCAGCACGCCCAGCGCCAGTGCCCCCAGCGTTCCTCCAATCTGGAAGGCGGCAGTTACCCAGGAGGCATGCTGCAGATCAATTCCACGATGGTTAAGCAGCGTTGGCATCCAGCTGGAGAGCAGATAAATAATCAGCAGGCTCATAAAGAACACTACCCATAGCATCAGAGTAATAGGCAGCTGTCGCCCAACGAACAGCTGGCGAATGCTGCCTTTAGCTATCGCGGCACCTTCGTTGAGATAAAAATGGGCATTGTCATAACGTTCCCGGGTGATGGCACTGACGGTTCTGGCAATCACGTTTTGCGGCAGTTGACGACGAACCTGCCAGCGCGGGGATTCCGGTAGCGCAAACAGCAGAGCAACAAACAGCATTAGCGGTAGAACGCCTCCCAGCACCAGAATGCCGTGCCAACCAATCACCGGCACCAGCTGTGCGCTGACGATACCGCCCATTGCCGATCCCAGAGTAAAGCCACAGAACATCATGGTGACCAGTGCGCCACGCCGACGCGCGGGCAGGTATTCCGAGGTCATAGTAATGGTATTCGGCATTGCCCCGCCCAGCCCTAAGCCGGTAAGAAAGCGCAAAATAACCAGCGTTTGCAGATCGGGTGAAAAAGCCGAGAGCAGGCTCAGTGCACCGAACAGCGCCACGCAGAGTTCTATCACCCGTTTGCGGCCAAAACGGTCGGACAGTGGGCCACAGAGCAGCGCGCCAGCGGTCAGCCCCAGCAGACCAGCGCCAAACAGCGGTGCCAGATCGCCTGCAGTCAGTTGCCAGTGAGTGCGAATATCGGGTGCGATAAAACCAATCGCCGCGGTATCAAATCCGTCGAGCATGACAACCAGAAAACAGCAGATGATAACGCGCCACTGGGTCTTACCGACGGGGGCGGAATCGATCAGTGCTTGTAGATCACGTTGTTGAGTCATAGTGAATGCCTCAGTGCAGGTAGAGTAGATGTCTGTTTTGTTTTAGGTATGTTGCGACTTTGTATGTTTGGAGATGAAATGTACAATGGCTTTTCATGCAGAGGCATAACCTGGAGGTTATAGCAAATGGCAAACTGGGCGCAGAAACTGAAGTTGCAACACCTGCAAACGCTTATCGCGCTGGGCGAACAGGGAAATCTGACGCACGTCGCCCGGATGATGAATATCACCCAGCCCGCGTTGTCGAAATGGTTATTACAGCTCGAGGATGAGATTGGCATCACGCTCTTTGAACGTCACAGTAAAGGCTTGCGTCCTTCCGAAGGCGGCAAGTTGCTACTGCAACATGCCCAACGCCTGATCAATGATATGGAGCGTTCGCAGTATGAAATCGCCCGTTTTAAGCAAGGCGGCCTTGTAGGGAGTCTGAAGATTGGCTGCTCGCCGGTAGCGACCGACTGTGTTTCACAGGCAATACTGGGTTTGCTCACAGAACTGCCAACCCTGCATCTTAATATTGAAGAGAAAGTGATGACCCCGCTGCTGCACGATCTGCTCGCGGGTTCGGTGGATGTCGTCGTCGGTCGGGTCGGCGGTCGGGCGCTTCAGTTGCCGCTCAATTATCAAGTGCTGTATACCGAGCCGGTCTGTTTCGTCGCCCGCCCCGATCATCCCTTGGCAAAATATCCCCTGCTCACCTGGCACGATCTGGCTAACTGGCGCTGGATTGTCTGGCCGACAGGAACCCCTATCCGGATAAGCATTGATAACGCGCTGGTTGATAACGGCGTAATGTTGCCGGAAAACATCATTGAATCGGCATCAATCAACGTCAGTACCAACCTGCTGCAAAGTAGCGACATGATCTCTATTCTTTCTCTACGGCTGGCACAACGGTATGCCGCCCAGGGACAACTGGCTATCCTGAATCTGCCGAAGATTGAACAAAAAGGCAGCGTCGGCGTATTCTGGCGCAACAACGAAACGCCTACTACCGCCCTGAACCGCTTTCTGTACTACCTGGCACAAGTTTAGCGCGGAGAGTTAGGGCCATCGCCCGATGTTCCAGATATCTATTTCCTCTATGCTTAGAATTCATGATGTGATCGGTAGCACGTTTTTAAGTTTAATTGTATGATGAATAAGTCTCGTCAAGGGTTTCAACTATGAGCAAAGCACTGAACGTTATCTGGCAATATTTGCGCGCATTCGTCCTGATTTATGCCTGCCTCTATGCAGGTATTTTTCTTGCATCGCTACTCCCCATCACCATTCCGGGCAGCATTATCGGCATGCTGATTCTGTTTGTTTTACTGGCTTTGCAGGTGTTACCGGCAAAATGGGTTAACCCCGGCTGCTACGTGCTGATTCGCTATATGGCCCTGTTGTTTGTCCCGATTGGCGTGGGGATCATGCAGTACTTTGACCTGCTGCGCGCGCAATTTGGTCCGGTGGTGGTGTCTTGTACCATCAGTACGCTGGTCGTTTTCCTGGTGGTGAGCTGGAGCTCGCACATTGTGCACGGTGAGCGCAAAATCGTTGGGCAAAAAGAGGCTAAAGCAAAAAAATGATGTCGTATATCTGGTGGTCATTACCTCTTACGCTGGCGGTATTTTTTGGCGCACGTAAGCTGGCAGCTCGCTTTAAAATGCCTTTGCTGAACCCTCTGCTGGTCGCCATGGTGGTAATTATTCCCATTCTGCTGCTGACAGGTATTCCCTACGATCACTATTTCAAAGGCAGCGAAGTGCTGAACGATTTGCTGCAACCTGCCGTGGTCGCGCTGGCCTATCCGTTATACGAACAGTTGCACCAGATTCGCGCCCGCTGGAAATCAATCATTGCTATCTGTTTTGCCGGGAGCGTTGTGGCGATGGTAACAGGTACAACAATCGCCTTGTTGATGGGCGCATCGCCGCAAATTGCCGCGTCTATCATGCCAAAATCGGTCACCACGCCTATAGCTATGGCGGTGGGTGGCAGTATTGGCGGCATTCCGGCGATCAGCGCCGTATGCGTCATTTTTGTCGGCATTCTCGGGGCGGTATTTGGACATACGTTACTCAATGCCATGCGTATTCGCACTAAGGCCGCTCGTGGGCTGGCAATGGGCACCGCGTCGCACGCCCTGGGCACCGCACGCTGTGCGGAACTGGACTATCAGGAAGGTGCGTTTAGCTCACTGGCGCTGGTCATTTGCGGCATTATTACCTCGCTGGTAGCCCCGTTCCTGTTCCCGATTATTCTGGCAGTGGTGGGTTAATCTTCATTTTTTAGCTATTTATTTGCGATGCGTTGCACATTTTTCATTTAAGTTTCATAAGTTGCATACACAATGAGATTTGGATCACATATAAAGCCATAACAGGCCCGTAAACTACGATTCCATTACATTGTTATGAGGCATCGCCATGCATCCACGTTTTCAAACTGCTTTTGCCCAACTCGCGGATAACTTGCAATCAGCCCTGGCCCCTGTTCTGGCGGATGCACATTTCCCCGCCATGCTGACTGCTGAGCAGGTCTCTTTGCTAAAACGCGAATCGGGACTGGACGAAGACGCGCTGGCATTCGCTCTGCTGCCGCTGGCTGCGGCCTGCGCACGTACTCCGCTGTCCAACTTCAACGTTGGGGCAATTTCTCGCGGCATCAGCGGCAACTGGTACTTCGGTGGGAACATGGAGTTCCTGGGCGCGACTATGCAGCAAACTGTTCATGCCGAGCAAAGCGCTATCAGCCATGCCTGGCTGCGCGGTGAAAAAGGGCTCGCCGCCATCACCGTCAACTACACGCCGTGCGGCCACTGTCGCCAGTTTATGAACGAACTGAACAGCGGACTGGATTTACGGATTCATCTGCCGGGACGTGCACCACACGTGCTGCGTGATTACCTGCCAGATGCCTTCGGCCCGAAAGATCTGGAGATTAAAACGCTGCTGATGGACGAGCAGGATCACGGCTTCGCGCTGCAGGGCGATGCGTTGACCCAAGCGGCAATCACTGCTGCCAACAGATGTCATATGCCGTACAGCAAATCCCCAAGCGGCGTGGCGCTGGAGTGTAAAGATGGCCGTATTTTTAGCGGCAGCTATGCTGAAAATGCCGCCTTTAACCCGACCCTGCCACCGCTGCAGGGCGCGTTAAACCTGTTGAATCTGAACGGTTATGATTATCCAGATATCCAACGCGCCGTGCTGGCTGAAAAAGCCGACGCGCCGTTGATTCAGTGGGATGCGACCTCCGCCACGCTGAAAGCACTGGGCTGCAATAATATTGAGCGCGTTCTCCTGGGTTAATCGACTCAATAACGCCAGTTCGTAGGCCGGATAAGGTGTTTACACCGCCATCCGGCACTATGCAGAATGCCTAAAATCCCCTCAATCAGACTGCTGTTTCTTGCGCTACGTCTTCCGGTACAGTAGCCTGATTGAAATTCCATCCAAATAACGAGTTTTCTGCATGTTAAAGCGCGTGTTTTACAGCCTGTTAGTCCTGTTAGGCTTGCTGCTTTTGACTGTGCTTGGACTCGATCGCTGGATGAGCTGGAAGACTGCTCCCTACATTTACGACGAACTGCAGGATTTACCCTACCGCCAGGTCGGTGTGGTTCTGGGCACGGCGAAGTATTACCGCACCGGCGTCATCAATCAGTATTACCGCTACCGCATTCAGGGCGCATTGAACGCCTATAACAGCGGGAAGGTAAACTATCTGCTGTTAAGCGGCGACAATGCCCAGCAAAGCTACAACGAACCCATGACGATGCGTAAGGATCTGATTGCCGCAGGCGTCGATCCCGCTGACATCGTGCTTGATTACGCCGGGTTCCGCACGCTCGATTCCATCGTGCGTACGCGTAAAGTATTCGATACCAACGATTTCATCATTATTACTCAACGATTCCACTGTGAGCGCGCCTTGTTTATTGCGCTGCATATGGGCATTCAGGCCCAGTGCTACGCCGTACCTTCGCCAAAAGATATGCTCACCGTGCGGGTACGTGAATTTGGCGCCCGTTTTGGCGCACTCGCCGATCTCTACATTTTCAAACGTGAGCCCCGTTTTTTAGGCCCACTGGTGCCCATCCCTACCATGCATCAGGTACCGGACGATGCGCAGGGGTATCCGGCGGTCACGCCTGAACAATTACTCGAATTACAAAAGAAACAAGGAAAATAAGCATGGAAGGAAAAACGATCTTTATCGTTATTGGCGTACTGATGATTGTTCTCTGGACGTGCAGAGAAGGCCTGAAGGGACTGCGTTCCGGTATCGTCGAGAAAACAGTGAAAGGTTCGCAGACGCCAATGATCATTTCTCGCGCTAAAGAACCCAGCACTTACTGGAGCTATATCATCGTTTATTTCGGTATGGCCATTGGTGCACTGTTCACTGGTATCTGGTTACTCTTTATCAAATAAAAAACCGATGCAGAAAGCCTCTGCACCGGTTTTATTTTTCTCTTCCCAGATTACTTCTTACGCGCGTACTTCAGTGAGTCCAGCGCGACCGCGAAGATGATAATGCCGCCTTTGATAATATACTGCCAGTAAGGGTTCACGCCGATGTAGGTCAAACCGTAGTTGATGACGGTGAAGATGATCACACCGGTCACTACGCCAAACACGGTACCTACCCCGCCGCTGAACGACACGCCGCCAACCACGCACGCCGCAATCGCATCCAGCTCATACATAAAGCCGAGGTTGTTGGTCGCTGAGCCGATACGTCCGGCTTCCAGCAAACCACCGAAGGCATAGAACACGCCAGACAACGCATAGATAATCAGCAGGTTCAGCGCAACGTTTACACCGGACACTTTCGCAGCTTCCGGGTTTCCGCCGATGGCGAAAATGTTTTTACCGAAGCGGGTCTTGTTCCACAGCACCCACACAAAAGCCACCGCAATCAGCGCATAGAAAGTGATGTAGGAGAGTCGGAAACTGCCCAGTGCAATAAAGCCCTGCGCAAAGGTTGAGAATCCACTGTCAAAGCCAGAAATTGGCGATGCGCCGACGAAGTCGTAGTACAGGGAGTTGATCCCGTAAACGATAATCATCGTACCCAGTGTGGTAATAAACGGCGTTACGTTCAGATAAGCAATGATAATACCGTTCACCAGACCGATAATGGCGCCAATCACGCAGACAATCAGCACCACTACAATGATCGGCATCGTCGCCATTTCCGGGAACACCTTGTTGGCATTCTCCATCGACTGCAACAGAGTTGCCGCCACCACTGCCGCCAGGCCAACCTGACGCCCCGCCGACAGGTCGGTCCCTTGGGTAACAATCAGTCCAGCCACACCCAATGCGATAATAATACGCACCGAGGATTGCGTGAGAATATTACTCAGGTTCAGTAAGCTTAAGAAAGTGGGATCCTGGAAAATAATAATCGCCAGCAAAACCAAAAGAACAACGTAAATTCCGCCTTCTTTCAGGTAAGTAAGAAAACTTTTCTTATTTAACGCACTCATGAGGAGCCCCTAATCTTAAAGGTGCAAAGACGCAAGACGGAGGATTTCGTTTTGCGTTGTTGTTTTAGTGTCAACAATTCCAGCAACGAGACCATTGCTCATCACCAGAATACGATCGGTAATACCCAGCAGCTCCGGCATTTCAGAGGAAATAATAATAATCCCCTTATCCTTTTTCGCGAGTTCGGCAATCAACTGATAAATTTCAAATTTCGCACCAACATCGATTCCGCGCGTCGGTTCATCCAGCATCAGAATTTCTGGCTGGGTTAATAACCAACGACCAATAACCACTTTTTGCTGATTACCGCCAGAAAGTGAACCGATTTGCGTACGATGACCCGGCGTTTTTACCCTCATAGAGTCAATTACCCACTGGGTATCACTCTTCATGCGGGAATTATCCAGCAGACCGACTTTGTTTTTGTAATTTTGGATATTAGAAATTAACGAGTTAAAACCAATGTCCAGATACGCATAAATACCGGTTGAGCGGCGCTCTTCCGTGACCAGTGCAAAACCATGGTTGATGGCTTCATTTGCACTGTGGTTATTAATCTTTTTGCCGTGTAGCGTAATCGTACCCGATGACTTCTCACGAATACCAAAAAGCGTTTCAACGATATCCGTGCGTTTTGCGCCTACCAGACCGGCAATCCCAAGAATTTCCCCTTTGTGCAAATCAAACGAGATATCACGAATCGACGGCTGGCGCAGCGAGGTCAGGTTACGCACTTGCAGAATGACTTCACCAGGTTTGTTTTCTTTATCCGGAAAACGTTGGTTCAGTGAACGTCCAACCATCATGGCGATGATCTTATCCATATCCAGCCCTTCCAGCGGCTGGGTCGCAATCCACTGGCCATCGCGCAGAACGGTAATTTCATCGCACAGCTGGAAGATTTCTTCCATTTTGTGAGAGATATAAACAATACCGCATCCACGCTCTTTCAGCTTACGGATGATGGTGAACAGATGGTTAACTTCTTTTTCGGTTAACGATGAAGTTGGCTCATCCATGATGACGATTTTGGCGTCATAGGAGAATGCTTTCGCAATTTCAATCATCTGCATTTGTGAAACGGATAATGTGCCGACACGCGCACGCGGATCGATATCAATATCCAGTTCATCAAATATCGCTTTGGTATCGCGGTACATTTTTTCCTGATCGACAAACATGCCTTTGGTGGGATAGCGTCCCAGCCACATGTTGTCCATTACAGAACGTTGTAATACCAGGTTTAATTCCTGGTGTACCATCGAAATACCATTTTCAAGCGCTTCTTTCGCAGAATGAAAATCGATTTCTTTACCCTGAAATAAAATACTGCCGGAATCTTTTTGATAGATGCCGAAAAGACATTTCAATAATGTTGATTTCCCCGCTCCATTCTCTCCCATGAGGGCGTGAATAGAATGCGGGCGGACTTTTAAATTGACATTATCAAGCGCCTTAACGCCGGGGAAGGACTTGTTGATGCCGGTCATTTCCAACAAGTATTCGCCTGACGACTGAGTATGTGTGCTGACCATAATTATACCTTGTTGGCCTTGCAGAGTGCGTTATTAAGGGCGCAATGAAATTGCGCCCACATACGGAGTATTTATTTGTTGGTGAACTCTGCCAGATTATCTTTATCGACACCTACGTACGGTACGCGAACAATCTTGTTCTCAATTTTCCAGTTAGTGCCATCTGCCGCACCTTTGCCGTCAGCCAGGTTTTTCGCCAGATCGAAGGTGGCTTTCGCCTGGTTGTTGGCATCGTTCAGGACGGTACCGGCCATGGCGCCAGATTTCACCAGAGCCAGCGCTTCAGGCAGCGCATCCACACCAAATACTGGTACGCTGGTTTTGTTGTGCGCTTTCAGCGCTTCAACTGCACCCATTGCCATCGCATCGTTGTTAGCGATAACCACTTCAATTTTGTTCGCGTTTGGACCAGACATCCACGCATCCATCTTATCTTTCGCCTGAGCGGTATCCCACATTGCAGTATCTAACTGCAGCTGCTCAGTTTTAATGCCTTTGTCGTTCAGCTCTTTAATCACGTAAGTGGTACGTGCTTCAGCATCCGGGTGTCCCGGTTCGCCTTTCAGCAGAACAAACTGAATTTTGCCGTCTTTGTTCAGGTCCCAGTTCGGGTTAGCTGCCCAGTGTTTGGCAATCAAATCACCCTGAATAATGCCGGACTCTTTAGAGTCGGTACCGACGTAATACGCTTTGTCATAGCTGTCCAGCGCTTTACGAGAAGGTTCTTTGTTGAAGAATACGATCGGTACGTTCTGTCCGCGTGCTTTTTCAATGACCGTGCCAGCAGCTGCCGGGTCAACCAGGTTAATCGCCAGTGCTTTAACGCCTTTTGCCAGCAGCACGTCGATCTGATCGTTTTGTTTGGACTGGTCGTTCTGCGAGTCGTTCATCAGCAGCTGTACATCTGGTGCCGCTTTGGCATCTTTTTCAATAGCCTTACGTACTACAGACATAAAGTTATCGTCATACTTATAGATAGTCACACCAATGCGGGTATCAGCAGCGTGCGCAGCCGCGCCGAATAACATGCTTGCCATTACAGCAGACAGGGTCAACACCTTCTTATTCATGGTATCTCCGGTTTTATTATGCAGGGTAGTACTTGAGATAAATGCTCGGCAGGCAGAACGTTACTGAAGTGTTACTGAACGCCGAAGCTCACTTTTAAAAAATATTTCTTCCGTGTCTGGCAACGCTCCAAAAACAGGCTTTAATTTTTGTTTAAGGCACCTATACCTCGATGAAAGTGATTATTCACCGTTACATAGTAGTTACAGCGCAACAAACAGTGTCATCATAGCTATCGCATTGTTAATATACTGTGAATTTACTCACATATTGAAAGCGGTTACATCGCGCAACGTTATGAGTTAGTGATCGGTGCCGCATTCTGCCGCAGCGCTACTGAATGACGACGCACCAGCGTTGGCATAAAACAATGCGATGCCTGCGGATCCAACGTGCCAGCCGCACCCTGTAGCGCAAGCTCCGTCGCCATTTTTGCCATTGAGGCAATGGGATAGCGCACAGTGGTTAGCTGCGGATCGGTGTAACGCGCGATGGGAATATCATCGAAGCCAATGATAGAAAGGTGTAATGGAATAGCGATGCCGTTATCTTTTAGCGCAGTCAGCGCGCCGGCTGCCATATTGTCGTTATAAGCGAAGACCGCCGTCAGTTGTAAGTTACGCCCCAGCAATTCCACCATCGCGGACTCTCCGCCCTGCATATCGGGCGAACCGGTGCCGACCCAGCTTTCTGCCGCAACAATCCCTTGCTCTTTCAGGGCAGTTAACCATCCTTCTTTGCGCATGGCGTCATCTTCAATGCGGTGGCTTGATGCCAGATAACCGATGCGTTGATGACCATTATTTAGCAGCATTCGGGTAGCCATTTTGGCACCGCTGATGTTATCCAGGCAGACGCAACGGTGGGCGTAGCCAGGAACAAGGCGGTTGATCAGTACCATGCCGGGGATTTGATCCATAAACTCGGCCAGTTCCCGATCGCTCAGCGCTTTAGAGTGTACAATCAGCGCGTTACAGCGTTGGCGAATCAACACCTCAATGGCATGACGTTCTTTTTCCGCCTCATGGTAGCTGTTGCCAATCAGGACATACTTCTGATGCTGCTGGGCAACCATATCCACGGCTTTTACCAGCGCGCCAAAAAACGCATCTGATACATCCATGACGACAACACCAATCGTGTCGCTAACCTGCGTCGCCAGCGCTTGTGCGTTGGCATTAGGTCGATAGCCAAGCTGAGTGACTGCCTTCATTACCGCTTCACGCGTATCGGGACTCACCAGCGCACTGTTGTTCAGTACGCGGGAAACGGTCGCTACAGAAACGCCAGACTGCCGTGCCACATCACGAATGGTTACCATATTCACTGCCCTGTTTTAGATTGCGGCTGCCCGCAGACACCCCAGGCTGGGTATTTTGTCAGCACAATGAAACGGACTGCGTGAGTGATGTCACAGGAATGAAAGCGCTTACATCCATTTTGTTAATGAATGTGATCCAGATCGTTATCTGGATGTTCGTGGTAATGATGTCCCCGCAGCACGCAGGGTTAATTGACGCCACAGCCATTCCACCGGGCCCTGGCGGTAAAAACGCAGCCATATGACAGAGAAAAGTAAGTTAATCGCCCAGACCGGGATGACGAAAAACAGCAGCTCCAGCCGGTCAAATTTCATAAATAAACCGGCCTGATAAAACAACGTGGTGCAGATTAAGGTTTGTAACAGATAGTTGGTTAATGCCATGCGCCCCACACAGGCGATAGCAATGACCCATTTGAAGCGACTAAGCTGCGGCCAGAAACCAAACATCAGCGCGGCATAACCAATGGTTTGCAAAGGCGCACCCAACTCTCGCGGGGCTTGTAACAGGAAGGCACACCAGCGGTAGGACCAGTCCAGTTGCCACTGGGCGACGATAGCAGGCAGGTTAATCGCCATGCCGATAATAACCAGCAAAACGCCAGTGCGTCGATAATGCTGCAAACTGTACTGCCCTTTTAGCCAGCCACTACGCATTAATGCCGCGCCGAGTAGCATCATCCCCGCCAGTTGCCAGCCATATTGCGCGCCTAACGCCAGCAAGCTATTGGACATCATATCCACGCGATTGCTGATTGCTTCCATTCCGCCGTTCACTTTCCAGTATTTTTCATACAGCAACGCTGAAGCATCCGGTGTCCAGGCGCGGCTGGTTTCGCTCCCGGAGATCACTCCCAGCAGCAGCAGTACGCCAACGCCCACCAGATACAGCAGCACACCGGTGTTAAATAAGCTTTTTACCGACGGCGCATCCCGGATCAGCCGCCAACAAATCAGGCCGATCAAGCCATATGCCAGCAGGATATCGCCATCCCAGAAGAGTAAACCGTGAATGAATCCCAACAGCACCAGCAACGTAAGCCGCGACTGGATCCAGCGTTTACCACGCGGGAGCAGCATTTGCAGACCAGCACCAAACAGCAGAGCAAACAGCGTGAGGAATTTTACCTGCGCGAAGAGATCGAGCAGCGCCCAGGTCCAGGCGTCGGATAAGGTGATGTTGCCATACCAGGCGGGATTGAGGTATGCCGCCTTTGGCAAGCCAAAGGCGCTAATATTGAGAAGCAGGATACCAAGAATGGCGACGCCACGAATAAAATCCAGCGTGACATTACGCTCCATGGTTCCTGCCCTAATCAGTTGTGATGACGTACTGCGCGCAGAAATTCCTGACGCGTGTTCTGGCTGGACTTAAACAATCCGCCAAGAGAAGTGGTGGTGGTCGCACTGGTCGCATCGCGAATGCCGCGCGCTTTCACACAGTAATGCACCGCATCAATCGATACCGCCACATTATTCGTCCCGAGCAGCGTTTGCAGCGCGGTGAGAATTTGCTGGGTCAGACGTTCCTGTACCTGCGGACGCTGTGCAAAGAACTGCACAATGCGGTTAATCTTCGACAGACCAATGACCGAATCTTTCGGAATATACGCCACCGTCGCTTTGCCATCGATAGTGACAAAGTGGTGTTCGCAGGTGCTGGTCAGCGTGATATCACGAACCGTGACCATCTCGTCCACCTTCATTTTGTTTTCAATGACGGTGATTTTCGGGAAGTTGGCGTAATCGAGGCCGGAGAAAATCTCATCGACATACATTTTCGCAATGCGATGCGGAGTTTCCATCAGACTGTCATCGCTCAAATCGAGATTGAGCAATTGCATAATCTCGGTCATATGGCCAGAGATAAGACGTTTGCGTGTTTCGTTATCCATCTCTTGCACGGGCGGGCGCAGCGGGGTTTCGAGACCACGCGCAACCAGCGCTTCATGAACCAGTGCCGCTTCTTTACTGAGTGATGACATTTCTTCTTCTCCTGCAGGTGGGGCGCCTCTGCCCTGCATGGGGCAAAGTTTTTAGGCTGTGTCACAGCCAGAACATTGTGCGTGAGGCGGCGCACATAATCCAGTATTCACCGTGATAATTATTGAAATTGGCACAGCCTTTCAGCATTGCTGATTTCACTTGTCGTTCAGCCCGGTGACGTCGAGTGTTAATGTAAAGTTATATAGATGATGAAGTATGTTTGCTCAATGCGGAAGTGAAAGTTACTCACAGTGCTATGAATAATCTGTATTATGATGAGTTCGCAAACACATTCAGGTTCAACACAACAAGGAGCCACGCATGGAAATGCTTGAAGAGCACCGCTGTTTTGAAGGCTGGCAGCAACGCTGGCGTCACGACTCCGCCACGTTAAATTGCGCCATGACCTTCAGTATTTTTCTTCCACCACCCCGTGATAACGCCGCGCCTCCGGTGCTGTACTGGCTGTCGGGCCTGACCTGTAATGATGAAAACTTCACTACCAAAGCAGGCGCGCAGCGCATTGCAGCTGAGCTGGGTATTGTTCTCGTGATGCCGGACACCAGCCCGCGCGGCGAGCAGGTTGCCAACGATGATGGCTACGATTTAGGTCAAGGGGCCGGATTTTACCTCAATGCCACCCAGCAGCCGTGGGCAACGCATTTTCGTATGTATGACTATCTGCGTGATGAGCTTCCGGCACTGATTCAGTCGCAGTTTAACGTCAGCGATCGCTGCGCCATCAGCGGACACTCCATGGGCGGCCACGGCGCATTGATTATGGCGCTGAAAAATCCCGGGAGATACACCAGCGTTTCCGCCTTTGCGCCGATCGTAAACCCTTGTCGCGTTCCGTGGGGTGAGAAGGCTTTTAGCGCTTATCTGGGCGAAGATAAAACACAGTGGGCAGAGTGGGATAGCTGCGCGTTAATGCTGGCCAGCAAACCCGCAGACGCGATCCCGACGTTAATCGATCAGGGAGACAGCGATCAGTTTCTTGCCGATCAGTTGCAGCCCGCGGTACTGGCCGAAACTGCCCGTCAGACCGCATGGCCAATGACGCTACGCATCCAGCCTGGTTACGACCACAGCTATTACTTCATTGCGTCGTTTATTGAGGATCACCTGCGCTTCCACGCCCAGTATTTGCTGAAGTAATTCCTGAGTTGAGGGCGGAAGCCCTCTTCATTTCTCCATCATTCCTTCACTTTTTCTCCTTTTTTCTTCCCCCACTATCTTATTGATTAAAAAAGCATTTCACTCCAAACCATATCAAACACAAATGATTTCTATTATCATTTGTGTTTACAAATATTCATACTTTTGTACAATCCCCCCGCTTCTTTACTGAAAAGAGTCCTTAAAAGACAAATACATACAATTGTCATGGCCTTTCACATGACGCGCAGTTTGATTCATTTAAATGGAATGATACAAATGACTATACCTCACGTTAAGGCTGTAGCTGCCGCAGTATGCGTCGCCTGCCTCCCATCACTCGGCCATGGCGCTGAACAAGACACCGTGGTCGTTACCGCTACCGGTTTCGAGCAGAAAATTCAGGATGCCCCGGCTTCAATATCTGTTATTACCAAGCAGCAGATTGAGGACAAAGCCTATCGAGATGTCACCGATGCGCTAAAAGATGTCCCTGGCGTCGTCGTCACTGGCGGGGGGAGCAGTAGCGATATCAGTATTCGCGGTATGGCTTCGCAATACACACTCTTCCTGGTCAACGGTAAACGCATCAGCACCCGCGGTACACGTCCTAACAGCGACAACTCAGGTATTGAGCAAGGTTGGCTGCCGCCGCTGGAATCCATCGAGCGTATCGAGGTAATCCGCGGCCCGATGTCGTCCCTCTATGGCTCTGATGCGATGGGCGGCGTCATTAACGTCATCACCAAAAAAGTGTCGAATACTAAAGCCTGGACCGGCTCTTTGCACGGCGATGCCACTTTCCAGGAAGACAGAGACTCCGGCGATATTTACCAGACCAACGCCTATGCGTCTGGACCACTGATTGACGGATTACTTGGCGCGAAGGTGACCGGATTATTCTCCCACCGCGCAGAAGATGAAATCGTAAATGGCTACAATGAACAGCGTATGCGTAGCGGGGGATTAACCCTGAACTTTACGCCAGATGATAAAAACGACATCGATTTCGATTACGCACGTGAATTGCAGGATCGCGACAGTACGCCAGGCAAATCCATGGCAGAGGAAAACTGCCGTAACGGAAGCTGTAAGCCCAACAGTAAAAGCGAAAACAAGTATGTGCACACCACGTACTCAATAACCCACAGCGGTTATTACGACGACTTCAACTCCACCAGCTATGTCCAGCAGGAAGAGACCGACAACCCCGGTCGCCAGATGAAGTCCTACAACACGATTTTCAATAACCAGAACCAGGTATTCCTTGGGGCGCACACCCTGACGTTGGGCGGGCAATACCGTTATGAAAAACTACGCGATAACGGCAACCAGCTGCAAGCGGCTGATGGACTGAACAAACTGACCCGCTGGAGCTGGGCGCTGTTTGCTGAAGATGAATGGGCCATTACCGATACCTTCACGCTGACCGGCGGTCTGCGTATGGATAAGGATGAAAACTACGGTGACAACTGGACGCCGCGCGGCTATGGCGTATGGCATCTGAGCGATCAGTGGACCTTAAAAGGTGGCGTTTCCGCGGGCTATCGTGCACCGGATCTGCGCCAGTCTTCTGCCAGTTGGGGACAGGTCACCGGCGGCGGCCGTCTGAACGGAATCATTGTCGGCAACCCGGACCTGAAACCGGAGAAAAGCCTCAGCGAAGAGATCGGTTTACTGTGGGATAACGGCAACAACCTCAACGCAGGCGTTACATTGTTCAATACCGACTTTAAAAACAAAATCACCGAAGTTCGCCGTTGTAACAGCAGTTCCGATCCGGCCTGCACCATCGGCAATACGACTTATGACTTCGTCAGCGATCGCGTTAACGTCGATAAAGCCAATATGCGCGGCGTAGAATCCACCTTCGGCTGGAAAATAACCTCCGACGTCAACTGGACCGCGAACTACACCTACACGGAATCTGAGCAGAAAAGCGGTCAGTTCTCTGGCCAGCCGTTGAACAAAATGCCGAAGCATATGTTTAACACGACGCTGGACTGGCAGGCCACCCAGGATCTCGGTTTCTGGAGCCGTCTGAATCTGCGCGGGAAAACGTCTGAATACCTGAGCCGTACCTCCATGGCCCAGGGCACGCCGTCCTATACTCAGGTCGATGTTGGTTTACGTTACTATGCAACCAAGGATCTGTTGATGACCGCTGGCGTGTATAACGTGCTGGATAAACAAATCGATTACGATACCTACGACACCGTTCTTGATGGACGTCGTTACACGGTTGGCATGACTTACAGCTTCTAAGTCTGGCGCAATAAAAAACCCCGGCACTCATCATGCCGGGGTTTTGTTTTTTCTGCCGTAGCTGGTAAGAATTATTTCTTCACGCGCCCCGGGAATTTCATTTCGCTATAGCGAACAAAACGGGTTCCTTTGGTCAGCTTATAGCCAAACCAGATAATCAGGAACAGCGGGATACCGATATAGGTAGCCATCACGCCGCCCCAGTCAATGCTGTCTTTCAGGAACGCTTCGTAGTTCTGACCCAGGGTGATAATCAGGCACAGCACAAAGGCGAAGATCGGCCCCAGCGGGAAAAAGCCAGAACGGTACGGCAGGTCCTTCACATCGTGACCCTGCAGCACATAACCGCGACGGAAGCGATAGTGGCTAATAGCAATCCCCAGCCAGGCGATAAAGCCCGTCATCCCGGAAGTATTCAGCAGCCACAGATACACGGTCTGGTTGCCAAACATTGAAGTCAGGAAGCACAGCCCCGCCACCACGGTGGTCGCATACAGCGCGTTACGCGGTACGCCGCCACGAGACAGTTTGCCGAAAATACGCGGCGCTTTACCGTCACATGCCAGGGTATAAAGCATACGCGTGGAGGCGTACATCCCGGAGTTACCTGCCGACAGCACCGCCGTCAGGATAACTGCGTTCATCACCGCTGCCGCAGACAGCAGACCCGCATGCTGGAATACCAGCGTGAACGGGCTAACGCTGATGTCTTTTACATCGTTACGCAGCAGGCTTGGATCGGTGTACGGAATGATCAGGCTGATAATCAAAATCGCGAACACATAGAACAGCAGGATTCGCCAGAATACCTGACGTACCGCACGTGGAATGTTCTTTTCAGGATCTTCAGATTCGCCAGCCGCGATACCGATAAGCTCTGTCCCCTGGAAGGAGAAGCCGACTATCATCGCCACGCCAATCATCGCAGCAAAACCACCGGCAAACGGTGCATCACCGGTCGTCCAGTTGCTCCAGCCCACCGGCTGAGCGCCTTTGAAGATACCGAAAATCATCATCACACCAACCACGATGAAGATAATGACGGTGGTAACTTTGATCAGTGAGAACCAATATTCCGCTTCACCAAATCCGCGAACGGAAATGTAGTTCAGCAGGAAGATAACGCCGAGGAACAGCGCACTCCAGATCCAGCCCGGCGTGTCCGGGAACCACCAGCTCATCACCAGCTGTGCGGCCACCAGATCAACGGCAATCGTTACCGCCCAGTTGTACCAGTAGTTCCAGCCCAGCGCGAAGCCAAAGCCCTCTTCTACGTAGTTCTGACCGTAGGTGGAAAACGAGCCGGAAACCGGCATATAGGCAGCCAGTTCACCGAGGCTGGTCATCAGGAAGTACACCATCAGACCGATCAGAATATAAGAGAACAACGCGCCGCCTGGACCCGCTGCAGAAATAGTTGCACCAGATGCAACGAAAAGACCTGTACCGATGGAGCCTCCAATGGCAATCATCGTCAGGTGACGCGCCTTCAGTTCACGACGTAGCGTGGGCGCTTCTGTGGTTTTAGTTTCGGAAACCATGTGAAAATGCTATCCATCCAAAAAATGAGGCGCGATTGTAGCAGACGAAATGGCATTCTTCCGGCACAAATACGCTGTTATAAGAGACCTTCATGACTGGCCGCGGATTATAAGTAAAGCAGAAAATTTGCGGCGCACAGCGGTTAAGATATAACCGCCGTTCTATAAAGAGATGACCTTACGACTGTAAGCGCCCTATTCGCCCAGCTCGACCTGGTCGCTGTAATGCAAAAATCGCGTAATGGCATTGGAGATGTGTTTTTGCCTGTGATGCACGCGCCAGAGAGTGCGGACTAAACGCGGCAGCGGCACGGGAACTTCGCTCAGCGTTCCCGCCTGCAGCTGCTCCGCAATGACCCGACGCGACAAGCAGCTGATCCCGAGACCATGGCGTACCGCATGCTTAATGGCCTCTGAGTTACCCAACTCCATTGCCATCTGAAATCTCGGCAGATGAGATAACAGCAGGTAATCCACCAGTTCACGCGTACCGGATCCTCGCTCACGCAGGATCCACGGCGAAGCCGCCAGCTGTTCCAGCGTAACAGGCCCCTTTGTGAGCGGTGACGACGGTGCGGCAAACACCACCAGCTCGTCTTCCAGCCACGGTTCAGAGATAATTTCAGTACTGTGACACGGCCCTTCGATCAGCCCAATGTCTACCCGAAAATCAAGCACAGCATTGATCACATCCTGACTGTTACCCACGCTCAGCTCGAGCGGCAAATCAGGAAAATCCTGCCGATAGCGGGCGATCATAGCAGGCAAGATATAGTTACCAATGGTGCTACTGGCATAGACCCGAATAGCACCATTATCTTCGCGAAAAAGCTGCTCGATTTCGGTCGTTTGCTCAAGTAACGCCAACGCTCGTGGGTAGAGCAAACGCCCGTGCTCATTGACCACTAGCCGTTTGCCGACGCGGTCAAACAGTTGCACGCCGAGTTGCCCTTCCAGATCGGTAAGTGCCGCACTCACCGCCGATTGCGACAATGCCAGCATGACAGACGCCTGGGTCGTTGAACCGCTTTTTAGTACCTCAGCAAACACTTCAAGTTGTCGCAAGGTGATATGCATAGTCGTTTTCCACCGGATATCCGTTACTTATACCCTAAATAATTCGAGTTGCAGGAAGGCGGCAAGAGAGAGACAAATTCGTCAGGAACGAATTTGACCAGCCAAAGGCTGGCCTCTGGTGAGGGACATGGATGTCCCTCATTAATCCCCGGGAGCGTACTTAAGTACGTGACTGGGGTGAACGAGCGCAGCCAACGCACATGCAACTTGAAGTATGACGGGTATACCACTTATATAGATTAATTATAAATATATAATCAATTTTATTTTTAAACCACTTCGCCGTACTCTTTTACCCAGATAAAGGAGAAGGATATGACAGAACTCACCTTGCAGACTCATCGTCGTACAGCGTGGCATTTTATTCCGGGGCTTGCCCTGAGTGCAGTTATCACTGGGGTTGCCTTATGGGGTGGATCTATTCCCGCCGTCGCAGGTGCCGGGTTCAGCGCCCTCACCTTAGCAATCTTGTTGGGGATGGTCCTCGGCAACACCGTCTATCCGCACATCTGGAAAAGCTGTGACGGCGGCGTGCTGTTTGCTAAACAACATTTATTACGTTTGGGGATCATCCTCTACGGCTTCCGCCTCACCTTCGCGCAAATTGCTGACGTCGGCGTCAGCGGTATCGTGATTGATGTGTTAACGCTGAGCAGTACCTTTTTGATTGCCTGCTTCCTGGGGCAGAAAGTGTTTGGTCTGGACCGCCACACCAGTTGGCTGATTGGTGCGGGGAGCAGCATTTGTGGTGCCGCCGCCGTGCTGGCAACCGAGCCGGTAGTGAAAGCGGAAGCCAGTAAGGTAACCGTCGCTGTTGCCACCGTGGTGATCTTCGGTACCATCGCTATCTTCCTGTATCCGGCAATGTATCCGCTGCTGGCACACTGGTTTAGCCCAGAAACCTACGGCATTTACATTGGTTCCACCATGCATGAAGTAGCACAGGTAGTGGCTGCCGGGCACGCCATTAACCCGGATGCGGAAAACGCCGCGGTTATTGCCAAAATGCTGCGTGTCATGATGCTGGCACCGTTCCTCATCCTCCTGGCCGCACGCGTTAAACAGTTGTCTCCGGCTACGGGCGGTGAGAAAAGCAAAATCACTATTCCATGGTTTGCCATCCTGTTCATTGTGGTCGCGATTTTTAACTCGTTCCACCTGCTGCCGCAGTCGGTTGTGAACATGCTGGTAACGCTGGACACCATTTTGCTGGCAATGGCAATGGCTGCACTGGGGTTAACCACTCACGTTAGCGCACTGAAAAAAGCCGGTGCCAAACCGTTACTGATGGCCCTGCTGCTGTTTGTCTGGCTGATTGTCGGTGGTGGTGCGATTAACGTCGCTGTCCACGCCCTGATGGCATAAACGATCACGACTCACCTCCATTAACCCGCTATACTCTCCCTTTTTGTATTTGAGTATGGCGGGTTAAATTTATGAAATATATCGGAGCGCACGTAAGCGCCGCTGGCGGTCTGGCTAACGCCGCTATTCGAGCCGCAGAAATCGAAGCGACCGCATTCGCCCTGTTCACCAAGAATCAACGCCAGTGGCGTGCTGCGCCGCTAACCACCGAAATCATTGATGATTTCAAATCTGCCTGCGAGAAGTACCACTACACCTCCGCACAAATCCTGCCTCACGACAGTTACCTGATTAACCTCGGTCACCCGGTCAGCGATGCGCTGGAAAAATCGCGTGATGCGTTTCTTGATGAAATGCAACGCTGTGAACTGCTTGGCTTATCCCTGCTGAACTTTCACCCGGGCAGCCATTTGATGCAGATCCCGGAAGATGAATGTCTGGCGCGCATTGCCGAATCCATCAACATCGTCCTCGCTCAGACCCAGGGCGTTACGGCAGTTATCGAAAATACCGCCGGACAAGGTAGTAATCTGGGATTCAAGTTTGAGCACCTGGCCGCCATTATCGACGGCGTCGAAGATAAGTCCCGTGTTGGCGTTTGTATTGATACCTGCCACGCTTTCGCGGCGGGTTACGATTTGCGTTCCGCAGAAGAGTGCGAAAAGACGTTTGCGGAATTTGAACGCATTGTCGGTTTCAAGTATCTACGCGGTATGCACCTGAACGACGCCAAGAGCGCGTTTGGCAGTCGCGTTGACCGTCATCACAGCCTGGGTGAAGGTAATATTGGCCATGATGCCTTCCGTTGGATTATGCAGGATAATCGTTTTGACGGTATTCCGCTGGTACTGGAAACCATTAATCCGGATATATGGGCCGAAGAGATCGCCTGGCTGAAAGCCCAGCAAACAGAAAAAGCAGTGGCGTAACGATCTCCGCGCGCCAGACAAGCTGGCGCGTATCAAGTGAGCGTAACCAGATCCTCTGGCATATGGTTGTACAAAATCCGCCAGAAATGCTCAGCCGTTTTATTCAAACGGGTATCCATTCGGTAAATATAAGCCTGAATTGGCACCATCAACTCCGGCGTGTCCAGACAAACCAGGCGCTTATCCCGTAGTTCGTTCACGATCGTCCACGCTGGCAGCCAGGCGATACCATGACCATCCAATGCCATATTCTTCAATAGCTCACTCATCGAAGACATAAACAGCGTACGCGCTGAAATACTGCCCACCTCCGCCAGGTGACGGTTAACCAATCTTCCCATGTAGGAAGTGCTGGTATAGTTCAGAATCGGCACCTGCGGCTGATAGATATCAAACAACGCCTTACCCTGTGCATCCGCAGCACAGACGGGATAGAGCTCAGAATCAAAAACCTTCAAGCCGCAGAACGGTGACTGCATTAAGTCTTCATCGCGAAAGGAGATAATAAAATCACTTTTCCCCTCGCGCAGCGTATTCACCGCCTGGACTACGTCAATCGCTTCGACGTGGTAAACAAATTCTTCGCCCCATGCCGACATTGAATGTACTAATCTGGGCAACATCGTCAGCGACAGAGAATGTGCCGCCGCTATTTTGATATTGGGAACGCCAAGCAGGTTGTGACCACTTAGCTCATCTAAATTGCATTCCAGCTGTTGTAGCAGGCTACGGGTCTGCGAATGGAATAACTTACCCTCCTCCGTCAGCTGCAGTGGACTTGTCGTACGGTCAAACAGCAGCACCCCAACAGCGGATTCTAGCGCCTTGATCCGCCGACTAAATGCCGGTTGGGATAAGTTGCGCTCCTCTGCGGCCTGAGAAAAATGACGACACGCTTCCAGCGTCAGAAAATCATATAACCATTTTGTCTCGATATTTTTCATGCCTGTCACGCGGATGTTTAAATATGTCGATTAGTCTTAAGCATCATGCCTGAATATTCCCGGAGATGATATTCAACATCAGCATCTGGTGATTCGTTTTTTGCATAATACCTTCATTTTTGACATTAACATGTTTCTTTACCCATCGACCACGACCGCTCATCCACCGCTGAATGACGGGCCTCTGGCTGATTACCGGCCTGCCGAGGTGGTAAAAGACATCACACTCATGCGTTTTTTGCATTGAACCAAACATTATTGCATTTCTCCTCACGACACTCTGCTGTTAAACATAAGCACCAGATAGACACCAGCTCTGAATATTAAATATCGGTAAATTAGAGGTATATATCGTGAAAGGTTTAATTGGCGTACTTGGTGGTATGGGGCCTGCTGCAACCGTCGATCTTTTTAATAAATTCGTCACCTTTACCGCAGCACAACGCGATCAGGAACATATCCCATTAATTATTTCATCCATCCCTGATATTCCAGACCGAACTGATGCGTTAATGCATCATGGTCATTCCCCACTTCCGGCAATGCGTGATTATATGCACAAACTGGAAGATGCTGGTGCGGAGTGTATTGTGATCCCCTGTAATACCGCCCACTTTTGGTTTAATGAATTAAAAGAGTGCTGTCATACAGAGTTACTCAGTATCGTTGAAACAACCATGAATGAGGTCAAAAACTGCGGAAAATCACGTATCGGTTTACTTGCTACTAACGCCACCCTTTACATGGGACTCTACCAAAAAGGCATAGAATCTCTTGGTTTAACCTGCATCAGTCCTGATTCATCCGGTCAGGAAAAGGTCATGGAAAGTATTTATTGCTTAAAAGCCGGCGACCTTAAGCGGGCACAAACGCTGATGAATGAACAGGCTGAAGTGCTCTTCTCACGCGGCGCACAAATCATTGTACTGGGATGTACTGAAGTCCCCGTCATTCTTGCCGAAGCAGTCAGAAAGTCTCCAGATAAATATATTGACTCAACCGGATCATTAGTTCGCGCCGGTATTAAATGGTACGAAAAACGAGTTGGCAAACATCATCTTCTGGCGCAATAACAGCCGTCACCAGATTAATAAAGCATTAAACAACCACTTATTTTAATAACAAATTATTCTCTGGCGGAGGCCATTATGGTTTGGTTAGAAATTATCGTCGTGTTGGGTGCAATATTTTTTGGTATCCGCCTCGGCGGAATAGGTATCGGTTTATGCGGTGGTCTGGGGCTGGCTATTTTAACGTTGGGATTTGATCTGCAAATTGGCTCGCCACCCGTTGACGTTATCCTCATTATTATGACAGTTGTCGTGGCAGCATCGGCGCTACAGGCCGCAGGAGGTATGGATTATCTGGTTCGCGTTGCCGGTAATTTCATGCGGCGTAACCCTAAATATATCAATATTATTGCACCGATTATCACCTGGTCGATGACCATTATGGCCGGAACAGGGTTCATTGTATTTTCTACCCTGCCAGTGATTGCCGAAGTCGCCAAAGAGTCCGGTATCCGCCCTTCTCGTACGCTCGCCGGATCCGTAGTCGCCTCTCAGGTGGCGATATCCGGTTCGCCGATCAGTGCCGCAATGGCGGCTATGCTGACCATTATGGAAGGCAACGGTATCACTTTTATTCAGGTCATGGCGGTATGTCTGCCAGCTTCGTTTGTCGCCGCGATGGTCGCCGCTTTTATCGCCTCACGTCAGGGATGCGAGCTACAGGATGATGAAGTCTATCTGGAACGCCTGCAAAAAGGATTAGTGCGTAAATATGAAGGGCAAAACAGCACTACGCCGGGTGCCAAACTCTCAGTCGCCCTGTTTATGCTGGCAACGGTCGTCATCGTTATTCTTGCCGCCTGCCCGCAGCTACGCCCTGGATTCGATGCAGGCAACCCAATGAATACCCGGGATATCATCATTATCTGTATGTTGGCTGCCGCTTGCCTGATGGTGGTGTTATGCAAAACTTCAACCGATGCTATTGTCCTGACATCCACGTTTCGATCAGGGATGAGTTCACTGGCGGTCATTCTCGGGATTGTTACACTGGGAACGACCTTCATTGATGCCCACTTAGCGGAGATTAAGGATATCGCAGGCGATATTCTACGGGCTTATCCCATGCTGTTGGCACTGGTGCTGTTTGGTACCTGCGCGCTTCTCTACTCGCAAGGCGCCACCACGCCGCTGATCATCCCTCTGGCCGTTGCGCTCGGCGTGCCTACATGGGCAATTCTGGCCTCCTATGTGGCGGTAACCGGGGTGTTTGTTCTACCAACATACCCGACTTCTCTGGCGGCAATGGAGTTCGACACCACAGGGACAACGCGCGTGGGCAAGTATGTCTTAAACCATCCGTTTATGCTGCCAGGACTGGGTGGGATCATTGCTGGTGTTGCCTTTGGTTTTATCATCGCGCCAATGATTGCCTGACCCGTTTTATTAAGGCTGGATGGATTATTGTGGCGATGCTGCAACGGTATAGGTAAAAACATAAAAAAAGGGGCAGAGAATTCTCTGCCCCTGGTATTGACGTTAAATCAGGCCGCCTTTGCCACAACCTCAGCTTCCGGGCGCTTCAGCACCGCGTAGGAGAGACCGGCTACCAGCGTACCGGCAATAATTGCCAGCAGGTATCCTAACACCGGTGTGATTGCGCCTGGGATTAACAGGACAAACAGCCCGCCGTGTGGCGCCATCAGCTTCGCACCCACCGCCATCGAGATAGCCCCGGTAATCGCACCACCAACGATACAGCAAGGCAGAACGCGCATTGGGTCACGGGCAGCGAACGGGATTGCCCCTTCGGTGATAAAGCACAGGCCCAGTACCAGAGCAGCTTTACCGCCTTCCTGCTGCGCTTTGTCGAACTTACGACGCGCAACCAGCGTTGCCAGACCCAGAGCCAGCGGAGGTACCATACCCGCAGCCATAATGGCTGCCATAGGCGCATAAGTTTGCGTACTCAGCAGACCCACACCGAAAGCATACGCCGCCTTGTTAACCGGACCACCCATGTCGGTACACATCATGCCGCCAAGAATCGCGCCAAGCAGCACCGCATTGGCCGTACCCATGGTTTGCAGCCAGTGAGTCAAACCTTCCAGAATACCCGCCACCGGTTTGCCGATCAGGTAAATCATGGCCAGACCAACCACCAGGCTTGAGAACAGCGGAATGATCAGGATCGGTTTCAGCGCTTCCATACTCTGCGGGAGTTTCAGCTTCGTGCTGATAAGCTTCGCCACATAACCGGCAAGGAAACCAGCAATAATACCGCCAATAAAGCCGGAACCGGTGCTTACCGCCAGCATACCGCCGATAAGACCCGGCGTCAGACCCGGACGGTCAGCGATGGAAAACGCGATATAACCTGCCAGTACCGGCACCATCAGCGCGAAGGCTGAACCACCGCCAATCTGCATCAGCGCCGCCGCCAGCGTCCCCTGCTCTTTAAACGCTTCGATACCAAAAGCGAACGAGAGTGCAATACACAGACCGCCAGCAACCACCATCGGCAGCATGTAAGAGACGCCCGTCAGCAGGTGACGATACGCCCCCGCGCTCTCTTTCTTACTTTCGGTTGCTGAAGTCTGCGCTTTACCGGTTGGCTGGTACGGTGTTGCTTCTTCCAGCGCTTTGTCCAGCTCCTGCTTGGTTTTCTTCAACGCAAGACCGGTAGAGGTGCGGTACATCGGTTTGCCGGCAAACTTCGCCAGATCAACTTCAATATCAGCGGCCACAATCACCAGATCAGCCTGAGCCACCTCTTCCGGCGTAATGGCGTTACCTGCGCCAACAGAACCTCGGGTTTCAACCTTCACCCACCAGCCACGTTTTTTCGCTTCTGTTTCAATCGCTTCAGCGGCCATAAACGTATGAGCAACACCGGTCGGACACGCCGTCACCGCCACCACGCGTTTTGGACCACTGCTGGCCACAGGTGCTGTTGCAACCGGGGCGCTGTAGGGTTTTGCATGGCCTTTAGCTTCGCTGAGGAAGAGTTCAGGATGCGCAACCGCACGACCAATGTCGCCCAGCCAGACTTTTTTGCCGTTCAGCGAACTGTCGGCAGGAAGCGTATCGCCCAGAACAATTGCCAGTTCGGCATCATTCGGATTATCAATAATTTCCAGATGTGCTTTCTGTGCCGCCGCTCCAAGCAGGGTTTTCGCCATGTAAGCGCGAGCCTGGCCGAGATTAGCGTCAATAATCAGCAGCGTTTTCATTATGCCTCTCCTGCTGTCAGTTAAACGGTTTTAAGTCGACACGCGCCATCATTGCGGCCAACTGAGGACGATCGGTAATGCCTACATTACTTTGGCTTACCGCCAGGGCGGCAACAGCCGTCGCCAGACGCAGGGTATGTTCGCTGGACTCACGCATCAGCAGACCGTAAATCAGACCGCCAACCATTGAATCACCCGCGCCGACGGTGCTGACCACCTCAACTGACGGCGGTTTAGCAATCCACTCACCTGAGGCGTTAACCCACAGCGCACCTTCCGCGCCGAGTGAAATCACCACATGGGCGATCCCCTGTTCACGCAGCGCATGCGCCGCTTCAATCACATCTTTCATTTCCGGCAGCTTACGACCGGCCCAGATTTCCAGTTCGCGACGGTTTGGCTTCACCAGCCATGGTGCCGCTTTCAGGCCTGCTACCAACGCTTCACGACTACTATCAAAGATAATGCAAGGACACTGACTACGCAGGCGCGTCATCCAGTCGGTGAAGGCTTCCGGGCTCACGCCGGTTGGCAAACTGCCGCTGACGCACACCATGTCGAACTGGCCCAGCCAGCTCAGCGAATCATTCACAAAGCGTTCCCAGTCAGCCGGGGTAACTTCAAAACCAGAGAAGTTGAAGTCAGATACTTCACCGTCTTTTTCGGTCAGCTTGACGTTAATACGGGTACGGCCCTGCACGACCTGAAAACGGTTGGCAATGCCCAGCTCGCTGAACAACTGCTGAAAACCATCCTGGTTGTCTTTACCCAGGAAGCCGCCCACAGTGACATCGATACCTAAATCCTTCAAAACCTTAGCGACGTTGATCCCTTTCCCTGCCGCATGCAGACCGGTGGTTTTAACCAGGTTCACTTCACCGCGTTCAATTTCCGGGCAGAAACCCACCAGGTCGTAGGCCGGGTTAAGGGTGATAGTAGCAACACGTCTGCTCATTACGCGCCCTCCCCAAGACCTGCCGCGATGGCTTCGCCAATCGCCTTCAGCGCCTGTTCAGCATCTTCACCCTGTGCAGTAAAGCGCAGGTGATGTCCTTTCTTCACGCCTAACGCCACAACTTTCATCAGACTGCGTCCATTCGCCGGCTTGCCGGTTCCATCAAGATTTGTCACGGTAATTTCACTGTTAAATTGTTTAATCGTATTCACCAGCATGGTGCCCGGGCGGGCATGTAAACCATGCTCATTGCGCACAATAAATTCGGCGCTCAGTACATCATCAGTTAAGCCGTCATCGCTGGCCAGCAGTGCCAGCACCGTTGCCGCATCAGCTTTCAACAAACGGTCAGCTTTATTATTCAGCAGCAGATCGCCAAGGCGCTTCAGCACCGCAACCGGTTGATCGTCATTCATGGCGACGGTCACCAGCAGGGCTGCCGCTTCACCTTGTACATCGAACGCTGTTGCTGCACGGCTGACCGCAACGGCGCTACGCACGTTACCTTCAGCACAGTCATTCAGCCAGATCCCCTGACCAAGATTCATCGGCTGCTCATTGATTGCTCTGGCCACAAAGGTGGCGTCAACCGCACCGACTTCTTTCAGCCGTGCCGCGTTGAGTGCCTGCAGCGTCACCAGCGAGTTGGCCACGACATCCAGCGACAGCGTTTCGTTATCAAGCTTCAGCTGTTCACTTTGCTTTTCACCCATCAGCAGCGCACGCAGTTCTTCCGCCGTGGTCACAGATTTCAGCTGTTCAGCGACGGAGTCGTCGCTCAGCACGTGTGTCAGCTGACGCAGTAAACCGAGGTGTTCATCAGAGCTTGCGGCGATGCCGATTGCCACATAAGCAACCTGCCCTTCGCCCCAGGTCACGCCTTGCGGAAACTGAAATACCTGCACACCGGTTTTCAGTACCTGATCGCGCGTGTCCGTCGTACCGTGAGGAATCGCAATACCGTTGCCGAGGAACGTGGACGTCTGTTGTTCGCGCGCCAGCATGCCATCGACGTAGCCTTCCGAGACGTTACCCGCCTGCACTAAGGCAGCGGCAACCTGGCGAATAGCCTCTTCTTTATTCCCGGCCTGTTCGCCCGGGTGAATATCCTGAACAGATAACTGGAACATGATTCTCCTCTCCCGCTGAATTGAAACGATTCAGCCAACATGAGAAAAAAGGCGCCACCCGACTCCATCAGTTAAGGCAAGATGACGCTGAAACGTTTCAAGAAGTCTTGCTCTTTTTTCTTCAGCACACAAGTAAAGTTGACAAAATACTTGCTGAATTTAGAGATAACGCACATTTTCTCTGCGGAGGAGAAAAAAATGCTGACGCAAAAACGCCGTCAGCTTGTCAGATTCAGCAACGTCAGCAAACAGCATTCTTTGACTGAAATGCTATTTTGATTTTTGATGCCGATTTTGATTTGGCTCCCTGTTTATTTTCTGACAAGCGGCGTAAACTCCGCGTCTCTTCACATCATTGATATCAAAACATGCATAACACCCCCGTAGCCGCCACACCCAAGGCGTTTGATTTAACGTCTTCGGCGTTCCTGCTTGTCGCATTTCTGACGGGTATCGCCGGTGCGTTGCAGACGCCAACGCTCAGCCTTTTTCTGACGGATGAAGTCCACGCCCGTCCCGGCATGGTTGGGTTCTTTTTTACCGGTAGCGCTGTGATCGGTATTCTGGTAAGTCAGTTTCTGGCCGGACGTTCAGATAGAAAAGGCGATCGCAAGAACCTGATTGTGTTTTGCTGCGTGCTGGGGATGCTGGCCTGCGTGCTGTTCGCCTGGAACCGTAATTATTTTATCTTGCTTTTTGTCGGGGTATTCCTCAGCAGCTTTGGATCGACCGCCAACCCGCAAATGTTTGCTCTCGCCCGTGAACACGCCGACCGCACAGGTCGGGAAGCCGTCATGTTCAGCTCAATATTACGCGCACAGGTTTCGCTGGCCTGGGTAATTGGCCCGCCGCTGGCCTACGCGCTGGCCATGGGATTCAGCTTTACGGTGATGTATCTCAGCGCGGCGGTGGCGTTTGTTGTCTGCGGTGTAATGGTCTGGCTGTTTTTACCCTCAATGAGTAAAAACGTGCCTCTCGCGACAGGCGCAGTTGAGGCCCCGCGCCGCAATCGACGCGACACGTTGCTGCTGTTTGTTATCTGCACATTAATGTGGGGAACCAATAGTCTCTATATCATTAATATGCCGCTGTTTATCATCAACGAACTGCATCTGCCAGAAAAACTGGCTGGCATCATGATGGGCACCGCAGCCGGACTGGAAATCCCAACCATGCTGATTGCTGGCTATTTTGCAAAGCGTCTGGGTAAACGTCTGTTGATGAGAATTGCCGTCGTTGCCGGATTCTTCTTTTATGCCGGCATGCTGCTGGCTCACTCTCCGGCGATATTGCTTGGCTTACAGCTGCTGAACGCGATTTACATCGGTATTCTCGGCGGGATTGGTATGCTCTATTTCCAGGACCTGATGCCGGGACAGGCAGGTTCAGCCACCACCCTCTATACGAATACCATTCGCGTGGGCTGGATTATTGCCGGATCGCTGGCAGGGATTGCCGCTGAAATTTGGAACTATCACGCGGTGTTCTGGTTTGCGCTGGTGATGATCGTCGCCACCGTCGCGTGCCTGGCGCGCATCAAGGACGTTTAAGGCGCGGTTAGCGCTTCAAGCTCGATGAGATAAACCATGGCCTGGTGCGTCGTCCGCCCGCACATTTCCGCACTGGGCTGTAAACCGCCGCACACCTTTGGTCGTAGCGGCGACGCAAAAATTTTGCAACGCAGGGATTCATCCAACTGAACGCAGGGCGTATTAGCGGGCTTGCCATCAGGCATACCGGGGATGGGACTGGAGATTGAAGGCGCGGTGCAGCATGCACCACAATCCGGACGGCATTCCATACAGTACTCTCTTAATCGTAAACCATCGGATTGTGCGGGAAGGGCACAGTACCACCTTTTTTGCACCAGCAAAAGCATGAATTCCGCTTGCCTGAATGCCCCGGCGCGAGTAGTTTTACGCGATATTTTAGACACTCCTCACTACAGGATTTTTTCGATGCCAAGAGCGAACGAAATTAAAAAAGGTATGGTACTGAACTACAACGGCAAGCTGCTGATTGTAAAAGATATCGATATTCAATCACCGTCTGCACGTGGTGCAGCCACGCTGTACAAAATGCGTTTTTCTGATGTGCGTACCGGTCTGAAAGTTGAAGAGCGCTTCAAAGGCGACGATATCGTGGATACCGTCACTCTGAGCCGTCGTGGCGTTGATTTTTCCTACGTCGATGGCAACGAATACATCTTTATGGATAAAGAAGACTATACCCCGTATACCTTCACCAAAGACCAGATTGAAGAAGAGCTGCTGTTCATGCCGGAAGGCGGGATGCCGGACATGCAGGTCCTGACCTGGGATGGCCAGCTACTGGCGCTTGAACTGCCGCAGACCGTAGACCTGGAAATCGTTGAAACCTCACCGGGGATTAAAGGTGCTTCAGCGAGTGCGCGCAACAAGCCAGCAACCCTGAGCACCGGTCTGGTGATCCAGGTTCCTGAGTATCTGAGTGCGGGTGAAAAAATCCGTATTCATATCGAAGAACGTCGCTATATGGGCCGTGCAGATTAAGCTCCTGTCGTTACAGGTGAACCAAAGATAATGACATGTTGTCTCTGGCAAAATGTTCCGTTCACTTTAGTGATATCACTTCTCTGAAACGATACTGCCTGTGAACGTGTTAAGGGTACTATCGCCGTACCCTTAACAATCCCGCCGGGAGCCAGGGTTGCAAGGGAGGCGGCGGTGAGCCTCCCTTGCACGTTCACGGGTATCTGCGCTTCAGAGAAATGACTCCGCTGAGGTGAACGGAACCCTATGCCGCAATAAAATATGCTCCATAATGCTTAACTGACTGGCATTACAACGCAGGCTGTCCCTTTGTCATATTCAGCGCTGGCTGCTGAAATAAAAATCATCCATCAGCAATGACTCCAGATACTGTTCATCCTCTTGCATAAAACGCACTATCAGATTCACCGCCTGAGGATAAAACCCCTCGTTATCCCGCACCAGACAAGCGTCGCGAAATAACGGTGCCCAGCACAGAATATGATGATGCAAAAAGTAATATTGCGCCGATAGCCTCTCCTCTTTAGCAACCATCCTCGCCATTAATGCCAACTGCACAGCAATATGATCGGAGGGTTCATTCTCTCGCGCTGCCAGACCTTGCTCAATCAGCAGCACATTCATTTGCCGACGTTCTTCTGCCGCTGTCGTGTGTGGATAGTGCCCTGCATAGGGAGAAACACTAGCCGGCGGGGCCAGCAGAAACAGCGAGGCAAAATCTGCTGCCAGCTCCAGCTGTCGGGAGTCGCGCCGCAAAACCCGGACCAGGCTACGCTCAAAACGTTTAACCTCGGCAGACACTCCAGGAACCGCCGCCAGTGAGGCAATCCAAGCCTGGCTATCGCCGTTTTCCAGACTGGCGAGCTGTTTTTCATCCAGTTCACGAAATAGCAGTTGCGAAAACCACTGGTACACAGCTGCCCGCTGCTGATGAATTTGCTTATGCTGCACTGGTCCCCTCCTCTTTCACAATCTGCGGACCACCGAAAGCCGTCACCTGCGGGGCTTTCTGCTGATAACGCTCGACCTCCACCAGCACGGTATGCGCTGAAGGCCCCTGGGCCAGCTGTGAAGTACCGATATCCGCGCTCAGCACGTTCGGGTCGCCATAAGTGCATAATGTCCCGGCTTTCCCCCCTTCCTGCGGGGAGTACCATGCACCTTCATGAATACGGACCACGCCAGGGGAAAAATCCGGACTGACAACTACGCCAGCCAGTACCTGACCACGAGCGTTAAAAACGCGGGCGATATCACCGGCTTTTAAGCCACGAGCGGTGGCATCCTGTTCACTGATATAAAGCGGTTCTCTTCCGGCAACCGCATAGGTGTTGCGAAACGCCTCGCTAGAGCACAGTTGGGAATGCAGACGTTTGTCCGGATGGCAGGATTGCAGATGCAGCGGGTATTTATCTTTTTTGCCGCTATGGGTACGCTCAAAGGGTTCCATCCACACCGGATGCCCCGGACAATCCTCATAGGCAAAGCCCGCGATGGTTTTGCTGTAGATTTCAATCAGACCTGACGGCGTTCCCAGCGGATTCAGGTCTGGCTGGTCGCGAAACTCACCGTGACGTACCCACGGCTGACCCGGCGGATATTCAATATATCCGTCACCCTGCCAGAACGTTGTGAAATCCGGTAATGAGACGCCGAGCGATGCCCCCATCTTCACGCCTTCGTCATAAAGCGCCTGTATCCACTGCATTTCATCACGGTTTTCACGGTACACCGCTTCCTTGTCAAAGCGCTTACACAGCCCGGCAAATACATCAAAATCATGTCGCGCTTCATATTGCGGTTTGACGATCTGATGCAACGCCATCAACCCTTTATTCGAATGCGTACCGAACTGCTCAATATCGTTACGTTCAAAGCGGGTGGTAACGGGCAGGACAATATCGGCAAAACGGCACGACGCGGTCCATTGGTGATCCAACACCACAACGGTTTCCAGCTTCTTCCACGCGTCGATCATGCGATTCCTGTCCTGCTGCGCATGAAATGGATTTGCCGCGCTGTAGATCGCCATTTTGATGTCAGGCCAGGTTAACGTCTCGCCGTTAAAGGCAACCTTTTTGCCCGGCTCAAGCAGGCAGTCAACGATACGCGAAGTGGGGATATGCTCCGATACGCCGCGAAAATCCGCGTTGTACTTTGCCTGCGGGGGATTCGTGATCCCTCCCAGTCCAGAAAGCACAGGCCCGGCGGATGTTACCGTACCACCGCCGTTGTAGTGCCAGCCAAATCCTACCCCGCCGCCGGGCAAACCAACTTGACCGACCATGCTGGCCAGCACCACCAGCATCCACGGATACTGCTCACCATGGTGCATGCGTTGTACGCACCAACCGCCCATAAACTGTGTCCGGCCTTTCACCAACAGACGGGCGAAGTCTCGGATCTGCTCTGCCGTCAGGCCGCAGATTTCGGCCGCCCATTCGGCATTTTTCGGCTGTTTATCGGTTTCGCCCAGCAAATACGGCAAAAACTGCTCAAAACCGACGGTGTAATCGGTAATAAACGCCGTGTCGTACAGTTTTTCTTCGTACAAGGTATGCGCCAGCGCCAGCATTAACGCGACATCGGTTTGTGGCCGCAACGCCAACTGCTCGCAGCCAAGATAGTTTTGCGACTTGCTACGCACCGGATCAACACTGATAACGCGCATCTTACCCTGCGCTACCGCCTCTTTAATCTGCTGCCAGTAGCCAAACGCATCGTGATCGGGAACCAAAAACTCGATCTGCAGGTTCTTGATCGGATCGCAGCCCCACAGCACGATGGTATTGCTGTTTTGAATCACTAGCGGAAGCGACGTCTGCTGCTCATAAACTTCCAGCGAACCAATCACATGCGGTAAAATGACTTGTGCCGCTGCCGCAGAATAGTCGCCGACGGTTGTCACATAGCTACCATGCAGGCCAAGCCCCCGATCCATCGCCCCGCCCGCTTTATGGTATTTGCCCACCATTTGCCAGTCGGCAAGCCCGGTAAATACGCCTGATGAGCCATAGGTTTTTTGCACCCTCTCCAGCTCTTCGTAAAACAGATCCAGCGCCTGATCCCAACTGACCCGTACAAAACGGTTATCTCCGCGCTGACTGCGATCTGACTTCTCACGCTTACGCAGCCAGTCCAGACGCACCATCGGGTAGCGCACCCGCGACGGGTTGTAGACCACTTCACGCACCGCGTTCAGCATATCGCAGGGGTATTTGTCATGTTTGAACGGACGGGTTTCGGTCCACTCACCGTTGACCACTTTGGCTTCAAAAGCGCCATAGTGCGAACCAGATTGGATCCACTGTTCGGGATTTTCCCCCGCCGCCCACACTTTTGATATCAGCGGATTAGGCGCCAGTGCACTGGCAGCCCCCACCGCCAGCATTCCGTTGAGAAAACGGCGGCGGGACGGATTAAAGTCATGAATATCCATACATTATCCTTACTTTTTGTTGGTTTCAGACACATCGCTGGCGTGGGTCTGGAGGTATTTCAACAACGTACGTTCCTCCACCGGATTAAGCCGGTAATAGGTCGACATGGCTTTCAGTCCGGCGATCCAGCCGTTAGCGGTATATCGGGTTGTAGGAGGAGTGCTATGACAGGCGCTACAGGTGGATTGCAGCATTTGATCTGAGTATTCCCAGATTGGCGCAAGCGTGTTGATAAAGTCCTGATCGGTGGTCCAGGCGGTGACGCTCACCTGCTGCCATTCCTGATGTGAGTCAGGATCGACCAGGGTGTGTAGCACTTTTACGTTCGCCATCAGGGGCTCATCGAGAACGGCGGAGAAAACGCGTTTCCCCATATACTGGGTGATCACCCGTCCACGCCCTTTGCTTTCTCGCCAGCCCGTGATTTCGAGCTGCACGTTACTGCCTTCTTTTTTCAGCACCTTGACCTCGGTAGCAGGAAATAACAGCGCCTTCCCGACCGGACTCCCTGCCGTTGCCGCCAGTGATTTTTCGCTTAATGAGAACTGCGTGGTCGCATCCGTTGGCGTATCTCCCTGACGCTGTAGCTGCTTATAGCGATCGCGAAAACCGCTGCTCATATCGGGTTTGTGATGGGCTATTCCTTTGTGACAATCGATACAGTTACTGTCTTTTGCTGCCGCTGCGGTCATTTGCGCCGCCGCGTTTGCCGATTGCTTGCCATGATCCATTGCCTCATAGCTATGGCAGGATTTACACGCCGCTGAATTATTCGCGCTCATGCGCGCCCACTCCCGCTGGGCCAGCTCCGGACGTTTGGCAGCAAACTTTTCAGGAGTATCGATAGAAGGAGAAATAAAGGTGTGATAGAGGTCGTTTAAGGCTTCAGTTTTACGAATAAGCGTTGGAACAACGCCCGGGGGGATATGACAATCCTTACACTCAGCCCGCACGCCAGATGCGTTACGAAAATGCACGCTGGTTTTATATTCCTCTCCAGCCGTGCGCATCGAGTGACACGATAAACAAAATTCGGTGGTACTGGTGTAATGAACGCCTTGCCACGTTCCCCAAATAGCCAAGGCCATTGCCACCGCCCCAGCCAATACGCACCACAATGCGTTCTTTCTTATCCACGACATGCTTGCCTCCATTTTTTTAATAGCGACACGCTAAGGGATAATAAAAACCAAAAATAGAGACAGCGATAGCAAGTTATAGGAACAGCCACTACTCCATGAGGTGTATCAAATAGTAAAAACGAGAAATTCGTAATATAGTGGCTATATATTAATAAGGAATTCCTCATGCTTACATTAACGCTCAATAGAGAACTCCGCACTCCGCTGCAATTGCAAATTTTTCAATTTTATTTCCAGGCTATTCAGCGGGGAGATTTGCTTTGTGGCGATAAGCTTCCCTCTATTCGCGAGCAGGCTCAGGTATTGAACGTAGCCAAAATAACGGTAGTGATGGCCTATGATAAGCTTATGGCTGCAGGGTTAATCAAGAGCCGACACGGCATTGGCTATGAAGTGATATTCACCACGCCTGTACGTATAACACCAACGCATGTGCCCGTTACCCAGGGTTCTCCGCCGACAAAACCTAAAGCTGCCGGAGTCTCAACCGATGTTTACGCCGAGCCTGGACGAGAGTGCTACTGTCGGATGGGCGTCCCCGATCCCAACGCTTTTCCCTGGTCAAGTTGGCGGAAATGGAATAATGCTCCAAGCATACTTAAAGAACAATTATTTACCCGATACCATTCACCAAGTGGATTATTTTCACTGCGTGAGCAATTGGTCAGATACCTTAATTTATCCCGCGGAATTAATACCCGAGCAGAGAACATCATCATTACCAACGGGATTCAGGAAGGATTATCACTGCTCAGCCAAATATTTATTATTCATCATGCTGTCAGTCAGCAAAAAAAGTGCCATATTGTGACCGAATCCCCTTGTTATTCTGGCGCATGGCATCTTTTTAATTATTACGGTGCAGACATTACGTCAATTGCCGTAGATAACCACGGGCTGCAAACAGATAATTTACCCGAGTATGAAACCCAGCTTTGTTATGTTACTCCAGCGCATCAGTATCCGATGGGAAGCGTGCTTTCACTGGAGCGCCGTCAGTCATTATTAACGTGGGCGCAACGCGTCGGCGCTTACATCATTGAAGATGATTACGATGCCGTTTTTACCTATGGGGAAAATCCCCTTCCCGCGCTGAAAGCCATGGATTATCACAACCGGGTTATCTACATGGGGACATTTTCTAAAACGCTTGGGCCAGGCGCACGGCTTGGCTATCTTATTTGCCCTGATGAACTGCTTCCGGCGGTACAGAATATGAAAGCGCTCAATAACAACGGCAGCCAGTGGTTGTTGCAGCAATTTTTGGCCGAACTGATGCAAAATCAGGTGTTTTATACGCATATCAGCAAGCTGGCCTGCAGCTATGCGACGCGCCTCACCCTGTTACGCGATGGCCTTTCCACTCTGTTTCCCGAAGGGAAAATCGCTGGCGCAACGGCAGGTCTGCACCTCTCGTTACGCATTGCCAGACACGCAGAACTCATCACCAGGTTGCAGCAATGCTGCCTGTTGGCCGGGATCCGTTTCGACACTCTGCCGGATATAGAAAATGGATCAGAAGCCGCATGGCGCAAAGAGAACAGCGATGCTGTTATGTTTTTTGGGTTTGGTGGATTGCAGATACAGCAGATCAATAAAGTGCTGACAGTGCTGGAGCAGGCGCTCGCGCAGCCTTGATGAAAAACAGGGATCGCGCCTGTCGCGCAATCCCTGTTGTTAGACTTACAGCAGATCGCGGAACTGCGTTTGTTTCAGCGCCAGCTCAACGCCACGGACTTCTGCCAGGCCTTTCAGGCGGCCAATCGCAGAGTAGCCCGGGTTGGTTTTCTTGTGCAGATCGTCAAGCATCTGGTGTCCATGATCCGGACGCATCGGGATAGGACGCAGGTCGCCCGCCTTTTTACGCCGCTGCTCTTCGCTCAAAATGGCAGCCACCACCGATACCATATCCACATCGCCCTGCAGGTGCGCACCTTCGTGGAAGGTTTTCGGGTTATCTTCACGACAGGTTGAGCGCAGGTGCGTGAAGTGGATTCGATCGCCAAAGGTTTCGATCATTTTCACCAGATCGTTATCAGCGCGCACGCCGTAAGAACCGGTGCACATGGTGAAACCATTATTAATGCTATCGACCGTTTCTTTCAGCCACTGCATATCTTCGATAGTCGAAACGATACGCGGCAGGCCGAGGATCGGGCGCGGCGGATCGTCAGGATGCACGGCCAGACGCACGCCGACTTCTTCTGCCACTGGCACAATCGCCCGCAGGAATACCGCCATATTATCGCGCAGATCGTCCTTGCTGATGCCGTCGTATTCAGCGAGACGCGCACGGAACTGATCCAGCGTATAGCCCTCTTCTGCACCAGGCAGGCCAGCAATGATATTGCGGGTCAGCTTTTCAATTTCTGCATCGCTCATGGCATTGAAGTAGTCCAGCGCCTGGCGTTGTTCTTCGGCGGTATAATCCGCTTCAGCTCCCGGGCGTTGCAGAATGTGAAGTTCGAAGGCCGCAAAAGCAATCTGGTCAAAACGAAGCGCTTTGGAACCATCCGGCAGTTGATATTCGAGGTCGGTACGCGTCCAGTCGAGGATCGGCATGAAGTTATAGCACACCGTATCGATACCACAGGTCGCCAGATTACGGATACTCTGCTGATAGTTGGCAATCCACGTTTGATATTGACCTGAACGCGTTTTGATATCTTCGTGGACAGGGATACTTTCCACTACCGACCAGGTCAGCCCTTTTTCAGCCAGAATGGCCTGACGCTGCTGAATTTCTTCTACCGGCCACACTTCACCGTTTGGAATATGGTGCAAGGCGGTCACAACACCCGTTGCGCCAGCCTGACGCACATCATCAAGCGATACCGGATCGTTAGGTCCGTACCAACGCCAGGTTTGTTCCATTGTTTCACCTCACAAGTTGTTATACCAAATTAAATCATCTTAATGACGACTACCATACAGGCATCCGTCAACTGATCAACACATTGCCGATGATTGGTTGATCAAGCTCACATTCCCCGGATAAATGAGGCACACCAATTCAATTTGTTGTCATATAACTTTATACTGCCATTGTTAATTTATGGTTAATCAGGTGTATTAAATGAAAACTATTGCCTCAGCGCCACTGGCGGAAAATGTCATGATGCCGCAATACGACCGCCAGCAATTAAAAACGCGGATTGTGCATTTTGGTTTCGGTGCTTTTCACCGCGCCCATCAGGCGTTACTAACCGACAGGGTGCTGAATGCGCAGGGTGGAGACTGGGGTATTTGTGAGATCAGTCTGTTCAGCGGCGATCGACTGATGAGCCAACTGCGCGAACAGGATCATTTATTTACCGTGCTGGAAAAAGGGGCCAACGGTAACCAACCAATTGTTATCGGCGCCGTCAACGAATGTCTCAACGCCAGGCTGGATTCGCTGGCGGCCATTATCGAAAAATTCTGCGAACCTCAGGTGGCTATTGTCTCGCTAACTATCACAGAAAAAGGCTACTGTATCGATCCGGCGACAGGCTCGTTAGACCTCAGTAATCCACGTATTGCTCACGATCTGCAAACACCGGCTGAACCGCACTCTGCCCCCGGAATTATTGTTGAAGCCCTACATCGCCGACGTGAACGCGGGCTACAGCCGTTTACCGTCCTCTCTTGCGATAACATCCCGGACAATGGTCATGTGGTAAAAAACGCCGTCCTTGGAATGGCGGAGAAACGTTCACCAGAACTGGCAACCTGGATTCAGGAGCATGTCAGTTTCCCAGGCACCATGGTCGACCGCATTGTCCCTGCCGCTACTGAAGAGTCACTGGCCGAAATTGCCCGCGAGCTGGGGGTTGCTGATCCTTGCGCAATCAGCTGCGAACCGTTTATCCAGTGGGTGATTGAAGATAATTTTGTGTGTGGCCGCCCACAATGGGAAACGGCGGGCATCCAGATGGTCGAAAATGTGTTGCCGTGGGAACAAATGAAACTGCGGATGCTGAACGGCAGTCATTCGTTTCTCGCTTATCTCGGCTATCTGGCCGGGTTCCAGCACATCAGCGACTGTATGCAGGACAGCGCATTTCGTGAAGCCGCTTACCGCCTGATGCTCAACGAACAGGCACCTACGCTGCAAATTACCGATGTTGATTTAGACCAGTATGCCCTAAGCCTGTTGGAGCGTTTTGCCAACCCAGCGTTGAAACATAAAACCTGGCAAATCGCGATGGACGGTAGCCAGAAATTACCCCAGCGCATGTTGGAAGGGATCCGCGTACATTTAGCCCGCCAAAGCGAGTGGCCACTGCTGGCGATCGGCGTCGCAGGCTGGATGCGTTATGTGAGCGGCGTGGATGATTCAGGCACCGCTATTGATGTTCGTGACCCGTTGAGTGAAAAAATTGCCGCTCTGGTTAAACAGAGCACAGAGTCAGAACGCGTCAACGCCCTGCTTTCGCTGCGCGAGATTTTCGCCACCGATCTCGTACAGAATCCGCAGTTTGTCGCGGCCATTCAGCAGGCCTGGCAACGCATTGCCCAATACGGTGCGCATCAGGCTGTCATTGAGACGTTAAAAAGTTAACGATTTCTGCCATTAAGCAGGACGAAGCGCCTCTTCGTCCTCTCACCCCTTCTCTTTTTCCCTGTTTTTCGCCAGGATTGTTAAATGCCATTACGGTAATTTATGATTCTGGAGTAAATGTGACTAAAACCAATCTCATCACCGGTTTTCTCGGCAGTGGCAAAACCACCTCTATTCTTCATTTATTGGCAAACAAAGATCCTGCTGAGAAGTGGGCCGTGCTGGTTAATGAGTTTGGTGAAGTTGGCATTGATGGCGCGTTGCTGGCCGACAGCGGTGCGCTGCTAAAAGAGATCCCCGGCGGCTGTATGTGCTGTGTTAACGGTCTGCCAATGCAGGTTGGCCTCAATACGCTGCTGCGTCAGGGAAAACCCGACCGCCTGCTGATTGAACCCACCGGCCTCGGGCATCCCAAACAGATTCTGGATTTACTCACCGCACCGGTTTATGAGCCGTGGATCGATCTGCGCGCAACCCTCTGTATCCTTGATCCTCGCCTGTTACTGGATGAGAAAAGCGTCGCCAATGACAATTTCCGCGATCAGCTGGCCGCCGCTGATATCATTGTTGCCAACAAAACCGACCGTGCCACGACGGAAAGCGAAAACGCCCTGCAAAGCTGGTGGCAACACTACGGTGATAATCGCCAGTTAGTTCATGCCGACCATGGGCAAATTGACGGACAGCTACTGGATTTGCCCCGACTAAACCTGGCGGAGCTTCCTGCAAGCGCGGAGCACGCCCATAGCTATGCCAACAAAAAGGGGCTGGCAGCGTTGAGCTTACCCGCACAGCAGCGTTGGCGTCGTAGCCTGAACAGCGGTCAGGGCCATCAGGCCTGCGGTTGGATTTTTGACGCCGATACAGTGTTCGATACCATCGGTCTGCTGGAATGGTCGCGTCTTGCTCCTGTTGGACGCGTGAAGGGGGTAATGCGTATTAAAGAAGGACTGGTACGCATTAACCGCCAGGGAGACGACTGGCATATAGAGACGCAAAACGTCGCGCCACCGGATAGCCGTATTGAACTCATCGCCGATACCGAGACCGACTGGAATGCGTTACAGAGCGCGTTGTTGAGACTTCGTTTAGACGCTAGCGCGTAAGGTTGCCTTCGTTTTTAGCAATGGTAAACGACGATGAAAACCCGATACCCTTTAATCCTCCTGCTTAATATTGCTGGTCTGGCACTGTTTCTGTCCTGGTATATTCCAGCCGGGCATGGGTTCTGGTCTTCACTCGATACGGGCGTTTTCCGCTTCTTTAATCATAAACTGGTGGAAAGCCCGCTGTTCTTATGGGTTGTTGCTATTACCAATAATCGGGCATTTGATGGCTGCTCATTGCTGGCTATGGGCGCATTGATGCTGCACTTTTGGCTCAAAGAGACGCCGGAAGGTCGCCGACGCATTGTGGCAATTGGTTTGGTTATGCTGCTCACTGCAGTGGTATTAAATCAGCTGGGCCAGGCGCTTATTCCCGTTAAACGCGCCAGCCCCACGCTTATGCTGGATAATATTTATCGCGTCAGCGAACTGCTGCATATTCCGACCAAAGATGCGTCGAAAGACAGTTTTCCTGGCGATCACGGCATGATGCTGCTTATTTTTTCCGCATTCATGCTGCGTTATTTCGGAAAAGTCGCAGGAATAATCGGCCTTATTATTGCTGTGGTTTTTGCCTTCCCGCGCGTGATGATTGGCGCCCACTGGCTCACCGATATCGTGGTTGGTTCCATGACGGTGGTCTTGATTGGCCTTCCCTGGTGGCTAATGACGCCATTAAGCGACCGATTAGTCACTCTGTTCGTGAATTATCTTCCTGGCAAAAACAAACAATTTTTAAACAAATAACGCAGAGTAATTAACATCATCAGGGATACTTCTGATTCCCTGATGATGCCGGGCAATATTTCATCATTCTGATTGTCATTCTCCTGTCATCTTATTCATGTTTAAAATGAGTGGGTTGCGTATTTTTTACCCTGATTGTTCTTAATTTAGACAATGCCGTTTATTCACTTTCTGTATCAATTTTTCTTATAAGAAATCACGTAAAATCACTCGCATTGACCGGAACGATCGGGTAATCTCGAACTCGTTTTGCCTCGCGGGATAATTACTCCCTTTCAGAATAAATTTGTGCGTTCTGCCACAGATTTGACCTTAAGGAATTGTCTCATCGTGCGATGGTAATTAGTCTCGTCACGTTTGGCATTTTTTATAACGATATTTATCGTTAAGGACTTCAAGGGAAAACAAACAAAATGGTCAAATCTCAACCGATTTTGAGATATATCTTGCGGGGCATACCCGCGATAGCAGTTGCGGTTCTGCTTTCTGCATGTAGCACAACGAACACCGCCAAGAATATGCATTCTGAGACGCATGCTGTGGGCAATGGAGATAACTCTTCACTGCAAGCCTCTCAGGATGAATTTGAAAATATGGTACGTAATATCGATGTTAAATCACGTATTATGGACCAGTATGCTGACTGGAAAGGCGTGCGTTACCGCCTTGGCGGCAGCACCAAAAAAGGTATTGATTGCTCAAGCTTCGTGCAGCGTACATTCCGCGAGCAATTTGGTTTAGAGCTTCCGCGCTCAACCTATGAACAACAGGAAACGGGAAAATCCGTTTCGCGCACTAATCTGCGCACAGGCGATCTGGTTCTGTTCCGTGCTGGTTCTACTGGCCGTCACGTCGGTATTTATATCGGTAACAACCAGTTTGTACATGCCTCGACCAGCAGTGGCGTTATCATTTCCAGCATGAACGAGCCTTACTGGAAAAAACGTTACAACGAAGCTCGCCGGGTTCTGAGCCGCAGTTAGTTTCGTTTGGCAGCTATCCCTTGGCTATCCTGATGAGACATTCCAAAAGCACTGCTTCGGCGGTGCTTTTTTGTTTCACCCTGCGACTAAGAAAAATCTCACAACATGAGTCATTTCAGGTTATATTCATACAGAGTAAGCGGTTAAACCAGGTAAAATAAGGATCTATGTTCAGACGCTCTTCTTCATCCGGTCGGAAAATCCTGCTTTCCTGTATGTTAACGGGGCTTATCGTCGCAATACTCGTGAGTACCCTGCAGTTTTTCGTCACCTGGCATAAACGAGAAGTTAAGTACGACACGCTCCTTGCCGATATCCAGAATTACGTCAGCAGCTACTTCACCGACCTCAAAACCACCACCGATGCCCTTCAGCCGCTGGTTGCCAACAGTTGCCAACAAGTCGGCGCTAAGCTGACCTCCAGTGCAGCATTTAGCCTGAACGTTCGCGCTTTCTTGCTGGTAAAAGACGGCATCGCTTTCTGCTCTTCCGCGACAGGTTCCATGTTCACTCCGATTTTGGATTTGATACCAAACCTCGATATCAGCAGAAATATTGATGTGGAATTACTTCCCGGTACGCCCATGATGCCGGATAAGCCAGCGATCATGATTTGGCACCGAAACGCGTCGTTCAATGATAGCGGCGTATTTACCTCACTGAATATCAATCTGGCACCTTATCTGCTCTATACCGCCCGGCAGGATGATTTTGACGGTATTGCGATTATCGTCGGTAATACCGCAATTTCGACATTCTCATCGCGAATCATCGATGTCTCCGCTCTTCCTCATACCTCCTGGCGGCAGGCCACTCTTGAAGGGATCCCGCTTAAAATTCGCTTATACGCACAAGAGTGGAGCTATACCGACGTCTGGTATTCTATTTTGTTGGGATGTATGGCCGGGATTATTGCCGCCCTTCTCCTCTGGTACTACATCTACAGCATCCGTTTACGCCCAGGCAAAGATATCCTCAACGCCATCAAGCATAACCAGTTTTATGTGGTGTACCAGCCCGTCGTAGAGATGCAAACGCTGGAAGTGAAAGGCGTCGAGGTCCTGTTACGTTGGAATCACCCAACAACGGGCGAGATCCCACCGGATGCCTTTATTCATTACGCTGAATCACAGAAAATGATTGTCCCGCTGACTCAGCATCTGTTTAAGTTGATCGCCCAGGATGCCCCGGCGCTGCAAAAAGTGTTACCCGCTGGCGCAAAATTGGAGATCAATATCGCGCCATCGCATCTGCATGGCGAGACATTTAAAGACGACATCCGGCACCTGCACGCTTCACTTCCCGCAAACTATTTTCAGATAGTGCTGGAAATCACTGAACGAGATATGCTCAATCAGCACGAGGCCACAAAGCTATTTGAATGGCTGCATTCCGCAGGTTTTGAAATTGCGATTGATGATTTTGGCACCGGCCATAGCGCGCTTATTTATCTGGAACGCTTTACCGTTGACTACCTGAAAATCGATCGCGGATTTATTAACGCCATCGGGACGGAAACCCTGACCTCTCCGGTTCTGGACGCCGTGTTGACACTTTCTAAACGTCTTAATATGCTGACGGTTGCGGAAGGGGTAGAAACTCCTGAGCAAGCCCGTTGGCTGCGCGATCGTGGGGTGCATTTTTTCCAGGGATACTGGATTAGCCGACCATTAAAGCTTGCTGATTTTGTGCGTTGGATGGCACAGCCCAATAAGCCGACGTGGTGATCGCAGTATGCGATTCATATACTCTCACTCGCCGCTACATCCCTTATCTTTCAGGCATGATGCCCGTCGGGTTGTAGCAGGAAAAGGAAATCGCTTTTATATGATCCCTCGCGTACTGCTTCTGTTTATTACCCTCATCGGGTTTAGCGCCCAGGCGCAATCCATCAAAGAAAGCTATGCTTTTGCCGTACTGGGTGAACCGAAGTACGCATTTAACTTTAATCACTTCGATTATGTGAATCCCGCAGCCCCTAAAGGGGGTCAAATCACCCTGTCCGCCATTGGCACGTTTGACAACTTCAACCGCTATGCGATGCGCGGTAACCCCGGCGCACGTACCGAAACGCTTTACGATACGTTGTTTACGACCTCTGACGATGAACCTGGTAGCTATTACCCGCTCATTGCCGACAGCGCACGCTATGCTAACGACTATTCTTGGGTAGAAATTGCCATTAATCCACGAGCGCGTTTTCACGATGGCTCACCCATTACCGCCCGCGACGTCGCATTCACCTTCCACAAATTTATGACTGAAGGCGTGCCGCAGTTTCGTCTGGTCTACAAGGGAACAACGGTAAAAGCCATCGCGCCATTAACCGTACGCATTGAATTAGCCAAACCGGGTAAAGAGGACATGCTCAGCCTGTTTTCATTACCCGTGATGCCAGAGAAGTACTGGAAAGATCATAAGCTCAGCGATCCCTTATCATCGCCACCGCTCGCCAGCGGCCCTTATCGCATTACGAAATGGAAGATGGGCCAGTATATTGTCTATTCGCGCGTCAAAGATTATTGGGCCGCTAATCTGCCCGTCAATCGTGGACGCTGGAACTTTGATACCATCCGCTACGACTACTATCTGGATGATAACGTCGCCTTTGAAGCGTTTAAGGCCGGTGCGTTTGATCTGCGTCTTGAAAATGATGCCAAAAACTGGGCGACGCGTTATACCGGGAAAAATTTCGCGAATCACTACATCATCAAAGATGAGCAAAAAAACGAGTCCGCGCAGGATACCCGCTGGCTGGCATTTAATATTCAGCGTCCGGTATTCAGCGACCGACGGGTACGGGAAGCCATCACGCTGGCCTTTGATTTTGAATGGATGAATAAAGCGCTGTTCTATAATGCCTGGAGCCGGACCAACAGCTATTTTCAGAATACCGAATATGCCGCGACAAAATACCCCGACGCTGATGAACTGGTGATACTCGCGCCCTTGAAAAAAGATCTCCCCCCTGAGGTCTTTAGCCAAATCTATCAGCCGCCAAAATCAAAAGGCGATGGCTACGATCGCGACAACCTGTTGAAAGCCGATACCTTACTGGAGCAGGCCGGGTGGGTACTAAAGGGTCAGCAGCGGGTAAATAGCGCCAGCGGTAAACCTCTGAGCTTTGAACTGTTGCTCCCGGCGGGCAGCAACAGTCAATGGGTGCTGCCGTTCCAGCACAACCTGCAGCGCTTAGGTATTACCATGAATATCCGCCAGGTGGATAACTCACAAATCACGAACCGCCTGCGCAGTCGCGACTATGACATGATGCCGAGGTTGTATCGCGCGATGCCGTGGCCGAGTTCGGACCTGCAAATTCTGTGGGCCTCTCAATATATTGATTCCAGCTACAACGCCCCCGGCGTACAAAGCCCGGTGATTGATAAACTGATCGACCAAATCATCGCGGCACAAGGTGATAAAGCCAAATTGATCCCACTGGGCCGGGCACTGGACAGGGTACTAACCTGGAACTACTACATGTTGCCGATGTGGTTTATGGCAGAGGATCGCATCGCCTGGTGGGATAAATTTTCACATCCTGCTATTCGCCCAATTTACACCATTGGCCTCGACAACTGGTGGTATGACGTCAACAAAGCGGCGAAACTGCCCGCTGCCAGACGACAGGGAGAATAAATGGGCGCGTATCTGATTCGACGTCTACTGCTGGTGATCCCAACGCTTTGGGCCATCATCACCATCAACTTTTTTATCGTGCAAATTGCCCCAGGCGGCCCGGTTGAACAGGCCGTCGCCGCCATTGAGTTCGGGCAAAGCGGGGCATTACCCGGCGCGGGTAGCGAAGGCGTTCGCGCCAGCCACGCGCAAACCGGCGTTGGTAACATCAGCGACAGTAATTATCGAGGCGGACGGGGTCTGGACCCGGAAGTGATCGCCGAAATCACTCGTCGCTATGGGTTCGATAAGCCCATTCATGAGCGTTACTTCAAAATGCTCTGGGATTACATTCGTTTCGATTTCGGTGACAGCCTGTTTCGTAGCGCCTCGGTGCTGACGCTTATCAAAGACAGCCTGCCTGTTTCCGTCACGCTGGGGCTGTGGAGTACGCTCATCATCTATCTGGTGTCGATACCGCTTGGGATCCGCAAAGCGGTGCATAACGGCAGCCGGTTTGATGTCTGGAGCAGCGCATTTATTATTATCGGCTATGCCATACCGGCCTTTCTGTTTGCCATTTTGCTGATCGTCTTTTTTGCCGGGGGAAGCTACTACGACCTGTTCCCGCTTCGCGGGCTGGTTTCCGCCAATTTTGACTCCCTGCCCTGGTATCAGAAAGTAACCGACTACCTTTGGCATATTACCCTGCCGGTGCTGGCGACGGTGGTTGGTGGGTTTGCCGCGCTGACTATGCTGACCAAGAACTCATTTCTGGATGAGGTGCGCAAACAATATGTCGTCACCGCACGCGCTAAAGGGGTCAGCGAGAAAAATATTCTGTGGAAACATGTGTTTCGCAATGCCATGTTGCTGGTGATCGCCGGCTTCCCGGCAACGTTTATCAGCATGTTTTTTACCGGCTCACTGCTGATTGAAGTGATGTTTTCGCTTAACGGCCTGGGATTGCTGGGTTATGAATCCACCGTATCACGCGACTACCCGGTAATGTTTGGCACGCTTTATATCTTCACCCTGATCGGTCTGCTGCTGAATATCCTCAGCGACATCAGCTATACGCTGGTCGATCCTCGTATTGATTTTGAGGGACGATAATGTCGCGATTAAGCCCCGTCAATCAGGCCCGCTGGGCGCGCTTTCGCCACAACCGTCGCGGCTACTGGTCGCTGTGGATTTTTCTGGTGCTGTTCGGTCTTAGCCTGTGTTCAGAACTGATTGCCAATGATAAGCCGCTACTGGTGCGCTACGACAATAGCTGGTATTTCCCCCTGTTCAAAAACTACAGTGAAAGCGACTTCGGCGGACCGCTGGCGACTCAGGCTGATTATCAGGACCCGTGGCTACAACAGCGCCTGGAAAACCAGGGCTGGATCCTGTGGGCACCAATACGCTTTGGGGCCACCAGCATTAACTTTGCCACCGATAAGCCCTTCCCTTCCCCGCCTTCCGCACAAAACTGGCTGGGAACAGACGCCAACGGCGGTGATGTACTGGCACGCATCCTCTACGGCACACGTATTTCTGTCTTGTTTGGTCTAATGCTCACTCTCTGTTCGAGCGTGATGGGCATTATGGCTGGCGCAATTCAGGGCTATTATGGCGGCAAGGTGGACCTGTGGGGGCAACGATTCATTGAAGTTTGGTCAGGAATGCCAACGCTGTTTCTCATCATTCTATTGTCGAGCGTGGTCCAGCCTAACTTCTGGTGGCTGTTGGGCATTACCGTATTGTTTGGCTGGATGAGTCTGGTTGGCGTGGTGCGCGCGGAATTTTTACGTACCCGAAACTTTGATTACATTCGAGCCGCTCAAGCGCTAGGCGTAAGCGATCGCAGTATTATTCTGCGTCATATGCTGCCTAACGCGATGGTCGCGGCCCTGACTTTTTTACCGTTTATTTTATGCGCCTCGATAACTACTCTGACCTCACTGGATTTTCTTGGGTTCGGTTTACCGCTTGGCTCGCCATCACTGGGAGAACTCCTGTTACAGGGTAAAAACAACCTGCAGGCACCGTGGCTTGGCATCACCGCGTTCATCTCCGTTGCCCTGCTACTATCGCTACTGATCTTTATTGGTGAAGCGGTACGCGATGCGTTTGATCCCAACAAGGCGATTTAAAATGACACAACCTCTGTTAGCCATTGAGAATTTATCGGTAGGTTTTCGTCAACAAGAGACCGTGCGCACCGTAGTCAATGCCCTCTCACTACGGGTTGATGCCGGACAAACGCTAGCGCTGGTGGGCGAGTCTGGATCGGGGAAAAGCGTGACCGCGCTTTCTATCCTACGGTTGTTACCGTCCCCTCCGGTAGTTTACCCTTCCGGGGACATCCGTTTTCACGGTGAATCATTACTTCACGCCAACGAGCAGACGCTTCGCGGCGTACGGGGGAATAAAATCGCCATGATTTTCCAGGAGCCGATGGTGTCACTGAACCCGCTCCACAATCTGGAAAAACAGCTTTATGAAGTGCTGTCGCTGCATAGGGGAATGCGTCGGGAGGCGGCGCGGGCAGAAATCCTGACCTGCCTGGATCGCGTTGGCATCCGTCAGGCGGCCAAACGTCTCGCAGATTACCCACACCAACTGTCCGGCGGTGAACGCCAGCGTGTGATGATCGCCATGGCACTGCTGACACGACCTGAGCTGCTTATTGCTGATGAACCGACTACCGCGCTGGACGTTTCCGTTCAGGCACAGATCCTGCAATTGCTGAGGGAACTACAGCGCGAGCTGAACATGGGATTACTGTTCATCACCCACAACCTGAGTATTGTGAAAAAACTGGCCGATACCGTGGCGGTCATGCAAAACGGCCAGTGCGTTGAGCAAAATAGAGCAGCACAGTTGCTCACTGCGCCAACGCATCCCTACACGAAGAAATTGTTAAACAGCGAACCTTCCGGCGACCCGGTACCTTTGCCTGTCGGGCAAGCTCCGTTGCTGGAAGTGGAAAAACTCCGCGTCGCCTTTCCTATCCGCAAAGGTATCCTGAAACGCGTGGTGGACCACAACGTCGTCGTTAACGACGTCAGTTTTTCCCTCCGGCCCGGTGAAACGCTGGGGCTGGTGGGAGAGTCAGGCTCCGGAAAAAGCACTACCGGACTGGCGCTTCTGCGGTTAATCACCTCGCAGGGAAGCATTGTGTTCGATGGTCTGGCACTGCATACCTTAAATCGACGCCAGCTGTTGCCGGTCCGTCACTGTATTCAGGTGGTATTTCAGGATCCCAACTCCTCGCTGAACCCACGCCTGAGCGTGCTACAGATTATCGAGGAGGGGTTGCGCGTTCATCAGCCTACCCTGTCAGCCGAACAACGCGAGGCACAGGTGAAAGCGGTGATGGAGGAAGTGGGATTGGATAGCGAAACGCGGCATCGTTATCCTGCAGAGTTTTCTGGTGGGCAACGCCAACGCATTGCTATTGCGAGAGCATTGATTCTCAAACCTTCCCTGATCATTCTGGATGAACCAACATCGTCGCTCGACAGGACCGTACAGGCGCAAATCCTGACGTTGTTAAAATCCTTACAGGAAAAGCATCGGCTGGCTTATATTTTTATCAGCCATGATTTGCACGTAGTACGCGCATTATGCCATCAGGTTATTGTGCTACGTCAGGGAGAGGTCGTGGAGCAAGGGCAATGCGAGCACGTCTTTAACGCACCACAGCAGGCCTATACGCGTCAGCTGCTCGCGCTAAGCTGACGCTCAAAAAGGATTGTTGTTTGAAAACGGTTCTGCGATAGCCACGCCGAAGTTTTTCAGTCTGCAGGTCGCGGCAAATTCGTCCTGGCGATTCACAAACAGGCACGGCTCCCCTTCACATTCCAGTACGGAACAAGGAACCTCGATATCACTGAGGGCCTGGCTGAGCTTATGCATGACTGACCACGCGCTGTCACCATCAGGACTGAGCAATTTGAGTGCCACCAGGCTGTTCTCATTACTCTGACCGTTTTGCGGAATCGGTTCAACTTTCGAACCTGCGAAACCCACCGACCAACGATAGCTCTGCGGCAGACGATGAACGATTGAGAGTTGTAATGTCATCACTTTCTTTCCCTGGAAGCACAATCACTTCACAATTATTTTACATCAATATTAACACATCATTGACAATACGTCTTTAGACAGTTGGTAAACGTTTACATCCAGTACTTATGCTGCTTACAGAACCCAGTAATTAAATTTATTCAACGGTTCTGGCATATTTCCGGGCTATATGTACTCGTTTCTGCGATCTAACTCAACCTTTTTAACTACAATGATGTGACTTTTTACATAAATTGATTTTACATAAAATAAACATAAGCGGGGGAAATGATAGATTTGCGGTTGATGTACATCAACTCTGGAGACCTTATGGCCCCCAGGTTGTGTAATAGATCACCGTTTTTGAGCCCGACTGGCGTAAAGATAGAAGAGAATTGAGCAGGTAGCGCAAAATGCGATCGACCATATCATTGGCCAGGCCGAGTTAAAGGTCGCCAGAGACAACAGGGCCCCGACAATGGCGCCAATGCCAAAGCGGAATGTCCCAGCCAGCGATGACGCCGTTCCCGCCATATGCGGAAATTCATCCAGAATAACCGCCATGGCGTTTGATGACACCATCGATACACAGCCAACAAACGCCGCAACGCCAACGACCAGAGCCCAGAACCCCAGCCCAAACAGTGCGCTAAAGACCATCCATCCCGCCATCACGAACTGGATCCACAGACCGGTACGGAACATATTCAATGCCCCAACCCGACGCACAAAGCGACTGTTGATGATAGTCATCACGAACAGGAATACGATGTTCAGTGCGAAGTAATAACCGAAATGCTGCGGTGAAACGTGGTTGATCTCAATGTAAACAAAGGGTCCGGCGCTCAGAAACGAGAACATCCCGGCAAAGCTGAACCCGCTGGCCAGCATATAGCTCAGCACTCGTTTATGACGAAACAGCGAGGCAAAGTTGCCAATAGTGGTACGCAGGCGAAACGGCTGGCGACGCTCTACAGGCAGGGTCTCTTTGATCAGCGTAAAGATCATCACCGACGCCAGAACAGCCGCCATGGCGAGGATCCAAAAGATATAGTGCCAGCTAAGCCATACCAGCACCCAACCACCCACGATAGGTGCCAACAAAGGCGCAATTGTGGTCACCAGCATGACGAATGACATCATGCGTGAGAACTCTTCCTTCGGATAGATATCGCGCATCAGGGCGTTGATAACCACGCTCGCCGCAGCGGCAGCCAGACCGTGGAAGAAACGCATCACGATCAGTTGATCAATAGTTTGCGCCAGGGCACAGGCCACTGCCGCCGCCGCAAACACCAGCGTTCCGCCCAGAATCACCGGCTTGCGCCCAATGCTGTCAGCCATTGGGCCATAGAGCAACTGCCCCACTGCAAACCCCAGAATATAGGTACTGAGGGTCATCTGCGCGCTACCCGCAGGCACACCAAACTGTTCTGAGATAACAGGTAGCGCCGGAAGATACATATCAATCGACAACGGCATCAGCATGGCTAACAAGCCAAGGATAAAGACTATGGCAATTGACGAGTTCTGCCGGGTGGTCACATTTAGCTCCTGAAATTAACGCGGGGTTAAGTTAACGCTGGCGATTTCTTCTTCGGTCAATGGACGGTATTCACCCGGCTCCAGATCGTCATCAAGCCTGATGTCACCAATTCGTTCACGGTGCAGTTCCACAACGTGGTTACCCACCGCGGCAAACATACGTTTTACCTGATGATAACGCCCTTCGCTGATGGTCAATCGCACCTGAGTTGGCGTAATGACCTCCAGAACAGCCGGTTTGGTCAGGTCTTTTTCATTATGCAACTGTACGCCATGGGCAAACTGCTCGGCGGTATCGTCTGCCACTGGCGACTCCAGCGTCACCAGATAGGTTTTCTCACAATGGTGACGAGGAGAGGTGATACGATGCGACCACTGTCCGTCATCGGTCATCAGTACCAGTCCGGTGGTGTCGATATCCAGACGCCCTGCCGCATGCAATTTGTAGGCAACCGGTTCATCAAGGAAATAAAGCACCGTCGGATGATCCGGGTCATCCGTTGAGCAAACATAACCCTGAGGCTTATTCAGCATAAAATAGCGCGGGCCATTTTGTTGAACCAGGGAATTACCGTCATATTCGACGTCGTGTTCTGGTAGCAGCTTAAAGGCACTGTTTTTAACGATTTCACCGTCGACGGTAACGCGGTTAGCACGGATCTCACGCCCGGCAATAGCGCGGCTGACGCCGAGTTGCTGAGCGATAAATTTATCAAGTCGCATGAGTGTGATTTTTGCCTGTAAAAATACGAGAAGCGGGTTTACGCCCGAAAAGTGGGACTATTATCCGCCCAGTATAGCGGTGTTACACCATCCCTCAAGGGAAATGATTCATGGCATACTATACATTGTTGCTGTTTACCTTAATGAGCTCATGATTTTTACTCTTCGCCCGTACCAAAAAGAAGCCGTGGACGCCACGCTCAACCATTTTCGCCACCACCGCACCCCGGCGGTTATCGTCCTGCCAACCGGCGCGGGCAAAAGTCTGGTGATTGCAGAACTGGCCCGCGTGGCACGTGGTCGCGTACTGGTACTGGCGCACGTCAAAGAACTGGTCGCACAAAACCATGCCAAATATTGTGCGCTGGGGCTGGAAGCCGATATTTTTGCCGCAGGCCTGAAGCGTAAAGAGAGCCACGGGAAAGTAGTCTTTGGCAGCGTACAGTCGGTAGCGCGTAATCTGGAGGCCTTTCAGGGTGAATTCTCACTGCTGATCGTCGATGAATGCCACCGTATTGGCGATGATGAAGAGAGTCAGTATCAGCAAATCCTCACTCACCTGACTAAAGTAAATCCCCACTTACGTCTGCTCGGGCTTACTGCCACACCTTTTCGTTTGGGTAAGGGCTGGATTTATCATTTTCATTATCATGGTATGGTGCGCGGCGATGAAAAAGCGCTGTTTCGCGACTGCATTTATGAATTACCGCTGCGCTACATGATTAAACACGGCTACCTGACGCCGCCAGAACGCCTCGACATGCCGGTCGTGCAGTATGACTTTAGTCGCCTGCAGGCGCAGAGTAACGGCCTGTTTAGCGAAGCAGATCTGAATCAGGAGCTGAAAAAGCAGCAGCGAATAACGCCACATATCATCAGCCAGATTATCGAGTTTGCCCAAACCCGCAAAGGGGTGATGATTTTCGCCGCCACCGTTGAGCACGCCAAAGAAATTCAGGGCCTGCTGCCCGCTGACGACGCCGCGCTAATCACTGGAGATACGCCAGGCGCTGAGCGCGACGTGCTGATTGAAGAGTTCAAAGCCCAGCGTTTTCGCTATCTGGTGAATGTATCGGTCCTGACCACCGGCTTCGATGCCCCGCACGTCGACCTTATCGCCATTCTGCGCCCAACAGAGTCAGTTAGCCTTTACCAACAAATTGTTGGTCGTGGGTTGCGCCTTGCACCGGGTAAAACCGACTGTCTGATCCTCGATTACGCCGGCAACCCGCACGATCTGTACGCACCGGAAGTGGGTGCTCCGAAAGGGAAAAGCGACAACGTTCCGGTACAGGTGTTCTGTCCTGCCTGCGGATTTGCAAACACCTTCTGGGGCAAAACCACGGCAGACGGCACGCTGATTGAACATTTTGGCCGCCGCTGCCAGGGATGGTTTGAAGATGATGACGGCCATCGCGAACAGTGCGATTTTCGTTTCCGTTTTAAAAACTGCCCACAGTGCAACGCGGAAAATGACATCGCCGCCCGCCGTTGTCGGGAGTGCGACACGGTGCTGGTTGACCCGGATGACATGCTGAAAGCCGCGCTCAGGCTCAAAGATGCGCTGGTCCTGCGCTGTAGCGGAATGGTGTTACAAAACGGGCTGGATGATAAAGGCGAATGGCTGAAAATCACCTATTACGATGAAGACGGCGCTGACGTCAGCGAACGCTTTCGCCTGCACACTCCCGCGCAGCGTACGGCCTTCGAACAACTGTTTATTCGCCCGCACACCCGAACACCCGGTATACCCTTACGCTGGATAACCGCCGCCGATATCCTCAATCAGCAGGCGTTGTTACGGCATCCTGATTTCGTGGTGGCGCGCATGAAAGGTCAGTACTGGCAGGTCCGTGAAAAGGTCTTCGATTATGAAGGACGCTTTCGTCGGGCACATGAATTACGCGGTTAATCGTACTTTTGATTGATGTACCAGCCGTTTGAGTATAGAATCTCGCCCGCTTTTGCATACGCAAAGCAGATCACTTACCTGTTGCTGGGTCGCCTGTAGCAGGAATTATTAAAGAGAGATTTAAATGTTTACTATCAACGCTGAAGTACGTAAAGAGCAGGGTAAGGGTGCGAGCCGCCGCCTGCGTGCCGCTAACAAGTTCCCGGCAATCATCTACGGTGGCGCAGAAGCCCCGATTGCTATCGAACTGGATCACGATGCAGTTATGAACATGCAAGCTAAAGCTGAATTCTACAGCGAAGTTCTGACCATCGTTGTTGACGGTAAAGAAGTTAAAGTTAAAGCTCAGGCTGTACAGCGTCACCCGTTCAAGCCGAAGCTGTCCCACATCGACTTCGTTCGCGCGTAATCGCAAACAAGTTGAAGAAAAACCCCGCCAAGGCGGGGTTTTTTTATGGGGTTTTGTCATCGATACTGATGGTTCTCGTCGACCGGATAAGGCGTTAACGCTCTCACCCGGCACACGGTTTTATTTCCCGCCAGACGTGCGGCGCTGCAGCTGGTCGCGCAGGTTCGGCGGCGTACCTTTGATGGTCAACGTATCTGTAGCCGGATCCCAGAAAATACGTTCACCCAGTAACATAGCGTCGAAGTTAATGGTTAACCCACCGCCGCTACCGGCAAATTTGGTTAACTGACGCAGCGTACTGCGATCCGCAGGGAAGCTCTCTTCCAGCTCGTAGCCTTTATCAGCGGTAAATTCGCTGAAGCTGACTTCACTGACGCCGGAAAGCTCTTTAGACAGCGACTCCAGTTCGATCTCTTCACCAGCCTGCAGCTGCTCGTTACAGTAGCTGTACACCTGCTGACGCACGTTCTGGCGTTCGGCTTTATCGAGTTGAGCCTCATTGGTAAAGTCATCGAGCGCCTGCAGCAGGCCACGGTTTTGTGCTTTGGCGTTCAAACCTTCACTGGCACCGAGGAAATCCATAAAGAAATCGGCGACTTTGCGCCCTACCCGCCCTTTCAGGAACGTCAGATAGCGCGTGGACTCCGGATTGGTTTCCCACTCGGTTAAATCAATACGCGCCACGATGTCCGCATGATTGATATCCAGATAGTGCGTCGGATTGATATCCAAATTTTCATTGACGCGCATGCTGCTTAAATTGTTCAGCACGGCGACCAGCAGATACTCTACCGCCAGATAGCGGTAATGGCAGAACAGGACAATGCCGCCGTCGGCAAAAGGATATTTCGCCAGCTCGTCCCGCAAGCGTCCGGTCGCGGCACGACTAAATGCCAGAAAATCCTCTTCGCCCTGACGCTGTAAACGCAGCGTTTGCGCCAGTTCACTCTCTTCGCTAAACAGGCCATAGGCTTTATTCTTGGCGCTATACACCCGATGCAACTCAGCCATCATATCGACAACCGTCGCTGTCGGTTCCAGTAATGAATCGCGCAAGACCAGCTCAAGGTTCTGCTCGTCACGTTTGATAAGCTGGTGCAGGGCAATCTGGTTGATATCCAGACTCATGATAAACTCTCCTTTTAGACCGGGCGGTATTCAACCACCTGCCGGGCAGTGACGCAATAGAAGATAAAAAAGCAGAAAAAAAACTGTCTGTACGGTAATATGTTGCCCTTTCATGAACAGACTGATTTCGATTTATGCCACAAATTTCCCGCTATAGTGACGAACACGTTGAACAACTGCTGAATGAGATGCTCAACGTACTGGAAAAACATAAGGCGCCGACCGACCTTTCCCTGATGGTTCTGGGAAACATGGTGACTAACCTTATCAATACAAGCATCGCACCGGCCCAGCGCCAGGCGATTGCCAACTCTTTTGCCCGCGCATTGCAGTCTTCGGTAAACGACGACCAAGCGCATTAAGAGCCTGCTCCGGGGAAACGAACAACAGTTTATGGTAACTCATCGTCAGCGCTACCGTGAGAAAGTCTCCCAGATGGTTAGCTGGGGGCACTGGTTTGCCTTGTTCAACATTCTGTTGGCAATGGTTCTCGGTAGCCGTTACCTGTTTGTCGCCGACTGGCCGACAACCCTTGCAGGTCGTGTTTATTCCTACCTGAGCGTTGTCGGGCATTTTAGCTTTCTGGTGTTTGCCACCTATCTGCTAATCCTGTTTCCCCTGACGTTTATCGTCATGTCCCAGAGGCTGATGCGATTCTTATCAGCTATTCTGGCGACAGCTGGCATGACGCTGTTGTTAATCGACAGCGAAGTTTTCACCCGCTTCCACCTGCACCTTAACCCGATAGTCTGGGAACTGGTCATTAATCCTGACCAGAACGAAGCGGCGCGTGACTGGCAACTGTTGTTTATCAGCGTGCCGGTTATCCTGTTAATAGAAATGTTGTTTGCGACCTGGAGCTGGCAAAAGCTGCGCAGCCTGACGCGTCGTCGCCATTTCGCCAAACCGTTAGCGGCATTCTTCTTCGTTTCTTTTATCGCCTCGCATGTGGTGTATATCTGGGCAGATGCCAATTTCTATCGCCCGATTACCATGCAGCGCGCAAACCTGCCGCTCTCCTACCCGATGACGGCGCGTAAGTTTCTGGAAAAACATGGCCTGTTGGATGCGCAAGAATATCAACGCCGTCTGATCGAACAGGGCAATCCGGAAGCGGTTTCCGTGCAGTACCCGCTCAGCGAACTGCACTATCGCGATATGGGCACCGGCCAGAACGTTCTGCTGATCACCGTAGACGGCCTGAACTACTCACGCTTTGAAAAACAGATGCCTGCGCTGGCTGAGTTTGCCGGGCAGAATATCTCCTTTACGCGTCACATGAGCTCAGGCAACACCACGGATAACGGGATCTTTGGCCTGTTCTATGGTGTATCGCCAAGCTACATGGACGGTATTTTGTCGACCCGAACGCCTGCGGCGCTGATCTCTGCACTGAACCAGCAGGGTTATCAGTTAGGGCTATTCTCCTCGGATGGCTTTACCAGCCCGCTTTATCGTCAGGCGCTGCTGTCAGACTTCTCCATGCCGAGCGTGCAAACGCAATCTGATGAGCAAACCGCAAGTCAATGGATTAACTGGCTGGGACGCTACGCGCAGGAAGATAATCGCTGGTTCTCCTGGGTCTCCTTTAACGGGACAAACCTTGATGACAGTAACCAGAAGAACTTTGCCAAACGCTACGCCAGCGCCGCTCAGGATGTGGATGCCAATATTAACCGTGTTCTTAGCGCCCTGCGCGACTCGGGTAAACTGGACAACACGGTGGTGATTATTACCGCTGGCCGCGGTGTGCCACTGACTCAGGAAGAGAACAACTTTGCCTGGTCGCGCGGTCATCTGCAGGTTCCTCTGGTGATTCACTGGCCGGGAACACCTGCCCAGCGTATCAATAGCCTGACCGATCATACAGACCTGATGACGACGCTGATGCAGCGCCTGCTGCATGTCAGCACGCCGGCTAACGAATACTCGCAGGGGCAGGATTTGTTCAATGCTACACGTCGCCATTACTGGGTGACCGCCGCTGACGGCAGCACGATGGCAGTGACTACGCCAGAGATGACGCTGGTGCTGAACAACAACGGAAATTATCAGACCTATGATTTACGTGGCGAGAAAATAAAAGATCAGAAACCGCAGCTCAGCCTGCTGCTACAGGTTCTGACGGATGAGAAACGATTTATTGCTAACTGATTAATTATAAATCAGTTAGTGAGGCATCCTCTTGCATTCGTAGCGGAAAGCAGTAGTATTAGCAGCCATAGCGTCGGCACGTAGCGCAGCCTGGTAGCGCACCGTCATGGGGTGTCGGGGGTCGGAGGTTCAAATCCTCTCGTGCCGACCAAAAATCCCTAAAAAAACCAACCCTTGGGGTTGGTTTTTTTATGTCTGCGATTCCGCATTCCTGAGTTTTACAGCAGCCTTCAGCACAGGTTTTGCTACTTACCCATGCACAAATTGGGGTAAAATTCATCCTCTCATCAGCGCGATGAATCTGGACGATTGATGCGCTGAAAACAATAATGATACTAATAAAAGCTCAGGAGAATAGTATGCCTGAAGTAACGCCTTTTCGGGTGCTGATTGTCGACGACCACCCACTCATGCGGCGGGGAATTAGTCAATTATTGCAACTGGATCCCGCATTTGACGTAGTCGCTGAAGCAGGCGACGGCGCAAGTGCTATCGATCTGGCAAACCGTCTGGACCTTGATGTGATCCTGCTGGATCTCAATATGAAAGGTATGAGCGGGCTGGACACCCTGAATGCGCTGCGTCGGGACGGCGTCACCGCGCAAATTATTATTCTTACCGTATCGGATGCCGCCAGCGATGTGTACGCCTTAATTGATGCCGGCGCGGATGGTTATTTACTGAAAGATAGCGATCCCGAAGTCTTGCTGGAAGCCATTCGTAACGGCGCCAAAGGTGGTAAAGCGTTTAGCGCTCGTGTTAGCGAATATCTGCGCGAACGTGACCTGTTTGGTGCGCAGGAAGATCCATTCAGCATTCTCACCGAACGCGAGCTGGATGTGTTACACGAGCTGGCTCAGGGGCTGTCGAATAAACAGATTGCGTCGGTACTGAATATTTCCGAACAGACGGTGAAGGTGCATATTCGTAACCTGCTGCGCAAACTCAATGTGCGTTCTCGCGTTGCTGCCACCATCCTGTTTTTGCAAACGCGCGGCATGCAGTAATCAATGAGATGCCGGATGACGACGCAGCAGCGTCTTATCCGGCCTACAAAGCTCGCACAGGCCCGAAAGCAGCACGCCTTCGGGTAATCTGGACTCTTACTTCTCCTGCGGCGTTAGCTGCTCCATCGCCTGCTTAATGCTGCGTTCTATCACCGCCCGACGGGTATCATTGGCCGGTAATAATTTCAGCATCATCTCCCACGCCGCAACCGCCTCGCCGAAGCGCTGCTGTTCAAAAGCGTTAAACGCGTACATGCTGAGAACCCGCACGTTGGCATGCTCGCCGCGCACCAGCTGGCGTAACAGCTCCCCTCCCCGGCGGTTATCGTCAGGATCGGATGAACGGGTCAGTGCTTCCGCATAACCCAGCGCCGCATCGCTGTTTTTAGGATCCAGTCGATAGGCATTGGCATAGGCTTCAGTGGCCGTACTGGCGTTACCGAGTACCATGCCAATACGCCCAAGCATGATCCAACCTTCAACGTTTGTAGGATCGGCTTGTAAACGCGTGCGCAGTCCCAGCGCCAGACGTGTCATATCTTCTTCATTGAGCGGGTCAGCTTTCGGATCCAACGCGCGTTCCAGCAGCGCCGGAGCCTGAGCGGTGGCCTGCTGCCAGACCTGAACCTGCTTATAGCTGCCGGTTTCATAATAGCTCACCGCGCCAACGATCAGCGCCACCACGATGCCGGGCACAAACAACCCAAATCCACCGCGCTTGCCATCCGGGATAACGTCGTCAGGAAACTCTTCCAGCTTCACCCGGACGCGTCGGCGAGTACGGGCAAAAATAATCCAGCCGCCCAAACCAATCGCTACCACCGGCATCACCCACAAAAGCACTGTAAGCGGCGTCAACGGTGGATCGTAGGTGACGAAGTTGCCGTAGCGCGCCACCATGTAGTCGACAATCTCTTTCTGACTTTTTCCTTCCTGCATCAGTTCGTACACTTTCTGGCGCAGGTCAGTGGCAATCATCGAGTTAGAATCGGCGATACTGTTGTTCTGACATTTAGGACAGCGCAGCTGTTCGGTAAGCTGACGGAACTGCTGCTCCTGCGCTTCATCCTTAAACTGCATCACATCGATGGTCGCCAGCGCAGATCCCGAGATAACCAGCATCAGCAGGCCCAGTAAAAATCTCATTGCGCAGCCTCCTTACTGTACTTATCCCACAACGGTTTGAGCTCGCTCTCCCACACCCTGGCATTCAAATCACCAGCATGGCGATAGCGAATAATACCTTTACCGTCGATCAGGAACGTTTCCGGCGCGCCGTACACGCCAAGATCCAGACCGAGCATACCGTCGCCGTCAAACAGGCTTAATGAGTAAGGATTTCCCAGCTCTTTCAGCCAGACAATGGCTTTCTGACGATCGTCTTTATAGTTCAGACCCACCACCCGCACGCCTTGCGCAGACAGCTGGTTCAGATACTGATGTTCGGCACGACAGGTCGGACACCAGGTCGCCCAGACGTTCAGCAGTACCGGTTTGCCCTGGGTCAGCACATCGGCCTGATAATGCTGACCCGGATTCTCCAGCGACTCCAGGCGGAATGTCGGAACGGGTTTGCCGATCAGCGCCGATTCCAGATTCGTGGGATCGTCTCCCTGAGCGTTACGCGCCAGCTGCCACAGCAGCGCCGCCGCAATGATCAGAAAAATAATAAACGGAATTAACAGTGCGTTGCGCTTCATACAGCCTCCGACGCATTTTTTTGCACCGCGGCGCGAGGACGCGCGCGCTGACGATAGCGTGGATCAAACAGGCAGAACAATCCGCCCAGCGCCATCAGCAATCCTCCGGCCCAAATCCAGCGAATAAACGGTTTGTAGTACAGACGCACAGCCCATGCGCCGTTATCCAGTTCTTCACCCAGCGCGGCGTACAGATCGCGCGTGAACCCGCCGTCAATTGCCGCTTCGGTCATCATCGAACTGGTGCTGTTATAGAAGCGTTTTTCCGCATGCAGCGTGGCTTCCGGTTTACCATCTCGGGTAACGCCAATAATGGCGACACCACCCCGGTAGTTAGGTCCGGTAATATCTTTCACTTCGCGGAACGTGAACTGATAGTTATGGATACTGACGCTATCACCCGCTTTCATGCGCACATCGCGTTCAACGCTGTAGTTCTGGCTGAAGGCAATACCGACAATAGTAATCGCCAGCCCAACGTGGCCCGACACCATGCCCCAATAGCTTGGTGTTAACTTCGTTCCGCGGGAAACACGCAGGAACGCTTCGGACATCGCCAGCACAAATATCCAACATGCCATCGCCAGCCCTACCACCGTCATAGCGGCAATGCGATCCTCAAACAACCACGGCAGCAGCAGCGACAGAACAAGCGTGGTGACAAACGCGATAATCAGTAACGTTTTCAGTTTACGCGGTCGGTCACGGCCCCAGCGCACTAATGGCCCAATTCCCAGCAACAGCGCGAACGGCGCCATCAGCCAGGTAAACATAGTGTTGAAGAACGGTTCGCCAATCGAAATGCTGCCCAGACCCAGCTGTTTGTGCACCAGCGGCAGCAGCGTGCCCAAGAGCACCACCAGCATGGCGGCAATCAGCAGAACGTTGTTGCCCAACAGCAGAGATTCACGCGACCACAGCGCGTTGTTTACCCGTGAACGGACCTTGTGACCGCGCACCGCAAACAGCAGCAGGGAGCCGCCAATCACCAATACCATAAAGGCCAGAATAAACATCCCGCGCGACGGATCGGAGGCGAAGGCATGCACCGATACCAACACGCCGGAGCGCACCAGGAAAGTACCTAACAGGCAAAGCGAGAATGCGCAGATTGACAGCAGCAGCGTCCAGGCTTTAAAGCTGGCACGCTGTTCGGTTACCGACAGCGAGTGCATCAGCGCCGTTCCCACCAGCCATGGCATAAACGAGGCGTTCTCAACCGGATCCCAGAACCACCAACCGCCCCAGCCCAGCTCGTAATAGGCCCAGGCCGAACCGAGCACAATACCCAGCGTCAGGAACACCCACGCCGCCAGCGTCCACGGACGCGAAAAACGGGCGAAGGTACTGTCCAGTCGTCCGCTCATCAGCGCGGCAATCGCAAACGCAAAGGCCACGGAGAAGCCGACATACCCCATGTACAGTAACGGCGGATGGAAAATCAGTCCCGGATCCTGCAATAGCGGGTTCAGGTCGCGCCCTTCAATAGGGAAGTTGGGCAACGTACGGGCAAACGGATTGGAGGTAAACAGAATAAACAGCAGAAAGCCAACGCTTACCATCCCCATCACCGCCAGCACGCGAGCAACGATGTCCAGCGGCATTCGCTGGCTGAACGCCGCAACGGCGAACGTCCAGCCGCTCATCAGCAGCACCCATAGCAACAGCGAGCCTTCATGAGCCCCCCAGGTTGCTGCCACCCGATACCAGACCGGAAGCTGGGTATTGGAGTTGCTGGCAACGTAGGTGACGGTAAAGTCATTAACCACGAAGGCGTTGACCAGAATCAGGAACGCCCCCATCACACAGATAAACAGAACCCAGGCAAAAGGCCGCGCGGAGGCCATCATTCGCACGTCGCCGCGCGCTACGCCCCACAGCGGATAGACCGACAGTAGTAACGCCACGCCGAGCGCAAGGCACAACAGCGCATTGCCAATTTCAGGCATCATGACGTTTTATCCTTATAAACACTTTCCGGGCGACGATGGTTTTCCTGCATCGCTTTTTCGACTTCCGGCGGGGTGTAATTCTCATCATGTTTGGCAAGAACCTCTTTGGCCTGCACATGATTTCCTTCGTCCAGTTCGCCCTGAACAACGACACCCTGCCCTTCGCGGAACAGATCCGGCAGAATGCCTTCGTAGGTGACATCCACCACACCTTCGGCGTCATAGATACTGAAATTCACCTTCAACGACTGCGGATCGCGCTTTACGCTACCGGGCATCACCATTCCGCCCACGCGCAGGCGCTGACCGACTTCGGGCATCTGCTGCGTTTCGCGCTTACCGTAGAGTATCTCTCCCGGCGTATAGAACAGGTCAATATTAGAACGCAGCGCATAAAGCACCAGCGTAATGGTCAACGCCAGACCCGCCAGTACCGCACAGGCTATCCATAACCGATTTTTACGTCGAATATTCACGCCGCCTCCCGTTGCACTTGCGCCGCACGCATACGCGCTTCTCTCGCCCGCTGCTGCGCCACACCGCGTAAAATTGCGCGATGTTGTAACGTGGAATGCAGTACCAGCACCACCAGCGGGATAACGCTCATCGCTACGGCAAGCCAGACATACAAGGCGTAGCCGCCCATCGCGAAAAAATCACTCCATGATGCAAATGCAGGGGTCATTGGCGGCCTCTTTTTAAGATCAGTTCGCTCACCCACGGGCGGCGTTTTTCCATCATCAAAATCAGGTTACGCATGCGCATCAGCGCCAGCGTGACAAACAGTAACAGGTAGCCGACGATCGCCAGACGCAGCGGCGTACGCATCGCCGGATCGATGCTTTGCTGCATGCGGGTAGAACCCTGATGCAGCGTATTCCACCACTCAACCGAATAGTGGATAATCGGTAAGTTGACCACGCCAATCAGCACCAGAATACCGGCGGCACGACCAGCCAGACGGCGGTCGTCAAAGGCATGCCACAGCGCAATGGCGCCCACGTAGAGAAACAGCAGCACCAGTTCAGAGGTGAGTCGGGCATCCCAGACCCACCAGGTTCCCCACATCGGTTTGCCCCATGCGGAGCCGGTCACCAGCGCAATAAAGGTAAACACTGCACCAATCGGCGCCATCGCAGCCAGCGCCAGATTGGCCATTTTCATCTGCCAGACCAGGCCGATAAACGCGGCAACAGCCATCGAGGCATAAATGCCCATCGACCAGATTGCCGCCGGAACGTGCAGATAAATAATGCGATAGCTCTGCCCCTGCTGATAATCCGCAGGCGCAAAACCAAAGCCCCAGACCCATCCCGTTATCAGTACCACCGCGCTGGCAATCGCCAGCCACGGGATAAACCAGCCACAGATCTGATAGAGCCGAGGGGGCATCGCCAATTGATGAAGTGTTTTCCACATAGTTCAGTCACCAGACTCCATAAATTAAAATCCGTTGTGCCAGAGCGCCTTGCCCGGCCTACACATCTAATTCTCGTTACTGCACGCTTATCCGTAACGCCGCGGCTGTGGCAAACGGGCTTAACGTGGCGCTGCCGACCAGCAACGCGCCCAGAATTGCCATGTACCCTTCAACCGGTAAGTGCATAGAAGCCGCATCCATCGCGGCGGTTGCAAAAATCAGTAAGGGTATGGTGAGCGGGAGCACCAGCACGCTTAACAACACGCCGCCGCGCTTTAAGCCCACCGTCAACCCCACACCCGGCGCACCGAGGAAGCTCAGCGTCGGCGTTCCGAGTAACAACGTCAGCGCCATAATTTTCCAGCCGTACATATCCATGCCCAGCAGCAGCGCCACTAGCGGCGAGAGAATCAACAGCGGCAGGCCGGTCACGACCCAGTGCGCCATCACTTTCGCCAGCACCACGGCCGGTAGCGGTAACGGCAGCAGCATCAGTTGCTCAAGGCTGCCGTCCTGCAGATCATCACGAAACAGGCGTTCCAGCGCCAGCAATGACGCCAGCAGCGCCGCAACCCAAATGATGCCCGGCGCAATGCGCGCCAGTAGCTGCGGCTCCGGCCCAATGCTCAGGGGGAACAGCGTAATAACAATCAGGAAGAACCATAAAGGATTGGCGATTTCCGCACTATGACGAAACGCAACTCGCAGTTCTAAACGGAAGATTCGCCACATCATTGCGTTGCCCTCTCGCTGGTCAGCGCAATACGTCGCACTTTATCGGTTTCGACATTGAGCGGTTGGTGGGTGGTGAGAATAACAATACCGCCCTGCTCCGTATGCTGCGCCATACGCTGAGTCAGTCGCTCAACGCCGTTCACATCAATGGCGGTAAAGGGTTCATCGAGGATCCACAGCCGGGCGCGGGTCAGCCACAAACGGGCCAGCGCCACGCGCCGCTGTTGTCCGGCGGAGAGCTGGTTCACCGGAATATCTTCATATCCGGCAAGTCCCGCCTGTGCCAGCGCAGCCAGACACTGTGCAATGTCGCCGTCATGATGGAAGAAACGCAGGTTCTCCAACGCCGAAAGCCGGGTTTTTATCCCCGGCTGATGTCCGATCCACAGCAGTTGCTGATGGTAGCTGTCCCGCACGTGATGCAGCGGCTGCTCTTGCCAGCAAACCTCCCCTGCATCGGGACGCGCCAGCCCGGTAAGCAACCGCAGCAGAGTGGTTTTCCCTGCGCCGTTGCTGCCGGTAATTTGTACCCATTCCCCTGCGTTGACGCGAAATGACAGATTGCTGAACAGTATTCTGTCATCTCGCTCGCAAAGTAATTCTCTGGCTTCAAGCATACCTGGTTATCTACATCCTGTTAAAATCCCGGTTTGACTTCGCGCATATCAGGCAGTTTGTGCGCTATCCCTTTATGACAGTCAATACAGGTTTGCCCGTCTTTCACGGCCTGGTCGTGCATTTTGGCCGCAACGCCTTTCTGGGCGGTTAAATCCATAAACTCGAAGTTGTGACAGTTTCGGCACTCTTGCGAATTATTATCTTTCATACGCCGCCACTCATTTTGCGCCATCGTCAGACGATGGTCTTCAAATTTCTGCGGTGTATCTATCAGCCCCAGTGCTTTCGCGTACAGCTCTTTACTGGCCTTGATCTTACGAATCATTTTCGGGCCCCACTCATGCGGGACGTGGCAATCAGGGCAAGTCGCTCGCACACCACTGCGGTTGTTGTAGTGTACGGTTTCCATGTATTCCTGGTATACCGTATTGCGCATTTCGTGACAGCTAATGCAGAACTCTTCTGTATTGGCCTTTTCCATACCGGTATTAAAGCCGCCCCAGAAAATAATGCCGCCCACAAAGCCGATTAACAACAGCGTGCCGAGCGCCAGACGGCTGGGGCGACGCCACCATTGCCAGACGCGCTTAATCCAGCCTGGTTTACGGTTAGAATTTTCCATAATGACCTCTTATTTCCCGTAACCTTTCGAGGGGGTGAAGGTATTTTCAACAATCGGCGCGGCGTCAGCCTGCGGAACGTGACATTGCAGGCAGAAATAACGACGCGGCGCAACTTCAGCCAATACCTTGCCGTCGCTGTCCATAAAGTGCGTCGGACTGATGCGCGGCGCACCGGTAGTGCGATAGCTTTCCACACCGTGGCATTGCAGGCAGCGGTTAGTGTTAGTCGTCACCTGATACCCTTCAACGCTATGCGGAACCATCGGCGGCTGATTCACATAGTTCAGCGGCATGCGCTCTTGCTCTTTCGGCATGCGAATCGCCCCTTCCTGTGTTCCTGAGACTTCCGGTGACTGGCTCAGATCCACTCCATTTGCAGCCCAAACGGCCCCACTGACGACCAGGGCAAGCAGGGCCGTCCATTGACACAGCGTCTTAATCAGGTCATGGCTTTTCATGATTTCGCTCCCGAACTCCATCGTGTTGTTATTGTAAAAACATCCTCAGAACAGACATCCACGCAGCGACCGCAGGCCATGCAATCGCGGCTGGTTACCTGCACCGGACTTTGCTCATCCAGCACCGGCGCACGTAGCACATGCGGTTCCGGGCAAACATGAAAACAATCCATACAGCGGTTACATCTGTTACGTTCTTTTGCCGAAACGGTTAATGCCCCTTTGCTTCCCACCACGCTATACAGCGCACCCAGTGGGCAAAGATGCCCGCACCAGCCATGCTCAACGACCAGTAAATCAAATAAAAACAGCGCGAGGATCAGCAGCGCTCCGCTACCGAATCCCATTACCAGGCTCCGTCCAAGCAGAGAGACTGGATTTATCCACTCCCACAACAGCGTACCGGTCAGGGCGGAACCGACCAGGATAACCACCAGCAGGACGTACCGTATATGGCGCGGCAGGGTTGCGGACTGATTCAGGTCAAACCTTCTGCGCAACCAACTGGCTAAATCGGTAACCGGGTTCATGGGACAAACCCAGCTACAAAACAGCCGCTTACCGGCCAGGGCATACAGCACCGTGATGATGGCTGCTCCCGTTAACGCCACCGTCGCCGGCAGATGCCCGCTGGCCAGGCTTTGCAGAGTAATCAGCGGATCGGTGAACGGGATAGCGTCCAGCAACAGGCTGCTACTGTAGTTGCCATGCAGGATCCACACGCCAAGCCACGGGCCGCTGAGGAACATCGCCAGTATCAGAAACTGACTCAAACGACGCAGCAGCAGCCAGCGATGACTCTTCCACCACCCTTTTTTTGCCTGCGCTTCACGCCCCGCATCACGTTTACGATTTGCCATTGTTCCCCTCCAGCCAACCGAAGCGGTAATGGTGTCCTAACTCCCCTTTCGCCAGCGACAGCGGCAGCACTTTTATTGCTGGCTGTTCCAGTACGCAGACTTTTTCGCATTTCCCACAGCCGGTACAGGCATCGCTGTGCACGGTCGGAATAAACCGCGCATGCTTGCCGGTACGCATGTTGCGGTCCAGCTCCAGGGTGATCGCCTCATCAATTTTCGGGCACTCGCGATAGCAAACGTCGCAGCGTAATCCCTGATAGTTGAGGCAGTTTTCGTGATCCAGCAGTACCGCCAGCCCCATACGCGAATCGTCAATGGATTCAATTTCCCTGTCCAACGCGCCGCTCGGGCAGACTTTGGCACACGGAATGTCCTCACACATTTCGCAGGGAATATCACGGGCGACAAAATATGGCGTACCGGCCGCCAGCCCGGAGGCCAGCGTTGCCAGCTTCAGCGTGTCATAGGGACATGCCTGAACGCACTGACCACAACGTACGCAGGCGCTGGCGAATGCCTCCTCGCTCAGTGCACCTGGCGGGCGCAACCGCACGCCGGTTGCGCGTGCGGTTTGTTGTTGCAACCCCAGCGCCACGCCAACGACGGCCAGCCCGCCCGCTGCGCGAACCATATCGCGCAGAAAGCGGCGGCGGCCATTTTGGGGTTTTGCTGACCGGGACATAACGCGTTACACCTTCGCCAGTTTCACGGCGCACTTCTTGAAATCCGTCTCTTTGGAGAGCGGATCCGTCGCATCCAGCGTCAGGTTGTTCACCAGCTGTGCGGCATCGAAGAACGGCATATACACCAGCCCCTGCGGCGGACGGTTACGACCGCGTGTTTCAACAATCGAAATCACTTCGCCACGACGGGAAATCACTTTGACCTTATCGCCACGGCGCAGATCGCGTGCTTTTGCATCCAGCGGGTGGATAAACAGCACGGCTTCCGGGAAAGCACGGTGCAGTTCAGGCACACGACGCGTCATACTGCCGGTATGCCAGTGTTCCAGCACACGTCCGGTAGACAGCCACAGGTCATATTCTTTATCCGGCGCTTCAGCAGCAGGCTCAAATGGCAGCGCGAAGATAACCGCTTTACCGTCCGGTTTACCGTAGAACTTGTAGCTTTCACCTGCTTTCACGTAAGGGTCGTTGCCTTCGCTGTAGCGCCACTGGGTCTCTTTACCCTCAACGACCGGCCAGCGTAAACCGCGCGCTTTGTGGTAATCGTCAAATGGGGCAAGATCGTGCCCGTGACCGCGGCCAAACCAGGCGTACTCTTCGAACAAGCCTTTTTGCAGATAGAAGCCCAGCTCGCGGGATTCATCGTTTAGTTGATCTTCAGCCAGTTCAGTCACTGGGAATTTCGTTACTGCTGGCGTAGCAAACAGCACGTCATACAGCGTTTTACCGCGCAGTTCCGGTTTTTGTGCCAGCAGCTCTTCCGGCCATACTTCTTCTGTTTTGAAGCGACGAGAGAATTGCACCAGTTGCCACAGATCCGATTTCGATTCGCCCGGCGCTTTAATTTGCTGACGCCAGAACTGTGTACGGCGTTCCGCGTTCCCGTAGGCGCCTTCTTTCTCTACCCACATCGCGGTCGGCAGGATCAGGTCAGCCGACAGGGCGCTGATCGTCGGGTACGGATCGGAGACGATGATGAAGTTACGCGGATCGCGCCAGCCCGGCATACGCTCTTCGTTGATGTTCGGACCGGCCTGCATGTTGTTAGTACACATCGCCCAGTAGACATTGAGCTTGCCATCTTTCAGCGCGCGGTCTTGCGCCACGGCGTGCAGACCAACTTTTGCCGGAATGGTCCCTGACGGAATATTCCAGTGCTTCTCACAGATATCGCGGTGTTTTTCGTTCGTTACCACCATGTCCGCAGGCAGACGGTGGGAGAACGTACCGACTTCACGCGCGGTGCCGCACGCTGAAGGCTGGCCGGTCAGAGAGAACGGGCCGCAGCCTGGCTGGGAGATTTTGCCAGTCAGCAAGTGCAGGTTATAGACCAGGTTGTTGGCCCACACGCCGCGGGTGTGCTGGTTAAAGCCCATCGTCCAGTAGGAGATGACTTTTTTCTTCGGATCGGCATACAGCTGCGCCAGCTGTTCCAGCTGATCTTTCGGCACACCGGTCATTTCGGCGGTTTTATCCAGCGTGTACTCAGCAACGAAGGCTTTGTAATCCTCAAAGCTCATCGGTTCAGAAGCATCGGATCCCGGGTTTTTCGCCGCTTTTTCCAGCGGATGGGTTGGACGCAGACCGTAGCCGATGTCCGTCACGCCTTTACGCAGGTTAACGTGCTTGCTAAAGAAATCCTGGTTAATCGCATTGTTTTGAATGATGTAGTTCGCGATGTAGTTGAGGATCACCAGATCGGTTTGCGGCGTGAAGACCATACCGTTATCCGCCAGCTCAAAGCTGCGGTGCTGGAAGGTGGAAAGAACCGCGACGTTAACATTAGGATCGGACAGACGACGGTTGGTGATGCGCGACCACAGGATCGGGTGCATCTCTGCCATATTCGCGCCCCACAGGACGAAGGCATCCGCATGTTCGATATCGTCATAGCAGCCCATCGGTTCATCCATACCGAAGGTACGCATAAAACCGACTACCGCTGAGGCCATGCAGTGACGTGCGTTCGGGTCGATGTTATTGGAACGGAAACCCGCTTTAAACAATTTGGCAGCGGCATAACCTTCCCAAATCGTCCACTGGCCAGAGCCGAACATACCGATAGACTCCGGGCCTTTCTCTTTCATCGACGTTTTGAATTTCTCTTCCATCACGTCAAAGGCCTGGTCCCAGCTAATCGGGGTGAACTCGCCTTCTTTGTGATACTTGCCGTCTTTCATGCGCAGCATCGGCTGCGTTAAACGGTCTTTTCCGTACATGATTTTCGGCAGGAAGTAACCTTTGATGCAGTTAAGCCCACGGTTAACCGGCGCATCCGGATCGCCCTGGCATGCCACAACACGCCCTTGCTGCGTTCCGACCAATACGCCACAGCCTGTCCCGCAAAAACGGCACGGGGCTTTGTCCCATTTGATGGCTTCTTGCTGACCGACTACCGCGCGGGCAACGCCCGGCACGCTTAACCCGGCAGCCGCCGCAGCGGCCGCAACGGCGTTAGCTTTCATAAAGCTACGACGACTGAGTTTCATGGTGTTTCCTCACCTTGCTCATCCTGCTGGTGGTAAACCAGCGACACCGCCAGTACGCCCGCAACGTTGCGTACTGACTCAATTGTTTTCATTAGCGTTTCACTTTGCTCAGCTTCCACCACCACAATCAACTGACCACTTTCCACATCGCTGAGTGCAACTTCGCAACCGGAAAAGGAACGCAACTGCGTGGCGATATCGTTGATATGCTGGCTTTTGGCCTGAACGACCAGGCTGCAGACCTGCCAGTTATTGTCCATGGTTGTACTCCGCGTTAATGGCTGATACCGGGCAGATAGCGACACAGGCGCCACATCCGTTACAGTCCTGATTGTCGAGCTGCGGCTGATAAATGCCGGAAAGCGTGGGGCGAAAGGTTATTGCCATGGGCTCACAGCTATCCTGACAGCGGTGACATTCAACGGACTGATGTGCGAGACAGTTTTCCCCAATCGTAAAATTCAGATCCCATGCCCTGGTGTGGCGCGGAAGAAAAAGTGATTCGGGACAGGCTTCTGCGCAGGCATAGCAAAAGCTGCACTCGCCGTGTTTGAAATTTACGCTCGGGTAACCACCCTGGCCTCGCTGCAGGATGTCGGTTTCGCACGCCTGGATGCAGGCGTCACAACGGAGGCAATGGGCCAGAAAGTGAGAGTCTTCCTTGCTCCACGGCGGACGAATCCCTGCGCTGGCGTTTCGCCAACTGCCTGTCAACATGCCTCGACGGGATAAATCAACCATGACATTGTCCTTCCATAATGACGCCCTCCCTCGGCGGGTTGAACGACATAAAAAACTGCACTATTTATGAGTAGTTATTTTTAGCCGTAAGATATTTCAGGATGTGTTAGAGGTGCATACCCCAATTGGGGTAAATGCTGTTGCCGGATCAAAGGAGTGTTGAGTTGGCGGGAAAAAATGCGCTTTTGCTCACATTTCAATGAGTTATATAACGATGTATATAACGACTTACTCAAAAAGACAAAGATCTCAATATTAGGATAATTCCTAGGATATATCGCTACCATGGAAACGAAACGCTACCTAATACACTTTAAATATAAGTAAATCCAGATTAATAGATTATCCAAATATGTTAACCTGCTACAGACTCGTTCATAAGACAGAAGAAAGGAAACACTGTGAACAATAAGATGAAGACAATTGTCCCTGCCGTACTTTTCGCCGCCTTTGCCAGCACCTCTGCATGGGCTGCCAGTAACGATACCGCCGCTCAGCCGCTGGAAAAAGTCGCCCCTTATCCCAAGGCGGAAAAGGGTATGAAGCGCCAGGTTATCCAGCTTACCCCTGAGAAAGATGAATCTACTCTGAAAGTAGAACTGCTGATCGGACAAACGCTGGAAGTTGACTGTAACCAACACCGCCTGGGCGGAGAACTGGACAGCAAAACGCTGGAGGGTTGGGGATATGACTACTATGTCTTTGACAAAGTTACGTCTCCGGTTTCAACCATGATGGCCTGCCCGGACGGTAAGAAAGAGAAGAAATTCATTACTGCGCATCTGGGTGATGACGGCATGCTGCGTTACAACAGCAAGTTGCCGATTGTGGTCTATACCCCGGAAAACGTGGACGTTAAATACCGTATCTGGAAAGCGGAAGACAAAATTCAGGACGCAGTCGCGCGCTAAGTGAGAATGTGCCGGATGGCAGCGTACCGCCTTATCCGGCCTACAGACGCATAAACAATGCCGGATAAGCGCAGCAGCGCCATCCGGCATTTTATTTTACAGCGCGATATCCGCGACGGCTTTCTGTTCAGGCTGAGGTTGTGCCTGAGGTTTCAGCTGTGGTTTCGGCGCTTCATCAGCAACCTGCGGCTTGTCATATTTCAGACCCAGAACCTCACTGGTGTACTGCAGCTCTTGTTCCGTAGCCTCAACGTTACCGTTCAGCTTAGTACCATAAGACGGAATAATGGTTTTCAGCTTCGCCTGCCACTCGGGGCTGGCTACTTTATCTTTAAACACTTTTTCCATCAGATGCAGCATGATCGGTGCCGCGGTTGATGCGCCCGGAGAAGCTCCCAGCAGCGCTGCAATCGTGCCTTCTTTATCGCTGACGACTTCAGTGCCCAGACGCAGCACGCCGCCCTTCTCCGCATCGCTTTTGATGATCTGCACACGCTGGCCAGCCTGCCATAAACGCCAGTCTTCTTTTTTCGCCTGCGGATAGTACTCTTGCAGCACAGCAAAACGGTCGTCGTCGCTGAGCATCACCTGGCTCACCAGATATTTCACCAGATCGAAGTTATCCAGACCCACGTTGACCATCGGCATAAAGTTTGAGGTGGTGGTCGAGCTGAGCAGATCCCACAATGAACCATTCTTCAGGAACTTGGTGGAGAATGTCGCGAATGGCCCAAACAGCACAACGCGCTTGCCATCAAGGATACGGGTGTCGATATGCGGTACAGACATCGGCGGCGCGCCAACGGAGGCCTGACCGTACACTTTCGCCAGGTGGCGATTGACCACATCCGGGTTTTCCGCAACCAGGAACTGCCCGCCCACCGGGAATCCGGCATAGCCTTTCGCTTCCGGAATGTCGGTTTCCTGCAACAGCTTCAGCGCAGCGCCACCGGCACCGATAAAGACAAACTTCGCCTTGATATCGTGTTCCGCTTCGTTATTTTTCAGATCGGCGACTGTGACAGTCCAGCTATTATCGGCATTACGCTTAAAGCCACGCACTTCGGTGCTCAACTGCAGCGCAAAGTTGGGCTTTTTCTGCAATGAGGTAATCAGTTGGCGGGTGATTTCGCCGTAATTCACGTCAGTACCAATCTCGGTACGCGTTGCCGCGACTTTCTGCTGCGGATCGCGACCTTCCATGACCAGCGGCGCCCACTCTTTGATCTGCGCGTGGTCTTCGGAATAGCGCATACCACGGAACAGCGTGCTCTGCTGCAGTGCGGTGTAACGGGCACGAAGGAAGTTCACGTTCTCGTCACCCCAGACAAAACTCATGTGCGGAACGGTGGTGATAAACGAGCGTGGTTCATGCATTACGCCATTATTGACCTGATAGGCCCAAAACTGGCGGGAAATCTGGAAGGCTTCGTTAATTTCGACTGCCTTTTCAATGCTGATGCTACCGTCGGCCTTTTTAGGCGTGTAGTTCAGCTCCATCAGTGCGGAGTGGCCGGTTCCGGCGTTATTCCAGCCGTTTGAGCTTTCCTGCGCTACACCATCCAGTCGCTCAACCATGGTCATTGACCATTGCGGCTCCAGCTCCTGTAAATAGGTTCCCAGCGTGGCGCTCATGATGCCGCCGCCAATCAACAGTACATCCGTTTCCTGCTCTTCCGCCGCTTTCGCTTTTGCCGCCATCGAGACAACATTCAGCCCAACGGCCATGGTGAAGAGCATGGCAGTCACTTTTTTCATAATGTTAATGCCTTACTTTTAGTATCGCTTTTTTGCTTTTAATGCAGGTGAAAATCGAGCGGCACCAACGGTAACACTTAAGTAAAAATAATTAAATAAAGTTTATAAATTATATTTAATTTTTAAAAATGTTATTAATACGTTGATAGCTTATGCGGTTATTGACAATCATTTCTGGAAACCGGTCCATCTGACGGGTACTATGCTGCGCTTTGCTATTCACCGCACGGATGCCTGTCGGTCTGCTGTATCAGGCCATTTTTGACCTGAGTGTAACTATGTCTGCAACTCAACATTCCTCTGCCACAGTCTCGGAACACACGACCCGCGCCGTGCTCCGCCAACCCCGTCTGCTGGTGCGCGAAACGCTGGCCGGTGTGGTAACCGCCCTGGCGCTGATCCCGGAAGTAATCTCGTTTTCCGTGATCGCAGGCGTTGATCCTAAAGTCAGTTTGATCGCCTCCGTCGTACTGTGCCTGGCGATGTCTTTTTTAGGCGGTCGTCCCGCAATGGTTACCGCCGCTGCAGGATCGGTCGCGCTGGTGATTGGTCCGATGGTGCATCAACACGGCGTGCAATACATCCTGCCTGCAGTGGTGCTGGCCGGGATGATTCAGATCCTGTTTGGTGTATTGGGAATGGCACGTCTGATGCGATTCATCCCTACGGCCGTGATGACCGGCTTTGTTAACGCGCTGGGTATATTGATTTTCTTTGCCCAGGTCCCGCATTTCTGGGGCAAAAGCCCGCTCATCTGGGGGCTGTTTGTCCTGACGCTGCTGATTGTGCTGTGGGTTCCGCGGTTTATTAAAGCAATCCCCGCACCGCTTATCGCCATCGTGCTGCTAACCGTGTTCACTGTCACCAGCGGGCAACTGTTACCGACCGTCGGTGATGAAGGTTCAATGAGCGGCGGTCTGCCAGGATTAACGCAGTTACTCGTACCGCTCAACCTGCACACGCTGGCGATTATCTGGCCCTGCGCGCTGAGTATCGCTTTTGTTGGTTTGATGGAGTCGTTGTTAACCGCCCGTCTGGTGGATGACCTGACGGTGACGCCGTCGAATAAAAATCGCGAGAGTGCCGGGCTGGGGATAGCCAATATTCTGGCCGGATTTTATGGCGGCATCGCCGGGTGCGCGATGATTGGTCAAACCATCGTTAACGTCGAGATGGGCAAAGGACGCAGCCGCGTCTCGACGGTTGCCGCCGGACTGGTATTACTCCTGTTAGTCACAGGGTTAAGCGAAGTGATGGCAGAAATACCCATGTCGGTGCTGGCAGGTATTATGGTGATTGTGGCGGTAAAAACCTTCAGTTGGCACAGCATCCAGCCCGCCACGCTGACGAAACTCCCCGTCACTGAAACGCTGGTGATGCTGGTGACCGTCGCTGCCACGGTTTCTACCGGCAACCTGGCGATTGGCGTGGTTGCCGGGGTGATGACGATGCTCATTCTACCGCGTATCGTCAGACGCAAACGGGCGACTACATCAGAAACAGCGTTGCCAGACCGAGAAAAATAAAGAAACCACCAGTATCAGTGATAGCGGTTATCATGACGCTCGAGCCGACCGCCGGGTCGCGCCCGAGCTTCACCATCGTCATCGGAATGATAACCCCCATCAACGCCGCCATCAGCAGATTGAGCATCATCGCCAGAGTCATCACACCACCGAGCGCCATATCATCGTACAGCCACCAGGTAATGCCCCCCATAATCCCGCCCCACACGAGGCCGTTGATTAGCGCCACGCCCATCTCGCGCAGGATGAGAAACGTCAGGTTCCCCGGCTGAATATTTTGCAGCGCCAGCGCGCGGACGATCATAGTGATAGTTTGATTCCCGGTATTGCCGCCGATACCCGCCACAATCGGCATCAACGAGGCCAGCGCCACCAGTTGCGAAATCGTATGTTCAAAACCGTCGATCACCCGCGAGGCGATAAAGGCGGTACAGAGGTTAACGGCCAACCACGCCCAGCGGGTTTTTACCGCTTTGGTAACAGGCGCAAACACGTCCTCTTCGGCGCTTAAGCCCCCCATTCGACGCAGATCGGTGTCGGTTTCTTCATAGACAACGTCGACAATCTCATCGATGGTTAAACGGCCCATCAGTTTACCGGAAGGGTCAACCACCGCGGCGCTGACCAGGTTGTCGCGTTCGAAGGTACGCGCAGCGTTTTCGGCGATATCTTCAGGAGAAAAGGTGAGCGGGTCATCTTCCATCACCTCGCTGACTTTTCGCTGCACATCATTGAGTAAAATGCAGGTTAGCGTCAGTTCGCCAACCAGCACTTTATTGCGATCGGTCACGAAAAGTTTATCGGTGTTCTCCGGCATTTTCCCCAGCCGCCGCAGATAGCGTTGCACCACTTCCAGCGTCACGTCCGGACGCACAGTGATGACCTCGAACTCCATGATCGCGCCGACGCTATTTTTCTCGTAGTGCAGCACCTGGCGGACGCGCGTCCTCTCCTCTGCCGGTAACGTCGCCAGCAGACGACCGGTAAGGTTACGAGGCAAATGCTGCACCAGGTAAATCTGTTCATCGATATCGAGATATTGCAGCGCATCCAGCAGCTCGCGGTCGCTCATCTCATCGATCAGGTCGTCCCAGACGTTTTCAGACGCCTCAAGCAAGACGTTACCGCGCTTTTCATTTTCGACCAGTCGCCACAGGGCGTGGCGCTCTTCAGAGGGCAAAGCTTCGAGGGTATCGGCGAGGTCAGGCGGTGGCAGGTGGGCCACCAGCGCCCCTACCTCAGCAATATCGTCGGCTAACGTACCGACGTCATATTGCTCAGCCAGGGTAAGCTTGCCCAACAGCGTTGAAATAATGGCTTTATCAGTGGTCAGCAGCCAGATGAGGCGCGCACGCTCTTCATCACGCAGTCTGGCGCTGTTTTTGTTTATTACAGACATTAATCATAAATCCATGATATGAAATATCATTAATCATGATGCCGATTTATGTAAATAACAATAAACAGTGCCGCCGGGTGGCTAAAAAACCGGCGGCACGATGGATCAGGCTGTGCGAGCCACCGCGTCGCGCGAGGCGGCGTCACGTTCATCGCCCAACAGTTCACTCAACTGTCCGTTACGCATTTCCAGTAGACGATCGGCGTGAATAAAATAGTGATCGTCGTGGCTGATGGCGAAAATGGTTTTCCCCATTTCCTGCATCAAAGGCAATAGCACCTGATAGAACTCCCGGCGAAAATGGGGATCCTGATCGGCAGCCCATTCATCCAGCAGAATGATGTCGCGCTCCTCCGCCAGGGCCAGCAGCAGCGCCACGCGTTTCTTCTGCCCTTTCGACAGCTTCAGATTGAGGATACGACCATCGCTCAGCTCCAGCTTATGACCCATCTTCAGATGTTCCAGCCACTTCGCGACCAGTTGCGGATTAGCCTCTTTACCTTCCGGCCCCAGCAGTTTGTCGAACAGCCAGACGTCGGTAAACACGGCGGAGAATAGCTTGCGGTAGTCTTCCGGTTTTTCAACGGCAACGGCCTTACCATCAAGCAATATTTCGCCTGACTGCGGCTGGTATAGACCGGTCAGTAACATCGCCAGCGTAGATTTTCCGCTACCGTTACCGCCAATCAGAAAGATCAGTTCACCGCGATGAATCGTCAGATTCACCGGCCCTACGGAAAACGCATTATCCTGATAGTGGAAAACCACGTTGCGCAGATCCAGCGTTTGCCAGTTGGGAAACGCGGTTGGGCGTGGGAATTCGGCCTTAAAAGGTGCCAGTGCGAATTTATTCAGCTTGTTGAACGCCACCTGCGCGGTAAGCAGCGTCGGCAGCGCGCCAACGGCAGAGAGCAACGGTGTTCGCAGGAATAACAGCGTCAGAGAATAGGTCGCTGCCACGGCGGTATCAGCCCATCCCAGACTGTTAGCCATCCAGAACACCAGGCCAATGGCACCCAGCATCATAATGTTCGACCAGTTAACCGCGCTCAGGTGGAAGGTATCGGCACGGATAATATGGTGGCGATACTCTTTGGCATCCGGGACGTACATCTGATTAAAGATATGCTCGGCGCGCTCGCGGTTAAGCGTCAGCTCTTTGCGCCCTTCCAGCACCGTCTGATAATCGTTGTACAACTTGTCTTCAGTTTCGCGCAAGGTGGCCATGTGTTTATACACCCGCGCCACCAGCACAAATCCGCCCCAGATGGTGATTGCCATCCAGATTGCCGTTACCAGTAGCATTTTGGTCGACAGCATCGCCAGATACACCGCCGATCCTATGGTCAGGATAATCCCCTGCACCAGCTCAGGCAGACGAACAAAGGCGATGGTGATGTTGCGGATATCACTGGTTAAACCGGCCAGCAACGAGGCGCTGCCAAGCTGTTCAATACGCTCGACGTGAGTATCCAGAATTCGTTTGATAAATTCGCTACGCAGGCGGTAGACAAAGTGGTGACCCAGCGTGGTCAACGCCAGCTGAGAACCGAGGGTGACAACCATCAACAACAGCAGCAGGCCAAGAAACTCCGGTAGCACCATCAGCGTGGTGTCGACCGTTTCGATCAAGCGCTGGTTGATAAACGCAATCAGCCCAATCCCCAACGCGGCGCTGGCGAGGCTGAGCGCCATCACGCTGATAAATGGCCAGCGATACTGCCGCCAGACAAGAAGTAAAAGTTCCATGCAAACAACCCGGACAAGTAATAACAGCCCGCAGTTTAAACATCTCTTCGTCGACAGCAATAATAATTCTTATTTTTATTCTTTTTTACCTGCATGGCGAAAAGTCAGATTGTAACGACAGTCTCCGGTCAACGGATGATAGCCCGTCTTAAGCGGCTGGATCCCATGATAAAACAGCCGCGAATTACCGCCCCACACCACGACATCGCCGTGTTCCAGCAGTAAACGCTTTAAAGGGTCATTACGGCGCAAGCCGCCAAATTGAAAGATGGCTGGTAGCCCCAGCGATACAGAGACAATTGGCGCCCGCAGGTCGGGCTCATCTTTATCCTGATGTAAGGACAGTTTTGCCCCTGGCGTGTAGCGGTTAATCAGGCAGGCATCGGGTTGAAAATCAGCATAACCCGCCGCCGTCGCCGCCTGTTGGCACAAATCAGCGAACGCATCCGGCAGCGGCGGCCAGTGCGTGCCGGTGAGTGGATCAAACGGAGAATAAAGATAGCCATGCTGATCCGTCGTCCAGCCCAGATGGCCGCAGTTGGTCATCGCCACCGACATCGTATAGCCGCCGGGCGTCACCATCTGGCGAAACGGCGACTGTCTGGCGACAGCCGCTATCGCCTGCAGTAAAGAGGGCGCAGAGTCAAAAGCGAAACGTCGCAGAATAACCGCACCTGACGCCAGCGGCTCCTGCCAAGGTTTCGCATCCGCAAAGAGATCGAGCATTATGTTTCCTCGCCAGTAGTTTCCCGTTGCAGTAACTGCACCTTGCGCGCAATACCCCATCGGTAGCCCGAAAGTGCGCCATCGCCACGGATCACCCGGTGACACGGGATAACAATCGCCAGTTTGTTGGCCCCACAGGCACTGGCCACCGCGCGCACCGCCTTCGGTTTGCCGATGGCGCTGGCCAGCTGTTGGTAGCTCACTGTTTCGCCGCACGGAATTGCGCGCAGTGCCTGCCACACCTGCTGCTGAAATGCGGTGCCCCGGATATCCAGGGGTAGCGATAGCGACGCGTCACGCGAATTGATCGCTACGATCACTTCGCGCACGCGCTGCTGAAAATTGGCATCTGCAGTGACATCCTGCGCGGCGGGAAACAGCGCATGAAGATCCGCAACCAACGTAGCGTCATCATCGCCAAGCAAGATCGCGCAGATACCCCGCTCGCTTTCCGCCACCAGACAGCGACCCAGAGCGCAATCTGCGAGGGTATAGCGTACAGAAACGTTGTCGCCACCTTTACGAAATTGCTTTGCCGTCATGCCTAATGCTTGATCGGCTTTGCGATAGTAGCTGCTGCTGTCGGGGAATCCGGCGTTGAGAATCGCCTGTGTAACCGGAACACCTTTCGCCAGGGCATCGCGCAGACGGCGAGCACGCCATGATTGTTGCCACACTTTCGGGGTCATGCCCGTCGTGGCTTTGAACAGACGATGCAAGTGATACGGGCTCATTGCCACCTGCTGTGCCAGCTCGTCCAGCGTAAGAGGTGACTCTTGCTCCAACAACTGACAGGCGCGGGCAATTTTGTCCAGCCGATGCTGTTGCGCGCTGTCTTTATCCGGCTGGCAGCGCTTACAGGGGCGAAACCCGGCATCCTGTGCCTGCTGGGCATCGGCGAAAAAACGGACATTTTTGCGCAGCGCATGTTTTGCCCGACAGGACGGACGGCAGAAAACACCGGTGGTCTGGACGGCAAAAACAAACTGACCGTCGGCGTCAACGTCGCGATCCACAACGGACTGCCAACGGTCATCGTCAGTGATGCGTAAACGATTTTTCATTTCGGACTCCTTTGTTAAGCATAGCGCTTAGCCTCAGTGTGTCCCCATCGTCGGGCATAAAAACCCGCAATCTTGCTTTTTAATTTTATTCGCTGACCAGAAAGCTATTAAACTGGGACGACATCCAGGTTTTAAACCCCTCGCCCTCTTTCACAATCATATAGACCGCCAACCCTTCACGACGCACGACTTCTTTGGCCTTTTCCGGGCCGAGCACCATCAATCCGGTATCCCAGCCATCGGCCTCCAGTGCCGTTGGCGCAATCACCGTTACGGACACCAAATTATGTTCGATCGGGCGACCGGTTTGCGGGTCGATAACATGGGAAAGGCGCTTACCGTCCAGCTCATAATAGTTCCGGTAGCTGCCGGAGGTGCTAATGCCGTGCCCGTTAATGTCGACAATCGCCTGCACCGCGTTTTCGCGATCGGTGGGTTTCTGGATCGCCACTCGCCACGGATGCCCTTCAGCATTCATTCCCCTGCTGTTCAGTGCACCACCAACGGAAACCAGATAACGGGCGATCCCCTCTTGCTCCATCAATCGAGCTAGATGATCGGCGGCGTACCCTTCACCAACGGTCGAGAGATCAACATACAGATCCGGCAAGTCTTTTTGCAGGTAGTTCTGATGCGCTTCATTCACAACTTTCAGATGAGAAAGCCCGGTTTGCGCTTTTGCAGCGTCAATTTGCGCTTGGGTGGGAATATGCAACGGCTGCTGATCCGGGCCAAAGCCCCACAGGTTGACTAACGGCCCCACGGTGATATCCATGGCCCCATCGGTTTTTGCACCAATGCGTAGCGCCGAAGTCACGATATCCGCCATGGCGTCGTTAACCGGCCACGGCGACAGGCTTTTCGACAGGTTAAAGCGCATTAACGCAGAATCGTTTTTATAGGTGGAGAGCAGTTGATCATCGGCATCAAGCTGAGTCTGGATCTTGGCCTGCAGTTCCCTGACGCGTTTGGCATCTACGCCTACCACACTGACCCGCCAGAAAGTACCCATCGTTTTACCTTCCAGAACCGTGGCAGGAATTGTGGTCTGAGCAGGTTTCGGGGCCTCATCGCACCCGACAAAAAAGATCGTCACAGCCAGCAGTGCTGCGCGATAAAAATTCATTTCCATACGTAATTATCCTCATGCGAACGGGCGCAAGAGTACACCAAAAATCGTTGTTTGTACGGCGAAAAAACGACATTAAAAAAGGCCCCGCAGGGCCTTTGATAGACATAATGTAGATTAGAACTGGTAAACCAGACCCAGTGCTACGATGTCATCGGTGCTGATGCCAGCATCACGAGTGAACTGGTTGTCATCCAGCAGGTTGATTTTGTAATCAACATAGGTGGACATGTTTTTGTTGAAGTAGTAGGTCGCGCCAACATCAACATATTTCAGGATATCCTGGTCGCCGTAGTTGGTGAGGCCATTGTTCAGGTCTTTGCCTTTGGACTGCAGGTAAGCCACGGACGGACGCAGACCGAAGTCGAACTGGTACTGTGCAACAGCTTCAAAGTTCTGTGCTTTGTTAGCCCAGCCCAGAGAGCCTGCACGCGTTGCGTTGTAGGTCTGGGTGTACTGTGCTGCCAGGTACACGTTGTTCGCGTCATATTTCAGACCACCAGTGTAGGTTTCAGCACGGTCGCCGGTACCGAAGTTCAAACGGTTCTGCTCGTCAGTACGTTTGGAGCTGGTGACAGCAGTACCCAGCGCGAAGCCTTCACCGATATCATAAGTGATTGATCCACCAACGCCGTCGCCATTCTGACGCAGTGCATCACGACCGTTGCCGGTCACACCAGTCATACCTTCGCCTTCCGGGCTACCGTTTTTACCCTGGTACTGCAGGGCAAAGTTCAGGCCATCAACCAGACCGAAGAAGTCGGTGTTACGGTAGGTCGCGAAGCCGTTACCACGCTGCTGCATGAAGTTGTCAGAACCGTAGGTGTCGCCGCCGAATTCTGGCAGAACGTCGGTCCAGGACGTTACGTCGTAAACTACGCCGTAGTTACGACCGTAGTCGAAAGAGCCTACGTCAGCGAATTTCAGACCCGCAAACGCCACACGAGTCCAGGAGTTGTTCTCAGACTCAGGCGCGTTACCCTGAATCTGGTATTCCCACTGGCCGTAACCGGTCAGTTGGTCGTTAACCTGAGTTTCGCCTTTGAAGCCGATACGCATATAGGTCTGATCACCATCTTTAGAAGAGTCATCAGAGAAATAGTGCAGACCGTCGACTTTACCGTACAGATCTAATTTGTTGCCGTCTTTGTTATAAATTTCAGCCGCATTCGCTGCGCCTGCTACCAGCAGTGCTGGTACCAGGAGGGACAGTACTTTAACTTTCATGTTATTAACCCTCTGTTATATGCCTTTATTGCTTTTTTATGCCACTGCATACTGATTAAGGTCATTAACCAGTCGGCAACTTCATTCTCCGCAAAAACACAGAATAATCCAACACGAATATGATACTAAAACTTTTAAGGTGTTTCATTTGTCGGTATAGATGTTTCAAAATATTAATATGAGGGAACTTTTTTAAAATCAAAAAACAGGCAAAATAAGCACAAATAATCAAGAATCATTTTAATTGCCTTTAAAATCAACTCATTACACAAAAGCACCTTATAGCACTGAATGACAAAACAAAATCTTCACTCGCAACTAAAATAGACCCGCTATCATCATTAACTTTATTTATTACCGTCATTCATTTATGAATGTCTGTTTACCCCTATTTCAGCCGAATGCTCTGCGTTCGGTTTTTTTTTACCCTTCTTTACACAAAACTTACCTTTCCGTGCTACCGATGCAAAACTATAACGACTATTAACTATCTCGGGTGTCACGATCAGATATAAGTTTGATAAATAATTTCTTGTTATTTAATGCTAAATGTATACATTCCGTACGAATATTTGTACCCGCCTTTATCTTCTGTACACCTTTGCATCGTAATGGCTGCAACAAAATCAGGCGCAAAGAATGGAGGCCAGGCGGCGTGGTGTAAGTGTGGTAATTCATACATTACCCTTTATACTGCCCTTTCATCTTTCGCGTCGTTTAACAGGTCATAAACACGAATGAGTCAGTCTGACACAACGGTTTCCACCCGATTCTCCCTGTTGCCAGGAAGTATTACCCGTTTCTTCTTATTACTGATCGTTGTGCTGTTGGTGATGATGGGTGTTATGGTCCAGAGCGCCGTCAACACCTGGTTAAAAGATAAGAGCTATCAGATTGTTGATATTACCCATGCCATTCATAAAAGGGTCGATACCTGGCGATACGTGACCTGGCAAATCTATGACAATATTGCCGCTACAACCAGTTCACCAGGCGCAGATGGGCTACAGGAAACGCGTCTGAAACAAGATATCTATTATCTTGAGAAACCCCGCAGAAAGACCGAGGCGCTGATTTTTGGCTCGCATGACAGTTCTACACTGGAAATGACCCAGCGCATTTCAACGTATCTGGACACGTTGTGGGGCGCAGAGAATGTCCCATGGTCAATGTATTACCTGAATGGTCAGGATAACAGCCTGATCCTAATCTCAACGTTACCACTGAAAGATCTGACCTCCGGTTTTAAAGAATCGACGATTGGGAATATTGTCGATTCCCGGCGAGCTGAGATGCTACAACAGGCTAATGCGCTAGATGAACGTGAAAGCTTCTCTTCACTGCGCCGTCTGGCCTGGCAGAACGGGCATTACTTCACGCTACGCACGACCTTTAATCAGCCAGGACATCTGGCAACGGTTGTCGCCTTTGACCTGCCGATTAATGACTTGATCCCGCCCGGTATGCCGCTGGACAGTTTCCATCTGGAACCTGATGCCACCTCAACGACCGAGCACCTGAATGAAAAAGAGTCGCCTGACAGCGTCAGCATTAATTTCAACAACAGTAAAATTGAGATCTCTTCGGCGCTAAACTCAACGGATATGCGGCTGGTGTGGCAGGTTCCGTTTGGCTCATTGCTACTCGACACATTGCAAAGCATTCTGCTACCGCTTTTGCTGAACATTGCGTTACTGGCTCTGGCGCTGTTTGGCTATACCACCTTTCGCCACCTCCCTGCCCGTTCCACCCAGGTGGTGCCAAACCTTGCGGCAAATAATGAGCTGCGTGTTCTGCGCGCAATCAATGAAGAGATTGTTTCCCTTCTGCCGCTGGGATTACTGGTACACGATCAGGAAGCAAACCGCACGGTTATCAGCAATAAAATTGCCGACCACCTGCTGCCGCATTTAAATCTGCAAAACATTACCAATATGGCAGAGCAGCATCAGGGAGTGATTCAGGCCACCATCAATAATGAACTGTATGAGATCAGACTGTTTCGCAGCCAAATCTCCCCGAGAACGCAGATCTTTATCATTCGTGACCAGGACCGCGAGGTGCTGGTCAATAAGAAGCTGAAACAAGCGCAGCGGCTGTATGAGAAAAACCAGCAGGCCCGCGCGGCCTTTATGCAGAATATTGGCAGCGCGCTGAAAGACCCCGCGAAAACGCTGGCTGCTAATGCCGCCGCGCTCAATACACCAGACAGCCAGAAACTGGCCAATCAGGCCGACGTTCTGGTGCGCATGGTGGACGAAATCCAGCTAGCTAACCTGCTGGAGAACGATGCCTGGAAAGGTGAATCCACACTGTTTTCCGTGCAGGCATTAATTGACGACGTGGTTCCGGAGGTTCTGCCGGCCATTAAGCGTAAAGGGCTGCAACTGCTGATTAAAAATCACTTAAGCGCCCATGACGAACGCCGTGGCGATCGCGATGCCTTGCGCCGTATTTTGCTGCTGTTGATCCAATATGCGGTAACCACCACGCAGATTGGTAAAATCACGCTGGAAGTCGACCAGGATGAGTCAGAGGCCGAACGCCTGACCTTCCGCATTCTGGATACCGGGGAAGGCGTCACATTAAATGAAGTTGATAATCTCCATTTCCCATTCATTAATGACACGCAGGGCGATCGGTATGGCAAAGCCAACCCGCTGACGTTCTGGTTGTGCGATCAGTTAGCCCGTAAGCTTGGCGGACACCTGAATATCAAAGCGCGGGAAGAACTTGGAACACGTTACATCGTCCATGTTAAAATGCCGCTGCACGATCAACATGCTGATAGTGAAGAGCGCCTGTTGGATGACGTCTGCGTAATGGTTGATGTCACCTCAAATGACGTACGGAGCATTGTATTACGTCAGCTGGAAAACTGGGGGGCAACCTGCATCACGCCTGATGAACGGTTGAATAGTCAAGAATATGATCTCTTTTTAACGGATAATCCGTCTAATCTTACTGCCTCGGGCTTGCTTTTAAGCGATGATGAGTCTGGCGTACGGAAAATTGGCCCCGGTCAGCTGCGCGTCAACTTTAATATGAGCAATGCTATGCAGGAAGCTGTCCTTGAGCTGATTGAAGAGCAGCTGGCACAAGAAGAGTTCCAGGAACTCCCCCTCGGCGGAGATGAAAACGCCGAACTTCATGCCAGTGGTTACTACGCACTCTTTGTAGACACAGTACCGGATGATGTTAAGAGGTTGTATACTGAGGCGGCTATCAGCGATTTCGCTGCATTAGCCCAAACGGCCCATCGCCTGAAAGGCGTGTTTGCCATGCTTAATCTGGTACCCGGCAAGCAGTTATGTGAAGCGCTGGAACATCTTATTCAAGAGAAAGATGCTCCAGGTATAGAAAAATACATCAGCGACATTGACGTTTACGTCAAGAGCTTGCTGTAGCAAGGTAGCCCAATACATGAACACTATGAACGTAATTATTGCCGATGACCACCCGATTGTACTGTTCGGTATTCGTAAATCACTTGAGCAAATCGAGTGGGTAAATGTTGTCGGCGAATTTGAAGACTCCACTGCACTGATCAACAATTTGCCTAAGTTGGATGCGCATGTGTTGATTACCGACCTCTCCATGCCGGGAGATAAATACGGTGATGGGATCACGTTAATTAAATATATCAAGCGTCATTTCCCGAGCCTGTCGATTATCGTTCTGACCATGAACAACAATCCGGCTATCCTGAGCGCGGTACTGGATCTCGATATCGAAGGGATCGTACTGAAGCAAGGCGCGCCAACCGACCTGCCAAAAGCGCTGGCCGCGCTGCAGAAAGGTAAGAAATTTACCCCAGAAAGCGTGTCTCGTCTGCTGGAGAAAATCAGCGCCAGCGGCTATGGCGACAAACGTCTGTCACCGAAAGAGAGTGAAGTTCTGCGCTTGTTTGCCGAAGGTTTCCTGGTTACTGAGATCGCCAAAAAGCTCAACCGCAGCATTAAAACCATCAGTAGCCAGAAAAAATCGGCAATGATGAAGCTCGGTGTGGAAAACGATATCGCACTGCTGAATTACCTCTCCTCCGTGACGCTGAGTCCGTCAGACAAAGAGTAATTCTTTATCACGTCAAAATGCCTGATGGCGCTGCGTTTATCAGGCCTACGAACAAACAGCATCGTGCACGTTTCGTAGGCCGGATAAGACTAACGCCGCCATCCGGCTCTTTTATTCCCTATCCCCGCGTTTTTCTCACTCTTTCCGCATAGACCGCCAGCGTTTGCTTCAATACGTCTAAGGTCACCGGCTTGGACAGACAGCTATCCATACCTGATTCCAGACAACGCTGCTTCTCTTCGGCAAGCGCGTTTGCCGTTACCCCCACAACAGGCAGCGTTAACCCTAGCTGGCGGATACGCTGCGTCAGGCGATAACCATCCATGTTTGGCATGTTGACGTCACTCAGCACGATATCGATATGGTTTTTGCTGAGTACATTGAGCGCATCCACACCGTCATTCGCCGTTTTACACTGATATCCCAACGATCCCAGCTGATCGGCCAGTAAGCGCCGGTTGATAGGGTGATCGTCAACAACCAGGATCATCATGTCATCGTTCGTCGCACCGGCTTTATCCGGGGCTGGCAGCGCCGTGGAGAGATCTTCACTCCCCAGCTCTACGCTATAGATATGCGCCAACAGCGCAGGCAGTTCGTGCGGTGACGCAACGCTGTGTACCCATTCTCCAGGCTCTCGTTCCAGCGGAATGCCAATATGGCGGCGGCAGAAAATTACCGCTGCCCGTCCCTGCCAGGCCTGTTCCAGCACATCGTCGGCCACCAACAGGTCATCCGCATCGGGCTGTTCTCCCTCATATCGCAGTACCGTCATCCCGTTACGCGTCAGGCTGGATTCGAGAAATTGGTACAGTGACGCATTGCGTACTGCCAGCCAGCAACGCGTGCCTGCCAATCCTTCTACCCCTTTTTTCAGCGGATACTGTGCGCCATAAAGCGGAATACGCAGCGTAAACTGACTCCCCATTCCCGGCTCGGAATCGACGGAAATATCTCCATCCATCATGCTGATCAATTTTTCACAAATCGCCAAACCGAGTCCCGTTCCCTGGAAATTACGCTGTACGCCAGTCCCCACCTGGAAGAAAGGATCGAACAACCGAACCACCTCTTTGGCAGGGATCCCTACACCGGTATCACGCACTCGAATGCTCAGGTAGTCGCCGCTGCACTGCACGTGCAGCACAATACAACCGGTATCGGTAAACTTGATTGCGTTACTCAGCAGATTAGAAATCACCTGTTGTAAACGCATCGGATCGCCATTCAGCGCCACGGGCACATCCGGGTCGATAAAGCAGTACAACCCCAACTGCTTGCGGACCACCAGCGGCAAATAGTTAGCCGTAATATGGTTCATGACTTCACGCGGTGAAAACTCTCGCGGCTCAATCTTCAGCTGTTCAGATTCAATTTTTGAGAAGTCGAGAATATCGCTGATAATTTTCAGCAGCAGGCTGGAAGAGTTATTCATCGCCGTTACCAGACGATCTACCCCACTCGGTAACTCTTTGGTTTGCAACAAATCAAGGTTTCCGATAATGCCATACAACGGTGTACGTAGCTCATGGCTCACCGTAGCAAGGAACATCGATTTGGACTGGCTGGCCTGTTCCGCCGCCTGCGCCATCTCCTGCAACGACTCTTCCATTTTAACGCGCGCACTGACATCAACCAGGACACAAATTGCCACATTTTCATTGCGATAGCGCGAGTGCACAAAGCTGATTTGCAGATTGGTATTGTTGCTGGTTAGCACATCAACAAAATTGACCTGTTGGCCGCAAATAATTTGCGTTAACCGCTGACGGTCTTCATGCGTCAGCATATTCAGATAGGTGTGCGCCAGTTCGTTACTCAGGATGTTAATCCCATCCATCGTGCGCAGAATACAAATACCCACCGGCGCAGAAGCTACGATTTTACGGTTAAACTGCTCATGTTCTTCCAGCCGCTGAGCATCGCTTTCCGCTGGAATAAAAATGCGCCGTTCATACATGCGCGTGAGCATAAACAATGCCGCGCCAACCAGCACGTTCAACAAGATAGCGTTCAGGATCATCATGCGGATCCGCTCCAGCACCAGATCGACCGGAACGGAGTACACGATGCTCAGGGAGGACGGAGGCAGATTCTTCTTCAATACCAGCTCGCGGAAACCCGGCGTGTAACCAAACCAGGAGCGTTCCTGCATCCAGTGGGGCTCAGCCTTAATATTCCCTTCAGGGCCAGTGAGAGAAATTAGCGCATGGCCATTTTCGTCGAGGATGGTCACGCCCATCGGTAAACTGCCCGGCGTGAAGAAATTCTCCATACGAATAGGCTGCTCTACGCCCAACAGCGCCTGGAGGCGATTGGCGAGGTAAACCGGCGTCAGCGCATAGAAATACCCTACTCCCGGACGCGGCCCCTGGCTGATCCAGAACAAGTTGTTGCCGTTTTCGTCTTGCGTAGCATTGCGATACTTAATAATGCGCTCATGCAGCGCCTTCAGGGCCTCGTCACGTTCGACAGGCATATCACGCAAGCCGAAATTGGCCATACAGAGGTTGTCGCTGCCGATCAGGAACACTCGATTTAAATCATAGGCGGCGGAAAAGTTGTCGCGCCAGTAGCGCATAAACCAGGCTAGTGATTCCAGAGAACCTCGCCAGGCGTTGCCCATGACAGAACAGTCGGAGTCGGCAAACAGCGGCTCAAAATTTGGCACGACGGTTTTATCATCTCGCGCCCGCAGCGACATCACGCCGTTTTCCGCCGTTAAGCGATTTTCGGCAATATATTTCAGCTCTTTAATGACATCAGATGTGCGCTGAATGTAGCGCTGGGCCTGATCGGAGCTGAGATTAAGCTCCTGATGGATCTCAGACTCTCGCTGATGCAGCGCATTCACAATGTAGAACACGGAGGCGAACGCAATCAGACACCAGATAACGAGCGCCAACGCTCTGAACAGGTAGCGTGAAACTTTTAGGGTTGAATGAACGGAAGCAAGGTATTTCAAAGGGGCGAAGCTCCGCCTCAGGGCATTAATAGAGTGTGGTTAAGGTAGCGGTAAATGTCCGGCGTCGCAATGCCCTCTCTTTACGGGAATATGATACACCGCTCTGAAACCCTTGTCTTAACCCCGCAATATTTACACAACCAAATGGTCATTGTGTCGATAATTCCACATGTTTATAGCGTAGAAATCACAGGCCGTTCAGCAGTCTTATCTGAAAATGAGAAAAAACGCTTTGCTGCTTGCCCTGCTCAACGTTATGCGGGGGAAGCGCCGTCAATCCTCTTCACGTTAACCACTCGCCAGGCAACACAGAGGTAACTTGAAGGAAAAAGTGTATATGTCATAATAAACAAAACCGAGGGACCTCAATGAACATTATCGAACAACTTCAGTTACTGGTGAAAACTGGCTCACATACGGAACAAACTATTAGTCGTTACATTCTGGCTACATTATCAGGCGCAGAAAAACTGACATCGACAGCAATTTCAAAAAAGACTCAGACCAGCCAACCTTCTATTGTTCGTTTTGCTCAAGCGCTCGGTTATACCGGTTTTACTTCTTTTAAATATGATTTAATTAAATGTCTACGCAGTGAACCTGCAGTGCTGCTTCCAGCACAGGCAACAAAGAACAATGTTATTCTCAGTGAATTTATCAACAATAATAACCCAGCAGCAATTAATACTTTCTTTGAAATTATCAGCTCCAGCCGCAACCTTTATTTTTGTCACTCCCGGGAACTAGGCTCTTTACTCAGTAATATCATTCAGGACTACAGTGATATTGGTAAGGTCTGTATTCCCGTTGAGTATCAAAATGCCGATTCGCTGTTAGCCAACAGCCTGACAGATTGTGATTCCGTAATCTTGCTACCGGGTCCCAAAGATGAACCGGATAACCAGTTGATCACATTGATTCGCGAGCATGAGGCTGCCTCGCTGGCTGTCGCCTGCCACCAGAGCGGCACATCGCTTGCCGATGTGACCCTGTACACTCCTCAATCCAGCGTCAGTCCTCTGAGTTTTGCCGCATTGAAAATGTCACTGCATACGCTTTTCTTTCATGCCCTGCAATATTGTTATCTGAATATGAATAATGAAAAGACGCCCCATAAGCGATGATCATTGGCAGGGTTGGGGGGAATAAGACACCCTACTTTAATCATAGAAATTTAAGTCAAAGAAAAATACTTATGAGACGTAAAAAAAAGATTAATTACAAGTGCACAATATTTCCTGTTGATAGTGAATGATGTACTGCCTCGCAAATTAACGTAGCCTGTAAGCCGTCTTCTGCTGTTGCCAGATAAGGTGTATCAAATAATATATACTCCACAAAATCATGTATTGGCTGAATTCCGTATCCGCTGGCCTTGTTATTAACATAATTGATAAAGTTATAATTTGGTGTCGCGCTACGTTGTGGTGTAAACATTTCATAGCCGCGCAACTGCGCATCTGCTCGATAATAGTTATTTTCAGTAATAACAAAACTACGACCATCATTTGCTTTGGGGAACGTAGAGGGCAGACACCATCCCACCTCCACCGTCCATTGCGCACCATTTTCAAACGTAACAAAAGACTGAATGGTGTCCCAGGAGTCGATACCTTCAGCAACCAGTTTCTTTTTCTGCCCTATCGCATAGACGCTCACTGCGTTGGCACCGTTCATATAGTATCGAATTAAATCGAAACAGTGAGTGCCGAGAAAATGGACGGGTGAGCTTTCATTCGCCCACGATAACCAGTTTTTTGGCACATCGATGATGTCATCCATGCTCATATAGCCACGTAGTACCTGACCGGTTTCAGGCTTCAATAGCTCATGATGAATATGTTGCGCCATTCCGTCCCAACGCTTGTGGTAATCAACACCAATTTTCACCCCATACTCTGTAGCGCAACGGATAATCTCCCGACATTCCGCCGACGTTGTTGCCATCGGCTTTTCAATCAGCACATGTTTTCCAGCGGTAATGGACTCAATTGTTGCATCAAAGTGGAAAGGATCCGGGGTGGCTATCGATACCAGATCAACTTGCGTAGCGGCAAACAGTTCTGCCAGCGATGCAAAGCCGGGAATATGAAACTCCTGAGCTACGCTGGCCCGAATGTCCGGGTTGATTTCGCAAAACCCGACCAGATTCACCCACGGATTATAGTGGTAAGCATTGATATGGTGTTTGCCATAAATTCCCGCGCCAACCACCGCGGCATTGATTTTATTCATTACATGATTCCTCAGTTAAACAAACCAAAAGAAAACAGATAGCCGATAGCCACCGCCAGAGGAGCGGTAATCATTCGTGATAACAGGAAGGCAGGAACGCCAAGACGAATGGTCTTCTCTTTCGCCTCCTGCATGGAAAGCCCGACAGGAATAAAATCGGCCCCTACCTGAACATTTATCGCGAACAGTGCCGGCAACGCCATCAGTGGAGAAACCACTCCGCTACCGATTAATGTTCCCACCAACACACCCACAACCTGTGCTATGGCCGCGCCAGGAGCCAGAATGGGTGAGATAAACGGTAAGCCGCAGATAATCGCGATGACAAACAAGCCAGTTAACGACCCGGCAAGCGGTGATAGCGCATTCCCGGTCCACTGACCAATTGCCGTTTCCTGCACCAAAGCAATTAACACAGAGATAAAAGCCATAAACGGGATAACGTTTTTAATGCACAGCTCAACCGACTCACGCGCAGAGGTATACAGCAGGCTGACAAAATTACCGATACTCGTAGCAAATCGGGTCATCAACTCCAGCGCAGTGTTGGTTGCTGAACCGCGTGGTTTTGTGTCAACCTGGCGGCTGACAACCGCCGAAGCATCACCTGCGGGCAAAGGTTCAGCAAGATTAACCTCTTCGTGTGCATTGACCGGTTGGTTAAGCGTTTCAATCAACGATAGCGATTCGCTGCTGACATCAGAAATATAGATATCCTCAGTGATATACTTCGCCAGCGGTCCCATCGCGCCGGTAGGGAGGATGTTGATGGTCTTGATTCTTTTTTGCGGGTAGATGCCGCAGCGCAATGAACCACCGCAGTTGATCACCACGCAGAGGATTTTCTTATCATCTGGCATTGCATCAAAGCCGTTAACCACCGGCATCTCGAGCATTTCACCCAGTTTTTTTGCAATAGGGTCAATGCTTTTCCCGGTGAGCGACAAGATTACTTTGCTGGTATCGCGAGATAAATACATGTCATCGCCAATTCCTGAATGACCTTTTTTAATCAGCACGGTTTTCATTGGTTTTCCTCATTATTGTCAATGGGCCCGTTAATTCATTAACGGAAGGCGAGAAACCGCTTTTAACGTGTAATGAACCATAGGCAATTGGCTTTTCTGCCCCGTCAAATACCACTGTAATATGACCCAGCTCACATAGATTTTGCCACGCAGCATCTCCCCAGCAGGTGATATTCCATATCTGGTTATTAATCTGTAAAACATAGTTCGCTGTTTTTTGTAACGGTGCGCTATCAAAAACAATATTCTTTATAACCAGCACATAATCGAGATAATCTTCCGGGGCGCGATCGTTAAACGTTATGAGCAAGCCATTAAGCAGCCCTTCTTCTACTTTCTTTCCAGCTTTTACGACATCAGCCGAAAATAGCACTTTCATTGTCTTTCCTTATTCCTGATTAAGTTCGCGTTTTTCCAACCTTGTGAAGATATATTCGGTAAGAAAACCGCGGATAAATCCAAGCAGAATACCTGCAGCGATATAACGCAATGCCAAGTCGGCAACAGGAAGGTCGAGTCGGGTAATCCCCGCCGCCACTCCCAGCCAGATAAAGAGTTCCGATGGTACGATGTGGGGAAACAGCGAGGTCAGTGGATGTACGGTACTGCCCAGTGCATCCTGATAAGCGGGCTTACACCGTTCAGGCAGGAACTTACCCATTGTCAGCGCGCCGGGGCTGCTAAGGAAGAACCAGGCAAAACTGGGCAATATTCCGTATGTTAATATTTTTGATTTCCCCATCAGAGTCGCGACTTTTTCCATTCGCTGTTGACCTATTAACTTCATAATGAAATTAACCGTCAGAATTAATGTTATCAACATCGGAATGGTACTGACGATCATCCCAGAGAATATCTTCCCTGCACTCTGAAAAAGATGGATAAAGCCTTCCGCAATTTCAACTATCATAGTTAACTCCCAACGCCGAGGTAAAAGTATATTCATCCGTCAGAGATGAACTGACAGACTGAGGCAGCCAACGCATTTTTCTTTCACACTTCAGGTGCTTTTTCTTAAATAGTTTGCAGGTCTCCTGTTCATAGCGGATGTTAAAAAATCTTTTATTGGGCAGAGAAAAGTTAGCGGTAAAAGAGTGAACAAACAGTGAGCACTCTCACAGAGTTATAATTATTCATTTATTTTTGTATTTTTATACAAGAAGCGGGTAGACGGTTAGAAAAAGATAATGAGCTGATGGGTAAGGGATTATTCAGGACGTAAAAAAGGGAGGCAAAGCCTCCCTTGTGCACAGTATTACAATGTTTAATTACTCGTCAGCGTCATCCGCTGCTGCATCGTCATCGCTTTCCGCTTCAGGTGCGATATCCTCGTCACCTTCAGCTGCGCTTCCGTCGATGGAGTCGAGCTCTTCATCATCAACCGGTTCAGCAACGCGTTGCAGACCCACGACGTTTTCATCTTCCGCAGTACGGATAAGGATCACACCCTGGGTATTACGCCCTACCACGCTGATTTCCGACACGCGAGTACGTACCAACGTACCTGCGTCGGTGATCATCATGATCTGGTCGGTATCTTCAACCTGCACTGCGCCAACAACGGAACCGTTGCGCTCGGTAACCTTGATGGAGATTACGCCCTGGGTCGCACGAGACTTGGTCGGATACTCTTCCGCCGCCGTACGTTTACCGTAACCGTTCTGAGTAACGGTCAGGATCGCACCTTCACCGCGCGGAACGATCAGCGATACCACGCTATCTTTTTCCGCCAGCTTGATACCGCGTACACCGGTCGCGGTACGACCCATTGCACGGACAGCATCTTCTTTAAAGCGCACCACTTTTCCTGCCGCAGAGAACAACATGACTTCGTCACTGCCGGATGTCAGATCTACACCAATCAGTTCGTCACCTTCGTTCAGGTTAACCGCAATAATACCGGCAGAACGCGGACGGCTGAATTCGGTCAGCGCCGTTTTCTTCACGGTACCGCTGGCGGTTGCCATGAAGACGTTCACGCCCTCTTCGTACTCACGTACTGGCAGAATTGCGGTAATACGTTCGTTAGCTTCCAGCGGCAACAGGTTGACGATTGGACGTCCACGTGCGCCACGGCTTGCTTCCGGCAACTGATAGACCTTCATCCAGTACAAACGACCACGGCTGGAGAAGCAGAGGATCGTGTCATGGGTGTTGGCCACCAGCAGGCGGTCAATAAAGTCTTCTTCTTTAATGCGTGCTGCTGATTTACCTTTACCGCCACGACGCTGCGCTTCGTAATCGGTTAACGGCTGATATTTCACGTAGCCCTGATGAGACAAGGTTACGACAACATCTTCCTGGCTAATCAGATCTTCGATGTTGATGTCAGCGCTGTTAGCGGTGATTTCAGTACGACGAGCGTCACCGAACTGTTCACGAATCAGCTCCATCTCTTCACGGATAACTTCCATCAGACGATCGGCGCTGCCCAGAATGTGCAGCAGTTCAGCGATCTGTTCCAGCAGCTCTTTGTATTCGTCGAGCAGTTTTTCGTGCTCAAGGCCGGTCAGTTTCTGCAAACGCAGATCCAGAATAGCCTGGGCCTGCTGTTCAGTCAGATAGTACTGACCGTCACGCACGCCAAATTCCGGCTCCAGCCATTCAGGACGCGCGGCGTCATCACCGGCACGTTCCAGCATGGCGGAAACGTTGCCCAGTTCCCACGAACGCGCAACCAGCGCAGCTTTCGCTTCAGCCGGGGTCGGCGCGCGGCGGATCAGTTCGATGATCGGATCGATGTTCGCCAGCGCAATCGCCAGCGCTTCAAGGATGTGCGCACGGTCGCGGGCTTTACGCAGTTCAAAGATAGTACGACGGGTTACGACTTCACGGCGGTGACGTACAAACGCGGCAATAATATCTTTCAGGTTCATGATCTTCGGCTGGCCATGGTGCAATGCAACCATGTTGATACCGAAGGAAACCTGCAGTTGGGTCTGGGAATAGAGGTTGTTCAGAACCACTTCCCCGACCGCATCACGTTTCACTTCAATCACGATGCGCATACCGTCTTTGTCAGACTCGTCACGCAGCGCGCTAATGCCTTCAACGCGTTTGTCTTTTACCAGCTCGGCGATTTTCTCAATCAGGCGCGCTTTGTTTACCTGATACGGAATTTCGTGAACGATGATGGTTTCACGACCCGTTTTGGCATCCGCTTCGACTTCCGCGCGTGCGCGAATGTACACTTTGCCACGACCGGTACGGTAGGCTTCTTCGATACCACGACGACCGTTGATGATCGCGGCAGTCGGGAAGTCCGGACCCGGAATATGTTCCATCAGCCCTTCAATGCTGATGTCTTCATCGTCAATATATGCCAGACAGCCGTTGATCACTTCGGTCAGGTTGTGCGGCGGAATGTTGGTCGCCATACCTACCGCGATACCGGACGAACCGTTCACCAGCAGGTTAGGAATTTTGGTCGGCATGACGTCAGGAATTTGTTCGGTGCCGTCATAGTTGTCGACGAAATCAACCGTTTCTTTTTCCAGGTCAGCCATCAGCTCATGGGCGATTTTCGACATACGGATTTCCGTATAACGCATCGCCGCTGCGGAGTCGCCATCGACAGAACCAAAGTTACCCTGACCATCTACCAGCATGTAGCGCAAGGAGAATGGCTGCGCCATACGAACAATGGTGTCGTAAACGGCGGTATCACCATGAGGGTGGTATTTACCGATTACGTCACCAACGACACGGGCAGATTTTTTATAGGCTTTATTCCAGTCGTTGCCCAATACGTTCATGGCGTAAAGTACGCGACGGTGAACCGGTTTCAGGCCATCTCGGACGTCCGGCAGCGCACGGCCAACAATGACCGACATCGCATAATCCAGATAGGAGCTCTTCAGCTCTTCCTCAATGTTGACCGGTGTAATTTCTCTCGCAAGGTCGCTCATCTAACCGCTATCCCTCTACTGTATCCCGGATTCAAAGGTCGCAAATTATAACACATCCGTGCAGATTCAGGTAAATGGATTCCCCCTGACAGAGGCTTTATTCATCCCGTCAGGCTGATATACTCATTTGCATCGCAAATTTAGGAGTAGAAGCCCCAATGAATGCCGAAAAACCTCCGGTAGCTCACAACGTTGACCATGAAGAAATTGCCAAGTTTGAAGCAGTCGCGTCACGCTGGTGGGATCTTGAGGGTGAATTTAAGCCGCTGCACCGCATTAACCCACTGCGTCTGGGCTATATTACTGAGCGCTCAGGCGGCCTGTTTGGTAAAAAGGTACTCGACGTCGGATGCGGCGGCGGTATTCTGGCGGAGAGTATGGCGCGCGAAGGTGCCACCGTCACCGGACTGGACATGGGTTTTGAACCGCTGCAGGTAGCAAAACTGCATGCACTGGAAAGCGGTATCCAGGTAGAGTACGTACAAGAAACCGTCGAAGAGCATGCGGAAAAGCATGCACATCAGTATGACGTTGTCACCTGCATGGAAATGCTGGAGCACGTGCCAGACCCACAGTCAGTGGTCAGAGCTTGCGCCAGGCTGGTCAAACCGGGTGGCGAAGTATTTTTCTCCACGCTTAACCGCAACGGAAAATCCTGGCTGATGGCGGTGGTCGGAGCGGAATATATTCTGCGCATGGTGCCGAAAGGCACGCACGATGTGAAAAAATTTATTAAGCCTGCTGAATTATTAGATTGGGTTGACCAGACCGTACTGAAAGAGCGCCATATGACCGGCCTGCATTACAACCCCATCACCAACACCTTCAAACTTGGCCCGGGCGTTGATGTGAACTATATGGTACATACCACCGCCAAGGTTGATTAACCGCTCCTGTCGGCCGGATAAAGCGTGCAACGCCGCCATCCGGCATGCTTACTTGAACCATGCCCGATGACGTTTCGCTTATCAGGCCTACAAATCCTGTGCCAGATCATAAGAACTTTCCTTGCCTTAGATGAAGAAATCAGCACTCGATCAAATTTTCTATTTTTTTTCTCAATTATTGACATCCCCGCCAGGCCTTATAAGACGCGCACTTAGCGATTATCACCCTTTTGCAACCTCAATTTAACCTCAAAATCAACTCTTGTGCTGAAAAGAATCCCTACTAGAATACTCACCATATAGCGTCTATTTTATCAAACAACCCCTACATATAGTATGTATCCACAGACTTAGTCACAACATGACTCTGTGGATAATATGGGGGATATTTTTTCTTTCACGGACAGGTAAAAAACCACATGAATCAGAGTCTGCTGGTGACAAAGCGTGATGGTAGTACAGAGCGCATCAATCTCGACAAAATCCACCGAGTTCTGGATTGGGCGGCAGAAGGACTGAATAACGTATCGATTTCTCAGGTCGAGCTGCGCTCCCACATTCAGTTTTATGACGGAATCAAGACCTCCGACATCCATGAAACAATCATCAAAGCAGCCGCCGACCTGATCTCCCGCGAAGCGCCGGATTATCAGTATCTGGCTGCCCGTCTGGCGATTTTCCATCTGCGTAAAAAAGCGTACGGTGAGTTTGAACCGCCAAAGCTGTTCGACCATGTCGTGAAAATGGTTGAAATGGGCAAATACGACAATCATCTGCTGGAAGACTACACGGAAGAAGAGTTCAAGCAGATGGACTCGTTCATCGTACACGACCGTGATATGACCTTCTCCTACGCTGCGGTGAAGCAGTTGGAAGGTAAATATCTGGTGCAAAACCGTGTTACCGGTGAGATCTATGAAAGCGCACAGTTCCTCTACATTCTGGTAGCGGCTTGCCTGTTCTCTAACTATCCGCGTGAAACACGTCTGCAATATGTAAAACGTTTCTACGACGCCGTTTCTACGTTCAAAATCTCGCTGCCGACGCCAATTATGTCCGGTGTGCGTACCCCAACGCGTCAGTTCAGCTCCTGCGTACTAATCGAGTGCGGCGACAGCCTGGACTCCATCAACGCAACCTCCAGCGCAATTGTGAAATACGTTTCTCAGCGTGCCGGTATCGGCATTAACGCTGGTCGCATCCGTGCGCTGGGTAGCCCGATTCGCGGCGGTGAAGCGTTCCACACCGGCTGTATTCCGTTCTACAAGCATTTCCAGACTGCGGTGAAATCCTGCTCTCAGGGTGGCGTACGCGGTGGTGCAGCCACGCTGTTCTACCCAATGTGGCACCTGGAAGTTGAAAGCCTGCTGGTCCTGAAAAACAACCGTGGCGTCGAAGGCAACCGCGTTCGTCACATGGACTACGGCGTACAGATCAACAAGCTGATGTACACCCGTCTGCTGAAAGGCGGTGACATCACCCTGTTTAGCCCGTCCGACGTCCCGGGTCTGTATGACGCGTTCTTCGCCGATCAGGATGAGTTCGAGCGTCTGTACACCCAATATGAAAACGACGACAGCATCCGCAAACAGCGCGTGAAAGCGGTTGAGCTGTTCTCACTGATGATGCAGGAACGTGCCTCGACCGGTCGTATCTACATTCAGAACGTTGACCACTGCAACACCCATAGCCCGTTTGATCCGGTTGTCGCGCCGGTACGCCAGTCCAACCTGTGCCTGGAAATCGCCCTGCCAACCAAACCGCTGACCGACGTTAACGATGAAAACGGCGAAATTGCACTGTGTACGCTGTCCGCATTTAACCTGGGCGCTATCGAAAGTCTGGACGAACTGGAAGAGCTGGCTGTACTGGCGGTACGTGCGCTGGATGCGCTGCTCGATTACCAGGATTATCCGATTCCGGCCGCCAAACGCGGTGCGATGGGTCGTCGTACGCTGGGTATTGGCGTGATCAACTACGCTTACTGGCTGGCGAAAAACGGTAAACGCTACTCTGACGGCAGCGCCAATAACCTGACTCACAAAACCTTTGAAGCGATTCAATATTACCTGCTGAAGGCTTCTAACGAGCTGGCAAAAGAGCAAGGCGCATGCCCATGGTTTAACGAAACCACCTATGCGAAAGGTATTCTGCCGATTGATACCTATAAAAAAGATCTTGATGCTATCGCTAACGAACCGCTGCATATGGACTGGGAACAGCTGCGTGAATCTATCAAGACTCACGGCCTGCGTAACTCCACGCTGTCAGCCCTGATGCCGTCCGAGACCTCTTCGCAGATCTCCAACGCCACCAACGGTATTGAACCGCCACGCGGTTACGTGAGCATCAAAGCATCGAAAGATGGGATTCTGCGTCAGGTCGTGCCGGACTACGAACACCTGCACGACGCATACGAACTGCTGTGGGAAATGCCAAACAACGACGGCTATCTGCAGCTGGTAGGCATCATGCAGAAATTTATCGATCAGTCGATTTCCGCCAACACCAACTACGATCCGTCGCGCTTCCCGTCCGGAAAAGTACCGATGCAGCAGTTGCTGAAAGACCTGCTCACCGCCTACAAATTTGGTGTCAAAACGCTGTATTATCAGAACACCCGTGACGGTGCGGAAGACTCTCAGGACGATCTGGTACCGTCCATTCAGGACGATGGCTGCGAAAGCGGCGCATGTAAGATTTAATCTTTTGCCGGGTGGCGTAACGCTTACCCGGCCTACAAATTAATTCGCGGTATTGTAGGCCGGATAAGCAAAGCGCATCCGGCAGTACATTCCAGACAGGATTCACATCAATGGCATACACCACTTTTTCACAGACGAAAAATGATCAGCTTCTGGAACCAATGTTCTTCGGCCAGCCGGTGAACGTCGCCCGCTACGATCAGCAAAAATATGACATCTTTGAAAAACTGATCGAAAAGCAGCTCTCTTTCTTCTGGCGTCCGGAAGAAGTCGATGTTTCTCGCGATCGTATCGACTTCCAGGCATTGCCGGAACATGAAAAACATATCTTCATCAGCAACCTGAAGTATCAGACGCTGCTGGACTCCATTCAGGGACGTAGTCCTAACGTCGCGCTGCTGCCGTTAATCTCGATCCCTGAACTGGAAACCTGGGTGGAAACGTGGGCGTTTTCTGAAACGATCCACTCCCGCTCTTACACCCACATCATCCGTAATATTGTTAACGATCCGGCGGTGGTGTTTGACGATATCGTCACCAACGAGCAAATCCAGAAACGCGCAGAAGGCATCTCCAGCTACTACGACGAATTGATCGAGATGACCAGCTACTGGCATTTGCTCGGTGAAGGTACGCATACCGTTAATGGTAAAACGGTTGTCGTAAACCTGCGTGAGCTGAAGAAGAAGCTGTATCTGTGCCTGATGAGCGTGAACGCGCTGGAAGCGATCCGCTTTTATGTCAGCTTCGCCTGCTCTTTCGCCTTCGCCGAACGTGAACTGATGGAAGGCAACGCGAAAATTATTCGTCTGATCGCCCGCGACGAAGCCCTGCACCTGACCGGTACTCAGCATATGCTGAACCTGCTGCGCAGCGGCGTGGACGATCCGGAGATGGCGGAAATTGCCGAAGAGTGCAAACAAGAGTGCTACGACCTGTTCGTACAGGCCGCGCTGCAGGAAAAAGAGTGGGCGGACTATCTGTTCCGTGATGGCTCAATGATTGGCCTGAACAAAGACATTCTGTGCCAGTACGTTGAGTACATCACCAACATCCGTATGCAGGCTGTTGGACTCGATCTGCCATTCCAGACACGTTCTAACCCGATCCCTTGGATCAATACCTGGCTGGTGTCTGACAACGTCCAGGTTGCGCCGCAGGAAGTGGAAGTCAGCTCTTATCTGGTCGGCCAGATCGATGCCGAAGTCGATACTGACGATCTGAGTAACTTCCAGCTCTGATGGGCCGCGTGACTCTGCGCATCTCTGGCACGCAGTTGCTGTGCCAGGATGAACACCCTTCCCTGCTTGCCGCGCTCGAGTCGCACGATGTTGAAGTCGAATATCAGTGTCGTGAAGGCTACTGCGGCTCCTGCCGTACCCGCCTGGTGGCGGGACAGGTTGACTGGATTGCAGAACCGCTGGCCTTCATTCAGCCCGGTGAAATATTGCCGTGCTGTTGCCGGGCAAAAGGCGATATTGAAATAGAGCTGTAGTGTTTAGTGAACTTCATGCGCGGAGACCAGTACCACGTCTCCGCGTTTTTTCATCTGCATGATATACAGCGCCCCGGCCAGTACCACCAGCAGCGCACCCACCAGATAAATCGCCCGATATCCCACGCCCTCGACCATCATCCCCATGATAAACGCGCCGATTGCCATTCCCGCATCCATCGCATTGAAAAACAGCGAATTGGCGATACCAATTTTATGGGGTTCCACCGAACTAATAATTTGTGTCTGAAATACGGGTGTGACCGAACCATAACCGATGCCAATTAATCCACCGGAAATAATCATCATAATGCTGCCGTTAGTATAGCCAAGCGCCACCAGCCCGACGGTGAAAGCCAGCAAACACGGATAGACCACGTATTTCGGCCCTTTTTTATCACAAACATTGCCGGTAAAGGTTCGACAGATCATCAGGCAAATGGCGTAACACAACAGGAAATTACTGGCGGCGGCCATCAGATCGAGCTCGCGCGCATACAGTGCGAGAAAAGCGGAAACGCCCGCGTAGGAAAAGGTCATGAAAAACGTCACCATCGCGAAAGGCAGTGCGGCGCGATCAAACATTGCAGCAAATCCCAGCTTCGGTTTTGAGCCGTCAGCATGACGGATAACCGGCGGTACGGCGACAATCAATGACAGGATAATACCCAGTACGGCAACCGCGCTACACAGCCAGAATGCAGTGGTAAAAGCTTCCCAGCGTGCCATGTTCAGCCCTACCCACGGCCCCACAACCATTGCCAGTCCCATGGCTAACGAGAAAAAACTGATGCCCTCCCCACGTCGGGAGGCCGGTATCAACCGCGCGGAAATCGTTCCTTTTACCGTGGTAATAACGCCAAACGTTACACCATGAAGCACCCGAATCAACAGCAGTGATTCAATTGAGTGGCAAACAGGATACAGCGCAGTGACCACCAAAAAGGCCAGAGAAGAGAGCACCAGAATTGTTTTATTCGAATATTTTCCTACCCATTGTCCCGCAAACGGGCGCACAACAATTGCGGCCCCCAAAAAGAAGGTGACTAATAATCCGGCCTTATCTGGAGTGGCATGCAGGCGATCCGAAATATAGATCGGTAACAGCGTGAGCAGGACATAAAAAACAAAAAATATAATAAAGCTGATTATCGTTATTGCCCAAAAATCTTTCGTCCACAGTTTTTCTTTCATATTCGACAACCTGTCCAGACGGCGCACGCAGGCAACGCTCAGCTCAACTGAACTACGGACAGGTGCGTCGAAGTGTGATTCTACGGTAGACCGCAAGTATAAACAGGTCCATTATATTAGAGAAATTAATCGTTTTAATATTGTTGATTAGAGGGAGCTAATGACATTAACCCAGATCCACGCCCTGCTTGCCGTACTTGAGTACGGTGGTTTTACCGAAGCCAGCAAGCGGCTGTACATGACCCAATCCGCCGTTAGCCAGGCAATTTCAGCGCTAGAGGAAGAGCTAGGGGTTGATATTCTTATCCGCGAACGCCGCAAAGACATTCAACTTAGTCCAGCCGGGAGTCGGATCGTTTCACACCTGCGGACGATCGTGTCTGAAACCAACGCGGTGAAAGAGATTGCCGAGCAAGAGCGACAAAACCCGGCCAGAACCCTGCGTATCGGCTGCTTTCCCAGCGCCTGTGCCTGCATTTTGCCCGGCATCATCCACCACTTCGAACAGCATCACCCGCACATCAAAATTATCCCTTATGAAGAAAACAGCACGGCAATCGTTGATTCCCTGCGCAGTGGGGACATCGATGCGGGATTTGTGCATTTCCCGGTAAATGGCATGTACTGCGTACCGGTGTATCGCGACAAATTTACCGTTGTAGTTCCTGAAAGCCATCCGCTGGCGGCCAATAGCACAATTTCAGTGGAACAACTGGTTGGAGAACCGCTCATTATCAGCAAAGGTCGCTATGAATTAAGCATCATGACGCTATTTAAAGAGAAGGGAATTGAACCGGTCATTAAATACGAGTTTAACCATCCGGATACCGCGATGAGCTTTATTCGTCAGGGGCTGGGTATAGCGTTATTACCGGAATTAACGCTGAAGGCGGTTGGTGGGAAAGTACGCTCAGTCGCGCTGGAACCGACGTTCTATCGACAGATATCCTTACTGGCAAAAGAGCCACCGGTGGACGGCAGCCCTTTATTTCTCCTGCAGGCATGTATGGAAACGTTGACAGCAGACGGCCTTATCTAGCAGTTAAAACGTTTCATCCATTTAGGCCAGTGACCGGAGGTGCATCACAGGCCTTACGCCATCACTCTTTATTCAAGAATTTCACTGCTTTGTCGGGGAAGTCGGTAAACAGCCCGTCAACGTCCGCCTTGTTATAAAGAATGTCATACAGCTGGTTTACGTCAGTGGTGTAATCCGGCAGTTGATCGGCGCGAACGGTATAAGGATGCACCACCATCTTATTCTGATGTGCGTCCTGCACCATGCCAGTTAACGAGATATTGCCCTTCTTCGACTTCTCATCAATCAGCATGTGGTAGTCCGGCCCAATGCCGTCCGCATACTGCGCAACCTGCTTCATGGCACCCGGCTTAAACATCCAGTCGTAGTTGTAATTAACCCAACTACCGTCCGGCTTTTTCTCCTGAGTTTCATTCCAGTCGGTGTACGCAATCAACTGTACCAGATTGAGATCCATCCCCATCTTCGGTTCCAGTTCATTTTTAATGCGCTTCAACTCTGCAACATCAAAACACTGTAGATAGACCTTGTCGTTCTTGTCGGTATACCCGTACTTTTTCAGTACTTCCAGCGTTTTAGCCGCAATGTCCTTCCCTTCCTGGTGATGGAACCACGGCGCTTTCATTTCCGGGTAAATACCGATGTTTTTACCGGTGGAATGATTTAATCCCTGAACAAACTCAATCTCTTCTTCGAACGTGTGCACGCGGAAATCAGATTTACCCATCGGGAAGCGCCCTGGGTAGGTCTGGACCTTTTTGCCATTTTCGATATCGAAGCCTTCGGTAAATTTCAGCGATTTAATTTCATCCAGCGTAAAGTCGATGGCGTAGTAACGCCCATCTTTACGCGCACGATCCGGAAAACGCTCGGCAACATCGGTGACGCGGTCAAGATAGTGGTCATGCAGGACGACCAGATGGTCATCCTTGGTCATAACCAAATCCTGCTCCAGATAATCCGCCCCCTGGGCATAGGCCATCGCCTTTGCTGGCAGCGTATGCTCCGGCAGATAACCGCTGGCGCCACGATGCGCAATCACGATTTTATCTGCGGCAACAGCTGCACTGCTGACTACCATACCTGCGAGCATCAGCGCCACGCTGAGACTTTTCAATGTGGTTTTCATCTATTAGCCCCCGTTACGCTTCAGTTCCATCTCTTCGTGATGGCGTTTTTCGCCAATCATGACGACTACCAGCAGAATAACCGCCAACACGCTACCACCAATCATCACCATAAAGCCGCCGTCCCAACCGAAGAAGTCAACGGTGTAGCCAACAATGGCGCTCGCGGCCACAGAACCGCCGAGATAACCGAACAGACCGGTAAAGCCAGCCGCCGTTCCCGCCGCTTTTTTCGGTGCCAGTTCCAGCGCGTGCAGACCAATCAACATTACCGGACCGTAGATCAGGAAGCCGATGATGATCATACAAGCCATATCCACGTTCGGGTTGCCTGCCGGGTTCATCCAGTAAACGATGGTCGCAATAGTTACCAGCGTCATAAAGAACACGCCGGTCGCGCCACGGTTACCACGGAAGACTTTATCCGACATCCAGCCGCACAGCAGCGTGCCTGGAATACCCGCATACTCATACAGGAAGTAGGCCCAGGATGATTTGTCCAGTGCGAAATGCTTCACTTCTTTCAGGTAGGTTGGTGACCAGTCCAGGATGCCGTAGCGCAGCAGATAAACAAACACGTTGGCGATAGCGATGTACCACAACAGTTTGTTCGGCAGTACGTACTGCATGAAGATCTGCTTCGCAGTCAGCTCTTCTTCCGCTTTCTCGGTGTAATCGTCCGGATAGTCGTTCTTATACTCTTCGATAGGCGGCAGACCACAGGACTGCGGTGTATCACGCATCAGGGCAAAAGCAATCAGCGCGACGACGATCGCACCGAAAGCAGGCATATACAGCGCCGCTTTCCAGTCATTGAACCAGGCCATACCCAGCAGGAACAACAGCGGAGGCAGACCGCCACCCACGTTATGCGCACAGTTCCAGACGGAAACAATGCCTCCACGCTCTTTCTGCGACCACCAGTGCACCATGGTACGGCCACACGGCGGCCAGCCCATCCCCTGGAACCATCCGCAGAGGAACAGCAGCACAAACATAATAGCAATGCTCGATGTCGCCCACGGCACAAAGCCCATGAACAACATCACAGCGGCGGCCAGTATCAGACCGGCTGGCAGGAAAACGCGCGGATTCGAGCGATCCGAAATGGACCCCATGATGAATTTCGAAAATCCGTAAGCAATGGAGATACCGGACAACGCAAAACCCAGATCGCCACGCGAGAAACCTTGTTCAACCAGATACGGCATCGCAAGGGCAAAGTTCTTACGTACCAGATAGTACGCGGCATAACCAAAGAAAATCCCCAGAAAAATCTGCCAACGTAATCGACGATATGTCGGGTCGATCTCCGCTGCAGGTAAACGCGCCGTGTGTGACGCTGGTTTAAAAATGCTCAACATAGTGTAGCCTCCGTGGCCGTCTTTCATTCGAAGTAAACACTGCAGTTCGTCATTACTACCCTACCGCTCCCAGTGTGGCCGCGATGTTAAGGAAAGATACATAACAAAAATGTGAAACGCAGCACATATTGTTACAGATTTATGACAAATGTTCATAAAGGCGCACGAAATCACGTTTCATTTTCGAATAATGAGCGATTATGCGCGAAATCAAACAATCCATGTTTTTTATGTGGCTAAATGATAAAAAACGAACTGTGAGGAAAAACAATGAAAACTCGCGACTCGCAAACAAGTGACGTGATTATCATTGGTGGAGGAGCAACAGGTGCAGGGATCGCACGTGACTGTGCGCTGCGCGGGTTGCGCGTCATCTTAGTGGAACGCCACGATATCGCCACAGGTGCGACCGGGCGCAACCACGGTCTGCTGCACAGCGGTGCACGCTACGCCGTCACCGACGCTGAATCTGCCCGTGAGTGCATCAGCGAAAACCAAATTCTGAAACGTATCGCCCGTCATTGCGTTGAGCCAACGGACGGTCTATTTATTACTCTGCCGGAGGATGAGCTGTCCTTCCAGGCTACCTTTATTCGCGCCTGTGAAGAGGCAGGGATTCGCGCAGAAGCGATTGACCCTCAGCAGGCACGTATTATCGAACCTTCTGTGAATCCACAGCTGATTGGTGCAGTAAAAGTACCAGACGGCACGGTCGATCCTTTCCGCTTAACAGCAGCTAACATGCTGGATGCGCGTGAGCATGGCGCGGTTATCTTAACGGCGCATGAAGTGACGGGACTGATCCGCGAAGGCGCAACGGTTTGCGGCGTTAACGTACGCAATCATCTGACAGGCGAAATGCAGTCCCTGCATGCACCGGTTGTCGTCAACGCCGCTGGGATCTGGGGTCAACGCATTGCGGAATATGCCGATCTGAGCATCCGTATGTTCCCGGCCAAAGGTTCGTTGCTGATTATGGATCATCGCATTAACCAGCATGTCATTAACCGCTGCCGTAAGCCCTCTGACGCCGATATTCTGGTGCCTGGCGATACCATTTCACTGATCGGTACCACCTCACAGCACATTGATTACGACGATATCGACAGCAACCGCGTCACCGCAGAAGAGGTCGATATTCTGCTGCGTGAAGGCGAGAAGCTGGCGCCGATTATGGCGAAAACGCGCATTTTACGCGCCTATTCTGGCGTACGCCCGCTGGTGGCCAGCGACGACGACCCAAGCGGTCGTAACGTCAGCCGTGGGATTGTACTGTTCGATCACGCTGAACGTGACGGACTGGAAGGGTTTATCACCATTACCGGCGGCAAACTGATGACCTACCGCCTGATGGCGGAATGGGCCACCGATGCCGTTTGCCGTAAGCTGGGCAATACCCAGCCTTGCACAACGGCAGACACCGCGCTGCCTGGCTCACAGGAATCTACCGAGCATACGCTTAAACGCGTGATCTCATTGCCAGCTCCACTGCGCGGCTCGGCGGTCTACCGTCACGGCGATCGCACCCCTGCGTGGCTTAGCGAAGGCCGCCAGCACCGCAGTCTGGTCTGTGAATGCGAAGCAGTCACCGCAGGCGAAGTGCAATACGCCGTCGAGAATTTAACCGTCAACAGCCTGCTCGATTTGCGTCGCCGTACCCGTGTTGGAATGGGGACCTGCCAGGGCGAATTGTGTGCCTGTCGCGCCGCAGGTTTGCTGCAACGTTTCAATGTCACTACCGCAGCGCAGTCCATTACCCAGCTTTCCGACTTCCTCAACGAACGCTGGAAAGGCGTGCAGCCTATCGCCTGGGGAGATGCGCTGCGCGAAAGCGAATTCACGCGCTGGGTTTATCAAGGGTTGTGTGGTCTGGAAAAGGAGCACCAGGATGAAATTTGATACCGTCATTATCGGCGGCGGCCTCGCCGGACTGCTATGTGGCCTGCAACTGCAAAAAAGCGGACTGCGCTGCACGATTGTTACCCGCGGCCAAAGCGCCCTGCATTTTTCCTCCGGCTCACTGGATTTGCTCAGCAGCTTACCCGATGGTCAACCGGTGACGGATATAGAAGCGGGTTTGAATGCACTGCGCACTCAGGCACCCGCACATCCGTATAGCACCATCGGAACGCAGAACGTTCTGGAACTGGCCCAGCAGGCGCAAAATTTACTGGAAGAATGCGGAACACATTTGCAGGGCAAAGTGCATCAGGCACATCAACGTGTTACCCCGCTGGGCACCCTGCGCTCAACCTGGTTAAGTTCCCCGGAAGTGCCGGTCTGGCCGCTGTCCGCGCAGCGTATCTGCGTTGTAGGGATTAGCGGGTTACTGGATTTTCAGGCGCATCTCGCCGCGGCGTCATTACGCCAACGCAATCTCAGCGTCGAGACGGCAGAAATCGAGCTACCGGAGCTGGATGTCCTGCGTGATAACCCAACCGAGTTTCGTGCCGTTAATATTGCGCGCCTGCTGGATAACGAAGATAAATGGTCGCTGCTCTATGACGCATTGCTACCAATGGCAAAAACCTGCGACATGATAATCATGCCGGCATGCTTTGGTCTGGCCGATGAGCGGCTCTGGCAGTGGCTTAACGAGCGCCTCCCCTGCTCGCTGACACTATTACCGACCCTACCACCTTCGGTACTGGGCATGCGTTTGCACAACAAATTACAGCGCCAGTTTGTGCGCCAGGGCGGTGTGTGGATGCCGGGTGATGAAGTGAAAAAAATCACCTGTCAGGATGGCGTGGTCAGCGAAATCTGGACCCGAAATCATGCCGATATCCCCTTGCGGCCACGTTTCGCCGTGCTCGCCAGCGGCAGCTTCTTCAGCAGCGGGCTGGTCGCCACGCGTGAGGCAATCCATGAACCAATCCTGGGACTGGATGTACAGCAAACAGCTACCCGCGCCGAGTGGTATAAGCGTGATGTTTTCGATCCACAACCGTGGCAACAGTTTGGCGTAACAACCGATTCCGCATTGCGTCCATCACTGGCGGGAAAAACGATAGAGAACATGTATGCCATCGGTTCCGTCCTCGGCGGATTCGACCCTATCACCCAGGGTTGCGGAGGCGGCGTGTGCGCAGTTAGCGCCTTACATGCCGCGCATCATATTGCGAAACGTGCAGGAGGACAGCAATGAGCGACACACGTTTTGAAAGTTGTATCAAATGTACGGTGTGCACCACCGCCTGCCCGGTAAGCCGCGTCAATCCGAGCTACCCGGGTCCTAAGCAGGCCGGCCCGGACGGTGAACGTCTGCGCCTGAAAGATGGCGCGCTATATGACGACGCGCTGAAATACTGCATCAACTGTAAACGCTGCGAAGTGGCCTGTCCGTCAGACGTGAAAATCGGCGATATCATCCAGCGCGCGCGCGCCAAATACGACACGACGCGCCCATCGTTGCGTAACTTTGTCTTAAGTCATACCGATTTAATGGGCAGTGTATCCACCCCCTTCGCCCCTATAGTGAATACCGCTACCTCATTAAAACCGGTGCGTCAACTGCTGGATTACGCGTTAAAAATCGATCATCGCCGTACGCTGCCGAAGTACTCCTTTGGCACCTTCCGCCGCTGGTATCGCAGCGTTGCCGCACAGCAGGCGCAGTACCAGGATCAGGTCGCCTTTTTCCACGGCTGTTTTGTGAATTACAACCATCCCCAGCTCGGCAAAGACCTGATCAAGGTGTTGAATGCGATGGGTACTGGCGTGCAACTGCTGAGTAAAGAGAAATGCTGCGGCGTACCGCTGATTGCCAACGGTTTTACCGATAAAGCGCGTAAGCAGGCTGTCAGCAACGTGGCCTCGCTCAGGGAGGCAATTGATGGCAAAGGCATTCCGGTGATCGCCACCTCATCAACCTGTACCTTTGCGCTACGTGATGAATATCCGGAAGTGCTGGATGTCGACAACTCAGGCCTGCGTGAACACATTGAACTGGCAACTCGCTGGCTATGGCGCAAGCTGGATGAAGGTAAAACGCTGCCGCTGAAGACGCTGCCGCTGAAGGTAGTCTATCACACGCCATGTCACATGGAGAAAATGGGCTGGACGCTCTATACGCTGGAGCTACTGCGACAAATTCCAGGGCTGGAGCTGACGGTGCTGGATTCTCAGTGTTGCGGGATTGCCGGGACTTACGGCTTTAAAAAGGAAAACTATCCGACTTCACAGTCTATTGGCGCACCGTTATTCCGCCAAATTGAAGAAAGCGGCGCTGATATCGTCGTCACCGACTGCGAAACCTGTAAATGGCAGATTGAGATGTCTACAAGCAAAAGCTGCGAACATCCTATCACCCTGCTTGCCAAAGCGTTGGGTTAACTCTGTTGCCCGGTAGCATTTGCTACCGGGCATTTTTGCGTAGCCCGTTCCGCTTAATTGAATACGTTGCAGTCGGACGTATTTATCTCTGATTCACCCACGCAAAGAACACATTTCCCGCATGCAGCGCATATTAAAAGTGGATACCGTCACGCCATCTTCTCTTTCTGGTGACGGACTACCATGGCTAAATCCACTACATCTATACCGCATGATGCCGTTTTTAAAAAGATAATGTCTTACCCTGAGATGGCTCGGGATTTTCTGGATATACACCTTCCCATCGCATTACGTGAGATATGTGATTTACAAACGTTGAAGCTGGAGTCCACCAGTTTTATCGAACAGGATCTCCGCGCATACTACTCCGACGTAGTGTGGTCACTAAAAACCCGCGAAGGTCAGGGCTATATTTATTGTGTTATTGAACATCAGAGTACCGCGGTACCGCATATGGCATTTCGCCTGATGCGTTATGCCACCGCGGCGATGCAGCATCATCTTGATGCCGGGAATAAAACGCTGCCGCTGGTGATCCCCATGTTGTTTTATCACGGCCAACAAAGTCCCTATCCCTGGTCGCTCAACTGGCTGGATGAATTTGATAATCCGCAACTGGCGCGACAACTGTATTCAGAGGCTTTTCCGCTGGTCGACATTACCGTAATACCTGACGATGAAATCGCGCAGCATCGCAGGGTTGCGCTGCTTGAGTTGATGCAAAAACATATCCGCGATCGTGACTTAATGGGGTTAGTGGATCGACTGGTCTCGCTATTAGTTACAAGCACTGCTAATGACAGCCAGCTACAAACGCTATTTAATTACCTGATACGGTACGGCGACGTTTCTCGCGTCAGCGAGTTTATCCGCGAAGTTGCCGAACGATCCCCCCATCACAAGGAGAAGCTGATGACAATTGCAGAGAGACTCAGGCAGGAAGGCCACCAAAATGGACTGCAAGAAGGGATACAGCAAGGGTTAGAACAAGGGGTGCAAAAAGGTACGCAAGAAGAAGCCCTACGTATCGCTCACATAATGCTGGAACAAGGTATTGATCGTGATTTAGTTCAGTTAATTACCGGGCTATTGCCTGGCGATACCACCGCATGAGCCAGATTGGGAAGGCATTTAGCCTTCCCAACCAATGATTAAATCGTCAACGACTCAACCACTTCGATCCAGCCGTGTTCGCTAGCGATATCCTGATTGTTAAGCCAGCGGCGCAGCATATTTAGCGCCATCATCGCACACACTTCCTGACGAATCGCCAGGCTGTAGCGATTTGCATTCAGCCGTACGCGCAAGGCGTGTGTCCCATCAGGCGTGGCCAGCGCAAAGTTAATATGTTCGTTTTCGAAAGCCGATATCGCGAGTGCCAATCCAGCATAATGTTTGCTGCGTCGCTCGGTTATCCAATGCGCCGTTTGCGCCAGCGTTTCTTCCTGAGGCGGAACCACTTCACTCGCTAACAGTGGCGCATTCGCACGAGAAAGCTGCAATGCCACCAGACCACCGGTGAATTGTTCGCTCAGCGTCAGGCTGTATTGCCGTTCTTGCAACGTGCGGGCGATTTGCGCGGGTAAGCCTTCCGTACCTTCAAAAATCATATTCTGCCCGGCAACCCGCTTAACTTCTGGCCACAACGCCAGCATCGCTTCCCGTTGGGAATCCGGCCCGGTCAGCTTCAGCTCAATAATCGGCATTGAGGAGCGATAACCCATTGTTACTCCCGGAGGCAACGGCAGCGGATCCAGGCTCTGCGCCAGGTCGCTTTCAGAACGGCCAAAGGTGGTTAATCGCAGGCATAACGGTGGCTGAGCCAAAGAGAAACGCTCACGCAAACGAGGCAGGATCTCATGCTCTACCATGACTTTGAATTCTGACGGTACACCTGGTGTAAAGAACATCAGGCAGCGGTTAAGCTTCAGGGCGAACCCACACGCGGTACCCACCGGATTATTGATAAACTCAGCGCTGGCCGGAAGTTCAGCCTGTTTGCGGTTACTCGGCGCCATCACGCGGCCACGATCGCGGAAATATCGCTCCATCTCGGCCAGCCATGCTTCATGCAGCACCAACCCTTCGCCTTTTGCCGTTGCCGCTGCCAGCGCGCTCAAATCATCGCTGGTAGGTCCCAGACCGCCATTAACGATCAGTACATCGGCGTGTTCGCTACGCTCACGCAAAACGGTGACTAAATCGTTAAGATTGTCACCTACCGTGTTGCGGCGTGTTAGCGGTAAACCCTGATTAAAGAAAAAATCGGCCAGCCAGGCGGCATTGGTGTCGACGATTTGTCCGTGCAACACTTCATCCCCTGTGGATAGCATCTCCACGTTTAACATCGTGTTCTCCTGCTTTTATGATGAAAACACTATAACGCATGGAGGGGGGAAGGCGCGACTGAACGCCGCGCCAGAAATGTTAGAAGCTGGCGTTAACCCCAACGTACGGGCCATCAGCAATCGCGTTATCACGGTTGCCGTCTTTGCCTGCCAGGTTCAGGTAACGATAACCGGCTTCGATGCTCAGCGGACGCATAATGGTCAGACGCGCACCGGCATTCGCTTCTTCATAGCTGTCGATACCGCTGGAAAGTGAATCAGGAGAGTAATAATACTCACCAAACAGACGGAAGCTATCGCCAATTGGCCATTGTAAACCACCACCGACAGCAGCAGCATAACCTTCATCGCCATCGTTTGGATTAGTATAAACACCTTTACCACCAACGGTCGCCATCAGCGGCCCCAGTGGGATATTCAAACCTAAACCCAGCCCGGCAACATCACCGTCGTCATCGTTATGCATCCAGTTACCGCTGACGGCCAGACCAGTACTCTCAGTGCCCATACCGAAGCCCAGGTTGGTGTAGTCTTCGCCAGCCTGGCCGCTGATGCTAATCGCGCTAGCCGACGCGGAAACAAACAGCATTCCGGCAAAACCCAACATTAAACTTTTTTTCATTTTCTATCCTTTCCAGCAAGAATCAAAACATAGCCCCAAAACCGATGAATTGTACTGTCAGATGGCGAGGAATCAATGAGCTAAAAAAGCGATGCAATGACATATTGTAACTAAATACTACTCACAAGATTTATTTAAGGTTAAATTCTTGTGCCAATTACACAGTTGGACGTCCCAGAACGTCATTTTCAACAAACATCCTGTTTTCCCTGCCAAAGCGCTCTTAATCACCGATGAAACATTTTTTCTGCCGCCAGCAAAAGGTAAGATGCGTGCATGACGGAATTTTCTCTACTTCCCCAACAAGGACTCGAATGATGCGCCAAAGAACGATTGTATGCCCATTAATTCAAAACGATGGCTGTTATTTACTCTGCAAAATGGCTGATGACCGCGGTGTGTTTCCCGGCCAGTGGGCGCTTTCTGGCGGCGGTGTTGAACCAGGTGAACGTATTGAAGAAGCTCTGCGCCGTGAAGTGAGGGAAGAGCTGGGCGAACAATTGGTGTTATCAGAAATTACCCCCTGGACCTTCAGTGATGATATTCGCACTAAAACCTATGCTGATGGCAGTCAGGAAGAGATTTACATGATTTATCTTATCTTCGATTGTGTCGCGGCAAATCGTGAAGTGAAGATTAACGAAGAGTTCCAGGCATTCGCCTGGGTTAAACCAGAAGATCTCAGTGCCTACGATTTAAATATCGCCACACGTAAGACGTTGACCTTGAAGGGGTTACTTTAAGTTATCATTATAATAGTGACATAAATATTCCCCTCTTAATAGCGGCATTGCAGCCACCTGTCTACAGTAAGCAGCAGTGTCGCCAAGACAACATAATCCGCATAAAAGTTATTTACTATCAAATGTATATAGAAAGAATGTCGCTATTTTCTTGCCTCTCTCAAACCTTAAACTCTTAAGGATAAATTAACCTTCAGTCATTAACCTTTGTAGCCTGATGAAATAATTAACGACGCCCCTGTTTATCACTAAAAATAAAACTTCGGTGGCGTTAAATGGCTTGAAGGAATAATGATGTCTGACTTTTTGCCTTTCTCTCGCCCGGCCATGGGCGCTGAAGAACTTGCCGCAGTGAAGGCGGTTCTGGACTCTGGATGGATAACCACCGGCCCGAAAAATCAACAGTTGGAAGAGGCTTTTTGCCAACTCACGGGGAATAAGCATGGCATCGCCGTTTGCTCCGCCACTGCAGGAATGCACATTACGCTGATGGCGCTGGGCATTGGTGCAGGCGACGAGGTCATAACGCCGTCGATGACGTGGGTTTCTACCCTCAACATGATTGTGCTGCTGGGTGCATCGCCCGTCATGATCGACGTCGACCGCGATACGCTTATGGTGACACCTGAGCAAATTGAAGCCGCTATTACTCCACGAACCAAAGCCATTGTTCCAGTACATTATGCTGGCGCCCCCGCCGACCTCGACGCAATTTATGCCATTGGCGAGCGTTATGGAATCCCGGTAATAGAAGACGCAGCCCATGCCGTAGGGACATTGTATAAGGGCCGTCATGTCGGTGCTCGCGGCACGGCAATCTTCTCGTTTCACGCTATTAAAAATATCACCTGTGCGGAAGGTGGACTGATCGTTACCGACGACAGCCAGCTCGCTCAGCGGCTTCGCAGCCTGAAGTTTCACGGTCTGGGCGTTGATGCTTTTGATCGACAAACCTACGGCCGGGCACCACAAGCCGAAGTGCTTGCACCTGGATACAAATACAACCTGACGGATATTAACGCCGCTATTGCGCTGGTACAGCTCAATAAGCTGGAGCAACTGAACTCACGCCGGGCGCAAATTGCCCAGCACTATCAAAAAGCGCTGGCCGATACGCCATTCCAGCCGCTGAGCCTACCGCAGTGGTCGCACGTTCATGCCTGGCACTTATTCATCATTCGTGTTGATGAAACGCGCTGCGGGTTGAGCAGAGATGCCCTGATGGAAACGCTGAAGACCAAAGATATCGGCACCGGTCTGCATTTTCGTGCGGCCCATACGCAAAAATATTATCGCGAACGCTTCACTACCCTTTCGCTCCCAAATACTGAATGGAACAGCGCGCGCATCTGCTCGCTGCCGTTATTCCCTGACATGACCGGTGATGACACTCAGCGGGTCATTACGGCGCTTCGCGAGATAGCAGGACAATGAGCATGTTTGAAGCCACACCGATTAAAAAAGTCTCGGTTGTTATTCCCGTTTTTAATGAACAGGAAAGCCTGCCAGAGTTAATCAGACGCACCAGCGCCGCCTGCAAAAAATTGGGCAAAGACTATGAAATTCTGCTCATCGACGACGGCAGCAGCGACCGTTCCGCTCAGTTGATGATGGACGCCTCTCAGGCACCGAACAGCCATATTGTCTCTATTTTACTGAATCGTAATTACGGACAGCACTCGGCGATTATGGCCGGTTTCAGCCATGTCACCGGAGACTTGATCATCACGCTGGATGCCGATTTGCAAAACCCGCCGGAGGAGATCCCTCGGTTGGTCGCCACTGCAGATGAGGGTTTCGATGTGGTAGGCACGGTACGCCAGAACCGTCAGGATAGCGTATTTCGTAAGACCGCCTCACGAATGATAAACCATCTGATCCAACGAACCACCGGTAAAGCAATGGGCGACTACGGCTGCATGCTACGCGCCTATCGCCGTCACATCGTCGATGCCATGCTGCATTGCCAGGAGCGCAGCACCTTTATCCCTATTCTGGCCAACATTTTTGCCCGTCGCGCCACGGAGATCCCGGTACATCATGCAGAGCGTGAATTTGGTGACTCCAAATACAGCTTCATGCGTCTGATCAACCTGATGTATGACCTGGTGACTTGCCTTACCACAACACCGCTTCGCATGTTGAGCCTGTTGGGCAGCGTGATCGCCGCCACGGGCTTTACCTTATCAGTCCTGCTTGTTGTTCTGCGCCTGACGCTCGGCCCACAGTGGGCAGCGGAGGGGGTATTCATGCTGTTTGCCGTCCTGTTTACCTTTATCGGCGCACAGTTTATTGGCATGGGTTTACTCGGCGAATATATCGGTCGCATCTATAACGATGTCCGCGCCCGCCCCCGCTATTTTGTTCAACACGTTATCCGCCCACAAACTACGCAGTCAACCGAGGAAAACCGCGCATGAAAGCCGTCGTATTTGCCTATCACGATATGGGATGTCAGGGTGTCCAGGCCTTGTTGGATGCAGGTTATGAAATCGCTGCCATTTTTACGCACACCGACAACCCGGGTGAAAAAGCGTTTTTTGGATCTGTTTCCCGCCTCGCGGCCAGCGCCGGTATTCCGGTTTACGCCCCAGACGAGGTTAATCATCCCCTGTGGATTGAGCGCATTAGCCAACTGGCACCCGATGTTATCTTCTCGTTCTACTATCGCCATTTACTGAGTGATGAGATCCTCAGTCTTGCCCCTAAGGGTGCATTTAATCTGCACGGCTCGCTGCTGCCGAAATACCGTGGTCGCGCGCCATTGAACTGGGTATTGGTCAATGGTGAAACCGAAACCGGCGTCACACTTCACCGCATGGTCAAACGCGCGGATGCTGGTGCCATAGTTGCCCAGCAGCGCGTTGCTATTTCACCGGATGATGTGGCGTTAACGCTGCACCATAAGCTGTGCCAGGCTGCGCGTCACCTGCTGGAGCAGACACTGCCGGCCATCAACGCAGGAAGTTACTCCGAATTCCCTCAACAGGATGCAGATGCTACCTGTTTTGGTCGCCGTACGCCGGAAGATAGCTTCCTCGACTGGAACAAACCTGCTGCGGAGTTACATAACCAGGTCCGTGCCGTCAGCGATCCGTGGCCGGGCGCATTTAGCTATGTTGGCACGCAAAAGTTCACCGTCTGGTCATCGCGCGTTTGCACAAACGACATTGCGGCCCAGCCGGGTACCGTCATCTCAGTGTCTCCTTTACTGATCGCCTGTGTCGATGGTGCACTGGAGATTATTACCGGACAAGCTGGCGATGGTATTGCAATGCAGGGTTCACAACTGGCGCAGGTTCTGGGTCTGGTGCCAGGTTCTCGCCTGAACAGCCAGTCAGTGACCACCAGCAAACGCCGTACTCGCGTACTGATCCTCGGCGTTAACGGCTTCATTGGTAACCATCTGACAGAGCGCCTGCTGCAAGAAGATAATTACGAAGTGTATGGACTCGATATTGGCAGCGACGCCATTGGGCGTTTCCTGCAACATCCGCGATTCCATTTCGTCGAAGGTGATATCAGCATTCACTCCGAATGGATTGAATATCATGTGAAAAAATGCGACGTTGTGCTGCCTCTGGTGGCGATCGCAACGCCTATCGAATATACCCGCAACCCGCTGCGCGTATTTGAGCTCGATTTCGAAGAGAACCTGAAAATCATTCGTTACTGCGTGAAATACCGCAAGCGCATCATTTTCCCGTCAACCTCCGAAGTCTACGGCATGTGTACCGACAAAGTCTTTGATGAAGACAGTTCGAATCTGATCGTCGGTCCGGTCAATAAACCACGCTGGATCTACTCCGTATCCAAGCAGTTGCTGGACCGTGTTATCTGGGCATACGGCGAAAAAGAGGGATTGCGCTTCACCCTGTTCCGCCCGTTTAACTGGATGGGACCGCGTCTGGACAGCCTTAACGCCGCGCGTATCGGCAGCTCACGCGCCATTACACAGCTGATCCTCAACCTCGTGGAAGGTTCACCGATCAAGCTGATTGAAGGCGGTAAGCAAAAACGCTGCTTTACCGACATTCGCGATGGTATCGAAGCCCTGTACCGCATCATTGAAAACGAAGGCGGCCGCTGTGACGGTGAGATTATCAACATCGGTAATCCACAGAACGAAGCAAGTATTCAGGAACTGGCAGAAATGCTGCTTTCCTGCTTTGATAAACATCCGTTGCGTAACCACTTCCCGCCGTTTGCCGGTTTCCGTGACGTCGAAAGCAGCAGCTACTACGGTAAAGGTTATCAAGACGTTGAGCATCGTAAGCCTAACATTCGCAATGCAAAACGCTGCCTGAACTGGGAACCGACCATTGAGATGCAAGAAACGGTAGAAGAGACGCTGGACTTCTTCTTACGCAGTGTGGATATCACGGAACACACATCATGACCAAAGTAGGCTTGCGCATTGATGTCGATACATTCAGGGGGACGCGCGAAGGCGTGCCCCGCCTGCTGGAGACATTAAACCGACATAACGTTCGGGCAAGTTTTTTCTTTAGCGTTGGGCCTGACAACATGGGACGCCATCTCTGGCGTCTTGTGAAGCCGCAATTTCTGTGGAAAATGCTGCGTTCAAACGCAGCATCGCTCTACGGATGGGATATTTTATTGGCGGGAACCACATGGCCGGGAAAAGAGATCGGCCAGGCCAACGCAGCAATCATTGCACAAACCGCCCAGATTCATGAAACCGGTTTGCATGCCTGGGATCATCACGCCTGGCAGGCGCGAAGCGGAAACTGGAATGACAAACAGCTGATTGATGATATTTCGCAAGGTATCACCGCACTTGAAGCCATCATCGGTCAGCCAGTCACCTGCTCTGCCGTTGCCGGATGGCGTGCCGACAACCGTGTCGTCCATGCCAAAGAAGCATTCCATCTGCGCTATAACAGTGACTGTCGGGGAACGTCGTTATTTCGTCCGGTGCTGGAATCCGGGAAAACGGGGACGCCACAAATTCCCGTCACCCTACCAACATGGGATGAAGTGGTTGGTCAGGAGGTCCAGGCGGTGGACTTCAACTCCTATATTCTCTCCCACATCCAGATGAGCAGAGGAACACCGGTGTACACCATTCATGCGGAAGTTGAAGGTATCGCCTTTCATCAGAATTTTGACGAGTTGCTCATTCGTGCTGCCGATATGGGGATGACATTCTGCCCGCTTGGCGAGCTGTTACCTGACGACATCAGTACGCTGCCGTTAGGACAGATAGTACGTGGAAAAATACCCGGCAGAGAGGGATGGCTCGGCTGCCAACAACCGGTGAGTGTGACACCATGAAACCTGCTGCCCGCTACACTCTGGCATTTATCGCTTTAATCGCACTGTATTTTATTTTACCTATCAACAGCCGTATGCTCTGGCAGCCTGATGAAACGCGCTATGCTGAAATCAGCCGGGAAATGCTCAACTCTGGTGACTGGATCGTTCCACACTTTTTAGGGCTGCGTTATTTTGAAAAACCAATTGCCGGATACTGGTTGAACAGCATCGGACAATGGCTGTTTGGCGCAAACAATTTTGGTGTCAGAGCGGGGGCTATTTTTGCCACTTTGTTGACCGCATTACTGGTAGCCTGGCTTGCCATGCGACTGTGGCATGATAAGCGTACCGCCGTACTCTCCTCCGCTATCTTTTTAACGTTTTTTTCGGTTTACAGCATCGGCACCTACGCGGTACTTGATCCCATCATAGCGCTTTGGCTGATGGCGGGCATGTGCTGTTTTTGGGAAGGCATGCAGGCCACCACCAGAACACGCAAAATCATCGCTTTTTTGTTGCTTGGGCTGACCTGCGGTATGGGTGTAATGACCAAAGGTTTTCTGGCACTCGCCGTCCCTGTGCTTAGCGTATTACCATGGGTTTTTGCACAAAAGCGTTGGAAAGACCTCATTCTCTACGGTCTGCTGGCGGTGATCGGCTGCATCGCGATCGTACTACCGTGGGGTATAGCGATTGCACAACGCGAGCCGGATTTCTGGCATTACTTCTTCTGGGTTGAACATATTCAGCGCTTTGCGCTGGATGATGCCCAGCATAAGGCTCCTATCTGGTACTACATCCCGATATTTGTGGCAGGCACATTACCGTGGCTCGGTCTGCTTCCCGGCGCGCTGCGTACGGGCTGGCGTGAGCGGGATGTTCCGCGCAGTGCTCTGTACCTGTTAAGCTGGATTATTATGCCAATCCTGTTTTTCAGCATCGCGAAAGGAAAACTGCCGACCTATATTCTTTCCTGCTTCGCGCCGCTAGCGATATTAACGGCGCGCTTCGGCCTGCAGGCTGCGGAAAAAGACTCAGCATCCCTGCGCATCAATGGCTGGATCAACGTGCTATTTGGTGTCGTCGGCATCGTCGCTACGTTTATTGTTTCCACGCTGGGACCATTGAAGACGCCGGTCTGGTCGCATATCGAAACGTATAAGGTTTTTTGTGCCTGGGGCATCTTTATCATCTGGACGCTTTTTGGCTGGTATACGCTAAATAACCGCGAGAAGAACTGGAAATTCGCAGCACTATGCCCATTAGGGCTGGCGCTGTTATTTGGCTTCTCCATTCCTGACCGGGTGATGGAATCTAAACAGCCGCAGTTTTTTGTCGAGATGACCAAAGAATCGCTGGAGCCGAGCCGTTATATTCTCACCGACAGCGTTGGCGTCGCTGCGGGACTGGCCTGGAGCCTGAAGCGCGACGACATCATGATGTACGGACAAACGGGCGAGTTAAAATACGGTCTCAACTACCCGGATGCTCAAGGCCGCTTTGTCAGTCGGGAGAATTTTGCCGACTGGTTAGCACAACATCGTCAACAAGGAAACATTACGCTCGTGCTCTCTGTCGGTAAGGATGAAGATATTAATCAGCTTGCCATCCCTCCCGCTGACTACATTGATAATCAGGGGCGTCTGGTCCTGATTCAGTATCGGCCCAAATGATCTGGATAGCCTTAGTCCTCGCCAGCCTGCTCAGCGTCTGCGGCCAGCTATGCCAGAAGCAGGCGACCCGACCGGTGTCTGTTCGTGCGCGAAAACGCTACATTACGCAATGGATTGGGCTTGCTCTGGCAAGCCTCGGTCTGGCCATGCTGCTATGGCTGGCGGTTTTACAAAACATTCCTGTCGGTATTGCCTATCCCATGCTGAGTCTTAACTTTGTATGGGTAACTCTCGCGGCCTGGAAAATCTGGCGCGAACCCGTCACAACCCGCCACTGGCTGGGCGTTGGGCTGATCATTACCGGCATATTTATTCTTGGGAGTGCAGTGTAATGGGCGTATTTTGGGGATTATGTAGCGTGATGATCACCTCCATCGCCCAGTTGAGCCTCGGCTTTGCAATGGATAATCTGCCGCCAATGCTGCAGCCGCTGGCGTTCATCTCCGCCGTATTCTCTGTCAGTATTGGTGCGTTTGCTTTATATGCCGGGCTGGCAGGGTATTTGCTGTCGGTTATTTGCTGGCATAAAGCCCTACACCAACTCGCGCTGAGCAAAGCCTATGCCCTACTCAGCCTGAGCTATGTGCTGGTGTGGGTTGCCTCAATGATCCTGCCCGGCTGGCAGGGAACATTTTCAGTGAAAGCGCTGGCAGGAGTACTGTGCATCATGGCAGGGCTAATGACGATTTTTCTGCCTTCACGCAAACACCGGTCCTGAGATTATTTATCTTTAGACAGTCGTAACAGACGTTCCCATTCATCACAGATGTACTGTCTGGCATCAATGATCTTAATCACCCGAGATGTATCGCGGTTAATACAATACTGAGCATCCTTCAGCGGCGAAAGAAGATCGCCTGGCTTAATCCGCTCAGATGATTGCGCCTGGGCAAGCATCTTGAGCGAACCACCGCTATCGCAAAGTACGATATAGAGCCTCCCTGCTTTTTTGTGACAGCAGGTCTTCTTCACATGCCATTCCATAGCGCACCTATTGTTAATAAATTTCACAATAGGTTACACATTAGCTCATAAACAAAAGGACAATAGCTGCGGAATGACAATAACGAGAAATACTATTAATGTTTTCTTAATGTTAATGATGAAGCACTTACCCAATCCAATAACGCACGGCGCGAAATTTTAATTCCTCCTGCTTTGAGCTCAGGCGGCAATGTTAGCCAACAAATCGGCTGCTGAAAGCGGGCTAGCTTATCTTTTACCCACTCTTCGAGATTAGTTTCTCCAGCATTAGCGTCATACTCAATGACAGCCACCGGGCGATGTCCAAACTCTTTGTCTTCTATCGGCACAATGAAGGCTTGTAGAACATGCGGATGAGCTGCAATCACGCGTTCCACTTCTTCCGGCTGTATACCTTCCCCGCCGCTAAAAAACAGATTATCCATACGACCGACAATCGTTAACTTGCCGTCCTTCAGCACGCCGCGATCGCGGGTTGCAAACCAGCCTTCCGTGTTCATTAAAGGAATAAGCTGTCCGTTACGCCAGTAACCTTGCGCCATGCTGGCGGCACGTAGCCAGACTTCATCATCAACGATTCTGACTTCTCTGCCCACCAGGGGGGAACCCACATCTGCCATACCATCTGCCTCTTTCGCACAGACCGTAGAAGCAAACTCCGTTAATCCGTAACCGCACCAGCAACGAATCCCTTGCTCGCGCGCTTGCTCCGTCAATTCAACAGGAATTGCTGCACCTCCCAGCAGTACCGCTTTGAGCGTGACCGGCGTGTTGTTGACCAGCAAGCGCCACAGCTGCGTGGGTACCAGTGAAGCGTGGGTACATCCAGCCAGCATTTGCTCCAGCGGCTGCTTGTCGCGCACGGTCATTCGCGCTCCGGCGAACAACCAGCGCCACAAAATACCCTGGCCGGAAACATGAAACAGCGGCAGCGAGAGCAGCCAGTCATCCTCAGCACCAAACGGCATTAATGACAGGACGCCCTGCGCGCTTGCCAGATGCGCCTGACAGGTATGAACAGCCGCTTTTGGCAATCCGGTAGAACCTGAAGTTAACGTCATCGTGCTCAAACGTTCAGGCGACCACGCCGCGGCGTGATCGCCTGGTAACGACCGCATCTGTAACGGACTGAGTTCCGGAAGTTCGATAGCGGCCTCCAGATCCAGCGCAAAACGTAGCGTTAAGTCCGGGATAAGCGCATCAAGCAGCGGCTGAGGCAACTGTGGGTTCACAGGTAAAACCCGCGCCCCACATTGCAGCAGCGCGAGCCAGGCCAGCAAAGCGCGCGGATGATTCCAGGCGCGAAGCAGAACACCATCGCCCTCTTCCACGCCCTGAGCGGCAAAACCGCAGGCCAGATAATCTACACGTGTGCAGAGATCGCTCCAGCTTAATACCTCATCGTTGAGGCGTAAGGCTGGCGCCTTCGCACGAACCTGTCGCCAGTGACGCCAAGGCCAGTCACTGAACTGCACCAGGCCCGATAAGATCACGCTATCGGGCATTTCCTCCTGGGTCATAGCAGACGTTCCAGCGCATCAACGTCGATACACGGCAACGTGCTACCCGGCCAGGTGCGTACCTGCTGGCACTGCATCAGACTCAGGGTATCCAGACCCGGAATGGTCTGCGGCGTTAACCAGGCGGCAATTCTCGCCAGCTGGGTTAAGCCCAGACTCGACTCGATTGACGAACTGATAACGGCAGTCAGACCAAGCGCATGCGCCGCAGCCACCTGTTCACGGACTTTATCGAGACTGCCGGTCAGCGTAGGTTTGATAACCACGGCCCTGACGCCCTCTTCGGCCTCGAAGGTGAAATCCGCTTCACGCAAACTTTCATCCCAGGCGATGGCAATGCCGGTTTCACGCGCGAAGGCACGAGAATCATCGCGGGTTTTGCACGGCTCTTCGAGGAAGGCAATGCGTCCACGATATTCCGGATTAACGTATTTCGCGAACTGCTGTGCTTTCAACGGCGTCCAGGCCCGGTTGGCGTCAAGTCGCAAATGCAGCTCCGGGATCGCCTCAAGCAGCAGATTGGCTACCATGCCGTCGCGGACCGCTTCATACAGACCGACCTTGATCTTCGCCACTTTTTCGCCCGGCATATCCGCCAGTTGTAGCACCAGATCGTCAGGATCGCCCGTGCACAGCGGCGCAGCACGATAGTCCGCGTCCTGTGGCAATACGCCAGCCAGTTCGGCCAGCGCACAGCTTACGCCAAAGGCGACCGAAGGCAGTTGCGGTAAGGAGTCATCCCCTTGCAACCAGCCTTTCACCCAGGCCAGCAGCTCGGTTTGCGCCTCTTCCCAGCTTTCCTGACTAAAGCCCGGCAGCGGGGAGATCTCTCCCCACCCTTCGCGCTCGCCGTCACGAAGACAAACGTACAGCCCGTCACGCGTTTTTAACCGCCTGTCGCGCAGAATCACCCCCGCGTCCATGGGGATCTGCCAGCGGTATACCTGCGCGCTACGCATTACGGATTCCGTTTGAATTTGCTGAAATCAGGCTGACGTTTCTGGTTAAAGGCGTTACGGCCTTCCTGACCTTCTTCCGTCATGTAGAACAGCATAGTGGCGTTACCTGCCAGCTCCTGCAGGCCAGCCTGACCATCACAGTCGGCGTTCAGTGCGGCTTTCAGGCAGCGCAGCGCCATTGGGCTGTTTTGCAGCATTTCACGGCACCAGCGTACGGTCTCTTTTTCCAGATCCGCCAGCGGAACCACGGTGTTGACCAGACCCATATCCAGCGCCTGTTTCGCATCGTACTGACGGCACAGGAACCAGATTTCACGCGCTTTTTTCTGACCGACGATGCGCGCCATGTAGGAAGCGCCCCAACCGCCGTCGAAAGAACCGACTTTCGGGCCGGTCTGACCAAAGATGGCGTTTTCAGCCGCAATGGTCAGGTCACACATCATGTGCAGCACATGGCCACCGCCAATGGAGAAACCTGCAACCATCGCGACTACCGGTTTCGGACAGGTACGAATCTGGCGCTGGAAGTCCAGTACGTTCAGGTGATGCACACCGGAGTCATCCTGGTATCCGCCGTAGTCACCACGCACTTTCTGATCGCCGCCTGCGCAGAACGCTTTGTCGCCAGCACCGGTCAGAATAATTACGCCGATGTTGTCATCATAGCGGGCATCCGCCAGCGCCTGGATCATCTCTTTCACGGTGACCGGACGGAAGGCATTGCGTACCTGTGGACGATTAATGGTGATTTTTGCGATACCGTCGGTGGATTTCTCGTAAAGAATGTCGGTATAGCCTTCAGAGCAATCGTGCCATTCTACCGGTGCGTAAAGCATTGTTTCATCAGGATAGATCATAAAATGTCCTATAGTCAGCGACGCAGAATCTGAGCCAGACAGTCCACTACACCCACGGGGTTGTCCCGATGCGCGTTGTGTCCGGCATTACGAATCACATGGTTTGGTACTGATATTTCCGCCGCCAGAGCGCGGAATTTTTCGTCACGTTCACCACATAAATAATAAAACGGAAATGTGCGCGTCGTGAGTTGCGCACGTAAATCAGGCTGTACGGCAAGCGAGGTGGCCTCCAGCATTGCCGCCAGCGTTTGCCCATTATTCTGGCTACGCAGAGCGACCAGCGCCTCTCTTTGTGCCGCGTTCAGCGAGGAAAAAACGGGCTGTTGATACCAGTCATTAAACACCTCACGTAGCGGCTCTGCGCGAAAACGTGCAGCCCAGCGGCCATCCGAGAGACGACGCTGAACGCGCGCCTCCTCGCTTTGCAAGCCGGGATGTCCGCCTTCAACCACCAGACCACAAAGCCCAGGCATCTCCTGACAGGCCGCCATCATGGCGACTCTGCCGCCAAGAGAGTATCCCACCAGCCAGTAGTTAAGCATGTTGTAACTAAGTAGAGTGTTACGCAGCAAAACGCTGACATCATCGAACCCACTCACGCCGATGTCAGCGGAGCCACCGTGTCCCGGCAAGTCGATGTATAGCCGCGAATAATCCTGAAACGCTTCGCCGACCGTCTGCCATTCCTGGCAATCGCCAGAGAAACCGTGCAGGAAAACCAGCCAGGGAAATCCCGTCTGCCCCTCTTTCGCCTGCGCATGCAGGATCATAGATGACTTACCTGCGCCAGCAGTTGCTGCAAGGTTTGCGCCCCGTCAGTTTCGTTCACCACCAGCTCAATCACCGTGGCCGCAGGTGTACGCCACGCGTTAGTCAACGCGCTCTCCAGCTGCTCCCAGTTTTCCGGGCGCTGGTATTTAAGGTTAAACATGGCGGCAGCATGCTCGAAATGTACGTTCTGCGGCATCAGATAGAACCGTTCGCGTTCGCTGGCTGGCGTCGGCAGCAGGGAAAAAATCTGCCCGCCGTTATTATTGACCACTATCAGGACAAACGGTGCAGAAACCTGGCGCAATAACGCCAGCGCATTCAGGTCATACAACGCAGATAAATCGCCAACAATCGCCAGCGTCGATTTCGCGCTGGCACGCTGTACGCCAGCTGCCGTTGACAGCAGGCCGTCAATACCGCTCGCGCCACGGTTGCTATAGACCGGGTAACCAGCCGGAAGCTGCGACAGCGCATCAATCAGGCGTACCACCAGACTGTTACCCACGAACAGCTGCCCCTGCTCCGGCAAGTAGTCGCGGATACGGTGGGCTAATTGCGCTTCACCAAACGCCTCACGACGGGCTTCTACCGCCTGCCAGGCCTGTTGCGCCAGATGAGGGATCTCAATACACCAGGGCTGACGTTTCTCCGCCGGATGCAGCTCCAGCCAGTCGCCAACTTTCGCCACCAACCTGCGGCCGCGATGATGGGCCGGATCGAGGCGGCCTTCGATATTATCGACAATCCAGTATTCCTGCGGATCGCAGCTGGCCTGCCATTGCAGCAGACGTTTTCCAGTCAGGCTGCTACCAAGCTGCACCACAATCTGCGCCTGCTGCAATTCAGCTACAGCTTTCGCATTTCCCAGCCACAGGTCGGCGCACGGCAGCGGTTGTCCGGTTTGCGACAGAACATCGCCAATCAGCGGCCAGCCTAACGTCTGCGCCCACTGCGCAACCTTCTGACCTTCTTCCGCGCTCATGCGGCCCGCAATGACTACGCCGCGTTTTTGTCGCCAGAAAAACCAGTCGCGTTGTTTGTCGCTTTCCAGCCGACGCGCTTCTCGCAGCCAGGGTTTATCGTCCTGCCACCAGTCGCCGAGGCGCTGCTGCCAGGCAATCCCCGTTTCGTCCATATCGCCATACAGCGGTTCCGCAAACGGGCAATTGATATGAACCGCCCCGCTATGCAGGGCAGCTAACGCATTATCAATCGTGGACACCAGCCAGCTTGCCGGAATGTCCTGAGTCGGACGCGGTAAAGAGAGCGTTTGCGATGGATGCGAGGCAAACATTCCGGCCTGACGAATCGCCTGGTTCGCGCCACAGTCGATAAGCTCTGGCGGTCTGTCAGCGGTAAGTAAAATCAGTTTTTCACCGGTCAGGCCCGCTTCAATCAACGCGGGATATAAATTCGCCACCGCGGTACCGGACGTCACAATCACGGCGACAGGCTGCCGGCTGACTTTTGCCAGACCTAAAGCCAGATGCCCAAGACCGCGCTCGTCAAAATGGGTGTGGTGGATGAATGCGGGGTTTTCCGCTGCCGCCAGCGTCAACGGTGTAGAACGAGAGCCAGGGGCAATGCAGACATGCCTGACGCCGTGGCGAGTGAGTGCTTCCAGAATGACCGCCGCCCAGCGTCGGTTAAATGCGCTTACTGACATGAGATTGTCCGGTATCAATATTGCGACACAGTATAGAGAATCGAATAAATGGATTTTTGATATGAATCGGAAATATACACGAAATCACTATCCTTCCATCTGTAATAAAGTACGTAACCCTGCCGCTTTATTGTCTATTTCTTGCCATTCCTGCTCAGGATCTGAGCCACGTACAATCCCTGCCCCGGCATACAGGCGTACCACGTTTGCGCTAATTTTCGCCGAACGCAATGACACGCAAAACTCGCTTTGGCGCAAAGAAAGATAACCCGCTGAACCGGCATACCACTCGCGTTCAAAGGGTTCATTTTGCTGGATGAATTCACGCGCCAGCTCACGCGGAATACCGGCGACTGCCGCCGTGGGCTGAAGCTGCATCAGGCAAAGCATATCGTCGGCCTGATTCAGTTCCGTCCAGATGCAACGGCGCAGGTGCTGCACTTTACGCAGCCTGAGCACCTGCGGTGGCAGCACATCGAGAGTTTGCGTACAGCCTTGCAGGCGCTGGCAAATATCTTCGACCACCAGCATATTCTCGCGCTGGTTTTTATCATCTTTCATTAGCCAGTCGCCCAATTGCCAGGCCCGATGATCCTCAGGGTGATTGGCCACGGTTCCGGCCAGCGCCTCGGTGCGCAGCGCCGTATCACGTCGTCGATACAGACGTTCAGGAGAAGAGCCAAGAAAAGCGGTGTCGGCGGAGAATGCCATAAAGAAATGGTAGCAGTTCAGATTTAAGCGACGGCTGGAAGCCATCACGGCAGCGGCATTAACTGACTGAGAAAATTGTAAATCGGTCGCCCGCGCCAGCACGACCTTATCGAGGTCTTCTCCTGCGATCGTTTGAGTGGCGAGTTTTATCAGGTCTATCCAGCCAGCTTTCTCCGGCCAGTGCTGTTCTCCCGTCAAATTCAAACGCAATGCAGGGAGCGGTTTTACGGGAGCAAGCGATGAGATGAAGGCGATCGCTTGTGTAGCGTCTTCACGTAGCGACACGTCGCTATAGAGATGTAAGCGTAAGCTCGCCACTCCGGCGCAACGTCGCCACTCCAGCCGCGGCAGCAGTAAATTGCCACGCAGAGGCTCAAAGGCATTCAGGCCCCAGATGCGCAGGTCGGGATGATTATCATGCTGATGTAAAAATTGCTGGGCTGATTCCAGCGAGGAAAATGCGGCGACGGCCCCTAATACGGCGGCTTCTTCATCGCCGTTACGCTGCTGCCAGTAAAACTGGGGCCAGACGGGTTGACTGGCCAGCCATCCTAAAGCGTCAAACGCATCATTCAGTGGGAAAGGTATATCGTAAATACGAATTCCAGGTGCTGCTGGCATCTCTTGCGATAAATGACGCATCAGACTTTCCAGCGCAGTAGTGATTGAATGCACGCGGACCTCTCCCTGTTAAAAACCTCTCATTATACGGGGTACTGAGCAGAAAAAGCAGTACCCCCAGTTAGGGAGTACGTACAAATGCGATGACAGAACGGAATTTATCGCCGTGCTAACAATAATCCCATCACTAAACCGACTGTGGCGCCAACGCCGATTCCGCGCCAGGGTTTTTCGTGCACATAGTCATCCGCCCGACAAACGGCTTTTTTCGCACGGTAATAATAGCTATCAGAAGCATGGCTGACGCGATTTCTCACCTCTTCTAACGCCCGCTCTGCCCGCGCTTTTAACTCAAGGTATTTTTGATCTGCTGGGTCGCCAGAAGAACGTAGCACCTCTTCCAGCGTTTCACTTAATAATTCCAGATCATCATCGATACGTGATTCATAAGAATGAAAAGACATTATATTCTCCCTTTCTATTGACGTACCCGCTAACTATAGACAACCTGGACTGATTGCGCCTGTTTACGCCTGATGTGCTTCCCGCGCCATTCCGACGTGTGGAATGCCATCTTCGTCATAGATATCCGTCACCGGAACAAAGCCAAAGCGTGCATAGAATGATTGCAGATGCGCCTGCGCGCCCAGATACAACGCCTTGTGTGGCCAGTGTTGCGCGCAGGATGCCAGCGTCTGGGCCATCAGCTGTTGCCCCAGTTTTTCACCACGCAGCGTTTTGCTTACAATCACCCGACCAATCACTACCGGCTCCAGCTCGTCATCGCTTTTCAGAATCCTCGCATACGCCACCAGCTCATCGTTATGCCAGCCCAGAATATGCCGATTCTCTCCAGCCAGGTCATCGCCATCCACATCCTGGTACGGACACTGTTGCTCAACTACAAACACCGCGCATCGTAGCTGAAGTAGTGCGTACAGTTGTTGGGTACTCAGCTTTGCATGGTGGAGATCTTGCCAGTGAATCATTGTCTGCCCCTATGTTGTGATAACCTGAACACCCTGCCTTATTGATGGCGAAAAGTGTAACGCAAAGATGGAATTACTATTTTTAGGCACGTCTGCGGGAGTCCCCACGCGCTCACGCAATGTAACGGCAATTTTACTGAATCTGCAACACCCGACTCAGGCGGGGCTGTGGCTTTTTGATTGCGGCGAAGGGACACAGCATCAGATGCTCACCACGCCTTTCAATCCAGGAAAACTCGATCGTATTTTTATCAGCCATCTGCACGGCGATCACCTGTTTGGTTTACCGGGGCTACTGTGCAGTCGCTCAATGGCCGGCAATGTCCAGCCACTGACGCTCTACGGGCCAAAAGGGTTGCGAGAGTTTACCGAAACCGCATTGCGTCTGAGCGGCTCCTGGACCGATTATCCGCTGGATATTGTAGAAATCACCGCGGGTGAGATTGTGGATGACGGCCTGCGAAAAGTAACGGCGTACCCGCTGGTGCATCCGCTGGAATGCTACGGTTTTCGCATTCAAGAGCACGACAAACCGGGTGCGCTTGACGCTAGCGCCCTGAAGGCGGCAGGCGTTAAAGCGGGCCCGTGGTTTCAGGATTTGAAAGCCGGAAAAAACATCGTGCTGGAGGATGGTCGAGCGATTAACGGTGCCGATTTTCTTTCCCCGCCCACCAGGGGAAAATCAGTCGCTATTTTCGGTGACACAGGACCCTGCGCATCCGCCATTGAACTGGCACGGGGTGTGGATGTGATGGTACATGAAACCACACTGGACGCCTCAATGGAGGAAAAAGCCAACAGCCGCGGACACAGCTCGACCCGACAAGCCGCAAAGCTGGCGCTGGAGGCCGGAGTGGGACGCCTGATCATGACCCACGTTAGCTCACGTTACGATGAAAAAGGCTGTCAGCGATTACTCGAAGAGTGCAAAGCAATATTTCCAGACACGGAACTGGCTCACGATTTCGCCATTTTCACCGTTTAACGCTCTATTTTTCCGCCTCAGTGCCGATAACAGTGGAAAGGCTGGCTTTCACACTGAGGACAGGATGAACAATTTCCAGAAAGATATTGATGACAGGACAAACCTAACCCTGTCTAACCGTTTTGAACTGCTGCTGTTTCGCCTCGGCAAATCTGTTGAGGAGCAGAAATCAGAGCTGTTTGGCATCAACGTATTCAAGCTGCGTGAAATCGTGCCGATGCCGACCTTTACGCGTCCGGCGGGTATGAAGGCCCCGTTACTGGGTATGGTTAACATTCGCGATCAGGTGATCCCGGTGATTGACCTGCCCGCCGTCGCGGGCTGTAAGCCAGAGACCGGACTCAATATTCTGTTGATCACAGAATATGCCCGCAGCGTCCAGGCTTTTGCGGTGGAGTCAGTGGAAAATATTATGCGCCTGGACTGGCAACAGGTGCATACCGCCGAGAAAGCCGTCAATGGTCGCTATATCACCAGTATCGCTTGCCTGGACGACAACAAAGAGACCAACAACCTGGCGCTGGTACTCGACGTTGAGCAGATCCTGTACGACATCGTACCGGCGAACCACGACCTGCGCGCAACCGATCTGAAAACCAATAAATTCAACATCACGCCGGGTGCGGTGGCGATTGTGGCTGATGATTCCAAAGTGGCCCGCGCAATGCTGGAAAAAGGGCTTAACGCCATGGAGATCCCGCATCTGATGCATGTAACAGGTCAGGATGCGTGGGAAAAAATACAGCAGCTTTCCGCAGAAGCGCTGGCGGATGGCAAGCCTGTCAGTGAGAAGATCGCTCTGGTTCTCACCGATCTCGAAATGCCGGAGATGGACGGTTTTACGCTTACCCGTAAGATAAAAACCGACGAACGTCTGAAGAAAATCCCGGTCGTTATCCACTCTTCGCTTTCCGGTAGCGCGAACGAAGATCACGTTCGCCGAGTAAAAGCAGATGGCTACGTGGCCAAATTCGAAGTCAATGAGCTTTCTTCAGTGATCCAGGAAGTGATGGATCGCACAGCGAAAGGCATCAGCGGTCCGCTGGTGAGCCGTCAGCTATTAAACTGACCGTATTTCACGCATAAAAAAACCCGCCAAGGCGGGTTTTTTCGTTTCCGTATTTCTTTTACATCAGCGGAGTCGCTAACTGCACAATGCTGATCAGCGGTTGCGGGTAAATACCCAGCACCAGTACCAGCAGAGCAGAAATCAGCACCACGATACCGCCCGCGCTGTACTGCCAGTTGGACGGCGCATCGCGGTTCAACTGCTGCGGTGCGCTCAAGTACAGGCTCACCGCAACACGCAGGTAGTAGTACAAACCAATCGCGGAACCGACCACCACCGCGGCAACCAGCCACCACAGGTTAGCCTGTACACCGACGGCCAGTACGTAGAACTTACCGATAAAGCCCAGCGTCATCGGGATACCTGCCAGAGACAGCATCATCACCGTCATCACTGCCGCGAGGATCGGACGATGCCAGAACAGACCACGGTAGGAGAACAGAGAGTCTGCATCCGGACCGCGGTACGGGCTGGACATCAGGCTGACCACACCGAACGCGCCGAGGCTGCTGAACAGGTAACCGGCCAGGTAAACGCCAACCGCTTCCATCGACATCTCGCCGCTCTGCAGAGCAATCAGCGCCACCAGCAGGTAGCCGAGGTGAGAGATAGAAGAGTAACCGAGCAGACGTTTAATATTGGTCTGGCTCAGCGCCATCAGGTTACCGAAGATGATGGAAGCAAAGGCAATCACGCCCAGTACGATACGTACCGCTTCGCTATCTCCTACCGGTGCGTACAGGAACAGACGCATCACCACGCCGAAGATAGCGATTTTGCTCGCCGTCGCCAGGAAGGTGGAAACCGGAGCAGGAGCGCCCTGGTATACGTCTGGCGTCCACAGGTGGAACGGAACCAGCGAGAGTTTAAAGCCGAGGCCAACAATCATCAGACCGAAGCCCGCCAGCAGCAGCGGTTCGTGCAGCATGCCGTCGCCGAGGCTCTTACCGAGTGCAACAAACGACAGATTACCAGACTGCGCGTACACCAGCGCCATACCGAACAGCAGGAAGGAAGACGCTGCGGCAGACAGAATGGTGTATTTGATACTGGCTTCCAGCGAACGTTTCTGACGGAACGCATAGCCAACCAGACCAAACAGCGGCAGAGAGATCAGCTCAATACCAAGGAACAGCGCCGCCAGATGGTTAGCGTTAGCCAGCAGAATACCGCCAAGTGCGGCAATCAGCACCAACAGGTAGAACTCTTCCCGGTTGTCATCGTAGCCTTCCAGCCACGGGTAAGCGAAGGTACAGGTGGCAAGACTCGCCAGCAGCACCAGCCCGGTGTAGAGCATGGCGAAACCGTCAACCCGCATCAGCGGGGTGACGTCCATGGCGCCCGCCTGGCCAACAAACCAGAGCGAAACCAGCGCGGCGTTAAGCCCAATGACCGACAGCGTGGCATTGAGGAAGTGATTGCGTCGCCACGCAATGGAGAGCATCACAACCACCACCGTCAAGCCGACGATCAGCAGCGGTAGCAGCGCAATCAGGTGTTGTGGAGTTATTGTCATGGCGATTTACGGCCTTGTAGTAGTAACGGAATTAACAAACCACTGCTGGATGTTGCTCATCGCAGAATGCGAGGTATCCAGAATCGGCTGCGGATAGAAGCCAAGCAGTACCAGAAGCACGACCAGCAACAGGATGATAAACAGCTCACGCAGCGACATCCCTGGCAGTTCAACACTGGCAATCTGGCTCTTCGCTTTACCGAAGTAAGCGCGATGCAGCATCGCCAGCGAGTAAACAGAGGCAAACACCAGACCAAAGGTCGAGATCACGGTAATGACCGGAACCACCTGGTAGCTGCCGAACAGAATCATAAATTCGCCAACGAAGTTACCTGTACCCGGCATACCCAGCGTACACACTGCGAAGAACATCGACAGCGCAGGCAACCATTTCATTTTGCCCCACAGGCCGCCCATCATACGCATATCACGCGTGTGCAGACGTTCGTACAGCTGACCACACAGAATGAACAGACCGGCTGCGGACAGACCGTGCGCAATCATCTGGATAACAGCACCCTGGTACGCCAGCTGGCTGCCGGTGTAGATAGCAATCAGTACGAAGCCCATGTGCGATACGGAGGTGTAAGCGATCAGACGTTTGATATCGTACTGATTAAAGGCCATCCACGCGCCGTAGAAGATACCGATAACGCCCAGCCACATTGCGATAGGTGCAAACTCAGCCGACGCGTTCGGGAACAGCGGCAGAGAGAAGCGCAGCAGACCGTAAGCCGCGGTTTTCAGCAAGATCCCCGCCAGGTCAACGGAACCTGCGGTCGGCGCCTGGGAGTGCGCATCCGGCAACCAGCCGTGCAGCGGAACTACCGGCATTTTCACCGCGAAGGCAATGAAGAAGCCCAGCATCAGCAGATATTCCACACCGTGGGACATCGGGGTATTCAGCAGCTCTTCATAGTTGAAGGTCCACACACCGGTCGCTTTATAGTGCACAAACACCAGCGCCAGGATGGCAATCAACATCACCAGACCACTCGCCTGGGTATAAATGAAGAACTTGGTCGCCGCCGTGATACGCGTTTTACCGTCAGAGGCTTTATGCCCCCACAACGCGATCAGGAAGTACATCGGCACCAGCATCATTTCCCAGAAGAAGAAGAACAGGAACATGTCGATGGCAAGGAACACGCCGATCACGCCGCCTAAGATCCACATCAGGTTCAGATGGAAGAAGCCCTGGTATTTTTCGATTTCATTCCAGGAGCAAAGTACCGCCAGAACACCGAGCAGACCGGTCAGCACTACCATCAGCAGCGACAGACCGTCGATAGCCAGATGAATAGAGATGCCAAAACGTGGGATCCACGGCAGGACAAATTCAGACTGCCACTGCGGAATGCCAGCGGATTGCGTCAGTGAATAGCCGCCCTGCAACCACAGTTGCAGGCCAAGCGCCAGCGTCAATCCCATGGTAATCAGCGCGATCCAGCGCGGCACCTTCACGCCAAAGCGTTCGGTCTGCCAGCACAGGAAGCCACCGATAAAGGGAATTAATATCAACCAGGGTAATAACATAGCTAAGTATGTCCCTTATATTTACTCCTGCTCAGGCTATCTCACTCGTCAGCCCAAATCCCGGCAGTGCTCGCAATCTTCACGTACTTCAGTACGCTCCGGTTGCTCTGCGCTGGCGGTCTCCGGTCTGACTTCGCCGATGACGCCTGTACATCAGGAACAGATTTTCAACGAATTCTAAAAATTATTTTTGGGTTTGTAGGCCGGATAAGCGCAGCGCCATCCGGCAATCGTTCATCCAGCCAACAAACTCAACGCAGTACCATCAACAGTGCCAGCACAACGACGGCGCCGATGCTCATTGATGCAACATACCAGCGCAGATAACCGTTCTCGCTCAACAGCAGGCCTTTACCTGCAAAGCGGGAAAGGATCGCCGGAATGTTCATCATTGAGTTGAGCGGATCGCGTTTCAGCAACCAGGCAACACCCAGGAACGGCTTAACGAACACTTTGTCGTACAGCCAGTCGAAGCCCCAGGCGTTATACCACCAGGTACCCAGCAGGCGGCCCGGCGCACTGTTCGCAATCGACGTCACCAGTGTGCGTTTACCCAGCCACAGCCATGCTGCGATCAGGATGCCCGCAATCGCTACGATACCGGAGGTAATTTCCAGCGTCATGACGCGACCATGCTCAAGCTCGGTCGTCGCAGGCAGTACACCCTGCAGTGGCGGCACAATCAGCGCGCCAACGAAGGTGGACAGGATCATCAGCACAATCAGCGGCAGATGATGGGTAATCCCCTTCCCTGCGTGGGCATGAATTTGTTCTTTACCGTGGAACACGATGAAAATCATACGGAAGGTGTACAGAGAGGTCATGAATGCACCGACCAGACCTGCAACCATCAGATTAATATGACCATTCGCCATTGCACCGGCCAGAATCTCATCCTTACTGAAGAAGCCAGCGGTAATCAGCGGCAGAGCCGACAGCGCCGCGCCACCGATCAGGAAGCAGAGATACACCAGCGGAATTGACTTACGCAGACCGCCCATCTTGAAGATGTTCTGTTCGTGGTGGCAAGCCAGGATAACCGAGCCGGATGCCAGGAACAGCAGCGCTTTAAAGAAGGCGTGCGTCATCAGGTGGAAAATCGCCGCATCCCACGCCTGTACGCCAAGAGCCAGGAACATATAACCAATCTGGCTCATGGTAGAGTACGCAAGAACGCGTTTGATGTCGGTCTGTACCAGCGCAGCAAAACCCGCCAGCACCAGAGTGATAGCACCGATAATCCCCACCAGGTGCAGGATTTCAGGCGTCATCAGGAACAGGCCGTGCGTACGGGCTATCAGGTAGACACCAGCGGTAACCATCGTCGCGGCGTGGATCAACGCGGAGACAGGCGTCGGACCGGCCATCGCATCAGCAAGCCAGGTCTGCAACGGCAGCTGTGCAGATTTACCGACCGCACCGCCCAGCAGCATCAGGGTTGCCCACATCAGCATGTTGTTACCGTCTGCAAAGTGCGCAGGCGCCAGTTCCACCATTTCGCGGAAGTTCAGCGTGCCCAGCTCGTTGTAGAGGATGAACAGCGCGAACGCCAGGAATACGTCACCAACGCGGGTTACCACGAAGGCTTTCATTGCCGCAGCGCCATTCTTCGGATCGGTGTAGTAGAAACCAATCAGCAGATAGGAGCACAGGCCCACGCCTTCCCAGCCGAGGTACATCAGCAGCAGGTTATCCGCCAGTACCAGAACCACCATGCTGGCGATAAACAGGTTGGTGTAGGCGAAGAAACGAGAATAGCCCTCTTCTCCGCGCATATACCAGGAAGCGAACATGTGGATCAGGAAACCAACGCCGGTCACCACGGAGAGCATGGTCAGCGACAGGCCGTCCAGCACCAGGTTAAAACCGATGTTGAAGTCACCGACTGACATCCACGTCCACAGCGGCTGGCTGTAAGCCTGCTGACCATTGGCAAAGAAATCAACGCCAACAAACGCAGTCACCAGCGCGGCCAGGCCGATCGAACCGACACCCACGGTAGCGGACAGATTTTCTGACCAACGACCACGAGAAAACGCCAGTAATACAAAGCCAATAAATGGCAGAATAATGGTTAAGGCAAGCATGTTCATCCACGCATCTCACTTACTGAATCGATGTTCAGGTTCTGGCGACGGCGATGAAGTTGCAGCAACAGCGCAAGCCCAATGCTCGCTTCGGCAGCCGCAAGGCTGATGGCGAGAATATACATCACCTGACCATCGGTCTGGCCCCAGTAGCTTCCGGCGACCACAAAGGCCAGCGCGGAGGCGTTAATCATGATTTCCAGCCCAATCAGCATAAACAGCAGATTGCGGCGGATAACCAGACCGGTTAAGCCCAGCACGAATAAGATCGCAGCGAGGATCAGTCCATGTTGTAAGGGGATCATGCGTGCTCCTCCGTTTTTCTTTTCGCGCGGTCGTCGGTGCGATTGCTCAGCACTTCACCAGAACGCTCTTCACGCCCCACATGGAAGGCCACAACCAGACCCGCCAGCAGCAGCATCGATGCCAGTTCAACCGCCAGTACATACGGTCCGAACAGGGAAATACCGACTGCTTTTGCGCTAATTGGCGTGCCGTCGATGCCCTGATCGTTAACGCCCAGAATGGCGTAAACAATAACCACCAGCATAATGGCCGACAGAATCGCCGGACCAATCCACACCTGCGGTTTCAGCCACTGACGTTCCTGTTCAATTTCAGAACCACCAAGGTTGAGCATCATCACCACGAACACGAACAGCACCATGATGGCGCCCGCGTAGACGATAATTTCCAGCGCACCAGCGAAGTAAGCGCCTAACGAGAAGAACACCCCAGAAATCGCCAGCAGCGAAATAATCAGGTACAGCAACGCGTGTACCGGATTGGTGTGGGTGATCACCCGCAAGGTTGCGAGAATGGCTATCAGGCCACAGATATAAAAAGCGAACTCCATTGCCCCTCTCCTTACGGTAACAGGCTCTTGACGTCGATAGGCTTAGCTTCGTTCTCTGCTTCGCCCTTATCTTTGCCGTCGATTGCCATACCTGCCATCCGGTAGAAGTTATATTCCGGGTATTTGCCCGGACCGGAGATCAGCAGATCCTCTTTCTCGTAAACCAGGTCCTGGCGCTTGTACTCACCCAGCTCGAAATCTGGAGTCAGCTGAATAGCCGTAGTCGGACAGGCTTCTTCGCACAGGCCGCAGAAAATGCAGCGTGAGAAGTTAATGCGGAAAAACTCCGGATACCAGCGACCGTCTTTGGTCTCTGCTTTTTGCAGAGAGATACAGCCTACCGGACACGCTACCGCACACAGGTTACAGGCAACGCAGCGCTCTTCACCGTCTGGATCACGAGTCAGAACGATACGACCACGAAAACGGGGCGGTAGATAGACCGGCTCTTCCGGATACATCTGCGTTTCGCGTTTCGCGAACGCATGCAGGCCGATCATCCAGATACTGCGTACCTGGGTGCCGAAACCTACGAACAATTCTTTTAAGGTCATGGTCTTTGTGTCCCTTATTGCGCCTGCCAGAGAATGACAGCCGCCGTTACCAGCAAGTTGACGAGCGTCAGCGGCAGACAGACTTTCCAGCCGAAGGACATTACCTGGTCATAACGAGGACGCGGTAACGACGCACGAATCAAAATGAACATCATCATGAAGAACGCGGTTTTCAGCGCGAACCAGACGAATGGCGGTAAGAACGGGCCATGCCAGCCACCGAAGAACAGGGTAACCATCAGTGCAGAAATGGTGACGATACCGATGTACTCACCCACGAAGAACAGACCGAATTTCATACCGGAATATTCAATGTGGTAACCGTCGGCCAGTTCTTGCTCGGCTTCTGGCTGGTCAAACGGGTGACGGTGGCACACCGCCACGCCCGCGATGGCAAAGGTGACAAAACCAAAGAACTGCGGAATAACGTTCCAGATATCAGCTTGGTTGTTGACGATGTCGGTCATGTTAAATGAACCGGCCTGCGCCACCACGCCCATCAGGGAAAGTCCGAGGAACACTTCATAGCTCAGCGTCTGCGCAGACGCACGCATCGCACCGAGCAGAGAGTATTTGTTGTTACTGGACCAGCCGGCGAACAGTACCGCGTATACCGCGAGGCCCGCCATCATCAGGAAGAACAGGATCCCGATGTTCAGGTCAGCAACCACCCAGTTCGGACTCACCGGCACGATGGCGAAAGCCAGCAGCAGCGAGGTGAAGGCGATCATCGGTGCCAGGGTAAAGATGACGCGATCCGAGAATTTCGGGATCCAGTCTTCTTTAAAGAACATCTTGATCATGTCCGCAACCAGCTGGAGCGAACCGCCCCAGCCAACACGGTTCGGTCCGTAACGGTTCTGGAACAGACCCAGCAGACGACGTTCGCCAAAGCTCATGAATGCCCCGCAGGTGACCACCACCAGCAGGATCACGACCGCTTTGAGAATGCTCAGCAGGATCTCAATCAGATCGGGTGTAATCCAACTCATTGTTGTGCCTCCTGCAGATCCTCAAGACGCGCACCTGCCAGAACCGGCGCGATGCCAGGCATACCCATCGGCAAACCAACCTGCCCTGCCGTTAATCCTTCAGCGATTTCAACCGGCAGCGTAACCGTGTTGCCATCGTAGCTGAAAGAAACGCGCGTACCGGCATTAACACCCAACTTCGCGGCATCAGCCGGGTTGAGTTTGATGTACGGCTGCGGCATACGGGTCTGGAAGACCGGCGCACGCTGGGACATTTCGTCGCTGCCAAACAGATGGTAGTACGGCGCGATACGCCACTGACCATCCTGAGCCTGGAAGCTCGCCGGAACGGTAGTGAAGTAATCCATACCATCTGCAGAAGCTTCGATCAGACGCACGCCCGGATCGCCATGACGCAGTTTACCGCCCACTTCATCCTGGAACTTGTTCCACGCCTGTGGGGAGTTCCAGCCCGGAGCCCAGGCAAACGGAATTTGTGAACGCGGCGCAGACGGTTGGTTGTTCCCTTCCATAGAGAAGGCGAACATAGTGTCTTTGTCCTGCGGCTGGCGCGGTTCGTGTACGCTGATGTTGGCGCGCATTGCGGTACGACCGCTGTAGCGGTGCGGTTCACGTGCCAATTTCTGTCCACGGATACGGAAGCTTGCGTCCGGCGCGGCATCTTTGATACCCGCCAGTTGCGGCAGCTTCTCAACAACCGCGTCAATAACGTGGTCGAGCTGCGTCCAGTCCACTTCTCGGCTCTGCACGGTGCTGTGCAGCGAGTGCAGCCAGCGCCAGCTTTCCAGCATCACGGTGTTACTGTCGTAGTAGGACGGGTCGTAGACCTGGAAGAAACGCTGAGCGCGGCCTTCGTTGTTAATCACCGTACCATCGCTTTCGGCGAAACTTGCGGCGGAAAGCACCAGATGAGCGTTTTCCATAATTGCCGTACGCTGATGGTCAATGACCAGTACCAGCGGCGCTTTCGCCAGCGCTGCGTTCACACGGGTTGCTGAAGCATGGCGATGCAGGTCATTCTCCAGCACCACAACGGCGTCAGCACGACCTGTTTCCAGCTCGGTCAGCGCATCGTCAAGGGAACCACCGCCAATCATACCCAGGCCCATGCTGTTAACAGAGCGAGCAATCATGGTGATGCCGACGTCTGCGCCACGGCCTTTCAGCGCCTTCGCCACGTTGGCAGCCGCCTGAATCACTTCGGCGCTACCGGCGTTGGTGCCGGAAATAATCAGTGGTTTCTTCGCCCCGGCCAGTGCCTGAACGATAACGTCAATTTTGTTTTGCAGGTCACGGTCGATACCGTCAACCGCCGGAGCGTTGTTATCCAGCGCATGAGCGATAGCGAAACCTAAACGCGCCTGATCTTCAACCGGTGCACGATAGGTCCATGCGGCGATGTCATCCAGACGGGTGTTATCGACGTTGGTAACGAACAGCGGGTGCTTAGCACGCTGGCCGATGTTAAGGATTGCTGCGATTTGCCAGTCAGCCACTTTCTGTGCCGCCGCCATTTCACGCGCTTTACCTTTCACCGCCTGACGCACTGCCAGCGCAACGCGTGCGCCGGTCTGGGTGACATCTTCGCCCAGCACCAGAACCGCATCATAAGATTCGATTTCGCGCAGTGCCGGAGTATGAATCCCGCCGTCACGCAGCACGCTCAGTGCCAGTTGCAGACGTTCCTGCTCGCCCTGGGCGATACCGGTATAGAAGTTATCCGCACCCACCAGTTCACGCAGCGCGAAGTTACTTTCAACGCTGGCGCGCGGGGAGCCGATACCAATTACTTTCTTCGACTGACGCAGAATATCTGCCGCGCCCTGCATCGCCTGCTCGGCGTTCAGCGTGATCAGGTCATCGCCACGACGCTGTACTGGCTGACGCGGACGGTCTTTCAGGTTCACGTAACCATAGCCAAAACGACCACGGTCGCAGAGGAAGTAGTGGTTAACGGTACCGTTATAACGGTTTTCGATACGACGCAGTTCACCGTAGCGTTCGCCCGGGCTGGTGTTACAGCCGATGGAACACTGCTGGCAGATGCTCGGCGCAAACTGCATGTCCCACTTACGGTTATAACGCTCGGAGTGCGTTTTATCAGTGAAGACGCCGGTCGGGCAAATTTCTACCAGGTTACCAGAGAACTCGCTTTCGAGCGTACCGTCTTCTGGGCGACCGAAGTAGACGTTGTCATGTGCGCCATAGACGCCCAGATCCGCGCCATCGGCGTAATCTTTGTAGTAACGTACGCAGCGATAGCAGGCGATGCAGCGGTTCATTTCGTGAGAGATGAACGGCCCCAGGTCCTGGTTACGGTGAGTACGCTTCGTGAAGCGGTAGCGACGGAAGCTGTGACCGGTCATGACGGTCATATCCTGCAGGTGGCAGTTGCCGCCCTCTTCACAGACCGGACAGTCGTGCGGGTGGTTAGTCATCAACCACTCCACGACGCTTTCGCGGAACTGTTTCGCTTCTTCGTCATCAATAGAAATAAAGGTGCCTTCGGTGGCCGGTGTCATACAAGACATCACCAGGCGACCACGCGTGTCTTCCGCGTTTTGATATTGCTTCACCGCACACTGGCGGCAAGCACCGACGCTTCCCAGCGCCGGGTGCCAGCAAAAGTACGGAATATCAAGGCCGAGAGACAGACAAGCTTCCAGCAGGTTGTCCGCTCCGTTGACCTCATATTCTTTGCCGTCTACATGAATCGTAGCCATAGTCAGCATGCTTCCAGTTGGCTCGGTCGTAACCGAGCGTTAATCGAATTTCTTATCGCGACACAGGGCTAACCCTGTAATCACCAGCGCTCTTTCAGCAGGTTCGGCTGAATACCACCAATCTGATGGGTATTGCTGAAGGACTGCTTGATGCCAGCTTCGAATTCTTCGCGGAAATATTTAATGGCGCTCTGCAGCGGTTCCACTGCGCCCGGTGCGTGTGCACAGAAGGTTTTACCCGGGCCGAGGAAACGACACAGTTGCTCAAGTGTCTCGATATCCCCTGGCTGGCCTTCGCCACGCTCCAGCGCGCGCAGAATTTTCACACTCCACGGCAGACCGTCACGGCACGGCGTACACCAGCCGCAGGACTCGCGGGCAAAGAACTCTTCGAGGTTACGCACCAGAGGAACCATGCCAATCTCGTGATCGACAGCCATGGCCAGCGCGGTGCCCAGACGGCTACCTGCTTTACCAATGCTTTCGAATTCCATCGGCAGATCGAGGTGTGCTTCGGTCAGGAAGTCAGTCCCTGCGCCGCCTGGCTGCCAGGCTTTGAACTTCAGTCCATCGCGCATGCCACCCGCGTAATCTTCGAGGATCTCACGCGCGGTAGTACCGAAAGGCAGTTCCCACAGGCCAGGATTCTTTACGCGACCAGAGAAGCCCATCAGCTTGGTGCCCGCGTCTTTGCTCTTCGAAATGTTCTGGTACCACTCCACGCCGTTCGCGAGGATAGCCGGTACGTTACACAGGGTTTCGACGTTGTTTACGCAGGTCGGTTTGCCCCATGCGCCAGAGCTTGCCGGGAACGGCGGCTTGGAACGTGGGTTAGCACGGCGACCTTCGAGGGAGTTGATCAGCGCGGTTTCTTCACCGCAGATGTAACGCCCTGCCCCAGTGTGGACAAACAGTTCGAAGTCGAAACCGGTGCCCATGATGTTTTTGCCAAGCAGACCGGCTTCGGTCGCTTCGGCGATCGCGCGACGCAGATGCACGGCTGCTTCGATATATTCACCGCGCAGGAAGATGTAACCACGGTACGCTTTCAGCGCAAACGCGGAAATCAGCATGCCTTCCACCAGCAGGTGCGGCAGCTGTTCCATCAGCAGACGGTCTTTATAGGTGCCCGGCTCCATTTCATCGGCGTTACACAGCAGGTAACGGATGTTCATGGATTCGTCTTTCGGCATCAGGCTCCACTTCAGACCGGTGGAAAAGCCCGCGCCGCCGCGCCCTTTCAGGCCAGCGTCTTTTACCTGATTAACGATTTCGTCCGGTGACAACCCGGTCAGGGCCTTACGCGCACCTTCGTAGCCGTTCTTGCTACGGTATTCGTCCAGCCAGACCGGCTGTTTGTCATCACGCAGACGCCAGGTCAGCGGATGGGTTTCGGGAGTACGGATAATGTCTTTCATTTATACCGCTCCAGTAGTTCGGGAATGCCTTCCGGGGTCAGGTGAGCATGAGTATCCTCATCGATCATCATGTTTGGCCCTTTATCGCAGTTCCCCAGGCAACAGGTCGGCAGCAGCGTAAAGCGACCATCAAAGGTCGTCTGCCCCGGCTTGATGTTGAGTTTTTTCTCAAGCGCGGCCTGGATCCCCTGGTAGCCGTTGATATGGCACACCACGCTGTCGCAATAGCGGATCACGTGGCGACCTACCGGCTGGCGGAAGATCTGGCTATAAAACGTAGCAACACCTTCTACGTCGCTTGCCGGAATACCCAGCACATCAGCGATCGCATAGATCGCCCCATCCGGCACCCAGCCACGCTGTTTCTGAACGATTTTCAGCGCTTCAATGGACGCCGCACGCGGGTCTTCGTAGTGGTGCTTCTCGTGCTCAATCGCTTCACGCTCAGCCGCACTCAGCTCAAAAGCCTCGGTTTGTGGTTGTTGATTCTCGTGCATAATTAGCGGTCCACATCTGACATAACAAAATCGATACTACCCAGATGGACGATTAAGTCGGACACCAGGCTGCCACGTACCGCTACCGGGATCTGCTGCAGGTGCGCATAGCTCGGGGTACGGATACGGGTACGGTAACTCATGGTGCTGCCATCGCTGGTCAGGTAGTAACTGTTGATACCCTTGGTCGCTTCCACCATCTGGAAGGACTCGTTTGCCGGCATAACCGGACCCCACGAAACCTGCAGGAAGTGGGTGATAAGGGTTTCGATATGTTGCAGCGTGCGCTCTTTCGGCGGCGGCGTCGTCAGCGGGTGATCCGCTTTGAACGGGCCTTCCGGCATGTTATTGAGGCACTGCTCAAGGATGCGCAGACTCTGGCGCAGCTCTTCAACTTTCAGCATCACGCGGGTATAGCAGTCAGAAACGCCGCCGCCAACCGGGACTTCAAAGTCAAAGTTTTCGTAGCCAGAGTACGGACGCGCTTTACGCACGTCGAAATCAATACCGGTCGCGCGCAGCGCAGCACCAGTACAACCCCAGTCCAGCGCTTCTTTCTTACCGTAAGCGGCAACGCCCTGCGAACGGCCTTTCAGGATGGTGTTACGCAGTGCGGCTTTCTCGTAAGAATCCAGACGTTTTGGCATCCAGTCGAGGAAGTCACGCAGCAGCTTGTCCCAACCGCGCGGCAGATCGTGTGCCACACCGCCGATACGGAACCAGGCCGGGTGCATACGGAAACCGGTGATCGCTTCCACCACGTCATAGATTTTCTGACGGTCGGTAAAGGCGAAGAATACCGGGGTCATCGCGCCGACGTCCTGAATGAACGTGGAGATGTACAGCAGGTGGCTGTTGATACGGAACAGTTCGGACAACATCACGCGAATCACGTTGACGCGATCCGGCGTGGTGATACCAGCCAGCTTCTCAACGGCCAGTACGTAAGGCATTTCGTTTACGCAGCCGCCGAGGTACTCAATACGGTCGGTGTACGGAATGTAGCTGTGCCAGGACTGACGTTCACCCATCTTTTCAGCGCCACGGTGGTGGTAGCCGATGTCAGGTACGCAGTCGACGATTTCTTCGCCATCAAGCTGCAGCACAATACGGAAAGCACCGTGAGAAGACGGGTGGTTAGGACCGAGGTTGAGGAACATGAAGTCCTCATTTTCGGTGCTACGCTTCATACCCCAATCTTCAGGTTTGAAGGTCAGCGCTTCCATTTCCAGATCCTGTTTGGCTTTAGTCAGCTCAAACGGATCAAATTCGGTCGCACGCGCCGGGTAGTCTTTACGCAGCGGATGACCTTCCCAGGTATGCGGCATCAGCAGACGCGTCAGGTGCGGGTGACCTTCGATATCGATGCCAAACATTTCCCAGGTTTCACGCTCATACCAGTTGGCGTTCGGGAACAGTTTGGTGAAAGTCGGTACGCGCAGATCGTTTTCAGACAAAGCCACCTTGAGCATGATATCGCGATTGCGTTCAATGGAGATCAGGTGATAGAAAACGGAAAAATCCGCGGCAGGTAACCCTTCGCGGTGCGTACGCAGACGTTCGTCCATGCCGTGTAAGTCAAACAGCATGACGTAAGGTTTCGGCAGTCTCTTTAAGAAATCGCCAACTTCCAGTAATTGTTCACGCTTGACCCAAACAACGGGTACCCCGGTGCGAGTCGCCTGAACGGTAAAGGCATCCGGCCCAAAACGGTTGCGCAGTTCGCCAATGACCGGGTCATCAAGGTGATCCCGTGTTTGCCATACGGCGTCTTGCGCGGTTAAGTCGGTCATATTGTTCACCATTGCAAATGGTCCGTGGTGGTCGGCAGTGCTTCGCGCTATTTATGTAGTGATAAGCGAAGGAAGTGCTGCTGCCGACAGGCGCAAATTAAATCTCGTCTGGTGTACGAAGATTCGTTACAGCAATACGTTCGCCGCGTTTACGCTCGCGTTCTGACTGCATATTGGCGCGATAAACGCCCTGATCGCCAACCACCCAGGAGAGCGGGCGGCGTTCTTTGCCAATGGAATCTTGCAGCAGCATCAGAGCCTGCATATACGCTTCTGGGCGCGGCGGACATCCCGGGATGTACACATCGACCGGAATAAATTTATCAACGCCCTGCACCACAGAATAGATGTCGTACATACCGCCGGAGTTGGCGCATGCGCCCATGGAAATAACCCATTTCGGTTCCAGCATCTGATCGTAGAGGCGCTGAATAACTGGTGCCATTTTGGTAAAGCAGGTTCCGGCTACGACCATCAGGTCAGCCTGACGCGGCGATGCACGCAGTACTTCCGCACCAAAACGGGCCACATCGTGCACGGCGGTAAACGAGGTCACCATCTCAACGTAGCAGCAGGAAAGGCCAAAGTTATATGGCCAAATTGAGTTTTTACGGCCCCAGTTAACCATGTCATGCAGTTTGCCCATGAACACGTTTTTGTTAACTTCTTGTTCCAGGGGGTCGGTTACGATCTCCTGTTTTTGCAGGGGGTAACGGTCGTTCTCACCGTTAGGATCTATGCGGGTGAGCGTATAATCCATCTTAATGCCTCGCGGTTAGCGTTGACGATTAGCGATACTGTTCGTTTCCGGGTTCATACGCTCGCGGCGTGAACGCGCGGGCGTCCAGTCCAGCGCGCCAATACGCACCAGATAAACCAGACCTGCCAGTAACACAAAAATAAAAATTGCAGCTTCCACAAAGCCAATCCAACCGCTTTCACGGATAGAAGTTGACCATGCGAACAGATACAGCGCTTCAACGTCGAAGATAACGAAGAACATGGCTACCAGATAAAACTTGGCAGACAGGCGCAGGCGGGCGGTGCCGACCGAGTCGATACCTGATTCAAACGGCACGTTTTTAGATCTCGCGCGTGCGCGACCCCCTAAAAACCAGCCGCCGACGAGCATCAGGCAGCACAGGCCAATGGCAACGATAAGAAAGATAGCGAATGCCCAGTGATGAGCGATGATTTCAGTGGATGTTGACATACTCATTGCTTACTCATCAAAAGTAGCGCCAAATTCTCTGCTCTTTTCGGCAGATGAACGCCACATCGATTCATGGGGAGGAATAAAAAAAACCTTACAATCACTGTGAAAAATCATTTTATACAGCTAATTGATGGGGTTTTTTACTCCTTTCTATAACCTTTTGTCAACTTTAACAAAAGTTTCCTCACATTATTTTACACTATTCCAACTTCATTAACATAAAGTGCTCTTTAGACCCATTTCGATTGCATCATCGGTCATTTTTAATGTTGTTGAATCGTGTCCGTAGTGAAGTAAAAAAGATAATACACGTCTATTTTGACAGGAATTCACCCAGATGCCTCCCCCTAAATGGGAGTATTTTCTTGATCTGTGACACGCTTTTGTTAATTCACCATAAAAAACAGCAACAATTTCTCTAGTTTTTTAACATGGAAACATTTAGCAACTCAGCTGATTATTTTTCATCCTATTGTCAGTCTGTTTTTTTACCTGCTGATTTTGTTAAGTTTTAGTATATGAATGAACAGAAAGCAGTAATATTTGCATAAAAAAAGAGCCGCTGGATGTTTTTTCATCATCAGTGGCTCTTTTTTACACTTACATTTTAAAACGTTTTTTTGTGACGCTTTACTCAAAGTCGCCTTCAACAATCAGCGAGTCATCTCCCCCTTCAGGGGTAAACTGATTGTATTGCCAAGGATTTTGATATGTCTGCATCGACTTAAAGATAACCTGAGCTAATTCATTTTGCGTGGCCGGATCGCTGCACAGCAGATACTCGGTATCAGGCAGAGGTGGCAATCCGTCTGCCGCACCCAGTACGCGTAAATCCGGGCTCATCATTTCGACAGGACGGGCAGTAACGCCCAGCCCTGCTTTTACCGCCGCGCGGACCGCAGGCAATGTTGAAGCGACATAAGCCAGACGCCACGGGATCTGTGCTGCATTCAACGTCGCCAGCACGATATCGCGAAACGGGCTGGGATCGTCCAGCAGAACTAACGGCACCGGTTCCCCTTTTTGCAGGATATATTCGGCTGCGCAATACCAGTGCGTCGGTGAAGTCCGCAAATTCAAGCACTCAAAATCGCCAGGTCGGTTAGTGGTGACCACTAAATCCACTTCTTGCGACTTAAGCATCTCCACCATGTAGGCGTTGCGTTTCACTCTGACATCCAGTGCAAGTTTCGGATAAACCGAACTTATACGGTTAAGCAGAAAAGGGAGTATGGTATCGGCGGATTCATCAGAAGCACCGATAGTTAACACCCCCTGAAGATTGTTAAACATCAATGATGAGCATGCCTCATCATTAAATCGCAGTATTTTCCTGGCGTAACCCAACAGCTGGATACCATGCTCGGTCAGCAGTTTGTTGCGTCCATGGCGCGCGAACAACTCTTTCCCCACAAGTTGTTCAAGACGCTGCATTTGCTGACTTACCGCAGACTGAGTTCGACATACCGCAGCTGCCGCAGCCGCAAAGGTATTCAGGTCGGCAACAGCAACAAAGGTTCTCAGCAGATCGAGGTCGAGGTTAATTATCGGACGATTTGCATTTATCATAGTTTTTCACTTACTCGCGGGTCATACCGGGTTAATGCTGTGCATTCAGAATCAAACAACTCCATTTGTAATGTGCCTCCCTTCAGTTTCGCTTAGTGTAACCAAGTGAAAATAAGGATGTATTTGGTTTAACAAACGAAACAATTCTCTTTCTGAGCTATTTTAATACCCGTGATATTCATCGGAATATAGCAACGAGAAAGAGCCGTATTTTTAGCTGCTGGATGATTCTGACTAATGGGAAACATGTAAATTTTGTAAATTTAAAAAATAGTTAACGAACAATAATTTACACATTAAAAACTAACTTTTCAGGATGTTAGGAACAACCAACAAACATTTGAATTATCGTAAAATTCGTACTACACACCATTTCATAGGAGTTATCTTAACCTAAAACCACTATATTTATAAGTGTTATCGCGAATAATTCCGGGCAAATTGGTGTTATGTCAGTGCAACGGTTTTCGTATTATTGGCCCACTCAATTTGATGTCGTTTAAATAATAAATAATAATTAATTAAGAATCTCTCAATTCATTAATTATGCTTAACAATGGATTCACACCGCATCACGCAGGGATCAGACCGATAACAGATTTCGCAGGCCAAACCTCAGTATTTTCGAATTACGCCATTCAGCTGAGATCTCAGCTACTTTTTCTTTACAGGCCTAACTTTTTTTGACCAGACAAATCACCATACCCACGCTAACAAATCAAAATATAAAACACAAAAAACACAACAATCCAGATTATTACTCTACAAAAATCACATTATTTAGTTATTAACAGTGAATTATAATCTTCCTGCTTTCCAAAATCTTCTACTAAAGACCCTTCAAAACTCACCGTCGTGGGAGTACATTGTGCTGGGCTGACTTCCACGGCAGGGAGTGGCATTCACAGCTAAAAAGGTCAACGTTCATGTCCCCCATTGAAAAATCCAGCAAATTAGAAAACGTCTGTTATGACATTCGCGGCCCGGTTCTGAAGGAAGCAAAGCGCCTGGAAGAAGAAGGCAACAAAGTTCTGAAACTGAACATCGGCAACCCTGCGCCTTTCGGGTTTGAAGCGCCAGATGAAATTTTGGTGGATGTGATCCGCAATTTGCCAACTGCGCAAGGATATTGCGATTCCAAAGGCCTTTATTCAGCCCGCAAAGCAATCATGCAGCATTACCAGGCCCGTGGGATGCGCGACGTAACCGTGGAAGATATTTATATCGGTAACGGCGTATCTGAATTGATTGTGCAGGCCATGCAGGCATTGCTAAACAGTGGGGACGAAATGCTGGTTCCTGCACCTGATTATCCACTGTGGACGGCGGCGGTTTCGCTCTCTGGTGGTAATGCCGTGCACTACCTGTGTGACGAATCGTCAGACTGGTTCCCGGACCTGGATGATATCCGCGCCAAAATTACGCCGCGTACCCGTGGGATCGTCATCATCAACCCAAACAACCCTACTGGCGCGGTGTATTCTAAAGAGCTGCTGATGGAGATTGTTGAGATTGCCCGCCAAAACAATCTCATCATCTTTGCGGACGAGATTTACGACAAAATTCTTTACGATGACGCCGAGCACCACTCGATTGCGGCAATGGCCCCTGACCTGCTGACTATTACCTTTAACGGCCTGTCAAAAACCTATCGTGTTGCCGGTTTCCGCCAGGGCTGGATGGTACTGAACGGACCGAAGAAACATGCCAAAGGGTATATCGAAGGCCTTGAGATGCTGGCTTCTATGCGCCTGTGTGCCAACGTTCCGGCACAACATGCCATTCAGACCGCACTGGGTGGATATCAGAGCATCAGCGAATTCATCATGCCAGGCGGACGTCTGTATGAGCAACGTAACCGCGCCTGGGAACTGCTTAATGACATCCCCGGCGTCTCTTGCGTAAAACCGCGCGGTGCGCTGTATATGTTCCCGAAAATTGATGCTAAACGCTTTAATATTCATGACGACCAGAAGATGGTACTCGACTTCCTGTTGCAGGAAAAAGTACTGCTGGTCCAGGGGACGGCATTCAACTGGCCGTGGCCGGATCATTTCCGCATCGTCACGCTACCGCGTATTGACGATATCGAAATGTCGCTGAGTAAATTTGAGCGTTTCCTGTCAGGGTATCGCCAGCTGTAACCACGCAAAGTGCTGCCGGGTTTGCATCCGGTAGCACTCTCTGCGCAAAATACCGTTACTGAAGTCACTGAGTAAGGGTCGTTATGAAGCAGAGCCACTTTTTTGCCCACCTCTCCCGTCTGAAACTCATTAACCGCTGGCCGCTGATGCGCAACGTGCGCACCGAAAACGTGTCCGAACACAGTCTGCAGGTTGCCATGGTTGCCCATGCGCTGGCCGCAATTAAAAACCGTAAATTTGGTGGTCAGGTTAATGCTGAGCGTATTGCCCTGCTGGCGATGTATCACGATGCGTCAGAGGTATTAACCGGCGACCTCCCTACCCCAGTGAAATATTTCAACTCTCAGATTGCTCAGGAATATAAAGCGATAGAGAAAATTGCCCAACAAAAACTGGTCGATATGGTTCCCGATGAGCTGCGCGATATTTTTGCGCCGCTCATTGATGAACATGCCTTAAGTGAAGAAGAGAGGTCGATTGTTAAACAGGCAGATGCCCTGTGCGCGTATCTGAAGTGCCTGGAAGAACTCTCTGCCGGTAACAACGAATTTTTGCTGGCGAAAACACGTCTGGAAAAAACGCTGGAGTCACGACGCAGCGAAGAGATGGACTACTTTATGGACGTGTTCGTCCCGAGTTTTCACCTCTCATTAGATGAAATCAGTCAGGATTCTCCATTGTAAGTTTGCGGCGACATTGCCTTTGTAGGCCGGATGAGGCGTTAGCCGCCATCCGGCACATAAAAATCAAAACGGAAACAGCATCGGGATCATCACCACGCACACCACCATCACAATAATGGTAAACGGCACGCCAATTTTTACGAAATCGCTAAAGCTGTAGTTACCCGGCCCGAGTACCAGTGTGTTTACCGGTGAAGAAACTGGCGTCATAAAGGCTGCGGAAGCCGCCATCGCAATCACCATCGCAAAAGGATACGGCGAAACGCCCATCGACTTTGCTGCCGCCAGCGCAATCGGCGCCATCAGTACCGCCGTCGCAGTGTTAGAGATAAATAACCCAATGGTCGCGCACAGCACGAACAGGCAGCCCAGCATCATATACGGGCCGTACCCTCCACCAACGTCCATTAGCCCTTTAACCACCAGATCAACACCGCCCGTTTTCTGTAATGCCAGCGCAAAGGGCATCATTCCGACAATCAAAATAATACTTGGCCAGTGAATGGCTTTATAGGCGCTTTCGGCATCGATGCAGCGGAATTTTCCCATCAGCAAACAGGCGATAATCGCGGCAACCGTATTAGGGATTTCATCGGTGAGCATTAACGCGACCATCAGCACCAGACAGAAAATCGCATGCGGCGCCTGGCTGTGCGCCGGAGAAGCTTCACTGACTTCCACGGGCATATTCAGCACCACGAAATCGCGCCCTTTTTGCCCCAACAAAGTGATGAGTTTCCAGTTACCCACTACCAGAATGATATCGCCCATCAGCAGTGGTTCATCCACCACCGCTCCGGCCAGTGCCGTACCATCACGCTTCAGTCCGACGACATTCAGGCCATAACGCGTACGAAAAGCGATTTCCCGTACCGTTTTGCCGATCAATTCCGATTCAGGGATCAATGAAATCTCGGCCATACCCACGTCAAGCGCCTGCTCGGAGAAGTATTCACCGCGCAGCACCATCGGCTCCAACAGTTGCTCGCTGCAAAATTCACGCAGGTCGACGTCGGCCGCTGACATATCGATCAGCAACACGTCACGGGCACGGAACTCAGAAACCCCGTTAACATCGACAATCACGCGGCGAAAACGCCGCCAGCGTTCAACACCAATCACGTTTGCCCCGTAGCGCTCACGCAATTTCAGGTCATCCAGACGTTGGCCAATCATGGGAGAACCCGGGCGAATCGCCAGGCGGCGGGCACGCCCTGTCAGGCGATATTCTTTGATCAGATCGCGAAAGGTCCGGCGCTTCCAGCCGTCTCCCGGCTGCCCGGAGTCTTCACCTTTCAGCATAAAACGCATCACCAGCATATAAATTATGCCGAGTACCAACACCACCAGTCCCAGTGGGGTTACGCTAAAAAAGCTAAAACCGTTAAGTCCTTCACGTAACAATTCACTGTTGACGACCAGGTTCGGCGGCGTTGCCACCAGCGTCATCATGCCGCTTATCAATCCGGCAAAGCTCAACGGCATCATCAGCCGTGAGGGGGAGATTTGCATGCGCATGGAAACGCTTAAGACAACCGGAATAAAGATGGCGACCACACCGGTCGAACTCATGAAGGCACCGAGTCCGGCTACGGTTATCATCAGCAACACCAGCATTTTGACTTCACTGCTGCCGGCGACCTTCACCAGCCAGGCACCCATTACCGTCGCCACGCCGGTACGCACCAGGCCGTCGCCGATAATGAATAAAGCCGCTATCAAAATAACGTTAGGATCGCTGAACCCGGAAAAAGCCTCTGTGATGCTCAATGTTCCGCTCAGAACAAAGGCAATAATGACCAGCAAAGCGACCGCGTCCATACGCACTCTGCCAGTTGCAAACAAGACGACGGCAATCGCCAGCAATGAGAGAACCCATATCAATTCACCGTTCACAACATATCCTTGTTAAATGAGAGGGATGGACTGATTCTGCCATAAAAAAGCCCCAACAATCTGGGGCTAAATCATGATCAGGTATTTCTTATAACGACCACATTTCCGTTGGGTTGTTTGGTCACAGAAATATGTTCCAGACTGGTCAGCGAAAAATCAACTTCGTCCAGACGCGGCGTATCCGCTGGCGCGTTAACCGCGATGACATGACACCCAGCAGCCAGTCCTGAGAGCACCCCGGCGGGGGCATCTTCCACGACTGCACATTCCTGCGGTGCCAGGCCCAGAAGCTGAGCACCTAACAGATACGCGTCTGGCTCTGGTTTCCCTCTTTTTACCCGCTCGGCGGTGACAAACACTTCAGGAGCAGGAAGCCCGGCAACACGATGACGCGCACGTGCGACTGGCATAGAACCGGAGGTCACAATCGCCCATGGAATACCTGCTTTATTGAGATGGTTGAGTAAATCAACTGCCCCCGGCAGCGCGGTGATCCCGGCGGTTTCCGTCGCTTCGATCTGCTCCAGACGGGTAAATTCCGCGGCGATCTCTGCCTCAGACTTGCCCACCATAAAGTGTCGCAGGGAGGTAATGGCCTGCTTACCATGAATAAAGCCGAGTACCTCGGCGTGATCGAGGCCGAAGCGATCGGCCCAGTTGCACCACGCACGCTCTACTGCGGGTAAGGAATCGACCAACGTTCCATCCAGATCAAACAGAAAACCTTTGCACTGCACGCTCGCCCCCTCAGGCATTAATGATTTGGTTAATTTCATTCGCGCTCAGGTGATACTGACGCGGGCAAGAGTGCCAAACATTCAGCATACGCTGATATTTTTCCCACATTGGGGTCTGGGCGTTGAAGCCATGCGTACCCGCATCAAAGTGGGTGTAACGACCTTCCACATTGACCATAAAACGAACGTACCCGAGGAAACGGGCTTCCGTTGCGGCGTCAAAACCGAGGAAGGTCACGCGACGCTCATCAATAGCCTGCGCATCCTTAAGATTAGTCCAGGACACATGTAATGCGTGATACATCTCCATAATATCGATAATCGTACGACAGGTTTCTTCCGTCAGTTCACCAAACTCACGATCCAGCTCACGCATCTGCAAGCCGTAACCGCGTTCAATAATCGTCTGCAAACGACGATAACGCTCGGCGTTAGTTGGATCGAGCATAGTCATCATTTTGTACTGATTCGACAAAATCAGACGTTGAGCGTTGGTCATTTCCATTTGGGACTCCTGTATCACTACTACTGCGATGAAAAAAAAGAAGGCATCTTGTGCCTTCTTTTATATGCGTAATCAGGGGTCAATTACAAATCATCAAGGAAAGTTTTATCCAGTTGTTTGAAGGCGCGCTTAAGCGTGTCAGCCAGCGCCTGGTAATCCGGCTTTCCTTCTACCGGAGAGAGCGCCTGCCCAGCTTCTTGCAATTTACCCCGAACTTCGTAGAACCAATTGAGAATTGAAGGCGGCAGCGGCGTTACAGAACGTTTTCCCAGCCACCACATCCCCTGCATCGGCAGGCTAAGCGCAAACAGCGCAGTCGCCACGGCCGGGCCCAACTGCCCCCCTAACGCAATTTGCCAACATAAGGTGAAGACGGCGATAGGCGGCATAAAACGAATCGCGTAACGCGTCATGCGGATCACGCGGTTCTCAACAAACACGGGCGCAAGGCGCTTTTCCATTGGCCACGTCTTTGCATAGTGCTGCCCCCGGCGAAACAAGCTGAAAAAATTGACGGAGCGATTATCCGGTGTCGACATGGCGGTTACCTCAACTTCACATATAAAAATTAAAAAATTTGTGCAAAACAACAACTACAAGGGACATCGTTCAAAACATTTTGTCTTTGATACCCACATTCAGGTATCCTGTGCCGGCCTGTAAAAGGCCTGTAGTCCAAAATCATTGAGTCGTCAAATTGGCATACATTATGCCATTGCCTGAAAAATACGCAAAATGACATAGACTCAAAGGTATTTATTCCATCGTGCCCAAAAAGACTATGGCGCATGATGTTAATCATAAACGTCGGTGTCATCATGCGCTACGCTCTATGACTCCCTGACGTTTTTTTAGCCACGTATCATAAATAGGTACTTCCATGTCGAGTAAGTTAGTACTGGTTCTGAACTGCGGTAGCTCCTCACTGAAATTTGCCATCATCGATGCAGTAAACGGTGAAGAATACCTCTCTGGTTTAGCCGAATGTTTCCATCTCCCAGAAGCACGTATCAAGTGGAAAATGGACGGCGGTAAACAAGAAGCGGCTTTAGGTGCAGGCGCCGCTCACAGTGAAGCGCTGAACTTTATCGTTAACACTATTCTGGCACAAAAACCAGAATTGTCTGCGCAATTGACCGCTATTGGTCACCGTATCGTACACGGCGGCGAGAAGTACACCAGCTCCGTGGTTATCGATGATTCCGTTATTCAGGGCATCAAAGATTCTGCCTCTTTCGCACCGCTGCATAACCCGGCTCACCTGATCGGTATCGCAGAAGCGCTGAAATCCTTCCCTAATCTGAAAGACAAAAACGTGGCTGTATTCGACACCGCGTTCCATCAGACTATGCCGGAAGAGTCTTACCTCTATGCTCTGCCGTACAGCCTGTACAAAGAACATGGCGTTCGTCGTTACGGCGCGCACGGTACCAGCCACTTCTTCGTCACTCAGGAAGCGGCAAAAGTGCTGAACAAACCGGTTGAAGAGCTGAACATCATCACTTGCCACCTGGGCAATGGCGGTTCTGTATCTGCTATCCGTAACGGTAAATGTGTTGATACCTCCATGGGTCTGACCCCGCTGGAAGGTCTGGTGATGGGTACGCGTTCCGGTGACATCGATCCGGCGATCATCTTCCACCTGCACGATACCCTGGGCATGAGCGTTGACCAGATCAACAAAATGCTGACCAAAGAGTCCGGCCTGCTGGGTCTGACCGAAGTCACCAGCGACTGCCGTTATGTTGAAGATAACTACGCTACTAAAGAAGACGCTAAACGTGCAATGGACGTTTACTGCCACCGTCTGGCGAAATACATCGGTTCTTACACTGCGCTGATGGATGGTCGTCTGGATGCAGTTGTCTTCACCGGTGGTATCGGTGAAAACGCAGCGATGGTTCGTGAACTGTCTCTGGGCAAACTGGGCGTTCTGGGCTTTGAAGTTGACCACGAACGTAACCTGGCCGCACGTTTCGGCAAATCTGGTTTCATCAACAAAGAAGGTACCCGTCCTGCGCTGGTTATCCCAACCAACGAAGAACTGGTTATCGCGCAAGACGCGAGCCGTCTGACTGCCTGATTTCACACCGCCAGCCTAGCTGGCGGTGCTGTTTTGTAACCCGTCTAAATTGGCGGTAACGAAAGAGGATAAACCGTGTCCCGTATTATTATGCTGATCCCTACCGGAACCAGCGTCGGCCTGACCAGCGTCAGCCTTGGCGTGATCCGCGCAATGGAACGCAAAGGCGTTCGTCTGAGCGTCTTTAAGCCGATCGCTCAACCGCGTGCCGGTGGCGATGCGCCAGACCAGACTACCAGCATCGTCCGTGCTAACTCTTCTCTGCCAGCCGCTGAGCCGCTGAAGATGAGCCACGTTGAATCTTTACTGTCCAGCAATCAGAAAGATGTGCTGATGGAAGAGATCATCGCGAACTACCACGCGAACACCAAAGACGCTGAAGTTGTACTGGTTGAAGGCCTGGTCCCAACCCGTAAACATCAGTTCGCGCAGTCTCTGAACTACGAAATCGCGAAAACGCTGAACGCGGAAATCGTCTTCGTTATGTCTCAGGGTACCGACACCCCGGAACAGCTGAACGAGCGTATTGAACTGACTCGCAGCAGCTTCGGCGGCGCGAAAAACACCAACATCACCGGCGTAATCGTTAACAAACTGAACGCACCGGTTGATGAGCAGGGCCGTACTCGCCCGGATCTGTCCGAGATTTTCGACGACTCTTCCAAAGCGAAAGTGATCAAAGTTGATCCGGCTAAACTGCAAGAATCCAGTCCGCTGCCGGTTCTGGGCGCGGTGCCATGGAGCTTCGATCTGATCGCTACCCGTGCAATCGATATGGCGCGTCACCTGAACGCCACCATCGTTAACGAAGGCGATATCAACACCCGTCGCGTGAAGTCTGTGACGTTCTGCGCACGCAGCATTCCGCACATGCTGGAGCACTTCCGCGCAGGTTCTCTGCTGGTGACTTCTGCCGACCGTCCTGACGTGCTGGTTGCAGCATGTCTGGCTGCTATGAACGGCGTAGAAATCGGTGCTCTGCTGCTGACTGGCGGCTACGAAATGGACGCGCGCATCACTAAACTGTGCGAACGTGCATTTGAAACTGGCCTGCCGGTATTCATGGTAAACACCAACACCTGGCAGACCTCTCTGAGCCTGCAGAGCTTCAACCTGGAAGTTCCGGTTGACGATCACGAGCGCATTGAGAAAGTTCAGGAATACGTTGCTAACTACATCAACGCTGACTGGATTGAATCCCTGACTGCAACCTCTGAGCGTAGCCGTCGTCTGTCTCCGCCAGCGTTCCGTTATCAGTTGACCGAGCTGGCGCGCAAAGCGGGCAAACGCGTTGTTCTGCCGGAAGGCGACGAACCGCGTACCGTTAAAGCGGCAGCCATCTGTGCTGAACGTGGTATCGCAACCTGCGTACTGCTGGGTAACCCGGATGAGATCACCCGCGTTGCAGCCTCTCAGGGCGTTGAACTGGGCGCTGGCGTAGAAATCGTTGATCCAGATGTGGTTCGCGAAAGCTACGTTGCTCGCCTGGTCGAACTGCGTAAAAACAAAGGTATGACCGAAACCGTTGCCCGCGAACAGCTGGAAGACAACGTGGTTCTCGGTACCCTGATGCTGGAACAGGACGATGTTGACGGTCTGGTTTCTGGTGCAGTACACACCACCGCGAACACCATCCGTCCGCCGCTGCAGCTGATCAAAACTGCACCGGGTAGCTCTCTGGTGTCTTCCGTGTTCTTCATGCTGCTGCCGGATCAGGTTTACGTTTACGGCGACTGCGCGATCAACCCGGATCCGACTGCAGAGCAGCTGGCAGAAATCGCGATTCAGTCCGCTGATTCCGCAATTGCCTTCGGTATCGAACCGCGCGTAGCGATGCTCTCCTACTCCACCGGTACTTCTGGTGCAGGTAGTGACGTAGAGAAAGTTCGCGAAGCAACCCGTCTGGCACAGGAAAAACGTCCTGACCTGATGATCGACGGTCCGCTGCAGTACGACGCCGCTGTTATGGCTGACGTAGCGAAATCCAAAGCGCCGAACTCTCCGGTTGCAGGTCGCGCTACCGTGTTCATCTTCCCGGATCTGAACACCGGTAACACCACTTACAAAGCGGTACAGCGTTCTGCCGACCTGATCTCCATCGGGCCAATGCTGCAGGGTATGCGCAAGCCGGTGAACGACCTGTCTCGTGGCGCGCTGGTAGACGATATCGTCTACACCATCGCACTGACCGCGATCCAGTCTTCCCAGCAGCAGCAGTAATCTGCCGAGTGTGCCGGATCTCTTATCCGGCAACACATCTGCTTATCAAACCGGAAATAGCTGATATTTCCGGTTTTTTTATGTCTATTTCCCTTTTGGCATAATCTGAAACATTTGCCTGGATGCGCTGCATCAATGAATAACTATTCTTCTGTTCGCATACTTACTCTCTTTTGCGTTGCAACAGGGATAGTCTTTCATGTCAGCAGTAACAGAATCACAGCCAGCTAAAAAATGGGCGATGCCCGATACGCTGGTGATTATTTTTTTCGTCGCCGTTTTAACCAGTCTGGCGACATGGGTTGTTCCCGTCGGGATGTTCGACAGCCAGGAAGTGCAGTATCAGGTTGATGGACAAACCAAAACCCGTAAGGTGGTTGACCCCCATTCCTTTCGTATTCTGACCAACGACGCAGGTGAAGAGCAGTATCACCGGGTGCAGTTATTCACCACCGGAGATGAACGCCCAGGCCTGATGAATTTCCCGTTTGAAGGATTAACCTCCGGCTCGAAATTCGGCACTGCTGTCGGCATCATTATGTTTATGCTGGTCATTGGCGGCGCATTCGGCATCGTTATGCGTACCGGTACCATTGATAACGGCATCCTGGCGCTCATTCGCCATACGCGGGGCAACGAGGTCCTGTTTATCCCAGTGCTGTTTATTCTCTTCTCCTTAGGCGGCGCGGTGTTTGGCATGGGGGAAGAGGCTGTTGCCTTTGCCATTATCATCGCGCCTTTGATGGTACGGCTAGGTTACGACAGTATCACCACCGTGCTGGTTACCTATATCGCGACTCAGATTGGTTTCGCCAGCTCATGGATGAACCCATTTTGCGTGGTGGTCGCGCAAGGTATTGCGGGGGTACCGGTGCTCTCTGGTTCCGGGCTACGCATCGTGGTCTGGGTGATCGCTACACTAATCGGGCTGACCTTCACGCTGGCCTATGCGGCGCGTATCAAAAAGAATCCGCTTTTGTCCCGGGTACATGAATCCGACCGCTTCTTTCGCGAGCAGCAGGACGAAGTCGTGGAACGACGCTTCACGCTGGGAGACTGGTTAGTGCTAGTGGTGCTGACCGCGGTGATGATTTGGGTTGTCTGGGGCGTTATCGTCAACGCGTGGTTTATTCCTGAGATCGCCAGTCAGTTCTTCACGATGGGTCTGGTGATTGGCATTATCGGCGTCGTGTTTCGGCTCAACGGCATGACGGTCAACATCATGGCCTCCTCATTCACTGAGGGCGCACGAATGATGATTGCCCCTGCCCTGCTGGTTGGTTTTGCCAAAGGCATTTTACTGCTGGTCGGTAATGGAGAGGCGGGTGAAGCCAGCGTGTTAAACACTCTGCTGCACAGCATTGCCAATGGCATCAGCGGGCTGGATAACGCCATCGCGGCGTGGTTTATGCTATTGTTCCAGGCAGTATTTAATTTCTTCGTCACTTCCGGCTCTGGTCAGGCTGCGTTAACCATGCCGCTACTGGCACCGCTGGGCGATCTGGTTGGCGTAAACCGTCAGGTCACAGTCCTGGCCTTCCAGTTTGGCGACGGATTCAGTCATATTATCTATCCGACGTCAGCATCTCTGATGGCTACGTTAGGCGTTTGTCGGGTGGATTTTCGTAACTGGCTGAAGGTAGGTGCTAAGCTGTTGGGACTGCTGTTTATTATGTCCAGCGTGGTGGTGATTGGCGCGCAGATGATGGGTTACCATTAAAAAGTGTGCGTCCGGCCTACTCGATTTCTCGACGCAGTAGGCCGGATGAACAGAGTTTACTCAGCTTCTTCCTGCTTTTCGGCTTTCGCCCCTTCATTCTTGGCGTTGCGGGTCATCCACAGCGCCAGGGCTTTCAGGGAGTCCGGTGTAAATTCGTCGCAGCGCGCGGTAATTTCTTCCGGCGTCAACCAGCAAACTTCACTGACCTCATCTTCCTGAAGCGCAAACGGTCCGTGGGAAACGCAGCTAAACAACCCGCCCCATACGCGACAGTTCTGATCTTCAAAGTAAAACTGACCATGCTCGGCAAACGGCACGCCCGCAATCCCCAGTTCCTCTTCTGCTTCACGACGCGCTGATTCCAGCATCTGCTCGTCAGCCTGAACCACACCGCCTGCGGTGGCATCCAGCATGCCGGGCAAAAAATCTTTTGTCTCAGTGCGACGTTGAACCAGAATTTTGCCCATACCATCATGCACAACGATATACGTTGCACGATGGCGTAAGCGTTGCGCCCGCATTTGTTCCCGGCTGGACTGTGCAATGACTTCGTTGTCTTCATTCACAATATCCACCCATTCAGTACTTGCCAAACGACGCTGTTCCACCATCAGGAAACCTTCTTTTTTCTGGCGCTCTTACGGCGCGTTTATGTTTGTGGGGTAAATTACGGATTAATCTCGACCTGTGCAATAACACTTTGATCATTGAGTGCCATTACGCTGAGAACATTATCATCCAGAATCCCGTAACTTGCCGCAAAGCCCCCTTTCGGGATGCTTACCGAGCCGGGATTGAAATGATAGATACCCTCGCGCCGCTCAGCAACCGGCAGATGAGTATGCCCATAGACCAGAACATCGCCCGCATTGAGCGCCGGCATATTTTGCGGGCCAAAAAGGTGTCCGTGCGTCAAAAAGAGTCGCTGGTTTTCTGTCAGAATTTGCTGCCACGGCGCAGTCATCGGAAAATGCAGGAGCATCTGATCCACTTCGCTGTCGCAATTACCACGCACCGCAATAATTCGCGATGCCAGTTCATTCAACCGTTCAGCAACCTGCGCAGGTGCATAGCCTTCTGGAAGCGCATTACGCGGCCCGTGGTTTAAAACATCACCCAATATCACCAGCCATTGCGCGCCGCTTGCAGCAAACCGTTCGAGTACGCGTTCCGTGGCTGGCAACGAACCATGAATGTCCGATGCGAACATCAGTTTCATCACTCACTCCTCGCTGAAAATTACCTTGTAATGATACTGGATTACGGCCCGTTTTTCAGCAGGAACGCTTCGCTGAAAGCGCGATAAAACGCTGTACTGAAGCGCGCTGCCACTGGAAGGTGGCGTATTCCGCAAGCGCTTCTGGAACCTCATCACCATTCAGGACCAGGCGATTAAGCATTAGCGCTAAATCACAGTCAGCGATACACCATTCGCCAAATAAATTCTGCTTACCGTGGCTCAGTAAACTGCTCGCAGTAGCGAACAGTTTTTCCGCACTGGCTTTTCCCGCTTCGCTTAACGGTCCTTTCTTCACGCCAGCAAAAACGACATCTGTTGATCGTTCCTCACGGATAGGCATTAAATCGCTGCGGATCCACGCCTGAACCTGGCGCGCCCGAGCGCGCTTTTGTACATCGTGTGGGTAGATACGCTCCCACTGTGGCGGTGCAAAGCTCTCTTCCAGGAATTCCGTAATCGCTGATGATTCGCTCAGTTCAAAACCATCGATCTCAAGAACCGGTACGCGGCGCGTCAAGGCGTAACCTTGCCATGAAGGATGCAAGTGTTCACCACTATTGAGATCAACGGTTTTCAGCGTGAAAGGTAGCCCCTTCTCTTGCAGAGCGACATAAACAGACAGCACGTAGGGGGAGAAAAAATTGGCATCTGACCACAGCGTAATTGCAGATTTGCTCATAATGTCCTCTGAAGTGTATTGGCTTGCTTTCAAAATATAGAGTCTTTCTCTCGCTGTCACTTGATGAAAACTCACGCACGCCAACAGGCTCTATACTTGTAATGACCCGGTTCATGACAAAACGGATGCTGAAAATGATCGATCTCTATTACACGCCATCGCCAAACGGTCACAAAATCACGCTGTTTCTTGAAGAGGCACAGCTGCAATACCGTCTGATTCATGTCGATATCAGCAAAGGCAGCCAGTTTCGCCCCGATTTTCTGCTGATCTCGCCGAACAATAAAATCCCGGCCATTATCGATCATGCGCCGGAAGATGGCGGAAGGCCCATCAGCTTGTTTGAATCCGGAGAGATTTTACTCTATCTGGCGGAGAAGAGCGGTAAGCTGCTCAGCGGTGAATTACGCGAACGCCACACCACGCTGCAGTGGCTTTTCTGGCAGGTCAGCGGTTTGGGCCCCATGCTGGGACAGAATCATCATTTCAGTCATTACGCTCCGCAAACGATCCCTTACGCTATTGAAAGATATCAGGTTGAAACCCAGCGCCTGTACAACGTGATGAATAAACGTCTGGAAACGTCACCCTGGCTGGGAGGCGATCACTACAGCATTGCTGACATTGCCTGCTGGCCGTGGATCCACGCCCATCAGCGTCAGCGCATCGACCTCGACAATTACCCGGCGGTCAATAACTGGCACGAACGCATCCGTACGCGTCCTGCCACGGAACGCGCCATGCAGCAAGCACTGAGTGAGAAGCGGTGACGCAATTCGGTTCTCGTGTATCATGCAGAGGTTCATACATGGAGGAAACCTGCAATGTCACAACCTGACGCTATTATTCGTATAAAAAACCTTCGTCTGCGCACCTTTATCGGCATTAAAGAAGAGGAGATCCTTAACCGACAGGATATCGTCATCAACATTGCCATTCACTATCCGGCAGACAAAGCGCGTACCAGCGAAGATATCAACGACGCGCTGAATTACCGCACTATAACCAAAAGCATCATTGCCCACGTGGAGGGTAACCGCTTCTCATTGTTAGAAAAATTAACTCAAGATGTGCTCGATATCGCACGCGAACATCACTGGGTCACTTATGCTGAAGTCGAGATAGATAAACTTCACGCATTGCGTTACGCCGACTCAGTATCAATGACGCTGAGCTGGCAGCGCTAAAACGTAACCCGGGAGGCGACATGCAGATTCTGATTACCGGCGGTACTGGCCTGATTGGACGTCATCTGATCCCCTGCCTGCTGGAACTGGGGCATCAGATAATCGTAGTGACACGTACCCCTGATAAGGCTCGTCAGATTCTCGACTCTCGGGTCACGTTATGGAAAGGACTGGAAGAGCGGCAACATCTCAATAATATTGATGCCGTGATTAACCTTGCCGGAGAGCCTATTGCAGATAAGCGCTGGAGCGCACAGCAAAAGGAACGCTTGTGCCAGAGCCGTTGGGGCATTACGCAGAAACTGGTCGATTTAATCAATGCCAGCGAGACGCCGCCCTCAGTGTTAATCTCCGGTTCCGCTACCGGTTACTACGGCGATTTGGGCGAAGTTGTGGTTACGGAAGAAGAGCCACCGCATAACGAATTTACCCACAAGCTGTGCGCCCGCTGGGAGCAAATTGCCAGCACTGCGCAAAGCGAAAAAACCCGCGTATGTATGCTGCGTACCGGCGTGGTACTGGCCTCAGCAGGCGGCATTCTGGCAAAAATGGTACCGCCGTTTCGTCTTGGCTTAGGCGGCCCGATCGGTAACGGACGCCAGTATATGGCCTGGATCCATGTTGATGATATGGTCAACGGAATTATCTGGCTGCTGAATAACGATCTACGCGGTCCCTTCAATATGGTTTCGCCATACCCGGTGCACAATGAGCAGTTTGCCCACGCGCTGGGTCACGCTCTGAACCGCCCTGCCATTCTGCGCGTTCCCGCCACCGCTATGCGACTGCTGATGGGGGAATCGTCAGTACTGGTCCTTGGTGGACAACGCGCATTGCCCAAACGCCTGGAAGCTTCCGGTTTTACGTTTCGCTGGTACGATTTAGAAGAAGCGCTGGCGGATGTCATCCGATAATCCCTATGCACTATTCACAGTCGCCGTTGTGGTGGTAAGGTTATAGACCAGATTTCCGCAATGGCGACGTTATGGCGATAATATCGACTCCCCGACTTACCCTCTCTTTGTTTCAATTTTCTGACTGGTCATTTTTCCAGAAACTCCGTGAATGTCCTGAAGTCATGCGCTATATGGGCAACATCGCCCCGGCGAAAGATACGCGGCTGTTATTCGCCAGACGTCTGGCCGCACAGCACACTTTCGTCATCCGCGAACATAACAGCCCGATGCCACTTGGCGATATTGGTCTGCAAATCAGCCATCTTTACCCGCAGGAAGCCGACCTCGGCTACGCCATCATGCCACAGGCTCAGGGGAAAGGTATTGCCAGCGAAGCCGTGCGCGCGGTGTGCCAGTATGCCTTCGAGCATGCAGGTGTGACGGCGATAAACGCATACGCGCTGGCGGATAACAAGGGTTCAATCCGTATTCTGGAAAAGACAGGCTTTGTACGTACGCAGGTACTGGAAAAGGCGTATGAGATTGACGGCATCGCCTACGACGACTGGGTGTTTCGGCTGGAGCGCGACGCGCTAAAATTGTAAGCCCGGAAAGCGTAGCGCCTCCGGGCTGTTGACTTACTTCAGCGATCCTTTAAGGAACTGTTGCAAACGCGGGCTTTGCGGATTACCGAATACCTGCTCCGGGTCGCCCTCTTCCTCAATTTTCCCCTGATGCAGGAAAATCACGTGCGTGGAAACATGACGAGCAAACCCCATTTCGTGGGTCACCACCACCATGGTTTTCCCCTCTTCAGCCAGCTGTTGCATAATGCGCAGCACTTCACCCACCAGCTCAGGATCAAGCGCCGACGTAGGTTCATCAAACAATAACACTTCCGGTTCCATCGCCAGCGCACGGGCAATGGAAACACGCTGCTGCTGACCACCGGACAGGTGCACCGGATATTTGCCCTGTGCGCGCTCATCAATGCCCACTTTAGCCAGATACTTCACCGCACGGTCGCGAGCTTCCTGCTTGCTCAGCCCCAACACCTGAATCGGCGCTTCCATGACGTTTTCCAGCACTGTCATGTGACTCCACAGATTAAAGTGCTGAAAAACCATCGTCAGACGCGTACGCAGCAGGCGTAGCTGATTTTTGTCCGCAACCTTCAACTGGCCGTCTTTGTCGCGCACCAGACCAATGTTCTGACCGCTGACGACAATCGACCCGGCACTCGGTTTCTCGAGAAAGTTAATGCAGCGCAGGAAGGTACTTTTACCGGAACCTGACGAGCCAATAATGCTGATAACATCACCCGCGTTGGCCTGCAGCGATACCCCTTTCAGCACTTCATGTTCGCCGTAGTGCTTATGTAAGTCGATAACGTTTAATTTATTTTCAGACATCGTGTTACTCGAATCATTTAGAGGATACATGCTGCAACCAGCGTTTTTCCGCTTTACGGAACAGACTGATCAGGACATACGAAATAATCAAATACAGCACAGCGGCAATACCGAAGGCGGTAAACGGCTGATATGTTGCCGAGTTGATATCGCGAGCGATTTTCAACAAATCTGGCACAGTGGCCGTAAATGCCAGCGCCGTGGAGTGCAGCATTAAAATGACTTCATTGCTGTATGCCGGCAGCGCAATACGCAGCGCGGAAGGTAAAATAATGCATCGATACAGTTTGAATGACGAGAAACCGTATGCGCGCGCAGCCTCAATCTCACCGTGAGGCACGGAACGAATAGCCCCGGCGAAAATCTCCGTGGTATAGGCGCAGGTATTCAGCGTCAGCGCCAGCACGGTGCAATTCAGCCCGCTGCGGAAAAACGCGTTGAGGAAGTCCGTGCCTTTAACTATCTCCAGCGTATACATCCCGGAATAAAACACCAGTAGCTGAACGTACAGCGGCGTCCCACGAAAAATATAGGTGAACAGCCAGATGGGAAACTGGATAAATTTATTACTGGAAACGCGACCAATCGCCAAAAAGAGTGCCAGTATTCCGCCCATCACTACTGACGAAATCAAAAGCCACAGGGTGATAGCGACGCCAGTGTAGCGATATCCGTCGGTCCACAGCAGGGACTTCCAGTATTCCTGAATAATCTCGATCACAGGTCAGCCCTCTTCACACCCACGGAATAGCGGCGCTCAAGGTACAGCAGCACACCATTAGAAACAGTGGTAAACACCAGATAGATGACCCCGCACACGACGGCAAAATAGAACGGCTCCCAGGTACTCTTCCCGGCAAGCTGAGTCGCTTTCACCACGTCTTCAAGTCCAAGCAACGATACCAGCGCCGTAGCCTTAAGAATAACCTGCCAGTTATTGCCGATTCCCGGTAAGGCATAACGCATCATCGCCGGGAACATAATGCGACGAAATATTTGTGAGCTGGTAAAGCCAAACGCCGTCGCGGCTTCAATATGGCCTTTTGGTACAGCCATAAACGCACCGCGAAAAGTTTCGGTAAAGTAGGCGCCGTAGATGAATCCAAGGGTGATAATGCCCGCAACCATCGGATCAATATCAATCTGGCCGATACCGATGGCATCGGTAATGGTATTCAGCGCGATTTGTAATCCGTAGAAGATGAGCAGCATTAAGACCAGATCGGGCACGCCGCGGATTAGCGTTGTGTACCCTTCGAAAATAAGCCCCATTGCCCGGCTTTGCGACAGCTTTGCTGCTGCGCCGACAAGACCTATCAGAACCGCCAGTACCACCGAGCTGAGTGCCAGCTCCAGCGTAACAATTGCGCCCTGTAAAATAACACCTGAAAAGCCATACAACATGCTGCCTGTCCTGTCGTGTGTGGTGGAGTAGTAAGCCTCTTTTGATTTCAGACTAACCGTTAAATGCCGGATGGCGGCCTTGCCTTATCCGGCCTACAAAATCACCGTAGGCCGGATAAGCGCGGTGCCATCGGGCATAAATTCAACGCGTCAAAAATCTACGGGCTTTATCAGCACCTGCGGTAATTAACCGCCGTAAACATCAAAATCGAAGTACTTTTTCGCCAGCTTCTCGTAAGTACCGTCAGCTCGCATTTCGGCAAAGGCTTTATTCAGCGCTTCGCGCAGTTCGTTATCGTCTTTGCGCAGCCCCATACCGGTACCCACGCCGAACAACTTCTCGTCTTTCACAGACGGGCCGCCGAATTTGTAATCTTTACCGACTGGCTGTTTCAGGAAGCCTTCGCTGGCCGCAACTTCATCCTGGAACGCGGCGTCAATACGCCCGGCAGTCAGGTCAGAATAGATATTGTCCTGCCCCTGATAAGAGACAATCTCAATACCTTTTGGCGCCCAGTGTTCGTTGCCGAACGTTTCCTGGGTAGTGCCCTGCAGCACACCAACACGTTTGCCTTTCAGCGACTCAATGGTCGGCTGAATAGCAGAATCTTTAGCGACAACCAGACGCGAATCGGCTGCATAAAGCTTGTCGGTAAATGCGATTTCCTGCTGACGTTTTTCAGTAATGGAAAGCGAGGACATGATGGCATCGATTTTCTTCGCTTTTAGCGAAGGGATCAGAGCGTCCAGCGGGTTTTCCACGAAGGTACATTGCGTATTGATACGTTTGCACAGCTCTTTAGCCAGATCGATATCAAAACCGACTAATTCACCCTGCGCATTCTTCGATTCGAACGGCGCATAAGTAGGATCGGTACCGATACGAATTTTTTGCGGAATGGCTGCAAATGCTGCGGTAGCACTGGAGAAAGCCAGAACCAGAGAAAGAGACAACACCAGTTTTTTCATAACTATCCTCAACAGACTGTCTTTTATAGGGGATCTTTACAGGACCAGGTGCAGTTATCGTGCCATTAATCAGGCCGACAAGGCAAAGCATTCTACCCTGTCGGCGGTATTTATTTGCATGAAAAGCGCTTAAGTATGCACTCATGCTTATTAAGTCAGCGATAAAAGCACCAAAACAGTGCACTGAATTTATTATGCACCGAAATGGTTACCCGCAATGGTGCAGTCAATTCCCCACGCCGCTGTATTAATCGCCGTAGACATTAAAATTAAAATATTTGCTCGCCATTTTGTCGTAGGTGCCGTCTTTACGCAGTTCGCCCAGCGCTTTGTCGAAAGCGGCTTTCAGCTCTGCATCATCTTTGCGCAAGCCAATCCCGGTTCCGTCACCAAAGTATTTTTTATCTTTCACCGACGGACCGGCAAAAGCGTAATCCTTACCAGCAGGCTGCTTCAGGAAGCCTTCGCTGGCCGCAACTTCATCTTGCAATGCCGCGTCCAGACGGCCTGCCGTCAGGTCAGAATAGATGAGGTCCTGGTTCGCATAGGCCACCACGTCCACGCCTTTACTGCGCCAGTTGTCATTGGCATAGGCTTCCTGAGTAGAGCCTTGCAGGACGCCAACGTGTTTACCCTTGAGGGAATCCAGAGTCGGCTGAATTGGGGAACCTTTCGCGGCGATCAGACGTGAGTCTGCAGCGTAAAGTTTGTCTGAGAACGCAATCTCTTGCTGACGCTTTTCGGTGATAGAAAGCGAGGAGATGATGGCATCAATTTTTTTCGCTTTCAGCGATGGGATCAGCGCATCAAAGTCACTGGCAACCCAGGTGCATTTGATCTGCATGCGCTTACACATCTCATTTCCCAGATCGATATCGAAGCCGACAAAGTCGCCTTTGGCATCTTTAGAGGAAAAAGGAGCGTACGTTGTATCTGTACCAATACGAACCGTCTGCGGAAGTGCTGCGTAGCTGGCCGCGGTGGCGGAGAGTCCTACCAGCAAAGACAAAGCAAGAACCGTCTTCTTCATACATAACCCTCAAGTGGCGTAATTTTATTATGTTTTACGTTGTGTTGTGTGTTTGCAGACTTTTTCATGCATGTCTTATGCCATTTTCACGTCGATGAGGATATTCGACGTTAAATATGTTAATAAAACGTTGCAATAATGTCCTGATTTTGAAGATAGCAGGTCTGGCGGTTGAACCGCAGCGTTTCGTTGAGTTTTAACGAATTAAATGTTGAGGATATGATCGCGGTTACAAAATTGCCCTGAAACAGGGCAACGGATGATTCTTTGCACGCTGATGGAACGGCTTACGCCCCTTGCCAGCGGGTGAACAGGTCCTGCGGAAGGGTAATATCAAACTGGTCAAGCACGCGATTAACCGTTTGATTAATCACATCATCGAGCGTTTGCGGACGATGATAAAACGCCGGGACAGGTGGCATAATTACCGCCCCAATTTCTGCCGCCTGCGTCATCAATCGCAAATGCCCCAGATGCAGCGGCGTTTCGCGTACACACAGCAGCAGCGGACGACGTTCTTTCAACACCACATCTGCCGCACGGGTAAGCAACCCATCGGTGTAACTGTGGACGATGCCAGAAAGCGTTTTGATTGAACAAGGCAGAATAACCATTCCGGCAGTCTGAAAAGAGCCGGAGGAGATACTGGCGGCGATATCACGGGTATCATGATTCACATTTGCCAGCGCCTGCACGTCGCGCACAGAGAGGTCCGTTTCCAGCGCCAGCGTCTGTCGGGCAGCGGCACTCATCACCAGGTGGGTTTCCACATCAGTGACGTCACGCAATACCTGCAACAGGCGCACGCCGTAAATTGCCCCGCTTGCACCAGAAATACCAATGATGAGTCGTTTCATGTGTAATCGCCCTTACTTGCTCAGGGCCGACTTTGCAGGAAATTACGGTTAGTTGCAAGCAAGGGTGCAGGTTGCGCCCTTGCTTGCGAGCAAACATTAACCTTCGTTGTGCATCTCAAGGTTTTCTGCTTCGTTCTGACGCAACACCGCTTTGGCATCGTCATTACGCAGGGAGTCGAGGAAATCGAGATATTGCTGGTCGACGTCTTTGGTAACGTACACGCCGTTAAATACTGAACATTCAAACTGCTGAATATCCGGGTTCTCAGCACGGACAGCTTCAATCAGATCGTTCAGATCCTGGAAGATCAGACCATCTGCGCCGATTATCTGGCGAATCTCGTCCACTTCACGACCATGCGCAATCAGCTCCGTCGCCGTAGGCATATCGATGCCATAAACGTTCGGGAAGCGAATTTCCGGGGCGGCAGAGGCCAGATACACCTTCTTCGCTCCGGCTTCACGCGCCATCTCGATAATCTGCTCAGAAGTGGTGCCGCGCACGATGGAGTCATCCACCAGCAGCACGTTTTTATCACGGAATTCCGCACGGTTAGCGTTCAGCTTACGGCGCACAGATTTACGACGCAACTGCTGGCCCGGCATGATAAAGGTACGGCCCACATAGCGGTTTTTCACAAACCCCTGGCGGTACGGCTTACCGAGAATACGGGCAATTTCCAGCGCGATATCACAGGAGGTTTCCGGGATTGGGATTACTACGTCGATGTCCAGATCTTCCCACTCACGGGCAATTTTTTCGCCAAGCTTAGTCCCCATATTCACACGGGCGCTGTAGACGGAAATCTTGTCGATAAAGGAGTCAGGACGTGCGAAGTAAACGTATTCAAACAGACATGGATTGCTCACCGGGTTATCGGCACACTGACGGGTAAACAGCTGGCCTTTTTCGGTGATGTACACCGCTTCGCCAGGTGCTACGTCACGCAGGAATTCAAAGCCCAGCGTATCCAGCGCTACGCTCTCAGACGCCACCATGTACTCGGTACGGCCATCGCCAATATCGCGTTTGCCCATCACCAGCGGACGGATACCGTTAGGGTCGCGGAAGGCAACCATACCGTGACCGATAATCATCGCCACGCAGGCATAGGCGCCGCGAATCTGGCGGTTGGTTGCCGCAATGGCAGCAAAAATATTGTCGGCTTCCAGCGGGTAATGACGGAAGTTATCCAGCTCGCTGGCGAAAATATTCAGCAGAATTTCAGAATCTGAAGTGGTATTGATGTGGCGGCGCTTTTCTTCAAACAGCTTTTTACGCAACTCATGCGCGTTGGTCAGGTTGCCATTGTGGGCAAGCGTAATGCCATACGGTGAGTTGACGTAAAAAGGTTGAGCTTCGGAGGCGCTGGAGCTGCCAGCCGTTGGGTAACGCACATGACCGATGCCCATATTGCCCTGCAAACGCTGCATATGGCGCGCTTCAAAAATATCGCTCACCATTCCGTTTGCTTTACGCAAGCGGAAGCAGTTGTTGGCATCAATGGTGATGATGCCCGCAGCATCCTGACCACGATGCTGGAGCACCGTTAACGCGTCATAAATCGACTGGTTTACCGGCATAACACCGGCGATACCGACAATACCGCACATACGTCTTTTCCTCGTTCAGCAACGACCCAAAGTTTATACTTTGGGCAAGAAACTTGACGAGCTTTGCAGATAGTCAAAGAACCATCTGATGATGAAACTGAACTGCGGGATCAGCTGTGACTTACCCCAGTCTTCACTTTTCGACAGACCGGTAAAGGTATCGAGAAAGAACAGTATGGCGGCGACGATCAACGCTCCACGCAAAGCACCGAAGCAGATCCCCAACACCCTGTCGGTACCCGACAGTCCTGTTTTCTCTACCAGTTGGCCTATCACAAAGTTAACGATAGCGCCGACGATAAGTGTCGCGATGAACAGTATCGCGATAGCAATCCCATTTCGAACCAGTTCGTCTTCAAAGCCCGTAAACCAGACAGACAGGTAAGTGTAGTAATGGCTGGCGACAAAGAAAGCACAACCCCAAGTCACCAACGATAATGCTTCACGAACAAAGCCACGGATCAGGCTAACCAGACAGGAAAAACCAATCACCGCGATAATGGCGTAATCAATCCAGACCATATGTGTCCCACGATTTTACGCCCTGTCGTCCTGTTCGGGGCGCATTCTAACAGAAAAAGAAAACGTTTGCGTAGGGATTTCCTTTCCACGCGTAAATAAAAATGGCGCTGAAAAAATCTTCAACGCCATACGATTTTATGCCTCTTCGGGCACTGCCGGATGGCGGTGTAAACACCTTGTCCGGCCTACATCAGCGCAACGTAACGCAATCCCTTAGTTAGGGGTATACCCCATCACCACCCCGCTCAAACCAGAGATCTTCTGCAGCTCGCCCAGCGAGTTCTTCAGCTTATCTTTGGAGGCGTCAGGCCCTACGAGAATGCGGGTTATTTTACCCTGCACCGGCGTTGACGGGGAAGTATATACCCGGAAGCCCGCGCCACGAAGTTTACCCACGATCTCATTGACCTTATCCGCGTTTTTCAGCGCACCGAGTTGTACAACGTACGCTTTGCCGGTTGGCGCTGGCGCTTCCTCAGCGGCCGGTTTCGGCGCTGGAGTCGGTGCCGGCGTTGGCGTCGGGGCGACAGCAACAGGCTGCGGTTTCGGTTTAGGTTTCGGTGGTTCCACAGGCGCAGGGACAGGATCTAACTCCGCACTGTTTGCCGTCGTCAAACGTGATGGATCCAACGATGGCGCGGCAGCATCACCCGCACGCACCTCTTCTGCCGCCCCTTCCGGCGGCTGAGTCGGCAGCGCCTGCGTTGCTGCTGGCATCATGTCTGGTTCATCGCGATCGCCGGGTTTAGGCACCAGTGGGATCGCTGCAAATTCATCCTGATAATGCTTTTTCTGGCCGTCAAGCAGCCCGGGAAGCACAATCACCCCGAGCGCGACCAGCACAATTGTGCCGACTAATCGATTCTGAAACTTACTCGCCACCGCTTCTCCCCACGTCTATTACTTCCATGACATGTGCGACAGTGTGAAACGATCCACACACCAACACGGTATCTTCTGGCTTCGCCTCAGCAAGTGCCGCAGCCCATGCCTGCGCCACGCTGTCATAAGCGTTGCCTTTGCCCAGGTGCTCCAGCAGCTGTTCTGCCGTTGCACCACGCGGCCCTTCCAGGGGCGCACAGTACCAGTCGTCAACCACGCTTTTCAGCCAGGCCAACGTACCTGCAATATCTTTATCATGTAGCATACCGATAACCGCAAGTACACGCCCGCTTTTCACTAACTTTTTCAGACGTCCGGTCAGATACTCCGCCGCATGCGGGTTATGGGCAACATCAAAAATTACCCGCGGCGACTCGCTCACAACCTGGAAGCGTCCCGGTAAAATCGCTTGTTCGATACCGTCACGAATGACCTGCTCGCTGACGTTAAGGCCGCTTGCGCGCAGTGCGGCCAGTGCGGTTGCAGCGTTAGGTTGTGGCACCTGCGGCAACGGCAGGTGCGCCAGCGTTCCATGAGCATCAGTAAACGACCAGTCGTTCTCCGTGACCGCATAGCGCCAGTCCACACCGCAACGTTGCAAAATCGCCCCGCACTCCTGAGCGACATCTGCGATGGTGTAAGGCATTTCCGGTTCGCCGACGATGGCCGGTTTCTCTGCGCGGAAAATCCCTGCCTTCTCACGACCAATACTTTCGCGATCCGGGCCCAGCCAGTCAGTATGGTCAAGCGCAATACTGGTGACTACTGCGACATCGGCATCGACGATATTGGTGGCGTCAAGGCGGCCGCCTAACCCCACTTCCAGAATAACAACATCCAGTTGGGCCTGTTTAAACAGCCAGAGTGCCGATAACGTACCGTATTCAAAGTAAGTCAGGGAAATGTCACCACGTGCGTCTTCAATCTCAGCAAACGAGGCGGTATGAGCTGATTCCGGCAGTTCACGCCCCTGCACGCGTACGCGTTCCGTGTAGCGCACCAGATGAGGCGAACTGTACACCCCAACTTTATAGCCTGCCGCAGTCAGCACAGATTCCAGCGTACGACAGGTTGTGCCTTTCCCATTGGTTCCTGCCACCGTAAAAACAAATGGCGCAGGTTTCAACACACCCAGTTTACGCGCCACCTGGCTGACGCGTTCAAGGCCCAGATCGATGGTTTTACTGTGCAGGTTTTCAAGATAAGAAAGCCACGACGCCAGGGGCGACGCGGCTTGAGGGATACGTTTATTGTCCATAATGCCTGTAGATTCTTTACGTTGAGAAAAGCAAAAGGGCAGCGCCAACCGGCCTGCCCTTTTTTACACGTCGTTTTCCACGTTGCAGATGTGTTGGCTGTACTCGCTCTCCCGAATCACTTAACGGTGTAAGTTCATTGGGATTAACACTCTTGTCGCCTGCCTGCAACCCGAAACCCATAGCGTAAACTATCAGGCCTCTGGTTCCTGATCGGGAACCGGAGGTACCACTTCGCCTTCACGCGGCTCATCCGGATTCGGCGCAGGAAGATTCATCAGCTTCGCCAGGATGCTTGCCAGTTTCAGGCGCATTTCCGGACGGCGGATGATCATATCGATAGCGCCCTTTTCAATCAGGAACTCGCTGCGCTGGAATCCCGGCGGCAGTTTCTCACGTACGGTTTGCTCGATAACACGCGGACCAGCGAAGCCGATCAATGCTTTCGGTTCTGCAATGTTGAGATCGCCCAGCATCGCGAAGCTTGCGGAAACACCACCCATTGTTGGGTCGGTCAGTACAGAAATATACGGTAAACCGCGTTCCTGCATTTTCGCCAGCGCAGCAGAGGTTTTCGCCATCTGCATCAAAGACATCAGCGCTTCCTGCATACGCGCCCCGCCAGAAGCGGAGAAGCAGATCAGCGGACAGTTGTCTTCCAGCGCCTGCTCAACGGCACGGACAAAACGCGCGCCGACCACAGAGCCCATGGAGCCGCCCATAAACGCGAACTCGAATGCCGCAGCAACGACCGGCATACCGTGAAGTGTGCCTTTCATCACCACCAGCGCATCTTTCTCGCCAGTTTCTTTCTGCGCAGAAGCCAGTCTGTCTTTGTATTTTTTGGAGTCACGAAACTTCAGCACGTCTTTCGGCTCAAGCTCGCTACCCAGTTCCACAAGAGAACCTTCATCTAACAGGCTATGCAGGCGATTGCGCGCCGACATGCGCATATGATGGTCACACTTCGGACAGACCTCAAGATTACGTTCCAGCTCAGCACGGTATAAAACCTGACCGCAGCTATCACACTTGGTCCACACCCCTTCAGGAATGCTTGCCTTGCGGGTGGGAGTAATGTTGCTTTTAATTCGTTCAATCCAGCTCATTGGTGACCTTTCTGCCTGAACCCTAGTCAGCTTTGTTATAAGGGGCGCATAATGCCATTTTTGCCCCTAACAGACCATGAATGTTGCACATTAAAACATAACAGCCCGAAACTTTGGATAAAAAAGTGGTCGAACCGCTGAGTTACTTTCTATTTTGCAGCCCGTGACGCAGCACGCTTATGGCGAATTACTTCAATCACCCCCGGCAATACGGAAAGGACGATAATCGCCACAATCAATAATTTCAGGTTTTCCTGGACGATCGGCAGATCGCCGAACAGGTAGCCTGCGTAGGTGAACAACAATACCCACAGCAATGCGCCTACGACGTTATACATCGCAAAGTGACGGTAGGACATATGTCCCATACCGGCAACAAACGGCGCAAATGTACGCACGATTGGCACGAAACGCGCCAGGATAATCGTCTTACCGCCATGACGCTCGTAGAACGCATGGGTTTTATCCAGGTAGCTGCGGCGGAAAATTTTGGAGTTCGGGTTACTGAAAAGTTTTTCCCCGAACAATCGGCCAATCGTGTAGTTCACCGCATCGCCCACAATCGCCGCCACAATCATCAGTGCCACCATCAGATGAACATTAAGATCGTTGGTTGGCAGCGCAGAAAGCGCACCCGCAACAAACAGCAGCGAATCCCCTGGCAGGAATGGTGTCACCACCAGCCCGGTTTCACAGAACAGGATCAGAAACAGAATGGCGTATACCCAGATACCGTATTCCGCAACCAGCTCCGCCAGGTGCACATCAATGTGCAGTATAAAATCGATAAGAAAGTAAATCAGGTCCATAGTTTTGCCTTTATACGACTCAAATTAGTCCGCCAGAAATAGCGGGCCCATAGGCGGTTTTGGCAGGTCGAACCGGTCCGGGTAATCTACCGCAACCAGATACAGTCCTTCCGCTTTCGCCGTTGCCGCTGCCAGCGTTCTGTCCTTTGCCGCTAACAGTTCTGCTATCCAGCTCTCCGGCTGGTTGTTGGCGCCAACTTCCATCAGGCTGCCGACAATATTCCTGACCATATGATGTACAAAGGCATTCGCTTTAATATCCACCACCACATATGCACCGAAACGTTCGACGTTAATGTGCATCACGTTTCGCCACGGCGTGCGCGACTGACACTGCACCGCTCGAAACGAGGTAAAATCATTTTCGCCAATCAGACACTGGGCCGCACGATGCATACGCTCAGCGTCCAGCGGTTCATAGTAATGGGTTACCCCTTTACCCAAAACAGCAGGGCGCAACCGATGATTGTAGATGATGTAGCGATAACGGCGAGCCGTGGCGCTAAATCGGGCATGAAAATCATCGGGTACAGCTTTAACCCAGCGCACGGCGATGTCACCAGGTAAATTCGCATTTACCCCCAGTGTCCAGGCCGCATCTTTACGCTGGGCAGTGGTTTCAAAATGCACGACCTGCCCAGTGCCATGAACGCCCGCATCCGTGCGTCCTGCACAAAAAACATTGATGCGTTCATTCGCCACCTGAGAGAGCGCTTTTTCCAGTTTTTCCTGAACGCTACGCACTTCGTTCTGGCGCTGCCAGCCATAATATTTGCTGCCGTCATACTCAATGCCCAGCGCAATTTTATGGGTTGACGGCTGTTGCTGGTCAGACATTAGTACAGGTACTCCTGCACCAGTTTTTCCGCTATTTTCACCGCCATTAACGCGCCGCCAAAGCGTACGTTGTCCGCCACAGACCAGAACTGAACCTGCTCTGGCATACCGTAATCATTATGCACGCAGCCAATAGAAAGGTGCGGCGTGCCCGATGCATCGCCAACCTGGGTCGGGAAATCGGTCTCTTCCGACAACACCACGTCTTCACCGCGTGAAAACGCATCGCGCGCTTCTTCCGCCGCCAACGGGCGCAGGGCCTCAAAATTCACCATCTGCGCGTGGCCATAAAATACCGGGGACTGCACGATGCTGGCAGAGATGAGCAGACCATCATCCTGCATAATTTTGCGCACTTCATCAACGATACGACGTTCTTCACGCACGCTACCTTCACGATCGGGCAGCAGCGGCAGCATGTTGAATGCCAACTGACGGCCAAAGAAATCATCTTCGTCAATCGGGATGCCGTTAAGCAGTTTTGCACTCTGTCCGGCCAGCGCATCCACCGCTTTTTTGCCATGAGCGGAAGCCGAGATAATATTGGTCACCGTAATACGCGAAAGCCCACCGTCATCAATCAACGGTTTCAGCGCAGACAGCAGTTGGCTGGTCAGACTGTTAGGTACCGCAATCACATTGCGGTTACGGTAATCCGCCAGCACGAACGGGTTAACGTCCGGAACCACCAGCGGAACGTCTGGCTCAAGCGCGAACAGACCGCTGCTGTCGATCACCAGGCAACCCGCATTAGTGGCTTCTTCTACCCAGGCGGCGGTGGCTTCAGCGCCCGCAACAAAAAATGCCAACTGTGCCTGCGTCCAGTCAAAGTCTGCAACGTCCTGCACTATGACCGATTTACCGTTAAAACGCAGATGTTCACCGGCGCTTTCATTACGCGCCAGCGCATAAATTTCACCGACCGGGAACTGGCGTTCAGCCAGCGTATCGAGCAGGGCTTCGCCTACGGCGCCCGTTGCGCCCAGAATGGCAATATTCCAGCCTTCAGACATGGTGATTTACTCCAAGAAATACGTAAGCGTCCCTGTCGCATTATTCGACAGGGAGCATTAAGAAGACATTAATGTGCCGGATGATGAACAGCGTTAAAACCCAGCTTACACAATAAGGCAGCAGCCGTTGCGTCGTCACACATCACATATAAAGACGACCATTCACGACGCTCAAGGTAATTTTTACGCAGTTTATCAAACTCACCCGGAATTCCAGCGACTTTGCGCAGCGGCGCATCATCGCGGCGCACATCATACACTAAATGCACCAGCCTTTTCAGCGTTGGCTGATCTAACGGGCCATGCAGGGTGATACGACCAAATTCCGGCGCGGGTAACAGGGTACTGAGCGCAACGTGCTGCTCGTGACCAATAAACTTACTATAGGCCTCAAAGACCTGCGTGGTACCACGGGCTTTTCCTTCGAGGGTATACCCGGCAATGTGCGCCGTGCCGATATCGACTTTCTCCAGCAACGCCACATTGAGATCCGGCTCTCCTTCCCAGACATCCAGCACAACGCTCAGCGACTGACCGGCATTCAATCGGTTCAGCAATGCCGTATTGTCGATGACCGCCCCACGGCAGGCGTTGATCAGAATAGTGCCCGGCTTCAACCGGCTAATCAGCGCGTCATCCGCCATGTGCAGCGTTTTGTACGGCCCGTCTTTAAACAGTGGGGTATGGAAAGTCAGCACATCGGCTTGCTCAACCAGTTCATCCAGCGAGCAGAAATTGCCTTCGTCACCGCGATCGGCTCGCGGTGGATCGCACAGCAGCGTGCGGATCCCCAGCGCTTCCAGACGCGCCTGCAAACGCCCGCCCACGTTACCCACACCCACAATGCCTACGGTGCGATCGCGTAACGCAAACCCGTCGCGCTCCGCCAGCATCAGTAACGCTGAAAAAACATATTCTACGACCGCTATTGCGTTACAACCGGGCGCGGCGGAAAAACCGATCCCCGCCTGCGCAAGCCAGGCGTCATCCACATGGTCTGTGCCAGCGGTTGCCGTACCGACAAATTTAACCGGTTTTCCGCCAAGCAGTGATTCATTTACTTTCGTCACCGAGCGCACCATTAAAGCATCCGCATCATCCAGTTCAGCAACGGGAATCGGACGACCGGGAACCGCTTTGACCTCCCCCAAACGACTGAACAGTTCGCGGGCATAGGGCATATTTTCATCAACGAGGATTTTCACGTCTTTCGCACCTGTTTGAGAACGAGAGTTAACCGGGCAAGTGTGCCATAATCTCGCCGCCAGGCATACTGCGAGACCTGGTCAGCACAGATTTAAGGAACAGAGATGATGCAGCCCATTTCAGGTACGCCCGCACGCCCTCCCGGCGAAGGCCAAAATGCCCCTTCCGCTGCGGGTGAACAACCGTTATCCACGCACCAACGTACTGTGCTGGAACGGCTAATTACCCGTTTGATTTCACTCACCCAGCAGCAAAGCGCTGAGGTGTGGGCCGGAATGAAGCACGATCTGGGCGTCAAAAGTGATACGCCGCTGCAGTCACGTCACTTTCCTGCCGCTGAGCAAAACCTTAACCAACGACTGGGGGTTGCTCAGCAAAATCATGTTAATCGTCAGGTGCTTTCGCAGCTCACTGAATTACTGAGCCAGGGAAATAATCGCCAGGCGGTGAGTGATTTTATCCGTCAGCAGTATGGGCAAACGGCGCTCAGCCAGCTCACGCCTGAGCAGTTGAAGAACGTGCTCACGCTGCTGCAACAAGGACAGCTGTCGATACCGCAGCCGCAGCAGCGCCCTGCTACCGATCGCCCGTTGCTCCCCGCAGAGCACAATACGCTGAACCAGTTAGTTACCAAACTGGCGGCGGCCACAGGAGAATCCGGGAAGATGATCTGGCAGTCTATGCTGGAGTTGTCTGGCGTAAAAAGCGGTGAGCTGATCCCTGCCAAACAGTTTACGCACCTGGTCACCTGGCTGCAGGCGCGCCAGACGCTCAGCCTGCAAAGCGCCCCTACGCTACAAACGCTCCAGGCGGCGCTGAAGCTGCCATTAGAGCCGAATGAGCTGACAGCGATAAAAGAATACGCACAGCAGACGTATCAGATCCAACCACAATCGATTCTGACCACGGTGCAGGTGCAGGACTTGCTCAATCAAATTTTCCTGCGTCGCGTGGAACGAGAACGTGAGCTCAGCGATCCGCGTCATCTGCAGCCCATTTACAGCCCGTTCGCGCCGATGATTGAAACGGTTAAATCTCTGTCGGCACGACCGGGACTGCTGTTTGTTGCGTTGATAATTGCGTTAGCCATTTTCTGGCTGGTCGCTTAACCTTTACGCAGCGTAAGCAACGTTACAATAATCCCCACCACGGCGGATATCGCCCCGGCAAGGAACACTGAAGGATAACCATACGCGGTGGCCAGCACCCCGGCTACCGGACCGCTTATGCCGTAGGAGATATCCTGAAACGCGGCGTAACCGCCCAGCGCCGTACCGCGAACCTGCGCGGGCACTCGCTTCACCACCTCGACGCCCAATGCCGGGAAGATAAGCGAACACCCGGCCCCGGTTAATGCCGCCCCGAGCAGCGCAATCCAGGCCGATGGGGCCTGCCACAGCAAAATCAGCCCCGCAGTTTCCACCAGCAAAGAGACAACGGCGACTTTCACACCGCCGAAACGGTCCGGCATCCAGCCAAACAGAATGCGCATCAGCACAAATGCCCCACCAAACGCAGTCAGGGTGAACCCCGCCATCGTCCAGCCGTTGCTGACAAAATAGAGTGAAATAAAGGTACCGATCACCGCAAAGCCAACGCCCTGCAGCGCCAGGCCCAGGCCCGGTTTCCAGATAAGCCCCACCACGCTCCATAACGAAGGACGTTCTCCTGCATGCGCAGGCACTTTACGCACGGTGCCGTTGAATGCCCATGCCAGCAGCGGTAATACCATCGTCGTTCCCGCCAGCGCCGCGAAGCCAAAGTGGCTGTGGATCAACAGGCCCAACGGTGCACCGGCGGCCAGCGCGCCGTAAATCGCCATTCCGTTCCACGACATCACCTTACCGGAGCGTGTTGGGCCGACCAGCCCCAACCCCCAGGTCAGCGTACCGGTGAGCAGTTGGCTTTCGCCAAAACCGAGGATCAAACGCCCGACGATTAACAACGCAAATTTTACGGGAACAGAAACAGGCAATAGCGCGGCTAAAAGCCACGCAGCGCCTGCCAGCCCACAGGCAAACATCCCCTGTAGCGCCGAGCGTTTAGCACCATATTGATCGGCTAAGCGCCCGGCGTAGCCGCGCGTTAATACCGTCGCCAGAAACTGTACACCTACGGCGATACCGACCATGGTGTTGCCATAGCCCAGTTCCTGATGCACAAACAGAGGAATCACGGGCAAAGGGAGACCGACCGTCATATAGGTCAGGAAAACTGCAAAAGCGATACGAAACAGCGAAAAGTTCGCCGAAGGTGTTTTTTCTTGTTGGGTTACAGCTGTCATGCGTTACTCCAAAATGCAGAGTAAGGCGAGGAATGCCCACGCCCCCTCTACCTGACTATCAGGATTAAGGTGCGTTGGATAACGTTAAACGCTTACGCATTATCAAGAGGATAATGTTGAAGCTGGAGTCTGCCTGTAAACCCGATCGATTGTCAACGATATAAAAAAGGGAGCCTGACGGCTCCCTTTACTGTACAGCATGAGCCGGATATAAGATCCGGCACACTGTCTTATGCTTTCAGCTTACGCATAACCAGCGTTGCGTTAGTGCCGCCAAAGCCGAAGCTGTTGGACATCACGGTAGTCAGCGCCTGCTCGGTCGGTTTGGTCACGATGTTCAGACCTGCCGCCTGCTCATCCAGCTCTTCAATGTTGATGCTCGGCGCGATAAAGCCGTGTTCCAGCATCAGCAGAGAGTAGATAGCTTCCTGTACGCCAGCTGCGCCCAGGGAGTGGCCGGTCATGGCTTTAGTCGCAGAGATTGCCGGGCTGTTGTCGCCAAACACTTCACGAATTGCCCCCAGCTCTTTCACGTCGCCTACCGGGGTAGAGGTACCGTGAGAGTTCAGGTAGTCGATCGGGGTGTCTACACCGTGCATCGCCATTTGCATGCAACGTACTGCGCCTTCGCCAGACGGAGCAACCATGTCTGCGCCATCGGATGTTGCGCCGTAACCGACGATTTCCGCATAGATGTGCGCGCCACGTGCCAGCGCGTGTTCCAGCTCTTCAACCACGACCATACCGCCGCCGCCGGCAATAACGAAACCGTCACGGTGTGCGTCATAGGTACGGGAAGCTTTTTCCGGTGCATCGTTGTATTTGGTAGACAGCGCGCCCATGGCGTCGAATTCACACGCCATTTCCCAGCACAGCTCTTCGCCGCCGCCAGCAAAAACGATGTCCTGTTTGCCCAGCTGAATTTGTTCTACCGCGTTACCGATACAGTGCGCAGATGTCGCACAGGCAGAGCTGATAGAGTAGTTTACGCCGTGGATTTTGAACGGCGTTGCGAGGCAGGCAGAAACGCCGGACGCCATCGCTTTGGTGACCACATACGGGCCAACCGCTTTCAGACCACGCGGGCTACGCATTGCGTCAGCACCGAACACCTGAAAACGCGGGGAGCCGCCGCCGGAACCTGCAATCAGGCCAACGCGCGGGTTGTTCTGGTAATCTTCTGCTGCAAGGCCGGCATCAGCCACTGCCTGTTCCATAGAAAGGAATGCATAGATGGATGCGTCGCTCATAAAGCGCACTACTTTGCGGTCAATGAGGCCAGTGGTATCCAGTTTTACGTTGCCCCAAACGTGGCTACGCATGCCGGAGTCCTTCAGCTCCTGAGAGAAAGTGATCCCTGAACGTCCTTCACGCAGAGATGCCAGGACTTCCTGCTGGTTATTACCGATGCTGGAAACGATGCCCAAGCCAGTAATCACTGCACGTTTCATTCAATACCTCTGTAAGTCGCACTATTTTAAAGTTTCGAGTGGCACAATAGCGTACACTTGTACGCCGAACAAGTCCGATCAGCCATTTAATGTGGAAATTTGCGCAGCCAGGCACTCATCGCTAAGATCGGGGCACAGCCTGCCAGACGAGTAACTTACGTGAAACAATACGCTATACAACCTGCAAACCTTGAATTCAACGCTGAGGGTACACCTGTTTCCCGAGATTTTGACGATGTCTATTTTTCTAATGATAACGGGCTGGAAGAGACACGTTACGTCTTTCTCGGCGGGAATCATCTCGCCCAGCGATTCCCTGCGCATTCACGTCCCCTCTTCGTGGTGGCAGAAAGCGGGTTTGGCACCGGACTTAACTTCCTGACGCTCTGGCAGGCATTTACCGATTTTCGCGATACCCATCCTGAAGCTACCCTGGAAAGATTACATTTCATCAGTTTTGAAAAATATCCGCTAACGCGTGAAGATCTCACCTTAGCCCATCAGCACTGGCCAGAACTTGCCCCATGGGCCACGGCGCTGCAAGAGCAATGGCCGCTGCCGTTGGCGGGATGCCATCGCCTGCTCCTTGATGAAGGACGCGTCACGCTGGATCTGTGGTTTGGCGATATTAACGAACTGACCAGTAAGCTCGATGACTCCCTGAATCAAAAAGTGGACGCCTGGTTTCTGGACGGTTTCGCACCGGCAAAAAATCCGGATATGTGGACGCCAACGCTGTTTAACGCAATGGCCCGTCTGGCTCGTCCGGGCGGTACGCTGGCGACCTTCACCTCAGCGGGCTTTGTGCGTCGGGGGTTGCAGGAAGCCGGGTTTACGATGCAAAAATGCAAAGGCTTTGGTCGCAAACGCGAAATGCTTTGTGGCGTCATGGAACAGACTCTGGCGCTCCCTTCATCGGCTCCGTGGTTCACGCGCACGGGCACAGATAAGCGCGAAGCCGCCATTATTGGCGGAGGCATCGCCAGCACATTGCTGTCGTTGGCGTTACTGCGCCGCGGTTGGCAGGTCACGCTCTATTGCGCAGATGCGAAACCTGCCGAAGGCGCATCGGGTAACCGTCAGGGCGCGCTCTATCCGTTGCTCAGCAAGCATGACGCGGCCATTAACCTCTTTTTCCCTACCGCGTTTACCTTCGCCCGCCGCCTGTATGACGCCCTTCCGGTTGCGTTCGCGCATGACTGGTGCGGTGTGACGCAACTGGCGTGGGATGAAAAAAGCCAGCAGAAAATCGCTCAAATGCTGTCCCTTGAATTGCCTGATGCGCTCGCCGTCAGCGTTAACGCAGAGCAGGTTTTACAAACGACCGGCGTAGAAACCGGATGCGGCGGGATTCAGTACCCTGCCGGAGGATGGCTGTGTCCGGCACAATTAACCGCCGCCGTATTCGACTACGCCGCAACGCTGGGATTACGCACCCGGTATCAACATACGCTGGCCTCGCTGTCTCGGCAGACAGAACACTGGCAATTGACGTTTGCCAGTGGCGAAACCGCCACTCACGCTGCGGTGGTTCTGGCTAACGGGCATCGCATTAACGGCGTTGAGCAGACGCAGTCGCTACCGGTCTACTCCGTAGGCGGTCAGGTGAGTCACATTCCTACCACGCCTTCGCTTTCAGCGCTGCGTCAGGTGCTGTGCTATGACGGCTACCTCACGCCGCACAACCCGCAAAACCAGCAGCACTGCATTGGCGCCAGCTATCATCGCGGAAGTGAAGAAACGGTGTATCGCGCGGACGATCAGCAGCAAAACCGTCAGCGCTTAATAGATTGTTTCCCGAATGCCTCGTGGGCAAAAGAAGTAGACGTTAGTGGCAATGCCGCCCGTTGTGGAGTGCGCTGTGCCACGCGCGATCACATGCCGATGGTCGGCAATGTCGCGGACTATGACACCACGCTCAGCCAATACGCCACGCTTGCCGAAGACAGAGTGCACGCCGTAAACGCCCCGGTGTATTCCGATTTATTTATGTTAGGTGCGCTGGGCTCGCGCGGGCTGTGTACTGCCCCGCTGTGTGCAGAAATTCTGGCATCGCAAATGAGCGATGAACCTATTCCTATGGATGCCAGTACGCTGGCAGCGCTGAATCCGAATCGTCTGTGGGTGAGGAAGTTATTGAAGGGTAAAGCGGTGAAATAAGATACCATCTCGCCATTGCCTGATGGCGCTACGCTTATCCGGCCTACAACCCCCGTCCGCGTAGGCCGGATAAGACGCCTTCGCGTCGCCATCCGGCACAATCCACTGCTATTATTATTGCGTTGCCTTCTGGAACAGTGTGTCCCACATCTCTTTCACTAACGCCTGGTCACGCGGCGAGAGTTCGCCTGCGCTGATGGCTTTTTCCAGGCTGCTGGTCACATTGGCGTACAATGCCTCAGCGGAATGGTCCTCGCCAGCATCCAGCTCAGCCACAGCCAGCGTCAGGTGCCCACGCAAATAGCCACTGGCAAACAACTCATCATCGCTGGCGTGCTCTACCATATCGTCGATTAATGCCAGAATGCGTGATTCAAACTCCGCGATCATCTTATTTCCTCATTGTAAACGTGGCAGCGGCTTCAGTTGAGCGCTTCGGGCCACGGGAATTGTTCCGCCGTAAGTTCAGGCGTGTGATAATAATTCTGTAACGCGTTAATGAAACGCGCCGGACGTTCAGGGATCCCCTTTTCCAGGTACTCCATCACCTGAGTATGAACACGGCGCTGGAATACCACGCGATCCGGTTCAAAGTCCCCTTCCAGGTTGTCGCAACTGACGTTAAACGGGTAGCCCGCCGCCATGCAAAACAACCAGTCAAACGCCTGCGGCTTCACTTCCACATCTTCAAACTGGCATTGTGTCTTCGCGTCGCGTCCGTCCGGGCAGTACCAGTAACCGAAATCGACCAGTTCACGACGGGCTTTACCGGCGATGCACCAGTGTGAAATTTCGTGTAACGCACTGGCGTAATAACCATGCGCAAAAACGATACGGTGATACGGTAATTCCGTATCCGCTGGAAGATAGATCGGTTCGTCGTCGCCTTTAATCAGACGGGTATTAAATTCATCGGCAAAGCAGCCGTTAAAAATCTCAATTAACTGTTCGTAGTGATGCGTATTATTCATTAGTTCATCCCCAGCCAGTGGAGAATCTCCTGTCCATGATTATCATAAAGTAGCTTGGCGCTCATCACGGCGGAGACAATAACGATCATTGGCCGAATGAGTTTTTGTCCTTTGCTGAGTACCAGTCGAGAGCCCATCCGTGCGCCAATAAACTGGCCAATGAGCATCACAAAACCTGTCGCCCAAATCACTTTGCCGCCGAGGGCAAACAGCAACAACCCACCGATATTCGATGTGGCATTTAATACTTTGGCGTGGGCCGTCGATTTCGCCAGGTTGTATCCGCACAGCATGACAAAAGCCAGCGCGTAGAATGACCCTGCCGCCGGACCAAAAAAGCCATCGTAAAAGCCGACGCAGCCCCCGGCCACCAGCGCGAAAGGCAAACCGTGCAGTCGGCGCTGTCGGTCCTCTTCCCCGATTTTCGGCATCAACAGAAAGTAAAGGCCAATACAGATAACCAATACTGGCAGGATCTGGCGCAGAACATCTGACTGCACGTGCTGAACCAACAGCGCGCCACTCATTGAGCCGATAAAGGTCATGAAGATATTGAGCTTCTGATCCGCCAGATTAACCACACCCCGACGAATAAAATAGAGGGAGGAAGAGATAGATCCCCCGCAGGCTTGCAGCTTATTGGTTGCCAGCGCTTGCGCAGGTGGCATCCCGGCCGCCATCAATGCCGGGATGGTGAGTAGACCACCACCTCCGGCCAGAGAATCAATAAAACCTGCCAGCATCGCCACAAAAAAAAGCACACCTAACAGCAGTGGCGACACCATAAACAGAGAGGCAAAATGATCCATTAGAGTACATGCTCGTCCAGTAGCGCCTGGCAGGAAGGCGGCAACGGCGGCGGTGTCTTCTTCTCAGGCTTGGTGGTTCCAGGTTTTGGAGGTTCGAACCAGCTTTGCAGCTCTGCGCCACAGCCGTCACCCGGTGGCGGTAACGGTTGATCTTCGCACTCAAGGCTGTCGGCAGGGCAACGTAACCGCACGTGCATATGCGCACGATGCTGGAACCACGGCCGCACTTTACGCAACCAGTCCCTGTCGGTCCCTGCATCCAGACAAAGTTGTTGCTTAATCGCCGGATTCACGAAAATACGCGTTACTTCATTATCTTTTGCAGCCAGCCTGATCAGGCTGAAAATCTCCGGTTTCCACAGTGACGGCACAACACGTTTACCATCCTGTGAGACCAGATCTAACGCCTGCGGCCGCAGCAGTTGCGACTGGGTCCAGCGCGTTTTCGGCAGTTGCAGGAAAATATCCACATCCAGTCCCGTCTGGTGGCTGGCGTGACCGCCATTGAATCGCCCACCGGCCGGCATACCCATATCGCCGATTAACACCGTGCCCAGTCCCTGACTATTGGCCTGATAACTCAGACGCTGGATAAACCTCACCAGATCCGGATGGCCAAAGTAACGACGCTGATCGGTGCGCATCACCTGATAATGTTCTGACTGTACAGGCAGCGTATCTGCACCAACAATACAGCCATTGGAAAACGCGCCGATAGACTGCGCGCTGCCCGCAACCGGATGGTTAATTTTCTGCCAGGGCGTCGCCGCCAGACAGGCGGTACTGGCAAACAGAGCCAGCGCCGCAAGTGCCGTTTTTTTCATCTCTTACCAGCGTGGAATATCGGTCTTCACGTCCGCATTTTGCGCCCGCTGACGCAGCAGGTGATCCATCAATACGATCGCCAGCATCGCCTCGGCGATCGGTACGGCGCGGATCCCTACGCACGGATCGTGGCGACCTTTAGTGATCATTTCGACTTCTTCTCCAAAGCGGTTAATAGTGCGCCCAGGAACGGTAATACTGGACGTCGGTTTCAGCGCCATATGAGCAATGATTTGTTGCCCGCTGCTGATCCCACCCAGAATGCCGCCCGCATGGTTACTCTGGAAACCTTCTTTGGTGATTTCGTCACGGTTCTGACTGCCGCGCAGCGCAACAACGTCAAATCCATCGCCAATCTCAACGCCCTTAACGGCGTTAATGCTCATCAGCGCATGGGCGATGTCAGCATCCAGGCGGTCGAATACAGGTTCGCCGAGACCCGCAGGTACACCGCGTGCAACAACGGTCACCTTCGCTCCGATTGAGTCACCTTCTTTCTTCAGCCCGCGCATCAGTTCGTCCAGCGCTTCGAGTTTATCCGGGTCCGGGCAAAAGAACGGGTTAAGTTCCACCTGGGACCAGTCTTTGATCTCCAGCGGAATATCACCCATCTGCGTCAGGCAGCCGCGGATCTCAACGCCGAATTTTTCCGCCAGATATTTTTTGGCTATCGCTCCGGCCGCCACGCGCATCGCCGTTTCACGTGCGGATGAACGTCCGCCGCCACGGTAGTCGCGCAGGCCATATTTTTGCTCATATGTATAGTCGGCGTGTCCCGGACGAAAAACGTCCTTAATCGCGCCGTAATCCTGTGAACGCTGATCGGTATTTTCGATCAGCAGGCCAATGCTGGTGCCTGTGGTAACGCCCTCGAACACCCCGGAGAGGATTTTCACCTGATCCGGCTCACGACGCTGCGTAGTGTAGCGCGATGTGCCCGGACGGCGTCTGTCGAGATCGTGCTGCAGGTCAGCTTCTGTCAGAGAAATGCCCGGCGGAACACCATCGACAATACAACCGAGCGCCAGCCCGTGTGATTCGCCGAAAGTGGTTACGCGAAAGAGTTGCCCAATTGTGTTTCCTGCCATCACGGCTCCGTTATGCGTGTTGTGTATGTGCGCGTGTAATTAGTCTTTATAAATACTGAAGTGCTCGCGAGCAGCAACTAACTGCTCTTTGGTCAGCATGAATACGCCGTCACCGCCGTTGTCGAACTCCAGCCAGGTGAACGGTACATCCGGATATTGCTCTATCAGATGTACCATGCTGTTTCCGACTTCACAAATCAGAATACCGTTATCTGACAGGTAGTCCGGGGCGTTCCCCAGAATGCGGCGGGTAAGTTTCAGCCCATCGCTGCCGGACGCCAGACCCAGTTCAGGTTCGTGACGATATTCGTTTGGCAGATCGGACATATCTTCTGCATCGACATACGGCGGGTTGGTCACAATCAGGTCATACTGGACTTTCAGCAGATCGCGGAACAGATCGGAACGGATCGGCGTGACGTGATGAATCAGGCCGTGTTCTTCAATATTGTGTTCGGTCACCGCCAGCGCGTCAGTGGAAATATCCACCGCATCCACTTCGGCTTCCGGGAAGGCATACGCGCAGGCAATGGCAATACAGCCGCTGCCGGTACACATATCGAGGATATGCTGCGGTTGCTCATTAATAAGGCCCGCAAAGCGGTTATTGATAAGCTCGCCAATCGGTGAACGTGGAACCAGCACGCGTTCATCAACATAAAACTCATGCCCGCAGAACCAGGCTTTGTTGGTCAGATAAGCAACCGGAATGCGCTCGTTGACGCGGCGAATCACGCGTTCAACAATACGATGACGCTCGCTGGAGGTCAGACGCGCGGTACGCATATCTTCTGGAATATCCAACGGCAAATAAAGTGACGGCAGGACCAGTTGTACGGCCTCGTCCCATGGGTTATCCGTGCCATGGCCATACCAGATGTTCGCCGCGCTAAAACGGCTGACCGCCCAACGCAACATGTCCTGAATGGTATGCAGTTCACTCACTGCTTCATCGACGAAAATTTTATCCACGTATTCCTCCAGGGCATGCTCGTATTAATTTCGGCGGCTAGTTTGCCACGAAGACGGCGATAAATCAGCATTCACACGGGGCCTGAACGCGAAAATTGCGTTTTAAGCGATCGGATGCCCGCCGAGTCGGGTTAAACTAACGGAAAATAAAAGTTGAGACTCTCGAATGAAAAAGAAAACATCGCTCAGCGAGGAGGATCAGACGCTGTTTCGCCAGCTGATGACCGGCACGCGTAAAATTAAACAGGACACCATCGTTCACCGACCTCCACGTAAAAAAATTGCCGAGGTTCCGGTTAAAAGACTGCTACAGGAGCAGGCTGATGCCAGCCACTATTTCTCGGATGAGTTTCAGCCGCTGCTGAATACGGACGGTCCGGTAAGATACCTGCGCGCCGACGTCAGCCATTTCGAACTGAAGAAAATGCGCCGTGGCGATTACTCTCCGGAGCTGTTTCTCGATCTGCATGGGCTGACCCAGCAACAGGCCAAACAAGAGTTAGGCGCGCTGATTGCCGCCTGTCGCCGTGAGCATGTATTTTGCGCCTGCGTGATGCATGGCCACGGAAAACATATTCTGAAACAGCAGACGCCGCTCTGGCTGGCACAGCATCCGCACGTAATGGCCTTTCATCAGGCACCGAAAGAGTACGGTGGCGACGCCGCGCTGCTGGTGCTGATTGAAGTGGAAGAGTGGCTACCGCCCGAACTTCCGTGATGCAGAAAAACAAAAAGAGCCGCATTTGCGGCTCTTTGATTTTCCGGGTGGCGGCTGTGCCTTATCCGGCCTGTTTAAATCGCTTTTGCCATTTTCAGGTTACACGGGCTCATCTGCCAGTTAAAAATACCCTTCCCGCTCTCATCAAGCGTAACGCTGGCAATCGCTGATGTGGTAAACATCGGCGGTGTTTCACCTGGGCAAAGCTCAGACACCAGATATCCCACTAAAGGCAAGTGAGAGATAACCAGTGCGGTGGCGATACCTTCATTGGCCAGAGCCTGTAAATAGGCGCTGACCAGACCGACATCGCCGCAGGGAGTCAGCTCCGGCAAAACATCAACACCGGTTGGCAGGTTCATACACTCCCCCACCACATCCAGCGTTTGTTCGGCTCGTAGGAACGGGCTCACCAGAACACGTTCGATATCCACTTTTTGACCTTTCAGCCAGTTCGCCATCAGGCGAGATTCGTCACAACCACAGGAGGTTAAGGGACGAACCGAATCACTGGCGGCATCGAGGGCCGCGTCGCCGTGACGCATGATAAAAACTTGCATATTGCACCGCTTTTGTTAACCAGAATCACCACTACCTTTATTCACAGCCCCTATTGGCTGTGGTAACGATATGGTGGCCGGCATTGTGCCTTATCCATTCACCGAATGAAACGCTGTTTTTTACCTCAACGGCGTAAGTATAGTCAATCTCTGTTTACATTTTGAGCGCGACCCATACATTCAGTGCGGATTCATCCTACCTTTGACCTCATGAATTCAGGTCAGTTTCCCCAATATTCCAGAATCTTTCACTGCGTTCCGCCATCTGCAATAACTGCTCACACGGTGTAAACCGCGAGCCGTACTGCGTGGTCAGCCGTTGCAGAACCGCAACCACTTCACCCGCGCCGAGAGAATCCATATACCGGAACGGGCCGCCGAGGAATGGCGGAAAACCAATACCAAATACAGCGCCGATGTCGCCATCACGTGCGCTGCGGACTATCTTCTCGTCGAAACAACGGGCTGCTTCATTGAGCATTAACATAACGCACCGCTCTGCTATCTGCGCAGCGGTAAGTCGGCCCTGACTCTGGACGCCAATAAGCGTATAAATTGCAGGGTCGACCTGTTTTTTGCTTTTACGCCCTTTCGCACCATAAAGATAGAAACCGCGACCATTTTTTCTACCTTTGCGATCGTCATTCAAAATTGAAGCAACAACATTTGCAGGCGCGCTAAAACGTTCTCCATATGCAGCCTCAAGCACTGGTATAATTTTAGTGCCCGTATCAATTCCGACCTCATCCAAAAGTTGGATTGGCCCAACTGGAAAACCAAACTTAACCAGCGCGGCGTCTATGGTTTCGACCCGCTCGCCTTCGGTCAACATGCGAATCGCTTCGTTAATATAAGGCGCTAAAATGCGGTTAACGTAAAAGCCGGCCTTATCTCTGACCACTATCGGCGTTTTACCCTGTTTTTTCGCTAACTTAACGGTAGTTGCAATCGTCTGCTCAGAGGTCGTGGCATGCGGGATCACTTCGACCAACGGCATTTTTTCCACCGGACTAAAAAAGTGTAAACCAATCACTTGTTCGGGCCTTGCAGCGTTCGCAGCAATATCGCCAATGGGCAAAGATGAGGTGTTAGAAGCAAAAATGGTATGAGGTGCGCAATTTTGCTCAACTTCTGTCACCATCCGTTGTTTTAGCGACAGATCTTCAAACACGGCTTCAATAATTAGATCGCGATGCGCAAAGCCACGGTAGTCGATTGATCCCGAAATCAGCGCCAGTTGTTTATCGCGTTCGCTGGCTTTGATATGACGGCGGCGAACCTTCGTTTCAAGCTGATCCCAGCTGTACTTCAGCGCGTGGTTGATTCCCTTAGCGTTTATATCTTTGATGCGCACAGGCAAGCCGCCTTTACAGGCCGTCACGTAGGCAATACCACCGCCCATCAGACCGCCCCCCAAAATACCTACGCTGTTTAGCGGGCCAGGTTTCGCATCACTTCCGGGATCTTTTTTCACATCGGTGTTGGCAAAAAAGATGTGCCGTAGCGCCTGAGACTGGGATGTCATCACCAGTTCACCAAACGCGCGGGCCTCAGCGTCGTAACCGCTACTGCTGCCTTGCGCTAGCCCGGTTTCGATGACCTCAAGGATACGTTCTGTTGCAGGGTAGTTACCTTGCGTTTTTTGCACCGTCTTTTTACTGGCCATGCGGAACAACAGCGCCCGCCCCAGCGGGCCCGCCAACACTCGCTCTCTCACGGGCAGTGTTCGATGCGCAGAACTGTCCTTTTTAGCCAGTTCAACGGCTGCTTCCAGCAAAATGGAATGCGGTACAACTTCATCCACTAAACCAACTTTCAGCGCCTGTTTTGCGCGTAATTGTTTTCCGGTGAGGATCATATCCAGTGCGGTACTGACGCCAATCAGGCGCGGCAGCCGCTGCGTACCACCGGAGCCGGGCAACAAGCCAAGCTGTACTTCCGGTAAACCCAGTACGGTTTTAACATCATCGGTACAAATACGGTTGTGGCACGCCAGCGCCATCTCCAGGCCACCGCCGAGGCATGCGCCATGAATCGCGGCGATAACCGGGATCGGCAAGGCATTGATTTCAGCCATCATCTGCTGCCCCTGACGGGCCAACGTTTCGGCTTCCTGCGCGCTGCGACAGCTACCAATCATGTTGATATCCGCCCCGGCAATGAAGTTATCGGGTTTAGCCGAAATAAACACCACGCCGCGCAATGCTCTGTTATCGCGAATTTGTTTCAGAATGGCCCGTACCTGAGAAGCAAACTCCGCTTTCAGGGTGTTCATTTTCTCTCCGGGCACATCAATGGTGACAACAGCAACGTTATCCAGACGTACGTTTAGTGTAAAAGCCGATGCCATTTCCATTATTCCGCCTCCAGAACCATAGCTGCACCCAAACCACCAGCTGCACAGGCGGTCACTAAACCAAAACCACCGCCACGACGTCGTAACTCATGGAGGGTTTGGGTAATCATGCGCGCACCAGTGGCGGCGAAGGGGTGTCCATAGGCAATCGATCCACCCAGCACGTTAAATTTACTGTCATCAACTTCGCCAGTGGCATGTGCTCTGCCCAGCACGTCGCGGGCAAAACGTTCGCTACCCAGCAACTGAATATTCGCCAGCGTTTGAGCGGCAAAGGCTTCATGCATATCGATTAGGGTTAAATCTGCCATGGTCAGACCCGCTCTCTCCAGGGCAAGCGGCGTTGACCACGCAGGTCCCAGCAGCATGTCCTGCCAGACATCGATGGCGGTAAAAGCAAAACTACGCAGGTATCCCAGCGGCACCAGCCCCAACTCTTTCGCACGCGACTCCGTCATCATGATCACGGCGGCTGCACCGTCCGTCAGTGGGGTACTGTTTGCTGCGGTGACAGTGCCGTGCTTGCGGTCAAACGCCGGACGTAGTTTGGCGTAATCGGCCAGCGTAGAGTTACCGCGAATATTGTTATCTTCTGAAAAAGGATCTTTAAACGGTGGCGCGTAGGTAGTCATTACCTCATCTGCCAGCTTTCCCTCAGCCCACGCCTGAGCGGCACGCTGATGAGAGCGGTGCGCCAGAGCGTCCTGCTGTTCTCGGGTAATACCATAGGTTTTGGCCATTTGCTCAGCCGTATCCCCCATACGCAAACCGGTGGAATACTCAGCGACGGCTGGCGGCACAGGCATCAGATCACGTAAACGCAGTCGGGAAAAGAGTTTAAGGCGTTGACCGGTAGTCCGGGCCTTATTGACATCCACCAGCACCCGCGCCAGCTTTTTACTAACGCCAATAGGCAAGACTGACGAGGAGTCCGCACCACCCGCAATTCCCGCACGAATAGACCCCGCCATCAGGCTTTCCGCGACATTCGCCACTGCCTGAAAACTGGTCGCGCAGGCTCGGCTTACGCTATAGGCATCCGTATGCACATTCATGCCGGTTCCCAGCACGATTTCACGAGCAATATTTGGCGCTTCAGGCATTTGCACCACCTGACCAAAAACCAGTTGCTCAATCACATCAGCAGGTATTTCGCTGCGCGCCAGCAGCTCACCGACGACCATTTTTCCTAAATCAACGGCGGGAATGCCATGAAACGCGGTAGCCTGACGAGCAAATGGCGTACGCAACCCACTTACAATGGCAATACGGTCGCCCTGGCGGGTAACCAGCGGTAAAGCCTGACTCATAACACTCCCCTGTAAAAAAATAAAATAAGTGGTCTGACCTGATCATAGTCTTAACCAATTTTTTACATTTAGCCAAGCGGAGAGAAAAGAAAGTGGGAGCTAAGACACAGTGAATAATCACTGACAGTTACGAAAAAGCCCTTGCTATCTGATAGCAAGGGCTTTTGCAGAGGGGGATTAACGCAGGCCCAGCTGGAAGATCAGCGTTTCAGCTTCACAGGCAAAAACAAAGTCGATATCCAGACGCACACCTTCTGACTCTTCAGTAAAGGTCGAGGTGATTTGGCAAGGCTCAGATTCCACGCCACGCGCCTTTTCGGTAAGAGCGGCCAGCGTTTCTTCTGCCTCTGCGCGATTCGCGAACACACGGCTGTAGGACGCGGTGCAATCGGAGTTGTCCATGATGGTGCCAACATCCATACAGCAGCAAACCGGGGTTTCATCAGCACTGCATTTACTCATTGTAGATTTCCTCTGTATTCGCACCTGAGGTGCCAGATAAACGATAGGGATATTTTACGCTCCCATTATTCGCCTCTCCAGTCGTTAATTGTATGAAATGCGATAAGTGACCGAAATCACACTTAAAAATGATCTAAAACAAAAATCGCCCAAACAGGTGAGTGCGCACCCCCGCAATTTTGCCAGCTGGATCGCGTTTCTCTGATCAAATTTGAAAATATTTATAAACATACTTGCAACATTCCAGCTGGTCCGACCTATACTCACGCCACTGGTCTGATTTCTAAGTCGTACCTCAGACCCTACACTTCGCGCTCCTGTTACGGCATGTAACATTGTTTGTATAAAAATAAATCTATGAGGTTATGGTCATGAGCCAGAAAACCCTGTTTACAAAGTCTGCTCTCGCAGTCGCAGTGGCAATTATCTCCACACAGGCCTGGTCTGCAGGCTTTCAGTTAAACGAATTTTCTTCCTCTGGCCTTGGCCGGGCATATTCGGGTGAAGGCGCAATTGCAGATGATGCAGGTAACGCCAGTCGTAACCCGGCACTAATTATGATGTTCGATCGCCCTACTTTCTCAGCAGGTGCAATTTTCGTTGACCCAGATGTAGATATTTCCGGTCGCTCGCGTATTGGCAATGACGCCAGCCAGGATAATATCGCCCCAACAGCCTGGATACCGAACGTGCATTTTGTTGCTCCAATTAACGATCAGTTTGGTTGGGGGGCCTCAGTCACCTCTAACTACGGCCTGGCTACGGAGTTTAACAATAATTACACAGCAGGCTCGATGGGCGGGAAAACCGATCTGGAAACGCTCAATCTAAACCTGAGCGGTGCTTATCGCCTGAACAATCATTTTAGCTTCGGTCTCGGTTTAAACGCCGTCTATGCAAAAGCGAAGCTTGAACGCTATGCTGGCGATTTACCACAGCAGATCGTTGCAGGCTCCGGGGGCAGAATCCCTCCATCACTGGCCGCGCAATATCCGGCAGATACACAGATTGCGCGCCTGAAAGGTGACGAGTGGGGCTTCGGTTGGAATGCTGGCCTTCTTTATGAAGTAGATAAAGATAACCGCTACGGTTTCACCTACCGTTCTGAAGTAAAAATTGACTTCAACGGTGATTACCGCAGCAATCTGCCATCAATGGACCGTATTCCTGCGCAGTTGCGTCCGGTGTTCGCCAGCCTGCCAGCAGGAACCAACGGCAGTACGATCGATGGTTCACTTGATCTGAACCTGCCAGAAATGTGGGAGTTTTCAGGCTATAACCGCGTTGCACCACAGTGGGCGGTTCACTACAGCATGGCTTATACCAGCTGGAGTCAGTTCCAGGAGCTGAAAGCAAAAGGCAACAACGGCCAAACCTTGTTCTATAAAGAAGAAGGCTTCAAAGACTCCTATCGCATCGCGCTCGGTACTACCTATTACTATGATGATACCTGGACGTTCCGTACCGGTATCGCCTTTGATGATAGCCCGGTTCCGGCAAACCGTCGTTCCATCTCTATTCCGGATCAGGACCGCTTCTGGCTGAGCGCGGGTACAACCTACGCCTTTAATAAGGATGCATCGTTGGATGTTGGTATCTCTTATATGCACGGTCAGAAAGTGAAATTCGAAGAAGGCCCATACTCCTTTGAATCTGAAGGGAAAGCCTGGTTGTACGGTATGAACTTGAACTACGCATTCTGATTTTCTTCAGACGTAAAAAAGGTGAGCTTTTTAGCTCACCTTTTTATTTGCCCAATTCCTTACTCAGAATCGATCTCTTTTAAATCATCCTGAATATCTTTCGCGTTCGGGTTTTCTTCTGGTTTGAGTTTCCCGCCGTTCGCAATAAAGTCATGACGCTGGAAGTAAGCTTCACGCACCATGATGTAAGGATCGGAAGACTGACGCAGCAGACCATCAGAGTCGAGCAATTGCGCACGAGTTTCAATCCCTTCAACCGTCCATTTGCCTATCGACAACGGCCAGGTCAGCCAGGACAGTACCGGATACAGCGTATCGACCATATCGCCGCCGTCATCACGCAGCGTGAAACTACCGTAGAACGGAAGCTGCATATACGGCCCGTAACCAACATCATAGTGGCCTAACGTACTGCCAAAGCGGTGTGGTTCAACGCGCTGCAACTTCGGATTAGCCATACCTGCCACATCGATAAAGCCGCCCATACCTAACAGGGTATTCAGGAAGAAACGGGTAAAGTGCACCATCCCCTGATAAGGATCGCCTTGCAGGAAATAGTTGACCATGACGGCCGGCTCTTCAAGGTTCCCCGTAAAGTTGCTTAAACCATTACGCGCCGGCTGCGGAACATAGTCACGCCAGGCAACAGCTACGGGTCTAACAACGTATGGATCTAAAACATTAAAGTTGAAGTTGTACATGGTGCGGTTGAACCCTTCAAATGGATCCGAACGCCCCTGCTGTTCAGTACCGGAGCTCGCACACCCCACCAAAAGTGTGGTTCCCAGCGCAAGCGCCGACAGGCGAAGCTTCATAAGTGTCTCCCTGTGTTTTATGGCTATCGCTGATTGCCATCCATGACGGAACGATGACGTATCCGCCTGTTTAGATGTGAGCGATTGTAACAGCACGTCAAATGATGTCTATATACCCTGTCTTACTGATTTGATCATAGCCTGGTAATGCGCACTCCGCGGCGGTTCTATTCTAACTAACCCGATAAAAACAAACGTTACTATTTTTGCTATCTCAGACTTTCTCCCGCTGATTTTCAGACAAAAGCCGCTACGCTTTAGCAATACGTGCTTATTCAGGATTCGGCCATGAATGACATCAAGAAAGATAAGATTGATCGACACAGCGACGAACTCGAGGTGGAAAGCGATGAAAAGCTAACAGGAAAAAAGATAGAGCTTGATGAGGACAGACTCCCCTCCCGCGCCATGGCAATCCATGAACATATTCGCCAGGATGGGGAGAAAGAGATGGAGCGTGACGCGATGGCGCTACTGTGGTCAGCCATCGCAGCAGGACTGTCGATGGGAGCCTCGCTACTGGCAAAAGGGATTTTTCACGTACAGCTGGAAGGCGTGCCAGGGGGATTTTTACTCGAGAACCTCGGTTATACCTTCGGCTTTATTATTGTCATTATGGCCCGCCAGCAACTTTTTACCGAAAATACCGTCACCGCTGTACTGCCGGTGATGCAAAACCCTACCCTCGGCAATTTTGGCCTGTTGATGCGCCTGTGGAGCGTGGTGCTGCTGGGTAATATTATTGGCACCGGGGTTGCCGCATGGGCCTTTGAACATATGCCGATTTTTGATGAAGAGACCCGCGATGCCTTCGTGAAAATTGGTATGGATGTGATGAAAAACACTCCTGTGGAGATGTTTTCCAACGCCATCATTTCTGGCTGGTTAATTGCCACGATGGTGTGGATGTTCCCCGCCGCCGGAGCGGCAAAAATTGTGGTCATTATTCTGATGACCTGGCTGATTGCGTTAGGTGATACCACGCATATCGTCGTCGGCTCGGTGGAAATTCTCTATTTGGTCTTTAATGGCACGCTGCACTGGAGTGATTTTTTCTGGCCCTTTGCGCTACCAACGCTCGCCGGGAATATCTGTGGCGGAACGTTTATTTTCGCGCTAATGAGCCATGCGCAGATCCGCAATGATATGAGCAACAAACGCAAGGAAGAAGCCCGGTTGCAAGCAAAGCGTGATGAGCAAACGCAGAAAAACCAGAAAAAACAGGCCTGAATGGTGACTGTTTGAGCAGTCGGGCGGCTTGAGACTTACCGTTGTGAGTAAAAAACGCTATACTCGTGCCGCTTCGTCCCCTTAGTTAAATGGATATAACGAGCCCCTCCTAAGGGCTAGTTGCAGGTTCGATTCCTGCAGGGGACACCATGAATTCTTAGGCATCCAGTCAAAATTCTTTCATTTACCAGTCAGTTCATCCCTGGGCCAGGCGGTAAAACGGCACATTCCTCACTGTTGCAGTAAGATTGTCGGACACCATTGTCTGCTTTGTCGCTATCCGCATCCCTGCTTTTCTCAGCCTCAACACATCAGCGGCAATACGCTGGCTGCCAAACCAGAAAAGCCCGTCCAGCGCAGTAACATCAAGGCCCGATTCCAGTGCCAGCTTCAGACGTTCACGCGGCGCTTTTACTGTTTTAGCAATCTGCTGATATGGCGCTTCGCTTGAACCTGCAGGACTAATGCGCCGGATGCGATGTGACAGGTGGTACTGAAATTCATCCGGGATCCCGCCGAGACTCGCTTTCAGGCTGTAAACACAGCCAAAGCGTTTGCCGTTAAAGATGACGTTTTTCTGACTAAGCTGCAGCTCTTCACGCACACTGGCAATCAGTTGCGGGGTACGGAGTAATAACAGGCGGAAAGGCAGCTCAAAGCTGGTCACGTAGTCCACATTCAATAAAGCAATACGCAGACGTTCTTGGGGCCCCGCCTTCATTTCCCGGCATTCAGCAATAACATCAGCCCACTGGCCGGTAAGACGGGAACACTCTCTCGCCTCAGTAAAACTGTATTTTTCAGCCTGATAATCAATACGCTCGGTCACACTGAATTCCCTTCTGGCCAGATTTCGGTATTGGTTGCTCACTTTACCACCGACAGGCTGCAGGCATTGTCAGTGGAATGAGAGAAACTTCTGCGGAAACGCTTCATTATTTGGTAAATCAATCATTAAAAATATTTTATGACTAAAATCAATTCACATGAATTATGACTATTGAAATATAGCTATGATTAATTTTTAGCCTACTCATCAGGGAAGCTACTCCCAAGCAGGCTGGTTAATACCGGTAACAATAAAAATTACCGGTGACATTGTCCGAAATGATTCATCGCCTAGAAAAAAGGAATTTATTCATATGATCAGAATCAAGACCTGTATCGCTACCTTGACCCTATGTACCTTACTAACTACTCCCGCATGGGGAGACACGCAATCGCCGATACGGCTGGTGATCCATGGTGGTGCCGGTACTATTACAAAAGATACCATCACACCAGAACAAGAAAAGCAGTATACAGAAAAACTCACTGAAGCTCTGAATGCTGGCTATGCCGTTTTGAATAAAGGCGGTAGCAGCCTGGAAGCCGTTCAGAAAGCGATTAATGTTATGGAGGATTCCCCTCTCTTCAACGCAGGTAAAGGCGCCGTGTTTACCCACGATGGCCGCAATGAACTGGATGCGTCCATTATGGACGGGAAAAGCCGAAAAGCCGGTGCCGTTGCCGGTGTAACCACTGTTAAAAACCCAATTAATGCGGCGTATGCCGTTATGACGCAAAGTCCACATGTTCTCATGGTCTCGACAGGCGCGGATACCTTTGCAAAAGAACAGGGACTCGCAATCGTTGATCCGGCTTATTTCAAAACTGATTTTCGCTGGCAGCAATTACAGAATGCAATTAAAAAAGAAAAAGTGCTCCTGGATCACGACGGAAAGAGCGCAGCTCTGTTTGCTGATCCGATGATGTATGACTATAAATATGGCACTGTCGGTGCTGTTGCACTGGATAAAGAAGGTAATCTGGCTGCCGGAACGTCTACAGGCGGAATGACCAACAAACGTTACGGACGAGTAGGAGATTCACCTATCATTGGCGCAGGTAATTATGCCGACAATGAAACCGTGGCGGTATCCGCAACCGGTTCAGGAGAAATGTTTATCCGCACGCTTACCGCTTATAACATTGCAGCCCAAGTGAAATACCGCAATATCCCTTTAAAGGACGCAGCACAGAATGCCCTGGATGAAGTTAAGGCGCTGAATGGCAGCGGTGGGGTTATTGTGCTTGATAAAGCAGGTAATTACACCATGTCCTTCAACTCTGAAGGGATGTACCGGGGAACCATAGGTAATGACGGAAAACCTGTTGTAGCCATTTATCGTTAATGATGTTTCCCCGCCATAAAGGCGGGGATGCTCTGTGACTCACGTCAGTCCCTTTCTCTTTTCAACAACCTCCCCTCGAATACCTACAGGAAGAAATTACCAGGATGACCGACGCCATAAGTTGCACTCCCTCCGGGCAACATAATAAATATTGATTGAACTCATATACTTGAGTGTATCCACACTGATAATCTCGCGAGATTCATTTGTTGGCAGAAAGGGGCACTGTGTTAGAAATCTTTTCTTAACCCACTGAAAAATATTTAAAAAATATTTTTCTCACATAAAAACGATGGTTCGTTCAAAACGGATCCGAATTTATTTGGGTTAAAAAAGGTATGGTATGAAAGTCACATGGACTGTCACCCCTGTCGGGTACCAGCGCATAGCTAAGCGTTGTCCAACATGTAATGTAAAACGCGAATTCGCACCTTCCGGAGCATTCAGAGTCAATTCGCAAAAGAAAGTGCTCGATATCTGGAGTATTTATAAATGCATCCACTGCGAATACACATTGAACATCTCGCTGTTTTCACGGCTTCACGTCAGCAAAATCAATCGCGAGCTGTATCATCGATTTATCACTAACGATGCCAGTACAGTTCACTATTTTGCCAATGATAAAGCGACCCTGAACCGGAATAATGCTGAGCTTGCAGGTAAACCTGATTTTCGTATTCAGGAACAGTGGCAGGTCAGCATCAACAGCGGCCAGAACGTCACCGTCAGCATCAAACTTTCCCATTCTTTTCAGATTAATGTGCTATCGATATTGAAGCGACAGCTTTTACTCAGCACTGCAGAGATAAAGAAACTGATAGATGAAGGTCATATTCGCGGTGTTACGATGAAAGAACTTAAATCCCGAAAACTCATGACAAGACAATTGGATTTTAAGCTGTCAGTAGTCATATTATGCGCTCAGCGAAAAGTTGTTCTGAGCCAGCGTTAACAGAACGCAACTTACAATAAGGCGATGAGACTTAACCGACCCGGTATGTTGTCCGGGTCGGTTAAAGGGCGTCACGTCAGACAACAAAACGGTTAACCAGATCCTTCATGGTTGCCGACAGATTGTCCAGCCGCTGGCTGTCGCTCGCAGCCTGAGATACCAACGCCGCATTTTGCTGTGTAACCTGCTCCATCGGTCGCAATGCCAGGTTTATCTGGGTTACCCCTTGTGACTGCTCCGTCGCCACACGAGCGATATCCGCAATATATTGCTTCATACTGGTGGTATTATCCGCCGCGGCTTCCAGCGCGGTAGCAGATGCAGTAACCCGCTCAACACCCTCACTAATTTTGACCATATTGTGCGCGACCAACTCACGGATTTGGTTAGCCTCTTTGGCGCAACGCTGCGAAAGATTTCTCACTTCACTGGCTACGACAGCAAACCCCCTGCCCATCTCTCCTGCCCGAGCAGCTTCCACTGCCGCATTCAGCGCCAGTAAGTTAGTCTGAAACGAAATATCATCAATCGAGGTCACAATATTCGAGATTTTCTCACTGGAAGCGCGAATATCCCCCATGCTCTGGTTCGCCGCACTGGCAACGTTACTGGCCTGTCGGACCTCTTTTTCCAGTCTGATTGTCAGATGCTCAGCTTCGCGGGCATTATCCGCCGTTTGCGTAATCGCAGTTGATAGCTGCTCCATGCTGGCCACAGCTTCTACTATTGATGCAGCCTGTTCATCTGTACGTTGAGCCAGATCCTGATTTCCCGCCGTAATACTGCTACTGGCATCGGACAAAACCACGGAGCCTTGCTTAATCTCCTGTACGATATGCTGAATACTTTCCAGCATCGTGTTATATGCACGATTAAGTGAGGAAAGCTCATCTTTGCCCGGGGTCGCCAGACGTTGAGTCAGATCGCCATTCATACCCGCAATCTTGCGTAGCGTGTCACTAAACTGACGGTGCATATTGATTGCGATGGCCCCAGCGAACGTCAATGATGCCAGGAGCGCTAACAGGCTAACAGCCATATATATTTGCCAGTTTTTTCGTGCATCCTGCGCGAGTTTTTCTGCATTCGCCAACAGACGATTCGCCGTCACATTTTCTATCTGCCGCATCACTTCAATACGCTGGGTTTGTACTTTAAACCAGACCGTAGGATCGACACCAAATCCACCGTTCTCGACATGGTTAAACGCGATCTCGCGAAATGAGAGGGCTTTTGACGCTTCTGCTGACTGTAAGCGGCTTTTCAACATGGCCGCCTGTTCCGGTGAACTCAGGCGTAACGATTCTGCCAACCAAACGTTCTGTTTACTGACGACATCACTGAGTTGATGTAACTGTCCGTCGGCGAAATGGCCGGAGGAAAAGATATTTGATAACAGCGCCCGTTCAATACCCGCTTGTTCTTTCAAATTCAGCAGGTTGTAGTAGGCGGCAAATGCGTTTGCCATCTCGCCAGAATCCGTCAACTGCCCCAATCTACCCACAAAATTCAGCACATCAGCAATGACGTTGGTATAAAACTTAACCACATCTGAAGCCGGAAGCCCCAACTGCGTGACGTTTTCGCGGATGGTAGCGAGCGAAAGAATATTTTTCTTAAACGCAGCGACAGAAGTGGCGACATCCCCTTCCGGTAAGGCAGTATCGGACAGTGACCGCACAAATATCTCGATCTCGCGATCGGTCAAAGTCCGCTGTGCGTTTAACTCATCTTTGAACGTCTTCCCTTCAGCCCCCAGAAACCCGACACTCATGCCGCGTTCTTTTTGCAATTCATGCACTACATTTCCGGCACTGCGTGCGAGCGCTGTCAGTTGGGCAATATTCTCCATCTGCCGTTCTGTCTCAATGCGCGTTAATATTCCTGAACCAGCAAACCAACATAACGCCAGTAATAATGGTTGTAGCGCAATTATTAACTTCATTTTCATCGGCATTCGATAAACCCACCACATGCCACTTCCCTCCATTATCCACATATTCATTACGGTTATCGGCGTAAAGAAGCGGCTCTTTAAATTTGAACAATGGGCAACCGTTTGTTTTTTAGATTAAATTTTTGCCAGAATAACTCTATTTAATTACTTCAATCAGAATAAAACCCTGACTAATACGGATTTGTAAACCTATAGTCCATTTTATTAACTTATTTGGCATATTATTTTTTATTAAAAAATCAGGTAATCATTAACTGATTCAAAAGAGAGAGAAGCACAGGACAGTGACAGCAGCCCGAGATAACAGCCATGGCGCGGCCATCATTCTGGCGTCCCGTCGAACGTTAAGGTTATAATCCTTACAACGATTTTTTGGATTAGAAGCGACAATGACAAAACTTACCCTACAAGAACAGATGCTTAAAGCGGGTCTGGTCAGCAGCAAAAAAATGGCGAAAGTGCAGAGAACGGCGAAAAAATCGCGCGTTCAGGCTCGTGAAGCCAGAGAAGCGGTTGAAGAAAATAAAAAAGCACAGGTCGAGCGTGATAAGCAGCTCAGCGAACAGCAGAAGCAGGCCGCATTGTCTAAAGAATACAAAGCGCAGATCAAGCAACTGATCGAGATGAACAAAATCACCATTTCCCGTGGCGATATTGGTTACAACTTTACTGACAATAACCTGATCAAAAAAGTTTATGTTGATAAGGTAACCCAGTCTCAGTTGATCAAGGGCCGTCTGGCCATTGCCCGCCTGACTGCTGAAAGCAGCAGCGAGAGCGAATACGCCATTATCCCGGCTGTTGTCGCCGACAAGATTGCCCAGCGTGATGCAAGCTATATTGTTCTCAATTGCGAACTGAGCCAGGAAGCGAAGGACGAAGACGATCCGTATGCTGATTTTGTCATTCCTGACGATTTGATGTGGTAAGAAAAACACCCCGATAATCACCCAGAGTTCCGTCGTGTATTTCGGTGAACGCTAGCGCCGCCACCGAAATACCGTCAACCGCTATTCTTCCCCACATGCCGTCTGCTAAAACTTATAGTGTTCCTTGCTCAGTCCGTATTTTCTCATGCGCAAATACAGTTTCTTACGCGGAATTTGTAAATACTCCGCCACTTCATTAATACGTCCCTGATGAATATTAAGCGCTTCGGTAATGATCTGTCGCTCGTACTCATCGACGCGACGATCGAGCGGTGTCGGTTCGGGCAAATGTAGCTGTGGATTCGCGGTTTCAGCCAGTGGCAATAACCCAACGGCAAAAAGCTCGGCGGCATTGGCCAGCTCTCGAACATTGCTTAACCACACGCGACGCCGCATTCCCTTTAGTAATTCCCCGTCAACCTCGGGCACGGGATGATTCAGGCGCAGACAGGCTTTCTGCAGATAATGGCGAAACAGCGGCTCAATATCATCCGGGCGCTGAGACAACGGCTGGCAAGCGATTTGCGTCATCGCGAAACAGTAATAAAGTTCGGCCACAATCTGGTTGGTTGCCGCCAGTTCCACCAACGAAGTGGCGCCAATACCAATTAAGCGAAACGGACGCCGCTCCTGGCTTTGCAAATGCACCAGCTGGTGCTGCTGTTCGCGCGTCAGGCACTCAATATGGCTCAGGACCAGCGTTCCCCCTTGCGCCTGGGCAATAAGGTCATTGAGTTGCCCCGCATTCTCTAACGTCAATTCCCCGCGGATAAACGGTCCTTCAGCGCTGCGCCCAAGCTGATGCAAATAACGGGCTCCGGTCATACGCCCCGTTCCCGGCTCGCCATAAAACCAGACGGCAATATCCGTTTCCGCCAGTTGCCGTAAGCGCTGGCGGTACTGATTAACCCAGTCGCTGTAGCCGACCAGTTCAACCTGGAGCTTTTGCTGGCAATAGTGACGACGTGCAATCACAGATTTTCTCTGCCGCAACGCATCCTCTACCAACACCAGCAGTTTGCCTGGATCAACCGGTTTTTGCAGAAAATCCCACGCACCTTTCTTCACCGCGTCCACCGCCATCGGGACATCGCCATGTCCGGTGATCAACAGGATCGGAAGCTGATTGTCATCCTGATGAAACAACGTCATTAGGTCGATGCCATTACAGCCAGGCATACACACGTCGCTCAGGACAATCCCTGGCCAGTCGGCCTGCAGCCAATTTCGGGCATCAAAAGGGTTACTGCATGCGAATACATGATATCCCTCCTGTTCAAGCAACAGGGTGTAAGCGTCAAGAACATCGGCATCATCATCAATAAGCAGAATAGAATATTCATCACTCAACATCGTTTACATCCGTCAGATTAAATTGCAGAACGACGCAGGCATTGCGCCCCGGGGTCGACGCCAGGCGCAGTTCGCCGTTCATTTGCATCATTAACGATACACAAATCGATAAGCCAATACCGAGGCCAACATCCTTACTGGTGGTAAACGGTTTTAACAGTGATGGTAATAATGCTCCAGGCCAACCGGGGCCGTTATCGCTGATAAATACGCACAACCGGCTGCCTTCGGTCTGCCAGTGAACCTCTATTTTCGCCGCAACCGGACAGGCATCCAGCGCATTTGCCAGGACGTTTACCAGCACCTGCTGGATACGCACTTCATCACCAGCCACCCACACGCCCCGGTCTGGGAGCGTCAGCGTACCCTGCTGTGGCTTGTGTCGCATGGCCAACAGTTCCCAGGCAGCGTTGAACGTTTGTCGGAGATCGACCGGATGCAGAGGCGTGCCAGGCTCGGCCCGGCGCGCAAACTGACGCAGTGAACGGATAATGGCATCGATGCGAGTAATCAGCCCCTCCGCTTTGGTTAATGTGCTTCTGGCCTGAGCGGGTTGCCCCTGTTCGATTGCCCTCCCTGCCGTAAACAGGTACATCGACAGCGCATTCAGCGGTTGATTAATCTCGTGCGCCAGCGTGGTCATAGTCTGGCCGACCACCGCCAGTTTTGCCGTCTGGATCAGCTCATCCTGCGTTGCGCGAAGATCGGATTCAATCTCCTTGCGTTCGGTCACTTCCTGCTCCAGCTGATTTTTTTGCGCACTCAACTGGCCCAGGGTATGACGCAGTAAGCCTGCAATACGCCCCAGTTCATCGCGTCCATATACCGGGATAGAGGCATCCGTTCTGCCAAGACCAATTTGCACCACGGCCTGGTTGAGCGCAGTAAAACGCTTCACCAGACGCGAGCGAATGAAGTAGTGGTTAAGCCCCCAGGCGAGAAGTAGCGCCAGCAGCGTCGCCAGCAGGATAAGTCCACCGCTGACGCGAACAATTTGTTCCAGCCGCTGGTTAAACGTCTGCATTTGCTGATGGCTACTCCCCAGTTGCGCTTCCAGCAGTGTTCGAAAGCGCCCAAGCGTAGCCTCTCTGGCATGACTGGCATCAACCAGCGCTTTTTGCGCTGCGACATAATCGCGCATCGTATCGGGCATTTTATTTTTCATCATCCCGATTTCCAGCAGCTCATCGATAGTTTGTCGCAGTGTGATAGTGCTGGGCCAGTCATCGAGGGTGCGGATATTTTCATCCGCCGTTTTCTTCAGATTTTCCAGGTAGCGGATGTGATTCTCCACCAGCATGCCATCGTCGCTACCCGATTTCAGTTCATTGAGCCTGTCGCGTAAATCATCAACGATCTGGTTTTCAATTCTTGCCAGGGTGTAGACCTGCTGCTGCTCGTTTTGCACCTCTCGGGCACGTTTGAGATACAGCGCCGCATCACCATTTTTGGCCTCGATTTGATCCAGCAACGTCCCCTGCTGCCAGGTAAAATCCTGCACCAGTGAATTCAGCTCAGTAGTAAAATCATCATGTAGCCAATCAATGCGCGCGGAAAGTTCGCTCACTTTTTCGCGGACAAGGAACATGTTGTAGAGCACCCGGTCCAGTTCCGCCATCAGCGCCCGGCTGTCCTGCAAAATCACCGCCAGTTGCTGCTGTTCTGCTGGTTGCAACCCCCTGCTCAGCACTTCGATTTTATCCAGATGCGAGATTATCTGATTGCGCAGTTGCAGCCTAACCGTCGTATTGGGAGCCAGCAGGAATTCATTCAGTTGGTCCACAACCAGGTTAAGATTTCCTTCAATCAAGAAAGCGGAATGCACGCGCGGGAAGTAATCATCAAGCGAATAGCGTATCTGCGAGCTCTGCTCATGCCAGGAGTATAAACTGACGCAGCTTACGCTCAACGTCAGTAATGCGCCCGTTAGAAAGGCTCCCCGCAGACTGCTGCTGATGCTGAGTTGGCGAAGGCGTTGCAGTATCGATCCACCTTTCATTTTAATTCTTCCAGTTTTGATATCGCCTGACGCTGGTTTTTAAGAAACCAGAGCTGCCACTCCATCATCTGCTGTTCGGCAACGCTTTTATTATCAAACTGCGCAAGCCAGGCTTCATCTTCACTACTTTTGGCATCTATCGGAACGCTGGTCAGTAAGGCTCTGATTTCGGGTAGCGGGCGTTTCAGGCGTGCTTCCGCACTGTATAGTGCCCGCCATGCATCCTTCAGTTGCGCAAGACGGAAACTGATGGCGGTATCAAACATCCGCTGGACTAACTGTTGTCGCTTAAGGATCAGCCGATAATTAAGCGGAGGCTGGTTCAGTAAAATAGCCTGCTGAGCAGCGCGGGGATTATCAGATGCGAGCTGCGTTACCGGATATTTCCCCGTATTCGCATCAGCAAGGATCCGCTGTCCCTCCGGGCTTAACAAATAGCGGATAAAACGACGCGCTTCATTGGGGTGCTGGCTGTTCTTGAGAACAGCAACATAGGTTGGCGATACCGCCGAGCGTGGAAAATAGGTAAAAGCCAGGTGAGGATCGTTAAGCAACAGGTTGGCATAATTATCAATGACCGGCCCCGCCACGCCCAGGCCACTCTTAATTTTGTCGGCTACGCCAAAACTGCGTGATGAAATCGTCACCAGATTTCCAGCACTCGCCAGCAGCGTCGCCCACCCCGCTTCCCACCCTTTTTGCTGTAGCAATGACTCAACCATCAGATGGTTGGTATCCGAACGCGATGGGCTACTCATCAACAGCGCGTTCTGATATTTGGGCAGCGTTAAATCCCCCCAGTCGGCAGGGGGCGACAGATGCCGTGCCACCAGAGCAGAACGATTAATCAACAGACCAAAACCAGATATCGCCACTGCCACGGAGGTCGAACGGATAGAGGCTGGCACCAGCCGCTGGCTTTCCGGCAACGCATTTTCGAAAGGCGCCAACTTCTGATGCTCCTGCAGATGCTGCAACAGCATAGGGGATGAGGTCAAAATCAGATCAACATTTTCCGCATTCGCGGTATCCAGCAGTTGCTCCAACGAACTGCTGGTCCGGTTTAACGTGCGAATCATCACCGACCCCGGTTCAGTCTGCCAACGCTGAATAATCCAGGCCGTTGCCCCAGGGGAAAAGGTTGTCGCCATTACCAGCTCTTTACCCTGCGCCAGGCAACTCACCGACAACGACATAAAACAGAGCGAGAACGCCCAACAACGCCCCCGGCCCAAAAGTCTGTTTGTGATCCCGTTCATAAATACCAACATATGCAAAAAATAATATTGAGACAAAACTTACCCGTTTATCACCGACTGGGGGAAGAATAAGGTTATTCGTAGAATAACCAAACGGAAAGTGACGACATCGGTAAAGAATACCCGAAAACGCAGTCTGAATTTGTTAATATCCGCACACGCCGATGATAAAAGCGTTCGTAAAAGAATGGAATTGAAAAGCCATTATTTAAAAAGAGTCAAAATCAGCCACGCAATCCACAAATTGTGTCAATAGTGACTCATTTCATCAACTTGAGTTTCTCTGCCGTCTATTTCACTCTTCACTGCGAAAAATCCTGATATTCACATCAATATAAATTTAGGTGATGATATGTTATCCATATTTAAGGCAGGGCCAGCGGCAAATAAAGTCCCGGCGGAGAAAGTCCAGGAAACTTATGGCCGATACCGCATTCAGGCATTACTCAGCGTATTTCTTGGCTATCTTGCGTACTATATTGTGCGTAATAACTTCACGCTATCAACACCGTACCTGAAAGAACATCTGGATCTCAGTGCCACGCAAATTGGTCTACTCAGCAGCTGCATGCTTATTGCCTATGGGATCAGTAAAGGCATTATGAGTAGTCTGGCAGACAAGGCCAGCCCTAAGGTCTTTATGGCATGCGGCCTGGTTCTGTGCGCCATCGTAAACGTCGGTTTAGGATTCAGTACCGGATTCTGGATTTTTGCCGCTCTGGTCGTTTTCAACGGTTTGTTTCAGGGAATGGGCGTTGGTCCTTCATTTATTACCATCGCCAACTGGTTTCCGCGTAAAGAACGTGGACGCGTCGGCGCATTCTGGAATATTTCTCACAACGTTGGCGGTGGTATTGTCGCTCCGATTGTTGGTGCCGCCTTTGCCATTTTAGGGAGCGAGCACTGGCAAAGCGCCAGCTATATTGTCCCGGCCGGTGTTGCCGTACTGTTTGCTTTTATTGTGCTGATTCTGGGGAAAGGTTCACCGCGCCAGGAAGGCTTACCGGCTCTGGAACAAATGATGCCGGAAGAAAAAGTAGTATTAAATTCCCGACACACTGACCAGGCGCCAGAAAATATGAGTGCCTTCCAGATCTTCTGCACCTATGTGCTGCGTAATAAGAATGCCTGGTATGTTTCACTGGTAGATGTCTTCGTCTATATGGTGCGTTTTGGCATGATTAGCTGGTTGCCTATTTATCTGTTAACCGAAAAACATTTCTCGAAAGAGCAAATGAGCATCGCTTTTCTGTTTTTTGAATGGGCGGCAATCCCTTCCACATTACTGGCGGGCTGGCTTACCGATAAACTGTTTAAAGGCCGTCGCATGCCGCTGGCCATGATTTGTATGGCGCTGATTTTCGTCTGTTTGATCGGCTACTGGAAAAGTGAATCCCTGCTGATGGTCACTATTTTTGCCGCCATTGTGGGTTGCCTGATCTATGTTCCACAGTTCCTCGCTTCTGTTCAGACGATGGAAATCGTCCCCAGCTTCGCAGTAGGTTCTGCAGTAGGACTGCGCGGATTTATGAGCTACATTTTTGGCGCATCGCTGGGCACCAGTCTGTTTGGCGTAATGGTCGACAAAATGGGGTGGCACGGCGGTTTCTATCTGCTGATGGGGGGTATTGTTTGCTGCATCCTGTTCTGCTACCTCTCTCATCGCGGTGCGCTGGAACTTGAGCAACAGCGAAAAAATGCTCAGCAAGAGGAAGCATCACTCCAGTTGGCGGATGCCCGGTAATTCATTTCGGTCTCACAAAAAAGTGCCAGCGATGCTGGCACTTCGATAAACTCAGATAAATAATAAATAACTCAAAGTGATAATTTATTGCTAAACGTAACATTGCAAATTATTGCTTACCATCCGCGACCATAAAGCGAATGATCAAACCACATGTCGGAGCAAGAAACAGGAATAATCCAGTTACCATTTCGTTACCATTGGTCAGCCGCATAGTAAAAACGTAAATTAATGCCGTAAGGATGGCCATGCCGAGAAAAGCGCTAATTGACGCCGCAGCGCCTATAACCTGCCAGATATAGCAACTGACGCACAGAATGCTCAGTATGAGAAAGGTCCAGAAATAGAGCATAGCGATACCTCCTGTCTGCCGTAAACTTAACGTAAGTCCTTACACTCCCTTAACTTTATATTCTAAGACAATTCCTATCTGCATGCAATTTGAGCAACATTTTATTCACAAAAATTATTCGACCGCTTACTATTACACTGTTTCTCCGTCGTTTATTTAATCATCATAAAAACAACGAATTATATATAGGCGAAATTTTGCCCTTAATCGCCCTAAAAACATTTACGAATCTTGAGTAATTATTTCTGGCTGACATTAATTTTCGGGTGTACATTGTGCGTCCGATCATTCATGCCCCCTCGTGGTTTTGTCCTGACTCAGTTTTACACTCTTTACAGGAACCAATGTCGTTCATGGCGGCCTAACGATCAGTGCTGAGTGTAAAGCGACAGGCAAAGAATCTTCGCGATACATCTATTTCGTATCAACAACAGGTGCTTATGTTCCCCCAATGTAAATTTTCACGCGCGTTTTTGCATCCGCGCTACTGGCTCACATGGTTTGGTGTTGGTGTGCTCTGGTTACTGGTACAGCTTCCCTATCCCGTATTGTGTTTTCTTGGTACCCGTACAGGAACGCTGGCTCGTCCATTTTTAAAACGCCGTGAATCTATTGCACGTAAAAATCTCGAACTCTGTTTCCCAAATCTGTCACAAGAAGAAAGAGACAAACTGGTCGATGAGAATTTCCGTTCGCTCGGCATGGGGCTGCTTGAAACAGGTATGGCCTGGTTCTGGCCGGACCGTCGGGTGCGCAAATGGTTTGATGTAGAAGGGCTGGATAACCTGAAGCGCGCTCAGATGCAAAATCGTGGCGTGATGGTCGTTGGCGTACACTTTATGTCGCTCGAGTTGGGTGGTCGCGTAATGGGGCTTTGCCAGCCAATGATGGCAACCTATCGCCCGCACAATAATAAGTTGATGGAGTGGATCCAAACCCGCGGTCGTATGCGCTCCAACAAGGCGATGATCGGCAGAAATAATCTGCGTGGTATTGTCGGCGCCCTGAAAAAAGGCGAGGCAGTGTGGTTTGCCCCCGATCAGGACTATGGTCGTAAAGGGAGTTCATTCGCCCCCTTCTTCGCAGTCAAAGACGTGGCGACCACCAACGGTACCTACGTGCTGTCACGATTATCGGGCGCAGCAATGCTGACCGTAACCATGGTGAGAAAAGCAGATAACACCGGTTACCGCCTGTTCATCACCCCAGAAATGGAGGGTTACCCGGCAGATGAAAGCCAGGCTGCGGCGTATATGAACAAAATTATCGAAAAAGAGATCATGCGTGCACCCGAGCAGTATCTCTGGATCCACCGTCGCTTCAAAACTCGCCCGATGGGTGAAGCTTCGTTGTATATCTAAAAAGAAAGGCCGTAAGGCCTTTCTTTTTTTCTACGGTTGAATTACTTAACGCCCCATTTGCTGTGCAGTTCAGCCATTCGCTCGCTGTAGTTGCGGGCGATGCAGGCTGATTTATCCTGTTCCTTCCAGCACTCGTTACGCCCTTTCACCCAACCGCGCTGCTCTGCTTTCAGCGTCGGGTTATTGCTCGATTTAACCAGCGCCTGCTTGTAGGCCCCGTTTAAGGCTAAATCCATTTCTGAGAGCGAAGGACTGTGGCAGATAATCTCTTCGATACTGCCCTTTGCTACCGCAGCGCAGGAATAAGAGGGTCCAGTGCTGGTCGATTTTTTGGCCCCAGAAAAGTCAATATTATCTTCAGGCAGGCATACCCCGTGCTTTCGATTCGGCCCACTCCAGGAAACGTCCGGATTCCCGTCATCTTTACGAGAAATAGAAACCGTATTGTTCCCGCTTTTGGCTTCCCAGTAATTTTCATTGAAGGCCTTCACCGTCGCCTTCGAGCCATCAATCCAAACATTGCCTTTGCCATCACTATTCACGCCGCCAATACTTGCGCAGCTGAAATTAAACGCCAACGGTGAGGCCGCCATCGACGTCAATGGCGTAAAAACGAGTGCTAGCATCATTAATCTGGTCATTTTTAACCTTTTCATTATCTCATTCCGCGAAAAATTAACCGCATTAACATCATGGCGATATGAGAATTCTCCGAGTAACCATTCCGTCGCTCAATGGCAATTTATTACCGGCAGAAATTAAACTGTCGCCGAATCACGACAGTTGTAAGTTATTAAAATTAAATAAAAAAATGCCTCTTGTCTCTCCTCATTTTTAGGCGTACATTAGCGCCGTCTGGAGCATTAAAGCTCAGAATTCTGAGGTGATGCAGCCAAGCAAATGAGGGGTATTCTCCCTTTCGTTTGCGAGTGCATCAGCTCTCTGTCAGGTAAGCATATGTTCATTTAGACGTACCCCAGGTACGCGGAGAGATGAAAAGTGAAATATTTCTTTATGGGCATTTCTTTTATGGTCATCGTTTGGGCCGGTACTTTCGCCCTGATGATCTAAATTAAAAGACGCAGCAAAAAAACAGGAGCCATCAGGCTCCTGTTTTGCATTTTGGGGGAACATTCTGTCAGTCGGTACTTTCAGAAGTCGATTTTGCACTGGTCGGTAACAGGCCATCTGCGCGAAACATCGCCTTGATGCCGCGAATAGCCTGGCGGGTACGGTCACGGTTTTCAATCAATGCAAATCGCACATGCGTATCACCATAATCACCAAACCCAATCCCTGGCGAAACGCATACCTTCGCTTCGTTCAGCAGCTTCTTGGCAAACTCAAGTGACCCCATCCCGGCGTATTGCTCTGGAATTTTCGCCCAAACGTACATTGAGGCCTTTGGCATCTCGACCATCCAGCCTGCTTCATGCAGTCCTTTGACCAGCACATCGCGACGACGTTTATATTGCTCAGCGATATCCCGTACACATTGCTGATCGCCTTCCAGCGCGGCAATTGCCGCAACCTGCAGTGGCGTAAAGGTCCCGTAATCGTGATAGCTCTTGATTCGCGCCAGCGCGTTCACCAGCGTTTTGTTGCCCACCATAAACCCGATACGCCATCCCGCCATGTTGTAGCTTTTCGACAGGGTGAAAAATTCAACAGCGACGTCGCGAGCGCCGGGTACCTGCATAATCGATGGCGCCTTCCAGCCGTCATAAACAATATCAGCGTAGGCCAGGTCGTGAACCACCAGCACGTCATAGCGTTTAGCCAGGGCCACCACTTTCTCAAAGAATTCCAGCTCGACGCACTGCGCGGTCGGGTTGGATGGGAAACCTAAGATCATCATCTTCGGCTTCGGGTAACTTTCGCGTATTGCGCGTTCCAGCTCATTAAAGAAGTCGACACCCTCAACCAGCGGCACTGAACGCACCTGCGCGCCGGCAATCACCGCGCCATAGATATGGATGGGATAACTTGGGTTGGGCACGAGGACCGTATCACCGTGATCGAGCGTTGCCAGCATCAGGTGCGCCAGCCCCTCTTTGGAACCGATGGTCACAATGGCTTCAGATTCAGGATCGATCTCAACGTCATAGCGTTCCTGGTACCAGCGGGAAATCGCCCGACGCAAACGCGGAATACCGCGTGAGGTGGAATAACCGTGAGTATCCGGGCGCTGAGCCACGGTACACAGTTTTTCGACAATGTGAGGAGGCGTGGCCCCATCCGGGTTCCCCATACTGAAATCGATAATATCTTCGCCGCGCCGACGCGCAGCCATCTTCAGTTCAGCGGTGATGTTAAAAACGTACGGGGGAAGGCGATCAATACGCGTAAAGCGACGTTCAGGGCGGGAGTCAGCCATAATATCCTCAGATTAACGTTAGCGCCCGGACCGTCCGAGCGACGCTGCCACGATGGTGGCACGTTTAGAAAATAGCCTGAATAATTTCCTTCTGTCGAGAGGCAAAACAAAATATTTTTTCCTGACGAAAAAGAGGAACAGCTGAGTAAAATGAGGAAATAACCATTTTCACAACCCGCCAAAAATTACCATCATTTAACATTTTGTTGTTAAATACATTACCTTGAACGCAGTGCTCACAGGACAGGTATTGTAAATACAACAATCATGCAACAATCCCCTTTTAATATTATGGTTGTTCCCCATTAGCTCTGAACTGCGGGGGTGCTGGTCATCCTGCCTCAGGTTACCTATCATAGTGGTTTAACCCTTGCGCAAGAGTCACCCGTGCACGAAATATTCAATATGCTGCTGGCGGTATTTGACCGGGCAGCACTGATGCTGTTCTGTCTGTTTTTCCTGATTCGTATCCGCCTGTTTCGCGAACTGTTGCACAAGTCAGCCCACTCCCCAAAAGAACTGCTCGCCGTTACCGCGATTTTCTCCATGTTTGCCCTGTTCAGTACCTGGTCAGGCGTACCGGTAGAAGGTTCTCTGGTCAATGTGCGTATTATCGCGGTCATGTCAGGAGGGATCCTGTTCGGTCCATGGGTTGGCATTATTACGGGGCTGATCGCAGGCACCCACCGTTACCTGATCGATATTGGCGGCGTAACTGCCCTACCCTGCTTTATTACCAGCATTCTGGCTGGCTGTATTGCCGGGTGGATCAACCGTAAGATCCCCAAAGCGCAGCACTGGCGCGCGGGTATTTTAGGCGGAATGCTGTGCGAATCACTGACCATGATACTGGTCGTCGCCTGGGCACCCACCACCGAACTGGGGCTGGATATTGTCTCAAAAATCGGTATTCCAATGATCCTCGGCAGCGTCTGTATTGGTTTTATCGTGATGCTGGTACAAAGCGTTGAAGGTGAGAAAGAAGCCAGCGCTGCAAAACAGGCTAAGCTGGCGCTGGATATCGCCAACAAAACGCTGCCGCTCTTTCGCCAGGTCAACAGCGAGTCGTTACGTCAGGTGTGCGAAATTATTCGCCACGATATCCACGCTGACGCGGTTGCAATCACCAATACTCAGCACGTTCTGGCCTATGTTGGCGTCGGAGAGATCAACTACCGCGATAACGATGACTTCGTCAGCCCTACCACGCAAGAAGCCATAAATCACGGTAAAATAATCATAAAAAACAATGATGAAGCGCATCGCACCCCGGAAATCCACTCTATGCTGGTGATCCCGCTTTGGGAGAAAGGCGTCGTGACCGGCACGCTGAAGATCTACTACTGTCACGCTCATCAAATCACTTCCTCGTTACAGGAAATGGCGATCGGTCTGTCGCAAATCATCTCCACCCAGCTTGAAGTCTCCCGCGCAGAGCAACTACGAGAAATGGCAAATAAGGCAGAGCTACGCGCGCTGCAAAGCAAAATAAATCCCCATTTTCTGTTTAATGCCCTGAACGCGATTTCATCGTCGGTACGCCTTAACCCGGACACCGCACGTCAGCTCATTTTTAATTTGTCGCGCTATCTTCGCTATAATATTGAATTAAAAGACGATGAGCAGATCGACATCAAGAAAGAGCTGTATCAAATCAAGGATTACATCACCATCGAACAGGCCCGCTTTGGCGACAAGCTGACCGTTATTTATGATATCGATGAAGAGGTAAGCTGTTTTATTCCCAGCCTGCTGATTCAGCCGTTGGTCGAGAACGCTATCGTCCATGGGATCCAGCCCTGCAAAGGGAAAGGTGTGGTCACTATCAGCGTTGCGGAGTGCGGCAACCGGGTACGGATTGCCGTACGAGACACGGGTCATGGTATCGACCCAAAAGTGATTGAACGGGTCGAGTCCAATGAAATGCCGGGCAATAAAATTGGTCTGTTGAATGTGCACCATCGCGTTAAGCTGCTCTACGGTGAGGGATTACATATCCGCCGTCTGGAGCCAGGCACAGAGATTGCCTTTTATGTACCTAATGTGCACTCGCCCGCAGCCGCGCCAACTACATTATTGCTTTAACCAGGAGTGAAGTCGTGAAAGTCATCATTGTTGAAGATGAATTCCTGGCCCAACAGGAACTGAGCTGGCTGATAAAAGAGCACAGCCAGATGGAGATTGTCGGCACGTTTGACGATGGTCTGGACGTGCTGAAATATCTCCAGCACAACCGCGTTGACGCCATTTTTCTGGATATTAATATTCCCTCGCTGGACGGCGTATTGCTGGCACAAAATATCAGCCAGTTCGCGCATAAACCCTTTATTGTGTTTATTACCGCATGGAAAGAGCATGCTGTTGAAGCCTTCGAACTGGAAGCTTTTGACTACATTCTGAAGCCGTACCAGGAATCACGCATTGTCAGTATGCTGCAAAAGCTGGAAGCCGCCTGGCAGCAACAGCAAACGGGAACGTCTCCTGTAAGTCCGGTGGCCCGCGAAAACGATACGATCAACCTGATCAAGGATGAGCGGATCATCGTGACCCCAATCAACGACATCTACTACGCTGAAGCGCATGAAAAGATGACGTTCGTCTATACGCGACGAGAATCATACGTCATGCCGATGAACATCAGCGAATTTTGCAGCAAACTGCCGGCTTCGCATTTCTTCCGCTGCCACCGCTCGTTCTGCGTAAATCTGAATAAAATCCGCGAGATCGAACCCTGGTTTAACAACACTTATATTCTGCGTTTAAAGGATCTGGAATTTGAAATCCCGGTTAGTCGGAGCAAAGTGAAAGAATTCAGACAATTAATGCATTTATAGTGCTGAAAAAGCGTGACGAATGGAAAGTACAGCGCACGCTTTCAGTCGTTTCCGCAACGAACGGGATAGCTGAACTAAGTTTGTAGTATATTGGTCGTCACTCTATTTTTTACAGGTGATGTCATGGCGAAGCTGAGCGAAAAATATCAACGTACATATCTACGCGAATACGCAAAAGAAGCGGAAAAAAATGCCCTGATATGGATAAGTACGGACGATTATTTAGCTGAGTGCCTGGATATTCATGAACAATGCCATCTGGATTATTCACTGCAACAACAGCTGAGTTCATGGCTTTTTATGCTGCGCATGAAGCGCAGCCCGGAGTTATTAGGATATAAAACCGCGATACAGTCAAATGATATGGAATCTCTACACTTATCCCTGCGACAGTCTGCGATGATTAAACATGTGACGCAGGGTGTGGACTCAGGCTGCGATCACAGTATTAATGTATGGACGACACTAGAGATTCTTGCCGCGGGTTTATTTGACCGAGTACCACTCTTATTGCCTGAAAAATTGGGTATGAGTGATAACGGTCACCCTGTTAACCTGGCCATGACGAATTTAATGATGGCGGTGTGGTACAAACGTGCAGACTTTGCAGTGGATGCCAGAAAAAGAGCGCAAAAGGTACTGACCATGAAGCAAACAGTAAGCGATATGTTCATCCTCCGCTTTCTGATGGCGCTCCTGGATGAGGATGTGACAGAAGCAGGTACGCAACTCGATTTATATTGTAAAAGCGTGTCCGCATTGAGAGAACCAGGGCTCACTAAGCTCCATAAAATGTTCTGGCCATACGCGCACGGGTTATACAACCTGGCTTATATTGTGTTGGGCAAAGATAAAGCCAGCGCGATGCCGAAACCAACCGCAGAGTGTTTTATGGACGATCTGGCGGAATGGCAAAATAAACATAACTATCGCCATGGCCCGCTATTTATAGAATACCCTAAACCAATTGACCTTATTAACACCCTGATCTCATGCACGCCGCCAGAATGTTGTTTGCATCAACCCTATCTGGATACCGATAAAAAATATAAAAACACAAGATACCTGCATGCCGATTTATTTGAACAACAGATGATCAAGATAATTTTAGAAAATATGAACAGCCAGAACGACAAGGCCGGAGAAGCGCTGAGCGCCATCCGGCCCTGACCTTACAAAATATGGCCCAGCGTCTGACGTAAATGCGCACCAGCGCCAAGTAGTCCAGGATTATCGTGCACGATCAGATACACCGGAATATCCTGCACGTAGGCTTTAAAACGGCCTTTATCTTCAAAACCACCGCGGAAGCCCGACGCTTTAAAGAAGTCGAGGAAGCGCGGCACAATACCGCCGGCGATGTACACACCGCCAAATGTGCCCAGCGTTAACGCCAGATCGCCACCAAAACGTCCCATGATGACGCAGAACAGCGACAGCGCACGACGACAGTCAATGCAGGAATCTTCCAGCGCCCGTGCGGTGATATCCTTCGGCTGCAGATTTTCCGGCAGGCGTCCGTCAGACTTGACGATCGCGCGATACAGATTCACCAGTCCCGGACCAGACAGCACGCGTTCTGCGGACACGTGACCTATTTCCGCGCGCAGAACCTCAAGGATAATTCCCTCTTCCTCGCTGTTAGGCGCAAAATCCACGTGGCCGCCTTCACCAGGGAGACTTACCCAGCGTTTATCCACGTGGACCAGATGCGCCACGCCAAGCCCGGTTCCTGCGCCATAAACCGCAATAGGTTTACCTTCAACAGGTTCCGCGCCACCAAACTGGATTAAATGCTCTTTTTTCAGCATCGGGATCGCCATCGACACAGCGGTGAAATCATTGATGATTTCCAGATGGCTGAAGCCCAGGTTTTTTTTCATCTCAGCAATAGAGAACGCCCAGGTATGGTTGGTCATTGCCACCCAGTCGCCGGTTATCGGACAGGCAATGGCAATACAACCATCTTCAACGCTAACGCTATGCTCATCCAGGTACACGCGCACCACCGCCTCCAGACTTGGATAATCCAACCCGGAATAGGTTTTTGCCTGCGAAATCTCGCCGCTGGCAATATCGCACAGAGCAAGACGCGCGTTGGTGCCGCCAACATCCCCTACTAAAGCATATTTTGTCATTCTTCCACTGCTCCGCTAAAGTCAGAATAAATCTTTGCCACACTGTAAATTCATGGGGACATAACAACAACGGTCTGAAGGCTGATGCCCGTGGAAAATCGATCCAGATCACACAATTACTTTATCGTTTCAGCACCATTTGCAGCGATGTCGTCAGGCAGGCTGTGCAAACTATGTCTATGACTCTGTTTTAAGGAATAGAAAATGCTCCATCCGCGAGCCAGAACGATGCTCTTGCTATCAACCCCAGCGCTAATCATTGGCATAGCGTCCAGCCTGGTGTTGATCGTTGTGATGAAAGTGGCTTCCGTTTTACAGCAGTTTTTGTGGGAACGTCTGCCTGTTAGCATCGGTATAGCCCAGGACTCTCCGGTCTGGATTATCGGTATGCTGACACTCACGGGGATCATGGTCGGGTTAGTTATCCGTTACAGCCATGGCCACGCAGGCCCGGATCCGGCCTGTGAACCGTTAATTGGTATGCCGGTGCCAACGTCAGCAATACCGGGCCTGCTGGCAGCGTTAATCCTCGGCCTCGCGGGTGGCGTCAGTCTGGGTCCGGAACACCCCATCATGACCGTGAATATCGCACTGGCAGTGGCACTTGGTAGCCGCATGTTTCCGCGCATTGCGAAGCTGGACTGGACCATTCTCGCCTCTGCCGGCACCATCGGCGCGCTATTTGGTACCCCCGTTGCCGCCGCGCTGATATTTTCGCAAACGCTAAATAGCTCAAACGATGTGCCCTTGTGGGATCGCCTGTTTGCACCGTTAATGGCCGCCGCCGCGGGTTCGCTAACCACCAGCCTGTTTTTTCACCCCCATTTTTCACTGCCCATCGCGCACTACACGCAGATGCACTTGATCGATATACTCAGCGGCGCGGTTGTTGCTGCCATCGCCATTGCCGCTGGGATGGTTGCCGTCTGGTGTCTGCCGCGTTTGCACCATTTAATGCATCGATTAAGACACCCGGTGCTGATCCTCGGGGCAGGCGGTTTTATCCTTGGTATTTTGGGTGTTATCGGCGGGCCGCTTACCTTGTTTAAGGGACTGGACGAAATGCAGCAAATGGCGTTTAGCCAAACGCTGGGGACATCAGATTATTTCATGCTCGCCGTGATCAAACTAACGGCATTGGTGGTTGCAGCGGCGAGTGGTTTTCGCGGCGGACGAATCTTCCCGGCGGTATTCGTTGGCGTCGCGCTTGGCCTGATGCTGCACGCCCATGTTGAAGCGGTGCCGGCTGCCATCACGGTTTCTTGCTCTATTCTCGGGCTGGTGCTGGTCGTCACCCGTGACGCCTGGCTGAGCCTGTTTATGGCAGCAGTGGTGGTGCCAGATTCCACCCTGCTGCCGCTGCTGTGCATCGTCATGCTGCCCGCCTGGCTGTTGCTGGCGGGCAAACCGATGATGGTCGCTGAGCGCCCTGATAAATAGCTATCCGCCGTTGCGAGATTCCAGCGCACGGGTCACCGTGCGCAATAATTCAGGAAGATCGGCTTTCGGTAGCACCACCTCAATTAACGACAGTCGTTGCGGATGGGACAACCGGGCCAGCACCTCCTCCAGCTGTACCGCCTGCTTCACCCGCCAACATTCGGCCTGACATTCACGACTAAACGCCTGCGGCACCGACGTCCAGCTCCAGGCGGCGATGTCGTTATAGCGCTGATTTGCCCCGTGTATGGCCCGCTCCACGGTATAACCGTCATTGTTGAGCAGTAAAATAACCGGCGATTGCCCGTCTCTGAGCATGGAGCCCAGCTCCTGAATGGTGAGCTGCGCCGCGCCATCGCCAATAATCAGGATCACCCGACGGTCCGGACAGGCCGTTTGCGCACCGAATGCCGCCGGGAGCGCGTAGCCGATAGATCCCCACAACGGTTGAACCAGTACTTCCGCCCCGCAAGGTAGTGAGAGCGCAGCCGCGCCAAAGGCGGCGGTTCCCTGATCGACGAGGATAATGTCATCAGGCTTCAGAAACTGCTGCACCGTGTGCCAGAAGTTTTCCTGCGTCAGTGGGCCCTTCTCAACCTGAACACGCCTAATTGGCGGACGTTCTGGCGGTAGAGAAAACGACATTTCCAGGCACAACTCACGTAATGTGGTGACCGCCTGCTCCATCGGGATGTTAAACCAGTGGGATCCAATTCGTGACGCATGGGGCTGAACGTCAATGGTGCGATCCTGCGGTAGCTGTTGTGTAAACCCAGCAGTGAGGGTGTCGACAAATTGTGTGCCGACACACATTATCGTATCGGCATCTTCTATCGCCTGACGTACATAATCGCTGCTGGCTCCAGCGCTGTACGTGCCAACAAACGCCGGGTGACGCTCATCAAACAGTCCTTTGCCCATCAACAACGTGGCATGAGCCATCGGCGTTTCCGCCATCCAGCGCTGTAAAACCGGCTGCAGACCAAAACGCAGCGCGAGGAAGTCGGCCAGCAACGCTACGCGTGGGCTGTCCAGCAATCGTTCACGGGCATGGTAGCGAAACGCCTCTATCACGCTGCTTTCCGGCTCGCTCAGAGGAACTCTCATAATATCATTCGGTGGCGTAGCAGGCTGTTTAGCCACATCAGCAGGTAGCATCAGATAGCCCGGCCTGCGCTCGCTGAGCATCATTCGCAACACACGGTCAATTTCATAGCAGGCATTTTGTTCATCCAGTATCGCGCTGGCCGTTGTTACTGCCTGCTGCATGCGGTAAAAATGCTGAAAGTCACCGTCACCCAAAGTGTGATGCATCAACTCTCCGCGACGCTGCGCGCCGCGACAGGGTGCGCCGACAATATGCAAAACAGGAACATATTCCGCGAAGCTACCCGCGATACCGTTAATTGCGCTTAACTCCCCCACACCAAACGTGGTGAGCAGCGCCCCAACCCCGGATACCCGGGCATAGCCATCTGCCGCATAAGCCGCATTCAATTCATTCGCACACCCGACCCAACATACGTTGGGATGTTCAATCACGCGGTCAAGAAACTGCAAATTATAATCGCCCGGCACACCAAAGAGATGGCCGACGCCACAGCCTGCCAGCCTGTCCAGCAGATAATCAGCAACGGAATACGGGGTTTGCATGACAGCTATCCTTCTGACGGTAACCTCATGTTGAGTATCGAAGAACTGTGATGACTGTCCAGGAAAGTCGCTGTGAGGGGGTGGAAAGCAGGATTTACAGTTTTGGCGGTAAAAATTCATTGAAGAATCGACGGTGTAACCGTATACACTGAAAGGCACACGCATTGTGGAAGGGGGGTGACATGGTTTATCACGCAGATGAAAATCGTTATCAGACAATGGAGTACCGCCGCTGCGGTCAGAGCGGCCTTAAGCTCCCGATTGTCTCTCTGGGTTTGTGGCACAATTTTGGCGATACCACACAGGTCGAGAACAGTCGCGCATTGTTACAGCGCGCATTCGATCTGGGGATCAACCATTTTGATCTGGCAAATAACTATGGTCCACCACCGGGTTCGGCAGAACGGAATTTTGGTCGGATCCTGCAGGAAGATTTTTTACCGTGGCGAGATGAGCTTATAATCTCCACAAAAGCGGGCTACACCATGTGGGAAGGCCCCTACGGTGACTGGGGTTCACGCAAATATCTGATTGCCAGTCTCGATCAAAGCCTGAAGCGTCTGGGGCTGGAGTATGTCGATATCTTCTACCACCATCGCCCCGACCCTGAAACACCGCTCAGAGAAACCATGCGCGCGCTGGATCACATCGTCCGTCAGGGCAAAGCGCTGTACGTCGGGTTGTCTAACTATCCGGCAGATCTTGCCAGGCAGGCGATTGAAATACTCGACGATTTAGGTACGCCATGCCTTATTCACCAGCCCAAATATTCCATGTTTGAACGTTGGGTCGAAGGTGGCTTGCTGTCACTATTACAGGAAAAAGGTGTCGGCAGTATCGCCTTCTCACCGCTGGCTGGCGGACAGTTAACCGACCGCTATCTGAACGGCATTCCTGCGGATTCTCGTGCGGCAAGCACCAGTCGCTTTCTAAATCCGGACCAGATCACTCCACAAAAGCTGGAAAAAGTGCGGGCGCTGAATGTGCTGGCAGAACGACGCGGGCAAAAGCTTTCCCAAATGGCGCTGGCATGGGTGTTACGGGATGACAAAGTCACGTCCGTGCTGATTGGCGCGAGTAAAACGGCGCAGATTGAAGACGCTGTCGGTATGCTGGCAAACCGTCACTTTACGTCTGAAGAGTGCGCGGAGATTGATGCTATCCTGAGTTGATTGAAATAAAGACACATTTATTAACAAAAAGTGCTCTCACTTGCGATTTAAGAGTTAAGGCGATGAAACGGGGCTTTACTGCCCCGTAATATTACGTTAACAGGCCGGCTACGGCTCGATCGTGAAGGAGAGAAAACATGTTCAGGTCACTGATTCTGGCGGCAGTCTTATTGGCTTTTACACCGCTGGCCGCGAACGCTGGCGAAATCACCCTGCTGCCATCAATAAAATTACAAATTGGCGATCGCGATAACTACGGTAACTACTGGGATGGCGGCCGCTGGCGCGACCGGGATTACTGGCACCATAACTATGAGTGGCGCAAAAATCGCTGGTGGCGTCATGACAATGGCTACCATCGTGGCTGGGACAAACGCAAAGCTTATGAGCGTGGTTATCGTGAAGGCTGGAACGATCGTGACGACCACCGCGGTCGCGGGCGTGGTCACAAACATCATCATTAATGTAACAAAAGGGCCAACAGGCCCTTTTGTTTTTACAAACCGAATGCGGTTCCTACCAACAGCCAGATATTGAGCGCCACCACCAGCAGAACAATCACCCAGCCTAACTGTTTTACCCAACGGGTATTCACCAAATCGCCCATCAGCTTACCGTCACTGGTAAAGATCAGTAGCGGCACCAGCGCCAGTGCAATACCAAAACTGAGCAATACCTGGCTCATCACCAGAATACGCGTCGGATCCAGTCCCATCAAAATCACAATAAATGATGGCATCATAGTGACGGTACGGCGTACCCAAAGCGGAATGTGAAAGCGGATAAACCCTTGCATCACCACCTGCCCGGCCAACGTACCGACCACGGTAGAAGAAAGTCCCGCAGCCACCAGGCTTAAACCGAATACCGTCGCCGCAGCGTGACTCAACAGCGGTTCAAGTGTCAAATACGCTTGATCGAGATCGGCAATACCGGTATGCCCGCTAAAGTGAAATGCAGCGGCAGCCGTCGCCATCATCGCCAGATTGACAAATCCAGCAATCGTCATGGCGATTGCCACATCCCATTTCGTGGCCGCATAGCGCTGTTGACGTGTTCCGCCGTGCAGATGCTGAGTTAAGGAAGAGTGCAGATAAATGACGTGTGGCATGATAGTCGCGCCGAGCACACCAGCCGCCAGGAACACCGCTTCAGAATTAGGCAGGCTCGGGATAACCATTCCCTTGCTAAGTTGCGCGAAGTTCGGCTGGGAAAAGATCAGTTCCACAATGTAAGCCGCAGCCACAAACAGCAGCAAGCCGCCAATCACTTTTTCCAGCGGTTTTTGCCCACGGCGCTGCAACATCAGAATCAAAAAAGTCGCGATACCGGTGAGCACGGCCCCCTGCAATAACGACACGCCGAGGATCAATTTGAAACCAATCGCGGCACCAATGAATTCAGCAAGGTCTGTCGCCATGGCGATAATTTCGGCCTGCACCCAGTAGAACCACACCACCGGACGAGGATAGTGATCGCGAATTTGCTCCGCCAGGTTTTTACCCGTGGCAATACCCAGCTTTGCCGACAGCACCTGAATCAGCATCGCCATCAGATTTGCCCAGACCACCACCCACAACAGTTTATAGCCAAAGCTGGCCCCTGCCTGGATGTTGGTGGCGAAGTTGCCCGGATCGATGTAGCCGATCGCCGCGATGAACGCAGGTCCCATTAATGCGAGCTTCAACTTGCGCGCTGCCCGTCCACTGCTACTCTCAACGCGATCGTTAGTCATTTTAGTGCCTCAGAAACATAGCCTTTGCTATGTTTCAAGCTACGCCTATTGAGAATGATTATCAAATTCATTTTAATGGGTGAAGTTGATTTCTCTGATAGCGTTTGTCTATGGATCGATAAGGATTCTGGAAATACCGGTGAGATGTTTAATTATTGTTATGAGATTAGCACAATGACATAACTTTTCACTTCCATACTAAACATAACAGAAGTGTATCACCGATCACTAATTTTGAATCTCGTCACAGGTCCTTATTATAGTGTGTGTTTGATCTCGTTTTCTTTATGGTTGTTACATAGAATGTGCACGAAAACTAAACCTGCCTCATATTTGGAGCAAATATGGACCGCGTTCTTCATTTCGTCCTGGCCCTTGCCGTGGTTGCGGTACTCGCACTGCTGGTAAGCAGTGACCGTAAAAAAATCCGCATTCGTTATGTTATTCAATTGCTTGTTATTGAAGTGTTACTGGCATGGTTCTTCCTGAACTCTGATGTCGGTCTGGGCTTCGTGAGAGGCTTCTCCGAGATGTTTGAAAAACTCCTCGGATTCGCTAATGAAGGGACAAACTTTGTCTTCGGCAGCATGAACGACAAAGGCCTGGCATTCTTCTTCCTGAAAGTGCTGTGCCCAATCGTCTTCATTTCCGCTCTTATCGGTATTTTGCAGCATATCCGCGTTCTGCCGGTTATCATCCGCGCGATTGGTTTCCTGTTATCCAAAGTGAACGGTATGGGCAAGCTGGAATCCTTCAACGCCGTCAGCTCCCTGATCCTGGGTCAGTCCGAGAACTTTATCGCCTATAAAGATATTCTCGGCAAAATGTCTCGCAACCGTATGTACACCATGGCTGCAACGGCGATGTCGACCGTTTCCATGTCTATCGTCGGCGCGTACATGACCATGCTGGAACCGAAGTACGTGGTTGCGGCGCTGGTTCTGAACATGTTCAGCACCTTTATCGTGCTGTCGCTGATCAACCCGTACACCGTTGATGCCAGCGAAGAAAACATTCAGATGTCTAACCTGCACGAAGGCCAGAGCTTCTTCGAAATGCTGGGTGAATACATCCTGGCAGGTTTCAAAGTGGCAATTATCGTTGCGGCGATGCTGATTGGTTTCATCGCGCTGATCGCAGCCCTGAACGCCCTGTTCGCCACCGTGACCGGCTGGTTTGGCTACAGCATCTCCTTCCAGGGCATCCTGGGCTACATCTTCTACCCGGTTGCATGGGTAATGGGTGTGCCGTCCAGCGAAGCGCTGCAGGTGGGCAGTATCATGGCAACCAAACTGGTTTCCAACGAATTCGTTGCGATGATGGATCTGCAGAAAATTGCCGCCACGCTCTCTCCGCGCGCAGAAGGTATCCTGTCCGTGTTCCTGGTCTCCTTCGCTAACTTCTCTTCCATCGGTATTATCGCCGGTGCGATTAAAGGTCTGAACGAAGAGCAAGGTAACGTGGTTTCCCGCTTCGGTCTGAAGCTGGTGTACGGCTCTACGCTGGTGAGCGTACTGTCTGCATCTATCGCCGCACTGGTGCTGTAAGCGTAAGATAACGTCGTATTGATAAGACCGGGGAGATTCTTCTCCCCGGTTTTTTTATGCCTGCTATTCAGCAAACCGAAGAGATACAGGGTAAGAACAGGTAGGATACAGAAACAAAAAACCCCCGCTTTTCAGCGAGGGTTTAAATTTTGGTGGAGCTAAGCGGGATCGAACCGCTGACCTCTTGCATGCCATGCAAGCGCTCTCCCAGCTGAGCTATAGCCCCACGATGCTATTACGTACGTACCAAATTTATTGGGATTAAATTTGGTGGAGCTAAGCGGGATCGAACCGCTGACCTCTTGCATGCCATGCAAGCGCTCTCCCAGCTGAGCTATAGCCCCACGATGCTATTACGTACGTACCAAATTTATTGGGATTAAATTTGGTGGAGCTAAGCGGGATCGAACCGCTGACCTCTTGCATGCCATGCAAGCGCTCTCCCAGCTGAGCTATAGCCCCATTACGTAAAGCTTGTCGAGTTGACGGGCGGCATCATATGAATTCCCTTCGCGTGTGTCAACGGCAAAATTAACTCATAGAATTCAATCGCTGAAAAAGCAGTCAAATGAAGAACATTGCGTAACAACTCGCATTCAGTAGTTAAACGCGTCACGGTTTCTACTAAAATGGTGCTATAAAATGAGCCACTAATTAACCCCACGACTATTCAGGGAATCGTTATGTTCAAGGAACGGATGACGCCAGAAGAACTTGCTAATCTGACCGGATACAGCCGACAGACCATCAATAAATGGGTGCGCAAGGAGGGTTGGGCTACATCACCAAAACCAGGCGTACAGGGCGGTAAAGCGCGTCTGGTTCACGTCACCGAACAAGTTCGTGAATACATTCGCAGTGCTGAGCGTTCAGCCGAAGGTTTATCAGATAATTTATCGTTATCCGGCGATACCTCTATCGAAGCTCTACTGATTAGGCTCGCCAAAGAGATGACTCCGTCAGAACAAAAAATGTTTACGTCACTGATCCTGCGTGAAGGCATTACGGGTTTGTTACAACGCTTAGGGATCCGCGACAACAAATAATATGAAAAAATTACGCAGCAAAATGACGACCGAAGAACTAGCGGAATGTCTCGGGGTTGCCAAACAAACCGTCAATCGTTGGATCAGAGAACAAAACTGGACCACCGAAAAGTTTCCCGGCGTTAAAGGGGGTCGTGCAAGGCTGATCCATATCGACTCCAGCGTCCGTACGTTTCTGCTCAATATTCCGGCTTTTCGCAAAGTCCCTGAAATTTATCAGGCTGAGGAACCGCTGGCAGAATACACCCACGTGGTGCGTAGCCACGCCTGTCGCCAGATAATTAGCGCACTGGACAACATGTCCCCAACGGAACAAGAAAAGCTGGCAATGTATATTTCGCGCGAAGGTATTCGCACTTTCCTTACCCGTCTGGGTATTGATGAGTCTGAATAACAGGCAAAAAAAACGGCAGGATGCGCTCCTGCCGTTGTTTCATAGCTCAACCGGTCTTACTGCTGGCTTTCACGCTCAGCAATAAACGCCAGCGCTTTATTAATACGCTCAATGCAGCGGGATTTACCAATCGCATGCACCGTGACGTCTAACGCCGGAGACTGACCCGCGCCGGTTACGGCTACGCGCAGCGGCATCCCAACTTTACCCATACCCACTTCCAGCTCATCAGCGGTTGCCTGAATCGCGTGGTGCACGTTTTCTGCCGTCCACTCGCTGATAGCAGCCAGCTTATCGCGAACCACTTCCAGCGGCTGACGCGCTACCGGACGCAGGTGTTTCTTAGCTGCATCCGCGTCGAACTCAGCAAAGTCTTCGTAGAAGTAGCGGCAGCTCTGCGCCATCTCTTTCAGCGTTTTGCAGCGCTCACCCAGCAGTTTAACCAGCTCAGACAGCTGCGGGCCAACGCGAGTATCGATATTTTCCTGCTCAATGTGCCATTGCAGATGCGTTGCCACATATTCTGGTGCCAGCGAATTAATGTAGTGATGGTTCAGCCACTGCAGTTTTTCGGTGTTGAACGCACTGGCAGACTTGCTCACCGCACCAAGGGAGAACAGTTTGATCATCTCTTCACGGGTGAAGATTTCCTGATCGCCGCTGGACCAGCCCAGACGCACCAGATAGTTCAGCAGCGCTTCCGGCAGGTAACCGTCGTCGCGATACTGCATAACGCTGACCGCACCGTGACGTTTAGAGAGTTTTTTACCGTCGTCGCCGTTGATCATCGACACGTGTGCATAAACCGGCACCGGCGCATTCAGCGCTTTCAGGATGTTAATCTGACGCGGAGTGTTGTTGATATGATCTTCACCACGAATAACGTGGGTGATTTCCATATCCCAGTCGTCGACCACAACACAGAAGTTGTAGGTCGGAGAACCGTCAGTACGGCGGATGATCAGATCGTCCAGCTCCTGGTTGCTGAATTCGATCGGCCCACGGATCTGGTCGTCAAAAATAACGGATCCATCCTGCGGGTTGGCAAAACGCACCACGCATGGTTCATCAGCAGCATGATGTTCATGTCCGTGGCGGCAGCGACCGTCGTAACGCGGCTTCTCACCGTTTGCCATCTGCTCTTCGCGCAGTGCGTCCAGACGCTCTTTGGAGCAGTAGCATTTATACGCGGTACCGGCTTCCAGCATCTCATCAATCACGGCGTTGTAGCGATCAAAACGTTTGGTCTGGAAGTACGGGCCTTCATCCCATTCCAGATTCAGCCAATTCATGCCATCCATAATGGCTTCAATAGCTTCCGGAGTGGAGCGTTCGAGATCGGTGTCTTCAATACGCAGCACAAACTCACCGTCATGGTTACGTGCAAAAAGCCAGGAATATAGAGCAGTACGCGCACCACCGACGTGCAGGTAACCTGTCGGGCTTGGCGCGAAGCGAGTTTTGATTTTCATGAAATGGCCTTACGTTTATAAAGATGCCGACAACCGGCAAATCCTGGAAAGATTATCAGGCTCGTATTCTATCACTGTGGTCTGATTCCTCAATGTTGTTCAGGTTGGAACATCACGCTTTGCCATTTTCGTATACAAATCATGCTGCATGGATTGATTTGCGATCGTTTTGTTTAAATTTACGACGAACGAACAAATTCTTTAGAAAATGCGTTGACTCATTTTCAACTCTCCCTATAATGCGACTCCACACAGCGGGGGTGATTAGCTCAGCTGGGAGAGCACCTCCCTTACAAGGAGGGGGTCGGCGGTTCGATCCCGTCATCACCCACCACTTCGGGTCGTTAGCTCAGTTGGTAGAGCAGTTGACTTTTAATCAATTGGTCGCAGGTTCGAATCCTGCACGACCCACCAATGTAAAAAGGCGCCCTAAAGGCGCCTTTTTGCTATCTGCGATTTATAAGATTCGAACCTGCATCGCCTGATGCGCTACGCTTATCAGGCCTACAGACAATACCCCACACGTAAGCCGGATAAGACGTTAGTCGCCATCCGGCACAGACAACACTACACGCGTAGGCCGGATAAGACGTCAGTCGCCATCCGGCACAGACAATACCGCACGCGTAGGCCGGATAAGACGTCAGTCGCCATCCGGCACAGACAATACCGC
>NZ_KQ089830.1:0-193233 GCF_001037515.1 Citrobacter sp. MGH110 | reverse complement strand
CACCACTTCGGGTCGTTAGCTCAGTTGGTAGAGCAGTTGACTTTTAATCAATTGGTCGCAGGTTCGAATCCTGCACGACCCACCAATGTAAAAAGGCGCCCTAAAGGCGCCTTTTTGCTATCTGCGATTTATAAGATTCGAACCTGCATCGCCTGATGCGCTACGCTTATCAGGCCTACAGACAATACCCCACACGTAAGCCGGATAAGACGTTAGTCGCCACCCGGCACAGACAACACTACACGCGTAGGCCGGATAAGACGTCAGTCGCCATCCGGCACAGACAACACAACACGCGTAGGCCGGATAAGACGTCAGTCGCCATCCGGCACAGACATCACATCGTCAATGCCGCTACCAGTTTCTCCAGCGCGGGTGTCGCCTGCAGTTGGTCATACACAATATACAAATCCGCCGGAATACGTTCCTCTAACGGTCGAAATACCACGCCAGGCCAATTCATCTGCGCATAGCTGTCAGCAATTAACGTAATACCAATCCCCATGCTGATCATCGCCAGCACCGTTTGCGGCTCCCTCACCTCACGAATAATCATCGGGGAAAATCCAGCACTCAGGCAAACTCGCTGCAAAAATGCCCAGTCAGTATGAATGGAAGGCATTGTGACAAAATATTCATTTCTCAACGCCTCCAGCGGTATGGACTCACAGGCAGTAAGAGGATGTTCTTCCGGCATGGCAACCAGAAAAGAGGACTCATGCAAACGCAAACTGGTAAACCCGGGAGAAAGCTCCGTAGCCATCCGCCAAATTCCCGCATCCAGTTCACGCCGTTCCAGCATCGTCATCTGCATCGCGGGCATGTTCTCGCGAAACAGCACCTCAACATTGGGATTATCCTTCATAAAACGCCGCATCACCGGACGCATTTTTCCCCACATCGCTGTACCGATAACGCCAAGCTCAATTCGCCCTGCCTCACCACGACCAATTTGCTCCACTCTCGCCAGCGCCTGATTAGCACTGGATAACAGTCGGCGCGACTCTTCCATCAATATCTTTCCCGCGTGAGTTAACGCCACGCTGCGGGAATGACGGATAAATAGCAAAGTGCCGAGCTGTTGCTCCAGCTCTTTAATATGGGTACTGAGCGGCGGTTGCGACATATTCAGGCGAGCAGCAGCACGTCCAAAATGCAGTTCTTCTGCGACAGCAAGAAAATAACGCAGTAACTTCAGATCGATGCGGTGCGTGCGTTCCATGGATAATGCGCTCCTGAAAAAAGGATAATGCGCAAAGTTACCACATTGCCTCGCAGAAAATGAAACGGCGGGTATCAGAACCCGCCGCCAATGGAGTGTTAATGTGCCGGTGATTTCTGTGCCAGTCGTTCAGGCTCATGCTTGTACTTAAAGAACAATGCAAAGATAACCGCCAGAGCCAGCGCATACGCGGCAAACACCAGCCAGATAGTTTGCCAATCCTTGACGCCATCGACAGAAAAATAGTCCACCGCCATACCACTCAGAATTGATCCCACCCACGCGCCAACGCCGTTTACCATCGTCATAAACAGCCCCTGCGCGCTGGCGCGAATGTTAGAGCTAACCTCCTGCTCGACAAATACCGATCCCGAGATATTGAAGAAATCAAACGCACAGCCGTAGACGATCATCGACATCAGCAGCAGCACAAAACCAAACGGCGACGGATCGCCAAAGGCAAAGAAGCCAAAGCGCAGCGTCCATGCCAGCATGCTCATCAGCATCACCGTTTTAATGCCAAAGCGTTTAAGGAAGTACGGGATAGTGAGAATAAAGCCCACCTCCGCCATCTGTGAAACGGAAAGCAATATGGAGGGGTACTTCACCACAAAGCTGTCGGCAAATTCCGGGTTACGGGCAAAATCATGCAGGAACGGATTGCCAAAGACGTTGGTGATTTGCAACACCGCCCCCAGCATCATCGCAAACAAAAAGAAGATTGCCATCTGCGGTTTTTTAAACAGGACAAAGGCGTCCAGACCGAACTTGCTGGCAAGCGTGGTGTTTGCTTTCTTCTCAGCAACCGGAATTTTCGGCAACGTAAGCGCATACAGAGCCAGCAGCAGCGATGCGCCTGAAGCGATATACAACTGCGCGCTGCTCAGTTCCAATCCCATCAAGCTGACAGTCCACATCGCCACAATAAACCCAATGGTGCCAAATACACGAATTGGCGGGAACGCGGTGACCGGATCCTGACCTGATTGCGCCAGGCACGAGTATGAGACGCTATTCGATAACGCAATCGTCGGCATATACGCCATTGCGTTAACCAGCATCACCCAAAACATGGTCTGCGGATCGGTAACGGTTGTGGCATATAGCAACACGCCCGCACACACCAGATGACAAAGCATATAGGCGCGCTCGGCGCGTAGCCATTTATCGGCAATGATGCCCATAATGCCCGGCATGATAATCGCCGCCAGCCCTTTCGAACTGTAAATCATACCGACGTTCGCACCGGTAAAATCCAGGGTATTAATCATGTAGGAACCCAGGGTTACCAACCAGCTTCCCCAGATGAAATATTGCAAAAACGACATGAGCTTTAAGCGAGATGCGATACCCATTTTTCCGTTCCTTGCCATAAAGTAAGACCCCGCAAGCGGGGTCATTTTTTAGTTATTCAGGCCAGTTTGCGCAAGAATCCGCAGATCAAATTGATGAAATTCTGCCGGGAGAGTTCCGCTGCAGCCAGCGTCTGCGCGTGAGATAATTTAACATCACCCAGACCTTCCGCCAGGTTGGTGATGGCCGCCACCGCAACCACTTTCAAACCGCAGTGGCGCGCAGAGATAACTTCAGGCACCACCGACATCCCCACCACGTCACCACCGATAATTTGCATCATGCGGATTTCTGCCGCGGTTTCAAAGTTCGGCCCCGGATAAGAGACAAAAACCCCTTCACTCAGCGGGAATCCTTCCTCAGCGGCAACAGTTTGCAGGATCGCGCGGTAGTCAGCATCATAGGCATTCGCCAGTGAAAAGAATCGCTCGCCAAAACGCTCATCGTTTGGCCCTACCATCGGCGTACCCGGCATCGTATTGATGTGATCGCTAAGCGCAACGAGGCTACCCGGTCCGACTTCGGGACGCAAAGAGCCTGCAGCATTGGTGCAAAACAGCAGCTCACAGCCCAGCAGCTTCAGCGTACGAATGGCATCCGTCATCACCGTCATACCGCGACCTTCATAGAAATGTCCACGTCCTTTCATACAGGCCACCGGAATTCCCGCCAGATTTCCCAACACCAGTTCACCAGCATGACCGTGTACGGTACTCACCGGGAACCCTGGTAGTTTCTCGTAAGAGATGGCAACCGCATCCTCAATTTGATCCGCCAACGCCCCCAGGCCTGAGCCGAGGATAAAGGCTACGCGCGGCGTAAAATCCGGTTTGTAACCACGAATGATATCAGCGCTATACCAGGGATTTTGCGAGAAAAGAGAGTGGCTCATGAGATGTCCTTAATACTGAGTAATCGAAATAACGTAGCGTACCGCATTGTTATAGCGAGACTACGCAATCGATTACCAATACCGTTTATCCCGATAACCGATAGTAAATCGGTATAGATGGCATGTGCTAAATCGGCCTGAACTCACATTTTTTTTCTGCCAGAAATGGCAAGGAGTACCAACACATCAGGAATTCGTCAGACGAGTGGGCAGACAAAGCCCGCCTTGCAAATGACTGACAAACATTTGTTGATTATTAATAAGCGAAAGCAGGTACAACAACACACTTTCGCTAATCAATAATTAAAACGGGGGTAACAGCTGTTTACTTCTTATAGAGTTCGCTGGTCACTACAGCCTGAGAACCATTGCCTATAGAAGAGAAGTTCTTAATAACAAAGAAATCAGCACCTTCTTTATCTGCCATTTTCGAAATTTTGTGCATACATTGATTCACCGTATTTTCCGTTACGGTGATTGACTTGACATGCTTTAAACTATTGGCTTCTTGTTGCGAGATTTCTGTAGCAGCAAAGGCAGACAGACTGAGAAAACACAAAGAAGCGGCCAATGATGTGACTAATGTCTTTTTCATAACTATCCTCATAACTTACATATTAATATTTGAGCATCAAGATATACTCTTCACATAATATTGCAAACAAAAACCCTCCTATTTATAAAATAGACGAATCGACAAACATTGAAGAGTAATGAACATCATATGTATTATTCAATAGGTTTATTATAGCGGGTTAAACACTTGCATAATAAACGCAGAAAAATAACACTAAATATCCACGAGGCATTTAGTGTTATTTGCAATTAATTACCGGCCACTTCGTTAAGAAGGGTTGTCAGGATGCTAACTGGAGCAACAATATTATGTGCAACATCATAGTCAAACTCCAGAACAGTACTTGCATCCTGATAATCTATATGGGTATCACCATTGTCATCCTGCCAAATAACCACCCGTAGGGGTAACTCTATTGCCGCATGAGGATTTGCTTGCATGGCAGGAGTACCACCCTTTGGGTTACCAAACAGAAATAACATCGTCGGTCGCAGAGCAAGACCTACTTCCGTTGCCGCTTGCTGTTGATCAACCTGCACAAAAATACGAATATTTTTAGCATTCAATACGCTGACGAGTCTGTTTACAGTATCATCAAAATTGAACTTACTAGGCAGCGTTTTTGTCCGCTCCGGCTTTCTCATCTGTCGTTCCTTTATTTATAGAATATTCATGAAAATACCCGCCAGCGAATGACGGGTATTGATAAATGCTAGCACAGTTATTTAGGCGTCACTTCGACAGAGCCCCAGCTGATACCATTTGGGTTGTTGTCTACCGGGAGCGTGTTCACTACCTTACGCTCATTAATGTCAATCATCGAAACAGAGTTTGCAAATGAGTTAGTTACGTAAGCATACTTGCCATTTTTATCGACAACCACGCCATGGGCCCCATCGCCAGTGGTGATGGTTTTCGCTACCGTAAGGCTTGCGATATCAATCATGTTTATTGTGTTACCCGGCTTGCTCTTCGAGCCCTGATTGGTTACCAGCATGCTTTTACCATCCGGAGTGCCAAACAGCTGGATTGGTACGGTACCGACATTAATTTTCTTCACAACTTTACGCGTTGCTGTATCAATCACCGCTACAGCATCTTCACCAGACAGGGAAACAAACACCCGTTTTCCGTCCGGTGAGAAACCTACCTGGGCTGGCATTTTACCTAATGGGATCTGCGCGACTTCTTTATTACTGGCTGTATCGACAACGGATACCGAGCCCCCTTTCATATTCGCGATATAAACTTCTTTACCGTCAGGACTCACTCTGAGGCCATGAGGGAATTTACCTACATTAATTGTCGTTAAATTTTTCAAATGTTCTGCATCAATCACGCTGATAGTGTTATCTGCACTATTTGAGATATACGCCATTTTCCCATCAGGGGTGACGACAACATGCGCAGGGTGTGCGCCAACCGGAAGTTTTGCAATAACCGTATCATTTTCGGCATTAATAACCAAAACTTCGCCATGTTCCTTTTTGCCTGCATGAGAATCTTTGCCCATATCCATTTTCTCAGAATGGGCATCTTTACTCATATCCATATGTTCAGAGCCTGATGAATGTGTCCCGTTAGCACCAAGGTTGGTTACCCAAACTGTTTTATTGTCTGGTGACACCTGAACGTTATGCGGCATTTTACCAACATGTACTTTATCTACAGTCTTTAAAGACGCAGCATCAAGTACATTAACTGAATCTGCACCTTCATTTGCTACATACACTCTGTCTGCTGCAAACGTATAACCAGACCATGCCAGCATACTAATTTGCATTGCAATTAAAATTTTATTTTTTCTTATCATCGCCGCCAATACCCCATTAGTTAAATATATTTACCGGATTAGTTTCAGCAACCAGCTATTGTAGGATTATTTAACATGTCACTAATATTACTCCATCGGGATCGTGTTAATTCTACCTATAACGAGTTACTGTATAAATTGCTTAGTCATTTCATTAATCAATCGCTATACATCATTGTATTAGATACTGCTATCCGTACTTGCGTATAAAGAGTATCAACCTTCCAGCAAGTGGAAGGTCAAGAAAAAAAGTAATAATTTAAAATAGCCTTACAAATCCGCAAGCTAAGCAATTGCCTAAGAATATCGCAGGAGAATTTATAAATATAAAGAGGTAGTCCGGTGCCGGGTAAAAATATAAAAGTTAACGATCAGTTCATCGATACTGAAAGCCAAACTTAACGACATGACAAACACCAGCCATATCGTTAAAGCTGGTACAAAGGATCCCGTGCCCGACCGGCGGTTAATTCACTGGCCTGCATCCGTACTACGTCCCACAGCGCCTGGGCCGCAGTCGATAAAGAACGATTTTTACGTCGTGCCAGCATCAATTGTCGTTCCACAACCGGCGTCAGGCGTTTAACCTGCAAATGGCTGCCCTGTGGCAGAGGAAGCGCCAGCGCAGGCAGCACGCTGATACCAATCCCCGCCTCAACCATCGGGAAAAGCGTGGCAGGGTGACCTATCTCCTGAACGATATTGGCCTCAATGGAAAAGTGAGCCAGCGCCGCATCGATCAACGGTCGACTGCCGGAAGCGTAATCCTGTAATACCAGGCGCTCATGATATAAATCCTGCCAATTTACCCATTCGCGTTGGGCTAGCGGATGATCCCCTCGACACAACAGCAGGAACGGTTCGGATAACACCGCTTCACACTGCAGATCGGTCACAGCACCTGGATCTATCACAATGCCAAAATCTACCTCGCCCTGACGAATACTCTCCAGCACCCACTGTTGCGGCCTGTCGTGCAGCACAAAATCGATTGCTGGATAAAGCTGATTACTCTGGGCAATACACTGTGGAATAAGGTGAGCAGATATTGTCTGGCTGGCGGCAACGCGCACCGTTCCGGTTAACTGCGTTCCCACCTGGCCTGCTTCACGCAGCGTGCTGTGCAGTTCATCCAGAATACGTTCCAGCCGCGCCGCCAACTGGTGCCCTGCTTCTGTCAGCACCACTTCCCGCGTTGTTCTATCTAACAACCGCACACCCGTCTGCCCTTCCAGCTCTTTAACGCTGTGGCTGACCGCAGACTGGCTTAAGCCAATGATATCCCCCGCCCGGCTAAAGCTTTTGGCCTGAGCGACGGTAACAAAGATACGGAGCTGACGCAGAGAGTAATTCATCTATTCGATTCATATATGGATGCAATAAATCAATTTTATTTCTCAAACAGAAAAACGCAAAATGTTCCTACCGAATTTCAGGAGCTTTTATGAAACTTTTTCGTATCCTTGATCCGTTCACGATAACGTTGATTACGGTCGTTTTACTGGCGTCCTTTTTCCCGGCCGAAGGTGGCTTTGTACCTTTCTTTGAAGGCTTAACCACCGCTGCCATTGCCCTACTGTTTTTTATGCACGGGGCGAAGCTTTCGCGTGAAGCCATTATTGCCGGCGGTAGTCACTGGCGTTTACATCTGTGGGTGATGTGCAGCACGTTTGTTGTTTTCCCGGTGCTGGGCGTACTGTTCGCCTGGTGGGCACCGGTAAATGTTGACCCGATGCTGTACACCGGTTTCCTGTACCTGTGTATTTTGCCAGCCACGGTGCAGTCGGCAATCGCTTTTACGTCGCTGGCGGGGGGTAACGTTGCTGCCGCCGTGTGTTCCGCTTCGGCCTCCAGCCTGCTGGGTATTTTTCTCTCGCCATTGCTGGTTGGCCTGGTAATGAATATGCACGGCGCAGAAGGCAGTCTGGAGCAGGTGGGGAAAATCATGCTGCAACTGTTGCTGCCGTTCGTACTGGGACATCTTTCACGTCCGTGGATTGGTAACTGGGTATCCCGACATAAAAAATGGATCGCCAAAACGGACCAATCCTCCATCTTGCTGGTGGTGTACTCCGCCTTCAGTGAAGCCGTGGTTAACGGGATCTGGCACAAAGTGGGGATTGGCTCACTGCTGTTTATCGTGGTGGTCAGCATCGTATTGCTGGCAATCGTGATTGGCATCAACGTCTTTGTTGCGCGGAAATGCGGCTTCAACAAAGCCGATGAGATCACCATTGTCTTTTGTGGATCGAAAAAGAGCCTGGCGAATGGGATCCCAATGGCAAATATTCTGTTCCCGACGTCAGTGATAGGAATGATGGTGCTGCCGTTGATGATCTTCCATCAAATTCAGCTGATGGTGTGTGCCGTGCTGGCACGTCGCTACAAGCAACAAACAGACGCATTGCAGGCGCAGCAGAAAAGCCGCGCCGCAAAGGCTTAGAGCGGGCGTTTCAGGGGCTGCACCAGTTGCGTCAGCCCTTCAGTTTTAATCAGCAGCGTGATTTGCATCAGCTCGCCCAGCTTTCCCGGCGGGAATTCATCTTTACGGGCAAACCACAGCAGATACTCTTCCGGTACATCAATCAGCCGACGCCCTTTATATTTGCCAAAGGGCATCACGGTATTGGCGATTTCAACCAGCTGCTCTTTTTCCATCTCAGGCACCCAGTAAGCGGATCATTTCAGCTTCATCGATCACGGCAATACCCAGTTCCTGCGCTTTTGCCAGCTTCGAACCCGCCGCTTCACCGGCAATCACCAGGTCGGTTTTCTTCGATACGCTGCCGGCTACTTTTGCACCCAACTCGGTCAGTCGCGCTTTGGCGTCGTCGCGTGACATCAGGCTCAGGCTCCCGGTCAGCACTACCGTTTTACCCGCGAAGGGGCTGTCGATTTCTTCAGCGTTGATGACCACCGGCGCCGGCCAGTGAATCCCCTGCGCCAGCAGTTGGACGATCACCTCGCGGTTGCTCTCTTCAGCAAAGAAATTAAACACGTGGGTCGCTACCACAATGCCGACATCCGGCACTTTTTGCAGCTCTTCAATGGAAGCCGCTTCCAGCGCTTCAAGCGTGCCGAAATACGCCGCCAGACCTGCGGCTGTGGCCTCGCCGACTTCACGAATGCCCAGCGCGTAGAGGAAACGGGCAAACGTCGTTTCTTTCGCTTTTTCCAGCGCATTCACCACGTTTTGCGCCGATTTCGGCCCCATACGATCGAGTCCGGTCAGCTTACCTGCCGTCAGGGTGAAGAGATCTGCTGGCGTATGGACATACTCTTTCTCGACCAGTTGATCGATAATTTTGTCGCCCATACCGTCAACATCGAGCGCGCGGCGAGAAACAAAGTGTTTCAACGACTCCTTACGCTGTGCCCCGCAGATCAGGCCGCCAGTACAGCGAGCGACCGCTTCGCCTTCCACACGTTCAACATCAGACCCGCACACCGGACAATGCTGTGGAAACACAATTTCACGCGTCTCTTCCGGGCGCTCGGAAAGCACCACGTTGACGACCTGCGGGATCACATCGCCCGCCCGGCGAATAACGACTTTATCGCCAATACGCAACCCCAGACGATCGATTTCATCGGCATTATGCAGAGTGGCGTTACTGACCAGAACCCCGGCAACCTGAACCGGCTCAAGACGAGCGACGGGCGTAATCGCCCCGGTACGTCCGACCTGAAACTCAACATCGCGAACAAAGGTCATCTGCTCTTGCGCCGGGAACTTAAAGGCCACCGCCCAGCGCGGCGCGCGGGCAACAAAACCCAGTTGCTCTTGCAATACCATGGAGTTGACTTTGATCACCACACCGTCGATATCGAATCCCAGCGTCGGTCGGTCTTCTTCAACCTTGTGATAGTAAGCAAGTACTTCCTCCGGAGAGTCGCAAAGCTTAACTCTGTCGCTCACCGGCAATCCCCACTCTTTAAATTGCAGCAGACGGCCCAGGTGGGTATCAGGCAACACACCACCTTCCAGCACACCAACGCCATAGCAGAAGAAAGTAAGCGGTCGCTTCGCTGTAATACGTGGATCGAGCTGGCGCAATGACCCGGCCGCTGCGTTACGTGGGTTAGCAAACACTTTGTTGCCAGTACGGCGGGCCTCTTCGTTAATTTTTTCAAATCCGGCCTGCGGCAGGAACACTTCACCACGCACTTCCAGACGCGTCGGAATGTTATCGCCTCGCAGTTTTAATGGGATCGCACGGATGGTGCGCACGTTCGAGGTAATGTCCTCCCCCGTGGTACCATCACCACGCGTTGCGGCACTGACCAGCACACCGTTTTCATACAGGATACTGACCGCCAGCCCGTCCAGCTTCAGTTCGCAGCACCAGGTTAGTTTGTCCGTACTCTTCAGTCTGTCCTGCACGCGCTTGTTGAAGGCGAGAAAACTCTCTTCATCAAACACGTTATCCAGCGACAGCATTGGCACTTCATGGCGAATCTGGCTGAACGCTGCTAACGGGGCGGCGCCAACACGCTGGGTTGGCGAGTCGGGAGTGATAAGGTCTGGATGCTGCGCTTCCAGCTCGCGCAGTTCACGCATCAGGCGATCATATTCCGCATCGGGAATTTCCGGCGCATCCATCACATGGTAGAGATACTCATGATGGCGAAGCGTGGTTCGCAGTTCTGTCAGTTGTTGTTCGATTGATTCCATATCGCACCATCAATGATAAAAAACCCCCGACAGGCGGGGGTTTAGCAAGGAGATGTCACGCCAGAGGAAAATCAGGCGCGAGATTCTTTAACTTCGCGGATGCGGTCCTGATACTCGCGCAGTTTCTGCGGCGTCATCATGCGACGTTGATCGTCGAGCACCACACCACCCACTTCATCGGCAATGTGCTGTGCGGACTGCAGCATCAGCTTAAAGTTTTGCAGCTCGTCACCGTAGGACGGAACCTGCATAAAAATAGTCACGCCAGGGGTGCTGAAATCACCCGTCATTTCGGGGTCAAACGTTCCTGGGTTAACCATATTGGCAAGGCTGAACAGCGAAGGACCGCTGCCATCCGGGCTCAAATGACGATGGAAAATATTCATATCGCCAAATTTAAAACCGGCTTGCTGAATGCTGTTGAGCAGCACTTCACCGTTGAGCTCACTACCGTGATGCGCCGCAACGTTCATAATAATGACCGCTTCTTTACGCTGCGGTTTTTCAGCAACAGGCGCTTCTTCAACTACCGGCTCAGGCTGAGGTTGATGTTCAACGGCAGGCTCTGCGGGCTGGAAAGCCTGCGGCGCAGGTTGCGGTACTTGCTGCACGGGCTGCTGAACCTGCGGAGCAACGGGCTGATGCTGCATCGGCTGCTGCACAGGTTGTTGCTGAACAGGCTGATGCTGCACCGGCTGCTGCGGTTGTACAGGCTGCGGCTGCTGCTGAGCATGCGGCGGCGGTACCGGCGCTTGTGCAGGCTGCGGCGCGGGTTGACGCGGCTGAGCAGACGCATAAGGCGGCTGGTACTGGTGTTGCGGCGACTGAGGAGGAACACCATGTTCCTGCGCGTTACCGGGAGCATGATTCACACGATGAACGCGAACTTCGCCCACGCCTTCGTCTTCCTCGACGTTGTCGTCGAACGAATCCTCGTCTTCACGTTTAGACTTCATGCGTTTCAGTGGGCGATCGCGGAATATAGAAGACCGCTCTTTACGGCTAGTCCAAAAACCATGTACCAGTAAAGCGATTATGGCGATCGCGCCAACAATGATTAATATCAGACGCAAATCCTGCATCATTATATTCTCTGTTGTTCTAACACCTTGCCACCACGGCAAACATTTACTCACTAAGAGTATTTGTCGATTACGCCAAGTGCAAGTGCACTCTTGGCTTTCACGGCATAAAGATGAACAAAATTGTGCTTTTTGCTGTTTTTTCGAACATTTCTGAACAGCTTAACGCTCAACAACCCGGTAAGATACGCAAAGTTTACCAGAGCTTATATAACAAGGAGTATGTCCTGACCATGGTTTCATCATCTGCAGTCGTACCTCGCAGCGGCCTTTATTACTTTTCACAGGGATGGAAGCTCATCACCCAACCGGGCATTCGTCGCTTTGTCATCCTGCCTTTGCTGGTGAATATCCTGCTGATGGGCGGCGCATTCTGGTGGCTATTCACACAACTCGATAGCTGGATCCCCGCGCTGATGAGTCACGTCCCTGACTGGCTTCAGTGGCTCAGCTACTTGCTGTGGCCGATTGTCACTATCTCCGTACTACTGGTGTTCGGCTACCTGTTTTCCACCATAGCCAACTGGATTGCCGCGCCGTTTAACGGTCTGCTGGCAGAACAGCTGGAAGCACGCTTAACGGGCGCAACACCGCCTGACACCGGCGTTCTCGGCATCATGAAAGATGTTCCCCGTATTATGAAACGTGAATGGCAAAAGCTGGCGTGGTATCTCCCGCGCGCCGTCGTGTTGCTGATCCTCTATTTCATTCCGGGTATTGGTCAGACCGTAGCCCCGGTGCTGTGGTTCCTGTTCAGCGCGTGGATGCTGGCCATTCAGTACTGCGATTATCCGTTTGATAACCATAAGGTGCCTTTTAAGGAGATGCGCGTCGCGCTGCGCACACGCAAGGTCACCAATATGCAATTTGGCGCATTGACCAGCCTGTTCACCATGATTCCGGTGCTCAATCTGTTCATCATGCCAGTCGCGGTTTGTGGTGCCACGGCGATGTGGGTAGACTGCTATCGTGCTAAGCACGCGTTATGGAAGTAATGCAAAATGTGTAAAAGCGGGCTGGCTTATGCCCGCTCTTATTCCATACTGCAACGCATTATTTCCTGGTGGCATATAGATATACGAATTCCTTACTTCCCCATACTTTCTCAACAGGTATGCTGAAGCGGTATCCCAATTTCATACAGTTAAGGACAGGCCATGAGTAAGATTTTTGAAGACAACTCGCTGACTATCGGTCATACGCCGCTGGTTCGACTGAACCGTATCGGTAACGGACGCATTCTGGCGAAGGTGGAATCACGCAACCCGAGCTTTAGCGTCAAATGCCGTATCGGTGCCAACATGATTTGGGATGCCGAAAAACGTGGTGTACTGAAACCGGGTGTAGAGCTGGTCGAACCAACCAGCGGCAACACAGGGATTGCGCTGGCCTACGTTGCCGCAGCTCGCGGCTACAAACTGACTCTGACCATGCCTGAAACCATGAGCATTGAGCGCCGCAAGCTCTTAAAAGCGCTGGGCGCAAACCTGGTGCTGACCGAAGGCGCAAAAGGTATGAAGGGCGCGATTCAGAAAGCGGAAGAAATTGTGGCCAGCGATCCGGAAAAATTCCTGCTGCTGCAGCAGTTCAGCAACCCGGCAAACCCGGAAATCCACGAAAAAACCACCGGCCCGGAAATCTGGGAAGATACCGATGGCCAGGTTGATGTCTTTATTTCCGGCGTCGGTACTGGCGGTACGTTGACTGGTGTGACCCGTTACATTAAAGGCACTAAAGGCAAAACCGATCTGATCACCGTCGCGGTTGAACCTACCGACTCCCCGGTTATCGCCCAGGCGCTGGCAGGTGAAGAACTCAAACCAGGCCCGCATAAAATTCAGGGCATTGGAGCAGGCTTCATTCCGGGTAACCTTGATCTGAAGCTTATCGATAAAGTCGTTGCCATCACTAATGATGAAGCTATTTCTACTGCGCGTCGTCTGATGGAAGAAGAAGGTATTCTGGCTGGGATCTCTTCCGGTGCTGCGGTTGCTGCCGCGCTTAAGCTCCAGGAAGATGAAACCTTTACCAATAAGAATATAGTGGTTATTCTACCGTCATCGGGTGAGCGTTATCTGAGCACTGCACTGTTTGCCGATCTCTTTACAGAGAAAGAACTGCAACAGTAGTGCCAGCATGTTAAAAACGCGTAAAAAAGCACCCTTTTGGGTGCTTTTTTGTGGCCTGCTTCAAAGTTTCAACTCGCCTGGCATTGATTCAGCCCGCCGGAACTGGTATTTAACCAAACTAATTATTTTGATGCGCGAAATTAATCGTTACAGGAAAAGCGCTAGCTGAATCGATTTTATGATTTGGTTCAACTCTTCCTTTCGCGGCATAATGTTTAATGACGAACGAAACGTCAGCGGCAAGAAGTTGCCAGCAACGGATTGCACCGAACTCCTTTTGTGTCGCGTCCAGTTTACGCCGATGCTAACAATACAGGCTAAAGTTGAGCCGCCAGGCTAGACTTTAGTTCCACAACACTAAACCTATAAGTTGGGGAAATATAATGTTCCAGCAAGAAGTTACCATTACCGCTCCGAACGGTCTGCATACTCGCCCTGCTGCTCAGTTTGTTAAAGAAGCAAAAGGCTTTACTTCTGAAATTACTGTGACTTCCAACGGCAAAAGCGCTAGCGCCAAAAGCCTGTTTAAACTGCAGACTCTGGGCCTGACTCAGGGTACCGTTGTCACCCTGTCCGCAGAAGGTGAAGACGAGCAGAAAGCAGTTGAGCATCTGGTTAAACTGATGGCTGAACTCGAGTAAGTTCAACGAGTTCTTTTAAATATCAGTCACAAGTAAGGTAGGGTTATGATTTCAGGCATTTTAGCATCCCCGGGTATCGCTTTCGGTAAAGCATTGCTGCTGAAAGAAGACGAGATCGTCATTGACCGGAAAAAAATTTCTGCCGACAAGGTTGATCAGGAAGTTGAACGTTTTCTGAGCGGTCGTGCCAAGGCATCTGCGCAACTGGAAGCGATCAAAACCAAAGCTGGTGAAACGTTCGGTGAAGAAAAAGAAGCCATCTTTGAAGGGCATATCATGCTGCTCGAAGATGAGGAGCTGGAGCAGGAAATCATAGCCCTGATTAAAGATAAGCACATGACGGCTGATGCAGCTGCGCATGAAGTTATCGAAGGTCAGGCCACAGCCCTGGAAGAGCTGGATGATGAATACCTGAAAGAACGTGCGGCTGACGTACGTGATATCGGTAAACGCCTGCTGCGTAACATTCTGGGTCTGGCAATTATTGATCTGAGCGCTATCCAGGACGAAGTTATCCTGGTTGCCGCAGACCTGACCCCGTCAGAAACCGCACAGCTGAACCTGAACAAGGTGCTGGGTTTCATCACTGACGCGGGCGGACGTACCTCTCATACCTCTATCATGGCGCGTTCTCTGGAACTGCCTGCCATCGTAGGTACGGGTAGCGTCACCTCTCAGGTGAAAAACGACGACTATCTGATTCTGGATGCCGTAAACAATCAGGTTTACGTCAATCCGACCAACGACGTTATTGAGCAACTGCGTGCCGTTCAGGAGCAGGTTGCAACCGAGAAAGCGGAACTCGCTAAGCTGAAAGATCTGCCGGCTATCACGCTGGACGGACATCAGGTTGAAGTTTGCGCCAACATCGGTACCGTTCGTGACGTTGAAGGCGCCGAGCGTAACGGCGCTGAAGGTGTGGGTCTGTACCGCACCGAATTCCTGTTCATGGACCGTGAATCGCTGCCAACTGAAGAAGAACAGTTTGCTGCGTATAAAGCCGTTGCTGAAGCCTGTGGCTCTCAGGCGGTCATCGTCCGTACCATGGACATCGGCGGCGATAAAGAACTGCCGTACATGAACTTCCCGAAAGAAGAGAACCCGTTCCTGGGCTGGCGTGCCGTGCGTATCGCCATGGATCGTAAAGAGATCCTGCGTGACCAGGTTCGCGCTATCCTGCGCGCCTCTGCTTTCGGCAAACTGCGTATCATGTTCCCAATGATCATCTCTGTTGAAGAAGTGCGTGCACTGCGCAAAGAGATCGAAATCTACAAACAGGAACTACGCGACGAAGGTAAAGCATTTGACGAGAGCATTGAGATTGGCGTGATGGTGGAAACACCAGCTGCGGCAACAATTGCGCGTCATTTAGCCAAAGAAGTTGATTTCTTTAGTATCGGCACCAATGATTTAACGCAGTACACCCTGGCAGTTGACCGTGGTAATGATATGATTTCACACCTTTACCAACCGATGTCGCCATCTGTGCTGACGCTGATCAAGCAAGTTATTGATGCTTCTCATGCTGAAGGCAAATGGACTGGCATGTGTGGTGAGCTTGCAGGCGACGAACGTGCTACACTTCTGTTGCTGGGGATGGGTCTGGACGAATTCTCTATGAGCGCCATTTCTATCCCGCGCATTAAGAAGATTATCCGTAACACGAACTTCGAAGATGCGAAGGTGTTAGCAGAGCAGGCTCTTGCTCAACCGACAACGGACGAGTTAATGACGCTGGTTAACAAGTTCATTGAAGAAAAAACAATCTGCTAATCCACGAGATGCGGCCCAATTTACTGCTTAGGAGAAGATCATGGGTTTGTTCGATAAACTGAAATCTCTGGTTTCTGATGATAAGAAAGACACCGGAACTATTGAGATCGTTGCTCCGCTCTCTGGCGAGATCGTCAACATCGAAGACGTGCCGGATGTAGTTTTTGCTGAAAAAATCGTTGGTGATGGCATTGCTATCAAACCAACCGGTAACAAAATGGTTGCCCCTGTTGATGGCACCATCGGCAAAATCTTTGAAACCAACCACGCTTTCTCTATCGAATCCGACAGCGGCATTGAGCTGTTTGTTCACTTCGGTATTGATACCGTTGAACTGAAAGGCGAAGGCTTCAAACGCATCGCTGAAGAAGGTCAGCGCGTGAAAGTGGGCGACCCGGTTATTGAATTCGATCTGCCGCTGCTGGAAGAAAAAGCCAAGTCTACCCTGACTCCGGTTGTTATCTCCAACATGGACGAAATCAAAGAGCTGATCAAACTGTCCGGTAGCGTGACAGTGGGTGAGACTCCGGTTATCCGCATCAAGAAGTAATTCTTTTTGCAGAGAAAGATGGCGCCAGCAGGCGCCATTTTTTTTATCTGATGGATATCAAAACCCTGCCGGATGGCGCTACGCTTATCCGGCCTACAGCAAACTCCGTAACGTAGGCCGGATAAGACGTTCTCGTCGCCATCCGGCATTAAATCTGTGAGGTGAACGGTCGGTAACACGCCTCGCGCATCAGAATCTTCATCCCTTCCGGCCCGCTTTCCAGCATCCGTCGCTCCGAGTCTGCCACTAACAATTCACAGTCGTAGCCACCCGCAATACCAAACATGGCCCGCGCTACACAGATATCTTCCAGCGCTGCTGCCCCGTTGGTGTCAAAATGTCCAACCATACGCCCATTCTGGCGAACTACCAGCCGGTAACTCTTCATCGCGCCTCCCCTGCCGGTGGCAGAATTAATTCATCGCAACCGCACTGGTGCGTCCACGTCATCACGTCCAGCACCCGCTGCGCGGCGTCGTGCGTCGCGGCCGTCAGCGTTTTCCCCAGTACAAGGCCGCTCACCAGCTCTGCACAAAACAGATCGCCAGTCCCCTTCAGATCCGTTTTCACTCGCGGATGGGCTAACACCTCAACCGTTTCAGCCGTCACCACCGCAACGTTAATAATCTCTTCGGTATCCCCCGGCGCGCTGGTTATTACCACCCATTTCAGGGTGTCAGTGAGCAGTGATTGTGCCGCCGTAATGGCTTCATCAAGCGTACGACACGGCTTTCCGCTTAGCATTTGCAGCTCGAACACGTTCGGCGTCAGCCCCTGTGCCAACGGCAGCAGGTGCTGACGATAAGCTTCCGGGATTTCGGCTTTCACATACATGCCGCTATCCGTATCGCCAATCACGGGGTCGACCAAAATGCATAGGTCCGGATGCGTCGCCCGAACGGTTTCCAGCCACTGTGCCAGCAAGGCGATTTGCTCCGCGCTGCCCATGTAACCTGTAGTCACCGCCTTTAGCTCACGCAAGGCATCACGCTCGCTTAAGGCGCGGAGATAGCCGCTAAACCAGTCAGACGGAATAACGCCGCCGTAAAAGGTTTCATAATGCGGGGTATTACTGAACAGCACCGTGGGTACTGCCGTCACGCGTAACCCCTGCGCTTTAATGGCCGGGACGGCGATGCTGTTACCTACGCTGCCATACACCACCTGTGACTGGACCGCGACGATATCGGTCTGTAACGCCCGATTCGTGTCGTCAAAGAGCACTGACTGGATATCACTCTCCTGCTCCATAAATTTCTCCTCTCGCTGGACAGCGGGCCTACGCCTCATTATTATCGTCATATGCTAAAATTCATTTTGTCATAGGTCAATAATGATCGACGGAAAAACCGCTAACGAAATTTTTGACAGTATCCGTCAACATGTCACTACAGGCACGCTGGCAGCAGGCGAAACGTTGCCACCAGTGCGGGAACTGGCAACGGAATTAAACGTGAACCGCAATACTGTCGCGGCGGCTTACAAACGCCTGATCACCTCCGGGTTGGCGCAGAGCCAGGGACGCAACGGCACGGTGATTAAGGGGATTACTGCCCCCGTTGCGCTGGAAGGTGGTAATCCGGATACCCCGCTTATCGATCTTTCCGGCGGTAATCCAGCGCCCTCGCGTCTTCCTGACCTGAGTAGTTATTTCGCGAAGATAAATAAGAATCCGCGGTTGTACGGCGATGCCGCTGTGTCACCAGGGCTTAAGGTATGGGCATCACAATGGATGCAAAATGCAATGCCCGGCAAAGGGGAAATTGATATCACCAGCGGCGCCATTGATGCTATCGAACGGCTACTGTGCGCCCATTTACTGCCTGGAGATAACGTTGTCGTAGAAGATCCATGCTTTTTGAGCAGCATCAACATGCTGCGTTATGCTGGTTTCTCCGCCAGTCCGGCCAATGTGGACCACGAAGGCATGCTGCCGGACCAACTGGAACTCGCGCTACAGAAAGGCGCGCGGGCAGTGATTCTGACACCGCGCGCGCATAACCCCACAGGATGCAGCCTGAGCGCCTCACGGGCGACGCAATTGCAGGAAATCCTGGCCCGCTATCCGCAGACTCTGGTGATCGTCGACGACCACTTTGCGCTGCTATCTGCTTGCCACTGGTATCCGGTGATTGCGAAGGAAACCACGCATTGGGCGATTGTCCGTTCGATGTCGAAAACCTTAGGCCCGGATTTACGCCTGGCCATCGTAGCCAGCGATCCCGTCACATCCGGGAAACTGCGTTTACGGCTCAACTCCGGTAGTCAGTGGGTCAGCCATCTGCTGCAGGATTTAGCCTGCGCGTGCCTGAGTGACGAGACATATCAACACACACTGGCACAAACGCAGCAGTTTTACGCCGTCCAGCAGCAAAAGCTGAATACGGCTCTGCGCCAACATGGCATTGAACTGCCCGTCGGTGACGGTCTGAATCTGTGGTTACCGCTGTCAGATCACAGTCAGGAGATCGCTTTTGCGCTGGCAAAGTCCGGCTGGCTGGTTCGGGAAGGCGAAGTGTTCGGCGTCAATACGCCTGCACACGGTTTACGCATTACGCTGTCAACATTAGAAGACAGCGACATTGATAAGCTGGCGGTTGATATTCATCAGGCGCTAAAGCGCTAACAGGAGAGAAAAAGTGCGAGTTCATTTTGTTATTCATGAGTCTTTCGAATCTGCTGGCGCGTATCTGCCGTGGGCCGAATCACGCGGCTATAGCGTCAGTTGGTCGCGCGTTTATGCCGGAGAAGCGGTCCCTGCGAACGCCGATGATTTCGATATGTTGGTGGTGTTTGGCGGTCCGCAGTCACCACGAACCACGCTGGCAGAGTGCCCGTACTTTGATTCTCAGGCCGAGCAGCATCTGATCAACCAGGCGATTGCGGCACGTAAAATTGTGGTGGGGATCTGCCTGGGTTCACAGTTAATCGGCGAAGCGCTGGGTGCGAAGGTGTGCCAGAGTCCGGAAAAAGAGATTGGTCACTACCCCATCGTTCTGACCGAAGCCGGTCAACAGCACCCGCTGTTCAGCCATTTCGGCTCACCGCTTACCGTCGGTCACTGGCACAACGACATGCCAGGATTAACCGACCAGGCGACCATTCTTGCTGCCAGCGAGGGCTGCCCACGACAAATCGTGCAATACGGTAATTTTGTTTATGGTTTTCAGTGCCATATGGAGTTTACGGCTGATGCTATAGAAGGGCTTATTCAACACTCCGAACAAGAACTGGCGGAAGCTAAAGGCAAGCGTTTCATCCGTTCCATTGAAGAGATGCGAGCATGGGATTATCAGCAGATGAATGAGAAACTGTGGCAATTCCTTGATAAGCTTGTGGAAAAACGTAACGATTGATTATGGCAGGCCGGATAAGACGCTTTACGTCGTCATCCGGCGCTCGTGCCGTACGTTTGCCTGATAGTGCTATGGTTATCAGGCTGAAAACTAAATCCCTAATCCCTGGTTAAAGTGCTCTTCGCCAAACACGCCGGTTGAAAGGTAGCGATCGCCGCGATCGCAGATGATCGCCACCACCACCGCTCCCGGGGTCGCGCGCGCCACACGTAACGCCCCCGCTACCGCGCCACCAGAACTGACACCACAGAAAATCCCTTCGCGCACGGCCAGTTCACGCATGGTGTTTTCCGCATCGTTCTGATGAATATCCAGCACTTCATCCACCAGCGAGGCGTTAAAAATGCCTGGCATATACTCCGCAGGCCAGCGGCGAATCCCCGGAATACTGCTGCCCTCTTCCGGCTGCAGGCCAACGATAGTGACCGCTTTTTCTTGCTCACGCAGAAAACGCGACACACCGGTAATGGTGCCTGTCGTTCCCATACTGGAGACAAAATGGGTAATACGACCTGACGTCTGCTGCCAGATTTCCGGTCCGGTGGTGGTGTAATGCGCGTACGGGTTATCCGGATTATTAAACTGATCCAGCAGCTTGCCTTCTCCACGCTGCGCCATTTCAAGGGCTAAATCGCGCGCGCCTTCCATCCCCTGCTCTTTGGTGACCAGAATCAGCTCGGCACCATAGGCGCGCATCGCCGCACGGCGCTCCTGACTCATGTTATCTGGCATCAGCAGCTTCATGCGGTAGCCCTTCAGCGCGGCGATCATTGCCAGCGCAATTCCGGTATTACCGCTGGTCGCCTCAATCAGCACGTCGCCTGGCTTAATTTCTCCGCGTTTTTCCGCTTCGACGATCATCGACAACGCGGCGCGGTCTTTCACCGAACCTGCGGGATTATTGCCTTCCAGCTTGACCCAAATTTCACTACCGTTATCCGGCGCCAGACGTTGTAATTTCACCAGAGGCGTATTGCCAATTGTTTGTTCTAATGTGTTCACGTTTTCAGCTCAATAAAAATGCCGGGTGGCGCTGTACTTACCCGGCCTACAGGTCATGCTGCACCTGGTAAGCCCGGTAAGCGCAGCGCCACCGGATGATAACTATACGAATTAACCTATCAGGCGCTTTGCGCCAGGGCAAGTTCCTCTTCCCGCGTTTCAATACGCTGGTCGCCGTTATACAGGCGCGCATTTTGCAGCCCGACAAACAGACGCTCGCCGCGGCCAGGGGAATCATCGCCCTGCATGACTACCGTCAACGGTTCGTTATACCACCCCAGGGGTTGCACAACTAATTGGGTGTAGTGTCCTTTCGGGCTGGCTTCCAGCACTTGTACCGGCAACGGCGAATCCAGACTGGTACGACGGCTCACGTCCACTTCCCACGGGCGCAGGAACAGATCCACCGGTCCCTGATAGCCAGGCGTATAACCCAGCGGCCAGCGGTGTGCGCCCACATGGAATTGGCCGCCACGAATCGTCCCCTGCAGGCGGTTAACCTCACCCATAAATTCCAGGACGAAACGAGTAGCCGGTTCGCGCCATACCTGATCCGGCGCATCAGCCTGTTCGATATGACCCTGACTCATCACCACTACGCGGTCTGCGACTTCCGTTGCTTCTTCCTGGTCGTGGGTAACAAACACGCTGGTAAATTTCAGCTCTTCATGCAACTGACGCAGCCAGCGACGTAGCTCTTTGCGCACCTGCGCATCAAGCGCGCCAAACGGTTCGTCGAGCAGCAGGATCTGCGGCTCTACCGCCAGCGCACGCGCCAACGCCACGCGCTGTTTTTGCCCGCCGGAGAGCTGTGCCGGGAAACGGTCCGCCAGATGAGCCAGTTGAACCATTTCCAGCAGTTTGGTCACTTTTGCTTTGATGGCCGCCGCATTCGGGCGCTCACGCCGTGGCAGGACCGTCAGACCAAACGCGATATTGTCGAAAACGGTCATATGACGAAACAGCGCATAGTGCTGGAACACGAACCCCACCTTACGGTCGCGGGCGTGCAATCGGCTGACGTCGGTACCGTGAAAACGGATATGCCCGCTGGACTGATGCTCCAGCCCGGCAATAATGCGCAGCAGCGTGGTTTTACCCGAGCCGGATGGCCCCAGCAGCGCGACCATCTGACCTGAAGGAATATCCAGCGAGATATCGTTCAGCACCTGGGTGCGACCAAAAGACTTCTTAATATTGGCAATCTCAATGCTCATGATTTTCCTCCTGCTGCGCGCGTTTTTCCTGGTTCTCCAGACGCCATTGCAACATGCTCTTCAAAAACAGGGTAATAATCGCCATCAGCGTTAATAGCGCCGCGGCGGTAAAGGAGCCGACCGTGTTGTAGTCCTGCTCCAGTAATTCAATCTGTAGCGGCAGCGATAAGGTTTCGCCGCGAATCGAGCCGGAAACCACTGACACCGCGCCAAACTCACCAATCGCACGGGCGTTGGTCAACACCACACCGTACAGCAATGCCCAACGGATATTCGGCAGCGTAACGCGGCGGAACATCTGCCAGCCGGACGCGCCCAACAGAACCGCGGCTTCATCTTCATTGCTGCCCTGGCTTAACATCACCGGCACCAGCTCACGCACCACAAACGGACAGGTCACGAACACTGTCACCAGCACCATCCCCGGCCAGGCAAACATAATTTGCAGGTTATGCTCATCCAGCCACCCACCAAGCGGGCCGTTAGAGCCGTAAAACAGCAGATAGACCAGACCGGCGACCACCGGCGAGACAGCAAATGGAATATCCAGTAACGTTAGTAGTAGTTGGCGTCCTGGGAAGTTAAAACGGGTCACCAGCCAGGCCAGCAACACACCAAACACCAGGTTCACCGGCACCGCAATCAGCGCAATCAGCACCGTCAGCCAGATGGCATGCAGCATGTCCGGATCCGCCAGGTTCTGTAATACCGGCATTAATCCCTTGCTGAACGCCTGCACGAAGATGTAAATCATCGGCACCAGCAAAATAAACGCGGAGACCAGCATGCCCGTGCCGATCAGAAACCATTTCCCCCAGTTGATGCGGGGTGCGCCATAGCGTTTCAATTGGGTAATGTCTGCCATCAGTGACCTACCACACGTCGACCAAAGCGACTTTGCAGAGTGTTAATTGAAAACAGCAGCAACAACGAAGCCCCGAGGATCACAGAAGCAATCGCGCTGGCGGCCGGGTAGTCAAACTCCTGCAAGCGAACAAAAATCATCAGCGAGGTCACTTCCGTTTTCCATGCGATGTTTCCAGCGATAAAAATAACCGCGCCAAACTCACCGAGGCTGCGGGTAAACGACAGCGCAACGCCCGCCACCAGCGCAGGAGACAGCTCCGGCAGCACTACTTTACGGAAACTTTGCCAGCGCGTAGCACCGAGCGTTTCAGCTGCTTCTTCATATTCCGGGCCTAACTCTTCCAGTACCGGTTGCACGGTACGCACCACAAACGGAATGCTGGTAAAGGCCATCGCTACCGCGATACCGAGCCAGGTGTAGGTCACCTTGATATCCAGCTTCGCCAGCCACTCGCCGTAGAAGCCATTAACCGAAAACAGTGACGCCAGCGTCAGACCTGCCACCGCCGTAGGCAGTGCGAACGGCAGGTCCATCAGCGCATCCAGCAGCGTACGGCCCGGAAAGCGATAGCGTGTTAAGATCCACGCCATCAGCAAACCGAACACGCCGTTAAAAATCGACGCCACAAACGCCGACAGCAGCGTCACTTTATAAGCCGCCACCACCTGCGGATTGGTAATCACATCCCAGTATTGCGCCCAGCTCATTTGCGCCAGTTGCATCACCAGCGCGCTCAGCGGCAGCAGCAATATCAGGCAGACAAACAGTAAGCTGGTGCCCAGGCTCAAAGTGAAGCCGGGCAGCACACGTCGGGAAGAAACAGCAAACATTTACTTACGCCCCGCCGCCAGCAGTTTGTCCAGCTCACCGCCGCTGACAAAGTGCGTTTTCATCACTTCAGGCCACGAGCCAAACTTATCTTCCACACGAAACAATTCGGTCTGCGGGAATTTATCTTTCAGCTTGTCCATTACCTGCGGGTTATTCACGCGGTAGTAGAAATCGGTAATGATGGTTTGCGCCTGCGGGCTGTACAGCCAGTTCAGGTAAGCTTTCGCCGCTTTTTCAGTACCGTTGGCCTGCACATTTTTATCTACCCAGGCCACCGGGAACTCCGCCAGAATGTTGACCTTCGGCACCACCACTTCGAAGCCCTGGTCTTCGTACTGTTTACGGATATTGTTCACTTCCGATTCAAAGGTAATCAGTACGTCGCCCAGACCGCGCTCCACGAAGGTGGTAGTTGCACCACGACCGCCGGTATCAAATACTTCCACGTTTTTCAGAAACTGGGTCATGAACTGTTCGGTTTTGGCTTTATCCCCACCGTCCGCTTTATCTGCCGCGCCCCACGCTGCCAGATAGGTATAGCGTGCGTTACCGGAGGTTTTCGGGTTCGGGAAAATCAGCTTCACGTCCGGGCGAACCAGATCGTTCCATTCGTGGATATTCTTCGGGTTGCCCTTACGCACCAAAAACGCCATGGTGGAATAGAATGGCGAACTGTTATTCGGCAGGCGGCTTTGCCAGTCGGCAGGGATCAGCTTGCCTTTGTCATGCAGGATCTGCACGTCGGTCACCTGGTTATAGGTCACGACGTCAGCTTTCAGCCCCTGCAAAATCGCCAACGCCTGTTTTGATGACCCGGCATGAGATTGTTTAATCGTCAGTTTGTCGCCGCCGTTATCCTTCGCCCATTGCTGTTCAAACGGCGGATTAAGGGCGGCAAACAGCTCGCGGGAAACATCGTATGAACTGTTCAGCAGTTCCGTTGCCTGCGCCTGCCCCACCAGCAACAGCATGGCTGCCAGCGTCAGTGTTCTTTTTTTCAGTAAGTTAACGGCCATTGCGCACCCTTATAAATTAAATGACTTTCTTATGGTCATCATATTTATAACCAGTGCTAAAGGAGTAACGGTTTTATATACCGTTTGATGATTTGAAAGTTGAAAAGAGAATAAGGGGTACCTCCTCCCCAGCACATGGGGAGGAGACCGGCATCAATCAGACGCCGACGCTTACGCTTTCAGGCAAAGTGCTGCCGCCATCAATCACGTTTTGCGTGCCAGTTAAATAACTGGACTCATCCGATGCCAGGAACGCCGCCAGTTCACCGACCTCAAGCGGGCAGGCCAGACGACGCATCGGGATCGCTTTCGCCATTTCGACTAAAACGGATTCAGGATCTTCCGGGTTAGACTGACGCGCAATGCTTTCCGCCATCGGCGTACGAACGTAGCCAGGGCAAATGGCATTCACGCGAATGCCGGACTGCGCATATTCTACCGCCAGGGATTTGGTCAAACCGATGATCGCGGCTTTCGACAGCGCGTAGGCCGTTTCGCCCGGGTCAGCAACCATATCGCCGGTCACCGATGACATCATCACGATGCGCCCATCTTTGCGCGCAATCATCTCCGGCAGAACGGCTTTCGTCACGTTCCAGACGCCTTTAATGTTGATATCAATGTGGAAATCGCGATCTTCATCGCTCATATCAAGGAAGTTGCCGAGGCGGCATACGCCGGCATTGTTCACCAGAATATCGATTTTGCCTTCAATCTGCTTCGCGCGCGTCACCGCTTCCTTGACCGACGCAAAATCTCTGACGTCAGCGTGAACAGCTGTGCAACGGTGCCCTCGCCCAGCCAACTCATCCGCCAGTTTTTCAATCTCATCGGAGATATCCAGCAGGATTAAGTTCGCACCATGGCGGGCAAACGTTCTGGCGATACCCTCGCCAATACCCTGAGATGCGCCCGTAATCAATGCTGTTTTGCCCGTGAGTTTTCCCATTTCAATATTCTCCTTTTGAATATGAAGCCTTCACTTCATTCACGCAGAAGATACAGCAATAACAAATTAGTGCTGAGGAATAGCTCACTAAATCAGGTTAATCTCAGGTAAAAAAAATCCCCGACGATGCGGGGATGTCTATTTCGTGGCCGATAACAGGCTCAGCTCACCATTACAGCGCCATTAAACGGTCCAGCGACGGAGCAAAGTAATAACCGCCAGTTACCGGTTTGGTGAAGCGCAGCATCGCATCACGCTTACCGTCGGTGTCACCAAACATGCTCAGCAATTGTTGTTCAATGTTGTGCAGACGAGCGCAGTAGGCGCAGAAATAGAGACCATGCGTGCCGCTGGCAGTACCGTATGGCAGGCTCTGGCGCACAATTTTCAGCCCTTTACCGTCTTCTTTTAGGTCAACACGGCTCAGGTGAGAGGTGACCGGACGGTCATCACCGTCGATCTCTTCGTTGGCTTCCTTGGTACGACCAATCATCATTTCCTGGTCATGGATGCTCATGCGATTAAGCTGCTTCAGGTTATGTTCCCAACGCTGCACAAACACATAGCTGCCACCGGCATCCACACCATCTTTGATAACGGCAACTTCACGGCGCGTTTCTTCGCCTGCCGGGTTTTCCGTACCGTCAACAAAGCCGCTGAGATCGCGCTCTTCGACCCAACGGAAACCATGGATTTCTTCTTTAACTTCAATACAGTCGCCAAATGCTTCCATTGCCGCCTGCGCAACAGAGAAATTCACGTCATGACGCAAAGAGAGAATGTGGATCAACACGTCATATTGGGTTGCTGGTGCCAGACCTTTACCGTAAGGGATAAAGTCTTTTAACTCTTCAGCACCGACGCCGCCGCTCAATGCACGCCAGGTGTTGTTGCCAAAAGCGACAACCGCGCCCAGATGCGCATCCGGGAACTTAGCTTCAAAGGTCGCCAGCTTATCGGCGAAGTTTTTGCTAGCCGCACGCAGGGCATCAACGTCGCCTTTAACATTGGCTTCAATCCAAATCGCCGCACGGCAATGTTCTGGCAAAATGCCACTCTGAACCTGAGACATTGTTCCTCCTGAAAAAAAGATGCCACGACATCGTGGCATTGATGGGCGCTATTCTACCTGTTTTTTTAACAAGCCGATTTGTTCAGACGCAAATTAACGCCGCCAGATAATTTTGCTTACTTTCCACGCTTTCAGCGTGTCGTCAGACGGCATTATATCCTCAGGCCCACTCCATTCGCCGGAAAAAATATAGCTAATATGTTGACTTCCCTCAGCTTTACACTCAACGCCCGCGCTGTCATCGCCGGTTGCTTTTTGGCAATTACCGAAAGCTTTAGTGTAAAGGTCGCTAAACGGTGTACCGATTTCGACACCCGCGGCTGACGAAATATCGTGATCTAATACATCAATACGACTGATGGTTCCCTGGCTGCCGTTGATGACTATCGCCAGCTTGTCGTCTTTCATCGCTTCATAGAAGCGCACCACATTACCGTTATCGGTCTTCATTCCGCTACGCAGGCGGTAATCACCGTCCAGCGCATCAGCAATGGCTTTTTCATCCAGCGGCGTAGCGCCCGTTAACGCTCCGACGCCCTGCTCTGTGACCTGCGTTGAAGAACCAAACCAGTTCCACGGATTGGCGGCAGACCAGTTCACCGAGGACAACGTTGAACACCCGGCCAGTAGCAGCGGCATCGCGCATAAAGTCAAACGCAGTGATTTCATTTCACTTCCTTCCTTATTTATCAACGGTGCTTGGAGTCCGGTTTCCCCAAAAAGTGCCGTTATTCTTTCTCAAGGGAAAAACAGGCACGCAGACGTTGATTGGTTAACAGCCAGATCAGCGCGACGATATCCGCCACCAGCAGCGCCAGCCCGACGCCATTGAGCGGATCGCCTGCCAGCCACATCACCGGCTGCCAGCACAGCAGCACCAGTTGAGCGAGAATCAATAATCCGCGCAGCCAGCGCCAGAGCACCGGAAACGCAAAGCGTCGCCCGCTGAGTAAAAACGCCAACACGGCGGGAACGCCGGGAAGCAACCCCAGCCAGAATGCGTCATGATCGGGATAAAACAGATTCAGCAAGGTGTTGCCCTGCTCACGGGAAGAACCGGCAATCACAAACAAAACCCAGGTGCGTGCCTGCAACAGCAGTACGCACCAGAAGAGAAAAGGCAGGCGCAGACGCCCATGACCGTCATAGTCGGCCGGATGAAACTCAGTACTCTTCATCTTCGATCAAACGCTTGCCCAGATTGAGTACATCCGCATGTTCATAGCCCAAACGTTCATACATGCCCTGTACGACGTCGTTATCGTCACGCACCATGATTTGAATCTTCGGACAACCGCGGGCAATGAGCTTTTTCTCCAACCGGTTGAGCAGCGCATTGGCAATACCGCGTCCGCGAAACTCAGGATGCACGCCCAGGTAATAGGCGGAACCGCGATGCCCGTCGTATCCGCCCATCACCGTGCCGACCACCTCGCCGTTCACTTCAGCAACGAGGAACAAGCTGACGTCATGATTGACTTTGCGTTCGATGTCCATTTCAGGGTCGTTCCATGGACGCAGCAAATCACAACGCTCCCAGAGGGTGATCACCTCTTCGAAATCTTCCTGGCGAAAAACGCGTATTTCCATGGTATTGGGTACCTTTTCAGGACGTTAAAAAGCGATTATGGCGCGAACGGCTGATTTAGCCAATATCTGACGCGAAGCGGCGGAAAAAATGGCATAATACGGAATTGTCACGTATTGAAATGAAAAGTAAAACAATTCTTATCTCGATCCGTCGCAACGGACTACGCGATACGATATAACGTTTAGAACCTTTTTTTTACAACTCAGGCCGTATGAGCACTTTTAAACCACTAAAAACACTCACATCGCGCCGCCAGGTGCTGAAAGCCGGGCTGGCCGCCCTGACGCTGTCAGGCATGTCACAAGCCATCGCTAAAGAAGAAGCGCTAAAGACCAGCAATGGACACAGCAAACCGAAAGCGAAAAAATCCGGTGCTAAGCGCGTTGTTGTCCTTGATCCGGGGCACGGAGGGATTGATACCGGCGCAATTGGTCGCAACGGCTCGAAAGAAAAGCACGTTGTGTTGGCTATTGCCAAAAACGTGCGCTCGATCCTACGTAACCAAGGGATTGATGCACGCCTGACCCGCTCCGGCGATACGTTTATTCCGCTCTACGATCGCGTCGAGATCGCCCACAAACATGGTGCCGATCTGTTCATGTCGATCCACGCCGACGGTTTTACCAATCCGAGCGCTGCGGGTGCTTCGGTCTTTGCCTTATCCAATCGCGGTGCCAGTAGCGCCATGGCGAAATATCTGTCCGATCGTGAAAACCGGGCCGATGAAGTCGCCGGAAAGAAGGCCACTGATAAAGATCATTTGTTGCAGCAGGTGCTGTTCGATCTGGTGCAAACTGACACCATAAAAAACAGCCTGACGTTAGGCTCGCATATTCTTAAGAAGATCAAGCCGGTACACCGTCTGCACAGTCGCAGCACGGAACAGGCCGCCTTCGTGGTGCTAAAATCACCTTCGATTCCGTCGGTCCTGGTCGAAACCTCGTTCATCACCAACCCGGAAGAAGAACGATTGCTGGGTACGGCGGCGTTTCGTCAGAAAATCGCCACCGCTATCGCCAATGGCATCATCAGCTATTTCCACTGGTTTGATAACCAGAAAGCACACTCGAAGAAACGTTAACCATGAAGCCCGATGCACAGCGCGTAAAACAGTTCCTGCTCAGCCTGCAGGATGAAATTTGTCAGCAGTTATCCACCGTAGACGGCAGCGAATTTGTTGAGGATAACTGGCAACGCGAAGCGGGCGGCGGCGGGCGCAGTCGGGTGTTGCGTAACGGCGGTATTTTCGAGCAAGCAGGCGTTAACTTCTCCCACGTCCACGGCGATGCAATGCCGGCCTCGGCTACCGCGCATCGCCCGGAGCTTGCCGGGCGCAGTTTTGAAGCCATGGGCGTCTCGTTGGTGGTGCACCCGCAGAATCCCTACATTCCAACCAGTCATGCCAACGTACGGTTTTTTATCGCGGAAAAACCGGGGGCCGATCCCGTGTGGTGGTTTGGCGGTGGCTTTGACTTAACGCCCTACTACGGCTTTGATGAGGATGCGGTTCACTGGCATCGCACGGCGCGGGACCTGTGCCAGCCGTTTGGCGATGACGTTTATCCACGTTACAAAAAGTGGTGCGATGACTACTTCTTCCTCAAGCACCGCAACGAGCAGCGCGGCATTGGCGGGCTGTTTTTCGATGATTTGAATACCCCTGATTTCGACCACTGCGTCGCTTTTATGCAGGCAGTAGGTCAAGGTTACACCGAGGCGTATCTGCCCATCGTCGAACGCCGCAAAATGATGAGCTGGGGCGAGCGCGAGCGTAATTTCCAGCTTTATCGTCGTGGGCGCTATGTGGAATTTAATCTGGTGTGGGATCGCGGCACGTTGTTCGGTTTGCAAACCGGCGGGCGCACGGAGTCGATTCTGATGTCGATGCCGCCGCTGGTACGCTGGGAGTATGACTGGCAGCCGGAAGCGAACAGCCCGGAAGCTGCCCTTAGCGAGTTTATTCAGGTCCGCGACTGGGTGTAATTGCCTGATGGCGCTACGCTTATCCGGCCTACAACAACAGCAAACCCGTAGGCCGGATAAGACGCGTTAGCGTCGCATCCGGCACAATAATCTCATCATGCCCACTGGCGCATACGCTGATGCAGCGTCAACGACGGTTTCTCCGCAAACAGCTGCTGGTAGTCGGTGGCAAACTGCCCTAAATGCCAGAATCCCCACTGCATGGCGGCGTCTTTCACCGTCGCACTCTGCGACCATGGGCTTATCAACTCACGGCGCACGGCATTCAGGCGAATACGTTTCAACCAGGCATTCGGGCCAATACCGAGGATCGCGTGAAAGGCGTTTTGCAACGTCCGGCGGCTAACGTGCAGCTGATTGCATAAGTCGAGCACGGTCAGCGGCTCTGACATATTTTCCAGCACATATTCGCGCGCACGTGACAGCAAGCGACGATAGCTCTGATGGCTGATGCTCTCCGCAGTCATAATCGGCTGCGCTTCTTCCAGCATGGTGCCCATCGCCAGCAGCAGGTTATCCCCCAACACTTTACGCACCGCGGGTTGGTGAAGGTTTTCAGGATTCTCACTAAACGTCGCCAGCGCCTGCTGCACAAAGCCCCATAGTGCGGCTTTGTGTTGTTCTTTAACTTCCAGCGCCGACTGATTGCGCAGCATATGTAGCACCCTTTCCGGGTTATGCAGGAAGTTGGCCTGACGAGCTATTGCCTCTTCCGAAATGACGACACCCAAAATGGTGTAATCATCCGGCGTACTCAGTTCAAACTCCGTCCCGCCTGGGCGGGTGGCAATTTCAGCGCTACCCAAACACTGGGTACCAATAAATCCCTGCTCGCCGCGCGTGGCCGGAATGCCAAACCAAAATGAGTTTGGCCAGACAAGGCACGACTGACGCAGCGCCAGTCCGGTGTATTCACGGAACACCTGAATATCATCGAGCAGGATTTCCGTGAACTCGCCATGAAATTTTCCCGGATGCAGCTGGTCGTAGATCTGCTGCCAGGCGGTAATCGTCAGCGCGTGCTCATACACATCCGTTGTTCGCCGTTGGTGAACGTTGTCCACTTCCACTTTCGGCGTCAGTTTAACGTCTTCGGGTAATACTTCATGATAAAGATGGTGCAAGTTTGCAGTACGGTTCTTTTTCATGATCTTTTAAGCCGGAAGCTTCAACGAAGCCCCCGGCCCTCCGACAGGTTAATTTTTTAAGCGGTAGCGACTACTGCGTTTACGCAACGCTCCATCAGAAAAGAGCTGTTCCAGCGCATTTCTGGCTTCATCAAGTGACCAGCCAAAGTGGGCCGCCACTTCCCCTGCCGTCATTCCTTGACGGACCGATGCTAACAGCGTCAGAAGTTGGGCAGAGGATTCAGACGTCACTGGGGCGTCCTGTGTCTTCTCTGGTTTCACTTCTGTTTTCGCTTCTGGCTTCTGTTCAGGTTTCTTCGGCTGGCGTTTAAAACCGCCGATCAGCCACTGGGTGTCATCGTCCGGCCGGCCTATTTCCTTACGGCTGATAACACGGCCCGTACGCGCTGCGGCTGCACTGCCAGCATCCAGCGCTGCGCGGCATGCCGCCAGATCGCCTTCCACCACCAGCGTCAGCCGACCAGGATCGAGCACTTCGTGGCTAAGCAGACGCACGTTCGCGGCTTTCAGCATGGCATCGGCCGCGTCCACGGCAGCCACCATGCCATCCACTTCCAGTAATCCCAGTGCATTGATCATCACTACCTCTCTTACGCGCGCTGGATTGGATTACGGGCAATATCCAGAACGGCATCGGCAAAGGCGTTACATGCGGCTTTACAAGCGGCCTGGCTACCGGTCAAAAACGCGGCTGAATAGTTAGTTTCTGACGGCGGTGGTACATAGGTCACCAGTTGTACATCGGCAGATTTCAGCGCGGCATCAATACCAAATGTCGCTTCCAGCGGCGGTGCTACCAGATACGCCATCGGATCGCCCAGTCGGCATCCCGCGGTTGCGGAGAGATACGAACCGGTACGCGAAACCACATGCGCCAGGAAGGCGGTATCTTCTGCGTCATTCGCCCACTGGAATGCCGCCCCGCTTTCAATATTGGCCACCATCGCGTCCAGACCCGCGCGAACTTCGGCCGGGTTTGGTCCACCGAGCATAATCAGCACTTCGCCCGATGTTGGAGAGGGACTGTGCGCCGCACCGGCATACAGCGAGCGGCCATAAACCACTTCGACCATTGCCTGTTTTGTCGCTTCGTCTGCGGCAATATACGCCACGTCATCAGAATCTGCTGTGATGAGTCCGAGGCTACGTATATGTGGCGGTAATTTAAGTTCGCGGGCAAAACCGTCATTTACCGAGGCAATCACACGCATTGCGGTGACTGAAGGTCTAATTAAATCTAATGCTGGCATGATGCCTCCTTAACGGGTCATATTGATGCCGGATGCTTTTTGCTCCAGCATGCGCTTGGCCAAATCCACAATCACCGCCGCCGCTTCAACCGGTGGCGTACCGCCCTGGTGAATGTTCGAGATACAGGTACGATCAGCCTCAACGGTGGTCGCCACACGCGGCGAATAGACGGCATAGCAAGAAAGACTTTCCGACTGGCCGAGGCCCGGACGTTCACCAACCAGCAGGATCACCGCTTTTGCACCCAGCAGTTCGCCGATCTGATCTTCGATTTTCACGCGCCCATAGCGAACAAAGAACGGCGTCCCGACCTTCAATCCGGCCTGTTTTAAGCCCGACAACAGCGGCGGCAGGATCTCTTCATAGTTAGCGGTAATCGCGTCGGTAGACAGGCCATCAGAAATAATCACCTGCACATCCGGATTCATTACACACTGTGATTTCAGTGCTTCAATGGCTTCCGCACTCAGACGACGCCCCATATCCGGACGCGTCAGATACAGGTTTTTGTCGCTGATTTCCGAGCGCACTTCCAGCAGCCCCTGGGCTTTTACCCACTCTTCCGGCACTTCTTTCAATACCGTATCTTTCGAACGCGAGTGGTCAGCCAGGAAACGCAGCAGCGCCTGGGTACGCGGACGAGGACCGGCACGACCGGTACATACACGCGCAGCGGTGCTACGGCGAAGTTCAGTCAACACCTCTGCACGGTGCGGATTCTCAACGCCAATCCATGCTTTGGCTTCGGCTGAGCCTAAGTCCATCGCGCAGCTTTCACCGGTCGGCGCGGCGCACTGCGTGGTGCTGCATTTTGCTGGAGCTGACGGTTCTTGAGCCTGCGGTTGAGACTCACCCATTGACGCCATTACGCTGCGTACAATTTCTTCAATCTGTTTTTGATCCATCGTGTGTCATCCCCGCGTCATCAGAAGAACAGTGACGGATCGCCCGCCCGTTTGGTCAGGCGACCGTTTGCCATAATGCCCATGGTTTCCAGCCAGCGTTCAAACTCCGGCGACGGACGCAGGTTCAGCAGCTGACGCACGGTCGCGGTGTCATGGAAGGCGGTGGTCTGATAGTTGAGCATGATGTCGTCACCGAGCGGCATGCCCATGATGTAGTTGCAGCCAGCGGTGGCGAGCAGAATCATCAGGTTTTCGTTAAGGTTCTGGTCAGCATCAGCATGGTTGGTGTAGCAGCAGTCGCAGCCCATCGAGATGCCGCTCAGCTTGCCCATAAAGTGATCTTCCAGACCCGCGCGAATAATCTGACGGTCGTTGTAGAGGTACTCCGGCCCGATAAAGCCCACCACGGTGTTCACCAGGAACGGATCGTAGTGGCGTGCCAGCCCGTAGTTACGCGCTTCCATTGTCACCTGATCGGCGCCGAAGTTCGCGCCCGCGGAAAGTGCAGACCCTTGCCCGGTTTCGAAGTACAGGCAGTTTTCCCCGGCGATACGGTTGAACTCAGCGCCCACTGCGCGCGCTTCATCCAGCATGGCCAGCTCAACGCCAAACTCTTTTAAGCCTTTTTCGCTACCGCAGATACTCTGGAAAATCAGCCCGCCCGGCGCGCCGCGACGAATCGCTTCGATCTGGGTAGTTACGTGTGCCAGTACGCAGCCCTGGGTCGGGATGTTGAATTTGTCGATAACGCCGTACACGGTATCCAGTACGCGGCTTAAGTTTTCCACGTCATCCGTTACCGGGTTTACGCCGATCACAGCATCGCCCGCCCCGAAGGACAGCCCTTCGTAGATTTGTGCGGCAATACTCTGCACGTCATCACGGGTGTCGTTCGGCTGCAAACGGCAGCTGAAGGTGCCCGGCAGACCGATGGTGGTATTGGCCTTTTTGATCACCGGCATTTTCTTACCGCCGTAGATCAGGTCCGCGTTAGAGCAGATTTTTGCTACCGCAGCGACCACTTCCGACGTTAACCCTTTGCGCGTAAACGCAATGTCATCAACGGAGGTTTCATCGCTCAGCACGTACTCGCGCAGCTCGCTGATACTCCAGTTTTTGATACGGTTATAGGCCGTCTCGTTGACGTCATCCTGAATCAGACGAGTAACACAGTCCTCTTCATAGGAAATCACCGGGTTATTGCGGATATCCGCCACCGTCATTTCCGACAGTACCTGCTTGGCCGCCACGCGCTCCTGCGAACTGGTTGCGGCCACTCCTGCCAGCACATCCCCCGAACGCAGTTCGTTGGCTTTTGCCAGCACCTCTTTAACATCCTTAAACTGATAAACATTGCCGAACAATGTGGTCTTTAGTTTCATAAGTCGTTCCCTCAGGAAGGAAATGCGAGTGATTTCACCGTCACCGGCACAACCGATCCGCCAAAAAGAGGCGTACCAATGTCGATATAGTCCCCCGCCCGGACAACCACCTCATCGATGACTGCCAGCGGGTGTTGCTGTAACTGTGGGCGTAACAGCATGCCCAGGGCCTTACCAAAATCCTGCTCGGCTACCACCAGCAGGGGATGCGGATTCGGATAGCGCGCGACAAAGGCCAGCAGCGCATCAATCACCGTTAACAGCGCGGCATAGCGCACCGGCAGCGAACCGGGCAGCGCCAGCACGTAGGCGTCCGTTTGCGGGTCCAGATCGAGCTGCATTAGCGCCTGTTGCCAGGCGGCCACCAAATCAGCCTCATCAACCGGAATCGCCACCGGCAGATTGCGCAGCGGAAGCGCCACGCCTTCCAGCCAGATGGTGCTGCCCGAAAGCGACAGCGTATGCGCACCGGCGCCAATCACCGTGGCGCGCACGGTTTGCGCCGGGAACTGCACGTTCATCTCACGCAGGCGCGGATGTTCATGCAGTGCCGTTGCTAACAGCGGGCCAATGTCGGAAAAACAGAACGGATCGGCTGGTTGGTTGCGGTAGCACTCGCCCACCCCGCCGGACAACGTAATCACTTCCGGTTTCACGCCCGCCGGTAACAGGCCGGTTTGCATCAGCGCCTGCGCCAGCGGTGATAACGTGCCGTCAATCACCTCCACAATGAGCGCCGCCATCCGTCGGGCTACCTGAACAAGCTGCGCCGCATTGAGGGTTCGGGCGTCGGTGCCCGGACCAAATACGTCATCAACAACCATCTGCCCCGGCTGATGCGCATGTACTACTCGCCCCTGGCCGTCCGTTTCCAGCAGTCGCCCGCCGACGTTGAGGCAAGCCGAACCGCTGACCTTTCCAGCATCAAACAGAACGTAGTTCGACGTACCGCCACCGATGTCGATATTCAGTACGCGGCACAACTTCTGCTCGGACAGGGTTTGTGCCCCCGCACCGTGACCGGCAATCACCGATTCCAGATGCGGTCCGGCGCTGGCCACCACAAAATCCCCCAGCGACTGAGAGAGCGCCATCACCGCCGGACGCGCATTACGGGTTTTGGCACTTTCTCCGGTGATGATGATCGCGCCGGAATCGACAGTCTCAGGTGCAATACCCGCCGCCTGATACTGGGCGAGGATCAGCGCCTTAAGTTCGGCCTCTTTCAACCCGCCCTGCTTATCAACGGGGGTAAAGAACACCGGGCTTTGCCAGCTAATTTCGCGTTTGATGAATTCGTAGCGCGGCACCTGCGACACTGCCGCACGGTTGACTAACTCAAGGCGCGAGAAAATCACCTGAGTGGTAGTGGTGCCGATATCGATACCGACGCTCAGTAGCTGGCGAGTATTCACGATTGCGCCTCCGGGTTGGTTTCTACTTCTGCTGGCACATCTTCATCTTTCGGTACCAACAGCATAGCCACACCAATCGCCGTCACGCCGCCAATCAACTTGCCGACAATCATCGGGAAGATCATCGCGTTCATGTTGGCAGCGGCGAAGCCTAAGTGGTCACCCAGTGCAAAGGCCGCGGAGACCGCGAAGGCGCAGTTGATCACTTTGCCGCGGGTATCCATATTCTTCATCATGCCGAACATTGGGATGTTGTTCGCCAGCGTCGCAACCATACCGGCAGCCGCAATATTATTGATTTTTAACAGGTTACCGACGCTCATCAGCGGTTTTTCAAACCAGCGGGTCAGCAGCAGTACCATTGGGTACGCACCGAGCAGTACGCAGGAAATAGAACCGATAACTTCGATGGCGCGCATCACTTCACCCGGCTTGTCGCCCGGAGCCATGAAGATAGGATCAAGACCTGGGATCAGCTCCCAGCCGAGCAGGAATTTGACCACCGCTGCTGCGAGGCCGATGGTGATCAGCGCCACCAAGAATTTCGCGAAGATCTGGAAGCCGTTGATCATTTTTTCCGGGATGAATTTCAGTCCCAGCGCCACCAGCACAGCCACGATCAGCACCGGGATCATATTCATCAGGATCAGCGCGAAGGTGAACTCCACCGGCTGCCCGTTGATTTCGACGCCGGAGTACATCGCAATCAAACCGCCCGCAATACAACCAATCGGAATGGTGACAATACCCGCCAGCACGCCCAGCGCCAGATAACGACGGTCAGACGGTTCAATAATCCCCAGCGCAACCGGAATGGAGAAGACCAGCGTCGGCCCCATCATCGCCCCGAGGATCAGGCCAGAGTACAGCCACGCCGCAACGTCGCCGCCCGCCAGTTCTTTCGCCAGGAAGAAGCCGCCCATATCGCACGCCAGCAGCGTTCCGGCAAACATCGACGGGTTCGCGCCCAGCATTTCATACAGCGGAATAATTACAGGCCCGAGCACATGCGCCAGAACCGGTGCCAGCGCGGTCATACCGACCATCGCCAGACCCAGCGCGCCCATCGCCATAAAACCTTCTTCAAACTGGCCGCCCGATCCCTCAATACTCTTACCGAACTTACCGAGGAAGCGTGCCGAACCGCCGAACTGCGACAGGATCCTGTCCACGGCGGCAATCAGCATAAAGAACATCATGATGTACATGATGATTTCGTTAATTCCCATAGCCCCTACTCCCTGTCATTTGTGATTTGTAGGCCGGATAAGACGTTTACGTCGCCTCCGGCATTAACGCCGTGTTATTGCCGGATGGTGGTGCGAGCACCTTATCCGGCCTACAGGCATTACCCGGCAGCCGCGTACAGGTCGATGATCTGTGCCTGCGTGGCGGTGCGTGGGTTACTGCGAATACAAATATCCTCCAGCGCGGCGTGAGCCCATGCGCTGTACTGCTCGGGCTTTGCCCCAACGTCAGAGAGTCGTTTGGTCTGGCCCACTTCGCTAATCAACTCGCTGACCGCGTTGATAGCATCACGATCGTCCGATTTCTTGTTGGTTAACGCGCGTCCGATATGGCTAAAGCGCTCACGACACACCATGCGGTTGAACCCCATTACCGTGGGAAGCAGCATGGCGTTAGCCTGTCCGTGTGGAATGTGCAACGTCGCCCCCGGCTGGTGCGCCATCGCATGGCACAGGCCAAGCCCAGCGCTGGAAAACGCCATCCCGGCCATACAGGAAGCCAGCAGCATACTTTCGCGCGCCGCCAGATCCTGACCGTAGCCGACGGCCTTCGGCAGCGATTTACCGATCATCGCTATCGCACCAATCGCCAGGCTGTCGGTAAACGGCGTCGCGTTCAGTGCGCTATACGCTTCAACGGCGTGCGTCAGTGCATCAATCCCGGTCATCGCCGTTACGTGCGCAGGCACACCTTCCGTCAATGCGGCGTCAAGGATCGCCACATCCGGCATCAGGGTTGCGTGGGCCAGTACTTTTTTGAGTCCGGTCGCGGCGTCGATAATCACCGTGACGTTCGTGGTTTCTGAGCCCGTTCCGGCGGTAGTCGGTACGGCAATCAGCGGCAGACGCGGGCGTAACACGCTACGCTCGTCCATGTCAGCCAGCGTCTGGGTAGGGTTGGTCACCAGCAACGCCACTGCCTTGGCGGCATCCAGCACGGAACCGCCACCGAAAGCCACGACGCCGTCGCACTTTGATTCACGCAGTTGCGCGACTGCCGCGCAGACGTCCGTAATGCACGGTTCACCTACCGGACATGGCCACAGCGTCATTGCCACACCTTTCATCGCCAGGCTGCGCTCCAGTGCGGCGGTCATCCCCGCCTGATGCAGAAAGCTGTCAACCATGACGAACATATGCGTCAGTCCGCGCGTTTGTGCTTCCTGTCCGCAGGTACTAAGCGCTCCCAGTCCACATAACGTAACCGGGGGAACGCTAAACGTTTTTACGCGTTGCAGATTCAGGGTATCGAATGCCTGAAAGAGCGCGGTCTGCAATTCAGCTTGCATAGATTCCTTCCGCTTTTTCTTTTCCGCTGTTTGCAATCGCCAGCGGAGTCATAAACAGGCTGTGCTGGGGTAAATGCACCTGCAGTTCCGGGAAACGCTTACGGAACAGTTCATCAACGCCTGGCTGCATACAGGAGCCACCCGCCAGCCACAAATCAGCGACATCCTGTCCGGCAATATGGTGCGCCACGATTTCCGCCATCTTTTCGTAGACAGGCTTCACCACCGGCCAGATTTCTTTGCCATTGCTGCGCTTGTACTGCTCGGCTTCTTCCAACTGGATACGACGGTTCCCGGCCAGCGTCAGAGAGATATGGTGCCCGCCAGTCGCTTCATCAGCGGAGTAAGTCACTTTGCCCTGTTTAACAATCGCAATCCCGGTAGTGCCACCACCAATATCCACCACGCCGGCGTTATCAAGCTGCAACAGATCCGCCACCGCGGTTGGTTCGTCGAGGACATGGCTCACTTCAAGCCCGGCAGACTCCAGCACGTTAATAGAGATGCGCGGGTCAGTTCCCGGTGGAAACGAGGTTGCCGCATGGGTAAAACGGCAACCCAGTTGTTGTTCGAGCGTATCGAGATGGCGACGAACGATGGTCACCGCACCAAAGAAATCCCAGACGATGCCATCGCGCACGACATCGGCCCAGTCCAGGCAAACCGCGACCGGCTGTCCGTCACTGTCCACAACCATCGACACCACATCACACGTTCCCAAATCAATGCCCAACCACAGCGGTGAATCGCTCTTTGCGGGCGTCTGGTTACATAGCGTTGCCGCTTTTAGCAGTCTGGGTGTCAACCAACGTTGTTCGTCGTGCGCCATCTCATTTACTCCTTATACGATTCTGAAGGCGTCTACCAACACACAGCGACGCAGACGCACAAACGTACGCGCACTGGTCACCCCTTCCCCGGTTGGTGTGGTAATGGTCATCGTGGTCCAGCCTTCACCGCCCAGTCCAAGACCGGCAATGCACGGTCCGTTCTTAACGAAGATGCTGGTATCAATGGCGTTTGCCATACGGTTCATATTTTCGATATTGCGTGAGTGCATCGCCGCCGTATGGTGGCAGCCGCCTTCCAGCTTGACCGCCAGTTCAATGGCTTCATCGACGTTGGCAACCCGCACGACCGGCAGCACCGGCATCATCAGTTCGGTAACGGCAAACGGATGCGTCGCGGAGGTTTCGACGAATAACAGACGGGTTTGCTCCGGTACGTTCAGACCAATCGCCGCAGCGATTTTTCCGGCATCGCGCCCGACCCAGTCACGACTGACCGTGCCTTTACCGCGCTCATCGATATTTTTCAGCAGCACCGGCTGCAGTTGTTCGGCCTGAGCCGCGGTCAGTTTCACCGCATGCTGGCTTTCCATCAGACGCATCAGTTCATCAGCGACGCTATCGACCACGATCAGCACTTTTTCGTCGGCGCAGATGATGTTGTTGTCAAACGATGCACCTTTGACTATCGACTGCGCCGCGCGTGCCAGGTCAGCCGTTTCATCAACCACCACTGGCGGATTACCCGCACCAGCGGCAATCAGACGTTTGTTGGTGTGCTTACGCGCGGCGTCCACCACGGCTTCACCACCGGTCACCACCAGCAGGCCGATACCTGGGTACTTGAACAGACGCTGGGCAGTCTCGATATCCGGGTTGGCAACCGTCACCAACAGGTTTGCCGGACCGCCTGCGGCAACTACCGCCTGGTTAAGCAGAGTGATAGCGCGCTGAGAGACTTTTTTCGCCGCCGGATGCGGTGCGAAGACCACGCTGTTACCAGCGGCAATCAGGCTGATGGCGTTGTTAATGACGGTCGCGGCCGGGTTGGTGGATGGAGTTACCGAGGCCACCACGCCCCACGGTGCGTTTTCAATCAGCGTCAGACCGTTATCGCCGGTCAGAACCTGTGGAGACAGGCATTCCACACCCGGCGTGCCGCGCGCCTGCGCCACGTTTTTGGCAAATTTATCTTCGACGCGTCCCATGCCGGTTTCAGTGACGGCAAGTTCCGCTAATTCTCTGGCGTGCTTTTCGCCCGCCTCACGTAGGGCCGTGATAGCCAGTTGGCGCATGGCGACGCTTTTCAACCCCTGCTGGGCAAGTTTTGCTGCCGCCACTGCGTCATCCAGGGAGGCAAAAACGCCCATTTCTTGAACGGCACTGACGGGTTGGCTGCTGTCTTTCATTTTCAGCAGTACCGCTTTCACGACCTGTTCAATATCCTGTTGATTCATGATTTTCTGCCTTATTTATGGAAGATCACCTGACCACCTGCCACCACTTCATCGACAATGCCAATCACGCACAGATCGACAGGCGATGATTCATTCCGGTGCGCCTGACGGGCGGAGCTTCCGCTGACCAGCAGCACCCACTCTCCGGTTCCCGCCCCGATGCTGTCGATAGCAACAGCACATTGCCCGTCGGGATTTCCCTGGGCGTCAATCATTTCCACCATCAGCAACTTGTCGTGCGCGAGCCCCTGATGGCGTACGGTACAAACAATTTGTCCTGTAACGATTGCCAGTTTCATACGCGCCTCCGTGGCATATTTCAGGTAAAACCTCCCCCTACCCTCCGCAGAAGGTAATGTGAAAAGGAGAGAGGGTGACGCCAGCAATGAAGTCTGTGGCGTCACATGGACGACTTACATGTCGTTGCTGTCGCCTTTAAAGCTGATCGGGAACACTTCTTCCAGATCGCCGTGCGGACGTGGGATCACGTGTACTGAAACCAGCTCGCCAATACGCTGTGCTGCCGCAGCACCTGCGTCCGTTGCAGCTTTACATGCCGCTACATCGCCACGGACCATGGCAGTGACCAGACCGCCACCGATCTGCTTCACGCCAACCAGTTTCACGCGTGCCGCTTTAACCATTGCGTCAGAAGCCTCAATCAGTGCAACCAGGCCCCGGGTTTCAATCATTCCTAATGCTTCCATTATGCTTTCCTCTTAAGTCAAAGGGGGTCCAGAACGGGACCTTATACAACCAGTGTGTGCGAGGCGTTTTCACGACTCATGTCAGTCTGGCGCGGCACTGCTGCCACCAACGCCAGTTCGATAATTTCCTGTACGCTACAGCCACGAGAGAGATCATGAAGCGGTGCGGCAAGCCCTTGAATCAACGGACCTACTGCGCGATACCCTCCCAGACGCTGAGCGATTTTGTAGCCAATATTGCCTGCCTCGAGCGATGGGAAGACCATCACATTGGCATTGCCCTTTAACGGACTGGCGGGCGCTTTTTGCGCAGCGACATCCGGAACAAAGGCGGCATCAAATTGCAGTTCTCCGTCCACGGTAAGCTGCGGGGCACGCTCACGAACGATCTCGGTCGCCTGCTGCACGTTAGCGACGTTAGGATGGCGAGCACTGCCATTACTTGAAAACGACAGCATGGCCACGCGCGGCTCTTCACCTGTGATCGCCTGCCATGTCTGTGCGCTGGCAATCGCAATATCCGCCAACTGTGCAGCGGTGGGCTGCGGCACGACGCTGCAATCGGCAAAGCCCAATGACGGCCCAAGGTACTGCGGCAGCATCAGGAAAATTGACGACAGCGTTTTACAGCCAGGCTGTAGCCCGATAATGCGTAATCCGGCACGCAGCACGTTCGCTGTTGATGAGAGATTGCCCGCAATACAGACGTCAGCTTTACCCGCGCTGACCATTGCAGCGGCGAACATCAGCGGATCGTTGAGTTTTTCCAGCGCATCCGCAGGCGTTTTATCTCCCGCGCGAGCCAGCCAGCGCAGCGCAAACTCTTCGCGCATTGGCTGATTGCTTTGCGGATCGATAACCTGAATGCCATCCATTGCCACCCGGTGACTGAGGGCAAACTGGCGCAGCGCAAACGGACTGGCAACGAGAATTGGATGTGCCAGACCGTGCTGGTGCAGGTAATTCGCCGCCTTCAGCACCCGGACATCCAGCGCATCCGGGAACACCACCCGTGCCGGTGAGCGTTGGGCGAGTTGACGAGCACGTTCAATGATCATTGCTTCTCCCCCAGTCGCTGTTGAATTTGGTTAACCGTCAGCGGATGCTTCGCAACGCTCAGAATCATCATCACGTAGACCGTACTGGAAAGGCGGTTGAGCGCCTGCATAATGTCCGGTCGCATAACCTCAAAACTGCGAGTGATGAACACCTGGGCCGCCACCGTCTCCGTTTCACGGACTTTGGTACGCAGTAGATTAAGCAGCGCGCAATCACGTCCGTGGCTGGCTTCAGGTACCAGATGGTCGTGGTCCAGATAGCGCAGCGGTTGATGCGAAAGACGGTGTAAATCTTCGTCACTTAAACCCACGACAGCTTGTGCTGCCAGCGGCTCATCCATGGCGTCAGCGCGCATAATATTGCCCAGGCGCGAGCGGATATCCGCCAGCCACGGCTGCCACGGTTCTGCCATCTCAATCTGCAACCACACAGCCAGGGCGATGGTGCTGTCCAGCGCGGCGCGAAATCCCAGCCGAGGGTCACTTTTGGCGACCATCTTGTCCGCCGTCAGATGCGTCAGGGTGTCCGGTTTCTTCGCCACCGGTTGATGGCACAGTTCGCAGCTGGCCTGTGGATGCGTATCGCTGCTGGTTAATCCATGCACCGGCTGCGGCTGCTGTTCTTCGTCATCAATAAACAGGCTGCCCTGCTCGTCGATAAACTTAATACGCAGATGTCGGCTTTCCAGTAATTCCCGGGCAGACGGCGTCAGGCGAGCGTCAGCGGGGAGATGAATTTCAGCCCCTTCGCTGAGCGTATGATTCGCTCTGAGCCATGCTTCGGTAATGAAATCCTTCATACATCCGCCTTAGCAGGACTGCCAGTTCGCAGGCCAGGCCACATACAGAAACTTCACCGTCGATGGCGTACCAAATTCGATGCTGGAACCTTTCGGGATAAACATGACGTCCCCGGCTTTTGCAATCATGGTTTCGCCTTCGTGGCGAACGTGCAGCTCGCCTTCCAGAATCATGTCGATTTCGTCGTAGTTCAGCGTCCATGGGAAAAAAGCGTTATCCCACTGCATGAACCCGGCGGCCATGCTGCTACCGTCCTGGTCGGTCACCAGATCGGTTAAGCCCACGCAGTGCGGCTGCGCGCCGTCAAAACGACCAAACTTCACGCTGCTGCCGTCGATGACTTTGACGCCGCCTTTGCCGGTTACCGAGTTAAAACTCGGCTGCATTCCGCCCTGCTCCAGCGACTGCTTCTCCTTCATAACTTTGTCCATCAGCTGGGCGACCAGGCTTTCGGTAAACTGCCCTTCCGGTAACTGCGCAATGATGGTTTCGCGAATGCGCTGGCTTTCCGTTTTGCCATCATCAACCGCCGCCGGTACAGCAGCAGTTGGCGCGGATTCATCGCATTCACTGATGGTAACGCCCAGCAGCTCCGCAACTTCGCGCGCCTCCGGGGTAATGATGCTGGCGCGCAGAACAACCGACATTTCCTGTTCGCCGCGTGCGTGGGCCGCACGAATATCGTTAGCTGTGATGAGTTTTTTCACCTGCCCTTTCCTCCTTTTGGCTGAGCTCAGTCAGATAATCCACCAGGTGCTGCACGCTGCGCGGGTCATGGCTATTGAGCTCAAAAATAGGCTCCTGAAACCCCATCCCGCGAAGTAGTTGTCGCGTTGCGGCGACGTCGGCATCCGGCATGTCCGTTTTACTGATAACGGCGATTTGTCGTTTACTGGCGCCGATATCCAACAGCCCGGCAGGTAAGCGACTTTCTTTATCATTTGCCGCGTGTATATAAATCAACGTATCGACATCCTGCAGCGTGGTAATTAAGGCGTGATACCAACGCGGATGGCTAAAATATTCCCCTGGCGTATCGATATCGCCATTTTCATTAAACTCCACGGCCTGTGTTTTTCTGGCGAGGGAATAATTCCCCTGTAGCGCATTAAAGAGCGTTGTTTTCCCCGCCCCCACCGTACCGACAAATGCAATACGTTTCATCGCCGCCTCTGATTAACTTTTTGTCAGGTTGCACAAAGTGAAATTTAATAATCGACCCAGACCGCTTACCGTCTGTAATAACGCTTCTTCTACTGCGCCTACCGAACCGTAGATCACCAGTGCGCCGCTGAATCTATCGAGAAAACCGATATGTACATCCGCCGCCTTCATGGCTAAGTCACCGGCAATCATCGCGGTTTCGCCTGGCGTCAGCGTCATGATGCCGATAGCGCCCGCTTCGGGAACGCCGATCTTTTTCGCTAATTCCTCGCCGGGGTGCGCAATGAGATGCGCCAGCGTGACCTGTTTCCCCGGCACAAATTCCTGAATAATGCGTTCTTTTTCCATTGCTCACCGCCTCCGCTAAAACTGCCCTCATCGTGGCAATTTTTTGTCAGAGTAAATAACAAAATTCGGCAACCAGGTTTAAAAGGTGAAGTAGATCACTAAGAAAGGGAAAATAAAAAGGCGCGGGAGAAACCCGCGCCGGAAATAAATTAAAGTGAAATTACAGCGGCTGCGTTTGGGCTTCTACAACCGCCAGCGCCACCATATTAACGATACGACGAACAGAGGCGATCGGCGTTAATACGTGAACCGGTTTCGCAACCCCCATCAGCACCGGGCCAACCGTTACGCCTTCAGAACTGGAAACGCGTAGTAAGTTGTAACTAATACGGGCAGCTTCCATATTCGGCATCACCAGAATATTCGCTGAGCCTTTCAACGGACTGTCCGGCATGCGGTCATTACGGATGCTTTCCACCAGCGCGGCGTCGCCGTGCATTTCGCCGTCAATCATCAACTCTGGCGCGCGCGCCTTAATCAGCTCCAGCGCGTCGCGCATTTTGCTGGCCGACGGACAGTTAGAGGAACCAAAGTTGGAGTGCGACAGCAACGCCACCTTCGGTTCGATACCAAAGCGACGCACGGTCTCTGCCGCCATCACGGCGATTTCCGCCAGTTGCTCAGGCGTAGGATCGTCGTTGACGTAGGTATCGGCGATAAAGGTGTTACCGCTTGGCAGCAGCAAGGCGTTCATCGCCCCGGCAGTATGCACGCCGTCGCGATGACCAAATACCTCTTTCACCACGCTGAAGTGCTCATGGTAGTCGCCAATCGTACCGCAGATCATCGCATCCGCTTCGCCGCGCTGTACCATGATTGCGCCGATCACCGTAGTGTTGGCAATCACCGCACGCTGCGCCTGCTCCTGGGTAATCCCACGACGCTTCATAATCTGGTAGTACTCACTCCAGTACTCTTTAAAGCGCGGATCGGACTCATTGTTGACGATTTCAAAATCGACGCCCGCTTTGATCTGCAGACCCAGTTTCTGGATGCGCATTTCAATAACGCTTGGACGACCGATCAGGATCGGTTTTGCCAGCCCTAACGTGATCAACTCCTGGGTAGCGTGCAGTACGCGCGCTTCTTCCCCTTCGGTCAGCACCACGCGCTTCGGCGCTTTGCGTGCCAGGGAGAAAATCGGCTTCATGAACAGGTTGGTTTTGTAGACGAATTCAGTCAGCTTATCGATGTAAGCGTCAAAGTCGGCAATCGGACGCGTTGCCACGCCGGAGTCCATCGCCGCTTTCGCCACAGCAGGGGCGATTTTGACGATCAGACGCGGGTCGAACGGTTTCGGAATGATGTATTCCGGGCCGAAGCTCAGGTCCTGATCGCCATAAGCAGAGGCCACCACTTCACTCTGCTCGGCATGCGCCAGCTCAGCAATGGCGTGCACCGCCGCCAGTTTCATCTCTTCGTTGATGGCCGTCGCACCAACGTCCAGCGCACCGCGGAAGATGAACGGGAAGCACAGGACGTTGTTAACCTGGTTCGGGTAGTCTGAACGACCGGTACAGATGATGGCGTCGGAACGCACCTCTTTTGCCAGCGGCGGCAGGATTTCCGGCTCCGGGTTGGCGAGTGCCAGAATCATTGGCGCACGCGCCATCTTCTTAACCATTTCCTGCGTCAGCACTTTCGGGCCCGAGCAGCCGAGGAAAATATCTGCGCCGTCAATGACATCATCCAGCGTACGCTTACCGTCATCCACCACCGCGTAAGCCGCTTTGGTTTCCGCCATGTTCGGTTCGCGGTCTTTGTAAATCACACCTTTGGAGTCACAGACCACAATATTGTGTTTCTGCATACCCAGCGCTACCAGCAGGTTCATACAGGCAATCGCCGCCGCACCTGCACCAGACACCACCATGCGCACGTCAGAGATATTTTTCTCAACCACCCGCAGACCGTTCAGAATAGCGGCAGTACTGATGATTGCCGTACCGTGCTGATCATCGTGGAAGACCGGAATATTCATGCGCTCGCGCAGTTTTTGCTCAATGTAGAAGCACTCCGGCGCTTTAATATCTTCGAGGTTGATACCGCCAAACGTGGGCTCCAGGGCCGCAACCACATTGATAAACTTATCCGGATCGAGTTCATCGACTTCAATGTCGAACACGTCTATCCCGGCGAATTTCTTAAACAGAACGCCTTTACCTTCCATCACCGGTTTGCCGGCCAACGCGCCAATGTTGCCGAGACCCAGCACCGCTGTGCCGTTGGAAATAACCGCAACCAGGTTGCCGCGCGCGGTGTATTTGTAGGCTGCCAGCGGATCCTTTTCAATTTCAAGACACGGTGCAGCCACGCCCGGCGAGTAGGCCAGCGCCAGGTCGCGCTGCGTTGCCAGAGGCTTGGTCGGAGAAACCTGGATTTTACCGGGTACCGGAAATTCGTGGAAATCGAGGGCGCTTTGTTTTAACTGGTCATCCATCTTGTTGTTCCTTTCACGTATCTATCAAAAAAGTGGCGCGGGTAACCATTCTACTGAGCCGCACATTATCACCTCAGTCAACGGTACAAACTTTGAAGGTCCCCAAACTCTCACCATTCAAAGAAAGAATTTGTTATCAATTTATAACAACCATGTTACCTGCTTAATCCAGCAATACCATGCCTGTCTGCTATGCTTTTTGCTGACAACGCCCGCAATTTTCCCAAAAGTGTGAATCACAACACGCATCTAACACTTTACTTTTCAAGGAGTATTTCCTATGACCCGTAAAGAGCTTGCCAATGCCATTCGTGCGCTAAGTATGGATGCCGTCCAAAAAGCTAACTCCGGCCACCCTGGAGCACCAATGGGGATGGCCGATATCGCCGAAGTTCTGTGGAACGATTTTCTACGCCATAACCCGACCGACCCCACCTGGTACGATCGAGACCGGTTTATTCTGTCCAACGGCCACGCCTCAATGCTGCTTTACAGCCTGTTGCATCTTTCCGGTTACGACCTGCCGATCGAAGAATTAAAGAACTTCCGTCAGCTCCATTCGAAGACGCCAGGGCACCCGGAAATTGGCTACACGCCGGGCGTGGAAACCACGACAGGACCGCTGGGTCAGGGTTTAGCCAACGCCGTCGGCATGGCCATTGCCGAGCGTACGCTGGCAGCGCAGTTTAACCAGCCGGACCATGAGATTGTTAACCACTTTACCTGGGTCTTTATGGGCGACGGCTGTCTGATGGAGGGTATTTCACACGAGGCTTGTTCGCTGGCGGGCACGCTGGGGCTTGGCAAACTCATTGGCTTCTACGATCACAACGGCATCTCGATTGATGGTGAAACCGACGGCTGGTTTACCGACGATACTGCAAAACGCTTTGAGGCTTATCACTGGCATGTGGTACACGACATTGACGGTCATGACCCAGAGGCGGTAAAAAAAGCCATTCAGGAAGCGCAGGCTGTTACCGATAAACCATCGCTGATTATCTGCCGCACGGTGATTGGTTTTGGCTCACCAAATAAAGCAGGGAAAGAGGAAGCGCACGGCGCTGCGCTGGGCGAAGAAGAGGTGGCACTGACCCGGCAGAAGCTGGGGTGGCATCATCCTGCTTTTGAGATCCCCAAAGAGATTTACCGGGCGTGGGACGCACGCGAGAAAGGCGAAAAAGCGCAACAGGGCTGGAAGGAGAAATTCGCAGCTTACCAACAAGCCTACCCGGAACTGGCGGCAGAGTTTTCTCGCCGGATGAGCGGTGGGCTGCCGAAAGAGTGGGAGGCAACAACCCAGAAATATATTACCGAGCTGCAGGCCAATCCGGCCAAAATCGCCACCCGTAAGGCCTCGCAAAATACCCTTAACGCCTACGGGCCTATACTGCCAGAGCTGCTTGGCGGATCGGCGGATTTGGCCCCCAGCAACCTGACCATCTGGAAAGGCTCCTCCTCTCTTAAAGAGGATCATGCAGGAAACTACATCCACTACGGCGTGCGTGAATTTGGTATGACGGCGATTGCCAACGGTATTGCCCATCACGGGGGCTTCGTACCGTACACCGCCACGTTCCTGATGTTTGTCGAATATGCCCGAAATGCCGCGCGTATGGCGGCGCTGATGAAGGCCCGACAAATCATGGTTTATACCCACGACTCAATTGGTCTGGGGGAAGATGGTCCTACGCACCAGGCCGTTGAACAGCTCGCCAGCCTGCGCCTGACGCCTAATTTCAGTACCTGGCGACCGTGCGATCAGGTGGAGGCGGCAGTAGGCTGGAAGCTGGCAGTCGAACGTCATGACGGGCCAACGGCGCTGATCCTCTCGCGGCAGAATCTGGCACAGGTTGAGCGCACGCCAGAGCAGGTGCAGCAAATTGCCCGCGGCGGCTATGTGCTGAAGGATGGCGGCGGTAAGCCGGATGTTATTTTGATTGCTACCGGTTCAGAAATGGAAATCACGCTGCTGGCAGCGGAAAAACTGACCGGCGAAGGTCGTAACGTGCGAGTGGTTTCTCTGCCCTCAACCGATATCTTTGACGCCCAGGATGAGGCGTACCGGGAATCGGTCCTGCCAGCAAACGTCAGCGCTCGCGTGGCGGTAGAAGCAGGAATTGCTGACTACTGGTACAAATATGTCGGGCTGAAAGGGGCAATTGTTGGGATGACGGGTTATGGAGAGTCGGCTCCAGCGGACAAACTGTTCCCGTTCTTCGGCTTTACGGTAGATAACATCGTCGACAAAGCGCACAAGGTGCTTAACGCGTGATCCACAGCGTGGGCCAGGCATCTGGCCCATGCCAGTTATCGCAGCTTGGCTCCTGGGCATAGCGCACCAGGCGAAAACGTTGACCGTCGTAGCGCCAGCGGGTCTGGATACCGCAATCTGCCAACCCTCGTCCTTTAGCGAGGGTGACCAGCTCCCGCGACTTCTCGTCAAACGTAGCGTTGGTCAGCTCCATATCGCGACTTTCTGCATCCGTTTTAAACGGCAGGCTTAACCGTACCGCGCGTGAAGTCAACGGAGTCGTACGTGAAACCACCCACGCCAGATCGATGGTGTTATACGCCCCGGCCTCACAGCCAATCATCAGCAGCGCTTTATCGTCTGTTAGGGCCGTGACGCGCATCTCGCGACGCAGCGGATCGATAGAGCAACGAATACCGTTGATCCGCCAGTTACCATAGTCCAGCAGTTCACTGCGCTCCTGCTGCGTGAGAGGCGTTGGCGTTGGATTAATGACCGCTACACCTTTCAGCGCGGGGGCCGGAGGTACGCTGAGCGGAGGCTCGTCACCTTTTTCAATCCATGCGGTTTCGCTCCCCACCCGTTTTTGCTGGGCGTCGATAAACAACAATGCGGCTTTTAGCCCGACCAGCGAAAGGTTTTGCGCACCTTTTTGCAGGGTAAGTGCCTTCGCGTCCTGTACGGTTTGTAAAAATGCGCTGATGGTGGCGGGATCATCGGTCGTCAGCTGCCAGGGAGTTATGCGCCAGTGCTCGCCGCTCAGCGAGAGTGGCGCACCATCCAACAGCAGACGCGGCGCAATATCGCTCTCTTTGACGCTGGACGATTCCAGCCCGCCCAGCTCAATACGCAACACGGCGTCGGTATGCGCCCCGGCGCTGCGGCTCAAGGTCATGACCAGGCCGTGGTGCTCTCCGGTATTGCGCGCCACACAAAAATTTTGGTTATTACACGTCACCTGCCAGTCAGAAAACGCCTGTTGCGCGGGCGCAGCCCACAGCAATCGGGCGGGTAGCAACCCGAGCAGGAAAAGGAGAATAACGCGATAGCGCATGGACGGTACAACCCCGAAGTCAAAACACACAGCCTAAGCGGTATCTTCCTTGCGCGACTGATGTGGCTCAATAAGAATCGTCGGATTGGCCGTAAATTTGTAAAGAAATATAAATCCCGCGCATTAGTCCATGAGATGCGATGACTGCAAATAGTTCAGCAATAGCACCGTTTTACCGTCACGGATCTCACCCGTTTTGATCATTTCCAGCGCCTGTGTGAACGGCAGTTCCAGAACTTCAATATCTTCATCTTCCACGCCGCCACCCGCGTTTGTCCGCTGACTGTCACGGTATTGCGCGATGAAGAAGTGGATTATTTCCGTCACACCGCCCGGCGACATGTATAGCTCAAACAGTTTACGTACTTCACCCACTTCAAAGCCGGTCTCTTCAATCACCTCTTTTCGAATACATGCTTCCGGTTCGTCGTTATCCAGCAGCCCGGCGCAGGTTTCAATCAGTTGACCGTCTTCGTTACCGTTGACCCATGTCGCAACGCGAAACTGGCGGATGAGCACCACCGTTTTCTTCTCCGGGTTATACAGCAGAATTGTGGCGCCGTTGCCACGATCGTAAACCTCACGTTTGTGACGGATCACCTCTCCATTCTTACGGGTCAGGTCATAAGTGATATTGCGCAGGACGAAGTAGTTATCGGAAAGGACTTTATCTTTGATGAGAGTAATTTTTTGCGACATACCGGCTCCACAGCAAGAAGTGAGAAATAATACTACGCCGTGAAACCGGGTTTGTCTTGGAACAATGTAGGCCTGATAAGCAAAGCGCCATCAGGCATTCATGCGGCACATTGCCGGATGGCAACGCTAACGCGTTTTATCCGGCCTACTCGCCGATTAATGAGATTTGACTGATTTTACGCCCAGCCAGTCGACGATCCCCTGGGCGGCGTGCCGCCCTTCCGCCATAGCCGTCACCACCAGGTCTGCACCGCGTACCGCGTCACCACCGGCAAAGATTTTCGGGTTACTGGTTTGATAACGGTATGCACTTTCAACATCGGCGGCAATGCGCCCCCAGTTATCGACCTTAACGCCATGCGACTCCAGCCACGGCATGCCGTGTGGGTGAAAACCAAACGCCATAATCACCGCATCTGCGGGCATCACAAACTCACTCCCGGCAATGGGAACCGGGCGACGACGGCCCTGTGCATCAGGTTCGCCAAGTTGAGTACGTAAGAAACGCACACCGCTGACTCGCCCATCGGCATGCAACACCAGCTCAACCGGCTGAACGTTAAACTCGAAATTTGCCCCCTCTTCCCGGGCGTTCTTCACCTCTTTTTTCGAGCCGGGCATGTTGGCTTCATCACGACGATAGGCGCAGGTCACCTGGCTTGCGCCATGACGCAGGGCGGTTCGCACACAGTCCATTGCCGTATCGCCTCCGCCCAGCACAACCACGTTTAGTCCGGCGGTATCGATAAACGGTTCTTCAGGCAGTTCCTCCAGCCCCATCACCTGCTTGGTGTTGGCAATCAGGAACGGCAGCGCATCATACACGCCTGGCGCGTCTTCATTTGGCAGGTCCGCCTTCATGGAACGATAGGTTCCTACGCCCACGAACACGGCATCGTAATCCTCCAGCAGCTTTTCAAGCGCGACATCCTTACCCACTTCACAGTTAAGTTCAAAATGAATGCCCATGGCGCTGAAGATTTCACGGCGACGCGCCAGCAGCGATTTGTCCAGCTTGAAGGCCGGAATACCGAACGTCAGCAAACCGCCAATTTCAGGATGGCGATCGTAAACGGTGGCGCTGACGCCGCTGCGCGCAAGCACATCCGCACAGGCCAGACCCGCCGGACCCGCACCGATGATGGCAACACGCTTGTCCACTTTCTGCACATGGCTTAAGTCCGGTCGCCATCCTTTACTCAGCGCCCGATCGGAGATGTAACGCTCAATATTACCGATGGTAACTGCGCCATGCTCGCTACGCACCGTACATGCCCCTTCGCAGAGTCGATCCTGCGGGCATACGCGTCCGGTCACCTCCGGCAGGCAGTTGGTCTGGTGAGAAAGCTCAACCGCCGCGTCGATATTCCCGGCTTTGACCAGTTCAATCCACTGCGGAATGTGGTTATGCAGTGGACAGGTCCATTCACAAATACTGTGGTCGCCGCATTTCAGGCAGCGAGAGGCTTCGCGCTCCGCCTGCGCCGTACGAAACGGCAGATAGATCTCTTCAAAGCTGGTTTTCCGGGCCTCAATCGCCAGTTTATCCGGCTCCCCGCGCGCAGGCGTCGCCTGCATTTGCTCACGTTTAGTGATGACATGTGGAACAAAATCGGTAGTGCTGGCATGCCATGGCTGGCTTTCCAAACTTGCGGTACGCAGCCTGCGCGCTTTTGACAGACCGGTAAGCGAATTTTCCGTCACCAGCTGTAACGCCTGCGCCGGACAGTTCTCTACGCAGGCGGGTCCCTGTTCACGCCCCTGGCACAGATCGCATTTGTGCGCGGTAGCTTTCACCTTCCCTTTGGCGACGGGAGTGAGTACGATCTGCATCGTGCCGAAAGGACAGGCTACAACGCACGATTTACAGCCAATACACTTTTGCGGGTTCACCTGAACGCTGTCGTTATCATGGCTAATTGCCCCGTTTGGGCAACTTCTGGCGCAGGGTGCATCTTCGCAGTGGTGGCAGGTCACCGCGCTGCGCTGCTGCTGATGCTTAATGACGGTAATTCGGGGCTGAAAATGCCGTTGGCTCAGGACATGCTGTTCGCCATTGTGAGCCATGACGCAGGCGACCTCACAGGCATGGCATCCCAGGCACTGCTGGCTATTGACCATAATAAAACGATTCATGGCTTCCTTCTTTTTTGGTTGCAAAAACCTTATTCTTTATAAGAGTGTTATTAACCGACACGGAAGGAAGCGGCAATGTTCATTTGCCCAGGAAGCACAACTATTTATCCAGAACCTGTGGCAGATCAATTTATTTCATCGCATATGAAATTGTGTTTCAGTTACCATCCAGTTTCATGGCGTTTTATTAACATTTATCAAATACACCGCATCGTTCACGCTGTTTTCAGGCGCGACGTGTATTGTGTGAGGATGCACAAGTGACGGTAAAGCGTCCGGTCTCGGCCAGTCTGGCTAAAGCTTTTTTCTACATAGTGATGCTGTCGATTCTCTCAACGGGTATTGCGCTGCTCACGCTGACCAGCAGCTTGCGAGATGCCGAAGCCATCAACGTTGCTGGCTCATTGCGCATGCAAAGCTACCGTCTGGGTTACGATCTACAAAGCCAGAGCCCGCAGCTTAACGCCCACCGCCAGCTTTTCCAGCAGGCGCTAAACTCGCCAGCATTACAGAATCTGAACGCGTGGTATGTGCCACAAGCGGTAAAAAGCCGCTATGGACGTCTGCATGCTAACTGGCTGGAAATGAACGCCCGCCTGATCGACGGCGATTTAAAATGGTACCAGGCCAACATCAACAACTACGTCGATCAGATCGATCTCTTCGTGCTGGCGTTGCAGCATTATGCCGAGCGTAAAGTAATGCTGGTATTTGGCATCTCGCTGGCGGGCGGGATCGGCATATTCACCCTCGTCTTCTTTACCCTGCGGCGCATTCGCCAGCAGGTGGTGCGTCCGCTGAATAAACTGGTGATGGCCAGTCAGCAAATTGAACACGGTCAATTTGATATCCCACAGCTGGATACCGGTTTGCCTAATGAACTGGGGTTGCTGGGCAAAACGTTTAGCCAGATGTCGAGTGAATTACACAAGCTGTATCGTTCGCTGGAAGCGTCTGTGGCCGAGAAAACTCACGATCTGCACGAAGCCAATCGCCGTCTGGAGGTGTTGTATCAGTGCTCCCAGGCGTTAAATACCAGCCAGATTGACGTGCACTGCTTCCGTCATATTTTACAGATCGTCCGCGAACATGACGCCGCGTATTTCCTTGAACTCACCGTCGGTGATAACTGGCGGATTAGCGAAGGGACTAAAAGCCTCGAGCTGCCGATGCAGATCCTGCCAGTCACCATGCAGGAAACCGTCTACGGCGAACTGCACTGGCAAAGTCCAAACGTCAATGCTTCTACTCCGCTGCTCAACAGCGTCTCCTCGATGCTGGGACGCGGGTTGTACTTCAACCAGGCACAAAAACATTTTCAGCAGCTGTTGTTAATGGAGGAGCGAGCGACGATTGCACGCGAGCTGCACGACTCGTTGGCGCAGGTGCTCTCTTATTTACGCATTCAGCTCACGTTGCTTAAACGTTCAATCCCGGAGGATAACGCCCCGGCGCAAAGCATTATGGCGGATTTCTCCCAGGCGCTGAACGATGCCTACCGTCAGCTACGCGAACTGCTCACCACCTTCCGTCTGACCTTACAGCAGGCAGACTTACCCTCCGCCCTGCATGAAATGCTGGAAACGCTGCAAAATCAAACCTCAGCTAAACTCACACTCGACTGTCGGTTACCCACGCTGGCGTTGGATGCGCAAATGCAGGTGCACCTGTTGCAGATCATCCGCGAAGCGGTGCTGAACGCCATTAAGCATGCCAGCGCGAGCGAAATTGCCGTCAGCTGCGTAACGGCTCCGGACGGCAACCACACGGTTTATATCCGCGATAACGGCATCGGCATTGGCGAGCCGCATGAGCCTGCAGGGCACTATGGACTCAATATTATGCGTGAGCGGGCGGAAAGACTGAGCGGCACGTTGACCTTCTCTCAACCTTCCGGAGGGGGAACGTTGGTGAGCATCAGTTTCCGTTCGGCTGAATCAGACAGTGAGCTAACGTAAAGAACCGCAAAGCGCCGTCGGGTCTGGATCCAGGCCTGACGGCGTTGGCACGAAAGGTATGCTGTAAACGGGCATGATAATTTACATTATCTTCTTTTTTTCTCCACGTTTGACCCGTACCTTGCCGCTAAAGTGAAGCAAGCCATACCCATAACGATACGCAGAAACACGAGGTCCTCTTTTAATGGCGAATTTTTTCATCGATCGCCCCATTTTTGCCTGGGTGTTAGCTATCCTGTTGTGCCTGACAGGAGCCCTGGCTATTTTTTCACTGCCCGTTGAGCAATATCCCGATCTGGCACCGCCAAACGTGCGGGTCACCGCCAACTATCCTGGCGCTTCGGCTCAGACTCTGGAAAACACCGTCACCCAGGTTATCGAGCAGAACATGACTGGTCTCGATAACCTGATGTACATGTCATCGCAGAGCAGTGGGACAGGTCAGGCGACGGTTACGTTGAGCTTCGTTGCCGGAACCGATCCTGACGAGGCCGTCCAGCAGGTGCAAAACCAGCTGCAATCGGCAATGCGTAAACTGCCGCAGGCGGTACAGGATCAGGGGGTCACGGTGCGTAAGACCGGAGACACCAATATTCTGACTATCGCCTTTGTCTCCACCGATGGCTCAATGGATAAGCAGGACATCGCCGACTATGTCGCCAGTAACATTCAGGATCCGCTCAGCCGTATTAACGGCGTGGGGGATATTGACGCTTACGGCTCACAGTACTCCATGCGTATCTGGCTTGACCCGGCCAAACTGAACAGTTTCCAGATGACCGCTAAAGATGTGACCGACGCTATCGAGTCACAGAATGCGCAGATTGCCGTCGGACAACTTGGCGGTACGCCTTCGGTGGATAAGCAGGCGCTGAACGCGACGATCAACGCCCAGTCGCTACTGCAGACTCCGGATGAATTCCGCGCCATTACGCTACGCGTCAACCAGGATGGCTCTGAAGTTAAACTGGGCGATGTGGCAACGGTCGAAATGGGCGCTGAAAAGTATGATTACCTCAGCCGCTTTAATGGAAATCCTGCCTCTGGCCTGGGCGTGAAGCTGGCTTCAGGCGCCAATGAAATGGCGACAGCAACGCTGGTCATTAACCGTCTGAACGAGCTGTCACAATATTTTCCGCACGGGCTGGAATATAAGGTGGCTTATGAAACCACCTCCTTTGTCAAAGCCTCAATCATCGACGTGGTAAAAACCCTGCTGGAAGCTATTGCACTGGTATTCCTCGTGATGTACCTGTTCCTGCAAAACTTCCGCGCCACGCTGATTCCCACCATCGCCGTTCCCGTCGTCCTGATGGGTACCTTCTCCGTGCTTTACGCCTTTGGCTATAGCGTTAATACCTTGACGATGTTTGCGATGGTGCTGGCGATCGGCCTGCTGGTCGATGACGCCATTGTGGTAGTGGAAAACGTCGAGCGTATTATGAGTGAGGAAGGACTCTCACCGCGGGAAGCGACTCGGAAATCGATGGGACAAATCCAGGGCGCGCTGGTCGGTATCGCCATGGTGCTGTCAGCGGTGTTTATCCCGATGGCCTTCTTCGGCGGCACTACCGGGGCCATTTACCGCCAGTTCTCGATTACTATCGTCTCCGCCATGGTGCTGTCTGTTCTGGTGGCGATGATCCTGACTCCCGCTCTGTGCGCGACCCTGCTCAAACCGCTGCATAAGGGCGAGCATCACGGACAAACCGGTTTCTTCGGCTGGTTTAACCGGATGTTTAATCGCAACGCTGAGCGCTACGAAAAAGGCGTTGCCAGGATCCTGCACCGCAGTCTGCGCTGGATACTGATCTACGTCCTGCTGCTCGGTGGAATGGTTTTCCTGTTCCTGCGCCTGCCAACCTCCTTCCTACCGCTGGAAGACCGCGGCATGTTTACCACCTCGGTACAGCTGCCCAGCGGCTCCACACAGCAGCAAACATTGAAAGTGGTTGAGGAAGTGGAGAAGTATTACTTCACCCATGAGAAAGACAACATTATGTCAGTCTTTTCCACGGTCGGTTCTGGCCCTGGCGGGAACGGTCAAAACGTGGCACGTATGTTTGTCCGCTTAAAAGACTGGGATGAGCGCGACACCACTACCGGAACCTCTTTCGCCATCATCGAACGTGCGACCAAAGCCTTTAATAAGATTAAAGAAGCCCGCGTCTTCGCCAGCAGCCCTCCGGCTATCAGCGGCCTCGGAAGCTCTGCCGGTTTCGATATGGAGCTGCAGGATCACGCCGGTGCGGGCCATGATGCGTTAATGGCCGCGCGCGACAAACTCATTGAGCTGGCAGGGAAAGACACGTCCCTGACCCGCGTTCGTCATAACGGTCTGGACGACAGCCCACAGTTGCAAATTGATATCGATCAGCGCAAAGCCCAGGCGCTGGGCGTTTCCATCGACGACATCAACGACACATTGCAAACGGCCTGGGGTTCCAGCTACGTCAATGACTTTATGGATCGGGGCCGCGTGAAGAAGGTTTACGTGCAGGCGGCAGCAAAATATCGCATGCTCCCGGACGACATTAACTTGTGGTACGTCCGCAATAACAACGGTGGCATGGTGCCTTTCTCGGCCTTTGCGACTTCACGCTGGGAAACCGGTTCACCACGTCTGGAGCGCTATAACGGCTACTCCGCGGTCGAGATTGTCGGCGAAGCCGCGCCTGGCGTCAGTACAGGTACGGCAATGGACATAATGGAATCGCTGGTGCGCCAGTTACCGACAGGGTTTGGCCTCGAATGGACTGCGATGTCTTATCAGGAACGGCTGTCGGGCTCTCAGGCCCCTGCCCTGTACGCCATTTCTTTGCTGGTCGTGTTCCTGTGTCTGGCGGCACTGTACGAAAGCTGGTCGGTACCCTTCTCCGTCATGCTGGTCGTGCCATTGGGGGTTATTGGCGCGCTACTGGCGACCTGGATGCGCGGCCTGGAAAACGATGTTTATTTCCAGGTCGGGTTACTTACCGTGATCGGGCTATCGGCGAAGAACGCAATATTGATTGTTGAATTCGCCAATGAGATGAACGAGAAAGGACACGATCTGCTCGACGCCACGCTCCATGCTTGTCGCCAACGTTTACGCCCAATTCTGATGACGTCACTGGCGTTTATCTTCGGGGTGCTGCCGATGACCATCAGCAGTGGCGCTGGTTCTGGCGGTCAACATGCGGTGGGGACTGGCGTAATGGGCGGGATGATTTCAGCCACTATCCTGGCGATTTACTTCGTTCCCCTGTTCTTTGTGCTGGTGCGCAGACGCTTCCCATTGAAGCCACGCCCAGAATAATCGGACACAAAAAAGGCGACTTACGTTGAGTCGCCTTTTTTTATCCTTTACAGGATATGAATTTCTTCCAGAAAATTATTTACGAAGCATCACTTCGATAAAGTCTTTCCAGTTCCCCAGTTCACGTTCAATCATAACAACCTCTCTTATTATTATGGGCATTCTACGAAATCATCATCATTAAAAGAAGGCAATTTAACCGATGGTTGCGATTGATTCCTCCAGTGTTTGGGGTTTATGTGATCACTATGCGCTATACCCATAAATTTTATGTGACTTACTGCAATATTTTGAAATATTCATACATCATCTACTACTTTCCCAATTCTGATGGAAAAACAGGCTGATGCAAACAGGCAGATTCTGATTTTTAGTTATACGGTATTTTTTGGAGCTTTCAGGAATCATTATTCACTGTTGTTCAACAATGTTATATTTTTCTATAACGATTGAATGACAATATGTATTATTCATTGCCACAGAATAAAAGAATAAATATTCAAGTTACGTCAATAAGGATTCAAATGATCACCCTTTACGGCATTAAGAATTGCGACACGATTAAAAAAGCCAGACGCTGGTTGGAGGCTCAAGGTATTGACTACCGCTTTCATGATTATCGCGTCGACGGTCTGGACAACACGCTCTTACAGTCCTTTATCAGCGAATTAGGTTGGGAGGCGCTGCTCAATACGCGTGGAACCACCTGGCGTAAACTCGATGAATCCACGCGCAGTCAAATCACCGATGCGGCTTCCGCCGCCGCGTTGATGATTGAAATGCCAGCAATTATCAAACGCCCATTGCTCTGCGCGCCGGGTAAGCCTATGCTGCTTGGTTTCAGTGAATCCAGTTATACTCTGTTTTTTAATGAGGTGTAGTCTATGTCGTGCCCGGTCATTGAGCTGACACAGCAGCTTATTCGCCGTCCTTCCCTGAGCCCGGATGATGCCGGGTGCCAGGCGTTAATGATTGAACGCCTGCGCGCGGTAGGTTTTACCGTTGAGCGAATGGACTTTGGTGACACACAGAATTTTTGGGCATGGCGCGGTAAAGGTGAGACCCTGGCATTTGCCGGTCACACCGACGTAGTGCCTGCCGGCGATGTCGATCGCTGGATCAATCCACCGTTCGAACCGACCATTCGCGATGGCATGTTGTTCGGGCGTGGCGCTGCCGATATGAAGGGTTCACTGGCGGCGATGGTCGTGGCCGCAGAACGTTTTGTCGCCCAGCATCCAAACCATCAGGGTCGTCTGGCCTTTTTGATAACGTCTGACGAAGAAGCCAGCGCCAAAAACGGCACCGTGAAGGTGGTTGAAGCGTTGATGGCGCGTAATGAACGACTGGATTATTGTCTGGTGGGTGAGCCATCCAGCACGGAAATCGTTGGCGACGTGGTGAAAAACGGACGTCGTGGTTCACTGACCTGCAACCTGACCATTCACGGCGTGCAGGGCCACGTGGCCTATCCGCATCTGGCCGATAACCCGGTACACCGCGCAGCCCCCATGCTCAATGAACTGGTGGCGATCGAGTGGGATCAGGGTAACGAATTCTTCCCGGCGACCAGCATGCAGATTGCCAATATCCAGGCTGGAACCGGCAGCAACAACGTTATCCCTGGAGAACTGTTTATCCAGTTCAACTTCCGTTTCAGCACTGAGCTGACCGATGAGATGATTAAAACACGGGTTCACGCGCTGCTGGAGAAACATCAGCTGCGTTATACCGTCGACTGGTGGCTTTCCGGTCAGCCGTTCCTGACCGAACGCGGTAAACTGGTGGATGCAGTGGTGAACGCCATTGAGCACTATAATGAGATTAAACCGCAGTTACTGACTACAGGCGGGACGTCCGACGGGCGTTTTATTGCCCGCATGGGGGCGCAGGTAGTAGAACTTGGGCCGGTCAACGCCACTATTCATAAAATTAATGAATGTGTTAATGCCGCCGACCTGCAGCTGCTTGCCCGTATGTATCAACGTATCATGGAGCAACTCGTCGCCTGATGAGTGTTCCTGTAAGAGGAAATGAGCATGGACTGGCTGGCAAAATATTGGTGGATTCTGGTGTTGGTGTTTCTGGTAGGCGTGCTGCTGAACGTGATTAAAGATCTCAAGCGCGTCGATCACAAGAAATTTCTTGCCAACAAGCCGGAGCTTCCCCCGCATCGTGACTTTAACGATAAATGGGATGACGACGACGATTGGCCGAATAAGGACCAACCGAAGAAATAATTAGTAGGCCGATAAGTCCCGTAGGCCCGGTAAGCGTTAGCGCCACCGGGCATTACGTGCCGGATGGTAACGCTTCGCGTTTTATCCGGCCTACGGTGATCAATCAGATCATGGCAATCACATCATCATCGTGAGGCTTACTGCCGCTCAGCGCTTCATCAAAGTAGTGCTTCGGTACGGTAAAACGCAGATGATCGAGCGCAAACTGCATGCTGCGTTCATCAATGGCGTGCCCCAGATTTTCGACGATATCCAGCGTCACATCCCCACCGGCGCGAATTAACGCTTCCTGCGCGGCAACGGCATGAGATAACTCAATTACCCGGTCTTCACCACCGTGAATCAAATGCACCGTCGTCGCGGTGGTTGCAGCCTCTGGCAAGGTGGCATAGCGGCCATTGAAGGCGATAACCCGCGACGCCAGCCCCGGCTCAGCTTTGATGCTCTCAAGTGACATAATCGCCCCCTGAGAAAAGCCAATCAGCGCGGTTGCCTGCGGCGAAACGCCGCTGTGCTTCTGCCAGTAGCGCACGGTTTCGATAAACACCGGCATAATGGCGTCAACACGAGCCTGACGATTCTCTTCTGTTACGCCCTGCACCGAAAACCACTGACGTCCGGAAGTCGTACCGTAAGGCTCTGCTCCACCAATGCTAACGATTAGCGCATCCGGAAACAGCGGCGCAAACCAGGTGCCAATTTCGCCCATAGCAACCGGGTTATCGCCGACGCCATGAAACAGCAGCAGTAGCTGTTGAGCGGGTTTATCGGGACTTTGAACAACAAAATGGTCATGTTTCATGGCGTTCTCCTTAGCTGATGAGAATCATTCTACGCCGCTTAACCGCAATGACCATGCCAGGAAATTGAAGAAGTTAGTGAAAAAATTGCCATTGCATAATGCGATTATGTAGCCGCTGTTCACGCTCTGCATCCAGCTGATTTAATGCCTGCGCCGCTTCGGCGCGCTGAATGACCAGCAACGCTTTACGACCAGAAATCTTGAGCTGTTGGCACAATTCGGCGTCGCTACGTTTAGCCTGGATGCGTCCGCGCAAGGCCGGAAGAGGTAACTCACTGTGCTCAAGCAGACGACTCAGACAGCCTAGCGACGTCAATAATGGCCGATGCGCGAAGGCAAACCCAGCCAGCTCAGCCCAGTCATCCTCATTAAGCGTAGTCTCTTTCAGCGGGACCAGCGGAATGCTCTCACCGTTCCATTGCGCAAGGATTTCCGCATCACGACGCAAATGCTGGTGCTCCCGCTCGGCAAGGCGTTTCCCCGCTTCGCTAATGGGAAGTAACGCCATGGCGGTATAACAGCCGCTGCTGGCTTCCCGATGATTTCCCATTCGCACCAGCACAAAACCGCAGCGTTGCCAGAAACGCCATAGTTCAGCCGTATAACCAAAGCTGACGGACAGATAATCACACTGCATGGAATAACGCAGGGCCTGCATAATCAACTGCTGTCCGATACCTTCTCGCTGGCGAGCAGGATGAACCGCAATTCGACTGACCCGTCTCCCGACGAGCGTCGCCGCCAACGGGTCACCACCGTGCGCCGCCAGCGACTGCGCAACCAGATTCCCTCTCGGTCGACGATATCCGGCCCAGACGGCCTGGCTTAATTCCGCGGATAGTCCCCCTTCATCGACCAACCAGACAGCCCCCGCCACTGAGTCAGCGGTTGATGCCTGAAGAAAATGCTGACCAGGCGCGTCCATCATCCGCCGCAGGTCCAATGGCGAGGTGCGATAATGCGCTCCAGAAAGCAGCAGGTATACCGCTAACGGCAGCGCCGGATTAGCATGCCAGGACTGTTGCTCAAATGCCGAGAAGTGAAGCTCCCCCAATGGGGCATGCGTGAACGTTTCATCATCAAACACCAGCGCATCGCTGACGATTTGCTCCAGCGGACATCCCTGCGCCCAGCGTACCGGTTGCTGCAACTCATAGCGTTGAAGATTGGGGAAGCGAGCACAGAATTTCAGCAGGAAGCCTCTCCCCGTTCCCTCGTAGCCTTGTACTGTAGTGGTTAACAGCGTACGAGGAAAACGCGCCACCAGTTGGTACAGCAGCGGCGCGGGGATCGCGGCGGCTTCATCCACAATTAGCCAGTCTGCGATTGCAGAACTGCTTAACAGCGCATCCGGGGCCATAAAACGGTAACGCTCTCCGGCAAATTGCGCCAGCACATCGGTTGCCGCTTTGGCAGGCGCTGTCACAATCGCAGTGCCGTTAATCCGCGCTATGAGTTGCCCTGCCAGAGCAGACTTGCCCCGACCCCGTGCGGCCGTCACCGCAACCACACCGAGAGGCATAGCCAGCAAATGATTTAATATCATCGCCTGTTCTGGCTGGGGTTCGCCGGTTGCCGCATGCCAGGCTGCGCGAGCAGGAAAATGCGGACAGGCAACCGGCTGATGCTGTTGCCAGTGCAGAGCCTGTCTATCGCGGGAAATCACCCGTTTGACGTGTTCAATAAAGTGCGGTGTAGGGATAGGTTCAGCACAATCGCTCCAGCGTAGTGAATCCGCGTCCGGATGCGTGTGCCAGGAATGCCAGGGTGGGGTCAGCAAAACCAGCCAACTGCCAGCAAGCAGTGTGCCGCTTAAGGCGGCAAACGCCGCAGCGTCAAAACCCTGCCCTGCGTCAAAAACCGCATGACGAAACTCGCGCCCTAATAATGTTTTTAGCGCCTGCGGCGTACAGCACGGCTCGGTAGGGGCTTGCTCCCCTACCCACAGCCAGTCGCCGGGTAACGTGCTACGTAGCGCTAATGCCTGTTCCTGACACCAGTTATCCTCGCCGCTGATAATCAGCAGACGACGGATCCCTTCGTGGGTCATTTGTTCGGTTAACGCGCTCAGCGCCGTGTTATCGGACATCCCTGCCACAGAGTCTTAAATACCTTTACCAAAAGTATTACATTGCCCCGGATCGCCGCTGTCAAAACCGCGTTTGAACCAGGTAAAACGCTGTTCAGAGGTTCCGTGAGTAAAGCTGTCCGGTACTACGCGTCCTTGTCCCTGCTGTTGCAGACGATCGTCACCAATGGCCTGTGCGGCGTTCAGTGCCTCTTCCAGGTCACCAGACTCCAGTACGCCCTGCTGCTGCATGCTGTGGCCCCAGACACCGGCAAAGCAGTCTGCCTGCAGTTCCATTCGAACGGAAAGACGGTTCACTTCTGCCTGTGAGGCATTCTGCTGCATCTGACGAACTTTAGGTTCAATGCCCAGCAGTTTCTGCACGTGATGACCCACTTCATGGGCGATAACATAGCCCTGAGCAAAATCACCATCAGCGCCCAGCTTGTTTTTCATGTCGTCATAGAATGAAAGGTCGATGTAAACCGTACCATCTGCCGGGCAATAAAACGGCCCCATCACGGACTGACCCGCACCGCAGCCGGTACGCGTCGCGCCCCGGTACATCACCAGCTTCGGCTGTTGGTAGGTGCGGCCCATTTTTTCAAACTGCTGTCCCCAGGTATCTTCTGTTGTAGCCAGAATCACCGAGGTAAATTTTGCCGCTTCATCATCGTTTGGGCTGATGGAGCGTGATGATTGCTGTTGGGAGACCGGCTGGCCAGTCATTAGCCCGGTGAGATCCACGCCATAATAACCCGCCACCAGCACCACAATCAGCAGGATGATGCCGCCTTTACCACTGGGCAGACGAAAACCGGGCCCACCCATAGAGGGGCCGCCGCCAGAGCTGTTTCGTCTGTCTTCCACATTGTCACTTTCACGACGCCCTTGCCAGCGCATAATCACCTCAACTTTTTATTCATTATGATGATGATCGTAGGCGGTTCGGAACAGGATTACCATAAGAAATAGTAATCAAATCAGGTGGGGTTAATGAGCCGGAGAGCGATCGCCGGCTCAGGGGAAGATTAGTCTAACTTCACACCCAGGCGATGCGCGACGGCTTCATAGGCTTCGATCAGGCCGCCCAGACTCTGGCGGAAGCGATCTTTGTCCATTTTATCCAGCGTTTCTTTGTCCCACAGGCGGCTACCGTCCGGTGAGAATTCATCACCCAGGACCACTTCACCTTTATACAAACCAAACTCAAGTTTGAAGTCGACCAGAATCAGACCAGCATCATCAAACATCTTTTTCAGCACGTCGTTAGCTTTGTAGGTCAGCTCTTTCATACGCGCCAGATTCTCTTTGCTCACCCAACCAAAAGTTTCGCAATAGGAATCGTTAATCATTGGATCGTGCATAGCATCGTTTTTCAGGAACAGATCAAACAGCGGCGGATTCAGTTCAATACCTTCCTCAACGCCTAAACGCTTAACCAGAGAGCCTGCCGCGCGGTTACGTACCACACATTCAACCGGTACCATCTCCAGTTTTTTCACCAGACATTCGGTATCAGAAAGCAGTCGCTCCATCTGGGTAGGAATACCCGCTTCTTGCAGTTTAGTCATAATGAAATGGTTGAATTTGTTGTTCACCATGCCTTTACGGTCAAACTGTTCAATGCGCGCGCCATCCCCTGCTGACGTATCATTGCGGAATTCGAGCACCAACAGGTCCGGGTTTTCCGTGCTGTATACGGTCTTCGCTTTACCACGATACAACTCAGCTTGCTTTTGCATCTTTATTACTCCTGGGTGTGAATTAACGATAAATATTGCGTTTTTCTGCCGACGCACACGTTTGCGTATCATATCAGAAAAAAAGGGCTGGAGTTATCCAGCCCTTTATTTTTACTTACTGAACGCTGCCTGGAAGACGGCGACCAGCGCGTCGTTCTGGCTTTGCGTCAGGGTATGCCCCTTCGGATCGATAAACTGCAAGCTGCTGCGGTTGTCTAAATCACCGACCTGTAGTTTATAGTCGCCGGATACCAGACCCGGATCGCTTGCGCCCAACTCCTGCCAGTTGCTATCGGACAGTGGTTTGTAGGTCACCGCGATGCTGCCCTGAGAACGGGTGCTGTCGGTTACCTTCATCCCCACTTTCTCAAGCGCTGCCGGCAGACGCTGCCACACCACGTTGAACGGCCCACGTACCACCAGCATTGGTAAACCGGTGTCATCGGCGGCGCTCTGAACATCCATGGTGGCTGCAGAGCGGTTCTGCGCGGCATTCGCGGCGTCGGTGGCGTTTTTATCCAGACCAGCAGAGATAACGTTCATCATCTCAGCGCTGTAGCGCTGCATTGATGCCGCATCGGCTACGGGTTTACCCGCCTGCTCGAGGTTAACCAGTTTCACCGTTACCGCTTGCTGATAGCCCTGCGGTTTAACCGAGATTTGATAACGTCCACGGTACTGCTCGTCTTCATCCAGACGGTTCCAGTCAACCCAGTCGGTGGTCAACGTCTGGCTGGCATCATCACGTTTGGTGATCGTGTAGTTTTTAGACTGAATGACGCTAACGACCTGCGGCCACAGTGTGTTGCCACGACCGTTTTCCACCAGTAATGTCGACGTATCACCCGCGATCTGTGTGCGAGCACCGGTGACTAATGCTAACGGCTGAGCCGGTGGACGAATATCCAGCGCTTTACCCACGGCACCACTGCCGTTGGTTACCGGGATATTATAGTCGCCCGACATAACCGGCAAAATCATCCCAGCTGGAGCATGAAGCTCAGCAAGCGGTGCGGCCTCCAGATAGGATTCATCACCGCTCACCTGGCGCTTATAGCGCGAGTCAGAGCTACAGGCCGCGAGCAACATAACAAGCGAAACACCCGCAACCTTGGCCAGGCGCGACTTTTGTACTGAGTAAGCCATCAAATCTCCCTAAACTTTACAGCAAACCGGCATGCTTAAGCGCCGCTTTGACGATTTCACGAGCATTGTCCGTGATTGGCGTCATCGGCAGACGTAGCGTATCGGTCGCCACAAGTCCCAACTCCTTACACGCCCATTTCACGGGGATAGGATTGGGTTCGACAAATAGTTTGTTGTGTAACGGCATCAGACGCTGGTTAATCACCCGCGCCTCGGCAAATTGCCCGGCTGCCGCCAGTTTGCACATTTCAGCCATATCACGTGCCGCAACGTTAGACGTTACGGAAATCACGCCATGACCACCGAGCTGCATAAAATCCAGTCCGGTCGCGTCATCACCGCTGAGCAGAATAAAGTCGTCCGAAACCAGCTCTTTGATCTGGTGAACGCGACTTAAGTTCCCCGTGGCTTCTTTAATAGCGATAATATTTTTAACTTTCGCCAGACGACCAACGGTTTCCGGCAGCATATCGCAGCCAGTACGGGACGGCACATTATACAGAATTTGCGGCAGGTCAGTATGCTCAGCGATGGCTTTGAAATGCTGGAACAAACCTTCCTGGGTTGGGCGGTTGTAGTAAGGCGTCACCGTCAGGCAGCCGACAACACCGCTGTCGTTGAAACGCTGCGTCAGACTAATGGCTTCCGCGGTCGCATTGGCGCCGGTTCCGGCAATCACCGGAATACGCCCGTCAGCCAGTTCCAGCGTCATCATCACCACATCGCCATGTTCATCATGACTCAGGGTGGCGGACTCACCGGTGGTGCCAACAGAAACGATCGCCGAGGTGCCGCTGGCGACATGATAATCAATCAGTTTTTTCAGGCTCGACCGGCAGACTTTACCTTTCTCATCCATCGGCGTAACAAGCGCGACAATACTTCCCGTGAACATGGGCCATCCTCTGTGCAAACAAGTGTCTCAATGGTACGTTTGGTACGACAATAAAAGCAAGCGACCAGAGCCGTTCTGATTGTTGTATGCATGTTTTTTTTATGCTTTCCTTATGATTACCTCACCGCTCAAAGGAAGAACAGGTTTGACATCGTCATCGCAACACTATCTGGTCATTACTGCGCTGGGTGCCGATCGCCCAGGAATTGTGAACACCATCACGCGTCATGTCAGCAGTTGCGGCTGTAATATCGAAGACAGCCGACTGGCCATGCTGGGTGATGAGTTCACGTTTATCATGTTGCTGTCGGGAACCTGGAATGCCATCACCCTGATTGAATCAACCCTGCCCTTAAAAGGCGCAGAGCTGGATTTACTCATTGTGATGAAGCGCACGACCGCGCGCCCCCGTCCGGCAATGCCTGCTACGGTATGGGTGCAGGTCGATGTCCCTGATTCTCCCCATTTGATTGAACGCTTCACCGCTCTGTTTGACAGCCACCAAATGAATATTGCGGAACTGGTTTCACGCACGCAACCGGCTGAGAATGGAAAGGCGGCGCAGCTGTTTATTCAAATTACCGCACATAGTCCTGCGTCACATGATTCGGCAAATATTGAAGATGCGTTTAAAGCACTCTGTACAGAACTCAATGCGCAAGGCAGTATTAACGTCGTCAATTACTCACAGCATGATGAACAGGATGGAGTTAAGTAATGAACCCACTGAAAGCCGGTGATATCGCACCGAAATTTAGCTTGCCGGATCAAGACGGAGAACAAGTAAATTTAACCGACTTCCAGGGACAGCGTGTTCTGGTTTATTTTTACCCGAAAGCCATGACACCCGGCTGTACCGTACAGGCCTGCGGCCTGCGCGATAACATGGATGAGTTAAAAAAAGCGGGTGTTGAAGTGCTGGGGATCAGCACTGACAAACCAGAGAAGCTTTCCCGATTCGCGGAGAAAGAAGTCCTGAATTTCACGCTCCTGTCCGATGAAGATCATCAGGTTTGCGAGCAGTTCGGCGTCTGGGGTGAGAAGTCATTTATGGGCAAAACCTACGATGGCATCCACCGCATCAGCTTCCTGATTGATGCCGAAGGGAAAATTGAGCATGTGTTTGATGACTTCAAAACCAGCAACCACCACGACGTGGTAATGAATTGGCTGAAAGAGAACGCCTGACCGTGAAATGCCGGATGGCGGCGTGAACGCCTTATCCGGCCTACAAATGCACGCGCGTAGGCCGGATAAGACGCGTTAGCGTCGCCATCCGGCAGATGACCGCCCGGTTACTCAAACGTCCCTTTCACGCACGCTTTCTGCTCCCTGACTACGGCTTTTCCCTTCGCCCACAGGTGATGAACTTCCAGCGCGTCGTTGAGCACCAGAATGTCCGCATCGCATCCCACCGCCAGACGCCCTTTATGCTCCAGTGCCAAAAATTCTGCGACCGTACGCGTCAGCGGACACAGCGCCTGTTCCAGCGGTATGGCATGAATCTTCACCAACTGGCGCACCGTCTCAGCCAGTGATTCAAACCCCGCGACACCGATGCCGGTGAGATTGCCAAGCTCATCAAATTCCGGCTGGCTGCCGTTGCCATCCGAGCTAAGGGTAATGCGCGACAGCGGCACGTTCTGGCGCAGCGCCGTGGCGATAGCCGTGGCCGGGTCGACGGGCTCATCAATACTGCTGGTAATGTCGATATAACCGCCTTTACGGGCATACTCCAGCGCCGCCTGGAACAACGGTTCCGCACGGTTAACGTGTGTCGGCAACATTTTAGTAATCGGCACATCGCAGCAGTCGAGGATCTGGTACAACGGTTCCAGCATGCGCGGGCTATCGCCCATATGGAAAACGCTGATCCCTGGTTTGCGCCCCAACAACCCGCCGACGCGCGACTGCGCCGCCATATTTGCCAGCGCCGAGGTATCCGGGGCTGAAGAACGATGGTCCGAAACCGCACATTTCACACCAATAACTTTATCAATCAGCGCCACATCGCGATCGATACTGCCGGTGATAGTCGGGGAAGGCAGAGAATACGCCCCGGTCAGCATCCATGCGCTGATGCCTTCAAACTCCAGCGCGCGGGTTTTTGCCAGCAGCGATTCCGGGTGACGGGTAATGCCATCGGTACCCAGCAAACCCACCACCGACGTGACACCAGCTTCAACCAGCCGTGACAAGCGCACTTCCGGCGTGCGGGTATGCGGCCCCGCTTCCCCACCGCCGCCAATAAGATGGACGTGTTGATCGATAAATCCTGGGCACACAATCGCGCCGTCAAGATTGATACACTCGCAACCGGGAAAGTCTTCAGGAGAAATTGACGGGGCGATGGCAACAATTTTGCTGCCGGAGACCAGTATATCCTGTCGCCCTAAATCTTCAGGCGCATACACGTGTCCCTGCTGGAACAACGTCAAATCAAGAATTGAACAGTTCATAACCTTCCTTGTCAGGCAATAACCTGCATAACCCAAATAGAGAGCAGCGCATTAATGACGCATACCGCAATAATTAGCGGGTAATAACGAGGATGAACCCCCGCAGTCCCCAGACAACGGCCCACATTTTGCACCGGATTTCCCATCAGGTAGATAGCCGGTAACAACACCGTGGCATCATGTCCCGAAAGCGTTCCGGCGACAACCAGGCTGGCGCACACGCCGACGCCGCCTCCCATACTCATCACTGCTGCCAGCAGCACAGTGGCAGATTCCCCCGGCAGCCCCCACAGCGCCATTACCGGCTCGCATACCCGCCCGACAACCTCGAGCAGCCCTGTCACCTTCAGCGCCTGTATAATCACAAACGCCATCACCACGTTAGGCAACAGACTGGTTGTTGCAATGGTAAACCCGCGCCGTGCGCCATCGATAAACATATCCATGACGTTTTTACGTACCTGTGTTGTCATCTCACGCCTCCTGCTGCATACGGCGATTTTCCAGCTGCGCGATCCACACACGCAACAGGTTCGCACCCACAAATTTGAAGACAAGGATCACCGCCAGCGGCGTAATCACCGGAACGGTCACCATCGTAAACAGCGCTGCGCCAGAAGAAAAATAGTTGGTAATGCACGCGCTACCGCTGGTTTGCCAGCAGGCAAAAATAGCGCGTTCCTGCTCTGTGATAATGCCCTCTTCCGCCATTTCTTTGGTCATCCCGGCCGCGGCATCGGTATTTTGCAAATTTGCAATCAACGCCAGCGAACAAATACCCGGAATGCCCAGTAACGGACGCAGGACCGGCGTCATCAGCTGTTGTGCCGCGCGCAATCCACCCAACCCTTCGGTGACGGAAATAATCCCGAGCGAAAGAATGACGGAAGGCGCCAGTTCAAGCGCGAATAAGAAGCCGTCTTTTGCCCCCATCCCCCCTGTGCCACGAAAAGAGACCGCCGTGTCGCCCGCAGCATTAATCTGCCCAAACGCACCGTTGAGGACAGTGAAGTCAAAGACCCGCCACCATTCGGTACTTTTCGCAAACATGCCGGAAAAAAGAATAATCGTAATAAAAAAAGCGAGATAACCGCCCCATCCCACCTTTTGCTGCGTGTGTGTGCTGTGACCCATTTTGTTCTCCTGTTGGCCTTAATCCTTGTGTGACTAAAAGACATCACGATGGTCAAGTTAAAGACAAACGCGGAGAAAAACGACAGCAGAAGAGATTATTCAGAAAGTGTGGATAGAGGTCAGACAAGTTCAGATCCGGCGACATGATATCGCCGGATCTTGCAGATTAGGGTTCGTCAACGACCTGACCATCCGGCCAGGCATGCATTACCGCTTTGATTAACGTCGCCAGAGGAATCGCAAAGAATACGCCCCAGAATCCCCACAAACCGCCGAAAATCACCACGGAGAGAATAATCACCAGTGGATGCAGATTGACCGCCTCGGAGAACAGCACGGGAACCAGCAAATTGCCGTCCAGTGCCTGGATTATCAGGTACACGGCAAAACAGCTCCAGAACTCGGTGCCAAGCCCGAACTGGAACAGCGCCACGCCAACCACCGGAATCGTCACCACAAAAGCGCCGATATACGGGATCAGCACAGAGAACCCGACCAGCACCGCCAGCAACAGCGAATAGTTGAGACCAAACAGCAGGAAGCCGAGCCAGGTCGCTACGCCGACCACCACCATTTCCAGCACCTTCCCGCGGATATAGTTGGTGATTTGCTGGTTCATCTCTTTCCATACCTGTCCCGCCAGCCCGCGATTACGCGGTAGCACCCGGCGCACGGCGTTCAGCATCTGGCCTTTATCTTTGATCAGGAAGAACACCATCAACGGGACAAGCACCAGATAAACCGCCAGCGTGAGTAATCCGACCAGGGAGGCTAACGAATATTTCACCACCGAATCCCCCATGGTGAGCATTCGCGAGCGCATATTTTCCGCCATCGCATCAATGATGCCCGCATCCATCAGCGCCGGGTAACGTCGTGGCAAGGTGGCGGCAAAATCAGACAATTTATTGAGCATGCCGGGCATGTCGCGGATCAGGTAAATTCCCTGCTGCCACGCAACGGGCATCACCACAAAGGCCATCAGCAGTAAAATACCGACAAACACCACCAGTACAATCGATGTCGCCCAACGCCGTGAACACCCAATATGTTCCAGCCGCACTGTCGGCCATTCAAGCAGGTACGCCAGCACAATGGCGACCAGCAGCGGCGCCAAAAGACCGCTAAAGAAAAACAGGATGCCAAAACCGGCAACAAGAATAATCAGCAGGGCGATGGCTTCGGGGTCGCTAAAGCGGCGACGATACCATTGCATCAACATTTCGAGCATAAAACCCTTCCATGAACCCAATAGCGGGATTGCGATCCCGAATTGTATCGAAATGTCACAAAAAAGACTTCGCTTTTTATGGCTGATTACGCAAAGTGAAAAGACATTTTTCCTGGGTGTTCATCGTCAGGTTTCGCAGTTACACTCCGTAAGCTTGCGGAGTGTGAACGATACTTCACAGCATCGGTCAAATGGCTATCTCAAAAAAGAATACAGGACAGAGGTTATGTTCAGGCAGTTGAAAAAAAACCTGGTTGCTACCCTCATTGCCGCACTGACTATCGGTCAGGTTGCGCCCGCATTTGCTGATACTGCGGACACCCTGCCTGATATGGGAACGTCGGCAGGCAGTACGCTTTCCATAGGACAGGAAATGCAGATGGGCGATTATTACGTACGCCAACTGCGCGGTAGTGCGCCATTAATTAACGATCCATTGCTCACCCAATACATTAATGCGCTGGGGATGCGTCTGGTCTCGCACGCCGACTCGGTAAAAACGCCCTTCACCTTCTTTTTGATTAACAACGATGAAATCAACGCCTTTGCTTTCTTTGGCGGCAACGTTGTCCTGCACTCCGCACTATTCCGCTATTCCGACAACGAAAGCCAGCTGGCATCGGTTATGGCGCACGAAATTTCACACGTCACGCAACGCCACCTGGCGCGTGCCATGGAAGATCAGAAACGCAGCGCACCGCTAACGTGGGTTGGCGCATTAGGTTCAATTTTATTAGCAATGGCCAGCCCGCAGGCGGGTATGGCGGCGCTGACCGGTACGCTGGCGGGTACACGTCAGGGAATGATCAGCTTTACGCAGCAAAACGAACAGGAAGCAGATCGCATTGGTATTCAGGTACTGCAACGCTCGGGATTCGATCCCCAGGCCATGCCAACGTTCCTGGAAAAACTGCTCGACCAGGCTCGTTACTCTTCGCGTCCGCCGGAAATTTTGCTGACTCACCCCCTGCCGGAAAGCCGTCTGTCTGATGCCCGTAACCGCGCCAACCAGATGCGCCCGGTGGTCGTCCAGTCGTCAGAAGATTTTTATCTGGCTAAGGCACGAACCTTAGGCATGTACAACTCTGGTCGTAACCAGTTGACCGATGACCTGCTGAGTAGCTGGTCGAAAGGCAACGTACGTGAGCAACGTGCGGCCCAGTATGGCCGGGCATTGCAGGCGATGGAAGCCAGTAAATACGACGAGGCGCGTAAAGCGCTGCAACCGCTGCTGGCGGCAGATCCTAACAATGCCTGGTATCTCGACCTGGCAACGGATATCGATCTCGGCCAGAAGAAAACCAGTGATGCCATTAACCGCCTGAAAAACGCCCGCGACCTGCGCACTAACCCGGTTCTGCAGCTCAACCTGGCGAATGCCTATTTACAGGGTGGACAAGCCAAAGAGGCGGCGACCATCCTGAATCGCTATACGTTTAACCATAAAGATGACCCTAACGGCTGGGATCTGTTAGCGCAAACGGAAGCCAACCTGAGCAACCGCGATCAGGAGCTGGCGGCGCGCGCGGAGGGGTATGCCCTCGCGGGACGTCTGGATCAGGCTATTTCGATGCTCAGCAGCGCAAGCTCTCAGGTGAAACTGGGTAGCCAGCAGCAGGCCAGATACGATGCCCGTATTGACCAGCTACGCCAGCTGCAAGAACGCTTTAAACCGTACACGAAAATGTAATTATCGAACCTTTGCCGGATGGCGACGCTGTCGCGTCTTATCCGGCCTACGTCAGACGCAATATGTAGGCCGGATAAGGTCTTTTGGCCGCCATCCGGCAGTATTGTTATGCAAGGAGAAGTCATGTCAGACGCGATTAAAATCTACCATAACCCACGCTGCTCCAAGAGCCGTGAAACGCTGGAATTACTGAAGTCCAACGGCGTGGACCCGGAAGTGGTGTTGTATCTGGAAACGCCGGCTGACGCAGCAACCCTGCGCGAACTGCTGCAAATGCTCGGTATGTCCAGCGCGCGTGAACTGATGCGCCAGAAAGAGGATCTCTATAAATCGCTTAACCTGGCGGACAAAAATCTGAGTGAAGATGCGCTGATTCAGGCAATGGTGGAAAACCCGAAACTGATGGAGCGCCCGATTGTGGTTGCCAAAGGTCAGGCTCGAATTGGACGCCCGCCTGAGCAGGTACTGGAAATCGTCGGTTAACCTGCAACCTGCCGCAGTCTTCTCGGCTGCGGCGCTTACAGCTTCAGAATTTCTTTTACGAACGGAATGGTCAGCTTACGCTGGGCGGTGATCGACGCATGATCTAACTGATCCAACGTCATAAACAGCGTTCGCATTTCACGATCCAGACGCTTTAGCAGAAAACGTCCCACATCTTCCGGCAGTTCAAATCCACGAAGTCTGGCGCGTAATTGCAACGCCTGCAGCTTATCTTCATCGGAAAGCGGTTGCAGCTTGTAGATTTGCCCCCAGTCCAGGCGTGAGGCGAGATCCGGCAACCCCAGATTCAGCTGTCTTGGCGGACGATCGCCGGTGATCAGCAAGCGCGTTTTCCCCGACTCCAGGATACGGTTGTAGAGATCAAAGATCGCCATTTCCCACAGCGAATCACCGGCCACACATTCGATGTTATCAATGCAAACCAGCGATAAATGCTCCATCCCGTCGAGCACCTCGGGGACGAACCAGGTGCGTTTATCGAGCGGCACGTAGCCTACCGCATCGCCGCGCGCGGAGAGTTCCGCACAGGCTGCATGCAGCAAATGACTACGGCCAGCGCCTTCACGCGACCAGAGATAAATATACCCGCTATGTTCCTGACGCAGCACGTTTTGCAGTGCAGCCAGTAAAGAGGAGTTATCCCCCGGCCAGAAACTTGCGAAAGTTTCGTCGTCAGGAAGATAAAGTGGCAAAGAGAGCTGTGCCGGTGTGTTCAGAGATACCTCAACCCAGGATTTCATAAAATCGCGTTGAGTTTAACACAGAAATACGTCGCGATAGAACCGGGCAGCGCTGCCGCCCGGTCAGAGATTTACTGTTGCGGACTGTCTGCATCTTTCGCGTCAAGCACGACTTCTTCCGGACGCAGCAGGCTGATAACTTTGAAAATCAGGCTCAGACAGACACCAACAATGGTCGCCAGCGCCATGCCTTTCAGCTCTGCGGCACCGATGTGAACTTTCGCGCCACTTACGCCGATGATCAAAATAACCGAGGTCAGGATCAGGTTCTGCGCCTTGTTATAGTCAACCTTCGACTCGATCAGTACGCGAATACCAGAAGCGCCAATCACGCCGTACAGCAGCAGCGATACGCCACCCATAACCGGCAGTGGAATGATTTGGATCGCCGCCGCCAGTTTACCCACGCAAGAGAGAAGAATGGCGAAAATTGCCGCACCGCCGATAACCCAGGTACTGTAAACGCGGGTGATCGCCATTACGCCGATATTTTCGCCGTACGTGGTGTTCGGCGTAGAGCCGAAGAAACCAGAGATTACCGTAGACAGACCGTTGGCAAACATAGAACGATGCAGGCCAGGATCGCGAATCAAATCTTTTTTCACGATATTCGCCGTTACCACCAGGTGCCCGACGTGTTCAGCGATGACCACCAGCGCCGCTGGCAGGATGGTCAGAATGGCAACCCATTCAAAACGCGGCGTGTAGAACGTCGGCAGCGCGAACCAGTGGGCCTGCGCAATCGGCGTAGTGTCCACAACGCCCATCACGAAGGAGAGCGCATAACCGGCCAGCACCCCGATCAGAATCGGGATAATCGCCATAAACCCGCGGAACAATACGGAACCAAAGACCGTTACCGCCAGCGTCACCATAGAAATGATGATGGTTTTTGAATCCGGTAATTGCCCCTCAGCAGGCAGTAACCCCGCCATACCCGCAGCAACGCCAGCCAGCTCCAGACCGATGACGGCAACGATTGCGCCCATCGCCGCAGGCGGGAACATGACATCCAGCCAGCCGGTTCCTGCCTTCTTAACAATGAAAGAAACCAGGCAGAACAGGACGCCACACATAATGAAACCGCCCAGCGCCACTTCATACCCTAACGGCAGCAGCAGCAGTACCGGGGAAATAAATGCAAAGCTGGAACCCAGATATGCGGGAATTTTACCCTTACAAATAAAGAGATACAGCAACGTACCAATGCCGTTAAACAGCAGAACGGTAGCCGGGTTGATGTGGAACAGGACTGGCACCAGTACCGTTGCGCCAAACATGGCGAATAGGTGCTGCAAACTAAGCGGGATTGTCTGTAAAAGCGGCGGTCTTTCACTCACCCCGATAGCACGGCGCGTCATAGTGTTTTCCTCTGAGTGTTGTTTGTTATTAGCCATTGGGTTGTTTTATTCAAAAAAAAGCCGACTCTTAAAGTCGGCTTCTTTTCACTTATTCGTTTACTTAGTACCAAAAATCTTATCGCCGGCATCGCCGAGCCCCGGAATAATGTATCCGTGCTCGTTCAGTCCCTGATCGATGGAGGCGGTGTACAGCTCCACATCCGGGTGCGCTTTTTCCAGTGCCGCGATACCTTCCGGTGCCGCAACCAGGACCAGCACTTTAATGCTGGTGCAGCCTGCATTTTTCAGCAGATCGATAGTGGCGATAACAGAGCCGCCGGTTGCCAGCATTGGGTCAACGATCAGCGCCATACGCTCATCGATGTTAGAAACCAGCTTCTGGAAATACGGAACCGGCTCCAGCGTCTCTTCGTTACGGTACATACCAACAACGCTGATACGCGCGCTCGGAACGTTTTCCAGAACGCCTTCCATCATGCCCAGACCCGCACGCAGGATAGGCACAACGGTGATTTTTTTGCCTTTGATTTGGTCAACTTCAACTGGACCGTTCCAGCCTTCAATGGTCACCTTTTCGGTTTCCAGACCAGCGGTTGCTTCATAAGTCAGCAGACTGCCAACTTCCGAGGCGAGTTCACGAAAGCGTTTAGTGCTGATGTCGTTTTCACGCATCAGTCCCAGCTTGTGTTTGACGAGTGGGTGTTTGACTTCCACGATCTTCATACTCTTCTCCTTTCCTCAGACGAATGGCAACCACAAAAAAAATCGCCGGATTATACCGCTTTTCCTCTCTGGCGCAACACTGCATACGCTTGATATGGATCAACCAAAGTCATTTGCGTCTGAATGATGAGTATAAAACAAGCCCCGCACTGATGGCGGGGCTTGCTGTCAATGCTATGAATTTTAAAGATATTCAGCATTGGTCTGGATGACTTTTTGATACCACGAAAAAGATTTTTTAGGTGAGCGCGTTAATGTCCCGCTACCGTCATTATTTTTATCGACATAGATAAACCCGTAGCGTTTTTTCATCTCCCCTGTCCCGGCAGAGACTAAATCAATGCAGCCCCACGGGGTATATCCCATCAGATCCACGCCATCTTCCACCACCGCTTTTTTCATCTCACGTATGTGGGCGGCAAGGTAGTCGATACGGTACTGGTCGTTAACTGTACCATCGTCCTCGCGCACATCAATGGCGCCAAATCCATTCTCCACAATAAATAGTGGCAGTTGATAATGATCCCAGAACCAGTTCAGTGAATAACGTAGGCCAACCGGATCAATCTGCCAGCCCCAGTCCGATTTCTGCACGTACGGGTTGGAAACCAGGCTTTTCGACTCGTCGTAATCCAGCTGTGGGTTGTCCGCCGTTGCCTGGGTTGCGAAAGACATATAATAGCTAAAGCCGATGTAATCAACGCAGCCCTTGGCCAGCGCCTGACGGTCTTCCTCGGTGATATCCAGTTCAAAGCCACGACGGGCAAAGTAGTTGAGAAGATGCCGCGGGTATTTGCCGCGCACATGGACGTCAGTAAACCAGTAACGCCGGTGCATGGCATTCATCGCCATCATCATATCGTCTGGCGCGCAGGTCAGCGGATAGATTGGACACATGGCAATCATGCACCCTATTTGTAATTCCGGGTTAATCTCACGCGCGACCTTTACCGCCAGCGCGCTTGCCACCAGCTCATAGTGCGCCGCCTGGTACATGACCGGCTCGCGGTCTTCGCCAGGGTGGTATTTCAGACCTGAGTTAGTAAAGGGCGCGAAATCTTCGTGATAATTTGCCTGGTTGTTAATCTCATTAAACGTCATCCAGTACTTCACTTTGTGCTGGTAACGAGTGAATACCACCCTGGCAAAACGGACAAAGAAATCGATAAGCTTGCGGTTGCGCCAGCCGCCGTACTCCGTCACCAGATGGTAAGGCATCTCAAAATGCGACAGCGTAATCACCGGCTCAATGCCGTATTTCAGGCATTCGTCAAACAGGTCATCATAGAACTGTAGGCCAGCTTCATTGGGTTGTTCTTCATCGCCTAAGGGGAAAATACGTGTCCAGGCAATAGAGGTGCGAAAACATTTAAACCCCATTTCGGCAAACAGCTTTATGTCGTCTTTATAGCGATGATAAAAATCGATGGCCTCATGGTTAGGGTAATTTTTACCGGAAATCACACCGTCGGTAATTTCACGCGCCACACCATGCGCTCCCGCGGTCATGACATCGGCAACGCTGACGCCTTTTCCGCCCTCCTGCCAGCCACCTTCCAGTTGATGAGCAGCGACAGCACCACCCCACATGAAATCTGCTTTAAATCCTGACATACCCTTCCCCTATCGTGATGACTCTGCGCAAAACGCTGTTGATGAGGTCCGCAACAGAAAACAGAAACCGGTTTCAGTACGATACTGTGCATTCGGCTAACAGGATTCAAGCACAAGACTGTACCCGGTTTCATTTTCGTGGCGCAGCTCAAACAAATAGATAAATGATTGTAAAATGCTGAAAAAACCAGCAGATAAAACTTGATGCAGAGCAGGCTCGCAAACGTTTGCTTTCCCTGTTAGAATTGCGCCGAATTTAACTTTTACTGCAAGTAAACATGTGGGGAAGCAGGCAGTGACCGATAAAACCTCTCTTAGCTACAAAGATGCCGGTGTTGATATTGATGCAGGTAATGCTCTGGTTGATCGAATCAAAGGCGTAGTAAAGAAAACTCGTCGTCCGGAAGTTATGGGTGGTCTGGGTGGCTTCGGTGCGCTGTGCGCATTGCCGCAAAAATATCGTGAACCGGTACTGGTTTCCGGCACTGATGGCGTTGGTACAAAACTGCGTCTGGCGATGGATCTGAAACGCCACGACACTATCGGCATTGACCTCGTCGCAATGTGCGTCAACGACCTCGTGGTTCAGGGCGCTGAGCCGCTGTTCTTCCTCGACTACTATGCAACCGGCAAACTGGATGTGGACACCGCAGCCAGCGTCATTAACGGGATTGCCGAAGGCTGCCTGCAGTCTGGCTGTGCGCTGGTCGGTGGGGAAACTGCTGAAATGCCGGGGATGTACCACGGCGAAGATTACGACGTGGCAGGTTTCTGCGTTGGCGTCGTCGAAAAATCAGAGATTATCGACGGTTCAAAAGTGGCTGACGGTGACGTACTGATTGCGCTCGGCTCCAGCGGCCCGCACTCCAACGGCTACTCTCTGGTGCGTAAAATTGTAGAAGTCAGCGGTTGTGACCCAGAAACCACCGAGCTTGAAGGCAAGCCGCTGGCCGATCACTTACTGGCCCCTACCCGCATTTACGTGAAATCCATTCTGGAACTGATCGAGAAGGTTGATGTGCACGCCATTGCCCACCTGACCGGCGGCGGCTTCTGGGAAAATATTCCACGCGTTCTGCCAGACAACACGCAGGCAGTGATCGACGAATCTTCATGGCAGTGGCCAGCCGTCTTCAACTGGCTGCAAACGGCGGGTAACGTCAGCCAGCATGAGATGTATCGCACCTTTAACTGCGGTGTAGGTATGGTTATCGCCCTGCCAGCTCCGGAAGTGGACAAAGCCCTTGCTTTGCTCAATGAGAAAGGTGAAAACGCATGGAAAATCGGTATCATCAAAGCTTCTGATTCCGAACAGCGTGTGGTCATTGAATGAAAAACATTGTGGTGCTCATTTCCGGCAACGGAAGCAATTTGCAGGCGATAATCGACGCCTGCGAACAGAAAAAAATCAATGGCACCATACGTGCAGTATTCAGTAACAAGGCCGATGCGTTCGGCCTTGAGCGCGCACGCGAAGCGAATATTCCGGCACACTCGCTGGAAGCCGCCCAGTTTGCCAGTCGCGAAGCATTCGACCGCCAACTGATACAAGAGATTGACGCCTATGCACCCGATGTCGTGGTGCTGGCCGGTTATATGCGTATCCTCAGCCCGGCGTTTGTCGCTCACTATGCTGAACGATTGCTGAATATCCACCCGTCTTTATTGCCGAAGTATCCCGGCCTGCATACGCACCGCCAGGTACTGGAAAACGGCGATGAAGAACATGGTACCTCAGTCCATTTCGTGACGGATGAGTTGGACGGCGGACCGGTCATTCTCCAGGCCAAAGTCCCAGTATTTGAAGGCGACAGCGAAGATGACGTCACGGCACGGGTTCAAGCTCAGGAACATACCATTTACCCGCTGGTGGTAAGCTGGTTTATCGACGGTCGCCTGAAGATGCGTGATAACGCTGCATGGCTGGATGGCGTTCGTTTGCCTCCACAAGGCTACGCCGCCGACGAATAATAAAAAAACCAACCTGTAAGCCGAATGTCACCATCCGGCTTACAGGCATAACTACCTTTTCCGGTTAATACCACCGGTATTCATCTACGCTCCCCCTTTCTCTTTGCTATCAGACGGTTTATTGTCATATTTTTCTGGCACAGTTGGACATCTGAGAGCAATGCTCGCCATAATAAATCGGTAGTGTCCCGTGAATGAAACGGAGTAAAAGTGGTAATGGGTCAGGAAAAGCTATACATCGAGAAAGAACTCAGCTGGTTAGCGTTCAACGAACGTGTACTCCAGGAAGCTGCTGATAAGTCAAACCCGTTGATCGAACGGATGCGTTTCTTAGGCATCTATTCCAATAACCTCGACGAGTTTTATAAGGTTCGTTTTGCCGAACTGAAGCGCCGAATCATTATTAGCGAAGAACAGGGTTCAAACTCTCACTCCCGCCATTTGTTAGGCAAAATCCAGGCCCGCGTATTAAAAGCCGATCAGGAATTTGACGGCCTGTACAACGAGTTGCTGTTGGAAATGGCGCGCAATCAGATTTTCTTAATCAATGAACGCCAGTTGTCTGTTAATCAGCAAAGCTGGTTGCGTCATTACTTCAAGCAATATCTTCGCCAGCACATCACGCCGATCCTGATTAACCGCGAGACGGATTTAGTCCAGTTTTTGAAAGATGACTACACCTATCTGGCGGTAGAAATTATCCGTGGTGATACGATCCGCTACGCGCTGCTGGAAATCCCTTCCGACAAGGTTCCCCGTTTTGTGAATCTGCCGCCGGAAACCCCGCGCCGTCGCAAACCGATGATCCTGCTGGACAACATCTTACGTTACTGCCTTGACGACATTTTCAAAGGGTTCTTTGACTACGACGCACTGAACGCCTATTCGATGAAAATGACCCGTGACGCCGAATACGATTTGGTGCACGAGATGGAATCGAGCCTGATGGAGCTGATGTCATCCAGCCTGAAACAGCGTCTGACCGCAGAACCTGTACGTTTTGTCTATCAGCGTGACATGCCCAATGCACTGGTCGAAGTACTGCGTGAAAAACTGACGATTTCTCGCTACGACTCGATTGTTCCCGGCGGGCGTTACCATAACTTCAAAGACTTTATTAACTTCCCTAACGTTGGCAAAGCTAACCTGGTGAACAAACCGCTGCCGCGTCTGCGCCATATCTGGTTCGACAACGAGAAGTTTCGTAACGGCTTTGACGCCGTTCGCGAACGCGACGTGCTGCTGTATTACCCCTATCACACCTTTGAGCACGTTCTTGAACTGCTGCGCCAGGCCTCTTTCGACCCGAGCGTGCTGGCTATAAAGATCAACATCTACCGTGTGGCAAAAGATTCACGCATCATAGATTCAATGATCCATGCCGCGCACAACGGTAAGAAAGTCACCGTGGTGGTGGAATTGCAGGCCCGCTTCGATGAAGAAGCCAACATCCATTGGGCCAAGCGTCTTACCGAAGCAGGCGTTCACGTCATCTTCTCCGCGCCAGGCCTGAAAATTCACGCCAAACTGTTCCTTATCTCGCGTAAAGAAGGTGATGAAGTCGTGCGCTATGCGCATATCGGGACGGGGAACTTCAACGAAAAAACGGCACGCCTGTATACCGACTACTCGTTGCTGACCGCCGATTCGCGCATTACCAACGAAGTGCGTCGGGTGTTTAACTTCATCGAGAACCCGTATCGCCCGGTGACGTTCGATTATCTGCTGGTTTCCCCGCAGAACTCACGCCGTCTGCTGTACGCGATGATCGACAAAGAAATCGCCAACGCGCAGCAAGGACTGCCTTCCGGCATTACGCTAAAACTGAATAACCTGGTCGATAAAGGTCTGGTTGACCGCCTCTATGCGGCCTCAAGCTCTGGTGTGCCGGTCAATTTGTTGATTCGTGGTATGTGTTCTTTGATTCCGAATCTGGAAGGTATCAGCGACAATATTCGCGTTATCAGCATCGTTGATCGCTATCTTGAACATGACCGGGTCTATATCTTCGAGAACGGAGGTGACAAGCAGGTGTATCTCTCCTCCGCTGACTGGATGACAAGAAACATCGACTATCGTATCGAAGTTGCCACACCGCTTCTTGACCCGCGCCTTAAGCAACGCGTGCTGGATATTATCGATATCCTGTTCAGCGACACGGTGAAAGCCCGCTTTATTGATAAAGAACTGAGTAATCGCTACGTACCGCGCGGAAACCGCCGTAAGGTTCAGTCACAATTGGCGATTTACGATTACATCAAATCACTCGAGCAACCTGACTAAAGATATGCCAATACACGACAAGACTCCACGACCGCAGGAATTTGCTGCGGTCGACCTTGGTTCAAACAGTTTCCATATGGTCATTGCCCGCGTGGTTGATGGCGCAATGCAAATTATTGGGCGACTGAAACAACGCGTACATCTGGCGGATGGCCTCGGCGAAGATAACAAGCTGAGCGAAGAGGCCATGGAGCGCGGGCTAAGCTGTTTATCACTGTTCGCCGAACGTTTGCAGGGGTTTCCTCCATCAAGCGTATGTATCGTGGGAACCCATACTTTGCGTCAGGCACTGAATGCGACTGATTTTCTCAAGCGAGCGGAAAAAGTCATCCCCTACCCAATTGAGATTATTTCCGGCAACGAAGAAGCCCGATTGATCTTTATGGGCGTTGAACATACGCAGCCGGAAAAAGGTCGCAAGCTGGTTATCGATATCGGCGGCGGCTCAACAGAACTGGTGATCGGAGAAGATTTCGAGCCTAAACTGGTCGAAAGCCGCCGTATGGGCTGCGTCAGCTTTGCCCAGATGTACTTCCCGCGCGGTGTAATTAACCGTGAAAATTTCCAGCGTGCCCGCATGGCGGCTGCGCAAAAGCTCGAAACCTTAACCTGGCAGTTTCGCATTCAGGGCTGGAACGTTGCGCTGGGCGCATCGGGCACCATTAAAGCAGCCCATGAAGTGCTGCTGGAGATGGGTGAAAAAGACGGTTTTATCACCCCCGAACGTCTGGACAAGCTGACATCTGAAGTGTTGAAGCACGCGTCATTTGATGCGCTCAGCTTGCCGGGGTTGTCAGAAGAAAGAAAAGCAGTGTTTGTACCCGGACTCGCGATTCTGTGCGGCGTTTTTGACGCGTTAGCTATTCGCGAACTTCGCCTTTCTGATGGTGCGTTACGTGAAGGCGTGCTGTACGAGATGGAAGGCCGATTTCGCCACCAGGACGTTCGCAGCCGTACCGCCAGCAGCCTGGCGAACCAGTACAACATTGACAGCGAACAGGCCCGGCGCGTACTAGAAACGACGATGCAAATGTACGACCAGTGGCATACGCAGCAGCCAAAGCTGGCCAATCCCCAACTGGAAGCGTTACTGCGTTGGGCAGCAATGCTGCATGAGGTTGGGCTGAACATTAACCACAGCGGTTTGCATCGCCACTCTGCGTATATCTTACAAAACAGCGATCTGCCTGGTTTCAATCAGGAACAACAGCTGATGATGGCAACATTAGTTCGTTATCATCGCAAAGCGATTAAGCTCGACGACTTGCCCCGCTTTACGCTGTTTAAGAAGAAACAGTTTCTGCCGTTAATTCAGCTGCTGCGCCTGGGCGTGCTGTTGAATAATCAGCGTCAGGCGACCACCACACCGCCGACTTTGACCCTGATTACCGACGACAGCCACTGGACCTTACGCTTCCCGCATGACTGGTTTAGCCAAAATGCGCTGGTGCTGCTCGATCTGGAGAAAGAGCAGCAATACTGGGAAGCCGTAACAGGCTGGCGACTCAAAATTGAAGAAGAGAGCTCACCCGATATCGCCGCATAAGATCTCAGCAGGTGTCAGTTCATCTGGCACCTGCTTTTCCAGAGTTTCATTCAACGGCAGTGGCTCACCAATCAGATACCCCTGCATGTAATCAATCCCCAGTGAAATCACCGCACTGCGTATTTCTTCGCTTTCGACGTACTCCGCAACCACCAGCATTCTTTTCATCCGCGCCAGATGGCAAATAGAGGCCACGATTTGGTAGTCGAGGCTGTTCGAAACAATATTGCGAATAAAGCTACCGTCAATTTTCAGGATATCGGCATTCACATTTTTCAGCCGCGCATAGCTGGCATACCCAGTACCAAAATCATCAATCGCAATCTGACAGCCCAGTGATTGCAGCTGCAGCAACGTTGCCTGTGCCTGTTCCGCATTGGTCAAGGCATTGCTTTCCGTCACTTCAAAGATAAGTTGCCATGCTTCAACCTTGTACTTATTCAGTAACTGATTGATGTCATTAGGAAGTCGCGCGCGACATACTGAGGTAGGTGATAAGTTGATAGCAAACCGGTGGGCGGGCATTTTTTCCCGATTCTGCGCCATAAATTTCAACGTATTTTCAATCACCCACAGATCGATACGGGATGACAAACCAAACTCATGGGCTACCGGCAAGAAGTTATCAGGGGCAATAGTTTCACCGTCATCCCCCTCAAGCCGCAGGAGGATTTCGTGATAAACGTCGCCACGCACACCAAAAATCGGCTGCGCCTTCAGGAAAAAATGATTGTTCTCCAGCGCCTGCTGAATACGGTTCATCATCGCAACTTTATCTTTCAGGTCGCGTTGCAGGTGCATCACACCACGCCGCTGCAAATTCTCTGGTGAATTGGTTGCCAGCGATAATTCGGCAATGGTACTTAACTCTCCCAGCAACAAATAGATATGGTTAACAGGAGAACGGACATAGCAAAAGCTGATCCCAACCTGCGGTTGCAAAGGCATTCCGTCCCAGACAAAACGAAACTGCTTGATATGCCTGTCCAGTGCTTCAATGCGTTCCTGGTGTAGCTCAGTGTTAAAACGCAGGATTAAATCATTACCTGACAATTGATAGACATGCTCATCCTGTTCAAGCAACGGTGTTATCCACTGAGCCAGTTTTTGCTTGTACTGGATACGCAGCATAATGCCGTAATTTTTCACCAGCAGCTCCATGCCCGGAACACCCAAAAAGCAAAGCACTGACCATGGCGCGTTTTTCAAATCCCGGTTCAAAGCGCGCAAATTCGGAATATGCACCATAGGGTCAAAGAAGGCCAGGCGATGGTTGCGCCGGGTAACAAAACGTTGACGCGTTGCCAGGACAGCAATGAAATTCACGATGAAGGAAAAAACCAGATAACTTGATGAGGTAATGGCAAGCTGCGTATCATAACCCGAATACCAGGGCATATAGCGCTGATAATAATGAATTGCGGTAATAAGTACAACCGCCCATATCAACGAAATAAATTTATAACCGTAACGCATTGCCCCCCACAGCATGACAGGCAGTAACAGTGACAGTGTATAATTCGTGCTGAATATTGAGCTTTGTTCATTGAGCGGCATACACAACATTGCCATTAGCACAGTCAATATAATCAACCAGACCGCAAACTCTGTTTTAGTCACTTTGGTATCAAACTGCTGCTTTAACTGAGAAAAATAGCCTCTCAGATGCAAGGGGTTGCGAATTGTTCGAATGATGAAATAACACAGCGGCACACCTACAAGATTCCCCGCGAGTATGGACTGATAGTTGATCAATGTGCCTGTATTGAAGGGCATAACGCCCACCATGCCGGATTTGCTTTCATAAACACCCACAAATGCAGCAAACTGGAAGAGTATCAGAAACAGCGTTGCCGGGCAGAAGACTTGCCAGAACATACGCTGAAACAACAGATGAGAGTCGCCGTGGGAAACGTTGTTTCGTCGGGGAGAAAATACTTTATATCCTCCCCAGCTAAGCACGATTGTAACTATAAAGTGCGAAATTATTGAAAGTGTTTCAAATAACCCGACCTGCGGATATTTGTACCAGATAATGGAAATGATAATACCTGGCAATGCCGCCCAGCCAAAAAAAAGCATCAGGCTAATCATCAGCGCTAACGGCAGGTAGAAAAGAATTACGGTCCCCGTACTAATATGGGCATAGGTGGTGGCAGTGCTCAATATAGGCAACAACAAAGAAGGTAAGATGAGAGGTAATGCCCACCATCTATCTCTAATACCAATATAATTTTTATTGAGTTTCATAGATGCTCAGTAGAATCCCATACATCCTGTAGGGGGTATTCAGACAGGCATCCCACCTGACCTTAAAACGATAAAGTAAAATACATCACAATGATTCATCGATTTTAGTTGTCAGCAAAGTGTGATGCTTGATACATATCAAAAAACATGCCCCTCATTCATCAATTATTACTCTTTTCATTATTTTTTATCGTTAATACATTATTCATGCAAATAATAATATTAATTTCCATAACATAAGAAGATAAAACAACTGAAGCAATTTTACATAAGGAAGAATTGACCATTCCCTCTCAGTGTGCCTTAATGTGAGTATCGCCCTCAGTTGGGTACACTACAAGGAACCTTTTGTGAGCCAGGTTACCAGCCTACGCAAACGACACCGATTTAACAGTCGCATGATCCGGATCGTACTGCTTATCAGCTTTCTCTTCTTCTTCGGACGCTTCGTCTACTCCGCCATTGGTGCGTGGCATCACCACCAGGACAAAAAAGAATCTCAGCAGACCACTCAGCCGCAACAGACAGCTCCTGCACAAACCGACGAACATTGATCGCTCGCGCCTGTGATACCCCCAGCATTAAGATTCCTTACCGGATGGCTAATCGCCTGACATTTAACCATCCGGTAAGGGATTTGAGTGACGAAACTTTACACATATCCCCCCTCTCCCGCTTAATTATCAGATAATCGGCCGTATTTTTCGCACAAATGCACAATCTTTTCATCCCACTTCACCGCACCATTCGCGCTGATTTTTACGTTCCGGTTTAGCGGACATAAAAAGACAAACAGTGCTCAAATAAACGCTAATTAATATCACCAGCAAATATCACTGACGCAAGCATTTATATTTCGCATGAAAATTAAATAGTTATTTGAATTGTTATCATTTTTAAATTCTACAGGGTAATACCATGAGTGGTTTTTTATTATTCCCGAAAATAAGAAGCGGCCTTGAGTGGATCGCCGGGCACAGCGATGCTGTCATTCAATTCGGCTGGAATATCGTTGCCGCCGTGATCTTATTGTTTATCGGTAAATTTATCGCTCGTCTGCTCTCTCGTGGGCTGGAAAAGTTACTGCTTAAACGTAAAGTCGACAGAACGATCATTCAGTTCTTCACCGCGCTGGTACGTTACATTACCCTCGCCTTTTCCGTCGTCGCCGCATTAGGTCGCATCGGTATTGAAACATCCTCCATTATTGCCGTCATCGGTGCCGCCGGACTAGCCATTGGCCTCGCGTTACAAAGCTCGCTTTCCAACTTTGCCGCTGGCGTGCTGTTGGTTTCCCTGCGGCCTTTTCGCGCCGGAGAAGTAGTGCAGATTGGTGCAGTCACCGGAACAGTAGAAAAGGTGCACATCTTCTCCACCACCCTGCTAACCGCGGACAGCAAAGAAGTGGTGATTCCAAACGGTAAGATCATCGCTGACAACATCATTAACTATTCCCGTCACCCTTTTCGTCGTATCGATCTGGTGATTGGTGTGGGTTATCAGAGTCGGATTGCAGAGGTTAAGCAAGTTATTAATCACATTATCGAGCAGGACAGCCGCATCGATAAGCAACGTGGGGTAACCGTTCGTCTGGGCGAACTGGGCGCTTCAGCGTTGAATTTTTACGTGCGCGTATGGGTGCCCAATATCGAATACTGGAACACCTATTACGATCTGCTGGAAAACATTAAAGAGGCGCTGGACGCCAACCACATCGACCTACCCTATCCACAGATGGATGTGCGTATTCAGAATGTCACACCTCAGCAGCAGCCCCAGCTGCAACTGGTCGATTAGCGTACTTTCCTACAGAACATGCGCCTGAAGTATTTGCTGAAGTATTTTCTGAAATGCGTGCAATAAAAAACCCTCTATAAACAGAGGGTTTTTTGCATATTACCGGTTCAAAAAACCGCTAACGGAAAGGGATATTATTCCCACTCAATGGTAGCTGGCGGCTTACCGCTGATGTCATACACCACGCGGGAAATACCGTTCACTTCGTTGATAATGCGGTTAGAGACGCGGCCTAAGAAGTCATACGGCAGGTGTGCCCAATGCGCGGTCATAAAGTCGATGGTTTCGACCGCACGCAGGGAAACAACCCAGTCGTACTTGCGGCCATCGCCCATCACACCAACGGAACGAACCGGCAGGAACACGGTGAACGCCTGGCTTACCTTGTTGTACAGGTCAGCTTTGTGCAGCTCTTCAATGAAGATAGCATCCGCGCGACGCAGCAGGTCGCAGTACTCTTTCTTCACTTCGCCAAGCACACGTACGCCCAGACCCGGTCCCGGGAACGGGTGACGGTACAGCATGTCGTACGGCAGGCCCAGCTCCAGACCAATCTTACGCACTTCGTCTTTGAACAGCTCACGCAGCGGCTCAACCAGACCCATCTTCATCTCTTTCGGCAAACCGCCCACGTTGTGGTGAGATTTGATAACGTGCGCTTTACCGGTGGCAGATGCCGCGGATTCGATCACGTCCGGGTAGATGGTGCCCTGCGCCAGCCACTTAACGTCTTCCAGCTTCAGCGCTTCTTCATCGAATACTTCCACGAAGACGCGGCCAATGATTTTACGTTTAGCTTCTGGATCGCTCTCGCCTTTCAGCGCGTCCAGGAAACGCTTTTCGCCTTCCACGTGAACGATGTTCAGGCCAAAGTGGTCGCCGAACATATCCATCACCTGCTGAGCTTCGTTGAGACGCAGCAGACCGTTGTCAACGAACACGCAGGTCAGGTTTTTGCCGATAGCACGGTGCAGCAGCATCGCGGTCACGGAGGAGTCAACGCCGCCGGACAGACCGAGGATAACTTTATCATTGCCAACCTGCTCACGAATGCGGGCAACGGCGTCATCGATAATTTTTGCCGGCGTCCACAGCGCTTCACACTGGCAGATGTCGCGCACAAAACGCTCCAGCATGCGCATGCCCTGACGGGTGTGGGTAACTTCCGGGTGGAACTGCACGCCGTAGAAGCGTTTTTCTTCGTGCGCCATGATAGCGAACGGGCAGCTGTCGGTGCTGGCAACGGTCACGAAACCTTCCGGAATGGCGGTCACTTTGTCGCCGTGGCTCATCCACACGTCCAGCAGCGGTTTGCCGTCTGCGGTCAGGGAGTCTTCAATACCGCGGACAAGCGCGCTGTCGGTCTGAACTTCAACCTGCGCATAGCCGAATTCACGTTCGTTAGAACCTTCAACATGGCCACCGAGCTGCATTGCCATGGTCTGCATGCCGTAGCACACGCCGAACACCGGCACGCCCGCATTGAAAACGTATTCCGGCGCACGCGGGCTGTTTTCTTCGGTGGTACTTTCCGGACCACCGGAAAGAATGATACCGCTTGGGTTGAATTCGCGAATTTGTGCTTCCGTAACATCCCATGCCCACAGTTCACAGTAGACGCCCAGTTCACGTACGCGACGTGCAACCAGCTGAGTGTACTGCGAGCCGAAATCGAGGATGAGAATGCGATGTTTATGAATATTGTCTGTCATTGACGCTAATTCCGAGGCAAGTGAAACAAATTCGCCCGGCATATAGCCGGGCGCGGAAACTTATCAGGAGCCCATGCGGTAGTTAGGGGACTCTTTGGTGATGGTCACATCGTGAACGTGACTTTCCTGAATACCCGCACCGCTGATGCGTACAAACTCTGCTTTCGTTCGCAGCGCGTCGATAGTACCACAGCCGGTCAGACCCATACAGGAGCGCAGGCCGCCCATCTGCTGGTGAATGATCTCTTTCAGGCGACCTTTATAGGCAACGCGACCTTCGATACCTTCCGGGACCAGTTTGTCAGCAGCGTTATCGCTCTGGAAGTAACGGTCAGAAGACCCTTTGGACATCGCGCCCAGAGAACCCATACCGCGGTAAGATTTGTAAGAACGGCCCTGGTACAGTTCGATTTCGCCCGGGGATTCTTCAGTACCCGCCAGCATGGAGCCAACCATCACTGCGGCAGCACCAGCAGCAATCGCTTTAGCGATGTCGCCGGAGAAACGAATACCGCCGTCGGCGATAACCGGAATACCGGTGCCTTCCAGCGCTTCAACGGCATCAGAAACGGCAGTGATCTGCGGAACACCGACGCCGGTCACGATACGGGTAGTACAGATGGAGCCAGGGCCGATACCCACTTTAACAGCGCTGCAGCCAGCTTCAGCAAGCGCGCGAGCACCTGCGCCCGTAGCAACGTTACCGCCGATGATCTGCAGGTCAGGATATTTAGCGCGAGTTTCACGGATACGCTGCAGAACGCCTTCAGAGTGGCCGTGAGAGGAGTCAATCAGCAGAACGTCTACGCCAGCGGCAACCAGCGCGTCTACACGCTCTTCGTTACCTGCGCCAGCACCTACCGCTGCACCAACGCGCAGACGACCATGCTCGTCTTTACAGGCGTTAGGTTTACGTTCTGCTTTCTGGAAATCTTTTACGGTGATCATGCCGAGCAGGTGGAAGCTGTCATCAACAACCAGCGCTTTCTCAACGCGTTTTTCGTGCATTTTGGCAAAAACGACATCGCGCGCTTCGCCTTCACGAACGGTCACCAGACGCTCTTTTGGCGTCATATATACGCTAACCGGCTGGTTCAGGTCTGTCACAAAACGCACGTCACGGCCGGTGATGATGCCGACCAGTTCGTTATCTTCAGTCACTACCGGGTAGCCAGCAAAGCCGTTACGCTCGGTCAGTTCTTTCACTTCGCGCAGAGTAGTGGTTGGCAGTACGGTCTGTGGGTCAGTTACCACGCCAGATTCATGTTTCTTCACGCGGCGAACTTCTTCAGCCTGGCGCTCGATGGACATGTTTTTGTGGATAAAACCGATACCGCCTTCCTGGGCCAGGGCAATTGCCAGGCGCGCTTCCGTCACGGTGTCCATTGCTGCGGAGAGCATAGGAATGTTCAGGCGAATGGTTTTCGTCAACTGGGTGCTGAGGTCAGCAGTATTCGGCAGAACGGTAGAATGAGCGGGAACGAGGAGGACGTCGTCAAACGTCAGGGCTTCTTTTGCGATACGTAGCATGGGCAATATCTCACCTGGGAGGTTATTAAATATTGCCGCGGCATTATACAGAGCGTAACCGATTGCATCCACACTTTTTTGCAAAAAAACCTTGCACTCCTCTGTGAGCATGTTACTTTCGACTGAATAACTTGCTGATTTAGAATTTGATCCCGCTCACATGTTATCCTCTCAGACCACCTCAATTTTTACCGTAAGCCGCCTAAATCAGACGGTTCGTTTGCTGCTTGAGCAGGAAATGGGACAAGTTTGGATCAGCGGTGAAATCTCGAATTTCACTCAGCCGTCCTCCGGTCACTGGTATTTCACGCTCAAAGATGACACCGCCCAGGTACGCTGCGCGATGTTTCGCAACAGCAATCGACGGGTAACGTTCCGCCCGCAGCACGGTCAGCAGGTCCTGGTACGCGCCAACATTACGTTGTACGAACCGCGTGGCGACTATCAGATAATTGTTGAGAGCATGCAGCCAGCTGGTGAAGGCTTGTTGCAGCAAAAATATGAGCAACTCAAGGCCAAACTGCAGGCTGAAGGGCTATTCGATCAGCAGTTCAAAAAATCACTACCCTCTCCGGCTCACTGCGTTGGGGTCATTACCTCGAAAACCGGGGCTGCGCTGCACGACATTCTCCACGTGCTGAAGCGCCGTGACCCATCCTTGCCCGTTATTATCTACCCGACCGCGGTCCAGGGCGACGATGCGCCAGGACAGATCGTTCGCGCCATTGAGCTGGCGAACGCGCGGGGCGAGTGCGATGTGCTTATCGTCGGGCGCGGCGGCGGTTCTCTGGAAGATTTGTGGAGTTTTAACGACGAACGTGTAGCGCGGGCAATCTTTGCCAGCCGCATTCCGGTAGTAAGCGCCGTCGGCCACGAAACAGATGTCACTATTGCCGATTTTATTGCAGATTTACGGGCGCCTACGCCATCAGCAGCGGCGGAAATTGTTAGCCGCAATCAACTGGAACTGCTGCGTCAAATTCAGCATGGCCAGCAGCGTCTGGAGATGGCGATGGACTACTACATCGCCAACCGTACTCGTCGCTTTACCCAGCTTCATCACCGTTTGCAACAGCAACATCCGCAACTGCGTCTGGCCCGTCAGCAGACCGTGTTGGAGCGGCTGCGTCAGAGGATGAATTTCGCCCTTGAGAATAAGATTAAGCAGGCCAATCAGCGCCAACAGCGCGTAAGTCAACGCCTGAGCCAGCAAAACCCACAGCCGCGCATTTATCGGGCGCAAACCCGTATTCAGCAACTGGAGTACCGTCTGGCAGAGAATATCCGCGCGCGTTTAAGTGCACAGCGAGAACGCTTCGGTAATGTGGTGACGCATCTTGAAGCGGTGAGTCCTCTCTCGACGCTCGCTCGCGGCTATAGCGTCACTACCGCGACCGACGGCAAAGTGCTGAAGCAGACCAAACAGGTAAAAACCGGTGATGTGCTCACTACCCGCCTGTCAGACGGCTGGGTAGAGAGCGAAGTGAAAGGCGTAACGACGGCAAAGAAAACGCGTAAGAAAAAGCCAGATTAAACCGGCACAAACTCCACACGTTTCTTCGAGATCAGACCATGGCCATTCTGACAGAAGTAGTCCACCGCCCCGCAGGCTTTTAACACCTGGAGTGGCTGATGGCACTCCGGGCAGCGCGCTTCTAACGGAATATCTTTTTTACAGTTTTCACAGTGTGCCACACCGTTTTGTGGTTCCAGTTCTGCATGACAATCCGGGCAGGTCATCGACATGGTGACTCCTTTAAATGGTGTTCAATTCTGCGCTAATTTTACCATGATACGCTTAGTGTGAACCACGCAACTGTTGCTGTAGGATCAGTAATCGTTCTACCTCCTCCATCCTGCGCTGCGTCGTGCGGCTCACCTCCTGCGGGCTGCGTTCAAACAGACTTTGCGTCCCCAGAATATGTTCCGCCAGACAATGGGCATAAATCGTACCAGGCAGACACCAGCGTTGCACAACATCACCGTCAATCAATTCGAGCACATCGGCGGCACCCCGTCGGTCGTAGCTGATGATACGCCCATCACGCAGATAAAGGCGCAGACCTTTTTGTCCGCCAGCAGGCCCCGCGTATTTATTCAGCCAGATATCCAACGGTACACCGCTAATCAGCCCTTGCAGATGCGCCTCTCCTTCAGCCGTGGTCAGGTCACCCTGGATGATGTTACGTCCCAGACGGTCTTTAGCGCTTTTCACCTGCAGGGTCATGCTGTCATTACCGCCCAGGTAACGCACTGTTTCACGCAGCATGGCCAGTACGTGTGTGCCAATGTCCAGAATCACACCGTCCGGGTGACGAAGCTCACGCGTATCTGGCTCACCAGTGGCAAAGTTGAGCGCGATCGGCTCTCCTGTAGCGTTATATCCGCTCGGCTCCTGCAAAAAACCGTCAATTTTAACAACGTCTGAAAAGTGAGAGACAAGTGCCTGTTGTGGGTTATCGCCCTGCCACTGCGCACCGAGTTTTCCCAATGCCAGCTGCATTGCGCCATTGCGCGCCATCCAGTGGTCGAGCGCCAGCACGCGGTCGGCAGCGTCGGGTTGCTCCAGCAGTGTTTTCAGTTTTTCAATTTGGGAAAGTGTGGCAACAATCGGTTTTTCAACCACAATTCGTGCGATGGGAGCGGCCAGCGCCTGTTCAAGCACATCGAGATGATGCAGAGATGCGGTGGTGATAAACAGGGTATCAAGCGGTGTTGCAAGAAGTTCAGCGAGCGATGCACAGCGTGTCACACCAGCGGGCTGTTTTGCGGGTTGCACGTCAAATCCCACACAGCCCAGGGAATCACCGTAAAGTTTACGCAATGCGGGCAAGTATGCCGTTTCAACGACTGCGCCAAGCCCAACAAACCCTAACAGCATGTTCTCACCTCGTAAATGAATTGGCCGGGACATCACGTCTGCCCCGGCACAATCGAGGTGTTATCAGGCGCTAGTAGCCGGTTTAGTTTGCGTATTCTCCAGCATGCGACGGATCGGCACAATGAGGACGATCAGTACCGCAGCGCAGATAAGCAACGCAATCGAGCAGCGAGCGAAGAGATCCGGCAGCATATCCAGTTGGTCGGCCTTCACATGACCACCAATCAGACCTGCGGCCAGGTTACCCAGTGCACTGGCGCAGAACCACAGGCCCATCATCTGCCCGCGCATTCTTTCCGGGGCCAGCAGCGTCATGGTCGCCAGACCGATCGGGCTCAGGCACAACTCACCAAGCGTCAGCATCAGGATACTGCCCACCAGCCAGAATGGGGAGACGCCTGCGCCACCGTTACTGAGAACGTTTTGCGCTGCCAGCATCATCAGACCAAAGCCTGCAGCGGCACAGAGAATACCGATAACGAACTTGGTGATGCTGCTTGGGCGAATGTTCATGCTCGCCAGTTTCGGCCACGCCCAGCTGAAGACCGGTGCCAGCAGAATGATAAACAGTGCGTTTATCGACTGGAACCAGACCGCCGGGATTTCAAAATCGCCGATCATACGGTTAGTGTAGTCGTTAGCGAACAGGTTGAACGAGGTTGGCTTCTGCTCAAACGCAGACCAGAAGAACGCGGCGGAAACCAGCAGGATAAAGCAGACCAGCAGTCTGGCGCGCTCTTTGCGGTTCAGACCAGCAAAGACAAACAGGTAGATAAAATAAAGCGCGACGGAGGCGGCAATCACATACACCAGCATACTGGCAACCGCGACCGGATTTATCACAATCACGCCCTGCGCAATCAGCGTAACGATAACAGCTACGCCGACGGCCAGCGCCAGCAGCCACGCGCCCACACCGTTACGTTTCACTACCGGGCTGTTCCAGGTTGAGTCCAGACCCACTTCGCTGTCATAACGTTTCATCGATGGAACGGCAAACACGCGGAAGATGATCAACGCCACCAGCATCCCGATACCACCGATGCCAAAGCCCCAGTGCCAACCGTGGGATTTAATCAGCCAGCCGGAGATCAGCGGCGCGATAAACGATCCCATATTGATGCCCATATAGAACAGCGAGAAACCGCCGTCGCGACGCGCATCGCCTTTTTTATACAGCGTGCCAACCATCACTGAGATACAGGTTTTAAACAGACCGGAACCGAGCACGATAAACATCAGGCCGATAAAGAACAGGTTGTTCCCCATAATGGCCGAGAGCGCGATCGACAAGTGACCGAGCGCAATCAAAATGGAACCGTACCACACCGCTTTCTGTTGGCCGAGCCAGTTATCCGCCAGCCAGCCACCAGGCAACGCGGCGAGATACATCGTACCGGCAAAGATACCCACAATCGCCGAGGCATTTTCACGCGCCAGCCCCATGCCGCCGTCATAAACGGTAGCAGCCATAAACAGGATCAGTAACGGGCGAATGCCGTAAAACGAGAAGCGCTCCCACATCTCTGTGAAGAACAGCGAGCCGAGCGGGTAAGGATGACCGAAGAAAGTTCGGCTTTCTTTTTGATTAACAGAGGATTGCATAATTCTCCCGAAAGTTATGTCGTCGTGCGTGTAAACACCGCGATGTACGCCAGCCAGTTACGTATCTGACCGATTTTTTACATGCGGCGAAAAGTTATTTAACCATTTGATAACCTAAGGCTAGTTTTGTCTAGTACCAGCCCCCGGACTTTAAGATGAAAACTCGACAAATGTCTACTTTCTTAGATTTAAACTTGGCAAAAAACGAATAGTGATTGACTTTACACAGGGGGAGATCAGCAATGGGCAGACGAAAAAAAACCCGCGACAAGCGCGGGTTTTTATCTGCATCAGCAACAGTTACTTGCTTTTTTTGATGTGCTTAATCAAACGCTTACGCTTACGCATCTGAGTCGGCGTTAATGTATTACGTTTGTTCGCAAACGGGTTCTCCCCTTCTTTGAACTGAATACGGATCGGCGTCCCCATTACGTCCAAAGACTTGCGGAAATAGTTCATCAGATAGCGCTTGTAGGAATCCGGCAGGTCTTTGACCTGGTTGCCGTGAATCACCACGATTGGCGGGTTATAACCACCGGCATGGGCATATTTCAGCTTCACACGACGACCACGCACCAGAGGCGGCTGATGATCTTCTACTGCCATGGTCATGATGCGCGTCAGCATCGCGGTGCTCACGCGACGTGTAGAGCTATCGTATGCTTCACGGACCGATTCAAACAGGTTACCCACGCCGCTACCGTGCAGAGCTGAGATAAAGTGTACGCGGGCAAAATCAATAAAGCCCAGACGGAAGTCCAGCGTCTCTTTGACCTGCTCTTTTACTTCCTGCGTCAGGCCATCCCACTTGTTCACAACGATAACAAGTGAGCGCCCACTATTGAGGATAAAGCCCAGCAGCGACAGGTCCTGATCGGAAATCCCTTCACGCGCGTCAATCACCAGCATCACAACGTTGGCATCTTCAATTGCCTGCAGCGTTTTGATTACTGAGAATTTTTCTACCGCTTCGGTAATTTTGCCGCGCTTACGCACGCCCGCGGTATCGATGAGCACATATTCGCGTTCATCGCGCTGCATCGGAATATAAATACTGTCACGCGTGGTTCCCGGCATGTCGTAAACCACCACGCGGTCTTCGCCGAGAATACGGTTAGTAAGCGTGGACTTACCTACGTTCGGACGGCCGACGATTGCCAGTTTAATCGGCAAATCCTGCGGGTTGAAATCGTCCTCAGGCTCTTCTTCGCCGTTTTCTTTGGCTTCAAGCTGCGCCCAGTATTCTGCGTCTTCATCCACTTCTTCCTGAGGAGCAACGTCATCCATCCACGGCAGCAGAACATGCTCCAGCAGGCTGAGAACACCACGACCATGGGACGCCGCAATCGGATAAATTTCACCCAGACCCAATGAGTAGAAATCAACAACCGCCTGGTCAGGATCGAGTCCGTCAGTTTTGTTGGCGACCAGGAACGTCGGTTTCTGGCGCGAACGCAGGTGTTTAGCAATAGCTTCATCCGCTGGCATCAGGCCAGCACGCGCATCCACCATGAACAGCACAACGTCTGCTTCTTCGATAGCCAACAGCGACTGTTCCGCCATACGGGTTTCAACACCGTCTTCGGTGCCATCAATACCGCCGGTATCAATGCAGATAAACTCACGGCCTTCAATTTCCGCACGACCGTACTTACGGTCACGAGTCAGACCCGGGAAATCCGCAACCAGCGCATCTCGGGTGCGAGTTAGACGGTTAAATAACGTGGATTTGCCAACGTTAGGGCGCCCGACAAGCGCGACCACAGGTACCATGTTTAAAGCCTCATTTAAAAAATCATCAGACAACGGGCACATTTTTTGCCCCGTTGTTAAAAACAGTAAAACGGCCCCTGCACCAGGAGCCGTTTTTCAAAGCGAGCGGCCGGGACGATTAACGCGTAATAGAGTACAGCGTACCGTCTTTCGCCTGGATCAGCAGTTTACCATCAGCAGAGACCGGCTCGGTCAGGAAACCTGAGCTGTCGACTTTCTGCTGGGCAACAAAACGACCATCGTCAACGTTAATCCAGTGCAGGTAGCCTTCGCTATCACCGACGACCAGATTGCCATTATACAATACCGGGGACGTCAGCAGACGGTGCAGCAGATCGCTTTGCGTCCACAGCGTCACGCCGCCATCGGTGGTCAGCGCCAGTACGCGGTCATTCTGGTCAACCAGGTAGATACGGTTACCGTCGACGATGAAATCATTCACCGAGCCCAGTTCGCGTTTCCACATAATCTGACCGCTGCGCAGATCCAGCGCCGTCAGGTTACCATTATAAGCCAGCGCGTAAACAACGCCATTGACGATAACCGGCGTGGTATCAACGTCGCTCAGACGATCGATTTCCGTTGGGCCTGTCGCCTGTGAGATACGCTGCTGCCAAATCATCTGGCCTTGCTGCATCAGCACGGCGCTCACGCGACCGTTATCACCGCCGACAATAGCTGCGCCAAAGGCGGTTGCCGGAGCGGATTCACCACGCAGAGACAGGGAAGGCATGTCGAGGTTAACTGTCCATTTGATGGCGCCATCAGCTTCGTTTAATGCCTGCAACTGGCCGTTGCTGGTGTGGATCAAAACTACGCCATCGCTCACAACAGGACGAGACAGCGCTTCACCGGCGACTTTCGTCTGCCATGCGGTGGTACCGTCGCTGGTATTCAACGCATAAACCTGTGCTTTTTCGCTGCCAATGTAAACATGTCCGCCGGACACGGTTACACCGCCAGAAAGCTGTGCAGATGCACGGGAGAACCAGCCGTCTTTCTCACCCAGATTCACAGACCAGACTTCTTTACCGTCGCCTGCGTTCAATGCTTTCACTACACCAGCGCGATCGGCTGCATAGACAACGTTATCCGCCAGCGCAGGGTGAAGATTGGAATAGAAATCACCAATACCGTTACCTACGGAGGTGCTCCATTCCGTAGACGGAGTAAACTGGTTTTCAACCACCGGTAATGGGGACATCTTAACGACATCTTCTTCGCCACTAAACAGTGAACAGCCGCTCAATAGGGTAACGGAAAGCAGCCCTGGCAGAAGTAATTTACGCAATTGCATCGGGTCCCTCTCAGATGGACAAATTATTGATTTTCATCTGCATCATTTCGCTCAGAGCAGGAGAGGCATCGCTTTTCACACCCGCTTCCCATGCGCTACGCGCACCTTGTTTGTCGCCTTTGCTCAGCAACGCTTCACCGCGCAGATCGGCAACAATGGCCGTCCACCCTTCACCTTTAATGGTGTCGAGTGTTTTCAGCGCGGTATCAGCCTGTTTAAGCTGAACCTGAACACGAGCCAGACGCAGGTTAATCACCGCTTTGAGATTTTCATCGCTGGTCGCAGCCAAGCCCTGTTGCAGCTGACTTGCGGCTTTCTCAAGTTCATTTTGGTCAACAAACTGCTGCGCAAGTTCCAGTGAAGCTAGCGCGCCGTAGGTATTTTTATTCTCTGCAGCAAATTTCTCAGCGGCAGGAATGCTGTCCGGTTTACCCGCGCTAACCGCAGTCACCGTATTTTGATATGCCAGAGAAGCAGAGCGTGCGGACTCCGTTTGATGGCTGGTCCAGTAACGCCAACCAACCAGCGCGCCAACCCCTAAAATGATCCCAACAGCCAGCGCCTTGCCGTTTTCAGCAAAGAAGCGTTTTACCGCATCAACCTGGTCGTGTTCGTTCTCGTAAATTTCCACGCTGTCCTTCTCCTTAGCCCAGTAAAGTGCGCAAATGCGCGGCAACGCTATCCTGCGCTACTGCCGTTTGCTCACCAGAGCGCAAATCCTTCACTACAACAGTACCGTCAGCCACTTCGGACTCGCCCAGTACCAGTGCAACGCGGGCGCCCCACTTATCGGCACGGGCAAACTGTTTCTTAAAGTTGCCGCCACCGTGGTTTGTCATCAGTTTCACACCAGGAACTTCATCGCGCAGACGTTCTGCAAGCGTCATTGCCGCCGACTGCGTGTCCGCCCCTGAAGCGACCAGGTATATATCGACAACAGGATCTGCGTTAAATTCCGGATTAACTGCCTGAACTAACAAAACAAGTCGTTCCAGCCCCATAGCAAAGCCCACGGCTGGCGTTGCACGACCGCCAAGTTGCTCTACCAGACCGTCGTAACGACCACCGGCACACACGGTGCCCTGAGAGCCCAGGCTGCTGGTGACCCACTCAAATACGGTGCGGTTGTAGTAATCAAGACCACGAACCAGACGCTGATTGACGGTGTAGGCAATGCCTGCGGATTCCAGCAGTTTGCACAAGCCCGCGAAGTGCTCGCGAGAGTCGTCATCAAGATAGTCGCCCAGTGCAGGCGCGTCGTTGAGCAGCGCCTGTACTTCCGGGTTTTTGGAGTCGAGAACGCGCAGCGGATTGGTGTACATACGACGCTTGCAGTCTTCGTCCAGTTTCTCTTTATGCAGTTCCAGGTAGGCGACCAACGCATCACGGTAGTTAGCGCGGGCTTCAAGCGAACCGATTGAGTTCAGCTCAAGGCTAACATGCTGAGAAATACCCAGCGCGCGCCACCAGCGAGCGGTCAGCATAATCAGCTCCGCATCGATGTCCGGGCCTTGCAGGCCAAATACTTCGACACCCAACTGATGGAATTGACGATAGCGTCCTTTCTGCGGACGTTCGTGGCGGAACATCGGCCCGATATACCACAGACGCTGTTCCTGATTGTACAGGAGACCATGTTCGATGCCGGCGCGTACGCAGCCCGCAGTCCCTTCAGGACGCAACGTCAGGCTGTCGCCATTACGGTCCTCAAAGGTATACATCTCTTTTTCAACCACGTCGGTGACTTCACCGATCGCGCGTTTGAATAACGGGGTCTGCTCTACAATCGGCAAGCGGATTTCACTGTAACCGTAGCTACCGAGCACGTTTTTGAGAGTGCCTTCAATGCGCTGCCAGATGGCGGTTTCGCCAGGCAGATAATCGTTCATGCCGCGAATGGCTTGAATGTTTTTTGCCACGTTTATTCTCTTTATGAATATAAAAATGAACCCTCAGCGCTAACCCGAACAATGCGGGCGCCATGCGGGTTCAATCATACACGGGAAGCACGCCGCTTCCCATCACGTTGTTATTTTTCAAGCTGCTGCACGTCGATACGACGCGCTTCGTCCAGAATACTCGCTTTAGCACGGATGCGGGCTTCAAGCTGCGTAATCATATCGTCGTTATCGAGTCTGTCCTTACGCACGCCGTCTTCATACAGGCCGCTTTTCTTGTTACCGCCCGTCACGCCCAGCGTAGAAACCAGCGCTTCACCAGGACCGTTTACCACGCAACCGATGATCGAAACGTCCATTGGCGTAATGATATCTTCCAGGCGTTGCTCCAGCGCGTTAACCGTACCAATAACGTCAAACTCCTGACGCGAACAGGTTGGGCAAGCGATGAAGTTGATCCCGCGCGCGCGAATGCGCAGCGATTTCAGGATATCGAAACCTACTTTGATCTCTTCCACCGGATCGGCTGCCAGAGAAACACGCAGCGTATCGCCGATCCCTTCAGATAACAGCAGGCCAAGGCCGATCGCGGACTTCACCGAACCACTACGCAGGCCACCGGCTTCGGTGATCCCCAGATGCAGCGGTTGATCGATCTGTTTCGCCAGCAGGCGATAGGATTCTACGGCGAGGAAAACGTCAGACGCTTTAACACTGACTTTGAATTGATCGAAGTTCAGACGATCGAGGTGATCCACGTGGCGCATAGCGGATTCCAGCAGCGCCTGCGGCGTCGGTTCACCGTATTTTTCCTGCAGATCTTTTTCCAGCGATCCGGCGTTGACGCCGATACGGATAGGAATATTTTTATCACGAGCGCAATCCACCACCATGCGAATACGCTCTTCACTGCCGATATTACCTGGGTTAATACGCAGGCAATCAACACCGTATTCCGCTACCTTCAGCGCGATACGATAGTCGAAGTGAATATCGGCAACCAGCGGGACGTTAACCTGCTGTTTGATAAGCTTGAACGCTTCTGCGGCATCCATTGTCGGTACAGAGACACGAACAATGTCTGCGCCTACGCGTTCCAGCGCTTTAATCTGATTAACCGTCGCTTCCACATCCGTGGTACGCGTATTAGTCATAGACTGTACGGCGATGGGCGCACCATCGCCGATCGGCACGTTCCCAACGTAAATGCGTGTCGATTTTCTACGTTGAATTGGAGCCTGGTTATGCATTAAAAAATCTCCCGCATTGCCGTCTGTTACTGAGCCGGTGATTGTTCGGCATTAACGGTCAGACGCGCAACCTGGTTAGTTCTGATAAAACGACTCAGATCGACAGGTTTACCCTGGAACTGAATCTGCACTGCCGCCGGGGCGCCAATTTTCAGTTTGTACGGCGCTTGACCGGTCAGGTTTAGATTGCCGTCTTTACGCTGCATCCCGCTGAACAGTTTTTTACCGGTCGCATCGGTTACTTCCAGCCAGCAATCGGCGGTAAAGTTCATCACCAGCGCGTTAGGATCGGCTGCAGGTGTAGTCACACCTGCCTGATCGGTCGGCAGAGGAGCCGCTGTAGCTGGCGCTGTTGGCGCTGCGGTTGCGGTTGCGGTATCGACGTTAGCCTGAGATGGGGCAACAACGGCGTTCTGTTGCGCATCAGCGGCGGGTGCCGGGGTCGCAGCAACGTCTGGCGTTGGCGCTGCGTCCGCTACCGCACCATCGTCAGGAGCCGGAGGGGTATCCTGCCCTGCTGCTGCGCTGGTATCTAACGGTACGTTCTGCGCACCCTCTTTACCGGCATTCAGCTCAGCAGAGGATTGATCGGCCATAGTGGTGATCTCTTCCTGCTGCGCTTTATGGTTCTGCCACCACCAGGCACCAGTCAGTCCGACAACGACAAACAGTACCAGCCAGGTAAAGGTCATTAACCAGCCGTCACGTTTCTTACGACGTTTGCCGAGCGAGAAGCTCTGCATCGGTGCGACTTTAGCTGGTCGAATCGGAGCCTGTTTTTCCAGCCCTGGCAACAGTTCTTCTTCAGGAATATGCACCAGACGCGCATAAGAACGGATATACCCGCGCAGGAATGTTGAAGCAAGATCGGCTGGCGCCTTATCCTCTTCAATATCGCGTACCGTGGAGACCTTCAGGCAAAGTCGCTCCGCGACTGCCTGCTGGCTGAATCCGAGTTGTTCACGGGCATTGCGCAGACGAACGCCGGTGGATAGTGTTTCATTTTTGTCGTGCGTGGCTTCAGTATTCATTCGCTACAGCTGCGTAAATTTGGGTTCTGATGCCGGCGAGCCACAATGCTCACCCACACCGCGAAACATCTGGTCAGTTAACCTTCGTCAGACAGTATAAAACGGTCAGACTATCAATGACAAAACGGCGTAAACCTGAGGGCTAAACACTTGTTACGCCGTTACATACTGCCTTAAAGTCGACAAAAACGCACCGTTATTATTGACCTGACGACGACAACAAAAAACCTCATATGGCTTACGTTGCACTACGGTACAGGAATTATACCGTAGTGCGCCAACATCAAACGGTCTTAATCTCGATAGCGTCGCCCTGCATACGCTTACGCAGAGTACGCTTGGTACGGTCGATAACGTCGCCCGCCAGTTGACCACAGGCTGCATCGATGTCATCGCCACGTGTTTTACGCACAATGGTGGTGAAACCATAGCTCATCAACACTTTGGAGAAACGATCGATACGGCTGTTAGAACTACGGCCATACGGCGCGCCCGGGAACGGGTTCCACGGGATCAGGTTGATCTTACACGGCGTATCTTTCAGCAGTTCTGCCAGCTGATGCGCGTGTTCAGTGCCATCATTGATGTGATCTAACATCACATACTCAATGGTTACACGACCCTGGTTAGCGTTGGACTTCTCCAGATAACGACGAACCGCGCCAAGGAATGTTTCGATATTGTACTTTTTGTTGATAGGTACAATTTCGTCACGAATTTCATCGTTCGGCGCATGCAGAGAAATCGCCAGCGCGACGTCAATCATATCACCCAGCTTATCCAGCGCAGGGACAACGCCTGAGGTGGAGAGCGTGACGCGGCGCTTGGACAGCCCAAAACCGAAGTCATCGAGCATGATTTCCATCGCCGGAACCACGTTGGTCAGGTTGAGCAGCGGCTCACCCATCCCCATCATCACCACGTTGGTAATAGGACGCACGCCCGTAGCCTTTACCGCACCGACGATCTTCGCCGCGCGCCAGACCTGACCAATGATCTCCGATACCCGCAGGTTACGGTTAAAGCCCTGTTGCGCCGTAGAGCAGAATTTACACTCTAATGCGCACCCGACCTGTGAAGAAACACACAGGGTCGCACGATCGTCTTCCGGGATATACACCGTTTCAACGCGCTGATCGCCAACTGCGATAGCCCATTTGATCGTACCGTCAGAAGAACGCTGCTCTTCCACCACTTCCGGGGCGCGAATTTCAGCCACTTCTTTCAGCTTGTTACGCAGCACCTTGTTGATGTCAGTCATGTCATCAAAGTTGTCGCTGCAATAGTGGTACATCCACTTCATGACCTGATCGGCACGAAACGGTTTTTCGCCCATCTCTTTGAAGAATTCGCGCATTTGCTGACGGTTCAGATCCAGCAGGTTAATTTTTCCATTTTTATTTGGAACCGCAGGAATGACGACTTCAGAGGTGTTAACTAATTCAGACATAATTTTTTCCGGCCTCGTTGTTACACGTTGTGGCCCGTGGAGGGTTAAAAAGAAACGCCCCGGCAAGCGATCTGCTCTTCCGGGGCGTTGCATTGTACAAAGTCTGGCGCAGGGATGCCACGTTTGCACGAAGCATTAGCGAAAATAATATGTAAAGGAAGATCGTAGGCCTGATAAGACGCATCAGCGTCGCCATCAGGCAAAACAGTGCCGGATGCGCAAATGCTTATCCGGCCTACCCCACGAGCTTATCAGCGAGTGCGCGGGCAAACCTCACCTTCACCAAAGAAATAGGCGATTTCGCGCGCCGCTGACTCAACGGAGTCGGAACCGTGAGTACCGTTCTCGGTGAAGCTGTCAGCATAGTCTGCACGCAGAGTACCGGCCAGCGCATTCGCCGGGTTGGTTGCGCCCAGCAGATCGCGATGACGCTGTACGGCATTTTCGCTTTCCAGAACAGAAACAACGATCGGACCGGAAGTCATGAATTCAACCAGACCGTCAAAGAACGGTTTGCCATCGTGCTCAGCATAGAAGCCACGTGCCTGCTCAACGGTCAGGTGCAGCATTTTAGTGCCGACAATTTTGAACCCTGCTGCTTCAAAGCGCGCAAAGATGCTCCCAATAACGTTTTTTGCCACCGCGTTTGGTTTGATGATGGAAAAAGTACGTTCAATAGCCATGATAACCTCTGTAATGTGTTCTGTTGTTGTCTATATAGATGTACGACCTGGCGCGGATTATAAAGAGCATCCCGGCAATTGACTATTGATGAAGGTAACATTTCTTTAAAATAAGATGAATTTTAGCAACAAACAGTCACCAACTGGTCTACTGCATCGAAAATCTCACCGTCGCTACCTGACCAGCGTCATCCATCACCAGCAGTTGATAATCCCCTTTAGTCGCCAGCCGTAGCGTAAGACGACGTCCACGTTCTTCCAGCCTTTCACCGTTAAGAAACCACCAACGTTCAGCGCTCCCACCACTGGTTTGCACCGGCAATGAGGCTTGAGCAGAACCGGGTAAACGCTTCACAATCGCGCCATCACGAATGCCTGTCAACTGCAATGGCTGCGAAGCGTCTTGTCCCAGCGGCGGACACGTGGCAGAAACTGGCGGTAATCTCGCCCCACGGCGTTCTGATTCAGGTAGCCATGGCTCCAGCGGCAACGGCCAGACGATTAACGTTTGCTCGTGCGCCTGCGGGCAATCCGCCGCCACACGTTTGCCTTCATCATCCAGCCAGACAGGAAAACGAATGCCATTAACCCCTTCCTGCTCGGGCAATAATAACGTTGGCGGCTGACTGCCATCCAGTAACCAGGTTGCCAGACGGCGACGGCAGTTGCTGTCTCCTGGGGCAAGGGATTGCCCGCCCGGCCAGCACACCACGCCGCGACTCACGGAATCAGGACGTGGATCTTCCGGCTGATTGGTCCCGCGAGAGAGCAAAAGATTGTTGACCTGATTGAGCAGCGGCACGGCGCTGGCAAATCCAAACTGGCCCACCACCGGCGTTCCGTCTGGTCTGCCAGTCCAGATACCGATCACATAACGGGCGTTAACGCCAATCGCCCAGGCATCGCGATAGCCATAGCTGGTGCCCGTTTTCCACGCCAGCGGAACCACTCTGCTCAGTGCGTTATCCGGCAGCGGTTGCGCTTCGTCGGCCATAATACGGCGAATAATCCACGCCGCGCCCGCCGACATCAACGGACGTTCAAGCAGTGGGTCACCCGGCTGCAGACGCAGTTTTCCCGCTTTTCCCTTACGGGCAAAGGCGCTGTACGCTGCGGCCATATCTTCCAGCCTTGCCCCCGCGCCACCTAAAATCAGCGACAGATTCGGCGCAGCCCCTGCGGGCAGATACAGCGGTAAGCCGACGTTACGTAACGATGCGGCAAAGCGCTTCGGACCATAGGCTTCGAGCACCTGCACGGCGGGTAAATTCAACGACCTTACCAGCGCTTCGCTCATGCTCACCGGGCCATGAAAACCGCTGTCAAAATTCCCCGGTCGATAATCTCCGGTTCGCCGCGGGACATCCTGCAACAACGAAGCGGGATGAATGAGTCCGTCATCCAGCGCCAGACCGTAAACAAACGGCTTCAGCACCGAGCCTGGCGAACGGATCGCATTCACCATATCCACATGACCAAAGCGGGAGTCGTCATTCATATCTACCGACCCCACCCAACCACGCACGCTCATATCGGTGTGATCGACCACAATCATTGCCAGCGAACTGCGTGCAGGTAAGCGCCCCTTCCAGTTCTGCGCCAGCTCTTCCAGTTGACGCTGCAATCCGGCATCAAGGGTAGTCACGATTTTATCGCTCCGGCTTTTTCCCAGCATCATGCGCGAGAATAACGGCGCTAACTGCGGCATTTGCCGGGGCGACAGCCAGACTGGCTCTTCACGCGACTCCTGTACCTGTCTGGCAGGCCAAATACCCTGGCTCGCCATACGTTCGAGCACTTTATTACGCGCAGCTTCAGCACGGTCCGGCCAGCGATCCGGACGCAGGCGACTCGGTGCCTGTGGCAAAACAGCCAGCAGCGCGGCATCGGAGTAACTCAAATGCGCGGGTGATTTACCAAGATAGGCCCAACTTGCCGCCCCGACGCCCTGCAGCGTACCGCCAAACGGCGCACGGTTGAGATACAGTGTCAGGATGTCGCGTTTGGAGAGATGCCATTCCAGCTGCAATGCGCGCCAGAGCTGGCGAAACTTGCCGCCGAAGGTTCGCGGATGGGGATCGAGTAATCGTGCGACCTGCATGGTGAGCGTACTACCGCCCGAAACCACACGCCCAGAGGAGAGGTCCTGCCATGCTGCGCGCAGTACTGAAAACGGATTGACGCCGGGATGCTTCCAGAACCAGCGGTCTTCATAGTTAATTAACGCCTCAAGGTAGCGGGGCGACACCTCATCAATCGTTACCGGATACCGCCAGATACCTTCGGCATCGGCAAAGCGCCAGAGTGGCGTACCATCATGTGCCACCACGACCCGTGCCGGATCGACTTCGTGCAAGGGCAGCGGCCAGATTTTATCTGTCGCCCAAACTGCCGCCACAATCAATAGCGCAACGGCTGCCAGCCAGAGCCAGCAGCCGCGTTTACCCAACCCGCGCATCATTTACGGTCTGACAATCAAAAGTCCCTCTGTCGCACCGGTCGCGCGCCACTGCGGAACATACATTGATTCCACCTGTGGGACGGGAACCTGGTAGGTCCCCGGCGTTACCGCTCGCGCCAGATACACCAGCGTAACCGGTTGTCCTTCATTGACCGCCACCGCAGCGACAAAGCGATCGTCACGGAACTCAACGTGCTGGATATCTGCCTGCTGCATCTGATTAAGCAGATTCGCCACTTCGCTACCGCTATCCTGCAGGCTGGCGCTGCCGTTGGCCAGATTCTGGTTTTCCAGTTCCAGTCCTGCTGGCAGTAAGTCAACCACCAGCGCATCCGGCACGTTCTGGCTGGCTTTCACCTCCAGCCAGACCAGCACCAGCTCGCCGCTACGCAGAGAATCCAGTGATTTACTGTTTCCGTCGAGCCCCAGGATTTGACGCTCAATATGCAGAACGTTGCTGGCAGGTGTCGGTGAGGTTTGCGGATAACCGCTCACATCCAGACGCAGCCACAGCGGTTGATTACCGGTATTGGTGACGCTCAGCGTAGACAGCGCATCGGCATCCAGATTACGCGTCTGTGATTTCTCCCCGGCTAACGGTTGCTCCGAGAGTGACGTTTGCGCCTGCCATGTGCCTGGCAAGTCCTGTAACGTACGCGCGGCAAGGAACAACGCATTATTTTCCTGAGTCGAGAGCCAGCGCTGCCCAAAGGCCTGTTCTGACAACGTGTTCAGCAGCGTATTCTGCACGTCAGGTTTGAGCTTGTTCTCTTCGAGCAAGGCCATCATCAACGCGTTATCCCGTAACGCACTGCCGTAATCCGCCATCCACTGTTGCGTATCGCGGCGCGGCGTATTCAGCGCCAGCGTCAACGCCTGTTCACTGCGGTTAGCATCGCCCATATTTTTCAGCGCGATCCCCAATTGCAACAGCGGTAAACCAGAAGCCGCCTGAGCGCGTCGCTCCCAGATTTCACGCAGTGCGCCAAGCGGGGCTTTTTGCTGACGCGCCAGAACCAACGCGGCGTAGGCTTGTACGGCAAACCGGCTTGCTGAAGAGTCGTCGGTATAGCGAATCGACAACATTCCAGGATCCTGCAAATAGCGCAGCAGCCGCTCGTTGCCACGGTTAATGACCTCTACCGGGACGCTGTAGCCCTGTTCATTTGCCCTAACAAGGAAATCCATGACATACGCAGTCAGCCAGTACTCTTCCGACCCGTTTTTATCCCACAGCGCGAAACCGCCGTTATCACGCTGCATCTGCACTAAACGAGAAATCCCAATATCGACTGCAGCACGGCGTTTTTCATCGCTGTCACCCACAATACCTAACGCCTTCAATTGCGCAGCGTTGGTGTATAAGGATGGGAACAATCCGCTCGCCGTTTGCTCCAGGCAGCCGTAAGGGTAAGCCTTCAGTTCGCGGATATAACGCGCCAGATTCAGCGGCGGCTTACCGCTGAACAGCAGTTGTCCCTGCATCGTTGCAGGGGAGAAATTGGTCAGTTCTTCGCCCGGAAGCTGCCAGGTTGCGCCCGGTTGAAGTGCGACACCGTTATTAACGGTTTGCGCCGGGAACGCCGGACGCACGCCAATCTTCCACTGTTTATGCTGAACTGGCAGCGTTTCACCCGGTAAAGTCAGACCGCTAATTTCTGCCTGAATTTCGCCATCGCCAACCCCCTCCCGCGCACGCACCGGAATAAACAACGTAGTCCGTACGCCTGGTGCCAGATTCAATGGAGCAGGATCTTGTCCCATCAGCTCCAGTAAACCGCTGGCCGCGAGCTTAATATTCAGCGTTTGCGGTTTGTCAGTCAGGTTAGTCACGTCCAGCGTCAGTCGCGAGGTATCGCCTCCCGCCAGAAAACGCGGCATATTCAGTTCAGCAATTACCGGCGCGGCAACAATCACCTTGCTTTCACTGCTGCCAAAGTCATCCGCCGTCCAGGCCTGTGCCATTACCCGTAGCTCGCCGTTGAAATCACCAATCGGTAGCGTCACCGTACCTTCGCCCTGCTCGTTGAGCGTGACCGGCAGCGCCTGTTGCGCCACGATATTGACGTGATTGACCGGTGGCTTACCGCCGCGCTTTAATTCATCGCCATCACCACCAAAGCGCAGCGCCGCCAGCCGACCTTGCCCTTCGATCACCTGGCCGTAAATATCATAAATATCCGCGCCATAGCGTTTTTGTCCGAAAAATGCCTGCCACGGATCTGGCGTGGCGTAATCGGTAATGTTCAACACCCCGCTATCAACGGCAGAGACCAGCACGTTGACCTGTTTTGGTATGTCGCCATTTTTGACGCTGGCTTTAATCTTGACGGTCAAAGACTGGTTTGGACGTATTTTCGCCGGGTTTTCCAGCGCCAGCGCCAGACGACGGTTTTCATCACCTAACGGCAAATGCAGTAAACCAACCGCCCGTTTTGGCGTGGCCGAACGGGACTTGTCGCCAGGACGAACCACCAGCGCACTGAGATACAAATCGTGGCGATTCCAGGTTTTATCAATCGGGATGGAGATATCGAGACCATCCGCCGGTACGTCTATTTCTTGCCACCACAGCGGGCCTTCGCTGGACTCCACCATCGCATAACCTTTGCCAGCAGCAGGAGCGGCAACGTGCAGCTTCATGGTATCGCCAGGACGATAGCTGGGTTTGTCCAGTTTCAGAGTCACGCGATCGGGACGCACGGCCCCACTGCCGTCGCTGTTATCCTGCCAGCTATAACCTGCCCAGAAGCGTACGCTGCTCACCGCATCATTCGGGGCTTTCACTTCCAGACGATAGGCACCCCACTCAACCGGGAAGCTGACTTTACCGGTTTCATCGGCCTTAAGATCCAGAGTCTGCTCACCTTCAACCAGATCCTTTTGATCGAACTGTGATTGCCAGCCCTCGCCTTCAGACCAGTTCCAGTAATAATCCCGGCGCTCGCGGATCAAACGCACCTGCAAACCGGACACCGCTTTTTTCTCGCCCTGCGCATCGGCATAAACAATGTCGAAAGCGGCGTTGCTGTTTTCATCAACGATAGGCTGATTCACAGTGGTATCAGTGCGGTAGTCATAGACGGCTTTTGCCGCAAACTGCGGACGAATACCCGGCAGCGTGTCCGCAGGCCAGATGGCTTGTTCAGCCCGACGCGTCACCGGGCGGCCACCTGACTCCAGCAGGCTGGCTTGCAGGATCACCTGTAACGGGGAATGCGTCTCCTGCCATTGGCTGTTGGTGGTCACTTCGCCGCGACCGTGTTCATCCAGCGTAAGCTGAACTTCATCGAGGCTGCGGGACAGGTTTTCTTCGGCAATATTACCAAACTGGAACCCCGGCAATGCCTGCACCGCTTCGCGCAGCGGGCGCAGGAAAAGCTGCCCTTGCAGAGCATTGCCATTAGCGGGCGCGCCGTACAGGTAGTAGCCCACTACCGAGAACTTCACTTCATCAGCCGGAGCCACGGGAATCTTATTAGCGGAGAGATTGAGCGCCATCCGCTCAGGCATAAAATCTTCGACGTGGAAATCCCACATCCGTGACTGGTTGTCGCCCGTATTAGCACGAATATGCCACATACCGGTTGGTGCGTTGGTGTCCAGCGGCCAGCTAAAGCGGTACAGACCGTTCTCCGGCTGGCTAACCACCGAACGTAACACTTGCCCGTCGGGCTTCACGACCTCCAGCTTCACCGGCTGGTCGGGCAACGTTTTGCCGTCGCTGTCACGCAGTAATCCGTTGAGGATCACCGTTTCGCCAGGACGATAGAGGTCACGGGGACCAAACATAAAGAACTGTTTGCTGTATCCCGGTGCACCGGCAATATCAAATTCAGCCAGATCCAACGCCGGGAGTTTCAAATCCAGCAGCGTGGTTTGCCCGTCTTTGCGGGCCAGCAATAAAGCCGCGTCTTTATCAGTCTCCAGTTTGACATGACCCTGCGCGTCGCTGGTAGCCTGCGCCAACGTCTGTCCTTTTTCGTTGAGTAAGGTGACCTCTATACCCTGCTGCGCAGCGCCGTTTTCCAGACTCTGCGTAAAGACATCAAGTTGATTATGGTAACGGTGCGCAGACACACCAATATCGCTGAGCGTGAACAGCGTAGCGGCATTACTGTAGTTGTATTGTCCAGCCTGATTCATCACCGCGATGTAAACACCTGCTTGCTGCAACGGCTTGATATCGCTCAGCGGCAGCAGCAGCTTCTCACGGGTGTTACGCGCAGGATTGAGGTCAAAGCGTCCGGTATACACCAGTTCCGCCATTTTCAGTAAATTGTCAGATTCCCAGTTCGTCAACGAATTGCGGTATTCCCACTGGCTGACAAATGCGCCGAGCGATTCAGGCTTCACACGAAAGAAGTTCACATCCACGCTGTTAACGTTGAGGGCCATTACCGGCAGGCCTTCAATTACTTTTCCCGGCAACAGCGAGCCGCGACTGGCAAACCCAACGCTTGGCTGTACATCGCGGGTGGTAATGTTTTTTTCATAATCAATAGCGAACGTCGCTTTATTCAGCGCCAGCAAATCACGCTCAATGGTCACCACCAGTTCCCGGTTAGGTTCCAGATGGCGTAAGCGCAGCTCTTTCAGATTTGGCGCCAGCTCCCAGGCACCATCCACTTTGCCGCTTTTTTTATCAACAACGTGCACGACGCGGGAAAAATCTTGTTCTGGATCGAGGGGAATGGAGAAGGTCAAAACGAGCGTTGCCGCACCGTCGAGCTGGACCTCTGAGGCATCCAGCAGCGTCAGCGACTTGCCCTGGCTTTGTTGCACCAGCTTTTGTAATTGAGCTTTATCTTTTGCTGGCGCAGTCTGTGCCGCAGGCGCATCAGGTTTCGCAGCCGTCGGTGATTTTTCGTTATTATTATCGCACCCGACCAGTGCCAGCATCAGCATGCAGGCCGCTACGCGTAAATGTTTCATTTTTCATCCCTGGCCGTAGTGGCCCGTTAGCTACGTAGAACAACTATTATGCGTCAGATTTCCGGCTGTGGAAGTCAGTAACTGAACAACGTTGTCTTAATTTAAGTGATTAATGTGGATTCACCTGACAAATCAGCCTGTTTTACTTGTCGCTTTACGGTAAACATCCGACAATTTGCCAAAACCTGGTAAAAATGGAGATGCCTATGACCACCGCCTTCTTTGTCGCTGCCGACTGGCTTGCCGAACACATTGACGACCCGGAAATACAAATTCTTGATGCCCGGATGGCACCTCCAGGACAGGAAGATCGCGATGTTGGCGAGGAGTATCGTGCGGGCCATATTCCTGGCGCAGTATTTTTTGATATTGAAGCGCTTTCCGATCATACCTCACCGCTACCGCATATGATGCCACGCCCCGAAGCCTTTGCCGTTGCGATGCGCGAGCTGGGCGTTAATCAGGATAAGCATCTGGTTATCTACGATGACGGTAATCTGTTTTCCGCGCCACGCGCATGGTGGATGCTGCGGACATTTGGCGTCGAAAATGTCTCCATTCTGGCAGGCGGTCTGGCAGGCTGGAAGCGCGATGAGTTAATGCTCAAGGAAGGCGATGAGGATTTACCTGAAGGTGAATTTAACGTGGCCTTTACGCCTGACGCAGTTGTGCGCGTTACCGATGTACTGCTGGCCAGTCATGAAAAAACGGCGCAGATCGTCGATGCCCGTCCGGCTGCGCGTTTTAATGGCGAAGTTGACGAGCCGCGTCCTGGTCTGAAACGTGGTCATGTGCCGGGTGCGCTTAACGTACCGTGGACAGAACTGGTTCGTGACGGCGAACTGAAAACCACCGATGAGCTGGATGCTATTTTCTTCAGCCACGGCGTGAGCTTTGACCGCCCTATTATCGCCAGCTGCGGCTCCGGCGTAACAGCTGCCGTCGTCGTGCTGGCACTTGCCACGCTGGGCGTTTCTGACGTCGCATTGTATGACGGCGCATGGAGCGAATGGGGAGCGCGCAACGATTTACCGGTAGAACCGCAATTATAAAGCTGGAAAAGCCGGATAGCGCTACGCTTATCCGGCCTACAATTTAGATAATCCGGTTCTGTTTAAAGTCGCGCAGGAAACCGCCCCAGCGGCGTTCGTAGAACGGTGCGATATGCTCAGTGATAAAGTGGCTCACGCCCTTCTCACCCTTCTTCACCTGGCAGATATCAATAGGTTCATCGCCCGGCAGCGTATCGGTCGCGACGCTGCCAGCAGCGTGGATGATCTCTTCAATATCCCCTTCCGCTTCAATACCAATCAGCAGATTCGGCTGGGCTTCCGCGCTTTCTTTGATTGAGCAGAGAAACGCGCGTTTTACCGGCTTAATGGTTTTAAACAGCGTAGTCAGCGAGTCAATCATCTGCGCCGGAGGTTCAGCGACTTCAGAGAGGATCAGCGATTCACCGCCTTCCAGTACTTCCTGGGTGCTGAGCGGATTCCCCTCTTCCCCCATCAGCAGGCTGATTTCACGCGGCATAAATTCTTTGCCGGTCGGCAGTTTCGCGTTGAGAAAGAGCGTTTCGCCGAGCGTCATTTCAAACAACGTACGCACCGGCATAACGACAAATGCTTGCTCATCTTCCACCGCCTGCTGCAGGGCTTCCAGAGAAGTGAAGAACGGGATCACGGTCGTGCCGTCTTCTTTTTCCCAGTGCTGCAGGTCGAGAGCGCTGTCTTCAACCACCGCCTCGCCTTCTGCGGCAGTACCCGGCACCCAGACTGTGGATTCCAGTAAAGTACGAAAAAATGCCGGACGATGCGCAGGCTCTGTTGCCGCTTGTTCCAGCAATGTTTCTAATTCGTTTTTTGTTTCGGACATAAGTATCACAAATTGGATGAATACATGTAGGCCGGATAAGCGTAGCGCCATCCGGCAATACAGTAATAAATTATGCGGTCAGCAGATTCGCAATCGTGCGCACACCCAGACCGGTTGCGCCCGCAGACCACTGCTCAACCGGCGCTTTGCGATAGGTTGCAGAGCAGTCGATATGCAGCCAGCCCTGCTGGTAGTTTTCCACGAAATGGGACAGGAAGCCCGCCGCGGTGCTTGCGCCAGCCGGGTAAGCCGCGCTACCGGTGTTATTCAGTTCGGCAAAGTTCGACGGCAACTGGCTACGGTGAAACTCTGCCAGCGGCAGACGCCAGAACGGTTCGTTTTCTTGCGCCGCACTTGCCAGCAGGCGAGCAGCCAGCTGATCATCAAAGCTAAACAGCGCGTGGTAATCGTTGCCCAGCGCGGTTTTCGCCGCGCCGGTCAGCGTGGCAGCATCAATGATCAGTTCCGGTTTCTGCGCACTGGCATCGATCAGGCCATCGGCCAGCACCAGACGTCCTTCGGCATCGGTATTCATCACTTCAACTTTTTTACCGTTGCGATAGTGAATAATGTCGCCGAGCTTAAAGGCGTTGCCGCTAATCAGGTTATCCGCGCAGCACAGATACAGCTTCACGCGCTTGTTCAGACCACGGGTGATGGCAAATGCCAACGCACCGGTGACCGTTGCCGCACCGCCCATGTCGGACTTCATTGAGTCCATAAATGCGCTTTGCTTGATGCTGTAACCACCGGAATCAAAAGTAATTCCCTTACCAACCAGGCACGCATAAACCGGGGCTTCTTTGTCGCCTGTTGGGTTGTAGTCCAGCGCCAGCAGCACTGGAGGACGTTCAGATCCGCGACCCACGGTATGCAGGCCCATGTAGTTCTGCTCGCGCAGATCTTCACCTTTGGTGATGCGGTAAGAGACGTTATCGCACGCGACGGAGCACAGCAGATCAACAGCGCGCTGCGCCAGCTGTTCCGGGCCCAGCTCTTCTGCCGGGGCGTTAATGGTATCGCGCACCCAGTCAATAATCTTCAGACGGCTATCCAGCTCTTTGCGCTGCGCTTCGTCCAGAGCGGCCCACTCAACTTTGCGGGTGCCTTTTGGTCCCTTGTAGCCCTGCCAGAACGCCCAGCTACGTTCGGTATCCCAGCCTTCACCGTCCAGTTGCACGTGTTTAATACCCAGGCCGTCGATTTTACGCGCGGCACGCTGGATAAGGCCGAGGTCATCTTTTCCGTTCAGGTGCAGGGTAATGCCGTCATTATTAATGCTGTATGTCGCCTTTTCACCCCAGCGGGCATCGGCGGGTTGCGTGGAAAGCGTAATTTTCATGGCTTCTGTCATTTTATTTATCCTTATTTTCGCGCATACAGGAAAACGGGCCACCCGTGGGCAGCCCGTTGACTTATTCGGCTTCGTCCAGCCAGACCAGCAAAATGGCCTCAAGGATTTTTTCGTTCGATGCCTGAGGATCATCATCGAACTCTTCCAGGTCACAGATCCACTGGTGCAGATCGGTGAAACGAACGGTCTTGGGATCGAGATCGGGGAAAGCGTCATACAGCGCCTCGCCGATTTCGCGGCTATCGGTCCACTTCAGTCCCATACTACCCTCTGTTAATGCTCACGCGCATGATTGATTGTGTAACGTGGGATTTCGACCACTAAATCGTCCTCGGTTACCCGCGCCTGACAGCTTAAACGGCTCTCCGGCTCCAGTCCCCAGGCTTTATCCAGCATGTCGTCTTCTTCTTCTGTGCTTTCCGGCAAAGAATCAAAACCTTCACGCACGATGCAGTGGCAGGTAGTGCAGGCACAGGATTTTTCACAGGCGTGTTCAATCTCGATCCCGTTACGCAGGGCAACGTCGAGAATGGTTTCGCCGGTCTCAGCTTCCAGAACTGCGCCATCGGGACAGAGATCCTGATGAGGCAAAATAACAATCTTTGGCATATTAAACCTCGTCCACGGAATGGCCTTTCAGCGCGCTACGGACGGATTTGTCCATGCGGCGAGCGGCGAATTCCTGGGTTTGTTTGTCTACGTTTTTAATGGCTTGTTCTATCGCGTCAACATCGTCACCCTGTGCAACCTCGCTCAAGTGCGCGGCGGCGGTGTCGATAGCCTGACGTTCTGCGGCGCTTAACAGCGCGGCATCAGCGTTCAGCGCACCGGATAAACTCTCCAGTACGCGTGCCGCTTCGACTTTCTGTTCTGCCAGCATACGCGCTTTAACGTCCTGCTCGGCAAAACTCATCGAATCCTGAATCATGGAGGCGATTTCACTGTCGGTCAGACCGTAGGACGGTTTAACCTGGATTGAGGACTCAACGCCTGTGGATTTCTCCATGGCGGTGACGCTCAGCAGCCCATCGGCATCCACCTGGAAGGTCACGCGGATGTGCGCACCGCCTGCTGGCAATGCCGGGATGCCGCGCAGCGCAAAACGCGCCAGTGAACGGCAGTCCTGCACCAGCTCACGCTCGCCCTGCATCACGTGAATGGACATCGCGGTTTGGCCATCTTTAAAGGTGGTAAAGTCCTGCGCGCGCGCCACTGGGATAGTGGTGTTACGCGGGATCACTTTCTCCACCAGACCGCCCATGGTTTCCAGTCCCAGAGACAGCGGGATAACGTCCAGCAGCAGCATTTCGCTGTCCGGTTTATTTCCGACGAGAATATCCGCCTGGATTGCCGCACCGATAGCGACCACTTTGTCCGGGTCAATAGAGGTCAGCGGCGTACGGCCAAAAAATTCACCGACGCGTTCACGTACCAGAGGTACGCGCGTTGAACCGCCAACCATCACCACTTCCAGCACATCTTGCGGCTCCACGCCCGCATCTTTCAGCGCGCGACGGCAGGCCAGCAGCGTACGCTTGACCAGTGCGGAAATGAGTTCATTAAAGGTTTCACGGGTGATTTCACCCTGCCATCCAGCCACGTTAACCGTTACAGAATCAGCGTCGCTAAGCGCGATTTTCGCTGCAATCGCGGCATCCAGCAGTTCACGCTGTACGCGGTTATCGCTGCGATCGGCCACGCCCGCCTGCTCGCGAATGTAATCGGCCAGCAGATGGTCAAAATCGTCGCCGCCGAGCGCGGAATCACCGCCGGTCGCCAGCACTTCAAACACGCCACGGCTCAGGCGCAGAATAGAAATATCAAAAGTACCGCCGCCAAGATCGTAGACTGCGATCACGCCTTCCTGACCGGAGTCCAGACCATACGCGATCGCCGCTGCGGTCGGTTCGTTCAGCAGACGCAATACGTGCAGGCCCGCCAGACGCGCGGCGTCTTTGGTCCCCTGACGCTGTGCATCGTCAAAGTAAGCCGGAACGGTGATTACCACGCCGTCCAGTTCGCCGGACAGCGATTCGGTAGCCCGCGCGGCCAGCGCTTTCAGAATATCAGCGGAGACGCGCACCGGATTAAGCAAACCGGCAGCGGTTTCAATCATCGGCAGACCGTTTTCGCTCGCCTGGAACGTATATGGCAGATGCGGGTAACGCGCCTGGATATCCGCCAGAGAGCGGCCCATCATGCGTTTTACCGAGCTAACGGTGTTTGCCGTATCCAACGCTGCATTGGCGCGGGCATCGTAACCGACAGAGTAGCCCTGCTGCTGATAGTGAACCACTGACGGCAACAGGTGGCGACCTTCATGGTCTGCCAGCGTTTCGGCCTGGCCACTGCGTACGGTCGCAACCAGGGAGTTGGTAGTGCCTAAATCGATACCTACCGCCAGACGACGCTGGTGCGGCGCGGCGCTCAGACCAGGCTCACTAATTTGTAATAAGGCCATTTTCGCTTCCGGAAATTAAAAATCGAGCAGTTTTTCTTCGAGTTGTTCTGCACTGCTTCGCAGTTTATCGAGAAAACGCAGCTTACGCACGGTATCTGCCGCTGCGTCCCACGTCTCGCTATCCAGCTGTTCCACCATCAGTTGATGGCGAACGTTATACATTTCGCTGACGCGTTTCATAAACGCATCTAAACGTTGACTGTCTTTTGCCTGTTCAATCTCGTCCAGCTCTTCACGCAGCTCCAGTTGCTCCATCAGGAACGCGGTATCGCGCACCGTGTGCTGCTCGCTGCGGATATCAAAACCGTGTAAAGACAATAAGTATTCGGCGCGCATCAAAGGATGACGCAGCGTTTGCCAGGCCTGGTTGATAGTGGCGGACTGCGAAACCGCAGCAAGTTGTTCCGCCTGGGAACCGCTGGCGAATTTATCAGGATGATACTGACGTTGTAGATCCTGAAAACGTAGGCTCAGCGCCTGAGTATCGAGCTGATAACGCGCCGGTAAGCCAAAGAGGGTGAAGTAGTCCATAACATTCTCAGGGCATCGATTCTCTGTTGTTCGATGAGGCAAAACCAGAGAGTCAGGTAAAACAAACCCCACGCGCAGGCGACCACGGTGGGGTTATCAGTAAGCGCGTTACACGTGGAAGCTTTCGCCGCATCCACATTCGTCTTTCACGTTCGGGTTAGTGAACTTAAACCCTTCGTTCAGACCTTCTTTGACGAAGTCTAACTGCGTACCGTCGAGGAATTGCAGGCTCTTACCGTCGATCACGACTTTTACGCCTTTGTCTTCAAACACGGTATCTTCAGCCGCCGGCTCGTCAACAAATTCCAGTACATAGGCCATACCTGAGCAGCCGGAGGTTCTCACGCCCAGACGCAGACCAAACCCTTTACCGCGGTTTGCCAGGAAGGTATTTACACGCGCTGCTGCACTGTCGCTTAAGGTAATCGACATAATAAAACCTCAACTCTTAATTATTTTGCTTCACGTTTGCTTTTGTAATCCGCAATCGCGGCTTTAATCGCGTCTTCAGCCAGAATAGAGCAGTGAATTTTCACCGGTGGCAGTTCAAGCTCGTCGGCGATATCGGTGTTTTTAATCGCCTGTGCTTCGTCCAGAGATTTCCCTTTTACCCATTCGGTAACCAGAGAGCTGGAAGCAATAGCGGAACCGCAGCCGTAAGTCTTGAAACGCGCGTCTTCAATGATACCCTCATTGTTGACTTTGATCTGCAACTTCATCACGTCGCCACAGGCCGGTGCACCCACCATGCCGCTGCCCACGTTCTCGTCGCTGTTGTCAAAAGAGCCCACGTTACGTGGATTCTCGTAATGATCGATTACTTTTTCGCTGTAAGCCATGCTGAATTCTCCTTATCGGTACCGATTAGTGATGTGACCATTCAATGCTGTTCAGATCCACGCCCTGTTTGAACATTTCCCACAGCGGAGAAAGGTCGCGCAGGCGGCCGATGGAGTTGCGAACCAGATTGATGGCGTAGTCAATCTCTTCTTCGGTAGTGAAACGACCTAAAGAGAAACGAATTGAGCTGTGCGCCAGCTCGTCGGTCATCCCCAGCGCGCGCAGCACGTAGGATGGCTCCAGGCTTGCAGAAGTACATGCAGAACCGGAGGATACAGCCAGGTCTTTCAGCGCCATAATCAGCGACTCGCCTTCAACAAAGTTGAAGCTGACGTTGAGAATGTTCGGTGCGCCCTGCTCGAGGTCACCGTTGAGGTACACCTCTTCCATATCTTTCACGCCGTTCCACAGACGGTTACGCAGACTGCGCAGGCGCGCCATCTCGGTTTCCATCTCTTCTTTAGCGATACGGTATGCTTCACCCATGCCGACGATCTGGTGCACAGGCAGCGTACCGGAACGCATACCGCGCTCGTGACCGCCGCCGTGCATCTGCGCTTCAATACGAATACGCGGTTTACGACGAACGTACAGCGCGCCGATACCTTTCGGACCATAGATTTTGTGGCCGGAGAAGGACATCAGGTCAACTTTCAGTTGGCTCAGATCGATAGGCAGTTTGCCCACGCTCTGGGTCGCATCAACGTGATAGATGATGCCGCGAGCACGGCACATTTCGCCGATAGTCGCGATATCCTGCACCACGCCGATTTCGTTGTTCACATGCATGATGGACACGAGGATGGTGTCGTCACGCATTGCCGCTTCAAGTTCTTTCAGGTCGATAATGCCGTTACGCTGCGGGGCGAGGTAGGTAACTTCAAACCCTTCACGCTCCAGCTGACGACAGGTATCCAGCACGGCTTTGTGTTCGGTTTTGCTGGTGATGATGTGCTTGCCTTTTTTCTGATAAAAGTTGGCTGCACCTTTAATCGCCAGGTTATCGGATTCAGTCGCACCGGAAGTAAATACGATTTCACGCGGGTCAGCGCCCACGAGGTCGGCAATCTGGTTACGGGCGATATCTACCGCCTCTTCAGCCTGCCAGCCGAAACGGTGTGAACGAGACGCTGGGTTACCAAAGTTTCCGTCCAGGGTCAGACACTGCATCATTTTCTCGGCAACACGCGGGTCCACCGGCGTGGTTGCGGAGTAGTCGAGATAGATCGGTAATTTCATTGCTCTATAAACTCCGTACATCGCTTCAATGCAAGGAATCAGGCAACCGGCTGGATGTACGACCGAGTTAACGGGGTGTGTAGCACCCCGGCCTGATTCTAAAATACTTTTATTATGCGCGTAACTTAACGTCGATCGCGTCTTGAGCACGATTAGTGCGTGGAGCGTCATGGGTATGCTGGCGACCAGACACATCCAGGACTTCCTGATTATTTACCAGTTCGCCCAACGTAATGTTGTTGAGGAAACCGGTCAGACGATCGCTCAGATCGCGCCACAGCGCGTGGGTCAGGCATTTATCGCCGCCCTGACAACCGCCTTTGCCCTGGCAACGGGTCGCATCTACAGACTCGTCAACAGCGCTAATCACTTCACCTACTGCGATGCTGCCGGCATCTTTACCCAGCAGATACCCGCCGCCTGGTCCACGTACGCTGGAAACCAGACCGTTTTTACGCAAACGGGAAAACAGCTGCTCCAGATATGACAGGGAAATTCCCTGACGTTCAGAAATATCAGCCAACGGTACCGGGCCCGTTTCGGAGTTGAGCGCAACGTCCAACATTGCGGTCACGGCATAACGCCCTTTTGATGTCAGTCTCATGTCTTACTTAGCCTCAAACTCGCCCCTGCCCGGGGTTTTTTATTGTAAAATGGGGGTATTGCATAGCAGGGGCAAGTCTGACATTCCCGACTAAATCAGTCAACTATTTACTTGACTAATTTAGTCAGGTATTTAACCTTCAGTGCCATTTTCACTTGCCGGATGCGCTCCGTTTATCCGGCCTGCAAATCGTGCGGCCTGTAGGCCGGATAAACGGAGCGCATCCGGCATTAGTACAGTTACTTGCTTTTATTCTGCTGCTCGATTGAAGCTAAAATCCCGCGCAGGATGTTCAACTCCTGGCTCTCTGGACGCGCACGGGTAAACAGACGGCGCAGCTTATTCATCACCTGCCCCGGGTGCCCTTCACGGATAAACCCGGTCGACAGCAGCGTTTGCTCCAGATGACCGTAAAAACGCTCTAAATCATCGACCAGCGGATACTCTGCTTCTTCGTAATCTACGGTCTTGTCGCTTTCCTGCGTCGCCAGCCAGGCCATGCGCACTTCATAAGAGATGACCTGCACTGCCATCGCCAGGTTGAGCGAACTGTATTCCGGGTTCGCGGCAATGGCGACGTGATAATGGCACTTCTGTAGCTCTTCGTTGGTCAGACCAACACGTTCACGACCAAAGACCAGCGCCACCGGCGAGTTCGTCGCTTCAGAGACACTTTTTAAACCGCATTCACGCGGATCCAGCATCGGCCACGGCAGCGTGCGGGAACGCGCACTGGTGCCTACCACCAGGCTACAGCCCGCCAGCGCTTCATCGAGCGTATCGACGATCTGCGCGCTGCCGATCACATCACTGGCACCCGCTGCCAGGGCGATGGCCTGGGAGTCCGGTTTAACCAGTGGATTTACCAGCCACAGATTGGTTAAACCCATGGTTTTCATTGCGCGGGCTACAGAGCCCATGTTGCCAGTGTGAGAGGTTTCCACCAGCACGATTCGAATATTTTGCAGCATTGTATTTCTTCGGCTAAAGATTATTCGGGCATATTATCATAAAACGAAGACATATTCCGAACTCGCTGCTATACTCTGCGCCGTTTTCCCGTTCTTTAACATCCAGTGAGAGAGACCGATGCATCCGATGCTGACCATCGCCGTGCGCGCAGCGCGCAAGGCGGGTAATGTAATTGCCAAACACTACGAAACCCCAGACTCTGTAGAAACCAGCCAGAAAGGCAGCAATGATTTCGTGACTAACGTCGATAAAGCCGCCGAAGCGATTATTATCGAAACGATTCGCAAATCTTACCCACAGCACACCATCATCACCGAAGAAAGCGGTGAACATGTTGGTGAAGATTTGGATGTTCAATGGGTTATCGATCCACTGGATGGCACCACCAACTTCGTAAAACGTCTGCCGCACTTCGCGGTATCCATCGCAGTACGCATCAAAGGCCGTACTGAAGTCGCCGTTGTTTACGATCCAATGCGTAACGAACTGTTCACCGCAACCCGTGGCCAGGGCGCACAGCTGAACGGCTACCGCCTGCGTGGCAGCACCGCCCGCGATCTGGATGGCACCATCATCGCCACCGGTTTCCCGTTCAAAGCCAAACAGCACGCCGCTTCTTACATGAAAATTCTGGGCAACATGTTTACCGAATGCGCGGACTTCCGCCGCACCGGTTCTGCTGCGCTGGATCTGGCCTACGTTGCCGCAGCCCGCGTTGACGGTTATTTCGAAATTGGCCTGCGCCCGTGGGATTTCGCCGCAGGTGAGCTGATTGCCCGTGAAGCTGGCGCACTGGTTTGCGACTTTACCGGTGGTCATAACTACATGGCGACCGGCAACATCGTTGCAGGTAACCCGCGCGTAGTGAAAGCCATGCTGGCTAACATGCGTGACGAACTGAGCGATGCGCTGAAGCGTTAATCGTTGATGCCGGATGGCGGCTAGCGCCTTATCCGGCCTACCAGGGAAGTTCCCCGTAGGCCTGATAAGCGAAGCGCCATCAGGCATTCATCCTACAACAGTGCTAAAACGGTCTTATCCCTCGCCCTACCGGCACCGCACTCATCCACATCACTACCGCAGCAGCGATCAGCACCGCACCACCGGCTAACGCCAGCGTCGTCCAGCCAATCTGTCGCCACAATACCGGCGCTTTATGCCCGCTAAGTTTCACCGCCAGCGAGCGGAAACTGTGTACCAGCAGAGCCAGTGACGTAATCGTCAAAGAGGTTCCTGCCGCCATCGCCAGCGCCGACGCCATACCCCAGCTAAACACGCCAACCACTTTGCTGAACAGTAAAACCATGATGGCCCCCGAGCACGGGCGCATCCCCATAGACAGCACGATCATCAACCGGGCACGCCAGTCATCACCATTTTGCAGTTGTTCAGGATCGGGCAAATGCTGATGCCCGCAGCCGCAACCCTCGTGATGCACATGATGCGGCGTGAAGGCAGTGAATTTTGGGCGGCGCAGCAGCTGGCGCAATTTCTTCAGCGCACGGACGCACAATAAAACACCCAACACGCCAACCAGAGCATAACTCCCTTTCTCCAGCCAGAAACTACTCATATGTAGCTGTCGTGCGGGCAACTGCAAGATGGTAAGCACCACAACCACCAGTCCGATGGCGACCAGCCCCTGTAATAAAGATGAGGCCAGCGTCAGGCCAATACTCGACTTCAGCTTCGAGGGGTGCGTTGCCAGCCAGGTGGTAATGACGACTTTTCCATGTCCCGGCCCCAGCGCGTGCAGAACGCCGTAGAGAAAACTAAACAGCAGCAGCGATCCCCCGGCCTGGGCCGGCCTGGCAGCAACCGCTTTCAGCAACCCGCTCATCTGTTGGTTAACGTCGCGCTGCCAGACGACACTTTTCATCATCACCTGCGGCCAGGCCTGCCATAGCCACAGTATGCCGCCTGCCGCCAACAGCAAAAAGACAGCCAGCGGCCATAGCGTCAGCCAGCGACGTCTGGCTGCACGTTGTTGATAAACTACTGACATTGCAGCGTTACCGTCTGTGCAAACTGTTTACCCAACTCCATATCCTCCGGCGGTGCGTCTTCTTTATCCAGCGACTGCGCAAAGCTCAGCGTTTGTTCATTGGGCGTCGGCGTATGTACTGAAATCCGGCATTTCTGGCTTATGGCCTGCCCCAGCCTGGCGTCGCTGTCTTTGTCATAGCTCATATCAACGTAGTAGGTCGGGTCGAAGGTTGAAATGGTATATTTTTGACCACTCAGCGGCTGAGCTTCGGCCAGCGGCAAAACGAACGTCAGCACTGCCTGGTGTTCCTCCCGCGCCATGCCATATTCCGTCGGCCTGTTTTTAAACTTTACCTTTTTCCCGTCGTGCCACACTTCGGTGAAATAGTGCTGCCCGAGAACGTTGGCCATCACTTCCGCCGCCAGTTTCTTCCAGATCTCATCACCAGGTTTGGCATTTCCCGCATCGTAAAGCAGATCCGCCGAGGTAATTTCATCCATCGTCCAGCGCATTTTCAGCGCGACGAACTGGTCATTCTCGCTCACTATCTCAGTTTTCAGATGGATAAAGCTGTGGGGATGCGCGCCTGCGCCAAAGGACAGGACAGCGAGAAACAACGTGATAATGATACGTTTAACGCCTTGCATGAGTTCTCCACGATGAAAATCTACACCGCCACAAATAATGATGCCGGGTTTGGCGAAAGTGTGCTGAGGATACCATTGAACGAAAAAATATTGAGCACCCTTTTCCGGTATCGATTCAGTTCTCAATTTCGATAATTTCTTCTTCGGGAAATTCCCCCCAAACACCTTTTAGGCGTCAAAACTTAAGTCAAATGATAACAAAATGTTAATTAATGGTTTCATTTTAATATTTAATTAACACATAATTTGAAAATTTGAATGTAAAACCATGCAAATTTAACTAATTGTTAACCATTTTATTTCTATAAATTCACAATAATGGGCGTATATCACATTTACCAAACTTATGATTCATTCCCTCTTCCATTCATTGTTAACTTCACGCCGTGACATGTCCTGCCCCCTACGAAAGGTACAACTATGAAATTCAAACTCGCATTACTCAGTGCAACCCTGGTTTCTGCATGCATGTTGTCCGGCACGTCCTTTGCGGCGGAAAAATATGAAATTGCTGTGGTTGCCAAAGTCACCGGGATCCCATGGTTTAACCGGATGGAAACCGGCGTAAATGAAGCAGCAAAAAAACTGGATGTGAATGCTTACCAGACCGGACCTTCAACGCCGGACCCGGCGCAGCAGGTGAAAGTGATTGAGGATCTGATCGCCAAAAACGTTAATGCGATCATCGTGGTGCCGAATGATGCCAAGGTCCTTGAGCCGGTACTGAAAAAAGCGCGCGATAAAGGCATCGTGGTGCTGACGCACGAATCCCCGGATGAGCAAATTGGCCAGTGGGATATCGAAACCATCGATAGTGAAAAATACGCACAGGCTAACGTCGATGAGTTAGCGAAAAATATGGGCGGCAAAGGCGGATATGCCATCTATGTTGGTTCGCTGACGGTCCCACTGCATAACGCGTGGGCGGATTATGCGATTAAGTACCAGAAAGAAAAATATCCGGAAATGTTCGAAGTCACTTCACGTCTGCCGGTCGCGGAAAGTATCGATAAATCCTACGCCACAACGCTGGATCTGATGAAAACCTACCCGCAGATGAAGGGCATTATCGGCTTCGGCTCACTGGGTCCAATCGGTGCGGGTCAGGCTGTGCAGAAAAAACGCGCCAAAGATAAGATCGCCGTCGTCGGGATCGCTATGCCAGCGCAGGCAGCACCTTACCTGATGCGCGGTGATATCAAAAAAGCGCTGCTGTGGGATCCAAAAGACGCGGGCTACGCGCTGGTCACCGTTGCCGATCAGCTGTTGCAGGGCAAAGAAGTGAACGCCGATCTGAGTATCGATGGTTTAGGGAAAGCCGATATCGACACGGAGAAGAAAGTGATCCGCTTTAACAAGATCCTCGAAGTCACCAAAGACAACGCACAATCACTTGGTTTCTAAGGCTTTAGCCAACACCAGGGAACCTTAACGCCGACCGTCTGGTCGGCGCTATCAACCAAACTAACACTCAGCGTCCCCCCGGACGCGCGCAGGGGTATTGTCCATGGCAGACACCACCGCATTTATCACTCTTGAGAATATCAGCAAACAATTCCCGGGCGTGCTGGCGCTGGATAACGTGAATCTGACGCTGAGAAAAGGCGAAGTTCACTGTCTGGCGGGTCAAAACGGCTGTGGTAAAAGTACCATTATTAAAGTGATCTCCGGGGTTTATCATCCGGAAAAAGGCGCGCAGATTTTACTCGACGGAAAATTGTTCCATCATCTGACGCCGCAGCTCTCTTCCCATTATGGCATTCAGGTTATTTATCAGGACCTGTCGTTGTTCCCCAACTTTAGCGTCGCAGAAAATATCGCGGTCAACCGCTATCTGCCGGGTGGCGATATCTGGGTGCGTCGCGGCACCATGAAGCAGCAGGCGCTGGCAGCCATGAAACGTATTGGGGTGAATATCGATCCCGATAAAAAAGTTGAAAAACTCTCAATTGCTGATCGACAGCTGGTCGCCATTTGCCGGGCGATTGCCGCCGATGCGCGTCTGGTGATTATGGACGAGCCCACCGCCTCGCTAACCCGCCAGGAGGTTAATGGCCTGATGCGAGTAGTTAATGAACTGAAAGCGGCCGGAATTTGCGTCGTGTTTGTCAGCCATCGTCTGGATGAGGTGATGGAAGTGGCTGACCGCATCAGCGTAATGCGCGACGGCAAACTGGTGGGTACATACCCTGCCAGCGAACTCGACAGCCACGAGCTGGCCTTCCTGATGACCGGACAACGCTTCCACTACAGCCCGTTGCCGGAAAGGCCCGCGATTGAGCAAGAGCCGCTGCTTGAGCTGCGCAATCTGAGCCGCAGAGGCAAATACCAAAACATTAATCTGTCGCTGCACGGCGGCGAGATCGTCTCCATTGTTGGTCTGCTGGGTGCCGGGCGCACTGAGCTTTGTCTGAGCCTGTTTGGCATGACGCACCCGGAAAGCGGCGAGATTCGCATTAACGGTCAGCCGGTTACTCTGCGCAATAACCATGATGCCATCCAACACGGGATCGGCTATGTCTCAGAAGATCGCCTGACGCAGGGGCTGATCATGGAGCAGTCGATCTACGACAACACCATCGTCACGGTGTTTGATCAACTGCACACCGGTAGCGGCCTGCTCGATCACCGTAAAGCGCAAAAGTTGGTCGCCGATTTAATCCGCGAACTGAATATCAAAGTGTCCGATCCGCACCTGCCGGTCAAAACCCTTTCCGGCGGTAATGCCCAGCGTATCGCCATTGCCAAATGGGTGGCGACCAATCCCCGCATCCTGATCCTCGACTCGCCTACCGTCGGCGTGGATATCGCCAACAAAGAAGGTATTTACCAGATAGCCCGCGATTTGGCTGAACAGGGTATGGCGGTGCTGATGATTTGCGATGAAATCCCGGAAGCGTATTACAACAGCCACCGTGTGCTGGTAATGCGTCGCGGCAAGCTGGTGGCGGAATTTAATCCTCATCAATGCCGTGAAGAGGAGATTGCTGAAGTGGTCGAGGTAATCAATGAATAAGATGCATCTCTCCCGTTTAATCGGGCAACATGAGTTCTGGCTGGGCCTGCTGGTTGTAGCCCTTGCCGTTGGGCTGAGCATCAGCACCGACGAGTTCTTGTCTTTGGGGAACCTGACGGATGTGGCCACCAGCTACGCGATTCTCGGCATCCTGGCCTGTGGGCTGTTTGTAGTGCTGATTTCCGGCGGGATCGACATCTCATTTCCGGCGATGACCGCGATAGCCCAGTATGCAATGGCCAGTTGGGTTATCGGTCACGGCGGCAACTTCGCGCTGGCGTTAATCATCGCCATTGCGGTGGGCCTGCTGCTTGGGCTGATCAACGGTTTTCTGGTCTATTGGCTACGCGTTCCGGCAATCATCATTACCATCGCCACGTTGAACGTCTACTACGGTCTGCTGGTTTACGCCACCAAAGGCACCTGGCTGTACGGCTTCCCGGACTGGTTTATGAACGGCATTAACTGGTTCTCGTTCACCGCGGCGGATGGCTACGACTACGGTTTGACCCTGCCCCTGCTGTGCCTGGCGGCGGTGATCATCTTTACCGCCGTGCTGATGAACTATACCCGTCTTGGCCGTCAGGTTTACGCCATGGGCGGCAACCGCGACGCGGCCTCGCGCCTGGGGCTGAATCTGCTGAAGCTGCATTTCTACGTCTATGGCTACATGGGCATTCTGGCAGGCGTTGCCGCCGTGGTTCAGGCGCAAATCACCCAGTCAGTTGCGCCCAATTCGCTGCTCGGCTTTGAGCTGACGGTGCTGGCGGCGGTAGTACTCGGCGGAACCAGCATGAGCGGCGGGCGCGGTACGTTGACCGGAACCCTGCTCGGCGTGGTTCTGCTGGCCTTCTTACAAAATGGCCTGACGCTGCTCAGCGTCTCCTCTTACTGGCACACCGTGTTCAGCGGCGCCATTATCCTGGTCAGCATTAGCGCCACGGCCTGGAACGAAAAACGCAAACTGGCAAGGGAGCTTTGAGATGAAAACAATCGCCAGATTTTTACCCGGTGATGCCATCATTCGTCTGCAATGCGTGATTATTGTGGTCGTCGCCCTGGTCTTCTCGGCCCTGCTCGGCAGCCGTTTCTTCAGCGTCGCTAACTTCCAGTCGATTGGCTCACAGCTACCAATCCTCGGCATGCTGGCTCTCGGGATGGGCATGACCATGCTGACCGGCGGTATTAACTTGTCGATTATTGCCGGGGCAAACGCCTGCTCGCTGGTGATGGCGGCGATTATCGTCACCCATCCGGATAACCCGCTGTTTCTGGTGCTGGCGCTGCTGGCAGGCGCTGCCGTGGCGGTGGCTATCGGCACGCTCAACGGTGCGCTGATTGCCTGGGTCGGGGTTTCGCCTATTCTCGCCACGCTCGGCACGATGACGCTTATCTCCGGGCTGAATATTCTGCTTTCCAACGGGACGGTGATTTCCGGTTTTCCGACCGCCATTCAGTACCTTGGTAACGCCACGATTGCCGGTATTCCGGTGGCGCTACTGCTCTTTTTCCTGGTGGCAATCCTGCTGTGGGTACTGCTGGAACACACCACGCTTGGGCGCAGCCTGTATCTCGTTGGTTCCAATGAACAGGCTACCCGCTACAGCGGCGTGAATACCGTACGGGTACAAATTTCGGTGTACGTGATTTCTGCCCTGCTAGGCTGGGTCGCCGCCATTTTGATGATGGCGAAATTCAACTCAGCTAAAGCCGGATACGGTGAATCCTACCTGCTGGTCACCATCCTTGCCTCCGTCCTCGGCGGTATCAACCCGGATGGCGGCTTCGGGCGCATTATCGGCCTGGTGCTGGCACTGATTGTGCTGCAAATGCTGGAAAGCGGCCTTAACTTGCTGGGGGTCAGCAGCTATCTGACGATGGCGCTGTGGGGCGCGGTGCTGATCCTCTTTATCGCATTACAGAATCGTAAAGCCTGATTTCAGGAGAAAAAATTATGGCAAGTTACTTTATTGGTGTGGATGTCGGAACCGGAAGCGCCCGTGCTGGCGTGTTTGATCTCAACGGCAGAATGGTCGGTCAGGCCAGTCGGGCCATCGAGATTTACCGCCCGCAGGCCGATTTTGTTGAGCAGTCTTCCGATAACATCTGGCAGGCGGTGTGTAACGCGGTTCGCGATGCGATTAACCAGTCGGATATCAACCCTATCCAGGTGAAAGGTCTGGGCTTTGACGCGACCTGTTCACTGGTGGTGCTGGACAAAGAAGGTAAACCGCTGACCATCAGCCCGTCCGGGCGCAGCGAACAGAACATCATTGTGTGGATGGATCACCGCGCCATTACTCAGGCCGAGCGCATCAACGCCCTGCATCATCGGGTGCTGGACTACGTTGGCGGCATTATCTCCCCGGAAATGCAGACGCCAAAACTGCTATGGCTGAAGCAACATATGCCCAACACCTGGGCCAATGCGGGATACTACTTTGACCTGCCCGATTTCCTGACCTGGCGCGCAACGGGCGATGACACGCGCTCATTGTGTTCGACGGTGTGTAAATGGACCTATATGGGCCATGAAGACAAATGGGATGCCAGCTATTTCCGCCAGATTGGGCTGGAAGATTTACTGGAGCATGATGCCGCCAAAATTGGTCGCTACGTGAAAACCATGGGCGAACCGCTCGGTCACGGGCTATCCGCGCGCGCCGCCAGCGAAATGGGGCTGATTCCGGGGACCGCTGTCAGCGTCTCGATCATCGATGCCCACGCCGGCACCCTCGGCACGCTCGGGGCAAGCGGTGTTTCCGGCGAGGTGGCGGATTTTGACCGTCGTATCGCGCTGATTGGCGGCACTTCCACTGGACACATGGCGATTTCCAAAGAGCCGCGTTTTATCGGTGGCGTCTGGGGTCCTTACTACTCAGCCGTGCTGCCAGAATACTGGCTCAACGAAGGTGGACAGTCGGCAACAGGGGCGTTAATCGACCACGTTATTCAGTCGCATCCTTTCTACGAAACCCTGCTGGCGCAAGCTAAATCTCAGGGGCAGACCATTTACGAAGTGCTGAATGCGCTGTTGCGTAAAATGGCCGGTGAGCCGGAAGATATCGCATTTTTAACCCGCGATATGCACATCCTGCCCTATTTCCACGGCAACCGCTCGCCGCGCGCTAACCCAACGCTCACGGGCGCAATCACCGGACTGAAACTGTCACGTACGCCGGAGGATATGGCGCTACAGTACCTTGCGACCATCCAGGCCATTGCGCTGGGAACCCGCCATATCATTGAAACGATGAATCAAAGCGGCTACACCATCGATACGATAATGGCCAGCGGCGGCGGGACGAAAAACCCAATCTTCGTTCAGGAACATGCCAACGCCACCGGCTGCGCGATGCTGCTGCCTGAAGAGAGCGAAGCCATGCTGCTGGGTGGCGCCATGATGGGAACTATCGCCGCGGGCGTTTTCGAAACCTTCCCGGAAGCGATGTCGGCGATGAGCCGGATTGGTAAAACGGTTACCCCGCAGACTAATCGCATTAAGCAGTACTACGATCGCAAATATCGGGTATTCCACGAGATGTATCAGGATCATATGAAATACCGCCAGTTGATGCAGGAGGACGCATGAGCGACTCCTGGTCTCAGGCCACCGGCGTATTTCAGCTCTATAGCGATGCCCTGGCGGGTCTGGGACAGCATCTGACTGAACCGCTCTGGCAGTCGCTGATGGCGGAGCTGCGCGGCTGTCAGGGGAAAATCGTCGTCACCGGCGTCGGCACCTCCGGCATTGCGGCGCGTAAAGTGGCGCATATGCTTGCGTGCGTGGAACGTCCGGCGATTTACCTCAACGCGACGGACGCGGCGCATGGCGATCTCGGTTTTTTACGCGCCAACGACCTGGTGATTATGCTGTCGCGTGGGGGGAATTCGGACGAACTCACCCGGCTGCTGCCCGGGCTGAATGCGCGAAATGTGCCGATTCTGAGCGTGACTGAAAACGCCGATTCTGCCATTGCTAAAGCGTCGAGACTGGTGATTTCCACCGGCGTCCAGCGTGAGGCCGACCCGCTGAACATGTTGGCCACCACATCAATTTTACTGGTGCTGGCTATCTTTGACGCCGCCTGCGCCTGCCTGATGAGCGAAAGCGGTTACTCAAAAGAGACGCTGTTGTCTGTGCATCCAGGTGGTGATGTTGGATTAACGCTGAGCCGCGGTAAGTAACGCCAGACAGCTGTTTCGGAGGTAATGAATCTGTTGCCTCCGGTATATTGCTACGTTCACCTTATGTTTTTCACTTCTCTGAAACGATACTGCCTGTGAACGTGTTAAGGGTACTATCGCCGTACCCTTAACAATCCCGGCTCCCCGCGGGAAAATTGTTGCTACGCAATACCCTCCGCTTATTCCTCCAGGCTACCGGGCCGGGCGCGAGGTAGCGTCCTTGCAAAGCGCGCCCTGAGCCAGCATCCATGCTGGCTCTCCCGGCCTTACGGAAACACGTCGGCAATTTTCAGCCGGACCAGCCCACACCTGACCATCTGCGTTTTTTGTTTAAACAGCAAAACGGGTTTCACTGGAAGTCAGAGCGTTGAAGCGATGACCCCGGTCCGGCTGAAAATCGATGAGTCGTTGACGGCTGACCGGGTCTGCCCGCATGGATGCGGGCAGAGTGGACGGCCTGCAGGGACGCAGGCTCGTCCCCGTCCCGACAGGCAGACGGCATAAGACGAATGAATCGCATCGCGACGATTTTCCCGCCGGGAGCCTGGGATGCAAGGGAGGCGGCGGTGAGCCTCCCTTGCACGTTCACGGGTATCTATGATTCAGAGAAGTGATAACTCTGGGGTGAACGGAACCCCATAGCGGAATAAAATATTCTCCATCATGTTTAACATGACATGCAGTACATCTCTGGCATATCTAAACAAAAGATAAAACAGTGAAAAAGCGGATTAACGCGCTGCGTTCCACTACCGCTATCTGTTCCGCACGTTAAAAATTCTGTGACGCTCTCCAGCATTCCTGGTGGAAAGCATTCCATTCTCAAAATCTATGAGCAAACTTTAGCTATTCTTATCAAACATACTCACGGGAGAATCTACAGATGATGTCAACGCTTGCCCCACCATCTGTACTTTCCGCTCCCCAGCGCCGTTGCCAGGTGCTGCTGACGCTTTTCCTGCCGGGGCAAATCGCTACTACACAAACCTTCAGCACCCTCAACGGTGTCGATGATGCCACGGTTCAGGAAGATATTATTGGCGCAGGACTCGAAATCCAGCGCTATCACCGGCTCGCGATAGCCACCGCGCAGAATGGTGGCTATACGATCGAAGGAACCCCGCTAAATCAACGTCTGTGTCTGTTACAGTGGCTGCGCCGTGGCCTGCGGATTTGCCCTGCCTTTATCGCCCAGCAGTTTACCCCGGCGTTAAAAGCAGAACTTAAACAACGGGGGATCGCACGTACGCTGTATGACGACACCAATCTGCACGCGCTCATTAATCTGTGTTCCCGGCGCTTGCAGAAACCGTTTGAGTGTCGTGACATCCAGTTCCTGCGCCTGTATTTACAGTACTGCCTGCTACAGCACCACGCGGGGATCACCCCGGAATTTAACCCACTCCAGCAACGCTGGGCGCAATCCTGCGCGGAATATCCGCTCGCCGAGGAAATTGGCCGTCACTGGCAGCGCCACGTCATGCAGAGTGCGCCGCTGGGCGAATCGCTGTTTATGGCGTTGCTGTTCTCAATGCTTCGTATCCCCGACCCGATTCGCGATAATCACCAGCAGGATCGCCGCCTGCGCCTTGCTATTGCGCGGCTGGTGCTGCGTTTTCGCGAGTATGGCAATGTGCGCTTCAGCGATGAGCAAGGGCTGAATGACCAGTTGTATATCCACCTGGCTCAGGCACTGAACCGCAGCGTGTTTGCCATCGGCATTGATAACACGCTGCCGGAGGAGTTCAGCCGCCTTTATCCCCGGCTGGTTCGTACTACCCGCGAGGCGATTCACGGCTTCGAGGCCGAATACGATGTGCAATTTTCCGAAGAAGAGATCGGGCTGGTGGCCGTTATTTTCGGCGCCTGGCTGATGCAGGAGAAGGATTTACACGAAAAGCAGATTATCCTGCTGACCGGTAGTAACGAACAACTTGAAGTACATATAGAGCAACAGCTGCGCGAACTGACGCTGCTGCCGCTCAACGTAAAACATATGCCGATGCAGGACTTTCAAAAAGAGGGTGCCCCGCGCGGCGTAACGCTGATTATTACGCCGTACACCACGCCGTTACCGCTATTTTCACCCCCGTTGATTCATGCGGATCTGGCGCTTACGTCGCATCAGCAGCAGCAGATCCGCAAAATCCTCGAATCATAACGTTGCAGGCTGCGCGACCACCTTCGGGCGCAGAACGATTGCCGGGAGCGCCACCAGCGCCATCACCCAGAACACGCCGCTGCCCAGATTCTGGTACAGATAGCCCGCGAATACGGTCATGATGGCGATACTGCCGCCCATCGCTATCGCGGAATACACCGCCTGCAAACGAATAACTTCGCTCCCCTGGCGTGCCGCGATATAACGCATTGCCGCCAGGTGGCAGACGGTAAAGGTTCCGCAATGGAGGATTTGCACCACGATCAGCCACGGCAGCTCGGTGCTCCAGCCCATCAATCCCCAACGCACCACCCCGCAAACGGCGGAAAGCAGCAGCAGATCGCGGGCGCTGAAGCGACGGAACAGCTTGTGGCTAAGTGCGAAAATAATCACCTCCGCCACCACACCTAGTGACCATAAATAGCCCACCGCCGAAGCGGAATATCCGGCAGACTGCCAATAGATGGCGCTGAAACCATAATACGCAGCATGTGCCCCCTGTAGCAGACTCACGCAAGCAAGAAAACGCCAGCTCTGGGTTATCAGCGCGCGCCAGGCGGGCCATCCCGCACTCTCCTGCTGACGGTTTTCACCCGCTGGCTGCACGCTCGGGCGAATCATCATGCCCAGCAGCATCGAGGCGACGCCAAGCGATAGCAGGACCAGGATCACCCGATAGTCAAACAGGCTCACCAGTTTGCCGGTTAGCGCGGAGCCGATCACAAAAGCCACGGATCCCCACAGTCGCACCCGACCGTAATCCATGGTTATCTGTTTCTGCCAGGTGTTGGCCAGCGCATCGGTCAGCGGTACCAGCGGTGAGAAAAACAGGTTGAAACCGACCATCACCACCATCAGCCACGCCACGTTGGTTCCCGCCCAGAAGGCCAGCGCAAACACCAGCGTCAACAGGGCCAGAATACGTAACGCTGAGATCAGCCGAGAGGGATCGCTCACACGCGGCGCAATCAGCAAACTACCGAGAAAACGGGCAATCAGCCCCGCGCCCAGCAGTAAACCGATGGTTTCCGGCGTCAGCCCTAGCCCTTCGAGCCAGACGCTCCAGAAAGGCAGAAAGATACCGTAGCTAAAGAAATAGGTGAAATAACCGAGCGCCAGCCAGCGCGTGGAATGCAAAGCCATGAATCCCTCCCGTTTGGAGGCGATAGTCTGGCGACAAACGCAGGCTGGCGCAAGAGAGCATTAACAGGCAGATAACATGATTTTTGCCCTATTCGACGCTAATTTGCATCGCAAAATGGCAGCGTTCTCCCTGCGCTAAAACCTGCAATCCCGGCTGCCCCTGCATGTTGTGGGCATTCACCGGATGCGTTTGCGGCTCCAGACACAGGAACTCCTCACCCGACATTCTGAACAGCATCAACCACGGAGTTTGCGCTAAAATCGTGACTTTCATCACATCACGCTGAATAACGGCCCGCCCGCTCCAGCCAGAATATCCGACATTCAGCCAGCTATCCTCACCGTATTGCGCATGCATGAAATCAGCCGCTGAAGGGATATCACGTTGCCATTCCAGCGGCAGATGCTGCTCCCCCTCCGGCCAGTAGCCGCTGGCGGTGAACTGCGCAGTACTGCGCTTATCAAAGGCGAAAAACGGATGGAACCCGCAGCCGTAAATCATTGGCTGCTCACCGCAATGAGTGAGCGTCAACGAGGCGTGCAGGCTCGAGGTTTCCAGTTGATAGCAAAGCTGCGCCGTATAGTCGTAGCCACAGGGATGCCAACTGCGCAACTGCAGCAAACAACCGCTTTGGGTGACAGTGATAACCTGCCAGCGTTGCAGCCAGCCGTCACCGTGCAGGAAAAAGGTGTCATCTGCGCCATGTTGAGGTAAAACCACCTCTTCACCGCGCAGCATAAAACGATTTCCCGCCACCCGATTCGCGACCGGCAGCATCGGGAACAGGCCGCAATCACCGGGTTGCTGACCATGACCTTCGCGTAAAATGGCCTGTTGATGTTGTAACGAAATCAGACTTAATAGCGAGCCGCCCTGCGAGTCTACGCACATCCGCAGATGTGCGTTTTGTAGCGTCAGCAGACCATCCATTATCGGGCGCTTCGTTGCTGGGCTGATGCGCCAGCTTTTGTATGTTGCGCCGCAAGCTGTTCTTCCAGCGCTTCCAGCGTCACGCCTTTGGTTTCCGGCACATTACGCAGAACATATATGAAGCCCATCGCGCAAATCACACCGTACAGCAGGAAGCTTCCCGACGCGCCCAGACTCGCATTCAGCAGTGGGAAGGTATAGGTCAGCAGGAAGCAGGCAATCCACAGCGCCAGCGTCCCCAGCGACATCGCCAACCCGCGAACGCGATTAGGGAAAATTTCAGACAGCAGTACCCAGGTCACCGGAGCCAGCGTCAGGGCGTAAATGGCAATCGCCGCCAGCACCAGAACCAAAACCGGCCAGCCCAGAATGCCCAACCCGTATGCCCCGGCAATGAGTACGTAGATAACCGTCAGCCCTGATGCACCAAACAGCATCAGTTTACGACGCCCAATTTTGTCCACCAGCGGCAGAGCGGCAAGGGTAAAGACCAGATTGATGATCCCGGTCGCTACGATCGATTTTAACGTACCGTTGATGTCGAATCCGGCAGAGGCGAAGATCTCCTGCGCATAGTTGAAAATAACGTTGATCCCACACCACTGCTGGAAGACTGCCAGCACCATGCCAATAATCACGATCGGTTTGATCTGTGGTTGTAACAGCGTTGACCACGCGACCTTGTGATTATCTTTTTGCAGCGTATGTTCAATCTCTTTCAGCGTTTGCCCGGCATATTCCGCCGAACCAATGCGCTGCAGCATGGCACGCGCACGATCGGCTTTTCCCGCTTTCACCAGCCAGCGCGGCGATTCAGGAACAAAGAACATCAGCACCAGGAAAATTACCGCGGGCACTAATTCTGCGCCAAACATCCAGCGCCAGCCCGTCTGACCGTTCCAGCTTTCAACAATTGCCTGCTGCGTAGCGCCTGTGGCAACAGGTTCGGCAATCATCAGGTTGATAAGCTGCGCCGCCAGCACGCCAATGACGATGGTGAGCTGGTTGACGGCCACAAAGCGACCACGCTTTTCAGCGGGGCTAACCTCGGCGATATACAGTGGGCTTAGCGCAGACGCCAGACCAATCCCCACGCCGCCAACGATGCGATAAACAATAAACATATCGAAGTTACTGGCGACGGCGGTTCCCCAGGCGGAAGCGCTAAAGAGGATCGCTGAGAGAATCAGCGGCATTTTTCGGCCAAATTTATCGGCGCACCAGCCGGAAATCAGCGCGCCAAAGATACAACCAACCAGCGCGGAACTCATCGCCCAGCCGGATTGTGCCGGATCGGTAATCGAGAAATATGCTTCATAGAAGGGTTTTGCCCCGCCGATCACCACCCAGTCATAGCCAAACAGTAAACCTCCGCAGGCCGCAACCAGGCAGATAGTCCAGACGTAACCAATCTTTAAATGTGTCTGCGCGTTATTCATTATGATTCCTCTTTCAGGGAAACGCAGGGTACAGTAGGTTTCGGGTGAGGTTACCCCCACCCGTTTCGGGTGTTACTGGAAAAGCCTTACGTTAATGGCGTGACGCAGCAGTAATGCCTTGTCATGTGCCGGATTGAGTTGCAGGAGTTCATCAAGTTCACGCTGACAGGCGGCGCTATTTCCCAGCCCCAGATGCCCGAGCGCATTGATAAACAGGCAGTGTTGCTGGTGTTTTGCTTGTGCTGAGGTATCCAGCACCACCAGGTCGGGTAGCGATACGGCAAAGAAATCGACATCCGGCACGTTGTCGTGATGCGACTCGCTCCATTGCAGGAAGCTATTGAACAGAGCGTCCGCCTCTGCGTCATCGCCAAGTTTTCTCTGCGCCATACCCTGCCAGAAGAGATAGTCCACTGGCTGGTCGTTGTAGTAACGTCCGGCATCCAGTGAGCTGCCGCCACGCGTCGCACGGGAGAAGTAGCGCTGAGATTCTTCGAAATGGCCTTGCAGCTGAGCGCAATGCCCCAGCAAATACCAGATGTCGTTATCCGTTTGCCCTGGCAAGCGTCCTTCCCCGAGGTTTTGTGGGTAGTGCAACGCCTGTTGCAGCTGCGCGATGGCGGTTTGCAGGTCGCCGGAATGAACGGCAGCCAGGGCACGATGCATCTGATTCAGCATATATTGCCCGGTGGCTTTACCTTCACCACCTTCCCACGGATGGAACACGCGTTCACGTAACACCGCGGCGGCATCGTCGTAGCGCCCCACCCCATTCCACAAGCTGAGCAGTTCCACCGTCAGATCGTCTCGATGGAAGACAATCTCTTTACTGGCTTCCAGTCGCTGCAGACGCTGCTCAGCGGGTTGTGCCATTAACTTCTTGAGATAGTCGAGTTCAAACAGGAAGCGAGCATTCTGTGGTTCCAGCGCCACGGCCTGCGACAAATACTGCATCGCCTGCTGTGCATCGTGCAGTTTGTTCCAGGCATAGATTCCCAGTAAACGGTGTACCGGTGCGAAATCCGCTTCCTGCGCAAGCGTGAACTGCCAGCAGGAAACCGCCTCGGCATAACGCCGTTTGCTGTACCAGAAGCAGCCGAGGAAATAGCGGGCAAAAGCACTTTGCTCAAGAGTTTGCAGCATCTGCACTTCATCCAGCGTATTGGGGAAGCGCACGCGGTTTTGCAGACACTCACGAGCACGTTCAATGAACGGTTGTGGATTATCGCTCAGCGAAGCGCGCCACAGCATCGGCAGCGTTTCCTGGCTGTCGAGCAGTTCCAGCACGCTACGGGCAGCATCCTTTTGCCCCAAAGAAGTCAGCCAGCCTGCCAGTTCACACGCGTTGGTCCCGCGACGCCCGGTAATTGAGATCAGCGCTTTCGCCGTCGCCTCGTCCTGGCAAATAGCCCAGCGCGCATAGTGCAGGGTGTAACTCAGCGGATAATCAACCAGTTGTTGGCGAATGTAGTCCAGCGCTTGCGCATTGCGATCAAGCTTTGCCAGCGCCAGCGCTTTCAGTCCCATCGCCAGGTTATTACTGCCGTTAAAGCGCAGGCTCTGCTCGACCTTTTCCAAGGCGCCAGCGTAGTCCTGACGCTTCATCGCCAAACGCGCTAACGACCAGAAAGCTGCATCCCGGCAGTTGCCGCTCCAGCTGGCCTTATAATAATTATCCCACGCGCTGTCATCATCGCCCTGACGTTCCTGTGCGGCGGCCAGCAGCATACTTGCCTCACCATCACGCGGATTTTTATTGAGCTTATGCGCCCGCTCCAGCGCCTTGCCAGCACATTGTGCCGCCAGCGCCCAGTCGGCGCGGTTTAGCGCCAGCGTCCCCAGGGCCACATTATTGCGGTAGTCCAGCGGATCAACGTCCAGCGCGCGGCGATAATAATCTTCGGCATAGCGGCTGGCGTGGTTGTACTGCTCCAGATGCTGACCAATAAAATAGAGTTCATCGGTATTAGAAAGCGCTTCTGGCAGCGCTGGCGCAATGGCCGCCGAAGGCAGCGGTAATTCTTTCGCGATGTGCTCTTCGTACTGCAAAAGCGTAGTGCCATCGACGCTTGTGACGGTCATCGTCACCCGGGCATGGCCATTGTCAGACACATCGGCCAGCCAGCTCTGTCCTGGCTCAAGGGTGAGGGTATTTTCATAGAACGGCTGCCCGTGCGCAGCAAGCGTAACCTGAACATCGCGTAGCGGCGCAATCGCATAAACGCCCACAGAAAGCTGGCTACGCTCACGCACCAGACGAAGCGCCAACTGCGTGCTGGCGTTTTGCACCATTCCCAGTTCGCTGTAGGGCAAGAAGTTTTGCACGAAGACTTTCTCTTCGTACGGCGCAAGCCAGGTGAAATCCGGCTGATTATCGGTAAAGACCCCGGTCATCAGTTCAATATACGGACCGTTGTCATCGGTGAGATTACGATCCCAGGCAACACCAAAGTCGCCGTATCCCCATGTCCACTGTTTTTTCCCCGGCGAAACATGGTGATCGGCCACATGCAGCAACCCACCACGCTCGCCGTGATGCCACGCGCCAACAAAATCATAATCTGATTTTTCAGCCATATAGGAGGTCGGTACGGGTACGTTCTTGTAGCGTGAGATATCCACACCGGCCGAATAGTCCACTTTGTAGTATGTGCCGGTGGCGATGGGAAACGCTGAGACATCGCGCTTACCATGGTCAAATACCGCCGTCACATCCGGAGGGAACACGCTCTGATGATCGTCGCCGCCCTTCACCGCCGGATTCGCCCACCATAAGAAGTGGCGCGGGGTAGCGTTACCGTTAAACACCTTCCCGGTTATCTCGATCAACGCGAGATCCGGATACAGCGTGAATCCGGTCATTACCTGTAAACCGCGCATAGGCTCAACCTCACCCATCCACACGGTGTATTCACCCTGCTCACCCTGCTGCTGAGTAAAATCCACCGGCATAAAGGTGGTCGGGCGATGATGTTGCGGCCAGTTAAACTCGATACCGCCGGAGATCCACGGCCCAAGCAGACCGACCAGCGCGGGTTTCACCACTTCGTTGTAGTAGACGAAGTCGCGCTGCTGCACTTTGTCATACGCTCGATGAATACGCCCGCCTAACTCCGGCAGCAGCATGATGCGAATGAAGTCATTCTCCATCCACACCGCCTGATAGTCGCGCATTTCACGTTTGCCGGTCAGCGTATCAATCACGCCGTAAGGGTAAACCGCTCCAGAAGATCCCTGATACACCCGTTTTTCCAGAAACATTGGGTTGGCATCTTCTTCACCCGCCGCCCACGTTGGGAGGGTGATCGTTTCCTGCCAGACTTTAACTGAACCGTACATGCCGCTCTCCACTCAATAAACAAAAGTAAAAATTCAACTTGATGCTATTCTGCGGCAGTTAGGTGGCGTTAAAATGCGCAATGCTCACGCAATATAGTTAAGGGAGTTAAGTGAATGCAGCGTTCGGGGTTCAACAACGTCAGGGTCCGTCAGGCGAATAAACAGATCTTTTTGTCTCACCTGTGGCGGGAAAAACAGCTCAGCAAGTCACAGCTGGCGCAGCTCACCAGCCTGTCGATCCCGGCGGTCAGCAATATCCTCGAAGAACTGATGGATGAAGGGAGAATCAGCCATTCGCGAGAAACCTTAAGCCAGCGCGGTTTGAGCAGCGGCAGCTATCATTTGCCAGAAAAAGGCGCCTGGACGCTATGCATCAACGTCACCCCCACCAGCATCACCAGTCAACTGGCGGACGCGCGACTGGTGGCCGTAGGCGACTGGCAGCATGAAGTCATCAACCCCGAATCGCCAAAAGCGCTGCTGTCAGCCCTGGCGGCACACTGGCGGGAGTATCGTCGGGAATTTCCCGATGTGACGATTAATCTGGCGCTTGGCGTTCATGGTCAAGTTGATCCGATAACCGGTGCATCAAAAACCATGCCCCAGGCCCCGTGGAAAACGCCGGTGGAAATAAAATATCTGCTGGAGGAGAAGCTCGGCGTGCAGGTCCGGCTGGACAATGACTGCGTGATGCTGGCGCTGGCGGAAAAATGGCAAAACCCGGCGGCAAACGGTGATTTCTGCGTGATTAACGTTGATTACGGTATTGGCTCATCGTTTGTGATTAACGATAACATCTGGCGCGGTAGCCTGTATGGCAGCGGTCAGATTGGGCATACCATCATTCATCCCGATGGTGTCGCCTGTGACTGTGGTCGCTATGGCTGTCTGGAAACCGTAGCGTCATTAAGCGCATTGAAAAAGCAGGCCCGGGTGTGGATGAAATCGCAGCCGACATCCCTTTACGATCCGGAAACGCTCACCACTGACCAGCTAATTGCGGCCTGGCAGCACGGAGATGTCCGCATTCAGGCCTGGGCCGAAAATGCCGCCAGCGCCATCGGGCTGAGTCTTTATAACTTTCTGAATATACTGAATATTAACCAAATATGGTTGTATGGGCGTAGCTGCGCATTTGGCGACAGCTGGCTCAATACGCTGGTGCAGCAAACTGGGTTTAACCCATTCGATCACGGCGATAACCCGCGAGCCAGAGCCACGCAGATAAGCTTCGGTAAGCTTAATCGCACCCAGCAACTTATGGGCATTGGCTATCTGTATGTCGAGTCACAGCTTAGCGAGTTATAGCCATTACTCCGTCAGGCTCACCGCTAAACGTTCATGTACCGTGGCGATAAAATCGGTCAACGCCGGTTTGATTGGCCCTTTTTTCCACGCCATCAACAGCGCAATGGTCGGAACATCGCCAACAATAGGGCGGAAAACCACCTGTCCGGTATTAAAATTATTCATATAACCGGGTATCAAAGTCACCCCCAGCCCCATGCCGACCAGGTTCATGGTCACCAGAATGTTGGTTGCCACCTGCACAATGTTGGGCTGGCTTTTTTGCTGCTGAAACCAGTTTTTGACAATCATCGCTAACGCGCCGGAGTAGGCCGGATCGGTGCTGACAAAATTCACGCCGTGTAGTTGTTCTGCGGAGATTGCTTGCTCATTAGCTAACGGATGATTCACCGGTAAAACCACTACTAACGGCTCATGAATCAGCTCCAGATAATCGAGATCCGGGCTGTACACCGGGTGGCGCATTAAGCCCACATCCAGCTCTCCACTCAGGATCTTCTCTTCCTGTTCGGTGGTGATCAGACTCACCAGCTCAATGTGCGTATCTGGCTGTTTTAAACGAAACAAAGGCAGCACCTTCGGCAGCAGATTTACCTCTGCGGAAGGGACAAAACCGATGGCGAAATGATTATCTTCCTGCACCGTTTTACGGGCACGAACTTTGGCGTTTTCCGCCTGTTCGAGGATCGCCAGCGCATCTTGCAAAAAGCACTCTCCCGCCGCCGTCAGCGCAACTTTTCGTTTATCCCGCACCAGCAACGGAACGCCCACGCACGTTTCCAGATCGCGGATCTGGCTGCTTAACGACGGCTGAGAGGTATGCAGCTTCTCTGCCGCTCGGGTGAAATTCAGCGCCTGCGCCACCGCTACGAAATAGCGTAAGTGCCTCAGTTCCATGCCCTTCTCCTTGTTATCGAAAAAATGTCTCAACTGGTAGAAATTTACTATTTCACAGATTGATAACTAACCAGCAACATCCTTAAGGTACAAAAAAAGAAGGTCAATACATCTTAGCTTTCAGGATTAAAAAATATGACCACACCCTCAAATTTAGACATCTACCAACTGATCGACACACAAAACGGTCGCGTAACCCCACGAATTTATACCGACCCTGAAATTTACCAACTGGAGCTGGAACGCATCTTCGGACGCTGCTGGTTATTTCTCGCCCACGAAAGCCAAATCCCCAAACCCGGTGATTTTTTTAACACCTACATGGGCGAGGATGCAGTTGTGGTGGTTCGCCAGAAAGACGGCAGCATCAAAGCGTTTCTCAACCAGTGTCGCCACCGCGCAATGCGCGTCAGCTACGCCGACTGCGGCAATACCCGCGCCTTCACCTGCCCGTATCACGGCTGGTCGTACGGCATTAACGGCGAGCTGATCGACGTCCCGCTGGAACCGCGCGCCTACCCTCAAGGGCTGTGCAAATCGCACTGGGGGCTGAACGAAGTTCCTGGCGTAGAGAGCTACAAGGGACTGATTTTCGGCAACTGGGATACCTCCGCGCCTGCGCTGCGCGATTATCTCGGCGACATCGCCTGGTATCTCGACGGTGTGCTGGATCGTCGTGAAGGCGGCACCGAAATCGTCGGTGGCGTACAAAAGTGGACCATCGATTGTAACTGGAAATTCCCCGCCGAACAGTTTGCCAGCGACCAGTATCACGCGCTGTTCAGCCATGCCTCGGCCGTGCAGGTGCTGGGGGCAAAAGACGACGGCAGCGATAAACGCCTGGGCGACGGACAAACCGCCCGCCCGGTGTGGGAAACCGCCAAAGACGCACTACAGTTCGGTCAGGATGGGCACGGTAGCGGATTTTTCTTTACCGAAAATCCTGATGCCAACGTCTGGGTCGACGGCGAAGTCTCCAGCTATTACCGCGACACCTACGTGGAAGCCGAGCAGCGTCTGGGTAAAGTTCGCGCCCTGCGTCTGGCCGGCCACAACAACATTTTCCCAACGCTTTCCTGGCTCAACGGCACTGCCACCTTAAGGGTCTGGCATCCGCGCGGGCCGGATCAAGTTGAAGTGTGGGCATTCTGTATTACCGATAAAGCCGCCTCTGATGAAGTGAAAGCTGCGTTTGAAAACAGCGCCACGCGCGCCTTTGGCCCCGCCGGATTCCTGGAGCAGGACGACTCGGAAAACTGGTGTGAAATTCAAAAACTGCTGAAGGGTCATCGCGCACGCAACACCAAATTGTGTCTGGAAATGGGGCTGGGCCAGGAGAAACGTCGTGAAGACGGCATTCCGGGGATCACCAACTACATCTTTTCGGAAACCGCCGCGCGCGGCATGTATCAGCGCTGGGCCGATTTACTCAGCAGCGAAAGCTGGCAGGAAGTGCAGGAAAAAACCGCCGCTTACCAGCAGGAGGTGATGAAATGAGCACCTTAGTTTCTCAGGAACTACACCACCGCATTACACAGTTTCTCTACCATGAAGCCAGCTTGCTGGATGACTGGAAGTTTCGTGACTGGCTGGCACAACTGGATGAAGACATTCGCTACACCATGCGTACGACGGTCAATGCCCAGACGCGCGATCGTCGCAAAGGCGTGCAGCCGCCGACCACCTGGATTTTCAACGACAACAAAGACCAGCTCGAACGTCGTATCGCGCGGCTGGAAACCGGCATGGCCTGGGCGGAAGAGCCACCGTCGCGTACCCGGCACCTGATCAGCAACTGCCAGGTCAGTGAAACTGGAGTTCCCGACGTCTTTGCCGTTCGCCTTAATTATCTGCTGTATCGCGCGCAAAAAGAGCGCGATGAAACCTTTTACGTCGGCATGCGCATAGACAAAGTGCGCCGTTTGCCGGGCGATGAGTGGCGCTTACTGGAGCGTGAGATCGTGCTGGATCAAGCGGTGATCACCTCCCATAACCTGAGTGTACTGTTCTGATGAGTCGTGTTTATGCTTGCCCCGTAGGGGATTTGCCGGAGGGTGAAGCGCTCCGGCTTGATACCTCGCCCGTCATCGCGCTGTTCAACGTTGGCGGCGAGTTCTATGCCATTAACGATCGCTGTAGCCACGGTAACGCCTCGATGTCGGAAGGCTATCTGGAAGACGACGCTACGGTGGAATGCCCGCTGCATGCCGCCAGTTTTTGCCTGAAAACCGGCAAGGCGTTGTGTCTACCCGCCACCGACGCGCTCACCACCTACGCGGTATATGTAGACGGTAGCGATGTGTTTGTTGATATTCCAGAGGACGCTAGATGAGCGATTTACGCGATAACGTGGTCTTTATCACCGGCGGCGGCTCCGGTCTTGGCCTGGCGCTGGTCGAGCGTTTCATCGAAGAAGGTGCGCGGGTCGCCACACTGGAGCTGTCGCCAGCTAAAGTTGCCAGCCTGCGTCAGCGCTTTGGCGAACATGTGCTGGCAATCGAAGGCAACGTCACCTGCTACGCCGACTATCAGCGCGCGGTAGCTCAAATCCTGACGCATTACGGTACGCTGGACTGTTTTATCGGAAATGCGGGGATATGGGATCACAACGCCTCGTTGGTCAATACGCCTGCGGATGCGCTGGAGAGCGGCTTTCATGAGCTGTTTAACGTCAACGTGCTGGGCTATCTGCTGGGCGCGAAAGCCTGTGCCCCTGCACTTATCGCCAGCGAAGGCAGCATCATCTTTACCCTGTCCAATGCGTCGTGGTATCCAGGCGGCGGCGGCCCGCTGTATACCGCCAGCAAACATGCGGCTACCGGGCTGATTCGCCAGCTGGCATACGAGCTGGCACCAAAGGTTCGTGTTAACGGTGTCGGTCCATGCGGTATGGCGACAGATCTACGCGGCCCGCAGGCGCTGGGACAAAACGATACATCGATTATGCAGTCGCTGACGCCGGAAAAAATCGCCGCTATTTTGCCACTACAGTTTTTCCCGGAGCCTGCGGATTTTACCGGCCCGTATGTGATGCTGGCGTCAAAGCGCAACAACCGCACATTGAGCGGCGTGATGATCAATGCCGACGCCGGTCTGGGTATTCGCGGTATTCGTCACGTCGCCGCCGGACTGGATCTCTGAGGAGATGTTATGAACCCAAAAACTATCGCTATCGTCGGCGGCGGTCAGGCGGCGGCTATGGCTGCCGCTGCACTGCGCCAACAAGGTTTTGACGGCGAATTACACCTGTTTTCCGATGAGCATCATCTGCCCTATGAACGCCCACCGCTCTCCAAAGCGATGCTACTGGACGACAATCCGCAACTTCAGCCGATACTCCCCGCTGACTGGTGGCAGGAACACAACGTACAGCTGCATCTGGGGGTTACTGTGCAGACGCTCGGCCGCCAAACGCATCAGTTGGTGCTGGCTAATGGGCAGAGTTATCCATGGGATCGGCTACTGATTGCGACGGGCGCTGCGGCACGCCCCCTTACGCAACTGGATAAGCTGGGCGATCGTTGCTTCACCCTGCGCCACGCGGGCGATGCCGAGCGCCTGCGCGACAATTTATTGCCGGGCAAGTCGATTGTCATTGTCGGTGCGGGCACCATTGGTCTGGAACTGGCGGCCAGCGCGACTCAACGCGGCTGTCAGGTGACGGTGGTGGAGCTGGCGCCAACGGTCATGGGCCGCAACGCGCCTGCTCCGGTGCGCGACTACCTGCTAACCCGCCACCAACTTGCGGGCGTGCGGGTATTGCTTAACAGCGCTATAGAGCATGTCGAAGCAGGAGAGTCTCTCTCGCTCACGCTACAAAACGGCGAAACTCTCACCGCTGATGCGGTGATCTATGGCATCGGTATCGTGGCGAACGATATGCTGGCCCGCGAAGCGGGGCTGGAGACGGCGAACGGCATTATCGTTGATACCGCCTGCACCACCTCCGATCCCGCGATTTTCGCCGCCGGTGACGTAGCGATAACACGCCAGGCTGACGGTTCGTTAGTACGCGTGGAAAGCTGGGAAAACGCCAATTTTCAGGCACTGGTTGCCGCCGCCGCGATGCTCAATCAACCGCAGCCAGCAGCAACGCCGGGCTGGTTCTGGACCGATCAGTACCGTGATAATCTACAGTTTGTCGGCGAAATGCAGGGTGAGAACTGGCTCCTACGCGGCGATCCTGATGCGCAGAAAGCAATATGGTTTAACCTACAGGATGGCGTGATTGTCGGCGCAGTAACGTTGAATCAGGGCCGAGAAATACGTTTATTGAGAAAATGGATTCAGGCAAAGAAAAAGCCGCCAGTGGCGACTTTAATCAATGAAACAATCTTGCTTAAGTCAATATAACTGCCGGATGGCACTTCGTTTATCTGGCCTACATGTGAGTTACCTGTAGGCCGGAAAAGGTGTTTACACCACCATCTGGCAATCCGTATTACTTACGCGTAAACCGGGAAACGTGCGCAGATATCCAGCACTTTACCTTTGACGCGCTCGATAACAGCTTCGTCATTGATGTTGTCCAGAACGTCACACATCCAGCCAGCCAGCTCTTTCACTTCAGCTTCTTTAAAGCCACGGCGAGTCACAGCCGGAGAACCGATACGGATACCGGAAGTCACAAACGGGCTCTTCGGATCGTTCGGTACGCTGTTTTTGTTAACGGTGATGTTAGCACGGCCCAGCGCGGCGTCAGCTTCTTTACCGGTCAGGTTTTTATCAACCAGATCCAGCAGGAACAGGTGGTTTTCAGTACCGCCAGAAACCACTTTGTAGCCACGGTTCAGGAACACTTCCACCATCGCTTTGGCGTTTTTGGCAACCTGCTGTTGGTAAACCTTGAACTCAGGCTCCATCGCTTCTTTCAGCGCCACAGCTTTCGCCGCGATCACGTGCATCAGCGGGCCGCCCTGCGCGCTTGGGAACACAGCGGAGTTCAGTTTTTTGTACAGCTCTTCGTCACCGCCTTTCGCCAGGATCAGGCCACCGCGTGGACCCGCCAGGGTTTTGTGGGTGGTGGTGGTCACAACGTGTGCGTGTGGAACCGGGTTCGGATAAACGCCTGCGGCAATCAGACCTGCAACGTGCGCCATATCGACGAACAGATATGCACCGATGCTGTCGGCGATTTCGCGCATTTTTGCCCAGTCAACAACGCCGGAGTAAGCAGAGAAGCCACCGATGATCATCTTCGGTTTGTGCTCTTTGGCCTGCTTCGCCATGTCTTCGTAGTCAATTTTGCCGGACTCATCAATACCGTAAGGGATGATGTTGTACAGTTTGCCGGAGAAGTTAACCGGGGAGCCGTGAGTCAGGTGGCCGCCTTGTGCCAGGTTCATACCCAGAACGGTATCGCCCGGTTGCAGCAGAGCGGTGTAAACAGCAAAGTTAGCCTGAGAACCGGAGTGCGGTTGTACGTTAGCGTAGTCAGCGCCAAACAGCTCTTTTGCGCGATCGATAGCCAGTTGCTCAACGATATCAACGTACTCGCAACCGCCGTAGTAGCGCTTGCCCGGATAACCTTCAGCATATTTGTTGGTCAGCTGAGAACCCTGCGCCTGCATAACACGCGGGCTGGTGTAGTTTTCGGAGGCGATCAGTTCGATGTGCTCTTCCTGACGTACTTTTTCCTGCTCCATAGCCTGCCACAGTTCGGCATCATAATCGGCAATGTTCATTTCACGCTTTAACATCCGCATCTCCTGACTCAGCTAACAATAAAATTTTCGGCCTTAAAAGGCGGTCCGTAGGACAACGGCGAACAGTATAACCGAATCATTCTTCGATAACAGGTCTTGACAAAGGATTTTACGCAAACGATTACCTTCAAGGTACGCAAGGCTTTGGAGAACAAAGGTCTGCTGAATTTCAACGGATTTCTTTTCAGGTTTGTGATGCAGATTTTTCACGATGTAACCTTTACAACGCAAAGTTACAAAGAACCATTTACAATGCAGGGGTATTTTTTATAAGATGTATTTGACATACATCATTAAAGTCTCAGATAAAGGAAGACCGTATGCTTGACGCACAAACCATCGCTACAGTGAAAGCCACCATTCCCCTGCTGGTTGAAACAGGCCCGAAGCTGACCGCCCATTTCTACGACCGCATGTTTACGCATAACCCAGAGCTGAAAGAAATCTTCAACATGAGTAATCAGCGTAATGGCGATCAGCGTGAAGCGCTGTTTAATGCTATTGCCGCGTATGCCAGCAATATCGAAAATCTGGCGGCACTGTTGCCGGCTGTTGAGAAAATCGCACAGAAGCATACCAGCTTCCAGATTAAACCCGAGCAGTACAACATCGTGGGTGGCCATTTACTGGCAACGCTGGACGAAATGTTCAGCCCAGGCCAGGAAGTTCTGGATGCGTGGGGCAAAGCATACGGCGTGCTGGCGAACGTTTTCATCAACCGTGAAGCGCAAATCTACAGCGAAAATGCCAATAAAAATGGCGGCTGGGAAGGTACCCGTCCTTTCCGCATCGTGGCAAAAACCCCACGCAGTGCACTTATCACCAGCTTTGAGTTTGAACCTGTCGACGGTGGCGCAGTGGCTGAATATCATCCGGGGCAATATCTGGGCGTCTGGTTAAAGCCGGAAGGTTTCCCGCATCAGGAAATTCGTCAGTACTCACTGACCCGTAAACCCGATGGCAAAGGCTACCGTATTGCGGTTAAGCGTGAAGACGGTGGTCAGGTTTCAACCTGGCTGCACAACCATGCGAATGTTGGCGACGTTGTTCACCTGGCCGCACCTGCGGGCGATTTCTTTATGGACGTTGCGACCGACACCCCGGTATCTCTGATCTCCGCGGGAGTGGGACAAACCCCAATGCTGGCGATGCTGGATACGCTGGCAAAAGCGCAGCATACGGCGCAGGTTAACTGGTTCCATGCGGCAGAAAATGGTGACGTGCATGCCTTCGCTGATGAAGTTAATGAACTCGGCAAAACGCTGCCACGCTTTAGCGCACACACCTGGTATCGTGAGCCAACCGAAGCCGATCGTGCGAAAGGTGCCTTTGATAGCGTAGGTCTGATGGATTTGAACAAACTGGAAAGCGCAATCAGCGATCCGGCGATGCAGTTTTATCTGTGCGGTCCGGTTGGTTTCATGCAGTTCGCCGCGAAGCAGCTGGTCGGTCTGGGCGTGAAAAACGAGAACATTCATTACGAATGCTTCGGTCCGCACAAAGTCTTGTAATGTGTTACGCGAGTAGGCCGGATAAGGCGTTTACGCCGCCATCCGGCAATCACTCTGCCTGATGCGCTACGCTTATCAGGCCTACAAATTAACGGCGCGGCTTAGATTGCCGCGTCGTCTTCTTCACCGGTACGAATACGAATAACGCGTGCCACGTCGAAGACAAAAATCTTACCGTCACCGATCTTGCCGGTCTGGGCAGTACGGATAATGGTGTCGACGCAGGTATCGACGATGTCGTCGGTAACCACAATTTCAATTTTTACCTTCGGCAGAAAATCCACCATATATTCCGCGCCACGGTACAACTCGGTATGGCCTTTCTGACGGCCAAAACCTTTCACTTCTGTCACAGTCATACCGGTAATGCCGACTTCTGCCAGCGCTTCGCGGACGTCGTCCAGCTTGAAGGGTTTAATAATCGCATCAATCTTTTTCATGCTATTCCTTGAAAAGGTCGCCTGTCTTTTGATCGAATAAAGCTAACATAATCCGCAGATTTATTCTTTGAAATCGTTTGCATCCAGCTCGTGCCGAGAAAGCAATTTATAGAATTCGGTGCGGTTGCGCCCCGCCATTCTTGCCGCGTGGGTCACATTGCCCTTGGTGATTTGCAGCAGCTTACGCAGATAGTTGAGCTCAAACTGGTTACGCGCCTCAACAAAGGTCGGCAGCGCGGTGTTTTCCCCTTCCAGCGCCTGCTCCACCAGCGCGTCGCTGATCACCGGCGAAGAGGTCAACGCCACGCACTGCTCAATTACGTTGACCAGCTGACGCACGTTGCCCGGCCAACTGGCGGTCATTAACCGCTTCATGGCATCGGTTGAAAAGGCGCGTACGAACGGTTTGTGCCGTTCAGCAGACTGGCGCAGCAGATGGTTCGCCAGCAGCGGAATATCTTCCGTACGCTCGGCCAGCGCAGGGATCTTCAGGCTCACCACATTGAGGCGATAGTACAAATCCTCGCGAAATTCGCCCCGTGCCATCGCTTTGGGTAAATCGCGGTGGGTCGCAGAAACGATCCGCACATCAATGTCGATATCGCGGTTACTGCCCAACGGTCTGACTTTTCGTTCCTGCAATACGCGCAGCAGTTTCACCTGTAACGGCGCAGGCATATCGCCAATCTCATCGAGAAACAGCGTGCCGCCTTCTGCGGCCTGAAACAGCCCTTCACGATTGCTCACCGCACCGGTAAAAGCACCGCGCGCATGACCAAACAGTTCTGATTCCAGCAGTTGTTCCGGCAACGCGCCGCAGTTAATGGCAATGAAAGGTTTTTGGCTGCGTGGGCTGGCGTTGTGAATAGCCTGAGCGAAAACTTCTTTCCCGGTTCCGCTTTGGCCGTTAATCAAGACGCTAACGTCCGATTGCGCCACCATCCGCGCCTGTTCCAGCAGGCGTAGCATCAGCGGGCTGCGGGTAACGATAGATTCGCGCCAGCTGTCATCGGTGGCGGGCGCAGACTGTTCCAGTGCCCCGTCAATCGCGTGATATAACGCGTCCTTGTCGACTGGTTTAGTGAGGAAGCTGAACACCCCTTGCTGGGTCGCCGCAACGGCGTCAGGGATGGAGCCGTGAGCGGTCAGGATAATCACCGGCATCCCAGGCTGTACTTTCTGGATTTCAGTAAACAGCTGCATACCATCCATTTCATCCATGCGCAGATCGCTAATAACCAGATCCACTTTTTCACGGTTCAGCACCCGTAACCCTTCCTGCCCACTTTCCGCGGTCACGACGCTGTAGCCTTCGCTGGTCAGTCGCATTCCAAGTAATTTCAACAGGCCCGGATCGTCATCCACCAGCAGCAGATGCGCGGGCTTACGGCTTATCATGGCGTAACCTCATCGGCAGACGGCGCTGCGCCTTCTTCGTTATCAGGCGTAGTGAGTTTATCGTTCCCGTGCAGCGCATCAGGATTGTAGTTACCGCCAGGTTTGCGCGTGGAAAGCTGGCGCTCAATATCGGTCAGATTCTCCAGCTTGCGGGTCGTGAGATCGAGCTGGGACTGCAAATGCTGCTGCTGTTGACGCAGCGTATCGAGATCGCTGTCGGACGCCTGCTGGAGTTTACTGTAGCGCATACGCTCTTCGGCAAGCTGCAACTGCAATGTTTGGCTGCTGCGCCAGACCTGATACAGCGGGCGTACCTGCGGCGGAATTTGCGGGCTTAACGCATCGAGGCGCGTAACAACCTCCCGCCTTTCAGGCGGCGTAATGTTGGCGTTCTCGAGCAGGATCCCACGCCTGAAAGCGCCCTGCCAGGTATCTGTCATCAGGGTGCTGGCTTCACTACGCGCCTGCACCGGCATCAGGCGATTGGCACAATCCATCGCCCGCAGCCAGTACAACGGATTGGTTTCTGTAGGCTGGCCAGACAGCGACCAGATATCCGCACAGTCGGTTGCAAGGTAGTCCGCCAGTTGATTAGGCGGAATTTTCTCCTGCGAGGGATCGCCGATAATATGATTCACCGCGTTCGGGACACAACCAACCAGCGCCAGGCACGGCAGGCTTGCGAGGATGACGCGACGAAGAAAATGTCGTTTAAGCATTCGGACAACAACGTATGGCATACTCACCAGACTTAGGTTTATTTTAGTGATTTTTCGCAGCAGCTAGCGGCAGTTCTATGCGAAAACAAACGTTTTGCGCATGGTCATCAACCAGATACAGCTTGCCCCGCATACGGCGGATGCAATCTCTGGCAATGCTTAGCCCCAACCCGCTTCCTTTTACCGCCCCTTTTCGCTGATGACTCCCCTGGAAAAAAGGCTCGAAGATCATGGTCTGTTCTGCTTCTGGAATCGGTGTGCCGGTATTCATTACATCGATGTATACCGTTGAGCCATGCAAACTGCTGCGGATCCAAATGTTACCGGATTCAGCACCATAGTGCACCGCATTGGAATAAAGATTGTCCAGCACGCTCATCAACAGCATCGGTTCTGCCAGGCAGGTGTTCACCGCAAGCGCAACATCAGTATGTATCATTTTGGCGCGAGCGGGCAGGCTATGCGCAGAAACAACGCTTTCCACCAGCGGCGCGATTTCCACACTTTCAAGTTCTACCTCGTCATCAGCCAGCTTGCGGTTGTAATCGAGGAGTTGTTCAATCAGCTTTTGCAGGTTACGGCTGCTGTCATCCAGAATACCGACCACCTCTTTTTGCTCCGGTGTTAACGGGCCAACCACCTGATCGGCCAACAATTCGGTACCTTCGCGCATGCTCGCCAGCGGCGTTTTCAGCTCATGGGAAAGATGGCGTAAAAACTGATGCCGTTGCGACTCAAGCCAGGAGAGGCGTTCGCTTAACCAGATGATACGCTGCCCCACGGATCTTAATTCCCGTGGCCCGGTAAATAATACGCTATCCCCCAGCGAGCGCCCTTCTCCCAGACAGTTGATCATCCGTTCAATGCCCTTCACCGGACCGATAATCATGCGGGTAAACAGCAAGACCATCGCCAGGCTGACGAGAAACAGCACCAGTGCCTGCCAGCCAAAAAACTGCCCGCGTTCGGCTATTTCCTGCTGTAACTGCTGCCCACGAGAAAAGACCACGGTACGCGTCGCTTGCACCATCTCGGTATTGGCATTGGCGAACGCTTCCAGCCGTGCAGCCGACACACTGTCAGGACCACTGTTTTTACACTGCAACTGCGCGAGATCGTTAAGATCCTGACGCAACGCCTGGTAGAGCTTGGTATCCGGCAACACCCCCGCATGCGCATCCAGCATGTCGCTGTAGCGTTTACGCTGGCTTTGGTAGACCCTGGCCAATGTTGGGTCATCAAGCACGCAGTATTGCCGATAGCTGCGCTCCATCTCCAGCGCGACGTTGGTCATCGCCTCGCTGCGTCTGGCATCAATCAGCGTGGTGCGGTTTGTCAGCGCAGCCTGCGCGCTCAGGGCATTCAGACTTTGCCATGCCTGCCAGGCCAGAACTAACAACGGCAGCAGGATAAGCAAGAAGGCCAACGTCACCAATTGACGTAAAGATCGGGGAAAAACTGACCAGCGCTTCAAGGCGTTACTCTCAATGGACAGGAATAGATTGATGCTAACTGAGGGGAACGCCAGATACAACAAAGCCGGGATTAACCCGGCTTTGTTGTGGAATAAGGCGGTGCCTAACTCGACGTTTCGCCCGGAGGTTGATATGAGCAATGCTAATATCAGATGTTGGACGGCAGGCACCTTGTTGTGCGTCATTCGAAGTTTATGTAGCACGTCCCGAAGGGGCTGACATAAGAAGGTGAATGAGCCACTGATTAATATTATGCAGCATCTGTGCCAATATTCAAAACACTTTATTAACACAATGATAAGTATGAAAAATATTATTATTTTCACAAATAACAATTCTGGTTGTTTTTTGTTCTCCCTGTCGCCAATCAGCAACACTTGCAGCACTTAAAAACAAATCACTATTAAATCAAATAATTAAACGTCTCTTTTTGACGACACCGCAACCCTGCTCATGTCGGCATTTCCCGACACTTTACTTTTAGGTGCAAGCGCTGAGTTTATTGCCGGATGGCGGTGTGAACGCCTTATCCGGCCTACAACCGCATTTTCCCTGTAGGCCTGATAAGCGTAGCGTCATCAGGCGGGTTTCATCCGGCAGACAAAAAAAGCCCCTCGCGAAGAGGGGCTTGATGACTATTGAGCGAATTAACCGAGCTGTTTACGCGCGTTGCGGAAAATACGCATCCACGGGCTATCCTCGCCCCAGTTTTCCGGGTGCCAGGAGTTGCTCACGGTACGGAACACACGTTCCGGGTGCGGCATCATAATGGTGACGCGACCATTTTCAGTGGTCACTGCAGTAATACCGTTCGGCGAACCGTTCGGGTTAGCCGGATAGGTCTCGGTCACCTTACCGAAGTTATCAACGTAGCGCAGCGCCACCAGACCTTTGCTCTCAAGCTGAGCCAGATGCGCACCGTCACGCACTTCCACACGACCTTCACCGTGAGAAACGGCAATCGGCATCATCGAACCCACCATATCAGCAAGCAGTAAGGATGGGCTTTGCGTCACTTCGACCAGACTGAAGCGGGCTTCAAAGCGGTCGGAATGGTTACGCACAAAGCGCGGCCACAGGTCGCTTCCTGGGATCAGCTCACGCAGGTTAGACATCATCTGACAACCGTTACACACGCCGAGTGCCAGCGTCTGCGGGCGATGGAAAAAGGTTTCGAACTCATCACGGACGCGGTTGTTGAACAGAATCGACTTCGCCCAACCTTCACCAGCGCCGAGCACATCGCCATAAGAGAAGCCGCCGCAGGCCACCAGTGCCTGGAAGTTACCCAGGCCGATACGTCCGCCCAGCAGGTCGCTCATGTGCACATCGATGGCGTCGAAACCCGCACGGTGGAAGGCTGCTGCCATTTCAACGTGGGAGTTCACACCCTGCTCGCGCAGTACGGCCACTTTGGGACGTGCACCGGTGGCGATGTACGGAGCGGCAACATCTTCGTTGATATCAAACGACAGTTTAACGTTGAGACCAGGGTCCGCATCGTTGGTTTTAGCGTCGTGTTCCTGATCGGCGCATTCCGGGTTGTCACGCAGGCGCTGCATCTGCCAGGTAGTTTCCGCCCACCACATACGCAGGGTAGTACGGCTTTCGCTAAACACCGGCTGGCCGTTAGCGGTCAGGGTGAAGCGGTCACCTTCAACGGCTTTACCGAGGAAGTGTACGCAGTCTGCCAGGCCGTGGGTAGCCAGAATCGCTTCCACCGCCTCACGCTCAGCAGCACGAACCTGAATCACCGCACCCAGTTCTTCGTTAAACAGCGCCGCCAGACGATCTTCACCCAGAGAGTGGATATCAGCGTCAATACCGCAGTGACCGGCGAAGGCCATTTCCGCCAGCGTAACCAGCAGACCGCCGTCAGAACGGTCATGGTAGGCCAGCAGCTTACGCGCAGCGACCAGCGCCTGAATCGCATCGTAGAAGCCTTTCAGTTGCTCAACGTTACGCACGTCGGCAGGCTTATCGCCCAGTTGACGGTAAACCTGCGCCAGCGACGTAGCGCCCAGCGCATTGTGACCAAGACCGAGGTCAATTAGCAGCAGGGCGTTGTCTTCAGTAGACAGCTGCGGGGTAATGGTGTGGCGCACATCTTCCACGCGGGCAAAGGCGGTGATCACCAGCGACAGCGGCGAGGTCATTTCACGCTGCTCGTTACCTTCCTGCCAGCGGGTTTTCATCGACATAGAGTCTTTGCCCACTGGAATGGTCAGGCCGAGCGCCGGGCATAGCTCTTCCCCGACGGCTTTTACTGCTTCGTACAGGCCAGCATCTTCACCAGGGTGACCCGCAGCCGCCATCCAGTTTGCCGACAGCTTAATACGTTTGATGTCACCAATCTGCGTTGCCGCAATGTTTGTCAACGCTTCACCGACCGCCAGACGCGCAGAGGCAGAGAAGTCCAGTAGTGCAACCGGCGCGCGTTCGCCGATAGACATCGCTTCGCCGTAGTAGCTATCGAGGCTGGCGGTAGTGACCGCGCAGTTAGCGACCGGGATCTGCCATGGACCAACCATCTGGTCACGCGCAACCATGCCGGTAACGGTACGGTCACCGATGGTCACGAGGAACGTTTTCTCCGCGACAGTCGGCAGATGCAGCACGCGGTTAACCGCATCTGCAATCGAGATTTCACCACGATTCAGGGCATCGCCTTTGGCTTTCAGCGCCTGCACATCGCGGGTCATTTTCGGTGTTTTACCCAGCAGCACATCAAGCGGCATGTCGATCGGCTGGTTGTCGAAGTGGCTGTCGCTCAAGGTCAGATGCTGTTCTTCGGTAGCTTCACCAATCACCGCATACGGCGCGCGCTCGCGCTTACACAGTTCGTCAAACAGCGGCAATTGATCGGCAGCAACCGCCAGCACGTAGCGTTCCTGGGATTCGTTACACCAGATTTCCAGCGGGCTCATACCCGGCTCATCGCTGAGGATATCGCGCAGCTGGAACTTACCGCCGCGACCACCATCGCTTACCAGCTCCGGCATAGCGTTAGACAGTCCACCCGCGCCAACGTCATGGATAAACAGAATCGGGTTCGCATCACCCATCTGCCAGCAACGGTCGATAACTTCCTGGCAACGACGTTCCATTTCCGGGTTGTCACGCTGTACGGAAGCAAAATCCAGATCGGCATCAGACTGGCCGGAAGCCATAGAGGAAGCAGCCCCGCCGCCAAGACCGATGTTCATTGCCGGGCCGCCGAGGACGATAAGCTTAGCGCCAACGACGATCTCGCCCTTCTGCACGTGATCGGCACGGATGTTACCGATCCCGCCTGCCAGCATGATCGGTTTATGGTAACCGCGCAGCTCTTCGCCGTTATGGCTGTTGACCTTTTCTTCATAGGTACGGAAGTAGCCGGTCAGCGCCGGACGACCAAATTCGTTGTTAAACGCCGCACCGCCCAACGGGCCTTCGGTCATGATATCAAGCGCGGTAACAATACGGTCCGGCTTACCGAAGTCTTCTTCCCACGGCTGTTCAAAGCCAGGAATACGCAGGTTGGAAACGGAGAAACCCACCAGCCCGGCTTTGGGTTTTGCACCGCGACCTGTTGCGCCCTCGTCGCGGATTTCGCCGCCGGAGCCGGTTGCAGCACCTGGCCACGGAGAGATGGCCGTCGGGTGGTTGTGAGTTTCAACCTTCATCAGAATGTGGGCTGGTTCCTGATGGAAATCGTAGCGGCCAGTTTTGTGATCGGCAAAATAGCGGCCCACTTCAGAGCCTTCCATTACCGCAGCGTTGTCTTTATAGGCAGACAGCACGTGGTCCGGCGTGGTTTCGAAGGTATTCTTGATCATCTTGAACAGCGACTTCGGCTGCTGTTTACCATCGATAACCCAGTCGGCGTTAAAAATCTTGTGGCGGCAGTGCTCAGAGTTGGCCTGCGCAAACATGTATAGTTCAATATCGTTCGGGTTACGTCCCAGTTTGGTGAACGCATCCTGCAGATAGTCAATTTCGTCTTCCGCCAGCGCCAGACCCAGACGCAGGTTAGCGTCGATCAGCGCCTGACGCCCCTCACCCAGTAGATCAACGCTGGAGACCGGCGCCGGTTGGTGATGGGCAAACAGTTTTTCGGCATCGTTCAGCGAAGAGAAAACCGTTTCCATCATGCGATCGTGCAGTTCGTCGGCCACCATCTGCCATTGCTCAGCGGTCAGCGTGGAGGCTTCTACATACCAGGCAATGCCACGTTCCAGGCGGCTAATCTGGTGCAGACCGCAGTTGTGGGCAATATCAGTCGCTTTAGAAGACCACGGGGAGATGGTGCCAGGGCGAGGCGTAACCAGCAGCAGTTTGCCTTCCGGGGCGTGGCTTTGCAGAGCAGGACCATATTTCAGCAAGCGTGCAAGCTGCGCGTGCTCATCTTCATTTAACGGTGCATTCAGATCGGCGAAATGGACGTACTCGGCGTAAATGTTGTGGACCTGGAGGTTGGCAGCCTGAAAACGTGCCAGCAGTTTGTTAATACGGAATGCAGACAGTGCAGGTGAACCACGCAGAATTTCCATCATAAGTCTCTCGTCTTCTAAGCTTTCGGTGTGCCCAAGTGGGGGAAACGGGCGTCATTATAAAGAATCTACCGCGCCGACGAAACCGTTTGCGTCGAAATAAAATCACGACCGTCACTTATCATCAAATGCGGTCAGATTTCTGAATAAGTTGCCAACTGACGCAAGTTTAAGCAAAATGCCGTTCATTAATGACGACTTCACTTCTTAATCAACACCACAGCAGACAGAGACAACGTACGGTTCAGAGAATTAACTAATTGAAAAAATTAAAGATTAATTATCTGTTCATCGGCATATTGACGCTGTTGTTGGCAGCGGCCCTTTGGCCATCTATCCCCTGGTTCGGTAAAGCCGAAAATCGTATCGCCGCCATTCAGTCGCGGGGAGAGCTGCGCGTCAGTACCATTGATTCGCCATTAACTTACGCGACCCTCAACGGCAAAAAATTCGGTCTGGATTATGAACTGGCCCAGGAATTTGCCGACTACTTAGGCGTGAAGTTAAAAGTTACCGTACGCCAGAACATCAGCCAGCTTTTTGACGACCTGGATAACGGCAATGCCGACCTGCTAGCCGCAGGCCTGGTCTATAACAGCGAGCGGGTTAAAAATTACCAGCCCGGCCCGACCTATTATTCGGTTTCACAACAGCTGGTGTACCGGGTTGGGCAATACCGTCCGCGCACGCTTGCCACGGTGAACGAAAACCAACTGACTATCGCCCCGGGGCACGTGGTGGTTAATGACCTCCAGCAGCTAAAAGAGAAAAAATTTCCCGATCTGAGCTGGAAAGTCGATGACAAAAAGGGCACCACCGAACTGCTTGATGATGTAATCGCCGGAAAGCTGGATTACACCATTGCCGATTCTGTTGCCATCAGCTTATATCAACGCGTGCATCCTGAGCTGGCCGTAGCGCTCGACGTCTCTGACGAACAACCGGTGACATGGTTTAGTCGGCTGGACGATGACAACACGCTGTCTGCCGCCCTACTGGATTTCTTCAACACCATGAATGAAGACGGTTCTCTGGCACGGCTGGAAGAGAAATATCTCGGGCATGGCGATGATTTTGACTATGTTGATACCCGCTCCTTTTTACGCGCCGTAGACAGCGTGTTGCCGGACCTCAAGCCGCTGTTTGAGAAATATGCGCAAGAGATAGACTGGCGACTGCTGGCCGCTATCTCGTATCAGGAATCACACTGGGACGCGCAGGCCACCTCTCCAACCGGCGTACGTGGGCTGATGATGTTGACCAAAAATACTGCCCAGAGTCTCGGGCTGACCGACCGTACCGATGCCGAACAGAGTATCAGCGGCGGCGCGCGATACTTGCAGGATATGATGAGTAAAGTACCGGATACCGTCCCCGAAGGAGAACGCATCTGGTTTGCCCTTGCAGCCTATAACATGGGTTATGCACACATGCTGGATGCGCGGGCGCTGACGGTGAAAACCAAAGGCAATCCGAACAGTTGGTCTGACGTAAAACAGCGATTACCGCTGCTCAGCCAAAAGCCGTATTACAACAAGCTGACCTATGGCTATGCGCGTGGCCACGAAGCTTACGCCTATGTGGAAAATATCCGTAAGTATCAGATTAGCCTGGTGGGATATCTGCAAGAGAAAGAAAAACAGGCGATAGAAACGCAGCAACTGGCGCAGGATTACCCGACGGTGGCGCCCGCAGAACTATTAGGTAAAGAGAAATTCCCGCTTTCGGCGTTTCTGTCTCAAACGTCGTCAAACTACCTGACGCACTCCCCTTCCCTGCTGTTTTCACCGCATAAAAAAGAGGAGAAGTAGTCTTGTACGCCTGATAAGCGCACTGCCATCAGGCTGAGAGTTACTGATTAGCAGATTTTTTCAGGGCTTTGATTTCCTGCCGGCGCATGCGGAAGAAATCACTGAGCAACGTGGCACATTCATCCCGCAGTACCCCCTCTGTCACTTCAACCCGATGATTCATTCCAGGGTGATGCAGTACATCCATTAATGACCCGGCAGCGCCCGTTTTCGCATCGCGCGCGCCAAAAACGACCCGACCGATACGGCTGTGCACCATCGCGCCCGCGCACATCACGCACGGTTCCAGAGTGACGTACAGGGTGGCATCTAACAGGCGGTAGTTTTGCAGCACCAGGCCGCCCTGACGCAACGCCATAATCTCAGCGTGGGCAGTCGGATCATGATGTCCAATCGGGCGGTTCCAGCCTTCGCCAATCACTCGGTTGTTATGTACCAATACCGCACCCACCGGGACTTCACGCTCATCCCAGGCGCGCTTAGCCAGCGTTAAAGCATGACGCATCCAGTATTCGTGGCTAAATTCAACATCTGACAAAGGGGTAACTCCAGTAATCAAAGCGGGCGCATTATACACGTCATACTTCAAATTGCATGTGCGTTAGCTATTCGAGTTGCTGAAGCTCTCCGCGCGGCGTGACGCGCCAGCGATGCTGGCAAAAAGAGAGCAGCGGATTGTCCTGATTACTGTCACTATAGCCACTGTAAAGCTGTAGCGGCGCGCCAATGTGGCGTTCCAGTTGTGTCACTTTCTCATGGCCCAGACAGCGCAAAGTCAGTACCCAACCGCCGTATCCCCGCGCCATTTTGCTGGCGATCAGATTGACTCGCGGTAGCCATGGAGTATCAAAGTAAACCTGCTCGACCAGTGACTGCGGAGAGCCGGTAATAAGCCAGATATCAGCGTCAGAGCTTAACAGGTAGGTTGTCAGCCGCTGCTGCACGAGCGGAAACGCCGTCACGTTACTGCGAAACCAGCGCACAAAGTCGGCCTGATGCGCTTTCAGACGCGCCTCACTGCGGCCAAAAGTGCATCCCCATAACAGCAGGCTCATTGGCCAGCGGGCGGCACGTCCTTTTATCAGCAACGCCAGCGCAATCACCGGTAATAGAGGCAGCACAAGCAACGCATTCAGCGGCTGGCGACGCAGCAGATAACGAATAAAACTACCGAACATATCCTGCTGGTGTAACGTGCCATCCAAATCAAAAAAGACAACGCGGCGCTGGTGATTGGTCAAACCTTATTCCTCTGGATCAGTGAATCCCAATAGCCAGGTAAACAGGAACCCGGCGATAACTGCTACCAGATAGCCTAACAGATAGAACATCACTTTTCCGGCAACAATCGTCAGTGCCAGCGGTAACCCGGAGATGCCAAAGGTGATGACCGTCGCCACCTTCCAGTAGCTAATCAGCGCCCCACCTACCGCGCCGCCAAGACAGGCACCGATAAACGGCTTACCCAACGGCAGCGTTACGCCAAAAATCAGCGGCTCGCCAATCCCCAGCAGTCCGACCGGTAGCGCCCCTTTGATCACTTTCTTTAGCCGCGCATTACGAGTTTTCATCAGAACCGCGATCGCAGCACCTATTTGCCCAACGCCCGCCATCGCCAGGATCGGAAAAAGCGCGTTATAACCGTGTGCCTGAACCAGCTCAACGTGGATGGGCACCAATCCCTGATGAAGTCCGGTGAGCACCAACGGCAGAAAGGTACCTGCCAGCACGGCACCGACCAGAAAACCGCCGCGATCGATAGCCCAGGATGCGCCGTGAGCGATAGATTCAGAAATCCATCCGCCAAGCGGTTGCAGCGCCACAATCGCGATTACGCCGGTAATGATGGTGGTTAGCAGCGGGTTAAGGATAAGCTCCAGTGATTCCGGCAACAGCGTGCGGAATTTACGTTCGATCCAGCACATCAGCGCAACCACCAGCAATACCGCAATAACCCCACCGCGCCCCGGCTGCAACGCTTCGCCAAACAGGGTAATTTGCGCCAGCTGAGGGCTGGAAAGGATCCCCGCCATCACCCCGCCCATTGCCAGGGAGCCACCGAAAACTTTGGCGGTATTCACCCCGACCAGAATATTCATAATGGCAAACACGGCGCTGCCAAATATGCCCATCAACCCCAGCATATTTGGATAGTGGGTCGCAAAATCCCCCACGATATCCGGGCGCTTAAGGATGTTAATAATCCCGGTAATCAAACCGGAGGCGATAAACGCCGGAATAAGAGGGATAAAGACGTTCGCCAGCTTGCGCAGCGCATCGCTCATCGGCGCTTTGTACTTCGCTTTGGCCTCTGACTTGGTGCGCTCAATATCATTGGCACCTGCTCGCTCGCCGCCATCGGCAATCAGGGAACGCATGGCATCCACCACTTTGGCAGCTTTACCGGGGCCGACAATAATCTGGTGCTGTGCGCCCTGCTTCACGTAGCCGCTAACGCCGGGCAGTTGCCTGAGGCGGGGAATATCGATCTGCCCGTCATCCTGAACTTCCACCCTGACACGGGTCATACAGTTTTCCAGACGCAGAATATTGTTCTCTCCGCCAACGCCCAGCAGGATGTCGCTGGCCAGCAACGCCGTCTTATCCATATACACCTCTTAGTGTTCTAACGCCGCGCGTAAAAAACCCTGGTGAGCGGCAAGCTTTTCGCGGGCGGCAGCGGCATCCAGACCGGTGAGCGCCATTAAAATAGCTGGCTTAACATCATAATCCGTCTGCTTCAGCAGCGTTTCAGCTTGAGCCCGCGCAATACCGGTGGCTTCAACTACCATACGGCACGCCCGATCGACCAGTTTGACGTTGGTTGCCTGCATATCCACCATCAGGTTCTGGTACACCTTGCCAAATTTCACCATCGCGCCGGTGGAGATCATATTGAGCACCAGCTTTTGCGCGGTGCCGGATTTCAGTCGTGTTGACCCGGTCAGCGCCTCAGGCCCCACTACCGGAGAAATGGCAATATCCGCTTCATGCGCGATAGGGGAATCCGGATTGCAAGAAATAGCCGCCGTTGTACAGCCCACCGAACGCGCATATTTCAACCCGCCAATTACATACGGCGTACGACCAGAAGCTGCCAGCCCCACCACCAGATCCTGTGCGGTAAGATTGAGCGCGCGCAGATCGTCTTCGCCTAGCTGCGGGTTATCTTCTGCGCCTTCTACTGCCTTCAGCAAAGCGCCCGGTCCCCCGGCAATCAGCCCAACCACCAGACCGTGTGGGACGCCGAAGGTCGGTGGGCATTCAGACGCGTCCAGCACCCCAAGACGCCCGCTGGTACCTGCTCCCATGTAAATAATGCGTCCACCGGCTTTTAGCGCGTCAGCTGCCGCATCAACCGCGCGTGCAACTTCAGGAAGAGTTGCTTTTACTGCTTCAGCTACCAGCGTATCCTGTTGATTAAAACGATGAACCAACTCCAGAGTGGAGAGCGCATCCAGATCCATGGTCTGAGGATTACGGGTTTCTGAAACTAACGCACCGAGATTCATTTTTTGTTCCTTAGGAATTTTTAATTCATAATAATCTGTCATAATGGAATATTATATTCACTAAGGCGAGTGATATTTTGTTTTGTAATCGCCATCACATTTTCGCCAGGAGAAAGCATGAACTGTTTAATTCGCATTCGTCAGCGTTATCCGGATCTCGCGCAAAGCGATAAAAAACTTGCGGATTATCTTCTTGCTCAGCCGGATACTGCGCGTCATCTCAGTTCACAACAGCTGGCCTTTGAAGCGGGCGTCAGCCAGTCCAGCGTGGTGAAATTCGCGCAAAAGATGGGCTTTAAAGGATTCCCGGCACTCAAACTGGCGATTAGCGAAGCATTGGCCAGCAATCCTAATCCCCATTCCATTCCGGTACATAATCAGATTCGCGGTGACGACCCGATGCGAATGGTAGGCGAGAAACTGATTAAAGAGAACGTGGCGGCGATGCATGCAACGCTGGACGTCAACAGCGAAGAGAAACTGATGGAGAGCGTCACGATGCTGCGTTCAGCCCGCCGCATTATCGTGACCGGGATTGGCGCATCGGGTCTGGTGGCACAAAATTTTGCCTGGAAGCTGCTGAAGATTGGTTTTAACGCGGTGGTGGAACGCGATATGCACGCCCTACTGGCGACGGTGCAGGCGCTTTCGCCTAACGATCTACTGCTGGCCATTTCGTATACCGGAGAGCGTCGCGAACTCAACCTGGCTGCGGATGAAACGTTGCGCACCGGCGCGAAAATCCTCGCCATCACCGGATTTACACCGAACGCCCTGCAGCAACGGGCAAGTCATTGTCTGTACACCATTGCCGAAGAGCAGGCCACGCGCAGCGCAGCGATTTCCTCCACCCATGCGCAAATGATGCTCACTGATTTACTGTTTATGGCGCTGGTACAGCAGGATCTGGAGCATGCCCCGGAACGTATTCGCCACAGTGAGGCACTGGTAAAAAAACTGGTCTGAGCAAAGAATGCGCGTATAATGCCCGCCCGATTTGTGATGTTTTGAGAGTTTCCTGATGGCCCTGTTAATCACTAAAAAGTGTATCAATTGCGATATGTGCGAGCCCGAATGCCCGAATGAGGCGATTTCGATGGGTGATAGCATTTACGAGATTAACAGCGACAAGTGTACGGAATGCGTAGGCCATTACGACACGCCAACCTGCCAGAAGGTGTGCCCGATCCCCAATACTATTTTGAAAGATCCGGCGCATGTCGAAACAGAAGAGCAGCTGTGGGATAAGTTTGTGCTGATGCACCACGCCGATAAACTTTAGCCGCGTCGCCATCTGGCGATGAAACCCCTACCCTGCCCCTGCAACAAACGCATAACCCGTAGGCCGGATAAGACGCTACGCGTCGCCATCCGGCATCGTCCTGAATCTAACTTTCGATAATCACCGTGGCGCAGGCGTAGTGACGCTCATCGGCCAGCGTCACATGCATGTGCGCAACGCCGAGTTTTTCCGCCAGTTTTAACGCCTCTCCCCATAATCGCAAACGCGGCTTACCAAGTTCGTCGTTAAAGACTTCAAACTGATTAAATGCCAGCCCATTGCGAATACCCGTGCCAAAGGCTTTTGCTGCCGCCTCTTTGACTGCAAAACGCTTCGCCAGAAAACGCACCGGCTGCTGATGCGTTTCCCAGATTGCCCATTCGTTGTCGCTGAGCACACGTCTTGCCAGGCGGTCGCCGGAACGGGAGATCACCGCTTCGATGCGGGCAATCTCCACGATATCCGTACCTAATCCCAGAATCGCCATTAGCCACGCGCTTCCAGCATCAGGCGCTTCATTTCGACTACGGCCTCTTTCAGGCCGCTCATCACCGCACGTCCAATAATGGCATGGCCAATGTTCAGCTCGTGCATTTCCGGGATCCGCGCGATAGCTTTAACGTTGTGATACGTCAGACCGTGACCCGCATTCACCTTCAGGCCAAGACTTGCAGCATAGGTTGCCGCTTTGGCGATACGCGCCAGTTCGCTGGCCTGTTCTGCGTCGGTTTTCGCATCGGCGTAACAGCCGGTGTGAATCTCAATAAACGGTGCGCCAACTTCCGCAGCGGCCTTAATCTGTTCTTCATCGGCATCGATAAACAGCGAAACCAGAATGCCTGCGTCCGCCAGCCGTTTGCAGGCATCGCGCATCTTGTCACGCTGACCGGCGACGTCCAGCCCACCTTCAGTGGTAACTTCCTGACGTTTTTCCGGCACCAGGCAGCAAAAATGCGGCTTAGTCTCAACGGCAATCGACAGCATCTCTTCGGTGACTGCCATTTCCAGATTCATGCGCGTATCCAGCGTCTGGCGCAAAATACGTACGTCACGGTCGGTGATATGACGACGGTCTTCACGCAGGTGTACGGTAATACCGTCCGCGCCCGCCTGTTCAACGATAAACGCTGCCTGAACCGGGTCCGGATATGCGGTACCGCGTGCATTACGTAAAGTGGCAATGTGGTCAATGTTGACGCCTAACAGTAATTCGGCCATGACAATCCTCGTTTTTTATTTTCGCTTCGGCATAAACTGCCGGAATAATTCGCGGCTCTTTAAGGGCTTACCACCAAGATACGGCTTTAACGCCATGCGGGTAAAGCGTTTCGCGACGCGAAGCGTATCAGCATCCGGAAATTCCCGCGATTCGAGTGCTTTCAGATGGCGTCCGGTAAAGGTGGCGTTATCAATCACTACGCTTGCGATAAACCCTTTTTCTTCCCTGTAGCGATAGGTCATGGTGTCGTCTACCGGCTCGCCGCTGCCCGCACAGTGGGCAAAATCGACGCCATACCCCAGATGACCAAGTAAGGCTAGCTCAAAGCGACGCAACGCAGGTTCTGGCGAACCCGTCGCGCCAGCCAGCGCCTGAATGCAGTTCAGGTAATCGAAAAAGAGTGCAGAAAAACGGGTTTCGTATTCGAGTACGCGCGATATAAGCTCGTTAATATACAAGCCGCTGTACAGCGTGATTCCGCTAAGGGGGAGTGCCAGAGAAACGGCTTCGGCGCTGCGCAAGGTTTTGACCTCGCCACGTCCACCAAAGCGAAGCAACAACGGGGTAAAAGGCTGGAGTGCGCCTTTAAGATTGGAGCGTTTGGAACGTGCGCCTTTAGCCACAAGGCGCACGCGACCCGACTCTTCCGTGAAGACGTCCAGCACGAGACTGGTTTCGCTCCAGGGGCGACTATGCAGGACAAAAGCGCGTTGCCATCCTTCCATATACTCGCCGTGTTTCAGAGGATGTGTTTAGACGTCGTCGCCGTAACCGAGGCTACGCAGCGCGCGTTCGTCATCGGCCCAGCCGGATTTCACTTTCACCCACAGTTCGAGGTGAACGGGCGCTTCGAACATCTCCTGCATGTCTTTACGCGCTTCGATGCCGATGGTTTTAATCTTGGCCCCTTTGTTGCCAATAACCATCTTCTTCTGCCCTTCACGTTCAACGAGGATCAGACCGTTGATATCGTAGCCACCGCGCTCGTTAGAGATAAAACGCTCAATCTCCACGGTAACGGAGTACGGCAGTTCAGCACCCAGAAAACGCATCAGCTTTTCACGGATGATTTCAGAGGCCATAAAGCGCTGAGAACGGTCGGTGATGTAATCTTCCGGGAAGTGATGAATAGCTTCAGGCAAATGCTTACGCACGATGCCCGCAACGGTATCGACATTCAAGCCGGTTTCGGCAGAAATCGGTACGATATCAAGGAAGTTCATCTGGCTTGCCAGGAACTGCAGGTGCGGCAGCAGATCGGCTTTTTCCTGAACGTTGTCGACTTTGTTGACGGCCAGAATAACCGGGGCTTTGCCATCACGCAGCTTGTTGAGCACCATTTCGTCGTCCGGCGTCCAGCGGGTGCCTTCGACAACGAAAATAACCAGTTCAACATCACCGATCGAGCTGCTCGCCGCTTTGTTCATCAGGCGGTTAATAGCCCGTTTTTCTTCCATATGCAGACCCGGGGTATCAACATAAATCGCCTGATACGCGCCTTCGGTATGGATGCCAACAATACGGTGACGTGTTGTCTGAGCCTTACGTGAGGTAATAGAAATCTTCTGCCCAAGCAGATTATTCAACAGGGTGGATTTGCCGACGTTCGGGCGACCGACGATAGCAATAAATCCGCAGTAAGTTTTCTCTTCGCTCATTCCAGCTCCAGTTTTTTCAACGCCTGTTCGGCGGCAGCCTGCTCAGCCTTACGACGGCTCGAACCTGTGCCAACCACCGGTTCACTCAGGCCGCTGACCTGGCAGTGGATAGTAAATTCTTGATCGTGTGCTTCACCACGGACCTGTACAACCAAATAAGACGGCAGAGGCAGGTGGCGGCCCTGCAAATATTCCTGCAGGCGCGTTTTCGGATCTTTTTGTTTGTCGCCTGGGCTAATTTCATCCAGACGAGTTTGATACCAGTTCAGGATCAATTGCTCAACGGTTTGAATATCGCTGTCGAGGAAGACGCCGCCGATCAAAGCTTCAACGGTATCCGCCAGGATTGATTCACGACGGAAGCCGCCGCTTTTCAGCTCACCTGGCCCCAAACGTAAACATTCACCGAGGTCAAACTCACGGGCTAATTCAGCCAGCGTATTGCCGCGAACCAGCGTCGCGCGCATGCGGCTCATATCGCCTTCATCCACACGCGGGAAACGGTGATACAGCGCATTAGCGATAACAAAGCTCAAAATAGAGTCGCCTAAAAATTCTAAACGCTCGTTATGTTTGCTGCTGGCGCTCCGGTGAGTTAATGCCTGCTGCAACAGCTCCTGATGATTAAAAGTGTAGCCCAGCTTCCGTTGAAGCCGATTAATTACGATGGGGTTCATGCGATACCAATAAATGAATGCGTCAACAATTCAGCACACGAAACAGACCTGATATACGCATTTCGCTGAGCCATCCGGCTTCGCCTGCATGCTTTTGTATACAAACCAACGCTGTTTCGTGTGCCGTGGCAACCTGTCGGTGCCAACCTAAAACTTCGGGGGAATATTCTATACACAACGACAAGGGATGTCGTTAGTCTGCGGGAATTTATCCGAGAAATAATTCACGCTGCCGCCGTAATGACGACAACGTGAACGATTATCGGTGATTAGTGAATGCCACCAATACGGCTTAAACGCACACCGGTCGGCCATTCACCTTCTTGCTTATCGAAACTCATCCAGATAGCGGTCGCTTTACCAACCAGATTCGCTTCCGGTACAAATCCCCAGTAACGGCTGTCCGCGCTGTTATCACGGTTATCACCCATCATGAAGTAGTGTCCCGGCGGAACGATCCAGGTTGCCAACGGCTGACCAGGTTGACGGTAATACATCCCCACCTGATCCTGCGCAATCGGCACGGTCAGAATGCGGTGCGTAACCTCACCCAGCGTTTCTTTACGCTCAGAAAGGCGAATACCGTTCTCTTTCGTTTCGTTCAGCGGAACTTCAAAGAAGCCGCTGGTCGCTTCACCGCCGTTACGACGAGCAAAGGTCTGTACAAAATCACTTGGCTGAACATCAGAGTACGTTACCGGCAGCGCGTTTTCACACGCCTGACCGGAACGGCATCCTGGCTGAATAGTCACCTCTTTCGCCACTGGATCGTACGTTACTTTGTCTCCCGGTAAACCGACAGCACGTTTAATGTAGTCCAGACGCGGATCTTCCGGGTATTTAAACACCACGATATCACCGCGTTTCGGATGACCGGTTTCGATCAACGTTTTCTGGTAAATCGGATCTTTAATCCCGTAGGCGAATTTCTCCACCAGGATAAAGTCACCGATAAGCAGCGTCGGCATCATCGAACCTGACGGGATCTGGAATGGTTCATAGATAAATGAACGCACCACCAGCACAATCGCCAGTACCGGGAAAACGGACGCCCCGGTTTCCAGCCAGCCTGGCTTAGGTGCCACTTTTTTCAGCGTAGCTTTATCCAGTGAATCACCTGCAGCAGCTTGCGCTGCTGCCTGACGCTCCCGGCGCTTTGGCGCGAAGATGAATTTATCTACGCACCATAAAATGCCCGTCACCAGTGTGGCAATCACCAGAATCAGGGCAAACATGTTCGCCATGCCAACTCCTTAAGATTATTTGCTGTCTTTACCGACATGCAGAATGGCGAGGAACGCTTCCTGCGGCAGTTCGACGTTACCGATCTGCTTCATGCGCTTTTTACCCTCTTTCTGTTTTTGCAGCAGCTTTTTCTTACGGCTGATATCGCCACCGTAGCATTTCGCCAGAACGTTTTTACGCAGCTGCTTAACCGTTGAACGCGCGATGATGTGCGTACCAATGGCCGCCTGGATCGCGATATCAAACTGCTGGCGAGGGATCAGATCTTTCATCTTCTCAACCAGTTCACGGCCACGGCTCTGGGAGTTGTCGCGGTGGGTAATCAGCGCCAGCGCATCGACACGTTCGTTGTTGATAAGGACATCAACACGCACCATGTCAGACGCCTGGAAGCGTTTGAAGTTATAGTCCAGCGACGCGTAGCCGCGAGAGGTCGACTTCAGACGGTCGAAGAAATCGAGTACGACTTCCGCCATTGGAATCTCATACGTCAGCGCCACCTGGTTACCGTGGTAAACCATGTTGGTCTGGACGCCACGCTTCTCGATACACAGGGTGATGACGTTGCCAAGGTAAGCCTGCGGCAGCAGCATGTGACACTCAGCGATCGGCTCACGCAGTTCGTAGATGTTGTTCAGCGGCGGCAGCTTGGACGGGCTATCGACGTAGATAGTCGCCTTCGCCGTGGTTTCGACTTCGTAGACTACGGTCGGCGCGGTGGTGATCAGATCCAGATCGTATTCACGCTCCAGACGTTCCTGAATGATCTCCATGTGCAGCAGACCAAGGAAGCCACAACGGAAGCCGAAGCCCAGCGCGGTAGAGCTTTCCGGTTCGTAGAACAGGGAGGCGTCGTTCAGGCTCAGCTTGCCAAGCGCGTCACGGAAGTTTTCGTAGTCGTCAGAGCTCACCGGGAACAGACCGGCGTAAACCTGCGGCTTCACTTTTTTAAAGCCAGGCAGCGGTTTGTCTGCCGGGTTACGCGCCTGTGTCAGGGTATCACCAACCGGTGCGCCGAGGATGTCTTTAATCGCACAAACCAACCAACCTACCTCGCCGCATTTCAGCTCGGTACGGTCAACCTGTTTTGGCGTGAAGATGCCCAGACGGTCAGCGTTATAGACCTGACCGGTGCTCATTACTTTAATTTTGTCGCCTTTACGCATGGTGCCGTTTTTAATACGCACCAGTGACACCACGCCAAGGTAGTTATCGAACCAGGAGTCGATGATCAGCGCCTGCAATGGGCCTTCCGGATCGCCTTCCGGCGGCGGAATGTCGCGTACCAGACGTTCAAGAACGTCAGTGACGCCAACGCCGGTTTTCGCCGAGCAGCGAACGGCATCTGTCGCATCGATACCGACGATATCTTCGATCTCTTCCGCTACGCGTTCAGGATCGGCGGCTGGCAGGTCAATTTTATTCAGTACCGGTACTACCTCCAGATCCATTTCCATGGCGGTATAGCAGTTAGCCAGGGTCTGCGCTTCTACGCCCTGTCCGGCATCAACCACCAGCAATGCGCCTTCACAGGCAGCAAGCGAGCGGGAAACTTCATACGAGAAGTCAACGTGGCCCGGGGTGTCGATAAAGTTAAGCTGATAGGTTTCACCATCAGATGCTTTGAAATCGAGCGTCACGCTCTGCGCTTTGATAGTAATACCGCGCTCACGCTCAAGATCCATCGAGTCGAGAACCTGCGCTTCCATTTCACGGTCAGACAGGCCACCGCAGATCTGGATAATACGGTCAGACAGCGTCGATTTACCGTGGTCGATGTGAGCTATGATTGAAAAGTTACGTATGTTCTTCATATAGTGTAATTATTGTGCCTTACGCCCGCCGGAGCAGGCTCTGAGAAGTCGCTGATCTGAGCTTAACGTCTGTTTAAGTGAAACGCCGCATTCTACACTACAACGCTGAGGCGAGGAAACGTTCATAGAGCAAGGATAGCGGGAACTGGAAACAACCTTGCAAAGTCGGTGAAACTTTTGCCGGATGGCGGCATAAACGCCTTATCCGGCCTACGCCTGCATCTGAGCACGCTGTAGACCTGATAAGCGCAACGCCATCAGGCAAAGATATCACTGCTGGGTTTCGACGCGAATAAGATCGGGTGGGAGAGCAACGTTCAGAATGACCGGCTGCCAGGCTTCGCGCTCAGCAAGCTTACGAGAGTATCCACGAGCAATCAGGAATCCGCCCACGCCCCCCAGCACTGCGCCGCTTAATGCCGCAAGATCGGAACCAAACAGCACCTGGAACAGCGCCGCGAAAAGAAACAGTCCCGCCAACGGAGACATGTAGACCAGCATCGCCGATCCCAACAGGCTACCTTCGGCAATGCCCAGTTCAACTTTTTGACCAGGGGTCAAGGGTTCGTCGCAGGGCACCACGATAGTGTGTGTGGTCTGTGGTCCCAGTTTGTTCAGCACGCGGCTCCCGCATCCGGCCCGGGAAGCACAGCTGCTACATGATGCTTTAACATCGCAGCTGACCGTCGCCAGACCATTATGCCAGGAGACGACCGTCGCCCATTCTTTAATCATTGTGCTGCCCTGAACTTGATATTGTCCGCGATACGCTTCGCCGTTTGTGGTGGAAGCTCGCCCACAATCGTAATTTCCGCGTTATCACGCACGCTGGTGCTGACCGTTCTGCGGCCAGTACGCAGCAGTTGATCGGCGCTGTTCTGCGTCGCACGGTTTACGTTCACGGAGAAACTAAACAGGCCATCAGAATAAAGGCGTGATTCAATCGGCATGTTATCCATCGTCGGCAGCGGACGTCGACTGCTTGAGACCTCACTGAAACCTTGTGGCAACCACGACGGACTCCAGTTGAAGTTGGTTTTCTCGCCTGCAGGAACCGACAGCAACGGTGGTAAATTCGCTTTTGCTAACGTCTGCATGCTGTCGCTAACACCGTTATTCACGGTAAAGGAGATCACACGGAACTGTTCCAGCGTTTCGCCATCACGATCGAGGAGATCGACACGCATTGGCAGTTTGGTCTCCGTGTCCATCCAAACGATATAGCTGTAACGGGTGCCGTCACGCGCCACAACGCGGATCACTTCACAGAGCCGATCGGCAATACGGGTGCGGCCTACTGAGATAAAATCATAGTAGGGAGCAAGGCGTTTGAAATCGGTGTAAATCAGGGATGGCAGAGAGTCAACGATATAATCGCCGTTCAGCGTGAACGGTTCGAGACCAGGCTCAAAATAGCTAATTTCGTTGCCGCGTTGCACCACTTCCCGGCGCGGTCCATCCATTTGTAATAGTTGCGCGAGTGGACGGTTATCCTGGCGGGCATGACGATAACGTAGGGATTCAACACCCTGCTTATTGATGCTGACAAATGACAGCTCATAGGTTAGCGACTGGCTGGCCAGATTCATCTGCTGCAACAACGCCCCGGACGCAGGATTGGCCGAGGCGTTTACAGAGAAGAACAGGCTACCAGCCACAAGTGACATGGCAAACCAAAGTTGCTTCATTACTGCGATTGCGTTCCTAAAGTTTGAATTCCTGGCACCTGCACAGCGGCTTGCTGTGTTTGGGCCTGCTCAAACTGAAGCTGTTCAGAGTGCAGTCGACGTTGCAATTCGTAATCCTGCAACATGGCATTAATACGACGACGCTGCTCCTGTACCTGCTGTTGTTGACCGCCGCTGGCCGTCGCGTCAGAAGGTACACCCAAGCTAACCGGACTGGCTTTACCCATCATCGGTAATGTATTAAATACCGGTGTTTCGGGCTGCTGGGACGTTTCAGATTGCCCATTATAGTGCTGGACGCCAACGATAACTGCAAGTGATACGCACGCGGCCACACCCATTTGGGTAAGCTGCGCGGCCCACGGACGCATTTTCTTCCAGAATGGCATTTTCTGCCACTGGTGCGGTGCTGGCTGGGCCTCAGGAATCAATGGCGCCGTCTGGCGTACTGGCTCATCCTGGATGGCGGCCATTACGCGGGCGGAAATATCGAAATGGAGAACGTCGGCGGTATCACCTCGCATGGAATCGCGAATCAGGTGATAACTCTCCCAGGTTTTTTGCATTTCCGGGTCGTGAGTTAGCTCTTTGAGTAACTCAGTATCCAGCGTTTCGCCATCCATTAAAGCGGAAAGTTTCTCTTTCTGCATGCCTAATACCTTTTCCAGTATCCCGCTATCGTCAACGCCTGATAAGCGGTTGAACTTTATTATCAATAGCTTCCCTCGCTCGGAAGATACGTGAACGCACCGTACCTACCGGACAATCCATGATAGCGGCTATCTCTTCATAGCTCAGGCCATCCAGCTCCCGCAAGGTTATTGCCATGCGTAAATCTTCCGGGAGGGACTCAATAGTTCGGAAAACTATCTGTCTCAGTTCTTCTGACAACATTAAGTTCTCAGGGTTCGAAATTTCTTTCAGTGCTCCGCCACTTTCGTAATTTTCTGCTTCAATCGCATCAATATCACTGGAAGGTGGACGACGCCCCTGAGCGACCAGGTAATTCTTCGCTGTATTGACTGCAATACGATACAGCCAGGTATAAAAAGCGCTATCTCCCCGGAACGAGTCCAGCGCACGATAGGCTTTGATAAATGCTTCTTGTACTACATCGGGTACATCACCCGACGGTACATAGCGAGAAACCAGACTCGCCACCTTATGCTGATAGCGCACTACCAGTAGGTTGAAGGCTTTCTGATCTCCCTTCTGGACCCGTTCTACCAGGACCTGGTCCGTTAACTGCTCGCTCATCCGAGGTAAAGTCTCCCCAAACCAAATTTCCACGCGCTTTCGAAACGCCACTCCATCAGCTTCACTATGAGCAAGCAAATGCTTAGAGTGCTCAAGTTTCGTAAAGTTCCGTTACGCATTGTTTTTTGTTTGTCATGTTGTAGACAGGTCTTATCTCTCATTATAAGTCTACATAACCCGATCAACGCACTATCTGTACCGAAATGCCCATTTCACCGCTTGCAGAGTAACCCAACGGGCACTTTATTTCATCACATAATCTGATGCTAACGGCCTGCTTCACAAAATATTTTTGCCTATTTCGCCCTCATCATGCTTTTCCTTCATGTTTAGTCATTGCAACACATTTAAAAATAAAACGTGCAGTATCGCGCAATGTGGTGCTATGGTGACCAAACACTGTTTAGTAAATTAAACAAACATCATGAATACGACTCCTGAATTATCCTGTGACGTGCTGATCATTGGCAGCGGGGCTGCCGGACTCTCACTGGCGCTGCGCCTGGCTGAAAAACATCAGGTTATTGTCCTGAGCAAAGGGCCGGTCAGCGAAGGCTCGACATTTTATGCCCAGGGGGGTATTGCCGCGGTTTTCGATGAAACCGACAGTATCGACTCCCACGTTGAAGATACGCTGATTGCCGGGGCCGGGCTGTGCGATCGCCATGCGGTTGAATTTGTCGCCAGCAATGCCCGCACCTGCGTTCAATGGCTTATCGATCAGGGCGTCTTATTTGATACACAGGTTCAGCCTAACGGCGAAGAGAGCTATCACCTGACCCGTGAAGGCGGTCACAGCCATCGACGCATCCTGCACGCTGCGGATGCTACCGGCAAAGAAGTCGAAACCACCCTCGTCAGCCAGGCACAAAATCACCCCAATATCCGGGTTCTTGAGCGTAGCAACGCCGTCGACCTGATTGTCTCCGATAAAATCGGTCTGCCGGGAACGCGTCGGGTAGTCGGCGCATGGATCTGGAATCGTAATAAAGAAGCCGTCGAAACCTGCCATGCGAAGTCGGTAGTGTTGGCCACCGGCGGCGCATCAAAGGTGTATCAATACACCACCAATCCGGATATTTCCTCGGGTGACGGGATTGCAATGGCCTGGCGCGCAGGATGCCGCGTCGCCAACCTGGAGTTTAACCAGTTTCACCCGACAGCGCTGTATCATCCGCAGGCGCGCAATTTTCTGCTGACCGAAGCGCTGCGCGGCGAAGGCGCGCACCTGAAGCGCCCGGACGGTTCACGCTTTATGCCCGATTTTGACGAACGTGGCGAACTGGCTCCCCGCGATATTGTCGCCCGCGCCATTGATCATGAAATGAAGCGCCTTGGTGCAGATTGCATGTTCCTCGATATCAGCCATAAGCCGGAAGAATTTGTTCGTCAGCATTTCCCGATGATTTATGAAAAGTTGCTGGGACTGGGCATTGATTTAACCAAAGAGCCAGTTCCCATCGTACCTGCCGCGCACTATACCTGCGGCGGTGTGATGGTGGATGACTTTGGCCGTACCGATGTCGACGGGCTGTATGCGATCGGTGAAGTGAGTTACACCGGCCTGCATGGCGCCAACCGGATGGCATCGAACTCATTGCTGGAGTGTCTGGTTTATGGTTGGTCCGCGGCTGAAGATATCGACAGGCGCATGCCTTATGCTCGCGGCGTTAGCACGCTCCCGGGCTGGGATGAAAGCCGGGTAGAAAACCCGGATGAGTTGGTTGTTATCCAGCATAACTGGCATGAGCTGCGGCTGTTTATGTGGGATTACGTAGGTATTGTGCGTACGACCAAGCGCCTGGAGCGCGCTCTGCGCCGTATCACCATGCTGCAACAGGAAATCGACGAGTATTACGCCCATTTCCGCGTGTCGAACAATTTGCTGGAACTGCGCAATCTGGTGCAGGTTGCCGAGCTGATTGTCCGCTGCGCAATGATGCGCAAAGAGAGTCGGGGCCTGCACTACACGCTGGATTACCCAGAGCAGCTTCCAGAAGCCGGCCCGTCCATTCTCTCGCCGCTAAGTCATCACATAAACAGGTAAAACGCCTGGGTCAGCGCCGTATAACCTTCAGAGTAACGTTGGTCTGGCCCACGAATCACCAGCCTGTCGCTAAAGCACTCCCCGGCCTGCGGGGAGAATGCCAGCAATACCCGATGCGGTAGTCGGGCTTCCGTTTCTGCTACATCCGTACGTAATCGCAGATGCCAGCCCATACTTAATGCCTGCTGGGTAAACGCGTTCCCAATCTGTTCCGGCAGCACGACACAAAAAAAACCTTCTTCCGTAATGCTGTCCGCCGCCAGCGTAAGCAACGCCTGGTGATCGAGCGTGGTGGTATAGCGCGCCTGCTCGCGCTGCGGTGTAGCACATTCCACGCCCTGTTCATAATAGGGAGGGTTGCTGATTATCAAATCAAAACGCACGGTCTGACGCGGTATCCACTGCTGTGCATCTTCTGTATGAACACTCACGCGATGCATCCACGGAGATTGCGCGATGTTCTCCTGCGCCTGCTGCGCGGCATCGACATCAAGCTCCACGGCGTCAATGATGACGTTTTCATCAGTGCGCTGGGCCAACATCAGCGCCAACAGGCCACTCCCGGTACCAATATCCAGGATCCGCTTTACGCCCGCAACGGGGGCCCAGGCCCCCAATAAAATGCCGTCTGTTCCGACTTTCATTGCACAGCGATCGTGTGCCACAAAAAACTGCTTAAAAGTAAATCCATTACGTCTCAGTACGGATGTAGACTGGGGCATGAAGAACAACCTTCCTGGAAAAAAAACGATAACATAGGACAAAAACAATACCTGAGAAGGTATATCCATACAAACAGATGAAGATTGCAGCCGTAACGTCTATAATCAGCGCCCCACTCAGAGGTAGAACATGACTGTAACGACTTTTTCCGAACTTGAACTCGATGAAAGCCTTCTGGATGCCCTCCAGGAAAAAGGTTTCACTCGCCCGACCGCCATTCAGGCTGCCGCCATTCCGCCTGCGCTCGATGGCCGTGATGTACTCGGTTCTGCGCCGACAGGCACCGGTAAAACGGCGGCATATTTGCTGCCAGCGTTGCAGCACCTGCTCGACTTCCCGCGCAAGAAATCTGGTCCGCCGCGCATTTTAATCCTGACGCCAACGCGCGAACTGGCGATGCAGGTTGCCGAACACGCTCGTGAACTGGCGAAGAATACGCATCTGGATATCGCTACGATTACCGGCGGCGTGGCTTACATGAACCACATGGAAGTCTTTAGCGAAAACCAGGACATCGTGGTCGCCACCACGGGTCGTCTGCTGCAATACATTAAAGAAGAAAACTTCGACTGCCATGCGGTTGAAACGCTAATTCTCGATGAAGCAGACCGTATGCTGGACATGGGCTTTGCCCAGGACATCGAGCATATCGCCGGTGAAACACGCTGGCGTAAGCAAACCATGCTGTTTTCCGCCACGCTGGAAGGCGATGCGATTAAAGATTTTGCCGAGCGTCTGTTGGAAGACCCGGTCGAAGTCTCAGCGGATCCGTCCACCCGTGAACGCAAGAAGATCCATCAGTTTTACTACCGTGCCGATGACATCGAGCACAAAACTGCCATGCTGATCCACCTGTTAAAACAGCCGGAAGCGACTCGCTCGATTGTCTTCGTACGCAAACGTGAGCGTGTGCACGAACTGGCAGGCTGGCTGCGCCAGGCAGGCATTAATAACTGCTATCTCGAAGGCGAGATGGTGCAGAACAAACGTAACGAAGCGATCAAACGCCTGACCGATGGTCGTGTGAACGTGCTGGTAGCAACCGACGTCGCCGCTCGCGGGATCGATATTCCTGACGTCAGCCACGTGTTTAACTTCGACATGCCGCGCAGTGGCGATGCCTATTTGCACCGTATTGGCCGTACCGGTCGTGCTGGCCGTAAAGGCACTGCGATCTCTTTGGTTGAAGCGCACGACCACCTGCTGCTCGGCAAAGCGAGCCGCTATATTGACGAACCGTTGAAAGCTCGCGTCATTGACGAACTGCGTCCAACCACGCGCGCGCCAAGTGAGAAATCTAACGGTAAGCCATCCAAGAAAGTGCTGGCGAAGCGCGCTGAGAAAAAGGCGAAAGAGAAAGAGAAGCCGCGGGTGAAAAAACGTCACCGCGACGCCAAAAATATCGGCAAACGTCGTAAGCCGAGCGGCGCTGCTACCCAGCAGTCCGACAAAGAGTAAACCGAATGCCGGGCCATTTAGCCCGGCATTTTTTCACGTGATGCAAAACTCTCTTCAATGCACTCAAGAAACACCCGCATCGCCGGGCTAACGACTTTTCCGGCATGATAACCACACAATGCCGTAATTAACTCAGGTTGTTCACTGAACGGTAATTCAATCAACTCCCCTGAACGTAACTCCTTCTCGACGGCAAAATGCGGCAAAAAGCTGATCCCAAGATTTGCCGATACGCACTGCTTAATACTTTCAATGCTCCATAACTCAATGGTATTTTCCAGCGTAATCTGTCGTTTACGCAGTAGCCCCTCGAAGCGTTGTCTGAAAATACATTGCGGCTCATTAATGATAAAACTGCAGGGAATGTGCTGGTTATGCTGAGTAAAATCAACGTGCTGAAGCAGTGGCGAAGCAACTAATGCCAGTGACTGATCGCCAAGCGGCATCAACTCCAGGGCATCGTCATTACCCACCCGATAAAAGACCCCCAGATCAACATCATCACTGAGCAATGCATCGCGAATGACATAACAATTCAGCGACTGTAAAGACAGCCGCACATGGGGCGCACGTTGTTTAAATCGCTGTAAAACCTGCGGCATTTTATACGCCAGCAGCGTTTCACCTGTTGCGACACGTAGATCGCCGCTCGGCTGCGCATCCTGATGTGCCGACTGTCGAATCGATGCCATCACGCGCGTCAGGTCATGGATATGCGGCATCAGCCGTTTTCCCTCACTGGTGAGACACATCCGGCGACCAATTTTTTCAAACAACTGCACCGAAAGCTCTTGCTCAAGCTGTTGAATATGAAAGGTAACCGTTGATTGCGTACAGCACAGTTTTTGTGATGCCCGCAGAAATGAACCCTCTTCCACCACCGTTTTTAGCGTAATAAACCGACGTAAATCCATCCGCACCAACCCATCGAAAATATCGAACTCAGAATGCAAAAACATTCATTTTTTTTAATGTTTTGCCTCGGGTACTGTCTACCAAAACAGAGGAGATAACAAGTGACCCCCACGCTTTTAAGTGCATTCTGGACCTATACATTGATTACCGCGCTAACCCCCGGACCAAACAACATCCTTGCGCTCAGCGCCGCGACGTCACACGGTTTTCGTCAGAGTACACGCGTACTGGCCGGAATGAGTCTGGGCTTTTTAATCGTCATGATGATGTGCGCCGGGATTTCATTTTCACTGGCGGTCATGGATCCAGCCATCATCCATTGGCTTAGTTGGGCTGGGGCCGCTTATATCCTGTGGCTGGCGCTGAAGATCGCCACCAGCCCGACCTCGAACGATAGATTGCAGTCAGAGCCGATTAGCTTCTGGGCAAGTTTTGGCTTGCAGTTTGTTAACGTGAAAATCATTTTGTACGGCATTACCGCGTTATCCACGTTCGTATTACCGTACACTCAGGACGCCCACTGGCTGATTGGGGTGAGTATTCTGTTAGCGCTGATCGGCACCTTCGGGAATGCCTGCTGGGCGCTGGCGGGCCATCTTTTTCAGCGCGTTTTTCACCGTTACGGTCGACAGTTGAATATCATTCTGGCGCTGCTGTTGGTGTATTGCGCGGTGAGGATCTTTTACTAACAGATGCAAAAAAGCGGAAGACGCACTGGCATCTTCCGCTTTTTGATTCTCTACTAAACGGGGTTATTCCCCGTGAGCCTTACAGGCTCTCAGTAAAGGTACGAGCAATAACGTCGCGCTGCTGTTCTGGGGTCAGAGAGTTGAAACGCACTGCATAACCAGAAACACGGATGGTCAGCTGCGGATATTTTTCCGGATGCTTAACTGCATCTTCCAGCGTTTCGCGACGCAGAACGTTCACGTTCAGGTGCTGACCACCTTCCACGCGGACTTCCGGCTGTACGTCTACCGGTACTTCACGGTATTCGATTTCGCCCAGTTTGCTGACTGCAACGACTTCATCAGCATTGAAACCTGCTTTCGCAACGATGCAGCGTGCTTCGCCTTTTTCGCTGTCCAGCAGCCAGAAAGAGTTCAGCAGGTCGTCGTTTGCAGCTTTAGTAATCTGGATACCTGTAATCATTTGATGCCTCCCCGGCAAAATTATTTGATCTCGGTTGGCCGTCATCCGGCCAATTGGTAAAACCATTGTTGCTTGAGTGTATATATACCCCTCACACACCCTTGAATCTTTGATTTAAATCAACAAAAACCACACACGGAAAGTGGTGATAGGTGGATTTTATTGTTTTACATCAACTTACGCCATGTGCGCAGCTAAACTTTTTACATAAATTTTCAACTATCTTTAAGGGGTAGACCATTGAGTAACGTACAGAATTTTGCGACGTCGAAAGAAGCAGTTAAGCTAGGGGGATTGAAAATTCGCAGGAGAGCGAGATGGCCACCGAATTAACCTGGCACGATGTGCTGGCTGAAGAGAAACAGCAGCCTTATTTTGTTAACACGCTGCATACTGTTGCCGGCGAGCGTCAATCGGGAATGACAATTTATCCGCCGCAAAAAGATGTGTTTAACGCTTTTCGCTTTACCGAGGTTGGTGACGTGAAAGTCGTCATCCTGGGTCAGGATCCTTACCACGGTCCAGGCCAGGCACACGGTCTCGCGTTCTCTGTTCGCCCCGGCATTGCCACTCCACCCTCGTTGCTGAATATGTACAAAGAGCTGGAGGCAACGATTCCAAGCTTCACGCGCCCAACGCACGGATATCTGGAAAGCTGGGCACGCCAGGGGGTACTGTTACTCAACACCGTACTCACCGTCCGCGCCGGCCAGGCACATTCTCACGCCAGCCTTGGGTGGGAAACATTTACCGATAAAGTCATCAGTCTGATTAACCAACATCGGGAAGGTGTGGTTTTCCTGCTCTGGGGTTCTCACGCACAGAAGAAAGGCGCGATTATTGATACGCAGCGTCACCATGTGTTGAAAGCGCCCCACCCATCACCGCTCTCTGCGCATCGCGGTTTCTTTGGCTGCAATCACTTTGTACTGGCGAATGAATGGCTGGAACAACGAGGTGAAAAGCCAATTGACTGGATGCCGGTATTACCCGCAGAAAGCGAGTAAAAAAATGCCAGCGATTCGCTGGCATTTTTATTATCAGGCTTTGTTCTGACGCCACCACTCCGCGAGCAGCACGCCTGTTGCCACAGAAACGTTGAGCGTTTCTACCTTGCCAGTGCCGTCAATTGCAACGCACAGATCGTCGGCTGAGCATGCTGCTTCTGGCAGAGCTTCACGCTCACGCCCTAATACCAGCACCATTTTTTCCGGCAGCGTGGTAGTAAACAGCGGTTTGCCTTTCGCGCTTGAGGTCATCACAACCGTGTAACCCGCCTGGCGGAAGTCGTCCAGCACATCAACAATGCTGTCGCCGGTAATCGGCTGAACGTGCTCAGCTCCGCCTTCAGCGGTACGGATGGCCGCACCTGATTCCAGCAGCGCCGCATCCTGAACCACTACGCCTTTCACACCGAAGTGCGCGCAGCTACGCATCATGCCGCCCAGGTTATGCGGGTTAGCGATATCTTCCAGTGCCAGCACGCAATCCTGCGCCCCTGCCTGACCGACCCACTGCTTAACGGTAGTACCGTTACGTTTTTTGATCAGGAAACAGACGCCACCATGGTGTTCAGTGCCAGAGGCTTTCGCCAGCTCGGCTTCGTCAACCACGTGATAGGCTTTGCGGTTTGCCGCCATCCAGCGTAATGCTTCTTTAAAGCGCGGGGTTACGCTCTGAACAAACCAGGCGCGGACGATGGCGTCCGGACGACTCTGGAACAGAGCCTGACAGGCATTCTCACCGTAAACGCGGGTTTCTTCCGCACGCTGACGGCGTAATACTTCAGGATCGATAAAGCTCTTACCGCTAATACCGCCGTGATCGGCTTTATCCGCTGCGTCATCATTCGGTGCGCGGGACACGGTACGCCACGGTGAATCTTCACGTCTGCGGTCACGTTCTACATCGCGGTCACGACCACGTTCACGACCGCGTTCGCTGTTCGGACCCTTTCGGTCATCACGGGCAGGGCGACGACCGCCTTCGGCTCGGGAAGTACCGGGGCGACCGCCGCCTTTTCCGGTACGTGGATTTTGGGTGCGTTTATCCGAGTCATCGTCACTGCGGACGTACATCACTTTGACCTTGCCGTTTTTGTTCTTCAGTTCGTCGCTCATGTTTTTCTCCACCTGCTCTGCGCGAAGCGCGCAGATTACCCGATGTGCACGTCGTTAGCCATTATTTCATTTAAAAGCTAAGGACTATTGTACTCATTGAATAAAACGCATTGTTGTTTAGAACAGACTCCCCGATAATATGTAACATAATAGAAACATACTGGCGTTCCTGCCGTGAAGTCCACTCCACTCATCCAGAGGTTAGTTATGAATACCGTTTGTACCAGCTGCCAGGCTATCAACCGCATCCCCGACGATCGTGTCCAGGAAGCGGCTAAATGCGGACGCTGTGGTCACGACCTGTTTGATGGGGAGGTGATCAATGCGACCGGTGAGACACTGGATAAACTGTTAAAAGACGATCTCCCGGTGGTCGTTGACTTTTGGGCCCCCTGGTGTGGTCCATGTCGTAACTTCGCCCCGATTTTTGAAGATGTCGCGGAAGAGCGTAGCGGTAAAGTGCGTTTTGTTAAAGTGAATACGGAAGCCGAGCGTGAACTCAGCGCCCGTTTCGGTATCCGCAGCATTCCGACCATTATGATTTTCAAAAAAGGGGAAATCGTCGACATGCTTAACGGCGCTGTACCAAAAGCCCCATTTGATAGCTGGCTTAACGAATCATTATAATCTCTACGGGGCGCATCTTGTGCCCCGTTTTCACCTCTGCGACAATAGCGTTTTTCAACGTGTTTCCCCATGACCGATAACGCTGTTCTTCAGTTACGCGCTGAGCGCCTCGCGCGCGCCACGCGTCCTTTCCTTGCCCGAGGTAATCGCGTTCGCCGCTGTCAGCGCTGCCTGCTGCCGCAGAAACTCTGCTTGTGCGCAACGCTGGCACCCTCTGCGGCAAAAAGTCGCTTTTGTCTGGTGATGTTTGATACCGAGCCGATGAAGCCCAGCAACACGGGGCGTTTGATTGCTGATATTCTGCCCGATACCACGGCTTTTCAGTGGTCACGCACCGAGCCGCCGCAGGCGCTGCTGGAACTGGTGAAAAATCCGGATTACCAGCCGATGGTTGTATTCCCGGCCTCCTATGCGGGTGAAGAGCGTGAAGTGATTTTCACGCCACCAGCCGGTAAGCCACCATTGTTTATCATGCTCGACGGTACCTGGCCTGAGGCGCGTAAAATGTTCCGCAAAAGCCCGTACCTCGATAACCTACCGGTGATCTCCGTTGATTTATCACGCCTTTCTGCTTACCACCTGCGTGGCGTTCACGCTGAAGGGCAATATTGCACTGCCGAAGTGGCCATCGCCTTGTTGGATCTGGCGGGAGATACGCAAGCCGCAGAAGGGTTAAGCGATCATTTCACTCGCTTTAAAACCCGCTACCTGGCAGGAAAAACTCAACATCAGGGAAGCGTCACAGCAGATTCATCAGAAAACGTTTAAAATCATTCGGTCACTGGTGTCATTAAGGAAGCCGATATGAGTCAGCGTGGTCTGGAAGCACTACTGCGACCGAAATCCATTGCGGTGATTGGGGCGTCAATGAAGCCTAATCGCGCGGGTTACCTGATGATGCGTAACCTGCTTGCCGGCGGTTTCAATGGACCTGTTTTACCGGTGACGCCCGCATGGAAAGCGGTGCTGGGCGTACTGGCATGGCCCAATATCAACAGCCTGCCCTTTAGCCCGGATCTCGCCGTGTTGTGCACCAATGCCAGCCGTAACCTGGCGTTACTCGAAGCGCTTGGCGAGAAAGGCTGTAAAACCTGCATTATTCTCTCAGCTCCCGCGGCGCAGCACGCAGAGCTGCTGGCCTGCGCATCACGCTACAACATACGTTTGCTGGGCCCCAACAGCCTGGGACTTCTCGCGCCCTGGCAAGGGCTTAACGCCAGCTTTTCCCCCGTCCCGATTAAGCGCGGCAAGCTGGCTTTTATCTCTCAATCCGCTGCCGTATCCAACACCATACTCGACTGGGCACAGCAGAGAGAAATGGGCTTTTCTTACTTTATCGCGCTGGGTGATAGCCTGGATATCGACGTTGATGAGCTGCTGGATTACCTGGCGCGCGACAGCAAAACCAGCGCGATATTGCTGTATCTCGAGCATTTAAGTGATGCCCGACGCTTTGTTTCCGCCGCCCGCAGCGCCTCGCGCAATAAACCTATTTTGGTGATTAAGAGCGGTCGTAGTCCAGCGGCGCAGCGTTTACTGCATACCAGCGCCGGGATGGACCCTGCGTGGGATGCCGCTATTCAGCGTGCCGGTTTATTACGCGTGCAAGACACTCACGAGCTGTTTTCGGCGGTCGAAACCCTGAGCCACATGCGTCCACTACGTGGCGACAGGCTGATGATCATCAGCAATGGGGCCGCGCCTGCCGCACTGGCATTAGATGAACTGTGGTCAAAAAATGGCAAGTTGGCGATGTTGAATGAAGACACCTGCCAGAAATTACGCGATGCATTGCCTGAACATGTTGATATCGCCAACCCGCTGGATCTGCGTGATGACGCCAGCAGCGAACACTACGTTAAGACGCTGGATATTTTGCTCGCCAGCCAGGATTTCGACGCGCTGATGGTGATTCATTCACCCAGCGCAGCCGCTCCCGGAACCGAAAGCGCACTGGCATTGATTGAAGCGGTAAAGCATCACCCCCGAGGAAAATTCGTCTCGTTGCTGACCAACTGGTGCGGAGAGTTTTCCTCTCAGGAAGCCCGCAGACTGTTTAGCGAAGCCGGACTGCCCACCTACCGCACGCCGGAAGGTACCATCACCGCATTTATGCATATGGTGGAGTATCGGCGAAACCAGAAGCAGCTGCGGGAAACGCCAGCGCTGCCTGACAGCCTGACCTCCAACACCGCCGAAGCGCATAATCTGTTACAGCGAGCGATTGCTGAAGGAGCGACATCGCTTGATACCCATGAAGTGCAGCCGATTTTACAGGCTTATGGCTTACACACGCTGCCAACGTGGATCGCCAGCGACAGCGCGGAAGCCGTACACATCGCGGAGCAAATCGGCTACCCGGTGGCGCTCAAGCTGCGTTCTCCTGATATTCCGCATAAATCAGAAGTTCAGGGGGTGATGCTCTACCTGCGTACAGCCACTGAAGTGCAACAGGCCGCCAATGCAATTTTCGATCGGGTAAAAATGGCCTGGCCGCAGGCACGCATTCACGGCTTATTAGTGCAAAGTATGGCGAATCGCGCCGGCGCTCAGGAGCTTCGAGTCGTCGTTGAACACGACCCGGTATTTGGCCCGTTGATTATGCTGGGTGAAGGTGGTGTTGAGTGGCGACCGGAAGAGCAAGCCGTGGTGGCATTGCCGCCATTGAACATGAATCTGGCGCGTTATCTGGTGATCCAGGGGATCAAAAATAAAAAGATCCGCGCGCGCAGCGCACTGCGCCCTTTGGATATCGCCGGGTTGAGCCAACTTCTGGTGCAGGTCTCCAACCTGATCGTCGATTGCCCGGAAATTCAGCGTCTGGATATTCATCCGCTGCTGGCCTCGGCCGGAGAATTTACCGCGCTGGACGTTACGCTGGATATTGCCCCTTTCACGGGAGATAACGAAAGCAGACTGGCTGTACGTCCCTACCCTCATCAGCTTGAAGAGTGGGTGGAGTTGAAGAACGGCGAGCGCTGTCTGTTCCGCCCCATTTTGCCGGAGGATGAACCTCATCTTCAGCAGTTCATTTCTCAGGTGACAAAAGAAGATCTTTATTATCGCTATTTCAGTGAGATCAACGAATTTACCCACGAAGATTTAGCTAATATGACGCAGATCGACTACGATCGGGAAATGGCCTTTGTTGCGGTGCGTTGTAAAGATAATCACGAAGAGATCCTCGGCGTAACGCGAGCAATCTCGGATCCTGATAACGTAGACGCTGAGTTTGCCGTACTGGTTCGTTCCGATCTCAAAGGGCTTGGACTGGGTCGCCGATTGATGGAAAAATTAATTGCCTATACTCGAGATCACGGACTTATACGTTTGAATGGTATTACGATGCCGAACAATCGTGGGATGGTCGCCCTGGCCCGAAAACTCGGGTTTGTTGTTGACGTCCAGCTCGAAGAGGGAATTGTTGGGCTAACGCTTAATCTGGCCCAATGTGAGGAATCGTGAGTAAGGTACTGGAAATGTTGACCACATTAATGGGTACTGGTGGTATCATTGCCCGCTTATGTCGTCTGCATAGCACAGAGGACCCTTCAATGAACAGAGAAGAAATGCACTGTGATGTTGTCAAAATTTAAGCGTAATAAACATCAACAACACCTTGCCCAACTACCCAAGATTTCTCAGTCAGTTGATGATGTAGATTTCTTTTATGCTCCCGCTAATTTCAGGGAGACTCTGCTGGAAAAAATAGCCAGCGCGACGCGACGGATCTGCATTATTGCGCTGTACCTGGAACAGGATGACGGTGGTAAAGGCATACTTGACGCTCTCTATGCGGCAAAACGGCAGCGTCCTGAACTGGATGTCCGGGTGCTTGTCGACTGGCACCGAGCCCAGCGCGGTCGTATTGGTGCTGCGGCATCCAATACCAATGCTGACTGGTATTGCCGAATGGCGCAAGAAAACCCTGGTATCGATATTCCTGTCTATGGCGTTCCGATTAACACCCGCGAAGCGCTTGGCGTCCTGCATTTCAAAGGCTTTATCATTGATGACAGCGTCCTGTACAGCGGGGCCAGTCTGAACGATGTTTACCTGCATCAGCATGACAAATATCGCTATGACCGTTATCAGTTGATTCGCAACGCGCAAATGGCCGATATCATGTTCGATTGGGTGACGCAAAACCTGATGAACGGTCGCGGCGTTAACCGTCTTGATGATATCAACCGCCCTAAAAGCCCAGAAATTAAAAACGACATCCGCCTGTACCGTCAGGAACTGCGCGATGCGTCATTCCATTTTCAGGGTGATGCTGATAACGAACAGCTTTCGGTTACGCCTCTGGTGGGCCTTGGGAAATCCAGTCTGTTAAATAAGACCATTTTCCATCTTATGCCCTGCGCGGAGCACAAGCTTACAATCTGTACCCCTTATTTCAACCTTCCCGCCATACTGGTGCGCAATATCATTCAACTGCTGCGTGAAGGGAAAAAGGTTGAAATCATTGTCGGTGATAAAACCGCCAACGACTTTTTCATCCCGGAAGATGAGCCATTCAAGATCATCGGTGCGCTGCCTTATCTGTATGAAATAAATCTGCGCCGTTTCTTGAGCAGATTGCAGTATTACGTGAATACCGACCAGTTGGTCGTGCGCTTATGGAAAGATGATGACAATACCTATCATCTGAAAGGTATGTGGGTTGATGATAAATGGATGCTGCTCACCGGCAACAACCTTAACCCTCGCGCCTGGCGTCTGGATCTGGAAAACGCCATCCTTATCCACGATCCTAAGCAAGAGCTCACCCCTCAGCGCGATAAAGAGCTGGAGCTTATCCGTACGCATACTACCGTCGTTAAGCACTATCGCGACCTGCAAAGCATTGCTGACTATCCGGTCAAAGTGCGTAAGCTCATCCGTCGACTACGCCGTATTCGTATCGACAGATTAATTAGCCGTATTCTGTAATCAAGACCCCGTCCAGTGACGGGGTTTTTCATATGGAGGTAACGGTGCGCCTGTTCATTCTTACCAGTATCCTTGCCATTTCGGGCTGCAGCCATATGGCTAACGACCAGTGGAGCGGGCAAGACAAAGCTCAACACTTCATCGCCTCCGCCATGCTTGCCGCAGCCGGCAATGAATATGCCCAACATCAGGGCAACAGCCGCGATCGCAGTGCGGCTATCGGCCTGATGTTCTCAGTCAGCCTAGGTGCGTCAAAAGAGCTATGGGACAGCCGTCCCGCAGGGAGCGGCTGGAGCTGGAAGGACTTCGCCTGGGATGTTGCAGGCGCATCTACCGGCTATGCGGTCTGGCAACTGGCACATTACTAGAGGCGCAGACCTTTCCCTTTCCCATGCAGCATTAGCGATACTAAAAACGCAACTACTGCCAGCGCAGTGACGTACCAGAAGAATGTCGTTTCCATACCGACAGACTTCAGGGACAACGCGACATATTCGGCTGAACCGCCAAACAGCGCATTGGCCACCGCATAAGATAAGCCGACCCCCAGAGCGCGCACCTGTGCCGGGAACATTTCGGCCTTCAGAATACCGCTAATTGACGTATAGAAACTGACGATTAACAGAGCACACATCACCAGAGCAAACGCCATATACGGGGATGTTACGCTTTGCAATGCTGTCAGAATGGGAACGGTGAAAATCGCGGCCAACGCGCCAAAACACAGCATTGAAGTACGTCGGCCAATTTTATCAGACAAGGCGCCAAACAACGGTTGTACCAGCATGAACACACACAGTGCCGCCGTCATAATCCCGCTGGCTACGTTGGCATGCATACCGGCTGTGTTAACCAGGTACTTCTGCATATAGGTTGTGAACGTGTAAAAACACAACGAACCCGCGGCGGTAAAACCAAGCACCATGACAAAAGCTTTGCGATTACGCCACAGACCTTTCAGGGAACCCGCTTCTTTCAGCGCGCGAACATCCTGTTTCGAGGTTTCATCCAGTTGGCGACGCAGCCATAGCGCAACAATAGCCAGCACGGCGCCCAACGCAAATGGAATACGCCAACCCCACTCTCTGAGCGCAGAGTCTTCTAACGTGTGCTGTAATATGACCACAACCAGTAATGCCAGTAACTGTCCGCCGATTAACGTTACGTACTGGAATGAAGCATAAAAACCTTTCTTACCTTCAACGGCGACTTCACTCATATAGGTCGCGCTGGTTCCGTATTCACCACCGACAGATAACCCCTGGAATAGCCTTGCCAGCAGTAATAGCGCTGGGGCCCAGGTACCGATAGTTTCATATCCCGGTAGACAAGCGATCACCAACGATCCCATGCACATCATACAAACGGACAGCAACATGGACTTTTTACGCCCGTGCTTATCCGCGATACGGCCAAACAGCCAGCCTCCAATTGGTCGCATCAAGAAGCCAGCGGCAAAAACGCCAGCGGTTTGTAAGAGTTGTGTGGTGGTATTTCCTGATGGAAAAAAGATATGAGCAAAATAAAGAGAGCAGAATGAATAGATATAGAAATCAAACCATTCGACCAGATTCCCTGATGATGCTCCGACAATCGCCCATATACGACGACGGGTATCGCCGTCTGCCAGCGCCCCGTTCTCAGTTACACTACTATCAGCCATTAGAATTGTACCCCTGCCAACGATCGCGTGAATTTATCAATGATGGTTGTGTGTTTTTTAGTAAATAGAATGTTATATAATTGTTATATCTTATTGTGCGGTAAAGATCACGATTTTAATTAGCAGAGAAAGGATTCAGATATGTTCGAGGGAGAGATCCGTGTAGTAGATCGAGACAGTGTGATTTTGCTGGTCGATTAAGGCTGTTACGCCGCATCCGGCAATGTACCACCGTGTTGCCTGATGCGCTGCGCTTGTCAGGCCTACAAAATACGTTCAGCCCAGCCCCTGTAGGCCGGATAAGGCGGTACGCCGCATCCGGCAATGTACCGCCGCGTTGCCTGATGCGCTGCGCTTATCAGGCCTACAAAATACGTTCAGCCCGGCCCCTGTAGGCCGGATAAGGCGGCACGCCGCATCCGGCGGTTTTCATCCCGCACAGACGCAAAAAAGCCCATCCGTCAGGATGGGCTTCTTCACTAAATTAATGCCTGGCAGTTCCCTACTCTCGCATGGGGAGACCCCACACTACCATCGGCGCTACGGCGTTTCACTTCTGAGTTCGGCATGGGGTCAGGTGGGACCACCGCGCTACAGCCGCCAGGCAAATTCTGTTTATCAACAC